>PNNB01000050.1 GCA_013823985.1 Sphingopyxis sp.
CACCCAGCCAAGCGATCCTTCAGACGTCCATTTTTCGAGCCGGGCACCGACGCCGCTGGAATCCTTCATGCCAAGCATCGAGCGGAGCGCGCTAAGCGAACGATCAGCAACGTCGAGCTTCATCACGGCATTGATGCCGTCCTCGATCAGTCGTTCTTCCTGAACCGAAATTGGTTTGCCGTCAGCGCGGACGAGCTGGCGGATGAACAGCGACAGGAAACTCTTGTCCTCTGCGCGGTTGGCGAGCGCCTTGAGTGGAGAGAATCCGGTCGGGACGCCGTTATGGAGCGCGAGATATGTGCCGCCGCTGGCCTGCACAAAGATTTGCGCTCCGCGATCCTTGTCGATGAAAATCTGCCGTGCGCCGGTCTTCTCGGTCTGCGCCATCAGGAAGTTGAGCAACACTGTCTTGCCGCCGCCCGATGGCCCAATGATGAGGGTATGACCGAGATCGCCCTTGTGGAAATTGAAGAAATAGGGGCTGCGGGCATTGGTTTTCAGCAAGGCAATCGCATCGCCCCAATGATTGCCACTGGCACTTCCTGCCGGAAAAGTATGGAACGGCGAAAAGGCCGCGAAATTGAGCGAGGTGATCGGTGCGGGCCGGGCGCGCCATGCGAAATTGCCGACAAGCTGCGACCAGTAAGCGGCTTCGAGCGCCGCGCCTTCGCGCGCTGCCACCATGCCAGTGTCGGCCAGCGCCGCCCGCGCGACCGACATATGTTCCCGCAAACCCTTCACGCTGTCGGCATAAACCGCGAGCGTGAAGTGGTGATCGCCCAGCACAAAGCGGTTCGACATCAGATCATCGCCCGCGTCGATCAGCGCATCCGCTTGGCTCACGGCCTTGTCGCCTGCATTTTCCATCTGGGTCATGCGCAGCCGGAATTTTTCGGTCGCAGCAGCCCGCCCGAGGAAAGTGAAACTCTGCGTCAGCACGAACCCGAAATCGACCGATAGCAACGCCTCGAATTGGCGCGGCGTGGTTTGGGCGGGATATTCGCGGATACCGAAGATCCCGCCGAATGCCGAAGCATCGGCATCTCGCACTTCGATTGTTTCTGCGCCAAAGATGGTGCGCGAGCGGTAGAGCGCACCGCCGAGATGCCCGCGCACAACGGGGACGCGGCGATGGCGACCGGTCATCACCATGTCCGCCACTTCCATCGTTTCCGAAAACATCAAGCCGCGATGCTCGTAGATCGAGCAGCGGCGTGGTTCGCAGCGCGCCATCAATTTCTCGAAATCGCGCGCTTTGTCATCAAGCAGTTCGACAAGCGCCTCGTCGATCCCAAATCCCGGCGATGCTCCTTGCCGCACCTCTTTGGAAACGCGACGTTTGAACAACTGCATGATCTTGTCGCCGCCCGTGGCACCTGGGCGGATTACCAATGTGACGAAGAAGCGGTTGATGAACATCCGCTCCCGGTTGATCCGCCCGAAATAGGCGCGGTCGAGATTGGCCGCGAACCCCGATTTGAAGGTGCCTCCGGGATATTGATCGACCCGCATTCTGATCAGATGGGTCCAGATCGACAGCCGTTCATCATGGAGGTTGCGCAGCAACCCGTTGAGCTTGGTGTGCCAGTCGTTGAGGTCGCGCACATCGGCGGTCTCGAATGCACGCCCCTGCAACTCGAAAGTCAGCATGATGTCGCCGGAATCGAGCGCCACCATGTCCTCATTCAAATGCCGTGCGTAAGGCAGGAATTTGGCTGGGTCGGCCTCGCGTTGCGCCACCTTGAGTGGCACCGCATTGGTCGAGGTGAGTAGCTTAGCCATGACGGCCAAAGCCTTTGCGACGCAGCCCGGCGAGCGGCAGCGGCGAATAGCTACTTCCGCCCCAGAATGTGCGGTTGCGATTGCCGAGCTTGGTGCGGCCCCACAGGAACAGCAGGCGGAAGGCGTTGACATCGTGGCGGACGATCAGCCGTGAGATCGAATAGCCGAAAGCGACCACCAAAGCAGCATAGACCGGGCTGTTGCTCCATATCAGCACCGACGCGCTTGAGATCAGCAACAACACCGCCGCCTCGATCGGGATGCCCGCCCAGAGTGCGGGGCGCGTCACTGCAAGAAACAGCTCGTTCTTGGTCAGGATTTCGGTTTCGTCCGACATCGCATTATCCCGCGATGATGCCGACGATTGAGTCTGCCGAGAAGACAATCGCGATCCCGATAATCACCGTGACCAGCACCGCTGTCGAAGCGCGACCCGTAAACCAGAGCAAGCCCGTGACGATGACGGCGATCACCGCGAGCGTGCGCAGCAGCGTCGATGAGAGCAGGCCGCGCACCTTGCTCGCGAAACTCTCCAGATTTTGCGCGTAAGCGGGATCGGGGTTTGCGAATGAAATAATGGTCGCCGCTGCCAGTGCTGCGCCCCACAAAATCGCGCTTTGCCGCAATTTGGGCATCGCATTGAATCTGGCGGCGATGTTTGCGCGCCACGTTCCGACACCGCGCCCGAACCTCTGGATGACTTTCATATGCTGCCCCTTTCGTTTTCAGCGAGAATTAACGTTTCGCGTTCGTAGGCGGCGCGCTCGAAGACGTCCCATTTCGGCGGCGGCGCGGCGCGGGCTTGCAGTATCGGCCTCGGGGGCGCCTCGTTTTCAGAAGTCAGGCGTTCGCGTAAGTCGCCGCTTTCCGGCGCAGCAAACGCGACGGCTGGAAGGCTCGTGGGATATGACACGCCTGCGTCAGCGATTCCCGCGTTGCCAACCACCTTGGCAACATAGCCGTTCCGAAATCCGCGCGTCTGGCTTCCCGTGTTATACATCGAGAGTGCGACCCGAAGGGCAGTTTGCGGATCTCGCCCGGCTTTCACCGAATTGTAGTTCGTGGTGAGGACACGGGCCAAAGCCGCGACGTTGGTGCAGGGATCGAACACTGTCTCCCATGTCAGGCCGAGCCAGCGCATGTTGCGCGAGTTGATTTGGCCAAGTCCCAGATCGACGGAATATCCTGCCGCCACATAGCGGCGGGCAGTTGCGGCAGCATCGGCGGCGTTGGCTTGGCGGGCGGGTTGCTTCCCACCGTTGACATTGAGAGCGAATTGCTCGCCCCTGCTTTCGGTTTGAATGATGGCTAGCACCGTTTCGGGTGCGACTGTTGGTGCGCATTGCGACGCCAAAGCAAGTATGGCAGCCGCAGAATAGGCCATTACAGCCGATGTCCCGAATTTGATCTTGATTGCACTTGGCTGATCATCGCACTGCTCCCGACTTGTTGATTTTGTTCAAGAATGCTCGGTTTGATAATTGAACTAACGATAGCTGTGGGAGTAGTCAGTCAGCTATGGCTTCAAGAAGGCGTAACTGGCTTTTCGGCTCTAAAATCGAAACCGGAAGCGATTTGTAACCTTCAATCTTGACCCTGCGGACTTTGTTCGTTGAACCGCCCCGGGTTTGCCGGAGGCTCCAAAGTTTGAGAGACTGGAGCCACTATGACAATGACTGGAAAGAGACATGCACCTGAAGTCCGCGAACGCGCGGTGCGGATGGTGCGGGAGCACTCTGGCGAACACTCTTCGCAATGGTCAGCGATTGTATCGATCTCATCGAAGATCGGCTGCACGGCGGAGACGCTGCGGCGCTGGATCAAGGATGCTGAGCGACGAGAGGAACCGTCTGCCGCTGCGGTGATGGATGAGAAAACGCGCATCAAGGCATTGGAGCGCGAGAACCGGGAGTTGCGCCAGGCCAATGAGATATTGCGCAAGGCGTCCGCATATTTTGCTCAGGCGGAGCTCGACCGCCCGTTCAAATGGTGAAAGCGTTTATCGATGAGCACAGGGTTGCTCTCGGGGTCGAGCCGGTCTGCAAGCTACTGCAGATCGCCCCTTCCACTTACTATGCCCATGCTGCCGTCAGGGCGAACCCGGCGCTGGCCAGCAAGCGCGCGAAGCGGGATCAGGTGCTTTGCGCCGAGATCACGCGCATCCATGCCGAGAATTTCTCGGTCTATGGTGCGCGCAAGATATGGCATCAGCTCAAACGCGAAGGCATCGCGACCGCACGCTGCACCGTGGAGCGTTTGATGCGGTTTTTGGCTCTCCAGGGGGTGCGGCGGGGACGGTCGGTGAAAACGACCAACCGCGATCCTGCCCAGCCTTGCCCGCTTGATCACGTCAACCGGCAGTTCAGGGCTTCGATGCCCAATGTGCTTTGGGTAGCGGACTTTACCTATGTCTCGACTTGGCAGGGCTTTGCTTATGTGGCGTTCGTCATCGACGTCTTTGCCCGTTGTATCGTTGGCTGGCGAGTATCTGCTACAGCGCATACGGGCTTCGTGCTCGATGCGCTTGAACAGGCCATCCATGATCGCCAGCCTGTCAGGGATGGCCTCATCCACCACAGTGATCGCGGCAGCCAGTACCTTGCCATGCGCTATACAGACCGCCTCAAAGATGCCGGCATCGAACCTTCGGTCGGCAGCGTGGGTGACAGTTACGATAATGCCATGGCCGAGACGATCAACGGCCTCTACAAAGCCGAAGTCATCCACCGGCAGACAAGCTGGCGCACCATATCAGAGGTGGAAATGGCAACGCTGAAATGGATCGACTGGTTCAACACCCGTCGGCTATTGGGACCCATCGGCAATATCCCGCCGAAGGAAGCCGAGGCACGCTACTATGCGGGGATCACCCTCGCTCAAGCAGCGTGACTCACAATAAATGGCCTCCGGAAAACCCGGGGCGGTTCACGTCGCAAGACTAGGTGGGTTCGCTATCAGTCGATTCTTGCAGCAAGTTCACACAAATAAGGCAGAATCGAACATTTGCCTTCTTAATCCCAAGGCCCCGCTGGCGTCACCCAGCTAGGGGCTTATTATGAACCGAAGCCGTTACTTGACCCGGCACATCGATCAAGTTGATCGATCAATTATCACGGCATTGACCGAAGAGGGTCGCATGACCACCAAGGCCGTTGGAGAGAAGATTGGCATGTCCAGCCCCAGCGTAACCGCTCGGGTCAACAAGATGAAAGATGCGGGCGCCATTACAGGGTTTGCGGTCGTAATCGATCCCAAAGCCTTTGGCCTGAACGTTGAAGCACATGTGCGCATTCATGCTTTGCCTGGCGAAGGAAACAGAGTGGCGCGAATGCTTCGAGACACGCCTGAAATCGTGGAAGCGGATCAGATTACCGGAAAAGACTGTTTTCAAGTGAAAGTCGTAGTCAGCGATACAGAAAAACTTCACAGCATTGTTGCTCGCTTTGAGCCGTTTGGGTCGGTCGAAACGGCGATAATCATGGCCAAAACGGTGAACCGCCGACTTCCGGACTTATAGCGTGGGCTGGTTCTGACGGAAATCTTGAACGTCGCGTGACCTTAACTCACAAAAAGCGGTTTGATCACGCCCCCGACACCTATGGTGGTAATTACCCACCCCCTGCATTGATCGGTCAGGCGGAGAGCACACCAAGGATGGTGCGGAAGGGATTTGCCCCGGTCAGTCGCGCGGTATCGACGGTTGTGCGCAAATCGGCTTCGGCATCGGCGGCCCATTTGGCTCGATAGCCGTTGGTGACTTTGCGCTGGATAACGCTGGGCCGCAGGGCGCGCTCGCTGACATTGTTGGTGGCATCGACCTTGCCGGGGAAGTCGCAGAAAGTGAGCAATTGGTCACGCGCGCGCCTGATTTGCCCGAGCAGTTCGTGCGCCAGTTCGCAGTCGGTGGCAGTGCCAAGGATGGCGTTGAGGTAACGTACCAGCGCACGCCTTCGGTTTTTCACGGTGGCGGCGGCGAGCGAGGCAATGTCGCGCGCAAGACCAAACGCACGATCGAACCAGAGCTTGAGGCGCATACCGATAAGGTCGGTGCCGTGCTGCTCGACGAAGCGCACCTTGCGATCGAGATGGGCAAGGCAAGTCTGGTGGTGCCGCCCATGTCCTTGCTGGCCGGTATAGCGATCCGATATCCAGACGTCGGGCTGGTGCCCGGCCATCGTATCGCGAACGACCTGAGCGGCGCGGCTGAACACGGCGGTATGGACGACGGCACCGGGCGCGCAGAAGACCCATTGATAGCCGTTGCAGCCTTCGATCCGCATCCCGGTTTCGTCGCAAGCGACAACTTGTGCGCGGCGCAAGGCCACGAGGGCATCGTCGCGCTTGGCGGCAAAGACCGGAACGGAGCGCTTGAACATGTTCATCAGGGCACCCTGGCTGATATCCAGCCCAAACAGATCGCCGAATATGCCCTGCAGCCGTTGGTAGGAAAACAGCTGAGTAGACTTGAGATAGAGCGCAAGCGCATGGATGCGGCGGCCAAACGGCGTTCCCTGCGCCGCCTCTGGCACCGGCGCACTGGTTGCCCTACCGCAAGTCTCGCAGCGGCAGGACAACCTGCGGTGCCGCCGGATGATCGGCTTGACCTCGGGCAGGTCGATCTCGTCATATTCGCCGACTATCTCGCCCGTCGCATACTCGCCAAATGCCAGGCCGCAATGCTGGCAATGCGCCGGACGATGGTCTTCGTGCGTATCGGGCGTTTCGGCTAAAGCGCGGGCATGTCCCTTATGCCCCGGCCTGGCACCACCGGGCCGCGAACCCTCACGTTTGCCCTTCCAGTCGGTCGATGGCGGCTTCGAGGATGTACGCGACGTTTTGTCCGGGCGCTGCAGACCCAGCAACAGATCGATCAACTCAGGCTTCGTAAGCCGCTCGAGTTCCTCGCGATTCATGGGTAGTGTGAATCACAGACCGCCAACCTTGGCAAGGGGGTGGGTAATTACCTATGGTGGCGCGGGCGGAACTTCCGCCTTTGGCAGGAAGTGGTTTGGTTTATCCGGCCGCTGGGCAGAGACCGCTTGCGTTTGCTGTTCTGCCGGGGCCATTGATGCCAGAAGCCGTTTTCCCAGTTTGGCCAGCGCGATTAGGCCAAACCCGATTGACAAGAACGCGCGCTGCGTATCCATGTCGCAAATGTCTCGACCGGCAACGGATAGGTAAACAAGCCAAGCTAGCTTCCTGCATTTGACCTCGGATGGAACCGATATGGTTCGCCGTCCGCACCACTATCCCGAATCTAGCTTTGCAACTGTGGAGTCTTCGCCGCGAGCAGCACAAACAACAGCCCCATGACCATGGCCTCTAGCCGCCGTAGGCTGGCGACGAGCGCATTGCCCAAAGGCGGACTGGCCGAATTGAAACCGAACCGCAACCGCTGCAACGCCAGACCTAATTCCGCGCCAGGCACTAACGCATGCCGCCGCAGCGGTTGCCGTTGCAATCAATGCGCCTTTCGGTGACTGAATCTCTATTTCGCTATCGACCAAAATAATGAGAAAACGGCTGTCTCAAGCCGCTGTCATTCTGGGTGAACCGCAAAAACGTCTACACAGTTTCTACACAGGTCAAAAATGGCGCATTTTTGTCAACTATTTCAGAAACTTATAAAAATCCGATATAATGGTCGGGACGACAGGATTCGAACCTGCGACCCCCACACCCCCAGCCGCTTTTTTTGGGGGTTCATGGTGCAACGCAATTGCTCCGATAATTCTTGATTTTCCCTAAGAAATCAGCCACTTTTTGATAACTTAGGGCGTTGCGCGCGGTGCCATTTTGATGCGCCTTGTTTCACCAAGTTGCACCACCAGCGCACCACCAGAATGATTCGCGGACCAAGCAAAGGCGGTAGACGATGCGTGCGGCACTTACCCAAATGGCAATCGACAAGTTGCCCGTTCCGGCTTCCAAAGTCGAGCATCGCGACACGAGGCTAAAGGGGTTGGTGCTGCGAGTGATGCCATCGGGCGTAAAATCTTGGTATTGCGAATACGGGCGTGGGAAGCGGGTCTTCCTCGGACGGGCAGATGTGCTCGGCGTTGCCGATGCGCGTGAGAGCGCCCGCACGATCCTTGCTGATGTTTATCGCGGGATTGACCCTATAGAAGCACGCAAGCCAAAGCCGGGCGTCCCGACCTTTCAAGACTTCCTTGATGGCGACTATAAAATCTGGGCGAAGGCCAATCAGCGGGCGCACGCGCAGAACCTCAAGCGGCTGGCGACGGCTTTCAAGTCCTTGCTGAATAAGCGGCTGGATGAAATCACAGGGCTGGATGTCGAGAAGTGGCGCGCCAGTGAGATTGAGCGAGGCCTCAGTTTGGAAACCATCAACCGCGATATTTCGTCGATCAAGGCAGCGCTCAATCGCGCTGTCGATTGGGAACTGATTTCGGCCAATCCTCTCGCCAAGGTCAAGAAGTCGAAAACGGACGACTGCCTCAAGGTCCGGTTCCTCAACGACAATGAAGAGAAGAGGCTTCGCGCTGCGATGGATGCGCGTGAGGAGCGCCGTCGCGCCGAACGCGATTCTGCCAATCATTGGCGGCGTGAACGCGGCTATGTTCTGCTCCCCAGCCTGCGAACGGTAATGTTCACCGATCATGTGAAGCCGCTCATCCTGCTGTCAATCAACACTGGCTGCCGTCGCGGTGAATTGTTCGATCTCACATGGTCCAACGTCGATCTCGACCGGCGCATTCTGACCGTGACAGGAGCTACCGCCAAATCCAAGCGGACGCGCCATATTCCGCTAAACCGGGAGGCAACTCTGGTCCTGCAGGGTTGGCGTGCACAGGCAGAAGAAGCGGACGGGTTGGTGTTCCTCAATGAAGCGGGGGAGCGGTTTGATCGCGTGAACTTCTCTTGGCGTCGTTTGCTCAAGGATGCCGACATTGCCGCATTCCGTTGGCATGACATGCGCCATCACTTTGCATCGCGGTTGGTGATGGGGGGTGTCGATCTGAATACCGTTCGCGAGCTGCTCGGCCATAGCGACTATGCCATGACGTTGCGCTATGCCCATCTCGCTCCCGAACATAAGCTGAAGGCGGTTGAGGTGCTTGATCGCCGAACGTCCCTTGCAGCGGCGGCATGACGGTTATCGTAGATTGACTTTGTTGGCAGATATGACTACATATGACGAAATCGCGTAACACCCTTCGCACAATCTCTTGGATTAAGGCGGCGCGGAAGGATTTTGAGGCGTTTCCCGACCGGGCCATGAATCGGGCGTTTGATGCCCTGACTGTCGTGGCAGATGGTGGGACACCGGAAATCGCCAAGCCGCTCGCCGGACTTGGGGCAGGTGTGTGGGAACTGGCGATCAAGGAGCGCGGCGACGCCTATCGCGTCGTTTACGCGCTGCAAGTGGGCGACGACATCTGGGTGGTTCATGCCTTCCAGAAGAAATCGACCAAGGGAATTTCGACGCCGCGCCACGAAATCGACCTCGTGCGCGAGCGTATCAAGCGGTTGAAGGAGATGCTCGATGGCTGACCATGATGACGATTTCGAGCTGGTCCGTGGTTCCGGCAACGTCTTTGCCGATTTCGATGTGCCCGACGCGAACCTTCGTCAGTTTCGCGCTATCCTTGCCGCTGAAATCGTCAAAACGCTCGATAGCGAGGGACTGACGGTGCGCGATGCCGAGGCGCGCACCGGCATCGCGGCTGCGGATTTCTCGCGCATCCGCCAGGTCAAACTCGACCGTTTCACCATTGACCGGCTGATGCGTATTCTCGACCGGTTCAACCGGGATGTCCGCGTGAGGATTTCGGTCGCACCTCGTGCGCGTCCGGCGAAGGGGCAGATGGCATCGCCGCTTGCTGCGTGAAGTCCGAGGCCCGACATTGGCGAAGGGCGTGAATGCTGCGGGTGTTGTAGGCGATTTGAACGGTTACGCTGCTTCGCGGAGTTGCACGATCCGCTGGAACTCGGCCAACAGTTCGGGGTGACAGCGGGCAAGGTGGTGAACCACGCGCACGTTTTCCGTCATGCGGGCCAGATAGCCGGTCGCCAAAACCAAATCGAGATGGTCGGTTCCGTAACTTTGCTCGATCATGCGGAACTCGCGGTCGATGTTTGTCGCTTCCCGTTCCATGTGCTCGATCTGCTCATCGCTGAGACCCCGCACGGTCTTGCGTTTTTCGCTGGTCAACAGATGCTGCGGCGTGGCGGCAACAAGCGACTTGGCATAGGGCCATGAAAACCTGTTCATCGCGATCATGGTTTCGGCGACTTCGATCTGCCGCATGGGGCGCAGCTTTTTCATCTCGCGAAATGTGTTGAGAGGCACCATCCGGTCTTGCAACAGCTTTGCTACCTCGTCGCAAATTCCGTCCAGCAAGCGTCGTTTGCTGCGAATACTCGAAATGTTGACGTTGAGCGCCCGCGCAAGGCGCTCCTCTGAAACGCCCTTCTCAAGAGCCTTCAGGATCATTTTATGTTCCTGAACGATAGCCATGCGGCTGATGCGCTTATTGTAGGTGATGGCCTCGTCGTCGGTCGCCACTAGGCATACAACATCCTTGTCCCCGCGCGCCTTCAGAATGTCGATGCGGATATGCCCGTCTAGCAGCCGGTATCGCTCGTCCTTCCCCGGCACGCGAACGACGACGGGCGGCTCGATAATGCCGACTTCGGTGATTGATGCCGCGATCTGGCCGTATTTGGGCGATTTCCGGGTCGATTCTGGCATCGCGCGTAGAAGCTCGATCTCGCCAAGCTGAATCCGCAAACTGGTCTGTTCAAAGGCCAGCTTGATTTTTCGCTGCCGATTGCTCCGGGTCACTGGACGCTGATCCTGACTTTGTGAATCCGATCCGCAAGCCGGGCCGGAATCGTTGCAAGCCCTTCATCTTCAAGGATCGCAACGAAAGTTTCGTCGTTCGATAGCTGGCTCAGCGCTTCGACGATGAAGACGAGGCGATTGCGGGTCGCCTCTGTCTTGCGGATCATCATGCGCTTTCGTTCGGTGTCTTCCTGAAAGGCCTTCACCAGCCCCTCGGGTGTTGTCGCTGCATCTTTGCCTACCAGCTTGGTGAGTTTGGCGGCCTTGCCAGACCGCTTTCGCACGTCCACCAAACGGCGTGCGGCGATCAGCGCGCGGCCGCGCAGGAGATTGTCTTCATAGGCCTTGTGCAACGCGGCCTGCACACCCTGATCGTCGGCTTCGCAGATTTCGAGGGCGACGGATATGGGGAGATAGCCCGCCTCCACGGCAGCGACTAGACGCCGCTCGCCGCGTTCCAAAAGCCTTCCCACGATATAGACATAATTGGCGGAAAGCCCGGTCATGGCGGCGATTTCGTTGTCGGAATAGCCGCGCCCGCGCATCCCGAGGATGTCTTGCAACAAGTCCACGGCCTGATGCTGACGGCGGGCGCAATTCTCGACGAGGCTGGCGACGAAACAATCTTCCTGATCGGCGGTCACGATCAAGGCAGGCACTTCTAGCTGGCCAAGTTGCCGGAAGGCCTCAAGGCGGCCCTGACCGCAGACAAGATCATAGAGCGGTCCATCCTCGCCATGGCGACTAGTGACGGTGATCGGGCGTTTGAGGCCAACTTCGGCGATGTTCTCGACGATGCCCTTGAATACCTTCTTGTTGCGCAGGCGCGGATTGACGACGGTGATCCGGTCAATCGGGATCATCTCGACGCGCTGGGCGGGCAGCGCCACGGCTTATGCTGCCTGCCGAAATGGCACGCGCTTCGCCAAGGTGAACAATCCATCCAGCGCGTCGAAGCGGAATGCGTCAAACGACAGGCCGTTGTGGTCGGCCAACCGCAGCACGCTTTCCTCAAGGGTCATGCGCGGCAAGATATAGAAGTCGTGCGCGGTCATATTGTCCTCGTCCATTCTGACGCAGATTGTGAGGTCAGGGCGCAAGGTCTCGTCGAGCCTGATTTTCCAGCGGCGGAGGCCGCCGCGTGTCAGCTTGCACCGGGCGATAACGATGGAGGCGGTGATCTCGTCGTTGATTGTCAGCGTGTCATCTTCGAGATTCTGGATCGCGGTGCCGCCTGCGGCACGCACGCCCTCGATCACGTCCCTGACAATCGACGGGTGCATCCGGCGCAATTCGCGGTTGATCTCGATGTAGCGATAATCGTGGTCGGGGCTGAAGCCGATAAGTGAATAGGCGCGCAACAGGCTGCCAAAGCGGGACTGGTAGGCACTGCTGGACGGCCCATCCTCGAATTCGTCGATTATAAGGCCGGACAGGTAGCCGTTCTTTTTCAAGGCTTCTGACAGCAGCGCGAGCATGTCATCGTCGGTCAGACGCTTTGACCGCTCCTCGATGATGCGGCGGGCTTGCTCGAACAACTCCTGCGACACAATGGCCGGAAATGCTTGGTCGTGCCTGATCCAGTCCGATGGATCATTGCGAACGTGCCGGGTTTTCAGCTTGAAGGATGTGCGGCCCCAAACGTTGTGACCGGCGTATTTGTCGTTGATGAGAATTTGGTGGACCGCACCGCGCGTCCATGCACGCCCTAAGTCGGAGCGGATGCCTTGGGCATTCAGCCAATCGGCGATTTGCCGTTCCGATCTGCCGTCCTCGACGAACTGGCGGTAGATGTCGCGGACAGTCGCGATTTCTTCATCCGGCCCCCGCACCAGCACGATCCGATCCGTAGCGATGCTCTTGTGCTCGCCACGGGCCAAAATGCCCTTGTGCTGGCCACGTTCATCGACAAGCATCCGGCGAAGCCCGAAGCCAGGTGCGCCACCTTGGCGATAGCCAAGGCCGATAAGGCGGCATTGCCCCGCAAACACCTTAACCGACAATTCGCGGCTGTATTCACCGGCCATCGCCCGCTTGACGGTTTTGATGATCGACGAACCAATGGTGCCGTCGTTCTCGAACTGTTCGGCGATATAGTGAACGGTGATCCCGGCGCGTTTGCAGCGCAGCTCATAATAGGCCGCTTCATCCGGGTCTTGGAAACGCCCCCACCGGCTAACGTCATAAACGAGAACGGCCTCGAAATCGACGTTGCCGCCGTCGATGTCCGCGAGAAGCTGTTGCAGGGAATCGCGCCCGCCAATTTGAAGGCCACTTTTGCCTTCATCGGCATAGGTGCGGACAATCTCGAATCCCCGCCTCTCGGCATATGCGCGTATTGCTGTCGCCTGATTGTCAGTCGAATATTGCTGATGATCGGTGGACATACGGACATATTCAGCGGCCCGCTTTGGTGGCGAGCCGTCTGATCGGAATTCATCGTCTGTTTTCCATTCAATGACCATCGTGGTCGCGCCTTGATGTTGCCCGGATGCTTCTCCGCTGCCTGCTCTCTCCTCTCTAACAGCAAAGGGAGGGCAACATGTTTCCGAAGAAGGGAAGTTCATTTCCGGTCGGTCGCGACAGACTGACGGATGCCGAATTCGCGCAGGTGATCGCCTCGGCCTTGAAGGTCGAGTTTGGATCGACGCGCAACGGCACGAAGATGATCATGAAATGGACAGGCGTCAGTGATCGCACCGCGAAAAACTGGCTGAATGGCACCAATGCCCCAAGTGGCGTGCATTTGATTCTGTTGGCGCGGGAATCCAACGCGGTGCTGAAGGCCATGATGTTGATGGCCGAAAGGCCGGAAATGTCGCTGGGCGCAAGCCTCCTTTCGCTGAGGCGCGTGCTTGGCGAAACGATCGCCGCGCTCGATCAAATGATGTGATCTCGCAATGCTTCTCTATCGCAGGCTGCGACCGAAGGGAGCGGCCCGCTTATGGGATCGGGTGGGCGGGTCAAACGAAGTGGCCGCCCCAGACCGGGGCGGCCTCAATCATTGGCGGGCTATGCCGCCTCTTTGATCGCTTCGGGGTTCGCTAGTTGATGCAGGAAGGCGATGGCGCGTTCGGCATGAGCTGCGGCCTGCACAATGGCGCGGGTGTCGTTTTGCAAGACCTTGATCCAACTCGCGATATAGCTGGCATGATCAGGGCGCGGCTCCAGGGCAATGCCAAGGTCGGCGGCAAGGAATGCCGCGCCAAGCTCTGCACACAATTCTTCTCGGGCGTATCCTTCATCACCCCATTTCTCGCGGCCAAAGCTGCGATCAAGACGGCTTTCATGGCGGGTCCAATGCACGGTTTCATGGCCCCTTGTGGCGTAATATCCATGGGCATCATGGAAAGCCGCGAAGGGCGGAAGCTGGATGCGGTCGGCTGACGGCATGTAATATGCCTTGTCGCCGCCGTGGTTTACGGTCGCGGGGATGCTGGCAAAGAACGCCTCGGCGGCTGCGATGCGCTCAGTCTCCGGTGCGGGTTCTGGCACGATTTGGAACCGTTCCGGTAAACCGTCTATCTGGGCCACGTTGAACACGGTGTAGGTTTTGAGGAAGCGGAAGCCCTGTTCCCGATCCTCGCCGGTGGTATCATCATGCACAGTCTTGGCGCTGTCGCCGTAGTAGACCACGGTTGCACCGCGCTCGCCTTTACGCACCTGCGCACCCAAGGCTTGCGCCTGCCGGTAGGTCATCCATGACGGGCAGACAAAGCCGGACGTCTGCGCCTCGATCCACAACAGAAGGACATTGATCCCGCGATAGGGCTGGCCGGTGGCGCGCAAGGGGCGGGGCTGGCCTGATGCGGCCATATCGCCGCCGCTCCACGGCTTCAGCCATGGGCGGGTGCCTTGTTCCAGCTCGGCCAGAATGCGGTCGGTGATACGGCTATGGGGGTCTTGCTTGTTCATGGTGTTTGCTCCCTTCCAATCCGCGCAGCGGGTCATGCCGCGCATGACCCCTGCCGACCCGGCGAGGGGCGGAGAGAGTGGGGGCAAGGTCCGGTGCCGGGGGTGGTGCGGGCGCAACGCAGTGAGCCACGGCCCCAAAGCGGCACCTTGCAGGGAGAGAGAGGCAGAGCCTCTTTCTTCCTCCGGTCAGGGAAGGGGGCGCGCCGCTACGGCGCTCAATGCAAGGTGGGCTTGCCAGCACTATCTCGCGACAGGGATGGCAACCCGCATGGGCGGAGACGGCGGAGCCGGTTCCGTTGCGCTAGCGATACAGCCCGGCCTGAAAGGGGCGCCCTGAAATCTGTCAGGCAGGAGAGTCAGGCAGAAAAGGAAGCCGTGGTTGAACCCGGTCCAACCGTCGCAAGAGTCTGTGTCAGACCACAGCTACAGCATCGGGCACGTCGTATATGGCCTCCGAGAACGCGGAGGACAGCCGGTGGTCCAAGAGTGCGGTCATAATGTCGGCGCATGTCTCTGGCGTGGGTACAATTTTTCCGTTTGCATCGAAAATAATATTCAAACGGAGTTGCAGGAAGCGTTGCCGCAGCCGCAACATAAAGTCATTATCGCGGTAGTGCCCTTTCAGTTCGATTGCGCACGCTCTGCGAAGCTGGATTTTGTTCGTGCCTATGTGGGCTACAAGCGGTGCCATATCGGTGAAAATGGCGTTGAAAGCCGGCTCGGCTTGTAGCGCGATGAACTGATTTGCGTGCGCCTGTCGATAGCTGAGAACGGATTCAAAATGCCCTTTGTCCAGCATGTAGATCGTGCCATCGAAGATGAAGAAATCAACGTATGTCGACAATGAAAATGCAGGCGCAGGTTCAAGCGTCAAAGTTTCATCACGGAAGAGAGCGTCAATTGCTTTTGCTCTTTTTTTGGTATGCCATGATGAATCCGCTTTCCGAACCGCATAGAGCGTGACCCCACCACTAACCAATTTAATCACATAGAAGTCTGTGTTTTGAATATGGCGAAGAGTTGTTGCTCGCCGCTGTGGTAAGGGATCGGCTGTGGCGGCAACTATCCTATCGGCGTAGGTCTCATTCGCACCAATTGATAACGCGCTCGCTTCATTGTTTTGAGCCAACAGGCCGTAGGGATTGACCTCTTCGATTGCGACGCGCCGTTGCTGCACCGCTGCTTTGACAGCCGCCTCCAAAGCGGGGTCCGTCGCAACCCAGTGCCCCGAAAAGGTTGGTGCGGCTCCTCCCGCCCCACCGGACTTTTTGAACGCCCACACGGTCATCGCCGCGCCTGCAATATCGAATGCTGCAAAGTCGGCGGGTATGGGCATTTAGTTCCTCACGGCTTAATGATCTGAATGGCTTGCACCAGAGACTGCTTAAATGGACCAGCGGTCAAATGTCCATGTGCAAGAGCTTTACCGGAATGCTTGGCGTCGCTTCCGGGGAACTTGTATTCAACCTCATACATCCTCCATGACAGCGCGATGAGAACGGGATTGAGTATAATTTGCCCGGAACGATGACTGATCCAAAATATCCAAAGCAAAAACACCACAAACCCTACAAATTTCCCGGTATCTGAGTATTCTATGCTCATAAAAGAAACAATGTAAGGAAGGGTGTAGTTCATCAAATCTGTCGGAATATACTTAGCCGAAAACACCTCAATATCTTGCGCTGGCTTTATGATTTTGAGAGAAAATATTGTAACTATCAGGCATAAAAGGGTCAAAGCGACCATACTAATCGAGAATATCGGCGCACCCAGAGGGATTTCGCACGCCCCCTGTCGCAATGGCCAGCAAAATTGCCGACTGAGCATGGGATACTGAAAATTCTGCGCGAATAGGATGAGGCTCAGAGGGAAATATGATCCCAGAAATACTATCGCAGCCGTGCCTAACCTGAATTCCATAGCAGCCTCTTTCAGCCTTCTTTCGCCACGACCGTGTCGTAAAGGCCGTAGTGGGTAAGCCCCTGATGGCTATCGATCCCCGTATATCGCAGCGAGGCTTCTTCATATCGGCGGAACGCAAACACCGCCGCGTTCATACGCTCGGTGTTGAACACATTAAGTCGGACGAGAAGATGAAAATCCTCGATGGTCAGACCGGTCACGGTCATAAACAGCTCCGGTTCAAGCTTCCGGATAATGTCTTGCAGATTGTTTTCGCGATAATCAGTGAGATACATGAATGCCGGTATGCGGGTGGCAAATTTTATGAGTTTTTTCTGTACCTCCTTGCGGAGCGATTTGTATTCGCGCTCCTCGTCGCTCAATTCCTTCTTTTCCTTTTCGGTCTGCCCGCCATCCTTGGCCTTGTTTTTGAGGTCTTTGACCTTCTCGGCCTTGTTGATGATCGTCTCGATCACGTTGTCGCCCAGTTCGCGCCAACCTTCGATCCGCCCCACTGCCGCCATCGCTTCTTCGTTTGAAAGCACCCGGCGCAGCGTGTCGTTGTCCACGTTCACCAGCATGGCAGATTCCCACTTGCGCGCGAGCAGCGTGCCAGTGGTCCCCGACATTGCGTAATCCAAGATTTCGCCTGCATCCAACTGCTTCAAGATCGCGCCGTCATGTGCGAGCACTGGAAGGAAGGACACCAGATCGCGCACCGCGTTTTCAGGGTTCGGCTCGCCGGGCGACAGGCCGATGCCATAATCTGAAAGCTGACGCAGCGCGCGTGTGGGTGCGAAATCGAAGACGAAACAGACGGGTTTCAGCACATCTTCCCGGCTTGGATCGTCGCCATCGGGATTCTTGATCGACCAAGGGGACTGCACTCGGAAAGCTGCCTGAAAATAGGTTTCAGGCGATTTCAGGTTCCGCAGCATCAGGATGGAAGACCATTGCGGAACAGTCACCCCGGTGGCGAGTTTGCCACACGAAAGCGTGATCGACTTGCTCTCAAAGCCGCTGCCGATAGCATCCTTGACCGGCTTTAGCGCAGCCAATCCCATCCCGGCTCCACCACCAGCGGCCATGATGACTTTGTATTCATGCCAAAAAACGTTCTGCTTCTCTTCAAGCAGGTTTGCCATGGCCTGACATGACGCGACATTGGGAAGAAACCAGAAGGCATGTTGGAGATAGGGCAGCAGCCGCGCATTTTCGTATGGAAATGGCGCTTTTGTGCCTGTTTTCAGGTTCTCGACTGTTTGCGGGTTATATGACCCGCGAATGATGTTCAGCCATTTTTGCACGTCATCCTTGTGCTTGAAGGTCGCGAGGACACCGCTCCCACTGGCTGAAAAAAATTCGTTCAGGTCGAATTCGTCAAACTCACCCGCGCTTGCGATTGCGGTCAGCTCTTCGGGCATCTGGTAGGTGAACAAGCTGAGCATCGGCAGCGCGCCATAGGGATTGCGCTCTCCGGGATGCGCGGCGGCAAAATTGGCCTTGGCGCGCTGTTCGTCGGTATAGGTCCAGTTAAAAATCTGCTCTTCGATAAACTCGCCTGTAGCCAGCGCCTTGAATGGTGTGCCGGACAGATAGAGATAGGCCCGCGCCCTGATCGGCAAGAATTCCGATTCCGCCTCCAACGGCTGCTGCAAATCGGCGGCCTTGGCATTGAGCCGCTCGATTTCCTTTTCGGTTCTGGCCGAAAGCAGGGCCTCTTCGCGAGCAATGGCGTCCTCTTCGCCCTCAAACAGTTCCTTGGCACTATCCCGCCACGCGCCAAAATGATATTCGTCGAAAACCACCAAGTCCCAGTTTACCGAGTGAATCCACTCGTTCTTGAGCTTGATGTTGCCCAAGGCATCGCGGCCTAGAAGGTCTTGGAAGGAGCCGAAATATACCAGCGGTTGGTCGGCATCATATTCGACCGATCCGTTTCTAGCGTTCTGCGAACGATACTGCCATCCATCAAAATCGACATGGCTCTCCAGGTCAGATTGCCATGCATCTTCGACGGCTGGCTTGAAGGTGACGACCAACACCCGCTTTGCCGCCATTTGCTTGGCAAGCTGATAGCTGGTGAAGGTTTTGCCAAAGCGCATCTTGGCGTTCCACAGAAAGCGCGGCGCGGCCTTGGGGTTCTCGGTCCAGATTGAATTGAAATAGGCCATGGTTTTTTCCACGGCATCGGCTTGCTCGGCGCGCAGCGGAAAGTCTTCGTGATGCGTGCCGGATAGCCGCAGGCCCTTTTGCAACTCGGCAATGGCTGTTTTCACATCATCGGGCGAACACCGCATCCATTCTCGCGATGCGCCGATAACGACATTCTCGAACTTCTTGTCGATCAGCCGCTGGCGCACATCGTTGTCGCGAAACAAGGTGCCATCGTCTCGTTCCGCCAGCGCGTCTACATGCAGCGTATAAGCCTGCTGCATCTGGCCCTGAGACTGCCGAATCCTGTCGTTGACGTCAGCCCGCGTCGTCTGCCCAACTTTGACTAACCCCGCATAGGCGGAAGGCGCATCATTGGGTGTCCATGCATAAATTCGTAACCGGGCCTCGGGCTTGGGGGCAAGGATCTCATCAATTGACCTACTCATCGAACAGGTCACCGTCCATCGGGCGTATCATGCTTTCAATGTAGGCTATTTCGTCTTCGGCCAATCCATATTTTTTGTATAGAACCGCGTCGTTCCAATTTGCATCCCACGACTGCTGAGGAACCCAAGTATAGGTTGATCGGAGCGCGTGCTGGGTAATTTTTCTCAAAGAAACCAGAAATCTGAACAAACGCGTGCGATAGTAACTCGTAAAGCTACGTGCCTCTGTTTCAGAGGCAAAAGGACCAGCCACAAGGTATGTCTGAGTGCATACTGAATTTGGCACGGCTATAATCGGAGGGCCGAGGACCATTGCGGGAATGGCTCCACGCTCACCGTATGCTTCAGGTAACAACACCTTCCAATTTGGTATCAGTTGGCGATTTTTTCTGATGATTGAATCGTCCACCCAGCCGGTCGTGCGCCGCCCTTTCACAGTCAGATAAATTGAAAGCGCGCCGGGATTGCTTTTCGTTGAATAGTCTGTGAAATTTGTAGCCAAGCCAAATGGCGTATCGCCACTCACGACCGATTCCAGCGTCGCCTCACGTTTGGCAAGAACCTTTTCAAGAATGGAGAGCGCGCGGGTATCGCGCACGAAAATGTCATGCTGGTCAAGCTTCCGCTCGACGGTTGGCAGCTCTTCCTCCCCTTGGAAGAGGGTGTACCGGCATGAACCAGTGGTTTCTCTGTCCCATAGAAAATAGCCGACTCCGCCTTCGAAATCGACGCCGGGAAAAGCGGTGCTCATTTTCGTGTAGTCAATTAACTCGCGAATATGCCCATCGGTAAACATCCGCTTCCTGAAAGAACCCATGTCTCGACCGCCTGCCAGCCAGCGGGATGGAATAACCATGGACAGGAATCGAGGCTCCAAGTCCATCGCCTGCTCGACAAAAAGGTGGTAGATTGAGGAGTCATTCGATCCTCCACCCCCGCCTTTTAACTGATACGGGGGGTTTCCGATGATTACGTCAAACTGCATGTCGCCTCCGAAAAGCTCGGCAACGCGGGCTTTGATGTCGTTGGTGTGTATGAAAGCATAGGCGTGGTTTTCCAGCTCTGGGCCACGATCAAAGATAGCGCGCGGTGCCCCGCAAAACGCGCATTTGCCGTCCTTGCCTTCGGCAAACTTCTTGACCGTGTTGCCCTGCTTGTCGGTAACATTGGTCCATTTGCTGCTGCCGACCCACGAATGATCGGTGTGCTGAAACCAGATGTTCCCATCATCATTCTCGAACGAACTGGTAATGGAATATTTGCCCGTGGCGTGCTTGGAACAATAGAGGCTGCGGCGCGCCAGCAGGCTGGTCAGCCGCGTAATGCCGATGCCGAAGATTTGCTGCGTAAGGATGTGATCTACGCGCGTTTGAAGGTCGGGAATCTCCGCTTCAAGCCCTGCGATCAGGCGCTTTGCAATCTCGCGCAGGAACACGCCCGATTTTGTGAATGGGTCCAGAAACCTGACCGAACTATTCGCCCAAATGTCCGCACCGGCATGGCTCTCCGTCCAAGCCTGCGTCAGCGTGTCCAGCATCCGATTGGCAAATTCGGGCGGTGTGAAAACCTCATCGTTCGACAGGTTGGCAATGCAGGTCAGCACATCGGGATTGCGCCCGCGCAGGGCAAAGCTGGCCGGTTCGATCATGCTGCCGCCCCCAAGTCATCAAATGCCACCGCCAGATCGGGAATGGTCATCGGCGGATAGCTCTTTGCCGGGGTAAAAATCTCATGCTTGCCAAGTCCGGCGAAAAGCGAACCTTCGGCGCTGAAACTCGCCATGCCGGTCAGCACATCAAGCCGGAAATCGCGGCGCTGGAACTTGCCCTTGCCCAGATAGCCCCACTCCACAACGGTGATCGGATTGCCGTCAACGCCGCGCATTGTCATCGCATCCCCATGGACAAGGTTGAGCGAAAGCACATGGCTAGCGGCGCGATAAAGGTCGTCGGCTTCGTCCAAGCCCAGATAATCCGCAAAAATGTCCAGCATGTTGGCCCGGCATTCCGCGATGTTATCCTCCAGCAGTTCCACTCCATAGGCGCACATCAAGCCATAAAGCGCATAATGCCGCTTCTCGAAGTCTGACTTGCCGAACTTCAATTCCACAGCCGCCAATTTGCGTTGCAGGATCGGCACGAGGAAATTACCGCTGCCGCAAGCCGGTTCAAGAAAGCGCGCGTCGATCCGCTCCGCTTCGCCTTTTACAAGGTCAAGCATCTGCTCGACTAACCAAGGCGGCGTGAACACCTCCCCATGATCGGCAACGCGCTTTTTTGATTTGATCAGGTTCATTTACAATACTTTGGAATAAACATCGCGTCAGTGTCGCTCCTGGGCGCTGACGATAGACTGAACTGCGATTGTTCTCAACGCATTGCTTACCCGATTCCTGCACTTGCCGCCTTCGACGCCGATGGTCCCGGCATAGCGGCCTGTGCGATGGCGGTTTGCACTTGCCCTGCCCGCTCATTGATCGCGGAAACCAGCTTGCCGCGATCATTGGTGTAGATCGCGACGGACTCCTTCGCGCGGGATATGCCGACATAGAATGACTTCTGATCGACAAGGTTGGTGGCCTTGCTGTCGGCGTGGATCATCACATGATCGGCGGTGCGGCCTTGGGCGGCGAACGCGGTTTCAACATAGGCATGAGCAATGTGCTGGTCGCGGGCAGCATCAAGGCGCAAGGTCTGGGTTTGGCCGCGCGGATTTCGGATTTCCGCCGTGCGAGCCTGCGCGTCAATCGCGGTCACTTCGCCGCGCGCGCCATTGATCCGTCCCGCCTCCCGGTCGTTGCGGGTGAACCGGATGCTGTCGCCGGTTTTGAGTTCGAGCGATTGGGCGGCGAATGTCTGGCTGTTGCCTGCGCCCCATTGCCGCAAACGCCAATCGACCTCCCGCCCGTCTTCTGATTTGAGCGCAATGGAGGCTTTGGCCGGGTCTATGCTCTCCACCCTATACGCTTCCCCGCGCGCCACGCCCTTGTCGGCATAGTCGCGGGTGAAGCGGACAACATCGCCCTTGTCATAACTCATCGGGTCGCGAGCCTCGGCGCGGGTCAGCCCTTTGTTGGCAAGGCTTTGCATGGTGACGACGGGTCCGGTCAGCGCACCCGTTTTGGCAAGCTCCGCGCGTATGTCGGCGGTCAGCGTATCACGGCCCTCGCGTGATGGCTCGATAACAAGGGTGCGGGCGCGGCTGGCCTTGTCCAGCTTGGCATATTGCTCGGCGATGGCGGTAAACCGTTCGGCACGGTCGGCATTCTCCACGATCCTGCCGCCGCCACGGTCCAGCGCGGCGAGAGCCTTCTTGGCGTCCCCCTCGATGGATGCCAGCACTGCGTCCTTGGTCGCGGTATTGGTCTGCCGGACGATCTCGCTCAGCTTGGCAACCTCCATGCCCGCGCCCTGCAACTGCGCGAAAGCCGCGCCTGCTTCGACCGATCCGAGCTGCTTTACATCGCCCACGAGGATGACGCGGGCGTTCTGCTTCTTCGCCAGGTCGAACAGCTTGGCAGTATCGCGGGCGGACAACAGCGATGCCTCGTCCACGATCCATGCTGCGGGCTGTCCCTGACTTGGGCGCTCGGGTGATAGCAGGTGCCGGGCAACGGTATCGCTGCGCACGCCAAGCGCCTCGCCCAAGACCATCGCTGCCGACGCGGTGGGCGCAAGCGTGACAACGGGAACGCCCCGCGCCTCGGCCTCGCGGGCAAAGGTTGCCAGAACGGTGGTGGTCTTTGCCGTGCCAGCATAGCCCTGCAACGCGGTTATGCGGTTGCGGCTGGTCAATAGCTGCTCGGTCGCGGCGCGCTGGTCGGCATTCCAGCCAAAGCCCGCGCGTTCACCCTGCGCCGATGCGGTTGCCACGGCCATGGCGGCGACAAGCGGTGTGGCGATAGGGGACAGCGCGCCGCGCCCCTCCGCCTCGATCCGCAACAACTTGGCCTCGGTTTCGACATTGGCGCGGGTGGTAAATCCCGCAAATTCCGCGCCGCGCCGGTCGATGTGGGGATGCTCGATCAAGTCGCCCTGTTTGGTGGTGGTTGCAATGGCCTCGGTGATTTGGGCATAGCTGACCTTGCCCAGTCCGACGCGCCCGGCCTCCTCGCGCAATGCAGCGAACGAAAACA
The DNA here is from genome assembly GCA_013823985.1 of Sphingopyxis sp. Classification (GTDB taxonomy): domain Bacteria; phylum Pseudomonadota; class Alphaproteobacteria; order Sphingomonadales; family Sphingomonadaceae; genus Sphingorhabdus_B. The sequence goes on from PNNB01000050.1 coordinate 23,150, forward strand.
CTGACTGGCGTTCGCCCAGCTTGTCGGCGGCATGAGCGACGGCGCGGCTTGCGGCGCTGTCGCCCTGCATGTCCATAGTGGCGCGATGGTCCTTGCTGACGGCGATGCCCTCGGCCTCTTTGACCATCGCCAGCCTTGCCTCCGGCCCGAACCCGGCTGCGCTGGCGGTATCGCGCCAATCTGCGACAAGCGCCGCAGGATCGGTGGAGACTTTGGCCTGCCGGGTATCGAGTGCCGCAACCTGCTTCTCCGCGGCGGAGGCATCGTCGCGGGACGTGCCACGTTCGCCAAGTGCGGCCTCGATCTCGGCGCTACGGGTGCTGAATGCGGCCATGACCTCGGGCGAAACGCCCTTGATCTCGAACATGGAGCCTTTGCCCACTTCGATCTCATAACCCAACTCACGCACCTTCAAGGCCAGCTCCTGCCGGTAAATCGCACCAATCTGCTTTTGCAGTTGGTAGATCGCGCGCGGTTCAAGGCTACGCCATGTGCCATCCTCGCCCTTGGTGGCATTGAGAATGACATTGTGGGTGTGAAGCTGCGGGTCTTGGGCGCGGCTCGTGCCGTGCTGAAAGCTGGCGACGACAAGATTGCCGGTAGCCTCACGGTTTACCGCGCCGCCGTCACGGATGCGGGTTGCCGCCATATGGCTCTCGACATGGGCAAGTGCGGTTTTCACCGCTGCCCCGTGCGCCGCGATCAATCGCCGGTCGCCCGCCACCTCGGCCATGATCGACACGGACTTTGGCGCGCTCAAGGTCACATCCCAGCCGGGGCGGTGTTCCAGCTTGCCGTCGCGCGTGGTTCCCAACTGCTGGTCGGCAACTTTGCCATCCAGCAACTCGCGAAACTGGTCGCGGTCAACATCGCCGGACAAGCCCAACTCCTCCGCGCCTTTGCCCTGCCATTCCGATGGGGACTGGCCCCCGTCGGCATAATATTCGCCAGCGGATTCATAATAGCTGGCGGCCTGACCCGAACTGGTCAGCGCGGACACGGATGCAACCATCAGACTGGCCCCTTGCTGGTGGGCGATGGCGTCGGCGGCGGCACAGCCTTTGGCGCGGTCGCCTCTGGCTGCTTCCAGTGGGTGGCCTTAACATCGCCGGGCACAAATCCTGGCTGACGGGCACCCCCGCGCCGCGCGATATGATCGGCGGTCAGCCTGATCCGCGCCACCGGCAAGCCGTCCGGGAACAGCAAGTAGCCCTCGAACTTGGGCAGGCGCAGTTCGCTTTCCAGAATAGCCGGGCGCATCTTGCGGATTTTGCTCAGCGTGGTCCGGGGCTTGTCGTCGCCGTCTGCCAGCGCGTCGGTCATGGTCTGAATCTCGACCTCGCATTCGCCGATGGTCTGGCTGGCCCAGACGCGCGTCTCGCTGTCGATGGTTTGCAGGAACAGCTTGGTGTTGCAGCAGCCCAGCATGGCTTCGGCGATCTTCGGGCCGTAGCGATGCTGCATCTGGCCCAGCGCCTGAAAGGTCAGCACCACTGCGGCACCGAACTTGCGGCCCTCGGGTAGCAGCCGCGCCAGATTATCGACGCGGGGTAAATCGGCCAGCTCGTCCAGCACGAACCAGATGCGCCGGTCGGGCGATGGGGGAAGGCCCAGCACGGCGCTGGCCGCGCATTCCAGCCAGCAGGCGAGCAAGGGCTTCGACGCCTCGAAATAGTCCTCCTTGCGCGGCACGAATATCCACGGTTTCGCGCCCTTGCGCTTGTCCAGCCCGTGTATGAAATCCCGGAATGCGAAGGGTGTCCCGCCGCTGCCATCAACTCTCAGAAACTGGATAAGATCGGCGGCCTTCGCGAGCATGAACAGCACGCTGCCTGTCGCCCGGTCGGCATCATCGGCAAAGGTCCGCGCCGATGAACTGCCTGCCAGCCACGTTTTCAGGTCATCCTTGGTCCGGTCCTGCAAGGCGTGCAGCAAAGCGGGCAAGGTGGCGTTGCCTTCGCGCCAGAGCGCTCGGATCATGTTAGCGACAAGGATGCGGCTGGTGTCGAGCCACACGTCGCTGTCATGTTGCCCTGTCTCGGTAATGAGCTGGCGGGCAATGCGGTCGGCGTCGGCGGGGTGGGCAATCTCGGCGAAGGGCGACCAGTAGGCGCACCGGGCATCGAACGGGTTCAGGATCACGTCGCCGCGTTCGGGCTGGTAGTAATGCGCGACGAACTCGCCGCTGGTGTCATAGACCAAGGCGGCTTCGCCCCGCGCTTCGATCCCGTCGAGCATCTGGCGCAAGGCGGTGGTCTTGCCGCTGCCGGTCGTGCCGATCATCGCCACGTGCCGGGTTTCGAGCCTGCCGGGAATGGGAACGGTGCCAACGTGCAAGGCATTGGGCTGCGCCTCGGTGCTGGTCAACGTCGCCAGTCCTGCCTCGCTCGTCACCAGCGTTCCGGCGATAACTCGGTCACGCAACGCGCGTTCGCGCTGCCGGGCGATGGCTCCGCGCAACAGGATCAGGCTCACCAGCCATCCGCCAAAGCCCAGCGAGCATCCCCAAATCCCGTATGCAAAGACATCGTGCGCCGCATTGCCGTAATAGGGATGCGCGGCAACCGCGCGGGCCGGAACGGCATAGGCTTGGCCGTCCTGGCTGATCGTTATGGCTGGATCGACCACCGTGCCTTGGGCGAACCACAGTTTTGCCTTGGCGGCGGCGTATGTGCCCGCTGCCTGCATCGCCTGCTGGTCCAACGCCACATAAGGTGTTGCGACTGCGCCCATAGCGATGGACGCAAGCATGATACCTGCCTGCCGCCGGAAGCGCGCGGCCTGATTGTTGCGGTTGTGGCGGCGCAAGGCGTCGGCATGGGCGCGCCGGTCGTGAGACTGGTTCATTCCCGGCCCTCCTGCGCGCGCCGCCGCTGGCGGTCATAGGCCGCGTTGATCTCGGCGGTGACGGCCTCATCGGTCGTGTGAGCACCCAGCGCCGCATGGCGGGCATAGCAATAGGCCGCGCAAGCGGTGAACAATGCCCGGTCCAGCATCCGCTCGACATCGACTATGCGGGTGCTGACCGACGCCAGTTCGCTGACGATCTCGCGGTTGTCGATCTGGTTGCCTGCCCCGCGAACGAGGGCGGCAAGGCCCGCGTCTACGACGCGGGCGAGCATCGCATATTCGCTTAATCCATAGCTCTTGGCGAACCCGGCAAGGGCGCGATGACGGGCGGGGGTTAGCCGCACGGTCTGGGCGCGGGCGCTCATCGTGCCGCACCCGATGAGATGCTATTTGCCATCGCGGAAAATGGCAGAATTACGCCGTTCTCGCGGTCTGACCTTTGGCGAGAGGCTATTAGCATCCCGCCAAACCCGCAGAATTGCGCCATGCACCCGTGCGTGAGGTGTGTATCTGAATTGCTGGCTCGATGCGTAGCATCGCAGCCCCCCAACATTGCCTTTTGGCGGTTCGGTTCAAGCATGACCCAGCCCCTTCCGGCATACGGCGCAAAGCGCGGGAACGGGTTCGCCAGATGCAGTTTTGGCCGTGGCAGCGGGCGGCTTTGTCGAAGCATCTGCCTGCCGGTCGCCGCCAGCCAAAGCCGCGATCAGCGCCTTGGCTTTCCGGTCAGCCCTGCACCTGTCGAAATGCTCCGGGACCGGTGGCAGTGCAGTTAGATCGTGATCTTCGACCCACGTTCGAATGACGGCCTCAATCGCCTGCTGCATCTTTTCGTGAAGTGCCTGCGCCTCGAACGGATCAAGATGGGCAGTAACGCCGGGTGACAAGATCAAGCCGCCAAGCGGAACCCAGTCCCGCCCAGCTTCCTGCCAAGGCCCGTCGATCCTGCACCGGGATGTGTCACCCTGATAGGATGCAAGCGGTGGCCGCTCGGCCTCGTGCCACGGGACAAGCGCGGCTCGGTATGTGTCACCGTCCTCGCCCTCGGCGAGCAGCTTGTTGATCAGCGGCACGACGTAGCAGGCAGTCCGATATTCAGCGGTGAAGCGCAGATTGACCTTGCGGCCAATCCAGATGGAATCGGCGAGCCGATCCATGACGCGTTGGAAAATCGACATGGGGCATCCTTTCGTGAAATCACGATTGCAAGTGTTCGTGGGGGTGAGGGCAGGTGCGCCCGCCAAGCAATTAAGCTGGGCCGGTTCGGCGGTGGGGCAGGTCAGTAGCGACGGGTCTGGAGGCTGCTCAGCCAGTCCTCGATGTCGCCCGAGCGCCAACGGATTTTGCCCGCGCCTATATGGCAGGGGCACGGAAATGCGCCGCTGCGTGCGCGGCGATACAGTGTGGTGCGGGATTTGAAGCCGGTGACGTTGAGCACGTCAGTTACGGTCAGGAGCTGGTCCCGGTTCGGAGGCATTGCGTGGTCCTTTCATTCGCTGGAATGCAGGAGGTCGCAAATCGGGGCGTCAGGGTGAATTCAGTTCCACATTCACGGAAATTCATGCATCGGCAAATTGCGGAGAAAGCCATTGAATGGCGGGTAGATGCCTGCGTGAATTTTCTCCATTCTGCTATCAGCCGTTCCTTCGTCGCGCAGCTTTTCTTTCTTCTGTTCGAATGTCTTGCCTTCGAACTCCGGGCGTCGCAGTGCGACGATGATCTGGATCGCTTCGCGAAATCCCTTGGCTTTTGAACCCGCTTTGTCGGCATGTGACAGAAGCCAGTTGATGCGCTTATCGAACAATTCGCGATCTGGGGTTTCAAGCAAGGTGCGCGATGTCACGAAGACGGGCGCAACTCGCCCGCCAAGTCTGACCCATAAGGCGCTCATCGGAATTGGCCTGTGCGGGGTGCATTGCCAAAGCGATTGATCGCGGCTGAGGACAAAGAGGGAGCCATGGTCCGCGAGGAAGGCAGCACGTGCTTTCTGTGACAGCGGCTTGACCGTTCCATCCGGCAGCCGCTCGTCGCAAATGATGTCGCCGTTCGCGATCAGATGCTTGTAATCTTCCAGCGCTCTCAGATTGCGTTGGAGCACGACATTCGGCTCGGTGACCAGCTCGTCGATTTCTGGCTCGAAGCGAATCTTGCTCTTGTTGTGCGCCCAAACGAAAGTCACCCCACTGGCCAGCAGGACCGCAACTCCGACGGCCATTGGCTCCCTGAACACGGCAAGAGCTGCGCCAACCGCAACAGCCACTATGGAGATGCCGCGCAGGACATCGAGGACCTGTTGACGCCTGCGGCCCCGGCGCGCAGCCAATGCCATCGCGTCGAGAACATCCTTCGGAATAATCAGCTCGATGGGTGTCCCAGCCGGTTGCTTGAGAAACGCAATGAAGCCGTCCCGGATTTTGACGAACTCGGCGGGGCTGAGGGGCAATTGCTCCTGCATCCGTCCAGTCGGATTAGGGGGAATCGGCCCGGCGTTCAATTCGGAAAAGGGGGCTGGCGATGTTCATTTTCGATGCTCAGCGATGCATCACGATGAGAACATACTGGCAATATCTGCACCACCAGCGCACCACCAGAGCAAAGCTGGGGTGGTGTGTTGTTGAGAAATCGCCGCTAAGTTATTGAAATATTGGTCGGGACGAGAGGATTCGAACCTCCGACCCCCACACCCCCAGTGTGATGCGCTACCAGGCTGCGCTACGTCCCGACCGCCAATGTCCGCGCTGCGGCATTGGAAGCGCGCCTATATGGTGGTGCTTTGGCAAAAGCAAGGCGGTTTCGGTGCTTTGACGTTGCGTCGCGGGGGTGCAGGTGATAATCGCGCCCGATTGTTTCACCGCACCGCTCAAAAGACGGTGCCCTAAAATCATTGTCGCAAGGATTTTCGATGGATTCGCTTCTCTTTTTGGCTGCTGCGCCAGCTGCCGGTGGTTCGGCATTTTTTGTGCAGATCGTTCCACTCCTCCTCATTTTCGTTGTTTTCTACTTCTTCCTGATCCGTCCGCAGCAAAAGCGTGCGAAGGAACATGAGGCGAAGATCAACGCTGTGCAGAAGAATGACGAAGTCGTGACCGGTGGCGGCTTGATGGGTAAGGTGACCAAGGTTGCCGACGATCATGTCGAAGTCGAAATCGCCCCCAATGTGCGCGTTAAGGCGCTGAAGGCGACACTGGCCAATGTGCAGTCGCGCGGCACCAAGGCGGCCAATGACTGATCCCTTGGGGTTGAACGGGTAGACCGTCGACCCCAAATTCCTTTTTCCAGTCCGTTCGGAACCCGATTATGTTAGATTTTCCCCGTTGGCGTGTATGGATGTTGAGCCTTCTGGTGCTCTTCGGTGTGTTGCTCGCTATTCCAAGCGTCTTGCCGACTTCCATGCGGGCACAGCTTGCGCAATATGTCCCGACACCTACCATCAACCTCGGTCTCGATCTGGCGGGTGGTAGCCACATTTTGCTCGAAGCCGATACGTCGCAGCTTGCCGAAACCCGGTTGGAAGCGTTGGAAGACAGCGTTCGCGCCGCCATGCGCCGCACCGACCCGCGCGTTGCAATAGGTAATGTGTCGCGTGCCAATGGGCAGTTGAGCTTTACCGTCACGGATTCGTCTCAGGTTGATGCGGCTCGGGAGGCGTTATTGCCTTTGACAAGCAACACCCTTGGCAGCCGCGATTGGAATATCGGCGTCAACGACGGCAACCGCATTGTCCTGACGCCGGCAAGCACGGGTAATGAAACCGCGCTGGATCAGGCGATGGACACGGCAAAGGACGTGATCGACCGTCGTATCAACGCGCTGGGAACGCTGGAGCCGACGATTATCCGTCAGGGTGACAACCGCATCGTGGTGCAGGTTCCCGGTCTGGAAGATCCCGAAGCGTTAAAGGCGCTGATCGGTAAAACGGCAAAGCTGGAATTCAAACTGGTCGATGAACAGGCCGATCCGGACCAGACCGCAAAGGGCGTCGCCCGCGTCGGCAGCCAAGTTTTGCCTTATCCCGACAACCCGTCCGGACTTCCGAACATCGCAGTTCGCCGCTTGGGCGGTATTTCGGGCGACAAGCTGATCAAGGCCGATCCGACCTTTGACCAGCAAACCAACGAACCTGCCGTCACCATCCAGTTCGACAGCGAAGGCGGCCAGAAATTCGCGCGTATGACGCAGCAAAATACCGGCAAACTTTTCGCCATCATTCTGGACGGACAGGTTATTTCGGCACCGCAAATCAAGGAGCCCATCTTTGGTGGTATTTCGCAGATTTCCGGTAGCTTCACCGTGGAAAGCGCCAACGCGCTCTCGATTTCGCTGCGCTCCGGTGCCTTGCCGGTGGACTTGAAAATCGTTGAAGAGCGTTCGGTCGGCCCTGATCTTGGGGCCGATTCGATCCGGCGGGGTGTCCTCGCCGCAGTGATCGGAACGACCTCCATTCTGGTGCTGATGTTCCTGGTTTACGGCCGTTTCGGCATGTACGCCAACATGGCACTGGTCATCAACATCGGCCTCATCCTCGGCGTGATGGCGATGGCGAATGCCACGCTGACCTTGCCGGGTATTGCCGGCTTCGTTCTGACCATCGGCGCCGCGGTCGACGCGAACGTGCTGATCAACGAACGTATACGCGAAGAATTGAAGCGAGGGCGGCGCGTCGTTCAGGCCATCGAGTTCGGCTATAAAGAAGCCAGTCGCGCGATTTTCGACGCGAACAGCACCAACGTGATTGCGGCGGTTCTGCTCTTCATCTTCGGTTCCGGTCCGATCCGCGGCTTCGCCGTCGTTCTGATGATCGGTATCGTTACATCGGTCTTCACGGCTGTCACGCTGACCCGCATGTGGGTCGCCGGTTGGGTGAAGCGCACCCGTCCGCAAGAACTGGTTATCTGAGGTAAAGTGCCATGAAATTACTCAAGCTTGTTCCCGACGATACCAATATCGACTTTCTGAGATGGCGTGTATTCGCCTTTGCGCTGAGCATCGTGCTTATGGCGGCATCGGTGGGATTGGTTGCCACCAAAGGATTGAACTTCGGCGTCGATTTCATCGGTGGCCAGATGATCCGTGCAACCTTCACTCAAAGCGCGACCGCACCGGTTTCGGAGCTGCGCACCAAGGTTGCCACGTTGGGCTATGGCGAACCGACGATCCAGCGCTTCGGCAAGGAAAATCAGGTATCGATCCGCATGAAGCTGCCCGACGGCGCGGATAAAAAGCCGGAACTGGCCAACGCCATGGCGGTGAAGATTACCGACAAGTTGAAGGCCGATTATCCCGGCGTGCGTATCGACGGGGTCGACTCGGTGTCCGGTAAAGTGTCGGAGGAATTGTTCAGCAAGGGGATGCTTGCGCTTTTGGCCGCCATGGCCGGGGTCTCTCTGTATATCTGGATACGGTTTGAATGGCAGTTCGGGATCGGGGCCATCTGGTCCCTTGTCCATGACGTGACGCTAACCTTCGGGCTGTTCTCGCTCGTGGGGCTGGAATTCGACCTTAATATCATCGCGGCGTTGCTGACGATTATCGGTTATTCGTTGAACGATACGGTCGTGGTTTATGACCGAATACGCGAGAATCTCATGAAGTTCCGCAAGATGGATATGGCCGGTTTGCTGAACCTGTCGGTCAACGAAACATTGGCCCGTACGGTGATGACCAGCGTCTCGATCTCGCTGCCGTTGCTCGTTCTCGTGTTCTTCGGCCCCGATGTTATCTTTGGCTTCAGCCTTGCCATGGCATTCGGGATTATCGTCGGGACCTATTCGTCCATCTATCAGGCGGCGCCGATATTGATCTGGCTCAAGGTCGGACCGCACAGCTTCGTCCCCGGTGAAAGCGCAACGCCAAAGGCCGAGCGCATGGGCGAAAGCTTCGGCGCGCAGCCATAAGGTTTAAATTTGGGAACGGTGCTTAAGGGTATCGTTCCCCCCGCATCTTATAGTTTTGCGTCACCCTGAACTTGGTTCAGGGTCCATCGTGCAGCGATCCCGGTTCGCAAGAGATAAAAAGCAACAGTGCGAAACTGTAGGGCTTCCCACGATAGCGCAGGTCTGGGCTGACAAATAGACCCTGAACCAAGTTCAGGGTGACGGGCCTGGTTGTTAGGGCAAGGCTATTCAACAGGGGGGCGTCCTCACCACCCCTTACCGCACCACATCCCTGAAAAACGCCGCCAGTTGCCGCGCATTTTCATCCCATGAAAAGGCGCTGACATTGGCGGCGACCTCCTCGCGGGCAGGGGGATTTGCCAATATGTCGCGCGCCGCAGCCGCAATAGCTTCCGGCGTGCGCGCCACGATTCGGCCCGCGGCGGGTGTTTTGACCAGCTCCCTGATACCGCCTACATCGCTCGCGATAATCGGCGTTCCGCAGGCCAGCGCCTCGACCCATGCATTGGCCAGCCCCTCGCTGGCGGACACCAGCGCCATGATATCCGCTGCAGCGAACAGGGCGGGCAGGTCGTCATGCGGCATACTGCCCAAAAAGGCGACGCGATCGGCGACCCCGAGTTCAGCCGCCAACGCACGAAAGTCGGCTTCGCTCTCGCCTTTGCCCGCCAGCAGCAGCATGGCGTCCGGCAGTGATGGGAGTGCGGCGATCAGCAGGTCCTGACCCTTGCGGGGAATGAGGGCGCCGACACTCAGGATGAGGGGACCGGCGATGCCCAGCTTCGCCTTTTCCATCGCACGATCGCGGAGGGCGAACCGGCTTTGGTCAAGTCCGGTATAGTGCACTCGGATCTTGTCCGCATCCATTCCCAACGCCACCATGTCGGCCTTCAGCGCGCTTGAAACCGCGAGCAATCCGGCGGCCTTTCCGGCGGCTTCTTGGACCTGCGCAGCACATCCCGGTTGCTTGCCCCAGTGATGGATGTCGCCGCCACGCGCCTTGATCGTGAAAGGTATGCCGAGTTCCTGCGACAATCGCATGGCCGCCGGGCCGTCCGGGTAGAAAAACTCGGCATCGATAAGGTCGAAGCCGATCCGAGCGTGAAGTTCGCGGGCAAGCGGCAGGACGGCGCGGGCGATCATCGCGGGATTCATCCGGCCACCGATCTTGGGGATGGCGGTGAAGCGGGGGCGATAGACATCCAGTTCGCCCCATTGCTCCTTTTCCGCGACATGAGCCAATGTGGGCTGGTCGCTTAGCAGGCTCAGCGGCCAAGGGGCGACGCCGATCGGGTTGATCACGGTCACTGCAAAGTCGCGCACCGCCGTCAGTGCCGCCGTCTGGCGCTCAACGAAAATGCCGAAATTGGGCCGGTGGGCCGCCGGAAACAGGGTCGAGAGCGTGAGGATGCGCACGGCGATGCCCTAAAGCTTCCGGATCAGCCGGACCGCCTTGGCAATCCAGGCGGGATCGGTGACAACCTGCTGCCGGGCGCCCGCCTCCAGCGGGAGGATGTGGAGCTTTCCGTCGTCACGCCCCAGAAGCCGACCGAACAGGAACCGCCCGCCCGGACGGGGGACGAGGACATCGAGGTTGAGCGCGGACGCATAGGCATCGGGCTGCAACTGCTCCATCCATAATTCATCGCCGCGCCGATATTCGCCCGTCGATACGGCAATACGCAGCCCGACCATGGTCCCGCCGATATTGGGGACCATGATCCGTTCTTCCTTGATGGGCGCAAAGGTTCCGTCATCCTGCAACACGGCGGCAACGGGGAGATATTGCTGATCGGGAAGGGCGACGAGATCACTCGAATCGACGCCGAGAGCATCGGCGATGCGGTTGATCCAGATGAGCGACAAGACACGCGTTCCGGTTTCCAGCCGCCCTACGGTCTGCGCCGTCGTCGGTGGTGTGCAGCGTTCGGCCACATCCGCCAAGGTTAGCCCCTTCGCCCTGCGCACGTCCCGGATACGGCTCTGCATCACATCGTCTCCTATCACCAAATAGGTTTTTTCTTTCCTACATTATTTACCGGATGGCAAGGGTGATTTCTGTTCACATGGAGAAATGATATGCCCCGTAAAGTTTGTGTCGTACCCCGCTCTGTCGATCCGCGCCCTTTGGTGGAGCGCGAACTGGTTGAGCCCCTTTCCGAAGCCAAGGGGCGGGCGCGTAGCCGGACGGTGACCGTCAATCTGGCGGAATCGCCTTTGTCCTGGCTCTATGCGCGCGGCTTTGTGTCTGACCGGCAATTGCTTGCGGGCGAAACCTTGCGGGCGGATTATACCGCCGCGGTGCTGGAACCGCGGGTGACGATGCGCTGGGACCCTGTTCCCCATGGCCATGCCAAGCGGGGAGCGCCTTCCGGGCTAACCCCCAGCGAGCGGATGGTGGCGGCAAAAGCGCGCTTTGATGCCGCGATTGCGGTGGTCGGGCCGGACCTTGCCGATATCGCGTGGCGCGTGGTGTGCGCGGGTGAGGCGATGTCTGCTGCCGAGCGGGCCTTGGCATGGCCGGTGCGCTCGGGCCGGCTGGTGCTGAAAATCGCGCTCGACCGGCTGGCGGATTTTTACAAGCTACCCCATTAGGCCCTGCTTAACCCGCCATTTCCTCCACCAGCATCGCCAGTTCCAGCCAGCGTTCCTCGGCCGCCTCCTTTTCGGCGCGCAATGCATCGCACTTCGCGGTCAGTTCGGAAAAGCGCGCCGGGTTGCGGGTGTAGAGCGCGGGGTCGGCCATCTCGGTTTCTGCGGCTGCAATCTCCGCGTCAATCGCCTCGATCCGCCCCGGCAACAGATCATAGTCGCGCTGGTCCTTATAGGATAATTTGGCGGGGCGGGCAGGGGGTTTGGGGGTGGATTGCTCCGCCGGTGCAGCCTTGTCCGATTTCTTGCGGGAATCATTGGTGTCGCGACGGTCGCGTTTGGCTTCCCAGTCGGCATAGCCGCCGGCGATAATATCGACCTTGCCCGACCCGTCGAGGCCGAGCGTTAGGTTCACCGTGCGGTCGAGGAAATCACGGTCGTGGCTGACGATCAGGACGGTGCCGTCATAATCGGCGATCACCTCCTGCAACAAATCCAGCGTTTCCAGATCGAGGTCGTTGGTCGGCTCGTCCAGCACGAGCAAATTTGCCTCCCGCGCAAATTCGCGGGCGAGCAAGATGCGTGACTGTTCGCCGCCCGACAGCGTGCCAATGCGCGCTTCGATCAGTTCGGGGTCGAACAGGAATTCCTTGAGATAGCCCTGCACATGCTTGCGCACCCCGCGCACGTCGATCCAGTCGCTGCCGTCGGCGAGCACGTCGCGCACACGCTTTTCGGGCGACAGCAACTTGCGCTGCTGGTCGATGACAATACCGGTCAGCGTCGGCGACAGGGTGATGCTGCCGGTGTCGGGCTGCGTCTCGCCCGTCAAAATGCGGATCAGCGTGGTCTTCCCAGTGCCGTTGGCGCCAACAATACCGATCCGGTCCCCGCGCTGGATACGCAGCGTGAAATCCTTGATGATCGTCCGCTCGCCAAAGCTTTTACCGACACTTTCGGCGTTGATGACCGTCTTGGTCTTGCTGTCATCGCTGGCCGCAGCCAGCTTTGCGGTGCCCTGCGGCCCCATCATCGCCGCCCGCGCCGCGCGCATTTCATAGAGCTTGGCGAGCCGCCCCTGGTTACGCTTGCGCCGCGCGGTCACGCCGCGTTCCAGCCAGTGCGCCTCGATCTTCAGCTTCGCGTCCAGCCGGTCGGCGTTGCGCGCATCTTCGGCATAAACCCGCTCGGTCCAGGCATCATATCCGCCAAAGCCGATTTCATTCCGCCGCAGCAAGCCCCGGTCCAGCCAGAATGTCTGCCGCGTCAAACGCGTCAAAAAGGTACGGTCATGGCTGATGACCATGAACGCACCACGATAACGGGTCAGCCAGTCTTCGAGCCATTCGATGGCGGCCAGATCAAGGTGGTTGGTCGGCTCATCCAGCAGTAAAAGATCCGGCTCGCTTGCCAATGCACGGCAAATCGCGGCGCGCCGTTTTTCGCCGCCGCTCGCGGTCTTCGCCTCACGGTCAAGGTCGATGCCCAACTGGTCCGCAATCGCACGCACGGCATATTCGGGCGGGCCCTTTTCGCCATGCACCGCAAAATCGACCAGCCGGTCAAAAGAGGCAACGTCAGGGTCTTGGTCGAGCATCACAATATTCGTGCCCGGCACCACCACGCGCTTGCCCTTGTCCGCCTCGACCGTTCCGGCAACCAGTTTCATCAACGTGGTCTTGCCCGCACCATTGCGCCCGATCAGCGCCAACCGGTCCCGCGCGCCGATGAACAGGTTGATATCCTCGAACAACCAGCCGCCACCCTGCTGCAGGGCGAGATTTTCAAAGGCAAAGACAGGAGGCTGGGACATGGCTGCGCGGATAGGGGGAGGGCGTTGGCAATGCAACCCTGTGGCTTTGTTCCTCGGGTCGGTCACCCCGAACTTGTTTCTACCGCGCGCGCGCTTTAGGACCCAAGCCAAGCGAAAGGCCTCACATATGCGCACCATCTACCTCAACGGCAGCTACATCCTAGAAAGCGAAGGCAAGGTGTCGGTATTCGACCGCGGCTTTCTGTTTTCCGACTCGGTATATGAAGTGGTCTCGGTACTGGATGGAAAGCTCGTCGATTTTGACGGGCATGTGCAGCGTCTAGCACGGTCTTTGGGGGAGCTTGGCATCGCAGGCGCCCCTGACGCCGACGCATGGCTGACGATTTGCCGCGAACTGGTTGCGCGCAATGCGGTGGAGGAGGGCATGATCTATTGGCAGGTCACACGCGGTGCACCGGCGGATCGGGATTTCGTTTTTCCCGCGCCCGGTACCGCGCCGACAATATTGGCCTTTTCACAAAGCCGCATCCTTGCCGACAACCCATTGGCTGCACGTGGAATCCATGTCGTCACCTTGCCCGATCTGCGCTGGGGCCGGGCGGACATAAAGACCACACAATTGCTCTATGCATCGATGATGAAAAACGAAGCCATCGCCCGCGGCGCGGATGATGCATGGATGGTGCGCGACGGCTTCATCACCGAGGGAACCGCCCAAAACGCGCATATCATCACAAAGTCGGGCACATTGGTCACCCACCCGCTCAACCGCGAAATATTGCACGGCATAACCCGGGCAGCGGTTCTTCCCTTGGCGGGGCATCCTATTGAAGAGCGGCCTTTTTCTGTCACCGAAGCGGAACAAGCAGCCGAAGCGTTTGTTTCCTCCGCCTCTGGCTTTGTAATGCCGGTTGTACGGATAAATGATCATATAATCGGGGATGGAAAACCCGGTTCGGCAACCGTTCAGCTTCGCAAAGCCTATATCGATTGGGCACGTCGTACCGCCAAATGATCGGTCCGTGCTATGTAGGAGTTAGAATATGCGTAAGTTGATTTTGGCAGCGCTTTTGGCAGCGGGCAGCATGACAGCGGGGGAAGCGATGGCAACGCAGGTAAATATCACGACGACAAATCCGGTCATTGACCTGACGATCAGCGACACTGTCGAAGCCAAGCCCGACATCGCGACATTTTCCACAGGCGTCCAGACCCTCGCCCCAACCGCGAGCGAAGCGGTGCGCCAGAATAATGTGCAAATGGCGTCGGTCGTCGCACGACTGAAAAAACTGGGTATTGCCGACAAGGACATCCAGACCACCCAAATCAGCCTGAACCAGCAGTTCGACTATCGCGATGGCCAGCAGGTTTTCAAAGGCTATCAGGCATCCAACATGGTCAATGCCAAATTGCGCGACCTGAAAAAGCTCGGCGCGTTTCTGGATGCGCTGGCGGTGGATGGCGCGACCAATTTCAACGGTCCGACCTTCGGCATCGACGACGATAGCAAATACCGCGAAATGGCCCGCGACAAGGTGTGGGCGACCGCAATGGCCCGAGCCAAATCGATGGCGCAAAAGGCAGGCTACACCAATGTGCGCGTGCTGCGTGTTGAAGAAACCGAAGGCCAGGGCGGCGGCTATCAGCCCGTGCCGATGATGGCCCGTGCCATGGACGCGTCTGAAAAGTCGACGCCGATTGCGCCGGGCGAACTCAGCGTCGGGGCGACGGTTTCTTTCACCTTTGAAATGGTGAAGTGAATTAGGCTGAGATAGAAAATACGGGATCTATTTTTAAGCCCGTCACCCTGAAACAAGTTCAGGGTGACGGGTTGCTGTGTTGTGGACGACAAGCATGACGACCGCCCCTTCAGCGACTGTTCCCAATGCCTCTATTGTCCAGCACCAGCACCCTGCACTCTCCATCAACCCTAACAAAAGGTTGATACCCCATTCAGATTGTGTTCAAGCCACATCGCTAAATGGGGGGCTATGTTGAACCGGAAGAAATTTCTGTCTTTGGCCATGCTGGCCGCGATCGCCGCCTCACTGCCTGCCGAAGCACGGCGCGGTGAGCAGGATGACGCGCGGGAAGATTGGCAGAACGGCAAGGTTAAATCCTTGCGGGAAATCGAAAGCACTGTCGTCCCCCGTATGCGCGGCATGCAATATCTCGGCCCTGAATATGATCCTACCGCCCAGGTCTATCGCCTGAAATTCATCAACAAAGACCGGGTTATTTTCGTGGATGTCGATGGCAGAACGGGCAGCGTCCTGCGCCAGCGTTGATAGGATTTTGCGTGCGGCGGCTAATCTGCTAGCCCATTTCCAACATCATTAAAGCATTTCAGCATTTGAAGGGGACAGCATGCGCATCCTTATAGTGGAAGACGAACCGACACTCGGCCAGCAGTTAAAAACAACGCTGGAGGGCGCGGGATATGCCGTGGATCTCTCGGTCGATGGCGAAGACGGCCATTATATGGGCTCGACCGAGAATTATGACGCCGTTATTCTCGATCTGGGTCTTCCCGAAATTGACGGCCTGACCGTATTGGATCGCTGGCGCAAAGAGGGCCGCAAATTTCCCGTCCTCGTGCTGACCGCGCGCGATAGCTGGTCGGACAAGGTGGCCGGTCTGGATGCCGGTGCCGACGATTATCTGGCCAAACCGTTCCAGACCGAAGAGCTGATTGCTCGGCTGCGTGCGCTGATCCGTCGTGCGTCGGGTAATGCGTCGTCGGAACTGACGGTTGGCGATGTGCGTCTCGACACGCGCTCGGGCAGGGTTACCCTTGATGGCCAGCCGGTCAAACTGACTGCGCAGGAATATAAGCTGCTATCCTATCTGATGCACCATAAGGGCAAGGTCGTATCGCGCACCGAGTTGATCGAACATATTTACGATCAGGATTTCGACCGCGATTCCAACACCATCGAAGTGTTCGTTACCCGCATCCGCAAGAAACTGGGGCAGGATGTCATTTCGACCATCCGCGGCCTTGGATACAGCCTTGAGGAACCGGTAAGCTGAATCCGCCTGCCGTCATACATACGGCGGTGAAACCCCCGTCATGGCGGAGCCAGTTTCAGAGCACGGGTTCGCTTACCCGCCGGATGATTATCACGGCGGCAGCGTGGATTACGATCTTGCTGATCGGCGGTGGTGCCGCGCTGGACCGGGTGCTGACCAACTCTGTTGAACAGAATTTCGATAACCAGCTCGAATATGTGCTGACCGCGATGATTGCCTCGGCCGAAATCGGTCCCGATGGCGAAATTCGGATGAACCGGCCTTTGGGCGACCAGCGTTTTCTGGAACCCAATAGCGGCCTTTACTGGCAAATCACGGGGAAGGGCGCGATGCCCTTTCCGTCGCGTTCCTTGTGGGACCGCGCCTTGAGGACACCGGCAGGCCATAATGACCAGGCCGTCCATTTCCGCGACAGCGATGAATTCCGGGACGAGCCGCTGCGTATTGCCGAACGCAATATCAAGCTGCCGGATTCGGATATAAGCTGGACCTTCATGGTCGCCCAAAGCCGTGATAGTCTGGACGGGCAGATTCAGGAATTGCGCTCTGTCCTGGTGATCAGCTTTCTGTTGCTGGCGTTGGGCCTTATCATCCTGGCGGCGTTGCAGACATTTTACGGTCTATGGCCGCTGCGCGCGGTCCGGCAGGCGATAGCCCAGATGCGCAGCGGGCAGGAAAGCCGTGTGACCGATGCCTTGCCCGACGAGGTTATGCCCATGGTCAATGAACTCAACGCCTTATTGGATCATAATGAGAAGCAGGCTGAAGAGTCGCGGCGTCATGCCGGCAACCTCGCCCATGCGCTGAAGACGCCACTCACCGTTATCATGAACAGCGCGACCGCGCAGGCGCCGGACCTTGCGGAGACGGTGATACGCGAAGCGACGACCATGCGGCGGCAGGTGGACCACCATCTCGCACGCGCGCGCGCCGTTGGGCGGCGCGGTCACAGCCATAGCCGCGCGCAAGTGTGGGATAGCCTTGAATCGGTCGAACGCGCGGTCAGCCGTCTCTACGCCCATGTGCGCCTCGACATGGCAGGCGACAAAACCCTCGCGGCCCGTGTGGAGCGGCAGGATCTGGACGAAATGCTCGGCAATCTGATCGAGAATGCGGCCAAATATGGCGGCGGCAGTGTGTTCGTTACGGTTGAAGATGCCGGCGACTTTGTCGAGCTGCTGGTGGAAGACGATGGCCGCGGCATCCCCGAAGGCGAACGCGAACGCCTCTTCGACCGCGGCGCGCGGTTGGATACCGGCAAACCCGGAACCGGCCTCGGCCTTGCCATTGTCCGCGATGTGGTGGAAATCTACGGCGGCTCTGTCCGGCTGGAAGAGAGCGAGGACCTGGGTGGTCTGCTCGTGCGGTTGCGATTGCCGAAAGCTTTGGGGTGAATGCGAAAGTTTGAGGATGATGGTTTAAATCGTCGGCACGAGTCCCTCATACCCGTCACCCTGAACTTGTTTCAGGGTCTATTTGTCAGCCCATTCCTATCCGGTACGTGACAAGCCAAACCGTGGCGCACAGCTTTGCCGCCCCGCAATCACCCCGCGTCGCGGATTTGCTGGTGGTGGCGGATCACTTCGTCGATGATGAAGCGCAGGAATTTCTCGGTAAAATCGGGGTCCAGCTTGGCGTCGCGGGCCAGTTGGCGCAGACGTTCGATCTGCCGTTCCTCGCGCGCCGGGTCGGCGGGGGGGAGCTCGGACTTCGCCTTGAATTCGCCTACAGCCTGCGTGATCTTGAAACGCTCGGCGAGCATGAACACCAGTGCGGCGTCGATATTGTCGATGCTGTCGCGATAGCGGCTCAATGTGTCTTCATGGTCCATAAGGCACCATCTGCCGCGATTGCCGCATCAGGACAAGAGGAAAAGCCCCATTTGCACTTGCCTTGCCGCCTCCAGCTTGCCAGAGCGGGACTGTTATGACAGCTACCATTCACCAAATCGGCGGACACCGCGCACCCTCGCTGGATCCGATCCTGAAACTTGTTGCGCCCGAAATGAACAAGGTGAACGCGGTCATCCTTGACCGTATGCAGTCGGAAATTCCCTTGATACCGGAACTCGCCGGGCATTTGATCGCCGGCGGTGGCAAGCGGATGCGGCCGATGCTGACGCTGGCCTGTGCGCGGTTGCTCGATTATCCGGGCGAACGGCACCATAAGCTGGCCGCCGCGGTGGAGTTTATCCATACCGCGACGTTGCTGCACGACGATGTTGTCGACGGCAGCGACATGCGCCGGGGCAAGACGGCAGCAAACCTGATCTTCGGAAACCCCGCCGCGGTGCTGGTCGGCGACTTCCTGTTCAGCCGCTCCTTCGAACTGATGGTCGAGGACGGATCGCTCAAGGTTCTGAAAATCCTCTCGCATGCATCCGCTGTGATTGCCGAGGGAGAAGTCAACCAGTTGACCGCGCAACGGCAGATTGCGACGACCGAAGAAAAATATCTCGAAATCATCGGCTCGAAAACCGCTGCCCTGTTCGCCGCCGCCTGCCGGATCGCGGCGGTCGTGGCCGAAAGTGGGGAAACGCAGGAAATGGCGCTGGACGCCTATGGGCGCAACCTCGGCATCGCGTTCCAGCTGGTTGACGATGCCATTGACTATGTGTCCGACGGGGCGACGATGGGCAAGGATATCGGCGACGATTTCCGCGACGGCAAGGTGACCCTGCCCGTGATCTTGGCGCACAGCCGGGGCTCGGCAGAGGAAAAGAAATTCTGGCATGACGCTATGCTGGGCAACCGCGTGTCCGACGACGATCTGGTGCATGCCACCACGCTGTTGCGCGCGCATGACGCGATCGACGATACGATTGAACGCGCCCGCCATTATGGCCAGCGCGCTATCGATTCCATCGCCCATTTCCCGGGTGGCGAGGCCAAGGCGGCATTGATCGAGGCGGTCGAATTCGCCATCGCCCGCGCCTATTGATCATGGACCAGCGCGAGCCCCTGTCCGACGGATTTGACCGCATCGGGCCATTCCATCCCTATCTGGTGATGGCGTCGGTTCTGGTGCTGGATCTGCTGCTGATTTTGCTGGTCCTGTCGGCGCTGACCTATGCCGGGGACAGGATTGAGGATGTAATCTGGCCGGGCGGCAGGGAATGGGTCGACCTTTGAATGCAGGATTGCCGGTTGACGCTGTGTTGCCGGACTTGCTCGCGACGCTGGCTGCACAGACAAACGCCGTCCTGATCGCTCCGCCGGGTGCGGGCAAGACCACGATGGTCGCGCCGAATCTGCTCGACCAGCCGTGGTGCAGCGGCAAAATCCTCCTCCTCTCCCCCCGCCGTCTCGCCGCGCGCATGGCCGCTGAGCGCATAGCGGAGCTGATGGGGGAGCAGGTGGGCGGCCTTGTCGGCTACGCGACGCGCATGGACAGCAAGCAGTCGGCGGCGACGCGGATATTGGTACTGACCGAGGGCATTTTTCGCAACCGCATCATCGCTGATCCCGAACTGGCGGGCATATCTGCCGTGCTGTTCGACGAGGTGCATGAACGCAGCATCGACAGCGATTTCGGCCTCGCGCTGGCCCTGGAGGCGCAAGGTGCTTTCCGGCCGGACCTGCGTCTGGTGGCCATGTCCGCGACGCTCGACGGCGCGCGCTTCTCCACATTAATGGACGGCGCGCCGGTGATTGAAAGCGAGGGGCGGAGCTGGCCGCTGGAGCTGCGCTATGTCGGACGTCAGGTCAGCCAGCCGATCGAGACCGACATCGCCCGCATCATCCGCCAGGCCTTGGGCGACGAAAGCGGCGATCTGCTGGTCTTCCTGCCCGGCACCCGCGAAATCGACCGCACCGCCGACGCGATGGAAAATCTGCCCGACACCATCATTGTCCACAAATTGCACGGGCAGGTCGACTCCGCGGCGCAGCGGCTTGCGGTCCGGCCCGATCCGCAGGGACGCCGAAAGATCATCCTTGCGACCAACATCGCGGAGACCAGCCTCACCATCGATGGCGTCCGGATCGTCATCGACAGCGGCCTCGCCCGCCGTGCGCGCTTTGACCGGGCGGCAGGGGTTACGCGGTTGGTGACCGAGCGGGCGAGCCTGTCGGCCGCCACCCAACGCGCCGGCCGCGCCGCCCGGCAAGGGCCGGGCGTGGCTTACCGGCTGTGGGAGGAAGCGGGGAATGGCGGCCTTCCGCCCTTTGACCCGCCGGAGATATTGGAAAGCGACCTTGCGCCGCTGCTGCTCGATTGCGCCCATTGGGGGGAGGGGGATCCGACCCGCCTGCGCTGGCTCGACACCCCGCCAGCCGCCGCGCTGAACGAGGCGCGCAAGGCGCTGCTCGGCATGGCTGCGATCACCGATAGCGGCAGCATCACGCCCCACGGCCAGAAGCTCGCCGCCCTGCCGCTGCCACCACATCTTGCCCATATGGTCCTGCGCGCTGCCGAACACGGGCAGGCGGAGACCGCCGCCGAACTGGCGCTCCTGCTGCAAGAGCGTGGGCTTGGCGGGCAGGGTGAGGACCTTGAAAGCCGCCACGAACGCTTCCGCCGGGACAAGGGCGGTCGCACCGACGCCGCCAAGGCGCTTGCCCGCCGGATCGGCAAGATGGCGGGGGAAAGCGGCACCGCAGCTCCGCTTTCGACAGGCGCGCTGGTCGCGCTCGCCTATCCTGACCGCGTCGCCAAACGCCGCGATGCGAAGGGCGAAAACTGGATCGGCGCTCTGGGCCGTGGCCTGCGGCTCGACCCGCTGTCACCGCTGGCACAGGCCGAATGGCTCGCCGTTGCCGATCTGCAGGGTGCAGCATCGGGTGCACGCATCCTGTCCGCCGCAGCCGTGACCGAGGCGGAGGTGCTTGACCTGTTTGCCGACCGTTTGGAAAGCAAAACCGAAACCCGCTACGACGCCGCCAATGACCGCGTCGAGGTCCGCCAACGCCAACGCCTCGGCGCGATTGTCCTGCGCGAGGGCATGGTCGCAAAGCCCGACCCCGATGCGCTGGCCGACGCCCTGCTGGCGGCGGTGCGGCAAAACGGGATCGCGGCACTGCCATGGTCGGAAAATGCCATCGCCTTACGCCAACGGGCTGCCTTTGCGGGGCATGACCTGTTGTTCGACGCTCAACTGCTGGAGACACTCGACCAATGGCTGCGCCCCGTGGTGCAGGGGGTATCCCGGTTGCGCGACATATCGAAATCAGGGCTATCCGACGCGCTCGATAATCTGCTCGGCTGGGACAGCAAGCAGCAGGTCGAACGCCTCGCCCCGGCACATTTCACAAGCCCGGCGGGCACGACCCACCCCGTCGACTATGCCGCCGAAGCCGGGCCTACGGCGGAGCTCCGCGTGCAGGCGCTATTCGGGTTGGACACGCATCCCGTCATCGGCATCGACCGCTTGCCCCTGGTGCTCAGCCTGACCTCGCCCGCCGGCCGCCCGATCCAGACCACGCGCAATCTGCCCGAATTCTGGCGCGGCAGCTGGCGCGACGTCGCCAAGGAAATGCGGGGGCGTTACCCCAAGCATAATTGGCCCGACGCCCCGTGGGAAAGCGTCGCCAGCCTGAAAACGAAAAAGGCACAAGCACGCGACGCTTGACGAATCCGGCATTTTTGGCGCAAGGCGGCTGCACTCCAATTGTCAGGAAATTCCGATGTCCGCACGTATCTACCAGCGTCCCAAAAACGCCATGCAATCCGGAAAAGCCTATACGGATATGTGGATATTGGAATTTACCCCGGCAGAACCGCGCAAGGCCGACCCGCTGATGGGCTGGGCCGGTTCAGGCGACACGCAGGTGCAGGTGCAACTAAAGTTCCCGACCCTCGCTGCCGCGCAGGCCTATGCCGCGAAAAAGGGCATCCAGGCGACCTTCATCCCAACCCCGCCCAAGACGTTGAAGATTCAGGCATACGCGGATAATTTCCGGTAGGTTGGGTGGGTTCCCTCTCCCCTTTAGGGGAGAGGATACGAAGCCTTGGCCGAAGGCCTAGGCGCAGTTGGTGAGGGGCTCCACGGTGAGGTTCGTGCACGACCTCCCCCTCTCCACTTCGTCTAATGGCTATAGCCATAAGACTACGTACCTCTCCCCTGAAGGAGAGAGGGGGTTTATGTCTCCTAACTGGAAATCTAACCCGAAAGCGGACTGTCAGGACACGACAACATTGCGGACGTTTGATCCGTCGCATACACTTGTCCCATGGGTAAAAGGTCAGCCATTCCCCATCGCGACGATGAACTTGATAAACTCAGCTATGAAGAACTGCTGTCTGAGATCGAGAGGTCGCGCATGCGATTAAGCATCGCTCCGTCAGCTAAAATGTCGAAGCAATGGCTTAGACGCATACACTGGTTGGAAAGAGCACTGGCTAATCGGGCCTGATGGCCACGATAGCACTAGATTGCGGTCAATCAATAAATCTGGGAAAATGACAACATGACCAAACACTGTTGTGAAATGATGCACTCTAATGTCGAGAATATTTGTGACATGCATCCAGACCGTTTTGATTGCCCTGATTGCCTCATCGATTATTTTAAGGATAGCTACGGGCTTATGATCCATGATGGAGGACGATCGGTCATCACAATTTCATACTGCCCTTGGTGCGCGACTAAGCTTCCAAACGGCTTGGACTGAGGGCAGCTATCCACAACATTCCTGTCAATTCCGATAGCCAACCAGCACACTGATAGCTGTCATTTGTTAAGCTGAAGCCAAACGATAACTTTGTGCAGGCTCACAATTTTTTGAAACCGGCCCCCTCTCCCGTTGGGAGAGGGTTGCGCAAGCTTGGCAACGTGTTGCCTAGCTGTAGCTGGGTGAGGGGCTGCGCGCTATCGATAGGGCACAGCCCCTCACCAACTCCGCCTAACTCGCTTCGCTCATAAGGCTTCATATCCTCTCCCAAGGGGAGAGGGGGTTGGTCGTTGAACCTCCGGTTATACGCACCAGTCGCCCGGAACTTGTTTCACCTCCGGTGACTTCGTTCCAGGATATTAGTCCTGTGACGTCGAAAAAAAGACTCAGCCCCGCAGCCTAAAACACCATCCCCGGCAACATCAGCAACTTCACATCCACCACGCACCCTTCGGCCCGCTTGTCCGCCACAAAGGCCGGAAGCTGCGCAATCGGGACCCGGTGGACGATGATATTCTCGCCATCCACCCCGCCGCCGTTGCCGACTTTGGTCAGGCCCGTGGCGCGGACAAGAGTGAAGCTTTCGCTTACCATGCCGGGGGAGGAGAAAAATTCGCCGAGGATGTCGAGCTTGGCAGCGCGGTAGCCGGTTTCTTCCTCCAGCTCGCGCGCGGCGGAGGTGAGGGGGTCTTCGCCGGCGTCATGGTCGCCGATCAGCCCGGCGGGCAGTTCGATGCAGGATGTGCCTAAGGGCACACGATATTGTTCGACGAGGAGAACATGCCCGTCTTCAGCCGCCAGAATGACGGCGGCACGAATGCCGCGGGCGCGGGATACATATTCCCATTTTCCTGTTTTTTTGGCCGTGATGAAGCGGCCCTGCCACATGATCTCTTCGGGCTCGTCATCCATGCTCATAATTCGATTAGTCTGTCGGGGAGTTCGTTGGGGTTTTCATGGCCCTTGGGGAAATGTTCGGCAAGCACGATGCCCATCTGGCGCACAGCTTCGGCCATGCCTTCGCCCGGTTGGCCTGCCCTGACCCGTTCGATCAGCGCGACCATCGCGTCGCCCCAGATTTCAGGTGTGACCAGTTTGGCAATTTCCTCATCCGCGACGATTTCCGCGCGATGTTCTTTCATCGACAGATAAAGCAATACGCCGGTGCGGCCCACGGTTTTGGCCTCGGTGCCGACCTTGAAAAGGCTGATGGCGCGCGCGCGGACGCGGCCCATTTTGATGGCTTTGGGGGTGAGGGCAAGGCGCAACGGTATCCATTTCAGGATCAACCATGTGCCCACCCATTTGAGGACCATTGCAACGAAGATCATCGCCATGATCTCGCCGTTGCTATAGTCATGCGCCCATCCGCCGGTCATGCTGTCGACCAGCCCCAGATAGAAATCGGGGAACAGGCCATAGGCCGCGAACGCCAAAAACGCCGCGACGCTGGCCCAGAACAGGCCGATATCCTCATAATGGTCCGAAAGGTCGGTGACGATCGTGACGATTTCGCCGCTGGTGTGCTGCTCCGCTGCGGCAACCGCATCGGTGACGCGTTTATGATCGTCGAGGGTCATCCGGTTCACTTTGTGCAAGGCCATGCCGTCTGCTCCTTACCAACCACCCGATGCGCCGCCGCCGCCGAAGCCGCCGCCGCCACCGGAAAAGCCGCCGAAGCCGCCACCACCGCCGCCGCCCCAGGACGAACCGCCGCTACCGCCGCCCCAGTCGCCGCCGCCCCAGATAATGACAGGGCCCATGCCGCCGCGCCGGTGCTTGCGCCCGCCGCCTTTCATGCTT
Source organism: Sphingopyxis sp. (assembly GCA_013823985.1). Taxonomy (GTDB): domain Bacteria; phylum Pseudomonadota; class Alphaproteobacteria; order Sphingomonadales; family Sphingomonadaceae; genus Sphingorhabdus_B. Next base: position 47,707 of record PNNB01000050.1, read on the forward strand.
TGCATGATGGGCAGCAGGACGAAGAAGAAGATGAAGAGCAGGAAGATCAGCGCACCCAAGGGGAAGCCTTCATCATCCTTCTGCTTCTTTTGTGCTTCGGCAGCGACCTTGGCCGCTTCCTCGGCGGGCAGTTCCAACTGCGTCACGATCCGGTCAACCCCGGCGTTGATGCCGCCTGCGAAATCGCCATCCTTGAAACGGGGCGTGATGTCGTTGCGGATGATGGTCGAGGACAGGCCGTCGGTCAGAACGGGTTCGAGGCCATAGCCGACCTCGATCCGCATCTTGCGTTCATTTGGCGCGACGATCAGGATTGCGCCATTGTCCTTCTCGCTTTCGCCCTTGCCGTCCTGTCCGATGGCCCAATGCCGGCCGAGGCGGTAGCCATAGTCGGAGATCTCATAGCCTTCGAGGCTGTTCAATGTCGCGACCACAAGCTGCCGGTTGGTGCGGGTTTCCAGACCTTCCAGCTTGGCGGTGAGTGCGGCCTCTTGCGCGGGATCAAGCAGATTGGCCTCATCCACCACGCGGCCGGACAATTTGGGGAAGGTCTGCGCGAGCGCCGACTGGCCGGTGAGGACCAGTAGCGCCGCGACGAGAAGGCCGATGGCCTTTTTCATTCTAAGTTCCTTAGGTTCTGACCCTAATGAAGAGGATTAGCCGGTGGGAGCCATATCAAGCTGGGGCGCCGCTTCCGCGCCGGGGGTGGTGGCCTGATACGGAACCATGGGCTTGGCACCATGGATCACCTTGGCACCAATGATGTCCGGAAAGGTGCGGATGGTAGTGTTATAGGAGCGGACCGCTTCGTTATAATCGCGCAGCGTGATGCGGACGCGGTTTTCCTGGCCTTCCAACTGGTCCTGCAGCTTCAGATAGCCTTCCTGGCTTTTCAGATCGGGATATTGTTCGACCGACACCAACAGGCGCGACAGGCTGCCCGAAAGCTGGTTCTGGGCGGACTGGAATGCGGCCATCTTGGCGGGGTCGCTCAGATCATCGGGGTTAACCTGAATATTCGGTGCGGTCGCCTTGGCGCGGGCTTCGATCACTTCGGTCAGCGTCTTGTTTTCCTGCGCAGCGGCGCCCTTGACGACATTGGCAAGGTTCGGAATCAGATTGGCGCGTTCCTGAAATGCGGCCTGTACATCGGCCCATTTGGCTTTCGCATTTTCCTCGGCAGTCGGAACACTGTTGATACCGCAGCCTGCGAGCGATGCCGCCGCCACCGGAACCAAAAGAAATTTCGCAAAATTGGTACGCATCAATGGAACTCCTCTGACGGGCACAATGCCCAATAGAACACGAAAGCCGTGTATTACTCATATAAGGCGCGTGAAGATTTTACGCAATGACTCCTATCGTTTCTTCCCGAAATATGACATTCGGTTACGGGGTTTTTAAAAATGGGAGTGTCCGTATGTTGAGCGAATTTAAGGCTTTTATTGCGCGTGGTAATGTTCTTGACCTTGCGGTCGGGGTGATCATTGGCGCTGCGTTTGGGAAAATTGTGACGTCGATGACCGACGATCTGATCATGCCGCTGATCTCGTTGGCGACCGGTGGCGGGGTTGATTTCAGCAGCAAATATATCGTTTTGAGCGGCGGCGCAAAAGTAACCGAAGGTATGTCTTTGGCTGCTGCCAAGGCCGCTAACGCGAACGTGTTCGCTTATGGCAGCTTCATCACCGCGCTGATCAACTTCATCATCCTCGCCTTTGTGATCTTCATGATCATCCGTCAGGCGAACAAGGTGCTTCCGCCACCCCCGGCCGCGACTGGCCCGACCGATGTCGATCTGCTCACGGAAATCCGGGACGAATTGCGCAAGAAGTAACTCTGCCGTGTTGGAATAATTGCCAAGCGGCTATGGCTGTAGCATAGGCGCGGGCATGAATGCTCCGGAAGTGAAAAGAGGCCGCCATTTGACCCGCGCAAAGGGATTGCGCGCGTTGACGGGCGGCCTTTTTACGCGCGGGTTCGACCGGATTGTCGACCGGATTGATCAGGGGTTCGACTTTGGCACCGTCGAAGGCGTGTTGCCTGACGGTTCGGTGCGGATCGTCGGCGGCCGTGGCCCGGGGCCGGTGGCGCATATCACCATCCACCATTGGAATGCTCTGTTCCGGCTGGTGCGCGGGGGATCGATCGGTTGGTATGAAGCCTGGGCGGCGGGCGAATGGAGCAGCCCCGATCCGGTGCAGATCTTCGACCTGTTCATGCGCAACCGGGTGAAGCTGGGCAATGTCGGGCGGCCGTCCGGCTTGGCAAAGTTTGTGGGCAAGATCATCCACCGCCTGCGCGACAACAGCCGCAGCGGGGCACGGCGGAACATCGAGGCGCATTACGACCTCGGCAACGACTTTTACGAGGCGTGGCTGGACCGCAGCATGACCTATTCAAGCGCGCTTTTTGCCGAGCCGATTTCGGCGGACGAACCCCTTGAGCAGGCGCAGGCGCGCAAGATCGAAACGCTGTTGGACCGTTTGGCGCTGAAGCCGGGGGATTCGCTGTTGGAAATAGGCTGCGGTTGGGGCAGTTTGGCCGAAATAGTTATTCAAAAACAAGGTATTGGCTATAATGGCATCACCCTGTCGAGCGAGCAGAAAGCCTACACAAACGCCCGGCTTCCGAACCTTTCTGAAGCATCAGCCGAATTAACAGACTACCGCGACGTCACCCAAATCTACGACGCCATTGCCAGTGTTGAGATGGTCGAAGCGGTGGGCCAGCGCTACTGGCCGGACTATCTCGCCACCATCTCCCGCTGCCTCAAACCGGGTGGCAGGGCTGCGATCCAGTACATCCGGATCGAGGATGACGTCTTCGACGCCTATGCCAGGGGTACCGACTTCATCCAGCACTATATCTTCCCCGGCGGCATGCTGCTGTCCGAAAGCAGGTTCCGGGCACTGGCCGAAGCCAATGGTCTGCAATGGCGGGACCAGCAGGATTTCGGACCGCACTACGCCGAAACGCTCAAACGCTGGCGCATCCGTTTCGACGACGCTTTGGAACAAGGCAGGTTGCCCAGCGGCTTCGATGAAAAATTTATTTCCCTGTGGCGCTATTATCTGATGTATTGCGAAGGAGGATTCCGCGGCGGCGGCATCAATGTTGCGCAAGTGACATTGATCAAGACTTAAGGTTACGCTGCGGGTTGATAGAGAAAAACAAGAGGGGCGGGACGCGATGAAAAAACTGATACTGGCGATACTTCTTATTCTGGCAGGCGCTGCGGGAGGTTTCTGGGCGACGGCCGACGATGATATGAAGGCGCTGGTATCCAGCATGCCCACCGACGCCAACGTGCTTTTCTGGAACACAGCCCAACGCGACGCCGCCTTCCGCGCCATGGACCGTATCCCGATCCTCGCCAAATCGCACATCATTGAGTCGGGAGACGATGTATATCCGATGCCCAAGGGTGCACCGATCACACTTGGCACCGACGTCGATGCCTATATGAAAGCGCAGCGGACAGCCGGTCTGGTGATCGTGCAGGACGGCAAAATCCGCATGGAAAAATATGGGCTGGGTTTCACCGGCGACGGGAAGTGGACAAGCTTTTCGGTCGCCAAATCCTTTACCTCGACCCTGGTCGGGGCGGCCATCAAGGACGGCTATATCAAAAGCATCGAGGATAAGGTTTCTACCTACATCCCCGATCTTAAAGGCTCCGCCTATGACGATGTTACTATCCGCCAATTGCTGACCATGACCTCGGGAGTCAAATGGAACGAGGATTATGCCGATCCGAAATCCGACGTGGCGCTGTTCAACCAGCACAAGGCCAAGGACGGCATGGATGTCACCGTCAGCTATATGCGCACCTTACCCCGCGAAGCGCCTGCCGGGACCAAATGGGTCTACAAGACGGGCGAAACCAATTTGATCGGCGTCCTTGTCAGTTCGGCCACCAAGAAAAACCTGTCCGAATATCTGTCGGAGAAAGTCTGGGTACCATTTGGAATGGAACAGGACGGTAGCTGGCTATTGGGATCCACGGGGCATGAGATCAGCGGTTGCTGCATTCAGGCATCGACTCGCGACTATGCACGCTTCGGTCTGTTCATGCTGGGCGGGGCGCAAGTGAAGGGCGTGTCGATATTGCCGGACGACTGGATTGCACCCGCGACGTCCAAGCAGACGGGCATTGGCGTACCGGGCAAGGGCTACGGTTATCAATGGTGGACCTATGACGACGGAAGCTATGCTGCGCAGGGCATTTTCGGGCAGGGGATATTCATTGATCCCAAGCGCAAATTGGTCATTGCCTCAAACAGCAACTGGCCGAAAGCAACCGATCCAGAGACGGTCGGCAAACAGCGCGAGGCCTTCTATAAAGCGGTGCAATCTGCGGTAGATGCGGAAGCAAAACCGGCTACGGAATAGTCATGCTGCACCGCACAATTATTGCGGTGTGGAGACATAATATTACGTCTGCGTTATCCATGCAAAGGTCGGAAAAAAGGGGCTTTTCCTGAAGGATATTTTGGTCCAGCATGCACCCATAATTCCATAGGGTCAGCTGGAGAAAAAAGATGGACTTCAAGACATTTCTACACGCAGGAAGCAACCGCCGCGCGATGTTGAAGGGCATGGGCGTTGCCGCTGTAGGCTTTAGTTTGACTGGCGCTCTCGCGGGCTGTGGCGAGAAGGAAGCCAAGAAGCTGGACAATGGGGAAGAGGCAAAGCTGAACTTCTACAACTGGGACACCTATATTGGTGAGACCACGCTGGAAGATTATAAGGATAGCGCAGGCGTTGACGTGAACATGACATTGTTCGCCAGCAATGACGAACTGTTCGCCAAATTGCGTGCAGGCAATCCCGGTTACGATGTCATCGTTCCTTCCAACGACTTTGTCGAGCGCATGGCCGCGGCGGATATGTTGATAGAAATCGACAAGGCACAGATTCCAAACTTCAAAAATGTCGGCAAAGATTTTCAGGATGTCCCGTACGATCCGGCCCGCAAGCATTCCATGCCCTATACGTGGCTTGCTCTTGGTATCGGCTATCGCAAGTCGAAGGTGAAAGGCGTGCCGGATAGCTGGAAAGTGCTGTTCGACAGCGACGAATATAAAGGCCGCATAGCCGTGCTGTCCGAGGCAGGGGATATGTTCCGGCTTTACGGCAAATATATGGGCAAGTCGGTCAATGCGCTGACCGATGCCGATATCAAAACGATCGAAGCGATGATGATCAAGCAGAAGCCCAACATCAAATCCTTCCATGAAGACAATGGGCAGGACTTGCTCTTGAAGGGCGAAGTCGACCTGGTGCTCGAATATAATGGCGATATTGCGCAGGCGATGGTGGAAGATCCCGATATCGGATTCATAATTCCCAAAGAAGGCAGCCAGCTCAATTCCGACAATCTGTGCATTCCCAAGGGCGCGCCGCACCCCAAGAACGCCCATGCGTTCATCAACTATCTGCTGGATGCAGAAGCGGGCAAGAAGATCACCGAAACCATTCTCTACCCAACGCCAAATGATGCTGCGAAAGCATTGATGCCCGACACGTACAAGAACAACACCGTCATTTTCCCGCCAGCCGACGTGCTTGTGAAATGCGAATATGCGAAGTTCAATCCTGAGCTTCAGCCGAAATATGAGGAGGCCTTCACTCGCGTGCGGGCGGCATAACCGGTGGCGGGGGCGCTGCAGGACTGGAAAAGCCAGAAAAAGCCATTCGCCGCGATTGCGTCGGTGCCTATATTCTGGCTCGCCATCTTCTTTGTGGCGCCCATGGCCATCGTATGGCTTTATAGCTTTGGCCAGAATGCCGGGCCTGCCGATATTGAAATCTCGGGTACGCTAGAAAATTACAAGCGGGCAACCGAGTGGTTGTACCTGTCGATCTTCCTCAAAAGCCTTGCTGTTGCAGCCCTCACCACCCTCATTTGTTTGATCATTGGCTTCCCTGTTGCGATGGCCATCACCTTTGCCGCGCCAAAATGGCGGCCATGGTTGTTGCTTGGTATCATGCTGCCGTTCTGGACTAACCTTTTGATCCGCACCTATGCGCTCATGGCGCTGATGGGCACCAATGGCTATATGAACAAGGGATTGGGAGGGCTTTGGGAAGGGGCGAGTTGGCTCCGCACGTTGGTGGGAATGCAGCCGCTCGAAGCGTGGACGCCGGTCCAACTGCTTTATAACAATTTCGCCGTGGTGCTGGGATTGGTCTATGTCCACTTACCTTTCATGGTGCTGCCGCTTTATTCGGCACTCGACCGGTTGGACAAAAGCCTGATCGAGGCAAGCCTCGACCTTGGGGCCGGGCATTTCAAAACATTCATGCAGATTGTCGTGCCGCTTGCGGCGCCGGGAATTGTGGCGGGTGTCATGATTACGCTTATCCCCGCGCTTGGCGCCTATCTGACGCCGGACTTGATGGGCGGCACCGACAGCCAAATGATCGCCAACGTCATTGAACGCCAATTCAAGCGCGCCAACGACTGGCCATTCGGCGCTGCGCTTTCCTTCCTGCTGATCTACGCCATGTTCATCCTGATTGCCTTGCAATCGATGAAGACAAGCAAGACGAAGGAGGTTCGATAATGGCCCTGTTTCGCTCTACGCCGATCGCGCCGCTGGAATATACGCGCAAATTGTGGATGCGAAGCTGGGTCGGCCTGACCATGCTGTTTCTCTACGCGCCATTGCTGGTGTTGATGATCTTCAGCTTCAACGACAGCAAACGCAATGTTGTGTGGAAAGGCTTTACGCTAAAATATTACGAAAAGGCGCTCAACAACGACAGTTTGGTTGAGGCTCTTGTGAATTCACTGACAATCGCGTTCTTGGCGACGGTCATCAGCCTCATAATTGGCGCGCTGGCGGCTGTGATGCTGTGGCGGTTCCGTTTTCCATTCAAGGGCCTCGTCGAAGGCACCATGTCCTTGCCGATTATCGTGCCGGAAATTTGCCTCGGGGTTGCCTTCCTGATCTTCTTCGCAAAGGTGGACTGGCCCACCGATCTACCCTGGCCGTTGAATCTGTCGGCGATCACGATTGCCCATATCACCTTCTGCTTCCCATTTGTCGCGATGGTCGTGCGCGCACGACTGGCCAGTTTTAACAAGGAAGAAGAGGAAGCGGCGAAGGATCTCGGCGCTACGGAATGGCAAGCTTTCCGGGATGTTCTTTTGCCGCATATAAAACCCGGTCTTGTGGCCGGTGCGCTTTTGGCCTTCACGCTGAGCCTCGACGATTTCGTGATTACCTTTTTTACGAGCGGGCCTGACACGATCACCTTCCCGGTGAAAGTCTATTCCATGGTGCGATTCTCGGTAACGCCCGAAGTGAACGCGGCATCGACCATATTAATTCTTTTGACCGTCATCCTCACCTTCATTGCGCTGAAGTTGCAAGGGGTGAAGGGCATCGCGGAGACACATTAATGACCGACACAAAAGCTCCCATCATCCAGATCCGCAACGTATCCAAACGCTTTGGGAAGGTGACTGCGGTCGATAACATCAGCCTCGACATCTTGGCTGGGGAATTCTTTGTGCTGCTCGGTCCTTCCGGCTGCGGCAAGACAACTTTGTTGCGGATGATTGCCGGATTTGAAATGCCCACAGAAGGGCAGATTATTATCGACGGTCAGGACATGAGCCTCGTTCCACCGAATAAGCGGCCGGTCAATATGGTGTTCCAAAGCTACGCCGTCTTCCCGCACATGAACGTCACCGATAATGTGGGCTATGGTTTGCGGATCGCAGGCGTCGGCAAGAACGAAATAAAGGACCGGGTGGCGGAGGCGCTTGAGCTGGTAAAACTGGGTGGCTTCGAAGACCGCATGCCCGATCAGATGTCCGGTGGCCAACGCCAACGTGTCGCACTTGCGCGTAGTCTCGTTATGCGGCCCAAGGTGTTGCTGCTCGACGAACCGCTTTCGGCACTGGACGCGAAACTGCGTGCGCAGATGCAGTTCGAACTTTCGGACCTGCAGGACAAGGTGGGAATTACTTTTGTGACGGTCACCCATGACCAGGACGAGGCACTATCCATGGCGAGCCGGGTTGCCGTCATCAACAAGGGCGAGGTTGCCCAGCTCGCCGCGCCGTCCGACCTTTATGAATATCCCGCCAACCGCTTTGTTGCCGATTTTGTCGGTTCGGTGAACATATTCGAAGGGAAGCTGACGTTGGACGAACCGGACAAGGCTGCCGTCGACTGTCCGGGGCTCGGAAAAGTGTATCTCAACCACGGCGTGACCGGCCCGCACGGAGCGGATGTGTGGGTCGCCTTGCGGCCGGAGAAAATTTATCTGCATGTTCCCGGGGAAGGTAAAGCAATCCGCGCAGCCGCCCAAGATGCGCCGGACGGTCATAATCTGGCGCGTGGCACGATCAAGGGCATGAGCTATCTGGGCGATATCACGCTGTATGAAATTCAACTCGAGGGCGGGCAGATCATACGCGTTTCGCGCCCCAATCTATCACGTCACGATCAGGAAGATTTTACGTGGGACGACAAGGTGAGCATGCACTGGCGCGCCGACAGCCCTGTCGTTTTGCTGAGCTGAGTTTTGAAGCGGTCCATTGCTCTGATTGGTCTGTTCGGTGCTTTGACATCCGGACAGGCCCTGTATCCCGAAGCGGCGCCAAAGATTTTGGAACTCAGCGGTGATTTCACAGTACCCCTGATCATCGAAGGCAAACAGATGCGTTTGCGGGTTGATCCCGACATCGGCAGCAGTCGGGCCCTGAATGCAGAAGCAGCGCAAACACTAGGTTTGAAGCTGGGAATGATACGGGGCGTCCATATGGTTGGACCCGTAAAATTGACAGCCGGTTCGAGAACGATCAACATCGACTATGGCGTCCAGCAGGCAAAGGACAGGGTCTTTTGGTTCCTCGACCGGGCTGCTTCTTCAGTCGGCGACGGTATCATAGCGCCCACCGCTTTGCCTTATGATGTGGTGATTTTTAATCTTCGCTCTCCTCGGGCGAATGAGCGGCAGTTTTCGCTGCCGTTGAGTTCCTCCGGCGGCAATGCTTGGCTTATGGTGGGGACGGAACGGGTCGCATTAGGTTTTAACCTCATGCGAGAGGAAACATTGGCGACGGCGTCAACCGGAAATCTGATTGCGGCTACGAACAAGGGAGCTTTTGCGGAGAAGCAGAAACTCGAGATGATACGGTTCGGTGTGGAGCGACCGGTCCGCGCAATCGCCTTAGGGGTTCCGCTGGACGTAGGCGGTCGCACGCTTAATGAAATATTGGTCCGCGTCGCCGACTTTGGCGATGCGTCTGCTATTCCAGAGAATCTGGCGGCTGATGAAGATGAAATTGTAGTAACGGCCAAGTCAAAGAAAAAGCCTGACTACAGTATGGCCCTTGGCCGGGCCTTTTTGTCGCAATGCTCTTCACTGACATATGATTTCAAAGCAAAATTGGTCCGCTTCTCCTGCGCCCCAAATTAAGACTTAATCAACCGCCGGCGCCGGGCGTACGTCGAGCAAATCGACACGGATGTTGATCTCGGGCTCACCTGAAACGGCGCCATCCTCAGCTTTCGGTTTCGGCAGACAGAAGGTGTAGCTCGACCCGACCGGCATCATCTTGAGCGCTTCGACAAAGACCGCGGTTGCCTGCGAAAGGGGAATTTTCTCCCATTCGCGCTTCTCAAGCGAGGCTCCGGTTTTGCCGTCAAAGGTGGTGAAGTCGACCAGCGCCATATCAGCTTCGGTGGGCGTTTTCCCGGTTCCCTGTTTGATTGCCAGATATCCAAGGCCAGACTCGGTTACATTCGCGCAGGCACGCTCGACGACCGGGATTACGGGTTTTGGCGGGGGTGTGGTGAACGACAAAAGATCCACCTCGAAAACGAGGTCTGCATTGGCGGGAATGGGGCCGGTGCCGGCTTCTCCATAACCGAGCTTCGACGGAATGCAGAGGCGGTAGCTTCCGCCCGGTTGCATCAATTGCAGGCCTTGGGCAAATCCCGGAATCACGCCGCCTACTTTGAATTCAACGGCTTTACCGGAATCAAACTCACTCCCATCTGCGGTGAGCATGCCTTTGTAATTCACCTTCACCTTGGCGTCCGCGCTCGGTCGTTCGCCTTTGCCCGCTTTCAGTACGGTATAGGACAAACCCTCCGGCGTGGCCGTCTTGCACGACAGCACGGGTGGTTTTGCCTTAGCAGGCTTTGGTGCTGCTAAGGCTGGAGATGACAGGAGGGCGGTGACGAGCAGGGCCGAAAGTGTTTTGTGCATAACAGGCTGGTAACGCCTGAATGGCATTTGTCCAACAGCGATTATTCCCCATCTGCCGACGATGGGGGAACTCTCCTAAAGAGCGCGCAATTTCGGTTCCGCTTCATCGAGCGACATGCGAATGATATGCACCAGATCGTCAATTTGCGCTGTCGAGATGATAAGCGGCGGGCACATCACAATACTATCTCTAATGCCGCGAACCATAAGCCCATTGCGAATGCAGATGTCCCGAACCATCGGCCCTGCGGTGCCTTCGGCACCATTGAAGCGGGCGCCCGTCGCCTTGTCTGCAACGATTTCTACCGCGCCGAGCAGCCCCACAGAGCGGGCTTCGCCGACCAAAGGATGGTCGTTTAGTGTGGCAAGCACCTTTGCAAGATACGGTCCGGTTTCGTTTCGCGTCCGCTCTACCAGCCCTTCGCGCTCCATGATTTCGATATTGCGCAAAGCGACCGCTGAGGCAACGGGATGGCCCGAATAGGTGTAGCCATGCACAAAATCCCCACCGGTTTTCATGACCGATATGATTTCCGCGCTGACGGCTACAGCGGAAATTGGCAGATAACCTGACGACAGTCCTTTTGCCATTGCGATAATGTCGGGCTTCACGCCCATCGTTTCATGCCCCCACATATTACCGGTCCGTCCAAAGCCGCAGATAACTTCGTCGCAAACCAGAAGGATGCCGTACTTCCGGCAAATTGCTTCGACCTGGGGCCAATAATTGGAGGGTGGAATGATCACGCCACCAGCGCCCTGAACGGGTTCGCCGATGAACGCGGCGACATTCTCGGGTCCGACTTCTATGATCTTGTCTTCGATCGCTTGCGCGCAGACCGTGCCGAATTCCTCGGGGGTCATGTCGCGGCCTTCATTATACCAGTAAGGCTGGCGAACATGTTCGATACCCGCAAGTGGCAATATACCTGGAGCAGGGAAGCCCTGTCCATGCATCGCCTTCATCCCGCCCATGCTGACACCTGCAACCGTCGAGCCATGATAGGCATTGTGCCGGCTGATAAAAATTGTCCGGCTGCTTTCGCCTTTCACTTGCCAATAGTGGCGCACCATTCGCAAGATGGTGTCATTTGCTTCGGACCCCGAGCTATTAAAGAAGACATGCGGGAGACGGCCGCCGGTCAGGCTCGCAATTTTGTCGGCGAGCAATACGGCGGGCGGGTTAGCAGTCTTGAAGAAGCTGTTATAATAGGGCAGTTCCAGCATCTGATCGCGGGCAACTTCAGCCAGTTCGTCGCGTCCATAACCTACATTGACGCACCACAAGCCTGCCATGCCATCCAATATACGATTGCCGTCGCCGTCGTGAATGTAGCACCCGTCGGCGTGCGTAATGATACGGCTGCCACCAAGATCTTCAATTTCCTGCCAGTCAGCTTGCGCGGGCAGGTGGTGTGCGATGTCGAGGCGGCGGAGTTCTGCGATGTCGTAATTGCGAGGCATGATATTATCCTTTTGAAACGGGTTTGCGCGAAGGCGCAGAGTAGCTGAAGTCCGGCGGTAGTTTGGGAGAGTGAAACTCCGCATGCTACCCGACCTACTTGGTTCAAAAGGATATCAGGGTGAAAAACCTATCCGCGCCTGGTAGCGGTTATAACGAGTCACGCAACGGTTCATAATTCCCCTCTTAACGCCTTTCCCAGCAGGTGAAAATAGGTTTGGGAATCCAAGTCATTTTCGGTTCCCCATTCCGGATGCCACTGCACCGCAAGCAAAGGTGCGCCATTGGGTCGTGCGCTATAAGCTTCGATCAAGCCATCGGGCGCGCGGGCTTCGACTGACAAACCTTCGCCCAATTTCCCGATGCCCTGATAATGGACAGAGTTTACGTCCAGACTGGTTTTTGAATAGGCAGCATCAAGTAATCCACCCGTGACAATTTCCACGGGATGTCTGTGACTGAACATGGCGTCAAAACTGACATCATCCGGGGCGTGATGGCGGATGAGATCGTCGCTGGCGCTCGTGTCACGACGTAATGTCCCGCCCATAGCGACGTTGATTTCCTGAAATCCGCGGCAGATCCCAAAGACAGGTTTTTGCGCATCGATCATGCTGTTTATCATCGACAAAGCGATTTCGTCCCGCGCATCGTCAAAGGGGCCTTCGCCGCCATCCTCGTTGTAGCGCCGCGTTGCGACATTGGATGGGCTGCCGGTTAGCAAAATCCCGTCCAGCCGAGGGGCCACTTCGGCAGCGGACATCAAGTCTGGCAGAGACGGTACGATAAGCGCCGCTACATTCGCATAGGTCATTGCCGCGCGGATATAGCGGTCCATCACGGCCTGTGCGCTCTCGGTTCCAACAGTCCGGTTGCAGGCAATCACGCCTAACACAGGTCTGGCGGTCATTGACGGGTTTCCTTTGCCACTTCTTGTTTCGCCTGTTCCGCTATTTCTTCGGCCTTTTTGATTTCCATTTTCTTCTTACGGCTGATCAAAAACTGCCAAACGCCGAAAAGATTGATGAGCAATAATACCGCATTTTGTATCGCAAGCGGCGTGCCATCTTCTGCGGTAAGGCCTGAATACACCCATAAGCACGACACGAATGAAAACAGGAGAAAACCCGTTCCGGTAACCCGCCGGCTATAATCGGCTGCCACCATTGTCGCCGCTAAAATAGTGCCGACTGCCGCGATCCATTCGATAGGGCCGTTCATGCCGCGCCGATAAGCTCGCGCCCGATCAGCATACGCCGAATTTCGTTGGTTCCAGCACCAATATCAAGCAGCTTTGCGTCGCGGAACAGACGTTCCACCGGCCAGTCCTTTGTGTAGCCTGCGCCGCCTAGAGCCTGAATGGCTTCTCCAGCCACCTTTACCGCATTTTCCGAGGCGAGCAGAATGACTCCGGCCGCGTCAAAACGTGTCGTTTGGCCAGCATCACAGGCACGAGCAACCGCATATGTGTAGGCACGTGCGGAGTTAAGCGCCACATACATGTCTGCAACTTTCCCTTGCATCAACTGAAACGCGCCGATTGGTTTGCCGAACTGCTTACGTTCGCGCACGAACGGCAACACAACATCAAGACATGCTTGCATGATTCCAAGTTGCAATCCTGCAAGGACCACACGTTCGTAATCCAGCCCGGACATCAGAACGCCCACTCCCCCATGCAGTGGTCCGATTATCTGTTCTTCGCTGACAAAACAGTCGTTGAAAACCAATTCAGCCGTCGGCGATCCGCGCATGCCCATTTTATCGATCTTCTGACCGATGGAAAAACCATCCATTCCCTTTTCGATGAGAAACGCAGTGATACCGCGCGAGCCGGCTTCCGGTGATGTCTTCGCATAGACAACAAGCGTGTCGGCGTAGGGTGCGTTGGTGATCCAGAATTTGGTACCGTTCAAAACATAGCCACCTTGAACAGCATCTGCCTTTAACTTCATGGAGACGACATCCGACCCGGCACCTGCCTCGGACATCGCTAGACTGCCGACATGTTCACCCGATATTAGTTTGGGCAGATATTTAGCTTTCTGTTCGGGCGAAGCCCACCGCCGAATCTGGTTCACGCACAGGTTGGAATGCGCCCCATAGGACAATCCGATGGATGCAGATGCGCGGCTGACTTCTTCGACCGCAACGACATGCTCCAGATAGCCGAGTCCGAGGCCACCATCCTCTTCCTCGACCGTAAGTCCGTGTAGACCAAGGTCGCCCATTGCCGTCCAAAGTTCATCACGGGGAAACCAGTCATTGGCGTCTATTTTGGCGGCCAAGGGTGCAATTTTGTCGGTAGCAAAACGCTGTGTTGTGTCGCGGATCATCTCGGCATTTTCGCCGAGGGCAAAATCTAGATTCATATGTGTTGTCATGCCGATGTCCTGCCATCTATTTGGCTGTTCCGCAAGCTTAGGGCTGGCAATTCGGCTGCCATCTGCCTACCGCTTGTTCAACGAATGGGAATAAGGATGCGGTTAAATGCAGCATTATGACGTGTTGATTGTCGGCGGTGGCCATAGTGGCGCACAGGCGGCAATTGCGCTGCGCCAGGCGAAGTTCGAAGGTAGCGTGGCCATCATCGGAGATGAAGCAGAATATCCCTATGAACGCCCGCCGCTGTCCAAGGATTATTTTGCAGGCGATAAGGCATTTGAGCGCATTTTGATCCGTCCGCCCGCATTCTGGGCAGAGCGTTCCATCGATATGCTCATGGGCAGGCGCGTCGAAAGCGTTGATCCAGTCGCGCACAAGGTCGCATTTTCTGATGGCGAACTGGTGGGTTATGGCCAGCTGGTTTGGGCTGCTGGTGGCGCGCCGCGTCGGTTGCTGTGTGAAGGATCACAATTGGCCGGCGTTCACGTCGTCCGGAACAAGTCCGACGTTGATGCCATGATCGGCGAGCTGGACGATGTTGCTCGCATTGCGATCATCGGGGGCGGCTATATCGGTCTTGAGGCAGCGGCTGTGTTGCGAAAGATGGGTAAGGAAGTGGTGGTCCTCGAAGCAATGGATCGCGTTCTTGCTCGTGTCGCGGGAGAAGAATTGTCGCGCTTTTTCGAAGGGGAGCATCGCGCCCATGGTGTCGACATAAGATTGGGCGTAACCGTCGACTCGTTGACGGGTGACGATCATGTGGAGGGTGTCCAACTCGGCGATGGCGACGTTATTGCAGCGCAAATGGTCATTGTTGGAATTGGCATCATTCCGGCGGTCGCTGCTCTTTTGAATGCCGGTGCTGCGGGTGGCGCAGGGGTGGATGTCGACGAATATTGCCGCACTTCGCTCCCCGATATCTATGCAATCGGCGACTGTGCCGCGCATGCCAACAGCTTTGCCGGTGGTGTGATTATGCGTGTGGAATCCGTGCAAAATGCGAATGATATGGCGAATGCTGTGGCTAAGAGCATTACGGGCGAATTGACTGCTTATCACTCTGTGCCGTGGTTCTGGTCGAACCAATATGATTTGCGCCTGCAAACCGTGGGACTTTCAGTTGGTTATGACGATTATGTCGTACGGGGCGATCCCGCAACGCGCAGTTTTTCTGTAATTTACCTGAAGAGCGGTAAAGTCATCGCCCTGGATTGCGTCAACATGACCAAGGATTATGTTCAGGGCAAAGCGTTGGTGACCGAGGGATTGCGCCTTACTAAAGAGCAATTGGCCGACACTTCCCTTACACTGAAAGAGTTGAGTGCAGGCACGGCCAGCATCTGAAATTTGCCCCACGAGAAAATTCCCCTGACGGCCATTCTTGGTCCCACCAATACCGGCAAAACGCACCTCGCCGTTGAGCGGTTGTGTGCCCATTCAAGTGGCATGATCGGTTTTCCATTGCGCTTGTTGGCGCGGGAAATTTATGACCGTATTGTCGCGATCAAAGGCGTCAATCAGGTCGCGTTGATAACAGGCGAAGAGCGAATCGAGCCGCCTCAAGCGCGCTGGTATTGCTGCACCGTTGAATCCATGCCGATCCAAAAGGATTTTGCATTTGTCGCTGTGGACGAGGCGCAACTGGGTGCGGATCCCGAGCGCGGTCACATATTTACCGATCGAATTCTGCATGCCCGCGGGCGTGAGGAAACGATGATATTGGGATCGGAAAGCCTGCGTCCGCTTATCCGAATGCTTGTGCCGGAAGCTGAAATCATTTCGCGCCCTCGTTTCTCGACCTTAAGCTATGCGGGAGCCAAGAAGCTTTCCCGATTGCCGAAACGCTCGGCAATTGTCGCATTTTCCATTGAGCAGGTATATGCCGTCGCGGAAACGCTCCGCCGAATGCGTGGTGGCGCAGCGGTGGTCATGGGAGCACTCAGCCCGCGTACACGCAACGCGCAGGTTGCTATGTTCCAGTCGGGCGAGGTCGACTATCTGGTTGCTACGGATGCTATTGGTATGGGGCTTAACCTCGATGTGTCCCACGTTGCTTTTGCCAGTTTGTCGAAATTTGACGGAGCACGCCGAAGGCGGCTGACGGTTGCGGAAATGGCGCAAATTGCAGGTCGCGCCGGCCGCCATCAAAGGGATGGAAGCTTCGGTACATTGGTTGGCGAAGGAAGTGAGTTTTCGCCCGAAGAAGTGCTGGCGATCGAGAACCACCAATTTCCGCGTCTGGATTGGCTGTACTGGCGTGAAGCCGCCCCCAGGTTGAACTCGGTTGCAACGCTCATAGCCGATCTCGAGTCAAAACCCGACCTTCCGGGATTAAAGCCAGTGCCCAAGGCCATTGATCTCGCCGTATTAAAGCGGCTTGCGGAGATGCCCGAAGTCATCGCGTTGATCCGCCACCCCTTGGATGTCGGCCGACTATGGGAAGTCGCAAGCCTTCCTGATTTTCGCCAGATGGGCGAGGAGCATCACAGCCGATTTGTCGCGTCCCTATGGCAACATCTGGGGCAGGGTGAGCGAGTGCTGCCGCAATCTCTGTTTGCGAGCGAATTGGCGAGGCTCGACAACATTCAGGGCGATGTCGATACACTGTCGGCCCGGATCGCAGGTGTCCGCACATGGACTTACATCGCCCACCGGTCTGATTGGCTCGCCAATCCCGCTGCCATGGCCGAACGGGCCCGTGCGTTGGAGGCTAAGCTGTCCGACGCGTTGCACGATGCGTTACGGCAACGATTTGTAGATAAAAGGACAGCAATGCTCCTGCGAAAAGCAGGAGCGGATGCAGCGCTTTTCCCCGTTGAAATCAACGCAGCTAATCGCGTTCTGGTCGACGGAGAGGATATTGGAACTTTACATGGCTTTTCGTTTCGGGTTGACCCAGGAGCGAAAGCAGGTGACCGGAAGCTGTTATTGGCTGCGGCAGAACGGCATTTGGCAGGATTATTAAGACAAAAGGCGAGGGATGTAGCAATGGCCGAGGACAGTGACTTTGCACTTGCGGGTGACAGTGAAGGCAAGCCGGCGATTTTGTGGAAAGGTGAGCTTCTTGGTTATTTGACCAAGGGACGCAGTCTCATGCAGCCTGTCTTTACGCCGGTTAAGGCCGTTGCCGGTCTGGAAGGCGATGCGTTACGCGAAATAATCGGGCGTGCCGAACAGTGGATTGAAACGCAGCTGGCAAAGGCCATGGGCGGGATTGTTGGCTTGCAGACACTCGCGGGGCAGGCCGATATTGACGGCAATGTCCGTGCGCTCGCCGTGCAGTTGGCTGATGCAGGTGGCATTGCCGGTCGCCATTATCTGGCCGAAGCAATTGCTGCCCTACCGAGAGAGGCGCGGGGCGCCGCGCGTAAGGGCGGGATCGTATTTGGTGCGCTGGATATTTATCACCACGCCGCCTTAAAGCCCGCAGCTGCGAAATGGCGCGCTGCCTTGTTCGCCGCAAGAGATAGCCGTCCGATGCCAGCATTGCCTCCCGAGAGCGCCGTTCATCTAAAGGAATGGAAGTTTGCGCATCCCGGGGAAGCACGAAATGCCGGCTACAGGAGGGTCGGAAATGAGTATGTCCGGATAGATTTGGCAGAACGCGTCATCAAGAAAGCGCATGAGGCGAGGGGACAGTCGAATAATTTCAGCATGGATATGGCCTTCGCAACATCCTTGGGCCTGAGCGATGCGGGTTTGAAAGCGTTGATGCGGGACGCTGGATTCCGCCATTTAGAGGCACCTGCAGAAAAGGCCGAGGCACCTGAGGCACAGGAAGAGGCGAGCGCAGTTGCCGCAGAAACATCTGTTCCTGAAACAGAGAACCAGGAAGTAGCTGTTCCGGAAGATGCCGGAAGCGAAGTCGTTGCGCTTGAAGCTATTCCGGCGGTCGAATTGCAGGCACCGACGCCTGTGGCACCTGTAAATCTTACCCATTGGCGTTGGGTCGGTTTGCCGAAGCCCAGGCCGCAGGAACAACGGTCGCAACGGTCCAGACCTGCACGCTCCAAATCGAAAGACACGCCTAAGGCGAAGACCATACCGGATCGCGCTCCGGCAAAACCGAAAGACGCCGCGCCTCCTTCAGCGCTTGCCTTGCAATTAGCGGCGTTAAAGGGCCTGAAGTTCTAACCAGCCATGCCGGAAACTGCGCTTCGGATCGACAGGCTGCTGTTCTTTCTACGTATCGCGAAAAGCCGGAATGTGGCGCAAGGCTGGGCTGAAAGTGGATTTATCCGCGTCAATGGACGCCGGATTGAAAAGGGCAGCGCAATAGTGGGTGCGGGCGACGTTATCACTATGCCCCGGGGCGAAGCGGTGCTCACATTTAAGTTGATCGTCATACCCATGCGGCGCGGTCCCGCGCCTGAGGCAAAGGCATGCTATCAGATTCTGAGCTAAAAATTTAATGTGCGCTACACATCGCCGTTGACTTGACCGAGTGACTGACAATAGGCAAGAAAAGTGAAGCGGCTAATTCGCCGCCGCCTTTGGGAGAATTCCGCCGATGACTTATGTTGTTACCGATGCCTGCATACGTTGCAAATATATGGACTGCGTTGAAGTCTGTCCGGTGGATTGTTTTTATGAGGGCGAGAATATGCTCGTCATCAATCCCAATGAGTGCATCGATTGCGGCGTTTGTGAACCCGAATGTCCTGCGGAAGCTATTTTGCCTGACACCGAAAGCGGACTTGAGCAATGGCTGGAACTGAACGCGACGTACAGCGCAGAATGGCCAAATATCACGAGCAGCCGTGAACCGCCTGCTGATGCCGACGAGCACAAAGGCGAAGAAGGCAAATTCGACAAATATTTCTCGGCAGATCCCGGCGAGGGGGATTAATCTTTAGAAGGTCTCGCTCCGAACGACGTTCGGAACGAGGCCGTCGTCTAGCGACGAGCTAAAGCAGCGCGTCGATCCCGTAACCAGCTTTTCTGGTAGGTTTCGATTTCGCGCAGGGCCGCAAATACGGTCTTATTGAGATCCGTTCTGCCCGTTCTGCCCAGCGCGTATATCTGGCTATAATACCAATATTGGACAGCAAAGCTGTCCACAGCCCGTATCATCTTGATTTTGCGGAGCCCCGCAAGCCATTCCGGTAAAAGCGCCAATTGGGTTTCTGTTTTCGGCAAAATAGCCATGCCGCCCAATAGCCGTTTCGGCCCGTCTGGCATGACGCACAGGGGACGCCCCAGACCAATGACATCGGCCGCACCTGATTTCAGCGTCTGTTCCATGGCCGAGGTGCTACGAAAGCCTCCCGTTACCATCAGGGGAATGGAAAGCTCGTCCTTCATGGCCTTTGCAAAATCCACGAAATAAGCCTCACGCGCTATAGTCGATTCTGCAACGGCTTGTGGTTCGGCCGCCTCCATTCCTTCAATGCCTAATAATTTGGGCTGTTCATAGGTTCCGCCCGAAATCTCGATAAGGTCAACGCCTGCCTCTTGAAGCCAACGCGCCACAATCAGGCTGTCTTCAAATGCGAATCCGCCACGTTGAAAATCAGCGCTGTTGAGTTTGACCGAAATGGGGAATTCCGGTCCCACCAATTGCCGGACCGTGTTGATTGTAAACAGCAAGAAACGCGCGCGGTTTTCCAAACTGCCGCCCCAACGGTCATCGCGCAAATTGCTCAGCGGGCTCAGAAATTGGGAGATAAGGTAGCCGTGGGCTGCATGTATTTGCACACCCGTGAAGCCGGTCTCTTTGCAGATTTGTGCCGCCTGACCAAAACGACTGATCAATTGCAGGATTTCTGTTTCGGTGAGGGCAACGGGCATCCCGAACTGACCACCCGGCAAACCGAGCTTTACCGCCGAAGGTGCTTTGGGACGTGGATTGACCGTTTTCATGGTCTGGCGCCCGGCGTGGCTGATTTGCGCCCAGAAATGATTCCCGCCCCGCGTCGCAGCCTGTGTCCAGCGAATGAGAGATTCCCGCATCTCTGGCGTCGGCATTTGGTCGATTATGACGTTACCTGGCCGTTCCAGATGATTGGCATCGACCTGAATATTGCCCGACAGATGCAGTGCGGCACCTCCATCCGACCAAATTCCGTAGAGCTTTTCCAACTCTGCCGTCGGTTGACCATATATATCGGCCAGACCTTCGGTCATGGCGGCTTTGGCTATCCTGTTCGACAATCGGACGCCGCAAGGTAGCGTCAGGGCCTCGGCAAGTTTCATTCGGTGGATGCTTTGTCTTCTGTGCCTGCTGCCGCAGGTTCGGCTGTCTTTTCGGTGGATTTGTCGTCGGTCTTCGCCACCGGCTTCGCCTCGATCGGCGGAGCCGCTTCGATGGGCCCTTCGTCCGTCGACGTGTCGGTGTTGACCATGTCGTCGCTAATTGTGCCTTCGAGGCTATCGAGATCGTCCATTCGCGTCTCTGTTAACTGGCTGTCTTCCTTATTGCCGCCACAGCCGGACAATCCCGCCAGAATAAGCGCTGCGATCAAAGTTTTGGCGTGCATTAAAATATCTCCATTTACGGCGTGGCGACCCTACAATCCCCGTTCGCTTTGGCAAGGTTGTTGAGGAATTGGGGGAATGTGGAAAACAACGCCGCGTCAAAATCGGTTAAGGACGCTGTGATGCCCAAATCTGCAAGGCTTGTGACCGGATATTCTGCAATGCCACAGGGAACGATGCCGCCGAAATGACTTAAGTCGGGGTGAATATTTACCGCAAAGCCATGCATCGTGACCCAGCGGCGGATCCGTACGCCGATAGCACCGATTTTTGCCTCGCGTCCGTCGCGTGTGTCGCACCAGATCCCGATGCGCCCGTCAGCACGGCGGGCTTCAACGTCAAATTCCGCCAAAGCATCGATCACCCACCCTTCCAAAGCGTGCACGAAACAGCGAACGTCTTTGCACCGCTTTGCCAAATCCAACATCACATAGCCGACGCGTTGTCCCGGACCGTGATAGGTGTACCGTCCTCCGCGCCCCGTGTCATAAACAGGGAATTGCTCGGTCAATAATTCAGCCGGATCAGCGCTGGTGCCGCCCGTGTAAAGGGGTGGATGTTCGAGCAACCAGATCAGTTCAGACGCATCTTCTTCCCGGATCGCGCTTTGCAACGCTTCCATCCGTGCCAAAGCGTCGGGATAAGGGGTCAAGCCCGCGCTCACTTCCCAATCAACGTTCATGGGATAACCGGAATCTGGGGCGCGGCATCTGTGGGTATCAGGCCTGTCAGCCTGGGATCGGGAAAGGTTTCCACCTGCCGCTGATAGGGTGTGAAACCTGACTTGATGTAAAAGTTAAGAGCGCCTGGTGCATCAAGGGTGCATGTATGCACCCACATGCGTTCAACACCCGGTTCGCTCCAGCCAAATTGTAGTGCCATGGCCATCAACCACTTTCCATGACCCTTTCCGGCCAGTTCGGGAACGAGCCCAAAAAAAGCGATCTCGCATTGCCCCGCTTCACGAAAATCGAGTTCAACAATTCCGAGTTCGATTCCGCGTTGGTCAATGACCGCCCATATCCGGACTTTCGGATCATGGATGATCCTGCACAATTCGGCATCATCAAGCGTAAGCCGTGAGAACCAAAGCCAAGGTTCCCCGATCCGGCGATAAAGTGCCCGATATTTTTCGGCAGTCGGGTTCGACCATCTTTCGAGCCGTAAATCCGTTGCCGGAAGTGCACGCAGCGGAGGCTTGTTGCGCATTTCCAGCGACGTCACGATGGCGCCAATTTCACCTTTGGCAATGGGCGTAAACGGCATGTTTTCCTAATCCCACGCTACCTCGGGCGGCAGGCTCATCAAAATTGCATCGACATTTCCGCCGGTCTTCAACCCAAAGGTCGTGCCGCGGTCGTAAACAAGGTTGAATTCCGCATAAAGCCCTCGCCAGCGACGCTGCGCCTGCTTTTGTTCGGGCGTATATTCCATATTCATCCGGCGGCGCACCAGTTTGGGAAACACATCGAGAAATGCCTCGCCTACATCGCGGGTCAGGCCAAAATTCTGTTCGAACAGAGCATCGCTGCTATTTTCGAGATGATCGTAAAAAATTCCTCCGACGCCGCGATGGACGCCGCGATGCGGGATCCAGAAATATTCTTCGGCCCATGCGCGATATTTTTCGTACACTTCAGGGCCATAGGGCGCGCACGCCGCGCGCAGTCGGGCGTGAAAATCGGCCGTATCGTCTTCATAGGGGATCGGAGGATTGAGGTCGGCGCCGCCGCCGAACCAGCTTTTGGTCGTGACCAGATAGCGTGTGTTCATATGCACGGCGGGAACATGCGGGTTGGACATGTGCGCGACAAGGCTGATTCCCGTTGCGAAGAAATTGGGGTCTTCTGCGGCGCCATGGATGGTCTTGGCAAATTCGGGATTGAAACTGCCTCCGACCGTGGAAACATTCACGCCGACCTTTTCGAAAACCTTTCCCTTCATAACACCCCGAACGCCACCACCGCCGGGTGACCCGTCATGATCGGTGCGTTCCCACGGGGTATATTCGAACACGGCATCCGAGCCCATCTCGCGCTCAATTTCTTCGAAGGCAGCGCATATTCTGTCTCGCAGCGATTCAAACCAAGTGCGAGCTGCCTGCTGCCGTGTATCAAGGGTGAGGGTCACGCATCTTCTCCCGGGAATTGTCTGGTTTGTCGTAATGCTTCGGCTAAAGCGATGCCAGCCGACACGGCAACATTCAAGGACCGAAATTCGGGATGCATCGGAATGTGCACTCGGGCATCGGCGCGTTCATGCACGGCCACAGGCACACCTGCACTTTCGGAACCCATCAAAATGATGTCGTCCGGTCGAAACTCAAATCGGGTTAATGACGTCGACCCCTTTGTCGTCATCAATACGAGCCGCGCTTGGCCAATACTCGCTTCAAAGGCATCCCACTCCGGATGCCGTTGTAGCGACGCTCCGGCGGCATAGTCCATTCCCGCGCGCTTCAGTGCGCGCTCGGAAAATGCAAATCCGCAAGGCTCGATGATATCGCACGGGACATCGAAACAGGCGGACAGTCGCAAAATTGTCCCGACATTTCCGGCTATGTCCGGCTGGTAAAGCGCAATGCGCATCAAAATTCCTGTTGCTGGAAACCAATTTGTGACGATTAGCGGTTAGAGGGACCACATGGCAACAGGGTCTGCAATTTCAGTGATCATGAGCGTGTACAACGGCGCGCCCCATATTCACGCCAGTGTACAATCCATTCTTCAGCAGAATTTTACGGATTTCGAGTTGCTCATTCTCAACGACGGGTCGACGGATAGCAGCTCGGAAATCCTGAACGCTCTGGCGGCGGGTGATTCTCGTATCCGCTTGATAGAACGTGAAAATCGTGGACTTGTGGCAAGCTTAAACGAGTTGATTGCAGCGGCCAAATCTCCTCTTCTTGCACGAATGGATAGCGATGACATCGCGATGCCGGATCGGCTCGGCCTCCAATTCGCATATTTGAAGGCAAATCCCCAGATCGGAATATTGGGGAGCAATACCCACGACTTGGACGAGAATGGCTTTCTGCAAAGTGCGGACGAAAAATACCCTTTGTCGCCCCATGACGCCCGTCTCAGCTTACGCGACGGCCCGCCGGTATGCCATCCGTCGGTGATGATGCGAACGGACATAATTCGAGCGCTTGGCGGCTACCGTGCAGCGTTTCGCCATGCGGAAGATTATGATCTGTGGTTGAGAGCGTCCTTGGTTACAGATATCTCGAATTTGCCCCAACGGTTGCTCCTCTATCGGCGTAGCCCGCAGCAAATCAGCCAAAAACATGCGGCCGAACAAGCCAAGGCAGCGGCGATCGCTTGGCTCGATCACGTCCGCTGCGGCGAGGGTAAGGCCAGTCTCTTTGACCATATGCCAGAACTACCGCACTATGATGCTCTGGATGCCCTGTTCGGCAACCAAAGTTCGTCGGCCTATGTCCGCCGTAAGGTTGTGGAACGTATGCGCTATTCGAATGAAATGCTGAAAGGCCCTGAATTCAGCATGATGTTGCAACAGGTGCGCGCCGGCGAAGGTTTTGAAGGTGTGGGTCGAACGATCCTTAGATTGGGTCGGAAAGGGCGTATGTTGCGCGCAGTCGTCTTGGCTTCCGCTGCAGCCGGTGTGCTGATCAGCGGATCCTGAATCTCTCGATTTTACAATAATTAACATGTCCTTCACTCCGCGTCCCATGCTGGCACAGGCCGAAATTCGGTGGCGCAGCCGCAAAAGCTTTCATGTAATGGGACGGCTTCGGGGACTGACCGAATCTATCAATGCAAAGCGCGACATGATTCACGAGCACATAAACGAAGCGAATTTGGCGTCTGCGGCGACGAAGCGGAAAAGTGCGCCTCGTCGGTTGTTCGGCACCCGCGAGGCCATTTTGGTGCTTGTCGCCTTTGCCTTGTTGGCCTTCGTTCCCTCAGTCGCTCAAATATCGTCATTCGGACGTTCGGAGACGAAAGTTCAGCAGACGAAAATGACTTGGGACGCCGAATTGCCCGGTGAAAACTTCCCCGGGTCGGCTTTTTTCTACCTAGATCCCGCAAGCCTTTCGGAAGTGAAAGCCGCACCTGATTCAGACGCGGTTTCCGGCCTGCAAGGCGACATATATAGTGAAGGCGCAGGGGCAACTCCACTCGTCCAAACCGGTTCTGTAGCGCAGCACTTCATCCTGAAAGCAGGAACCTCCGAGCATAACAGAGCGCTAAAATGCCTGACGGATGCAATTTATTATGAAGCGGCAAACGAACCGGAAGCAGGGCAACGCGCCGTCGCCCAGGTGATCCTCAACCGCATGCGTCACCCGACCTTTCCAAACAGCGTGTGCGGGGTGATCTATCAAGGATCCGAACGTGTCACGGGCTGCCAGTTCAGTTACAGTTGTGACGGCTCCATGGCACGCCAGCCGGCGCGCATATCTTGGCTGCGGGCCCAAAATGTGGCGGCTCAGGCTCTGGCTGGATATGTATATGGTCCGGTGGGGATGGCGACGCATTATCATGCGACTTATGTCTATCCCTATTGGGCCCCCAGCCTGAATTTCGTCGGCACGATCGGTGCCCACCGCTTTTACATCTGGAAAGGAAGTGCAGGCCGTCCGTCTGCGTTCTTCCGCCGCTATGCGGGCTATGAGCCTTTCCCCGGTCCCAAGCCGCGCGTATTGCAGCCAACTCTTGTGGATGAGCTTGATCCCATCAAGCTGCAACAACGGTACGAACGGGAATTCGCGGCTGCACGTATCAAAGCCGAAGCGGATGCTCTGGCTGCCGGGCATAACCCTGCCATGGCGTCCCAATTTGCGGCACGCCAGCGTGACGTTCCTGTTTATAACGCCCCGAGTTATTCCCGCGAAGCGCTTGATCGCGGCGGTGATGCACAGTTCCGCGGGGAGCGGTTGCCTGCGGCAACCGATGTACGTCCCGAATATCAAAAGAGCGGGACCTGGAAGACACAACCTGTTGGTTGAAAACCCGATTGGCGGTCTTCAAAAAAACTTTCTTGAATCCATAAACTAATGCCGCGCTTTGCCGTTTTACATTTTAGACCGGCTGGACGGCTATTTCTTTAGCAGCGCAAGCTGCGATACTGGTCCATCTGAAATAGCTTTCTGCGCGGTCGGCAGAGGTTGGCGGCATTGACCCGCTACGCTCGAAAACATCGGCCTCCGGACGCGATCCCACATCCACGCGACCGGAGGCCGACAGTTACCCCTTAATTGAAAAGGTCGCGCGCAGACCACCTTCTTCGCGATTTGACAATGTCAGATCGCCCCCATGCGCGCGCGCAATGGCGCGTGAGATGGTAAGGCCCAATCCCGATCCGCCGGTTGACCTGCTGCGGGATTTTTCGGCCCGGGTGAAGGCTTCGAACATGCTTTCGATCTGGCCCGGATCGATACCCGGACCTTTATCATCTATCGTGATGGTCACCCGATTGGAGCGGCTATCAATTCCGATCTCGGCAACTCGTCCGTACAGAATGGCATTTCCAATCAAGTTTCGAAGCGCGCGACGCAATAGAACGGGGCGGATGCTTGCAATGATGCGCTGGTCGGGCATCTCGAACGCGACAGGATCAAACTCACCTGCCACAGACTCGATCAACGCGCCGATATCGACGGTTTGCAGCGCTTCTCCCGATTTGCCGAGACGCGCGAGGGTCAAGATATCATCCAGGATCGTGACCATCTCGTCCACCGTCGCGGCCATTTTCTCCCGTTCGTCATTATCGTCAACCGATTCAATGCGAACGCGCAATGCTGCCAGTGGCGTCTTCAGGTCATGCCCGATGGCGCCAAGCATCACGTCTTTTTCGCCCAGCAAAGCCGAAACCCGCGCGTGCATTGCGTTAAAGGCCTCTATCAGTTGCTTTACATCATCGGGCCCTGCCGGCTGAAGCACGTCAACCTCATCGGCTAAACCAACCCGCTGAACGCGTTGGGTCAACTTGTTCAGCGGGTCTGCAATCCTGCGCGCAACTAATGCGAGCGGGATCATGACGGCAATAAACAGGGTAAAGGTTTGCAGCAGCAGGGCAAAGATAGAAGCGCCTTCATCAGGGCGCACGAGCCCCGCAGCGTTGACCCACGTGCCGTCCGGCAGACGGGCCGACAGCAACACGGCTCTGTTGGGTGCGCGCAGGTTGGGGTCGCGCATGCGTCCTCCATTCCATCGACGCAACTGCGCTTCTCTTAACGCCCTAGGGAGGAGTTTGACTGAGACGGTCGATATACGCACCATCGATACGTTGATGTCTCCCTGCCGGAAAAATTCCTGAGCGCGTTCCGATATCTCCTCTTGCGCGTCGGATCGCTCGATCACAACCGGGCTGGTGCCTACGGTGATAGCAACCGGGGGAGACCGACGCCGCCGTTCTCCAGAACGATTATCCTGTCGTTTGAACCAGCGATCGGGTTCGCCGACAGGGGTACCTTCGGCCTCAAGTCTTTCAATTTGATTGGCAACGCGGCTTACCACCATTGCAGCCGTTTCAGAAACAGCGCGGTTTCGGACGCCGAAGAGCAACAAGGTGGCATTTATCGATTGCGCGATCAGCAGCGCAGATGCCGTCACCAACAGGATCTGTCCATAAAGGCTGCGTGGCCAAAGACGGAAACCCCCAAGCAACGTCAGAGCCGCTTTACTTCGGAGGAAAAACGGTAGCCGCCGCCCCAGATTGTTTTGATAAATTGGGGATCTTTGGGGTCTACTTCAATTTTGCGCCGGAGACGGCTCACCTGATTGTCTATCGCCCGGTCAAATGGGCCTCCCTCCCGGCCACGGGTGAGATCCAGCAATTGGTCGCGGGATAGGATATGCCCTGCGCGGCTGACGAGCGCTTCGAGCATGCGGTGTTCCCCGGACGACAGCGGGACGAGGACGCCCTCTGGATCATGCAGGCTTTGTTCGGCCGTATTGAGGGTCCAGCCCGCAAAGCTGTAAACTTCCCCCATTCGGTCGGGTTTGGCCGCGCCAGATGATACGCGGCGCAATACCACTTTTACACGCGCCACTAATTCACGTGGTGAAAAGGGTTTTACGACATAGTCATCAGCGCCGATTTCCAAACCGATAATCCGGTCCGTTTCTTCTGATTTTGCTGTTAGCAAAATCACAGGTGGGCCATCATTCGCAGAAATATGGCGGCAAAGGCTGAGACCGTCTTCGCCAGGCATCATGATGTCCAGAAGGACCAGATCGATATCGTAGGACAAGAGCATGGACCGCGCCGTCGAGGCGTCCGGCGCGTCGCTGATCCGGAAACCTTGCCGCTCCAAATATTTGCCAAGCGGATCACGGATCGAGGCTTCATCATCGACAAGCAGCAAATGAGGGCGGGATTTGGTCATGCCGGTTACAATCGATACGCTTTATCTGTCCGTCTGCAACAAAAAGGCCGGAGAAGAAGGAGGGGGAAACTTCTCCGGCCCAGTTTTGACACGATCTCCAAAGGGGAGTGAAAAGATCGCGCCAGCAAAGCTCTTTATTCCATGCCACTTTCAGTTGGCGGCGGCGGACGGTCACCACGGTCCTTGCGCATGGATTTGCGTTCGGCTGCGGAGATCGTTCCGTCGTTATTGGTATCGGCCTTCGCAAAGCGCGTTTCGGCAGCCTTTCGAAATTCAGCTTGCGTCACGGCCTTGTCACCATTGGTATCTGCCAGTGCCAGCATTTTCATGCCGCTGCGTCCATGACCACCGACGTGACGTTCCCGGCGCTCGCCACCGGCATCGGCATTTGCTTTGTCCATGCGCTGGACATGGCGATCACGTCGTGCCGCAAGGCGCGCTTCGTGGGCGGCCATGAACTCGCTTTCATTTATCGAGCCATTTTTGTCCGCGTCCATTTCGGCAAAATGCTTTTTGGCCATCGCCGTGCGATCCGCGCTATTGAGCGTGCCGTCACCATTGGCGTCCATTTTGGCGAAACGTGCATCTGCTTGGGCAAGTGCTTCCGCCTTGGTCACGTTTTTGTCACCGTCAGCATCCGCTTTCATACCGGGCGCGGCGTAGAGTGCGGCACTTGTTAGCGATACCGCCAACAGCCCTGCAAAGATCTTTGTCCGATCCATCTTTTCATTCCTTGTCAACATGTCCGACATGATGGTCGGATGACTTTGATGTAGAGATAATATGTCGCAGGGGTGTGTCAGCGCAATCGCTGCATTGTCGCAAAGTGTATCAGGGGCCCGAATTGTTCATACAGGCGCAAGATAGGGCGGCGATGTAGGGGTTTTGGAGCGGGTAAGGGGAATCGAACCCCTCTAGCTAGCTTGGAAGGCTAGTGCATTACCACTATGCTATACCCGCATTCACGGCGAACCGTTGAGCGGGGCCGCTATTGCCAGCAAGTTGCCCTGTCGTCAACGGGTCGATTGCAAAAGAAAGGGGCCGCAAAATGCGGCCCCGTCCAAATTAGCGCTGAATGCGCAATCAATGCTTTTTGTCAGCCCAGATGCTCTTGTAGGACATCCATGCCAGCACAGTGAAGATAATCAGGAAGCCAAGGGCTGCCCAACCTGCGCTTTTGCGGTTTTCCATCTTGGGCTCTGCAGTCCAGGTCAGGAAAGCGGCAACGTCCTTGGCCATCTGCGCCTTGGTTGCCTTTGTACCATCGTCATAGGTGACTTGGTCATCAGCGGCCAAAGGTGCGGCCATCGCGATGTTGAGGTTCGCGAAATAAGGGTTGTAGTGCAGACCGTCCGGAGTCTTTGCATCCGGGAACTTCTTCAAAAGCTCCGCAGGCTGTGTTTCTTCGTAGCCGATCAGCAACGAGTACACATAGGCAGGGCCGTTCGCACGTGCTTTGGTGATCAGCGAAAGATCTGGCGGAAGTGCGTTGTTGTTCGCCGCGCGTGCAGCCACTTCGTTAGGGAAGGGCGATGGGATACGGTCGGCAGGAATGCCAGGACGCGTGGCAGGCTCACCGGTTTCGGGGTTGATCGAAGGAACTTCGGTCTTCCAGCCTTTGGCAATCGCCTTAACCTGTTCCTCGTCATAACCCAGCGCCGCAAAGTCGCGGAACGACACAAGCTTCAGGCTGTGGCATGCCGAGCAGACTTCGGCATATACTTTAAGACCGCGTTGCAGCTGTCCCTTGTCATATTTGCCCAGCGGACCGTCATGCGGGAACTTCTCCGCAAGCGGCATCTTGTGGAATTCATGCTCGGCAGTTGGAACGGCAGGTTCCTTGATTGCACCAATGATGGTGTCACCAAGGCCGATCAGCAGCATTCCGCTGAAAAACACGCCTACCAAAAAAGCAATTAAACGAACCATGATAGTGGCTTTCCCTGTTTTACGCGGTCGCCGTTTGAAGCGGCTTTCCTGTCACGGCTTCCGTGATCGAGTTGGGCAGCGGAAGCGGCCGTTCGATGCGCGAAACGATAGGCAGGATGATCAAGAAGTGAGCGAAGTAGTAAGCTGCTGCGATCTGGCTCAATACGACCCACTGGGTGTATGGAGGCTGCGCACCGCAATAGGTCAGCACAACAAGGCTCGGAATGAGGCCATACCAGAAAAACTTGCGGAACAGCGGACGGTAATGGCCCGAACGCACTGGCGATGTATCCAGCCAAGGCAGGAAGAACAGCAACAGGATCGAACCGAACATGGCCAGCACGCCCATCAGCTTCGCTTCAATCAGCACGATGCCGGTGAAGGGAATGCCGAAGTTTACCGTGAATGCCTTCAGGATCGCGTAGAATGGCAAGAAATACCATTCGGGAACGATATGTGCCGGCGTCGACAGCGGGTTAGCCTGGATATAGTTATCCGGATGGCCCAGCAGATTTGGCGCGAAAAATGTGATCGCTACGAAACCGATCAGGAATACGCCCAATCCGAAGCCGTCCTTTGCGGTGTAATAGGGGTGGAAGGGAACAGTGTCCTGTTCGGCCTTTACGCTGACACCCGTCGGGTTCGAGGACCCGGGAATATGCAGCGCCCATACGTGCAGGATAATCACACCGGCAATTACGAAAGGCAGCAGGTAGTGAAGCGAGAAGAAGCGGTTCAGCGCGGCTTGGTCAGGCGCAAAACCACCTAGCAGCAACTGGCGCAACGGTTCACCAACCAACGGAATAGCGGAGAAGAAGCCGGTAATAACCTGCGCACCCCAGAAGCTCATCTGGCCCCAGGGAAGCACATAGCCCATGAACGCAGTCGCCATCATCAGCAGGAAGATCACGACACCCAGCAACCAGATCATTTCACGCGGCGCTTTGTACGAACCGTAGAAAAGACCACGGAAAATGTGGATGTAGACGACAATGAAGAAGAAGCTGGCGCCGTTCATATGCGCGTAGCGGATGAACCAGCCGGCATTTACATCGCGCATGATGTGCTCAACCGAGTTGAAGGCACCGTCGACGCTTGCATAATAATGCATCGCAAGGACAATGCCGGTCACGATCTGGATAACCAGCGCAACACCGGCAAGAACACCGAAGTTCCAGAAATAGTTCAGGTTGCGCGGGACCGGATAGCCGGCACCAACTGCGTTATACACCAAGCGGGGCAAGGGGAGACGTTCGTCCACCCACTTGGTTACCGCGTTCTGAGGCTTATACTCATTTGCCCAAGGGAAGCTCATCTTGTTTTAGCTCCTCAACCGATTTTTACGACTGTGTCGGAAAGAAATACATATTCTGGAACCGCGAGGTTCAGCGGAGCCGGACCTTTGCGGATGCGTGCGGCTGTATCATAGTGCGATCCGTGGCAGGGGCAGAAATAGCCGCCATATTCACCCTTAACTTCACCAGCCGCGGCACCGAGTGGTACGCAGCCGAGATGGGTGCAAACGCCAAGGGTAATCAGCCAGTTTTCTTTGCCCGGCTGGGTACGTTCGGCAAGAGTTTGGGGGTCACGGAGCGAACCGGCGTCAACCTTGTTCGCCTCGTCGATTTCGGCCGGAGTGAGGTTACGGATGAAAACAGGCTGCTTGCGCCAGCTGGTCTTGATCGCCTGGCCGGGCTGTATCGCGGCAACGTCGACTTCAATCGACGCGAGCGCCAACACATCTGCGCTAGCGCTCATTTGCGAAACCAGCGGAATTGCAACTGCAACCGCGCCGACGCCAGCAAAACTGACCGCTGCAATGTGAATGAAATCGCGCCGACGCACACCTTCACCTTCCTCCGCAGATGCTGTGGAGGTTGGCGCTGTTAACGCGGCTGATGCTTCAGCCGATGTTTTGCGCGGAGCTTTGGATGTGCCTGTTGTCTTTTTGACCGTAGCCATATGCTGCCCTTATTTGCGACGCGGATTTGAAGCCCGCAATACCGTCGAAACCCCATGATACCCCGCCATCGAAAGCAATTTAACCTACTTTGACAGGGCGATTCAGCGGGCCTGATAGACGTCTTTTGGCAAATTTGCCAACAGGGAATTTGGCAGATATTATACTAAAACATTGCGACGTAGTTGCAAATTGCGAAAGTGACGGAAAATTGCCGCTTTTGCTTGCTAGTGCATATAAATTGAGCCTAAAGGGCGCCCCTTTGAAATGAACAAAGCTGGAGTAATGGGCATGGCGACAGATTGGACGCCGGACAGTTGGAGAAACGCAAAGGGCATTCACATGCCCGAATATCAGGACCCAGCCGCGCTTGCGGCTACTGAGGAGACGTTGCGCAATTATCCGCCGCTGGTCTTTGCCGGCGAGGCCCGTAACCTGACCGCTGATCTTGCAAAGGTCGTCGAGGGCAAGGCGTTTTTGCTTCAGGGCGGCGACTGTGCCGAAAGCTTCGCCGAGTTCCATCCGAACAATATCCGCGATACCTTCCGCGTCATCTTGCAAATGGCTGTCGTCCTGACCTTTGCAGGCAAGGTTCCCGTGGTGAAACTCGGCCGCATGGCCGGACAATTTGCAAAGCCACGCTCCGCCCCTACTGAAACAATCGGCGGCGTCGAATTACCGAGCTATTTCGGGGATATAATCAACGATATTGAGTTCAATGCTGAAGGCCGCTCGCCTGATCCGGCGCGTATGGTCCGGGCCTATAGCCAGGCAGCATCGACGCTGAACCTCCTGCGCGCATTCTCCAACGGGGGCTATGCCAATTTGCAGCAGGTGCATGCGTGGACCCATGATTATATGGGCCGCTCCCCCTGGGCGCAGAAATATAAGGAAACGGCGGACCGTATCGGTGAAGCCCTGGCCTTCATGGAAGCGTGCGGGATTACCCCCGAAACCGTCCCGCAGATCAAGGGCACCAGTTTCTACACCAGCCATGAAGCGCTGTTGCTGCCCTATGAACAGGCCATGACGCGTCAGGATAGCCTGACCGGCCGGTGGTACGATACCTCGGCGCATTTCCTGTGGATTGGCGACCGCACCCGTTTTGAAGGTTCGGCCCATGTCGAATATTTGCGCGGTATCGGCAATCCGATCGGGATTAAATGTGGCCCGAGTCTGGAGCCTGACGCTCTGCTGCGGATGCTCGACACGTTGAACCCGTCGCGCGAAGCGGGTCGCATGACCCTGATCTCGCGCTATGGCTACGACAAGGTTGAAAGCGGATTGCCCAAACTGGTCCGTGCCGTGCAGCGCGAAGGCCATCCCGTTATCTGGTCCTGTGACCCGATGCACGGCAATGTGGTCAAGTCTGCCAGCGGTTACAAAACCCGTCCGTTCGAACGGATATTGGCCGAAGTGCGCGGCTTCTTCGCCGTCCATCGCGCCGAAGGCAGCTTTGGCGGCGGTATCCATATCGAAATGACCGGTCAGAATGTGACAGAATGCACCGGCGGTGCTGTCGCGGTTACGGACGAAGGTCTGGCCGACCGTTACCACACCCATTGCGATCCGCGCCTGAACGCGGCGCAGTCGCTCGAGCTTGCCTTTTTGCTTGCCGAAATGCTAAATCAGGAACTGAACGAACGCGCCAAGCAAGCTGCATGAGAAGGGATTTTGCCATGCAGGGAACAGTGGTCAAATCGGGCATCGGTTTCGGAAGCGCGTTGGCGATGGTGATAAGCTATACGGCGCACCAGTCCGTTCTTTGGGCAATTATCCACGGCATTTTGAGCTGGTTCTACGTCATTTATTTCGTCGTTACCCGGTAACGCGGTGTAACATGATGTAGAGGTTGCATCTGGGGGACCGGTGTTGATATTGCATGTCCCATGCACCGCTTATTTTGCGCCCTAGGGATTTCACTGTTGGTATCGGCCTGTTCTTCGGGGGTCGAGACACGTGTCCAGAGCGCCGGTGTCACTACCCTTGCTAGCCACACCTATGCCATTGCGGGGAGTGAATATGAGTCGGCCGACCTGAAGATCGCCCAAGGTCTTGTCGAACGCGCGCTGACGTCGCGTGGGTTTGCGCGTGCCGACACGGCGCCGCTTCATCTGCAAGTAACAGTCGACTCCCGCGATGCCGCGCTTGCTTTAGGGAGCTCTGCCGGACCACAGAGCCTGTCCCCCGCCAAACGCCGCAAGCCGTTGCAGAGTTGTGCCGACAAGGAGTTTCGCGTGGGGATTACCTTGACCCGCATAGCCGATGGTTCGGAACTATACCGCAGCCGGGTTTCGGAATATCACTGCAAATTGCCTTTGACGGATGCTTTGCCCGCACTGGTCAATGCGGCACTAACCGATTTGGGTGCGCCCCGCGGTAGTTATTCGACGCTCCGCAGCGGCATAGATTAGTCTGGTCATAGTCCGCCTTAGGCGACGGGAAGGGTGAAGCTGAATCGGGCGCCACCAGCGTCGCCGTTGCCCGCCCGGACCGTGCCATTGTGACGGGTGATGACCGCATGGACAAAGGCCAGTCCCAGACCGAGACCTTTCACCCGTCCGGCATGTTGCCCTGTTGACGCAAAGCGGGTGAACAGACTTGGGAGCAGATCGGCTTCTATTCCATCACCGCTATCCGATATTGTGACGGTGACATTGGCCCCGTCCTGACGATCAATCTCTATTCCGATAACCGCATCCGCCGGACTGAATTTGATGGCATTATCCACCAGGTTGCAGATCGCACGGTGCAGGCTTTCCGGTTCGGCCAGCACAAAGGCGCTGTCGCTGGTGTCGCGGACCGAAAAGCTGATGCCACGTTCCCGCGCGAGGGGCCATAAGCTGTCGGCAGCCTCCCGCACCAGATCCGCGAGCAAGACGTCTTCGCCCGCAAAGTCGGTCTCGCCCATGCGTGCGATTTCGACAAAGTCCTGCGCGAGCTGGATGGTCCGACGCGCGTTGCGCTCAATCCGTTTCTTGGCATCGGCATCGACGGGTCCGTCAAGCAAGGCGATGATGGAGGATTGCGGGGCGCGCATGTCATGGGACAGAAGCTGCAACACTTCTTCCCGATCCCGCTCTGCCTTTGCCAATGCCGTTATGTCGGTCAGATAATGGATGTGCCCATGCAAAACGCCGGAATCGCTGCGCACTTCGGATCTGCGCATGACAAAGGTCTTATCCGCAGGCGACACGAACCGCACATATTCCTGGCCCTTGGCCTGTGGCTGCCCGATATAATGGTCGACTGCCGGGCGCTGTTCCGCGACAACCATCAAGTCGAGCGCATCGGTCAGCAACCAGCCCGAGATGTCCTTTTCCAGACTCTCATTGAGCAGCTTGTTCGTAAGGGTCACCCTGTCTTCAGGATCGGTGACGAACATGGGGTCCGGCAAATCCGCCAATGTATCCGACACAAAACGACGCAGGTCGCGCATATGATCAATTGCGCTGGCAAGGGCTTCGCTTTGGCGGCCCACAATATCGGTTGTCTGATTCGACGGGATGGGGAGGGGCCGGACCTCGCCGCTTTGTTCGAGTGCGCGTAACTCGGAATCCATGAATACGCTCATCGCCTGCAATCGGCGCCAGCCCCATAAAGGATAGACCAGCAATATCCCCAACAGGGCGGCACCGGGCGGAAACCAGAGGCGGCTGAACAAAAGCGCTATGCTGATTGCGAGTATTCCGGCGAGCGAAATGAGCGAAACCACCAACACGACCCGGGGACGAAAACGTAAAAAGCCGACCATCAGCAACCACATGGGCGCTAGGGTCAGGGCATAGGTCCATGAATCCGGCAAAGGCCGAATGAAGTCGTTGCGGCGCGACGCGGCCAGAACATTCGCCATCACCTCCACCCCGGACAACATGCCACCTGCGCCATTGGGCGTCGGGAAATTATCCCCCATGCCCGCCGCGGTTGCCCCAACAATGATGTTTTTGCCGCGCACCAGCTCTTCCGGCACATCGCCGTTCAAAATGTCGGCGTAGGAAATCTCAGAAAAGCTGCCACGCGCGGCATAGGGAATGAGGAGGGGGTTGGAACATTCCGACTTTGAAAGCGGCTGGCCCTTGCTTTCGAATAGTCTTGTTATCAGATGCGGCCATGTTTTTCCGCCTTTGTCCGGCGTGAAGCAAAGCGATGTCCGGCGCACAATGCCGTCGTCGTCAAACAGGATGTTCACATGACCTATCCCCGCCGCCACTTGCGCAAATGCAGGCGCGGGCAAAATCGTGTCATAGTCTCTGCCGTTGCTGCCGGGCGCATTGAAATGCAGGGGAATGTAAAGCGGTGCAGGGCCAGCCGCCATGGCCGCCGCAAGCCTTTGGTCCGCGTCGGGCGGGCCGGGCTCGCTTAGCAATATATCGAATGCGATGGCGCGGGGATTTTTCTGCTGGAGCTTGGTGATCAGCCGCGCATGGATATCCCGGTCCCACGGCCATTTGCCGAGCGCGGACAGGCTGGTGTCGTCAATCGCGACAATCAGGATATCGCCATCGGCCGGCGGGCGTTGCGCCGCACTGAGTTGGTCATAGAGCAAATGGTCGAACGAAGCCGTCCCGCGCCAGAAAAGCGTGGCGACAAGCAGGCAGGTCGCGAAAAGACCGATGGCCAACCATTCGACAGCAAGGCGACGCCGCAAATTCACAAGCGGTTTTAGCCTTTATACCGCGGCGCGGGCAAGGGCACCGTCAAGGGCCTGCGACCGTTATTTTCTCGATCGGGCTCCAACTGGTGGAGGCTTCGCCATCGGCATATTGGGTCGACCCCACGCGCCAAAAATAATCGCCCGGGGGCAGGTCCGACAGGGTGATCATCATCGATTCCAGCCCTGCCTCATCGACCATTGCTGCATTTGTGACGGCGTTACGGAACAGTTGGAAATGAAATTTCTGCGGCCCGTCGCCTTCGGCGCGCCAGCGGAAAACAAATGCGTCATTTTCCTGGCCGGCGCTTCCCGACACACTGTTCAGGCGGCGTTTGAAGGTGAATGTGGCGGGTATCCCCTGCAACCCCGCTGCCGAAATGGCGCGGGCGCGGATGAAGTAATTGCCGTTGGGCAAATCGGTAAACTCCGCCTTGCCGTCTGGCGCGATGCTATCGGCAACCTGTTCGATAAAGCCGGAATCGGTTGCGATGGTGTAGCGAATGGGGGCGGACAGGGCGGCGGAAAAGCGGACTATCTTGTCCGATTGCAGCTTTCCGGGTGCGAGCAGTTCAGGCGGGGGCAGCAGCGCTTCGGTGAGAACGCCGCCATCGGCTTTGACCGCAAGCCCATTTCCTGCGGGAAGGGCACGCGCGCTTTCGCCCCCGGTGTCGACCGACAGCCCGCCTTCGACGACTTCGGCAAAGTCATTCTGGCTATCGGCATCGTAACGCGATTGGAAATCGGTGCCGCGAACGGCGGAAACCGCCTTTGGCGTGCGGACGCGGTAGCTGTCGTCCGGCGATTTCTGTTTGACGACCGAGGAACGGATGCCGCCACGGGCAACATCGAAGTCATAGTCCAGAATATTTCCCAGCAGATATGTGCGCAAACGCCGGATACGGATCGCGCTGTTGGATGGCAGCGAAATGCGGGAGCCGTCGTCGAGCGCCATGGTCGCAAAGGACGACGGACCGGTCGTTATCGCCGTGCCTTCCTGCAATTTCTGTCCGGCCGTTGCCGTGCTGTTATCCTGTGTCACCTGACCGCGCACCGCAATGATCTCGGCGGATGCCGGCCGGTATTTCAGCACGCTGCGCGGAATGGAGAGAATCTTCCTGACCGGAATGGCGTAAGGATTGGCGATCCGGTTTTGCCGCTGCACAATCTTGTAGCTTTGCGGGGTAAGGAAATAGCGGTTGCCCAAGCCAATAAGGGTATCACCCTTGCGCACGACATAACGCACCGGCGCATCGTCGCTCTGCGCTGCCACCCCGGCTGTTCCACAAAGGCCTAATGCTAAGCCCAATATTGCAGTTGCAAGCCGTGGCAAGGTTGGCCGCATAAGTTGTCCCGTCAATTGCTTGTTGTAATCGTTTCCAGACGGTATCCATAACCGAAGACGGTAAAAATCCGAAATCCGTTTTCGGGTTGCAGGTCAAGCTTGGCGCGGACACGCGAAATATGCATATCCAGCGTACGTGTGGCGAGCACGGCGTTGGTCCGCCAGATCGTTTCCATGATGTAATTGCGCGATAAAGTGCGGTCCGCGTTTCGGAAAAACAGATCGGCCAGTTCGAATTCTTTGGCGGTCATGGTGATGGTTTCGCCATTCACGGTGACACTTTGGTCAAGCCGGTTCAGATGGTATTTTCCGTATACGGCCTCCGCATCAAATGCACCTGCACCCGCATTGCGGCGGAGCATGGCATTTATACGTGCGGCGACGACCGAGCGGTCTTCCGGCTTCGTAATATAGTCGTCCGCACCGGCATTCAGGGCATCGCTGATGTCCTTTTTCGCCGAGCGGTTGGTCATCATGATGACGGGCGGATGCTCGGGCAGGGCGGTCTGCATCCACTTGAGCAGATCAATCCCGTCTTTCCCGGGGATGTTCCAGTCCAGTATGACGAGATCAAATGTTTCACGCATCAGCGCCTGTGCCAATTTGTTCCCGTCCGCAAAGCTGACGGCAATATGGCCCAGTTCTTCAACAATCGATTTCAAAAATGTTACAACGTCAGCTTCGTCGTCGGCGATTACAACACGCATAAGTTTTGACCCTACCCAACGGCACCAATTTTCTAATAGGTGTCCCTCGCGGGGCCAAATATAAGGAATCGTTCAATTACGCCAGTGCAGGTTGCGCGTTGTTACAACCATTTACAAAGATTGCGCGGCGATGAAGCACAAGGGGAATGGCTGAAGATGGCTGGGGCGGCAGGGATCGAACCTGCGAATGGCGGCATCAAAAGCCGCTGCCTTACCGCTTGGCGACGCCCCATCATCTTGGCTTTTTGCACGTTCAGGTGACGATTGCACCCTGTGCTGCGGCGGCCTTATAGCGCGAGTTTCTGCAATGGCAATTGCCGAAACGCGGGAATTTTCGATCAATTGATCGGCTGCACCCAACCATGTGGATCGGGCGCGATCCCGCGCTGGATATCGACCAGTTTGGCCCGCAATTGCTGGGTTATCTGCCCCGGACCGCCGGCGCCAATGGTGAAACTGCCATTTTGGCTGTGGACGCTGCCGACAGGTGTCACGACCGCTGCGGTCCCGCAGGCAAATGCCTCAACCAGTTTACCGGACGTCGCATCGGCCCGCCACTGGTCGATGGCATAGCGTTCTTCGCGGACAGTCAAGCCTTGTTCGCGGGCAAGAACGAGAATCGATTCGCGCGTGATGCCCTCCAAAATCGTGCCATCGGTTGGCGGTGTGATGAGCGTTCCATCATCAAACAGGAAGAACAGGTTCATGCCGCCCAGTTCCTCGATCCAGCGATGTTCGGCCGCATCGAGAAAAACGACCTGGTCGCAACCGTTGCGAATGGCTTCGGATTGGGCAACCAGGCTGGACGCATAGTTGCCGCCGCATTTTGCAGCACCCGTGCCGCCGGGGGCCGCGCGGGTATAATGTTCGGATACCCAGATCTTGATGGCGGGCGCCCCGCTCTTGAAATAATTCCCGGCTGCCGATGCGATAACCATGTAGAGATATTCCGCCGATGGCTTGACGCCGAGGAACACTTCGCTGGCGATCATGAAGGGGCGCAGATAGATGGAGCCGCCCTCGACCGGCGGAAACCAATGCTGATCGACCTCGATAAGC
Organism: Sphingopyxis sp.; assembly: GCA_013823985.1. Lineage (GTDB taxonomy): Bacteria > Pseudomonadota > Alphaproteobacteria > Sphingomonadales > Sphingomonadaceae > Sphingorhabdus_B. The sequence continues at coordinate 87,278 of PNNB01000050.1, forward strand.
TGACGGCAAGATTGCAGAAACAGGTCCTCAGGCAATTCCGGCATGGCAAGGCGCTTGGCCGACCGTTGAAAGCGACGCGCATTTTGCTCTGGGCGGAAAAGGGCCATGGTCCCGTCGGCCAGCCGATAGGCTTTCAACCCTTCGAAAATTTCCTGCGCATAATGGAGAACCGCCGTCGCCGGATCGAGCGTCAATGGCGCGCGAGGACCTACTTTGGCGTCATACCAGCCCTTGTCATCCGAATAGCGGATGGTGACCATATGGTCGGTAAAGACACGGCCAAAGCCGGGGTCGGCGAGCAGTTCAGCGCGGCGGGCGGCATCTACCGGATTCGGGTTCGCCTCAAATGGAAATGCGCCAGCGGTCATATCTGCTCTCGATACCTTGTTGTGTTCGTCCCTTAAGGGCTTGCACTGTCCTATGGGCTGCGCCAAGATACGTCAATATGGCTGTCCCATCTCCCGCACCTGCAACGCCTGCCGCTTCACCGCTGTTCCTGCGTGAACATGAAGTGCGCCGCGGCGTGGAACTGCTGTTTTTCGGCTATACCCGGCTGACCCGGTCGATTGACGAAGTATTGGCCGAGCATGGACTGGGGCGCGCGCATCATCGTGCGCTTTATTTCATCGCCCGGCAACCGGACCTGACGATCAGCGAGCTGTTAAAGATATTGGCGATTACCAAGCAATCGCTCGGACGTGTTCTCAACGATCTGTCCGCGCGCAATCTGGTCGAGACGCGCAGCGGTTCGGCGGACCGGCGGCAAAAGCTGTTGCGGTTGACCGAGGAAGGCAAAGCATTCGAAGCCCAATTATTCGAAGCGTTGCGCACCAGCCTTGCGACCGCCTATGCCGCAGCAGGACAGGAATCGGTCACCGGCTTCTGGCGCGTGCTCGAAGGATTAATTCCGGTAGAAGACCGCGCGATGGTGGCCGCGCTGCAAAAGGATGTATGATGCGCGATACGCTTAACAGGCTGGAAACGGTGATCGCCGAACGACGCGGGGCGTCGGCGGATAGCAGCTATGTCGCGTCGCTTTTTGCCAAAGGCCGCGAAAAAATCGCGCAAAAGGTAGGTGAAGAAGCGACCGAAACGGTCATCGCGTCCTTGTCCGGCGATCCTGCCAAATTGACGGCCGAGGCCGCGGACCTGCTGTTCCATCTGCTTGTACTGCTTGCAGAAGGCGGCGTGACGGTCGCCGATGTCCTGGCCGAATTAGACCGCCGTGACGGCGTATCGGGAATAGCAGAAAAGGCCAGCAGATCGGAGTGACCTATGCCCATTGACGCGACACAGCCCTATGACGACCAGAATATCTTCGCCAAAATCCTGCGCGGCGAAATTCCCAATCGGACGGTGTACGAAGATGAATGGGCACTGGCGTTCCACGACATCAATCCGCAAGCGCCCGAGCATGTCCTGGTCATTCCAAAGGGCGCCTATGTGTGCTGGGATGATTTCAGCGCCAAGGCAAGTGACGCGGAGATCGCCGGCTTTGTAAGAGCGGTCGGCCATGTTGCGCGCACGATGGGGCTGGTGGAGCCGGGCTATCGCCTGCTTGCGAACACCGGATTGGACGCGCATCAGGAGGTTCCGCACCTGCATGTCCACATTTTTGGTGGAAAACCGCTCGGTCCGATGCTCATGCGTTGAAATTAAGTTGCGCGCTTTGCATTTGCGGTTAGTTTCCGCGAAATAACAATCCTTCGGGGAGAAGAAGATGGCGAGTGAACCGCAAACCGTGATGCAGCGCATGTTCGCGCGCAAAACGATCGCGCAAGTACAAAGAGAAACGGCCAGTAGCGAACTGAAACGTTCGCTGGGCAAATGGAACCTGCTGTTGCTGGGGGTTGGCTGCATCATCGGTGCAGGCATTTTCGTCCGCACCGGTAGTGCCGCAGCGTTGCATGCCGGTCCGGCTGTGATGCTGTCCTTCGTCGTGGCCGGTCTGGTCTGTGCTTTTGCCGGACTCTGCTACGCCGAATTGTCCTCCACACTGCCGGTTTCCGGCTCCGCTTACACCTATAGTTACACCACATTGGGCGAATTTGTCGCCTGGATCATGGGCGCGTTGTTGCTCCTCGAATATGGTCTTGCCGCGTCGGTGGTCGCGGTCGGGTGGAGTGGCTATGTGGTCAGTCTGCTCGCGGATTTCGGGCTTGTGATACCCGCGCAATTTACCGGGCCTACGGGTCAGGTGCTGATGCGTGACGGCGTTCCTCTGCTCGTCGATGGCGCGCAGGTGACGGCAATCTTCAACCTTCCTGCTTTCCTTATCTGCATGGCGCTTGCGCTGCTGTTGATGGTGGGCGTGTCGGAATCGGCGAAGGTCAATAACATTATCGTGGCGATCAAGGTCAGCGTTCTTGCGGCCTTCATTCTAGTCGGCGGCTTTATCGTCCTGTCGAACCTCGGCGAATATATGGCGACCAACTGGACGCCGTTCATTCCCGAAAACACCGGAGACGGGGAATTCGGCGTTGATGGTATCATGCGTGCCGCGTCGATCGTGTTCTTTGCCTATATCGGTTTCGAAGCCGTTTCGACCGCAGGTCAGGAAGCCAAGGATCCGAAGCGCGACATGCCATTCGGTATCATCGGTTCGCTGATCGTCTGCACGGTAATCTACATGCTCGTCGCAGCCATCATGACCCTGCTGGTTCCCTATGCGTCGCTGAACGTGCCGGATCCCGTTGCTGTGGTTGTGGACAGCTTTGGCCCGCAATGGGCTTGGTTGGCGAAAACGATCAAGGTCGGTGCAATTATCGGTCTGACGTCGGTTGTGCTGGTTCTGATGTATGCCCAGACGCGTATTTTCTACACCATGGCGCGTGACGGTTTGCTGCCCAAGATTTTCTCGCGGGTGCATCCGAAGTTCCACACACCTTATATCAACACGATGCTGGTCGGCACGATAACAGCCGTTGCGGCTGGGTTCTTCGACATCAACGTGCTGGGTGACATGACGTCGGTCGGTACTCTGGCGGCCTTCGCCATCGTATGTCTGTCGGTGATCTATCTGCGCCGCGCTGCACCCGATCTGCCACGTGGCTTTTCGGTGCCGCTCTATCCGCTGACGCCGGCCTTGGGGATTCTGTCGTGCCTCTATCTGATCACGACCGTTCCTTATAATGTTCTGATCTTCTTCATCTACTTCCTGGTCGGTGCAGTTGCGCTCTATTTCATCTACGGAATGCGCAATTCCAACCTGCAGCATGACCAGATGATGGATGATGCACCGGATATGGGAGAATTCCCCGGACCCGTGCACGACAATTAAAAACTGTCGCAGCGTAAACTGGAAAGGGAGGCTTCGGCCTCCCTTTTTATTGTCCGCGTGGGTTGTTCGGTATTTTAGGGGTCGTTCCCGGGCGCGTGAACAACTGGCCCTTTTCGCACCACAGGACGAGGGCCAGTGCGACAAGTCCGCACACGAGAAAGCCGCCCGCAACCGGCAGGACGCTTCCGTCAAACTTTTGGCCGATGGCTGCGCCGATCCCTGCCGCCAAAAGTGTTTTGACGAAAGATTGGAACGAGGATGCCGCGCCGGCAACGTCGCCAAAGGGGGTCATGGCGATTGACGAAAAGTTGGACCCGATAAAGCCGACCATAGCCATATTGGCCGTCAGCAAAGTCAGAAACAGGGGGAGCGACGTTGGCGCAAATTCGGCAGCTGCGACTTGCAACGACCCCAAAATGATGAAGCTGATCAGGGCGGTTTGGGAAACCCGGCGGGCACCAAATCGTTCGACAATTTTGGAATTGGTGAAGTTCGACGCCGCGATGCCAAGCGCCACGATGGCAAAGCCGATCGTGAAGAAGTTTGCCGCATTGAAAACTTCATCAAATAATTGGGGCGAGCTGTTCAGATAGCCGAACAGGGCGCCTTGCACGATACCTGCCCCGATCATGTAGCCTGCGGCATTGCGATTGGTGATCACCTTCGTCCACGCTTTGGCCAAGGCATGTGGTTCTATGGGGATGACATTTTCCGGGTGCAGCGTTTCGGGCAAACGGTAATAGACCCAGCCAGCTGCCATCAGCGCCATGAACGCCATCAGGTCAAAAATGGTGCGCCATCCTGCGAACAGCAGGACGAATTGTCCGATGGTGGGGGCGATGATCGGAACGATCATGAAGATCAGGAAAATGGTCGACATGCGCCGCGCCATGGCGTCACCTTCGAACTGGTCGCGAATGACGGAAATCACAAGCACACCCATCGCCGCAGCCATCAAGCCATGGCAAAAGCGCATCGCCAGCAACATCTCGAAACTGGTCGACAAACTGCAGGCAAGCGAAAACAGCGCCGCACCGACGGTAGCAATCAACAAGATCGGCTTGCGGCCGTAACGGTCCGACAAGGGGCCGTGGATCAACGCGCCGACACCTGTTCCAGCCAGGAAAATCGAGATGATATACTGGATGCTGTTAGGGTTCGCGAGGCTGAGATTGCCGACAATTGCGGGGAATGCGGGCAACATGGAATCGATCGCCAAGGCATTAAGCGCCATCAGCGACGCCATCATGACGGTCAGTTCCTTGTCACCAAGTGTCTTTTTTACGGGGAGGGGAGAGTTCATATGCAACCTATGCTGCACCCGCACAGATTTGGCCACCCGCTAAATAAGGCCCGCGCTCCGCATACTGGAATAGCCGTCTTTGCCGATGATGATATGATCATGCACCGCGATGCCGAAGCTTTTGGCGGCGGTCATGATGTCGCGCGTCATGGCAATATCCTGACGGCTGGGGGCGCTGTCGCCGCTCGGGTGGTTGTGCACCAATATGATCGCCGCCGCGCCAAGGTCCATCGCCCGCCGGATAACTTCGCGCGTGTAGATCGCTGCCTGATCGATTGACCCCTCGCTCGTCACCTCGTCGCGGATCAGCATATTCTTGCTGTTCAGATAGAGGGTGCGGACGCGTTCAATCGTCAGATGGGCCATGTCCGCGCGCAGATAGTCGAGCAAAGACTGCCAGGATGCGAGTATGGGCTGTTCGCGGACCGGTTCGCTCAAAAGACGCAACGCAGCCGCCTGTACGATTTTAAGCGCCGCGGTGCTGGTTTCGCCCATTCCGGCCTGCCGCACGATATTTTCCGTATCCGCCGTCAGCAACGCCGAAAAGCCGCCATAATGGGCCAGCAACTGCTTGGCCAAGGGCTTGGTGTCTTTTCGGGGAATGGCCAGCGCCAGAATATATTCCACCAGCTCATGGTCCAAAAGCGATTCACCACCGGCTTCGAGCAGGCGCGTTCGCAGGCGGGCGCGGTGGCCGGTTCCATGGTGTGAGTCAGTTGCGTGGGCGACCCCTATCGCGGCTATCCTTTTGCAATTTATCGCCTTTTCGGAAATTTTCGTCGTTCAGGCAAGCTTATAGATGCGAATGGCATTGCAACCCTATGCCCTTTCACGCATTTGACAGTCATGCCGGAACCTGCCGACACCGATATAACGATGGATAGCGCGCCCGAACCCTTTCGCGGCTGGCGGTGGAAGCACATCATTTTCACCACCGTTGCCGCGCTTTTTGTCGGCCTGGTGTTGATCGCATGGGCGCAGCGCAACACCATCGCCGACCGTTTCGTGCAAAACGAACTGCAAAGCAGGGGTGTCCGTGCGACCTACAGCATCGACCAGATCGGCTTTCGCACCCAGCGTATCCGCAATCTCGTCATCGGCGATCCTGCACGCCCCGATCTGACCGCAGACGAAGTCGAGGTGGATGTGGCCCTGAATTTTTCCGGCGCAAGTTTGCGCGATGTCCGCGCCAGGGGCGTGTCGTTGCGCGGTCGCTATGCCGACGGAAAGCTGTCCTTTGGTGAACTCGACAAATTCACCGACCCCACATCGAAGGAACCGTTCGAATGGCCTGACATCGGGCTCGTCATCAAGGATGCGAAGGCGCGGATTGAAACGCCGTGGGGGAATATCGGTGTCGGGTTGAACGGCAGAGGGTTGTTGCGCAACCAATTCGCCGCCCAACTTTCCTTGCGGTCGACTGCTATCGCCGCTGGCGGATGCCGCGCCCCGGCGGTCGCCTTTGACGGCAAGCTGTTGCTCGAATGGCGCCAGCCGCATCTGATCGGACCGCTATCCGCATCCTCTTTGGGGTGCACGTCGCAGGGTCTGGCGGTTGCCGCGCCCAAATTGGATGTCGATGTCAAGCTGTCGGAGCGGTTAGACAAATGGGTGGGCGATGTCGGATTTGCCGCCGCCACGATCCGGTATCCCGGCATTGCCGCAACCGCACCCAAGGGTGTCGTGTCGGTCGATGGCGGTCTGCGCCGGACCAACTTTACGCTGGCTCTGGAAAAGATGGCGCTGCGGTCCGCGCCTTTGACGGTTCCGCGCCTCTCCGTGAATGCGAAGGGCTATGGGGGTCTGAACGACAGCACATTCGCCCTGTCCGCACGCGGCGACATGGCGGTTGCCGGTGGATCCTTGGATCGCGGGTCATTGGGAAGCCTGCGCGCCTTGGTGGCCCAGACGCGGGATACGCCCGTCGGGCCGCTGCTTGCGCGTGTCGCACCGGTGATCGAACGGGCAGGGGATCGCTTTGACGGCAATCTCGAATTTGATGCCTTCCGTGATTTTCAGGGGCGCATGGGCACCACCATTTCGTCACTGGCCCTTCGAAGCGGTTCCGGCGCGCAGCTCCGCCAAAATGGTCCGTTGGTCATCCAATCGTCGGCATCGGGCTGGCGGATTGGTGCCCCTGTCCAACTGGCGCTGAGCGGACGTGACGTTCCGAATACAACGCTTTCCCTTCGCCAGTCTTCAGGTTCGCAATGGGCCGGCAATTTGATCGTCGCCTCTTTTACCGGCGGTGCGGCACGGCTGGCTATTCCTGCACTGGCATTCAGTGGCAGCCCGGGCAGCGCATGGCGCTTCAACGGTCAGGCTTTGCTTTCGGGACCGATGCCGAACGGGTTTGTCAGCGGCCTGCAATTGCCCTTGTCGGGCCGCTACGACGGGACGGGGTTTGCCCTTTATGAAAGCTGCCAATCGGTTCGCTTCGATTCCCTGAAAATCGCCAATTTCGCCTTGCGGGCACAGAGCCTGCGGCTTTGTCCGGACGGTGGACGGCCGGTATTTTCAACAGGCAATGGACGGACCCGCTTTGCAGCCAACCTGCCGGACGTTGCTCTGCGCGGCAGCCTTGGCAGCGCACCCCTTTCCGCCAAAAGTGCGTCCATCCGGTTTAGTCTGGACGAAGGGTTTGTGGCGCGCGATGTCGCGGTTACCCTTGGTCAAGCGGATAGCGCTTCGGATTTCGCGGTGGCGGAACTGACAGGCCGCTTTGGCGGCGGCGGTATGAATGGAACTCTGCAAGGTGGATCCGGGCAGATTGGTAATGTCCCGCTGCTCATTGACGAGGCGGCGGGCAACTGGCGGTATCTCAACAATATACTGACCTTGGACAGCAATCTTAAGGTGCTCGATGCCGAGCAGGTGGATCGGTTCAAGCCGGTGCGCGTGCCGGATATGCTGCTGACACTGGAAAACAGCATCATCACGGCCATCGGCAATATCGTGGAGCCCGAAACCGGCACGCGTGTAGCCGGCGTGGATATCCGGCATAGCCTGAACGACAGCAGCGGGCGGGCCCTGCTCGATGTCGACAATCTGAAGTTTGATGAGCGGTTTCAACCCATACAACTGACGCCCTTGGTTCTGGGTGTCTTTGCAAATGTCGATGGTGTCGTAAACGGCGACGGCCGGATTGAGTGGGACCGCCAAGGTGTCCGGAGCAGCGGACGTTTGGCAACCACGAGCATGAATCTCGCGGCAGCGTTCGGTCCGGTCGAAGGGCTGACGACCGAGATGGTCTTCACCGATCTGCTCGGGCTGGAGACTGGGCCTGCCCAATTGGCCACGATTGCGTCCGTTAATCCCGGAATTCCGGCTTTGAACGGGACGATCAAATATCAATTGCTGCCCGACCAGCAGGTCCGCATTGAATCCGGTCGCTGGCCCTTTGCCGGTGGCGAGCTCCTACTGGAGTCGACCACGCTCGATTTCGGGGTGGAGAAAGAACGGCGGCTGACGTTCCGCGTTGTCGGCGTGGATGCGGAACAGTTCCTTGCAGGCTATGATTTCCAGAATTTGCGCGTGACGGGGGTGTTTGACGGAACCTTGCCGATGATTTTCAACCAGGATGGCGGTCGCATTGTCGGTGGGGCACTGATATCCCGTCCCGGGGGCGGGGAGGTGAGCTATCTGGGTGAACTGGCCTATAAAGATATGGGAACCTTCGGAAACTTTGCGTTTCAGGCGCTGCGGTCCATTCGTTATTCGTCGCTGACCATCGGTGTTGGTGGGGACCTGGACGGAGAGATCGTCACGGACATCAGCTTCACCGGCCTGCAACAGGGTAGCGGTGCGAAACGCAATTTTATTACCAAGCAGTTGGCGCGGATTCCGATTAAGTTCAATGTGAGCATTACCGCAGAGTTTTTGAAACTCATCGGATCCATTAGAGGATATTATGACCCGAACTATGCGGCGGAGCGCGATCTAAAATATCTGATGGAGCAGGAAAATGGTGAGCCGCCGGTTGCACCAGAAGAAAAACCGGTCCGGAAAGATGAACAAACTAATGAATGAACCATTCAGCAAGGGGAAAGCGGCGATGACGCATAACCAAGGGCAATTGACGAACCGCATGGATAGTGCGATTCGCCGTAACATGGGGAAAGCGATACTTTCAATCACACCGATTATGGCTGCATCACTGGCGGGATGTGTGCAAGTAACTGCACCCGATAAGCCAATAGTGATCAATCTGAACATCGCGATCCGGCAGGAAATTTTGTATAAGCTGGATGCACCATCGAAAAAGTTGATTGAAACGAATCCGGAGATTTTTTGATGAAAGAGTCAGTTGAAATGATCATTGCCGCGTTGTTGCTGGGCGCTACGGCGTCGGGTGCAGTCGCGTTTCAGTCAGGCCGTGATCCTGCCTATCAAGGTGCGCGCGAAAGCGGTCTGGTCGGGGAAAAGGCCGATGGTTATCTGGGCTTTGTGACCCCGCCGTCGCCCGCCATCAAGGCGTTGGTCGAAGATATCAACATCAAGCGCAAGGCTGCTTATTCCAAGGAAGCGCTCGCCAATGGCGCGACGGTTGAGGAAATGGCGCTGCGCAGCGGATGCCGTCTGATTGCCGAACGCACCGTGGCCGGTGAGAAATACCAGACCCCCGGTGGCCAGTGGAAAACACGCGACGCCGGACGTCCCGAGCTCGATTCACGCTGCCCTTGATTGGGATGAATGATTATCCCGAACTGCATCGGGGGATCGGACGATAAAAGAGGGCCGCGCCAGAGATGGTGCGGCTCTTTTCTTTTGCGGCGCAACAAACTTGTGGTCGGCCTGTTGACTTGTCCGAAGCCCTCTCCTAAAGCGCCCGTGCCTAGGCGGGGTTGCCCCGATTTCGTGGCGGTTTCTCTTCGTAAAAAGGTAGGAATCACATGGCATCGAACAACTCTGGGCAGGATGGCAACGGTAAAAGTGACGCTCGGCTCGATTCGTTAGACATGCAGCTGAAAGCGGCGCGGAAAGCCGAAGCGGTTCGTTCAGGTAAAGATCAGGTTCCGGCCAAAGGAATGCGGCAAGGGAACAGGGTTTTGACCGAATTGATCGCAGGTCCTGCAGGTGGTGCTTTAGTGGGCTGGTTGTTTGACCGCCTGTTCGACACTTCCCCTGCGCTCTTGTTGGTCTGCATGTTTTTGGGCATCGCAGTCGCCTTCAGGAATATCATAAAGATCTCCAACGAGCGTCCGGAATAGCCCGGGCGCTTGCGTCGTATAATGTGCCCGTGTCCAAGGACGCGGGTGGGTATTTTACAGGGTAGTGAACGTGGCAGGCGAAAGCGGCAAAATCGATCCGATGCACCAATTCCAGATTGAGCCGCTCGCGCCGCTCAATATTGGCGGTTATGACGTCTCCTTCACCAACTCTTCGTTGTTCATGATGATAGTGCTCGGCGCTCTCTGGCTCTTCATGTGGGGCGGGATGAAGCGCGATCTGGTCCCCGGCCGTTGGCAGATGGCTGTTGAGGGCGTGACCGGTTTCGTCAACAACATGGTTTCCTCCAGCGTCGGTCCCGAAGGCAAGAAATATGTGCCTTTGGTGTTCTCGCTGTTCATGTTCATCCTTATGGCCAACTTCATGGGCATGATGCCATTCGGTATCGTACCAGGCGTCCACCCCTTCACCGTAACCAGCCACCTGACCGTCACAGCGGTATTGGCTGTGCTTAGCTTCGGCACGGTATTGGTCGTCGGTTTCTGGCGCCACGGCCTGCATTTCTTCAGCCTCTTCGTTCCGCACGGCACCCCTTGGTGGCTGCTGTGGTTGATCCCGCTGATCGAGCTTTTCTCCTTCCTCATCCGTCCGTTCAGCCTCGCACTGCGTTTGTTCGTGGCCATGACGGCAGGGCACGTTTTGATGAAGGTGCTCGCCGGATTTGTGATCAACGGTTTGAACGCGCAGGCCGCCTGGGTGCCTCTGGTCGTCAGCATCCCGTCGTTCATCCTGATGATTGGCATCACCCTGCTTGAGCTGCTCGTATGCGCCATTCAGGCCTATGTTTTCGCGCTTTTGACCTCGCTCTACATTAACGACGCGGTCAATTTACACTGAGTTTTTTCCACCACATTTTTAGTTTTGAACAGGAGTTAATATCATGGACGCAGAAGCAGCAAAGTTGATCGGTGCCGGTCTTGCAGCAATTGGTGCCGGCCTTGCCGCCGGTGGTGTGGGTAACGTTTTCGGATCGTTCCTTCAGGGCGCTCTTCGCAATCCTGCAGCGGCTGATGGCCAGCAGGGCCGTCTGTTCATCGGCTTCGCGGCTGCTGAACTTCTCGGTCTGCTCGCATTCGTTGTCGCAATGATCCTGATCTTCGTTGCTTAATTGACGGTTTTGCCCCGGCCACCTGCCGGGGCCCAATCTTCATTAAGGACGGTCTCGTATCATGCCACAAATTGCCCAAATTCTTGAAACCTATGCGTCGCAGTTTTTCTGGCTGCTGATTGTCTTTGGCCTGATCTATTTCACGATCGGCAAGGGCATGTTGCCGAAGATTGAAGCGAATATGGATGCTCGCGATCGCAAGATTGCGGACGACCTTGCGGCCGCGGAACGCGCCCGTGCCGAGGCGGATAATCTGGGCGACAGTGGCGAGGCTGATCTGGCCGCTGCGCGTTTGGTTGCGCAGGGCAAGGCGAACGAGGCAAAGGCAAAGGCCGCGAAAGATGCTGAACAGCGTCTTGCCAAGGCCGATGCCGAAGTCGGTGCAAAACTGGCGGCGGCGGAAGCTGACCTTGCAAAGGCAAGCGCTGCTGCGATGGCCAGCATCGAAAGCGTTGCGGCAGAAGCCGCGGCGGATATCGTCGCGAAAGTGTCCGGCGCAAAGGTAAGTGCGGCGCAAGCCGCGTCGGCAGTGAAAGCGGTAATGGCAAATGGCTAAGCTCGAAGTTCCCGCAACGACAACGACAGCAACCGAGGCGGATCCGCACGCGGGTCACGATATGGGAGCCGCACCGGCTTCGAAAATCGGTGAAGCTGAAAAGGCGCTCGACTTGTTGGAAAATGACGAAGTGCCTGCAACGCAAGCCGGCACCGAAGCGCATGGCGGTGAAGAGCATGCCACGCCATCGGCTCTGGGCTTTGATGCGACCATGCTTGTCGCGCTCGCCATGATCGTGGTGATTGCGCTCGCGCTGTGGAAAAAAGTGCCGGCAATGATCGGCGCTGCTCTCGACAAGCAGATTTCGGGCATCAAGGAACAGCTGGACCAAGCCACGGCGCTGCGTGCCGAGGCAGAAGCCATCAAGGCCGAATATGAAGCCAAGGCCAAGCAAGCTGCAGCAGACGCAGAAGCCATGAAGGCAGCAGCCGAAGACGAAGCCAAGCTGATCGTCGCCCAGGCGAAAGAGGACGCCACCGCGCTCATCGGACGTCGGGCGAAGGCGGCTGAAGAAAAGATCGCCGCAGCCGAACGCGCCGCCATCGCGGATGTGCGTGCCAAGGCAGCCAGCGCAGCCGCAGCCGCCGCAGCCCAGCTGATCGCCGCGCATCACGATGCGAAGGCAGATGCCTCGCTGATCGACGAGTCGATTAACGCGCTGAACTAATCTACGGAAAACCGCCTGCTTCCCATCCGCTGCCGTTAAGAGGCAGCTGTGGGGGCGGGCGTTTTGGTTTTACGGTTGTGATCAGCGGCAATTCGACATTTTTGCTGCCGTTTTGGCGAAGTAAAACGGAATCATTTGGTGTTCCGGCCAACTATATCCAAAATATTTATCGTTGATTTTTAAGAGCCGACTTTTACCCTTCGACCCATTGAGGGGGAAAGCTATGAAGTTATCGGTTTTTGTAAAGCGCACAGCTTTGGTCTTTCTGGCCATTACGGCGCAACCAGTGCTTGCACAAAATGATCAAAGTTCGGCTCAGGCTCAGGCGCAATTTCAAGCATTGCCTTGGGTAGAGGCTCCGCAGAAACCTCAAGTGACGGATCGTGCATCCATCAAATTGCCGAATATGGTGCAATATCTTGATGCCAATGGGACCAACAAATTCCTGCAACTTACGGGCAATTTGCCGGAGGATGATTCGTACACCATTGCTTCTAAAAATTCGAATTGGTTCGCCATCTATAGTTTTTCGGACATCGGCTATGTGCGCGATGACGAGAAAATTGATGCCGACGCACTGCTTCAGCAAATGAAGGACGGTGATGCCGCCCAGAATGAAGCAAGGCGCGAGCAAGGGCTGGAGCCGTTAACAACGGTCGGCTGGGCCGTTCCGCCACATTATGACAAGATGACACATAATCTCGAATATGGGGTCATTTTGTCATCACCGTCCGGTCAGAACATAAACTATCATATGCGTATCCTGGGACGTCGGGGCGTAATGGATGCTGCGCTCGTCACCTCACAAGAGACGCTCCAATCCGATCTCGCTGCTTTCCGCGAAGCAAATAAGGGTTTCGCGTTCAATAGTGACGAACGCTATGCCGCCTACAAGGACGGCGATAAGGTTTCCGAATATGGCTTGGCGGCTTTGGTCACCGGCGGCGCCGCTGCAGCGGTTGCAAAGACCGGGCTGTTCAAGGGCCTGCTTATCTTGCTTCTTAAATTCTGGAAACTGATTGCCCTTGGTTTTGTCGGTTTGCTTGTGGCGCTCAAACGCTTTTTCGGCTTTGGCGGCAATGAAGGCAATGATGAGGATGGCGATAACGACAGATACGCCTCATGAGTGTCCCGAACCTGCTGCTGATCGGGGTGTGTGCTGCATTGGGCTTTGGAATAGTGTGGCATTTCATGAGCAGTCGGGAGCAATAGGAATAATTAAAAATAGGGTAGGGCTGGCAAATTCTGCCAGCCCAATTAAGAGGTCCAGACCTTAACCCTATGTCCAAAGCCGACCGCCCCGATCAGCCAAATGCAGCCTCCCGTTTCAACGAGGAGAAGGCAACCTATGCGGTGCGCGGGGCTGATGCGCCGGATTTGGAGACCGGTGTTGCGGCTATACGCAATGTCCTGAAAACCCTGCCGCATAAGCCCGGGGTATACCGGATGCACGACGCACGGGGCGATGTGCTCTATGTCGGCAAGGCGCGAGCGTTGAAAAACCGCGTGAACAATTATGTGCAGATTGACCGCTTGCCGAACCGGTTGCGGCGCATGGTTGCCCTGACGCGGTCGATGACGATCGTCACAACCAACAGTGAAGCCGAAGCCTTGCTGCTCGAGGCGCAACTGATCAAGCGCTATCGCCCTGCCTATAACGTCCTGCTGCGCGACGACAAAAGCTTTCCTTTCATCCTGTTGCGCGCGGATCACAAATTTCCGCGTATCCAGAAACATCGCGGGGCGCGGCGGCATAAGGGGCAATATTATGGCCCGTTCGCCAGCGCAGGGTCCGTGAACCAGACGCTCAACGCGCTGGAAAAACTGTTCCTCTTGCGCAGCTGTTCGGACAGTTTTTTCAACAATCGCGACCGGCCTTGCTTGCTATACCAGATCAAGCGATGCTCCGCGCCTTGCGTAGGCCGGATTGACGATGGCGCATATGCGGACCTGGTCGCCGACGCCAAAGCATTCCTCGATGGTAAATCGTCGGGCGTGCAGGCGAAGCTTGCCGCTGAGATGGAAGCGGCTGCCGAAGGGCTGGACTTTGAACGGGCCGCGATGCTCCGCGACCGGCTCAAGGCATTGACCTTCATTCAGGGCAGCCAGGCGATCAACGCACAGGGCATTGGTGATGCCGATATCTTCGCGCTCGCCCACCGCAATGGCGTAATGGGTATTCAGGCCTTTTTCATTCGTGGCGGACAGAATTGGGGGCACCGCTCCTTTTTTCCATCCCATGTCTCGGAACTTGGCGAAGACGAAGTGTTCACGAGCTTCCTCGCGCAATTTTACGAAGACGTACCTCCCGCGCGCCTGATCCTGCTCGACCGTGAACTGGCCGAAGCGGATTTGCTGGCACAGGCTTTGTCGGAACGGGCCGAGCGCAAGATCGAGATCTCGGTTCCCCAGCGCGGCGACCGTGTGCGTCTGGTTGCGCAGGCCACGCGCAACGCCGAAGAGGCGCTCGACCGGCGGCTGGCCGAGAGCACCACGCAAGGCAAGCTTTTGCAGGAAGTGGCCGATCTGTTCGAGCTGTCGGAACCGCCCAAACGCATCGAAATATATGACAACAGCCATATTCAGGGGACGAACGCGCTCGGGGCGATGGTTGTCGCGGGGCCGGAAGGATTCATCAAAGGGCAATATCGCAAGTTCAACATCAAACAGGCCGCGACCGATGACGACTTTGCCATGATGCGTGAAGTGTTCCAGCGCCGCTTTGGCCGGGCGCAGGAAGACGATCCCGATCGCGATAGCGGGCAATGGCCCGACCTCGTGCTGATCGATGGTGGCAAGGGGCAAATGAGCGCCGTCAAAGCCGCGCTTGAAGAGATCGGCGTAGAGGATGTGCCGTTGATCGCTATCGCCAAGGGTCCGAACCATGGCCGTGAAGGGCGTGAAATCTTCCACTTCCCGGACGGGCGTGAAATCACCTTGCCGGTAAATGCCCCGGTTCTGTTCTACCTACAGCGCTTGCGTGACGAAGTGCACCGCTTCGCCATCGGCGCGCACCGGACCAAAAGAAGCAAGGCCATTACCGCAAGTCCGCTGGATGAAGTCCCCGGCATCGGCCCGTCGCGCAAAAAGGCGTTGCTTATGCACTTCGGAACCGCCCGCGCAGTGCGCAGCGCCAGCCTTGAAGATTTGCAAAAAGCACCCGGCGTTTCGGCGGCGGTGGCACAAACCGTTTATGATTTCTATCATTCCAGTGGATGAAGGCGCGATCATCCGACATAGTCTGGACGGACAGGAATTTGGGAGCAGGGGGAATATATGCCAACCATCAACGCCAACGGTATCGAGATTTATTACGAAGACGCAGGTGCACCCGATGCGCCGGTGATACTTCTCGTCATGGGGCTGGGGACGCAGATGATCGCCTGGCCCGATGACCTCATCCAGGGGCTGGTCGGCAAAGGATTTCGGGTCATTCATTATGACAATCGCGATGTAGGACTGTCGCAGCGTATGGACGGCGCGCCGGCAGGCAGCCTTGTGTGGGCCATGCTTGCATCGCGGTTCGGGTTTCCTGTGAAAACTGCCTATAGCTTGACGGACATGGCCAGAGATGGCGTCGCCTTGCTGGACGCGCTGGGCATTTCCCGCGCGCATATTGTCGGGGCGTCGATGGGCGGGATGATCGTCCAACTGATGGCGGCGCACCACCCGGATAAGGTGCTGACCATGACTTCGATCATGTCGTCGAGCGGCAAACCGGGTCTACCCGGACCAAGGGCCGACATCCGCAAGCGCCTTTTGGCGCCGCGTCCCTCCAATCCGACGCGGGAAGAGGCGATCAGACTGGGTGCCGAGGCGCTCGAATCCATTTCGTTCCCCGATCCCGCCCGCCCGGCAAACGCCTATGCCGAAATGGCGGCCCGAGCGTTTGATCGCGGCTATTACCCAGTGGGTATGAAGCGCCAACTGCTCGCCATTGTTGCCGACGGCAGCCGGGTCGAGCGACTGAAGTCGATCAAGGTGCCGACGCTAGTCGTGCATGGCGGCGCTGATCCGCTGGTCCCCAAAGACGGCAGCGAAGATATTGCCCGCCACATCGCGGGCGCCCGACTGGAGATTATCGACAACATGGCGCACGACCTGCCTCCATCGCAGGTGGGCCGCATGACAGACCTGATCGCCAGCCATGCGGCCTCGGCACACTAACGGTTGTCGAGTTGCGACCTTACCGCGCGAAGGCCCTCACGCGTAATGCGGTAAGGCGCGCCGCCCATGCTGCCGATCAGCTTCCTGCGCCGCAGCTTTTGAAAGACGGTCAAAGTGCAATCGGCAAGCCGCCAGCCGTCACGGTTCATGCAGTCGACCTCGACAATATGGCCGCGTTCGTCGAAACGATGGATGATCGAGCCGCCTTGGGCCAACGCGTGCAGCACGCGCTGTTCCTGTTTGGAAATGTTCATGGGAATAACCCGTTGAATAGGTTTAGAGACCGGCCTGCGTCATGGGCAAAGCCGGGGCTAAATCTTCAGGGCCGCGGATGATCCGCAGGCACTGCGTTAACGGGTGGCAATCTCGTGCATAAATTCCTCGGTTAGAGCTTCAGAATATCGCTGCGCTCGATTTTTGCAAGTCCGGTTGATTTTGTGTTGCGCTGCACAATTTTACACTTGCGCGACGCGGTGGCTGCGATAACTTGGCCTCATGTCTACAAATCAACTTCTGCTGGAAGCCATCGCGCTGAAAAAATGTGTGACGGCGGTGTATAATGGCGTTGCCATGAAGCTTGCGCCGCATGTCCTGTATACCAAGAATAACGCGCTGTTCATCGATGCCATCACAATCGAAAAGCATGGCGAGTCGCCGCGCGAAAAGAAGCTGGGGGCCTTTCATCTGCAAGGGCTGAACGATCTGCAGATTACCGACAGCCATTTTGAAGTTGATGAGCTGTTTGAACCCGAGGCCGAAAAATATGAAGGTGCGGCGCTTTTCAAAATCAGCGAATCTTAGGGATATCGCTTCCCCTCAGGGTGCGGGCTTGGCATGATGGCTTATGCACATCAGCGCCATCGCCATAATCTGCTCGGTCCGTAGCCACGGGGAAACCGGGGCGATCGTTCGGGCATTCAGTGCCGATGATGGGTTGCTCGCCGGCTATATCCAAGGTGCGCGGGGACGGATTTTGCGGCCCGTGCTTATTCCCGGCAATGTGATCAAGGGCGAATGGCGGGTACGCACGCCGGGGCAATTGGCATCGCTGGTGGCCGAACCGCTCCACAGCCGAGCACATCTGCTGTCCGAACCGCTCGCGATCGCCGCGATCGACTGGGTAACGGCGTTGACGGCTGCGACGCTGCCCGAAGCGCATCCCTATCCGCGGCTGCACAGCGCGCTGGATGGCGTGCTTTCCGCCATCGAACTGGCCCCTGCCGCACGCATATGGGCGGGTGCGGTGGCGCAATATGAAACCTTGCTGCTCGCCGAACTTGGCTATGCGCAAGATACCGATACAGAGGGCGCCCCGGTCGCCATGATGGCCCAGAACCGGGAACGGTTGGTGGCCCATGTGCTCGGGGAACGCCGCACTGACGTCATGGCGGCACGGGAACGTCTTGTAGACAGGCTAAAAAGGGCGGTTGCCTAATCGGGGCAGGGACGGCAAGGGAAACCGGACTTTATATCAAATGCCAGAAGGATATCGGACCCGTGCTCATTGCTTTGCTTCCCGGTGACGGAATTGGACCCGAAGTCATCGCGCAGACCCGCCGTGTGCTGGAAGCACTTTCGATCGATGCGCTGCATTTCGAAGAGGCCCTTGTCGGCGGTGCAGCCTATAAGGCGACCGGCCACCCCCTGCCGCCCGAAACGCTGGACCTTGCACGACGCGCGGATGCCATCCTGTTCGGTGCCGTAGGGGATCCCGATTGTGACGGACTTGAACGTCATTTGCGCCCGGAACAGGCGATCCTTGGATTGCGAAAAGAGCTTGGCCTTTTTGCCAATTTGCGTCCTGCGAAACTGTTTCCGGAACTTGCCGACGCCAGCGCCTTGCGTCCCGAAGTTGCGAGCCAGATCGATATGGTCATTGTGCGCGAACTGAATGGCGACGTCTATTTCGGCGAAAAGGGCATGCGGAAAACTGCCGATGGCAAGCGCGAAGGCTATGACATCATGTCCTATGATGAGGATGAAGTCCGCCGGATCGCCCGCGTCGGATTTGAAACTGCAATGGCACGGGGTAAAAAGCTGTGCTCGGTGGATAAGGCCAATGTGCTGGAAACATCGCAATTGTGGCGTGATGTCGTAATCGAAACCGCGCGGGAATATCCCGAAGTGGCGCTCAGCCATATGTATGTCGACAATGCCGCGATGCAGTTGGTCCGCAACCCGGGCCAGTTTGATGTTATGGTCACCGGCAATCTGTTCGGCGATATCCTGTCCGATCAGGCCAGCATGTGCGTGGGGTCGATCGGGATGCTGCCCAGCGCCTCGCTCGATAGCGCCCAAAAGGGACTTTACGAGCCGATCCATGGAAGCGCGCCGGACATTGCCGGGCAGGGGAAGGCTAACCCGTTGGCGACGATCCTGTCGGCGGCCATGATGTTGCGTTATTCACTGGGGCAACCTGCCTATGCCGACCGGATCGAACGCGCCGTTGCCATCGCGCTGTCAAAAGGCGCGCGTTCTGCGGATCTGGGTGGAACGATGTCGACGGATGAAATGGGCGATGCCGTCCTTGCTGCCTTGACCTGAACCCTTTGCTCCCCGAAAAGCGACCCATGAAGAAAACAACCGGCCAGAATCGCGCAATCACAAGCAAGTGGCGCCCCGCTACGCAAGCCATCCGAGGTGGGACATGGCGCAGCGAACATGGCGAGACGTCGGAAGCCTTGTTCCTGTCGTCCGGCTTTACCTATGACGATGCCGAAACCGTAGCGGCCCGTTTTGCCGGTGAAGCCGAAGGGATGACCTATTCCCGGCTCCAAAATCCGACGGTGCAGATGCTGGAAGAACGCATCGCCCTGATGGAAGGGGCCGAAGCGTGCCGTGCCCAGGCGACCGGCATGGCCGCGATGACGACGGCATTGCTATGCCAGTTGGAGCAGGGTGATCATGTCGTGGCCGCACGGGCGGCCTTTGGTTCGTGCCGCTGGCTGACGGACAATCTGCTGCCGAAATGGGGGATTACGACAACCACGATCGACAGCCGCGACAATGATGCGTGGAAAGCGGCGATCCAGCCCAACACCAAAGTCTTTTTCTTCGAAACGCCCGCGAACCCGACGATGGATATCGTCGACATGGCCTATGTATGCGGGCTTGCCAAAGAGCATGGCATCACGACCGTCGTCGACAATGCCTTTGCCACAAGCGTGCTGCAACGGCCGATGGATTATGGCGCGGATGTTGTGGCCTATAGCGCGACCAAGTTGATGGACGGGCAGGGGCGAGTGCTGGCAGGTGCCGTGTGCGGGACGCAGAAATGGATTGATGAAGTCCTTCTGCCCTTCCAGCGCAATACCGGGCCGAACCTGTCGCCCTTCAACGCCTGGGTTGTGCACAAGGGGCTGGAAACGCTCGAACTGCGCGCCATGCGGCAGTCGGAAAACGCCCTGAAAGTGGGTAAATTCCTGGAAGGCCGCGTGCCGACTATCCTCCATCCGGGGCTTGCAAGCCATCCGCAGCATAATCTGGCGATGAGCCAGATGAAGGCATGCGGCCCGATCTTTTCCTTCGTCCTCGATGGCGGCCGCAAACAGGCGCACCAGTTGCTGAACGCTTTGCAGTTGATCGATATCTCGAACAATATCGGCGATGCCCGCAGCTTGATGTGCCACCCGGCATCGTCCACGCACCACGGCATGGGACCGGAGGGTCGCGAGGCCATGGGTGTCGGGGAAGGCATGATCCGCATCAATGTCGGGCTGGAAGATCCGCAGGACCTGATAGACGATCTGGATCAGGCATTAAAGGTAGCCGGTTTATGAGCAATATTCTGGATTCCTTCTTCACCGCCAGCGCGACGACCAATGGCATTACCGTGCGCGTGGCCCCCAATTACCTCAACGAGCAATCCCAGCCTGCACAGGGGCGGTGGTTCTGGTCCTATCATATCCGGATCGAAAATCACGGCGACGAGCCTGTGCAACTGCTGACCCGCCATTGGAAAATCACCGATGGCCGTGCGATGGTGAACCATGTCGATGGGGACGGTGTTGTGGGCGAACAGCCTCTGCTCAACCCCGGCGACAGTCATGACTATGTCTCGGGCTGTCCATTGGGCACGCCAAGCGGGATGATGGAGGGGCAATATCGCTTCATCCGTGCCGATGGCAGCACCTTTTTGGCTGAAATCCCGCGTTTCCAACTGCTGGCGCCGGCGACTGCGCGATGAAACGGACGCATCTGCCGCTTAATGGTTTGCGCGTCCTCGACGCAGCCGCGCGGCATTTGAGTTTTACCAAGGCGGCGGATGAGCTGGCCGTCACACCGGCGGCGGTTGGCCAGCAAATCCGTGCGTTGGAAGATATGCTGGGGGTCGTGCTGTTCCGCCGCACGCCCAAGGGGCTGGAGCTGACCGGTGAAGGCACAGCAGGGCTGGAGGCTTTGCGCCAGGGCTTTCTGATGTTCGAAGATGCCGTTCGTGCCATGCAGGCGGGGCAGTCGTCCAACTCCCTGACCATAGCGGCCCCGCGCGACTTTACCGCAAAGTGGCTCGCCGCGCGGCTTGCGAAATTTGGACAGGCGAACCCGGATACCCGCTTCACACTGGTGTCGGCGGACGAAGATATTGATTTTACCGAGGCCAATCTCGATTTGGCGATCCGCCTGACCGAAGGGCCGGGCGAACATGAAGGCGTGCGCCTTGCCGAAGGGGCCTTTGTTACGGTTGGCGCTCCAGAGGGCGGGGCGGATACACCCATAAGCTGGCCGCATTGCCCGGTAGCGGACGGGCTGCCGGCCCTTCGTCTGGCCGATGCCGGACTTGCGATCGATGCGGCGGCCATCGGCCTTGGCCGCGCAAATGTACCGCATCTGTTGGCAGAGGCCGATTTGGCGGCCGGGCGGGTCAAGGCGTTGGACAATGCGAAAGAAAGCGGACTTGCCTATTGGCTCGTTGCACCGCTGCCCCAATGGCGACAGAAAAAGGTGAAAGCGCTGGTCGAAGCGCTCACCGCCTGATCCGGCATTTGCTGCCTTAAATCAGTCCGCAACGCTGTCCAGCAACCGGCCCATCAACGCGGCGAAGGCGTCGTTCTGCACCTCTTTCGTCGCGTCATTCCAGCTTCCGGTGATGACATACCAGTCACCTGCTTTCGACTGTGCCAGGAAGCTCATGGAGATGACACCGGGTTCGGAACCGCCCTTATAGCCCAGATACTGCCATTTATTCGCGGACGCAGGCGCAACGCCTTTGTTGACGGCCATCACATCGAGTGCCGTCTGGCTTCCGGTCTGGCGAATATTGCCGATCAGATTGGCGATGTCGGAAGGAGAGGCGAACCATTCGATGCTGTCGATGGCGACCGGACCCGAACCCAGATTCACCAGATCCACCCGCTCAAAGCTGAGTGCCGCGGCCTCTTTCTCGAGTATGTTGCGTTGTTCCGCTTCGTTGGCTTTCTGAAAGCGGGTGCGCAACTCCGCATTGCTCTTCAGCGCAAAAGCTTCGACCGTGGTCAGCATGGGCAGCGCCTTGTCGGGATCGCTATGCCCGATGGTGGCAAGCTTCCGCTCCACGGCATCGCGGCCGAGGACCCGGATCAACGCATCGGTCGACGCATTGTCGCTGGACGAAATCATCCACGTTGCCAGCGTTTGCAAGGTTACCGGTGTGTTCCGGGGCCAGTTCATCGTGGCGCTGGACGAATGGCTGTTGGCCAGAATGGGAACGACGTCGGACCAGCTGCGGCGACCCGCCTGAACTTGGGAGGCGAGCTCGGCCAGCACATAGAGTTTGAAGGTCGAGGCAATCGCAAATTGCTGTCCCGTGGCGCGTCCGGCTATTTGTGTCCGCCGTCCGTCCGCGCCGAT
This sequence comes from Sphingopyxis sp., assembly GCA_013823985.1. GTDB lineage: Bacteria > Pseudomonadota > Alphaproteobacteria > Sphingomonadales > Sphingomonadaceae > Sphingorhabdus_B. The sequence continues at coordinate 109,414 of PNNB01000050.1, forward strand.
TTTTTCGACCAGATATCCCGCTTTCCCCGGCAATGCCGAAAATGCGGCATCAATTTTAGCGGGACTGTCCCCCTTCACATCGAAGCCTGTGATCAGCAAGCCGACGACTTTATGGGGCGCGGATGGTTCGACCGAGATTTGTGCGGTCGCGATGGCTTTTTCATATTCGATTTTGATTGTGGCGCTGTTCTGCCCCTGGGGTTCGACCGAGATGACCTTCAACGGTTTGCCATGTTCGGCGATTAACTGGTCGGATACCAATTTAAGTTGGGCAGCGGGGATCGCAGCCAAAAAGCTCGGCGCGAAAAACACATCATAGGAGAGTGTCCCGGCGAGCACCGCGGGAAGCTGTTCGATGCGCAGGTCCATCGGCTTTGCCGGGGAGGCTTCGGCCTTTGCGGGCGTCTGTGCAGTGACAGCCGGGCAGTGCAGGGTGGCGAGCGAAAGCAGGAGTATCCATTTTTTCATGCGTTATCTCCTATGATAGCGGACAAGGCACCAAATTCCCTCAGGCGTCAATCGCCTCCTCGTCAAGCTGGGCGGCATTGTCCTGAATGAAGTTAAAACGGTGCTCCGGATTTTTGCCCATCAGACGGTCGACCAGATCCGTCACCGCCGCGCGCCGTTCATATTCGTGCGGCAGGGTAATGCGGATGAGCGATCGGCTTTTCGGGTCCATCGTCGTTTCGCGCAACTGGTTGGGGTTCATTTCGCCCAGACCCTTAAAGCGGCCCACGTCGACCTTTTTATTCTTGAACACGGTCGCTTCCAATTCGGCGCGATGTGCGTCGTCGGCGGCGTAGACGCTCTGGCTGCCATGCGTCAGGCGATAGAGCGGCGGGCGCGCCAGAAACAGATGCCCTGCCTTCACAATTTCGGGCATTTCCTGAAAGAAGAAAGTCATCAGCAAGGTCGCGATATGCGCGCCGTCGACATCGGCATCGGTCATGATGATGATGCGTTCATAGCGCAGATTGTCGGGATTGCAGTCTTTACGCACGCCACATCCCAGCGCGAGCTGCAGGTCGGCGATTTCATTATTGGCGCGAATTTTGTCTGCCGTGGCGGATGCCACGTTCAGGATTTTACCCCGGATCGGCAAAATCGCCTGCGTCTTGCGGTCGCGCGCCTGCTTTGCGCTGCCACCGGCGCTGTCGCCTTCGACGATGAACAATTCGGTCCCGGTCGGGTCATCCGACGCACAATCGGTCAACTTGCCGGGCAGCCGCACTTTGCGCCCCGATGTTGCCGTCTTGCGCTTGACCTCGCGCTCGGCCTTGCGGCGGAGGCGGTCGTCCACCTTCTCCAAGATGAAGCCCATCAAGGCTTTGCCGCGTTCCATATTGTCCGTCAGGAAATGGTCAAAATGGTCGCGGATCGCGTTTTCAACCAGACGCGTTGCCTCGGGCGAGGTCAGCCGGTCCTTTGTCTGGCTCTGGAATTGCGGATTCCGGATGAAGACCGACAGCATCAGTTCGGCTTCGTTGAAAATATCTTCGGCCGTGATCTGCGCGGCTTTCTTCTGGCCGACCAGTTCGCCAAAGGCGCGCAAGCCTTTGGTCAAAGCCGACCGAACGCCCGCTTCATGTGTTCCGCCATCGGGCGTCGGGATGGTGTTACAATACCAGCTATAGGCACCGTCGGAATAGAGCGGCCATGAAATCGCCCATTCGACGCGGCCCTGGCTGTCCGGAAAATCCTGCGTTCCGGCAAAGAAGTCGGTGGTGGCACAGGCGCGTGTGCCGAGTTGTTCGCGCAGATGGTCGGACAGACCGCCCGGAAACTGGAACACGGCCTCCGCCGGGACGTCAGCGCTTGCCAGTTCGGGATCGCAGCGCCAGCGGATTTCGACGCCCGCGAACAAATAGGCCTTGGATCGCGCAAGGCGGAAAAGTCGTGCTGGTTTGAATTTCGCATCGGGGCCGAAAATTTCGGTATCGGGCGTAAAGGCGGTGGTCGTTCCGCGCCGGTTGGGCGTCGGGCCAAGTTCTTCCAGCGGGCCGAGTGGCAAACCGCGTGCAAAACGTTGGCGGTAAAGTTGTTTGTTGCGCGCGACCTCAATAACGGTGTCGGTCGACAGCGCGTTCACCACCGAAACGCCGACCCCGTGCAGACCGCCCGATGTGGCGTAAGCTTTGTCGGAAAATTTACCGCCCGAATGGAGCGTGGTCAGAATAACCTCGAGCGCCGATTTGTCGGGGAATTTCGGATGCGGATCGACAGGGATGCCGCGCCCATTGTCGGTGATCGTAAGCCGGTTCCCGACGCCAAGATGCACCTCGATGCGGTTGGCGTGTCCGGCAACCGCCTCGTCCATCGAGTTGTCCAGCACTTCGGATGCAAGATGATGGAGCGCACGTTCATCGACGCCGCCGATATACATGCCGGGCCGGCGCCGGACAGGCTCCAGACCTTCCAGCACCTCAATGGCTGAAGCGTCATATTCGTTGGAGGCGGCGGTTGCTGCGGCGCTGCCACCAAAAAGATCATCACTCATGCGAACGCTATAAGACGCGCGGAGTCAGCGGCGCAAGCACCGTCTAACTTTGCCCACAGGAAATGTGCGAAGGATTAACGGACGCGCGGGCCGCCGAACGGCATGGGCGGCGGCGGACGACGGACACCACGTGGCAGCTGCGCCTGATAGGCACGTCCACAATGTTCGACGCAATAGGGAAAACCGGGGTTCACAGCCTCTCCGCAGAAATGGAAATCCGCTTCACCCGGATGTCCCAGGGGCCACCGGCACACCCGCTCGTTCAGATCGAGCAGCGAGGTCTTGTCGGCCATTTCGGGGCTTGGCTTTGCAGGCACCAGACGGCGCGGCGGGGCAGGCGGAATAGGTGCCTGCTGATCGCCGGGTCCCTGACGCATGAACCCGCCGGGGCCGATCGAAACGATACGCGGCATCGAGGATGCCGGGCGTTCTGCAGGCGCTTCGCCCGATGCCGGAGCAGCGTCGGCGGCACGTGGTGCCGGTGCCGAAGGTGCAACGCGGGGCTTGGCCACGGCAGCCGCAACGGGTTTCGCGGGCGCTGCCTTTTTGGGCGCTGCCTTTTTCTCGGGCTCATTGGCCTTGACGGGCGAGGGGCGCGATTTCAGGCCCAGACGGTGTGCCTTGCCGATAACCGCGTTGCGCGAAACACCGCCCAATTCGTCGGCGATCTGACTCGCGGTGAGCCCTTTTTCCCAAAGGTTCTTCAATTGGTCGATCCGCTGGTCAGTCCAGGACATAAATGCTTTCCCAAATTCTAAAATATATTGCCGCTTCGCTGGCGCAATTGCGCCTTGCGGTTCAAGCTGCAAGCCGATAGTCGATTGCGCGATGAGTATCCACCAAAAAACCGCACAAGGCCCAGATAGGGACTCGACGCCCATCGTTCAACTGCCCGATGGTGTCCGCATGATCCGCCACGTCAACTGGATCGGCCTCAAGACGCTCTATATGAAGGAAGTGCGCCGGTTTTTTAAGGTGCAGTTGCAGACGATCTGGGCGCCGGCAATCACCACCCTGCTGTATCTGATCATTTTCACGGTCGCTTTGGGCACCGTCAAGCCCACGGTGCTGGGTGTATCCTTCGCGGATTTCATCGCGCCGGGTCTCATTATCATGGGCATGATGCAAAATGCCTTTGCCAATTCGAGCTTTTCGCTTCTGGTCGGCAAGATTCAGGGCACCATTGTCGATTATCTGATGCCGCCGCTCTCTAACGCGGAGGTTTTGGCGGCGCTCACGGCGGCTGCGGTCACGCGCGCCTTTCTTGTGGGCGGCACTATCTGGCTGGCGATGGCGCTTTGGCCAGGCGTGAACGTAACTCCGGCGCATTTCTGGGCTGTGCTGTGGTTCGGCCTGATGGGATCAATGCTCCTCGCGCTGATCGGCGTCATGACGTCAATCTGGGCCGAAAAGTTCGACCATGCTGCGGCGATCTCCAATTTCGTGGTCGCGCCGGCTGCGCTTTTGTCCGGGACCTTCTATTCGGTCGACAAACTGTCTCCGACTTTTCAGGTGATTAGCCACGCCAATCCGTTCTTCTATGCGATCTCCGGATTTCGCTATGGCTTTATCGGCAGCGCCGACAGTCCGGTCGAATTCGGCGCCCTTCTCCTGCTCGGCATCAATGTGGTGCTGGCACTGATTTGCTATCTTTTGCTACGCTCCGGCTGGAAACTGCGCGCCTAAATTTCGGGCGCTTTTTGCCGTTTCCTCTTGGATGGAGGGGGCAAAATGATCAAAGCTGCATTGGCAAAGCTGCAACATCGTTGCGAACGGCTTACATCGATACTTGCATTCGGAACGGCGACCGAAATTAGTGCCGCCCGCGAATTGTTGCGGCAATCGCTGGTCGAGCTCTATCAGCTCGGCTACTGGCGGGAACAGCCGGACCAATTCAAGCGCCATATGCGCCTGTTTCGGGCCAGCAGTTCCAATCAGTTCAGCGTGCCGGCGTCCATGTCTGCGCCTGACAGAAGGGGCCGATACATCCCTTGACCACCAGGTTGCCCGATTTGCCTTTGTAGATCACCGACCGGTAGGTTTTGCCGGATTTGGGATCGTAAATCTGGCCCTTCCATTCGTCGCCTGCGGCTTTGAAACCGGTCAATATATTCATGCCCAGCAAGGTCCGGCTGCGCAGCGCTTTATTCGGATTGTTGACATCCTTTTGTCCCACACCATTGGGCGGCGGAACGAGAAACTTGGCGAGCTTACCGCAGAGGGTTGCGCCGCATTCGTAAATTTCGACCACGCCGTCTTTGCTTTGGGTGGTCCAGCGGCCTGTGACGGGTGCTGCCGCCTGTACCGACACAGATAGAAAACCTAAGGCAATCAATGCCGCAGATGATTTGGGAAACGCCATAAACTCTCCTCGAACTGGTGCCATTACCATAACGCGCAATCATGTTGCCGCAATGCTTTTGCCTTTTGAAGACATCATGCTAACCCGATTTGCATGACAGAAATCATTCTTTTCGATTACTGGCGCTCGTCTGCCAGCTACCGTGTTCGCATCGCTCTCAACCTAAAGGGCGTCAACTACACTTCGGTTCCCACCAGTTTGCTGGAAGGGCAACATAGAGCGCCCGAATATGTGGCGCGTAACCCCCAGGGCTTTGTGCCCATGCTGTCCATCGACGGTCATGATCTGACGCAGAGCCTCGCTATTATCGACTATCTCGATGCGCATTATCCGGACCCTGCCATGGTGTCGTCGAACCCGGCGGACAGGGCGAAGACGCTGGCCCAGGCGTTGATCATCGCTGCGGACATTCATCCGGTGAACAATCTGCGCATTCTCAAATATCTCAAAGACGAACTGGGCCAAAGCCAGGAGGCGATCGATAGCTGGTATCGCCACTGGATTGTCGAAGGGTTCACGGCCTTGGAGGCTATGGCCCCCGAAGATGGTCTTTTTGGCGGCGATTTGCCCAATTTGGCGGATGTCTGTCTCGTCCCGCAAATGGCCAATGCGCGGCGATTTGCCACGCCGCTTGAGGCCTTCCCCCGGCTGGTGAGGATCGATGCGGCGTTGACGCAAATGCCGGCATTTATGGCAGCGCATCCGGATGCGGTGAATCCCGACGCATGAGGCCCGCCCTGTTTTTGAGTTTGCCGTTATGGATGGCGGCGACCCCGCTTTGGGCGCAGGATTGCCAATTGCCGGTGCCCGACGCGGATGATCCGGCGCATTATGCATGTCCGCCCAAGAAGGACCTGCAAGCGGTCGTGGCCGTCGCCGAAATCCTCGTTGTCGGGACTTTGGCCGAACCCCGGTCGGACACCGCCTATCCGCTCACGCGCATCGACATTGCCGACCATCCCGGCGCGCGGCTGGAAACAGCGCTGCAACAGGCGGCGGGTTTGCAGCAATTCCGCCGCTCCGATGCACGCACCGCCAATCCGACAAGTCAGGGGATTACCCTGCGCGGGCTGGGCGGAAATGCGTCGTCCCGTGTGCTGCTGGTTCTCGACGATGTGCCGCAGGCCGATCCCTTTGGCGGCTGGGTCAGCTGGCCCGGCTATGATGCGCTCAATCTGGCGCGCGTTACGGTCCGCCGGGGTGCAGGACAGGTGACGTCGGGCGCGGGTGCGCTCGGCGGTGTTGTCGAACTCGACAGCCTGCAATATCGCGACTTGCTTTCGGGACGCATGGCCTATGGCAGCCGCGATAGCGTTGATGCCAAGGCCTCGATCCTGCGCAAATTGGGCGAGGGCAGCGTTTCGCTTTCCGGCAGCTATGCACGGGGCAACGGGTTCGTGCCCGTCGTCAAAGGACAGCGCGGAGCGGTGGATCGGCCCGCGCCCTATGAACAGGCCGGACTTGCCGTGCGCGCCGTTGCGCCGATTTCTCAGAATACCGAACTGCAAGCCAATATGCGGGCGTTCACCGACGACCGCGATCGTGGCTTTGATTTTTCCGACAGCCAGAACAGCGGCGTCGATGCCAGCCTCCGTCTGGTTAACCGCGCGACAGGGGGCTGGCAATGGAGTGCGCTTGGCTATGTCCAGATCCGCGAATTTGCCAACCGCTTTGGCGCGATTGCGGCGGGCAGGAACAGCGTCGCGCTGACATTGGACCAATATTCGGTGCCGTCCACAGGGCTTGGTGCGCGGGTCGAGGTGCGGCCGCCTTTGGGCGACAAAGCCGAGCTTCGCCTTGGCGGGGACTGGCGGCGGACGTCGGGGGAAACAAACGAGAATTTCTTTTTCACCGGCCTGATCCCTGGCCGTAACCGACGTGCCGGTGGCCAAACCGATGTTTTCGGGCTTTTTGCCGAGGGCAGTTACACGCCCATCGACAGCCTGACCCTGACGCTTGGCGGGCGTGCCGACCGTTGGAAAATCGCCAACGGTTTCCGAAAGGAAGTGAATATTGGCGGCACGGTGCGGTCCGATGATATATTTGCGGACCGTTCGGGCTGGGAAGGAACGGGCAGGGCGAGCTTTGCGCTGTTCCTGAACGACGATGTGAAGCTGCGCGGTGCGGCCTATGCAGGTTGGCGTTTGCCCACGCTGAACGAACTCTACCGGCCCTTCCGTGTGGGCGCGGACGCAACCGCTGCCAACGAACTGCTCGCGCCGGAAAAGGTGCGGGGGCTTGAGCTTGGCGCCGGTCTGGAAACGGGCGGGTTTACCCTTGGAGTCACCGCCTTTGCCAACCGGTTGAACGACGCGATTGCCAATGTCGGCTTGGGGACCGGGCCCGGAAACTTCCCCGGTGTGGGCTTTGTCGCAGCAGGCGGCGTATACCGGCAGCGGCAGAATCTGGATGCCATCAACAGCAAGGGTCTTGAGCTTGAGCTAGACTACCGGAATGGCCCGTTCACCCTTGGCGCGCGCTATGCCTATGTCGATGCAACGGTTGATTCATCGGGCACCGCCGTCCTTCTCGACGGGTTGCGTCCGGCCCAGGTCCCGCGGCATTTTGGCTCGGTCGGACTGGCCTATGATGCCGCAGCGTTCCGGGCTGAACTGGATGTGCGCTATGTGGGCGGGCAATTTGAAGATGACATCAACAGCCGCAATCTGGACGATGCGCTGACCATGGACGCGGGCATCAGCTATCGCCTGTTTGATAGCCTCAGGCTTGAACTGCGTGGCGAAAATCTGTTTGATACGCGCGTGGAAGCCGCAGTTGGAAGCGACGGCGTGGTTGAACGGGCAACGCCAAGAACCATCTGGGCGGGAATATCGGTGGGATTTTGATGTCCAAAGCAAAGCAACAACTGAAACTGGCGGAGTTTCTCCCGTACCAGTTGTCGATTACATCGAACGCGGTCAGCGACCTCATCGCCCGGGCCTATCGCGGCCGGTTTGCGCTCAAGATCCCCGAATGGCGCCTGATGGCCGTTTTGGGCGAGGTGCCCTCGGCGACCCAGCGCGAACTTGTTGCGGCGACCGCAATGGACAAGGTGACCGTGAATCGCGCCTCCAAAGCGTTGGAGGACCGGATGCTGATCGGAAGAGCGCCCAATGCCGCCGATGGCCGTTCCCACCATCTTGCCCTGACGGCAACAGGCAGGGAACTTTACGAACAGATCGTGCCGCTTGCGCTGTCGGTGGAAGCCGAGTTGGAAAAGATTTTGGGCAGTGGCGAGGCAAAGGCGCTTGAAAAAATGCTCGCGCAGCTGCGTGCCCGTGTTGCTGAGCTGGGATAAGTTAGTCCTTTCCAAATTTGGTTTCATTTGTTACCAGTTTTCGAAAGTGACCCTGAACGAAAGCGTGGATCCGGATGACCGACCTGTTTGAAAATCCCCTCGGCCTTGATGGCTTTGAATTTGTCGAATTCGCTGCCCCGGAAAAGGGCATATTGGAGCCTGTGTTTGCGAGCATGGGATTCACGCATATCGCCTCGCACCGTTCCAAGGATGTGGATTTGTGGCGGCAGGGGGAAATCAACCTGATCGCCAATTACGAACCCCGCAGTCCGGCCGCTTACTTTGCGGCGGAACATGGCCCATCTGCCTGCGGCATGGCGTTCCGGGTGAAAGATGCCGTCAAGGCCTATCATGAAGCCATTGAACGCGGTGCGGAACCGGTCGAAAGCAAGACCGGCGTCATGGAACTGCGCATCCCAGCCATCAAGGGCATTGGCGGCGCGTTCATCTATCTTGTCGACCGGTACGCCACGCTCGACAATCCGGAAGCGCTTTCGATCTACGACATTGATTTTGAATATCTGCCGGGCGTCGTGCGCAATCCGGTCGGGGCCGGATTCCAGAAGATCGACCACCTTACGCATAATGTCTACGGCGGGCGGATGGCCCATTGGGCGGGGTGGTATGAGCGTATCTTCAACTTCCGCGAGATCCGCTATTTCGACATCAAGGGCGAATATACCGGCCTCACCAGCCGCGCGATGACCGCACCGGACGGCAAGATCCGCATTCCGCTGAATGAAGAGGGCAAGGCCGGCGGAGGGCAGATCGAGGAATATCTGCGCGCCTATAATGGCGAGGGTATCCAGCACATCGCGCTTATTTGCGATGACCTCATCACATGCTGGGACAATTTACAGAAATTGGGCGTGCCCTTCATGACCGCGCCGCCCGAAACCTATTATAAAATGCTCGAAGGCCGTTTGCCGGGCCATGGCGAACCTGTCGCAGAGCTGCAGAATCGGGGCATATTGCTCGACGGTACGACCGAAGGCGGACAGCCACGGTTGCTGCTCCAGATTTTCGCCCAGCCCCAGATTGGCCCGGTGTTTTTCGAATTCATCCAGCGTCGCGGTGACGAAGGATTTGGCGAGGGCAATTTCAAGGCCCTGTTCGAAAGCATCGAGCGCGACCAGATCGAGCGTGGCGTGCTGGAGGTTTCGTCATGAGCGTGCCTTTCACATCCGAACGGATCCACCATGTCGCCTATCGCTGCAAGGACGCCAAGCAGACGGTGGACTGGTATGAACGGGTCATGGGCTTTTCCTACACCAATGCCTTTGCCGAGGATTATGTCCCTTCGACAGGGGCTTATGACCCATATATGCATATCTTTCTCGACTGCGGTGGTGGCAATGTGCTGGCCTTTTTCGAGCTCCCCAACCAGCCCGAAATGGGGCGCGATGAAAAGACACCCGCCTGGGTGCAGCATCTTGCGTTCAAGGTGGCGGATTTCGATACGCTGAAGGCTGCCAAGGCCCATATCGAGGCGCAGGGCGTAGAAGTGCTCGGCCCCACCTATCACGGGATCTTCCGATCCATCTATTTCTTCGATCCCAATGGCCATCGACTGGAACTGGCCTGTGATATCGGTACGGACGAACAATATGCCGAACTGAAACGCGTCGCACCGTTGATGCTCGAAGAATGGGATCAGACGAAGAAGGCGCCCAAGCATGCCGACTGGTTGCACATCGAACCGGGAGGCGAGTGAGCGTTCAGAACGATTCGATCGCTGGCTTGCCTACCTTAAGCGTATCGGTTTTCGGCATCTTCGCTTCTAATGGCGCGAGCCAGACATTCGCCTTTTCACCAATGAAAATCTGGGGACGTGAGGGAGTCAATTGTTTCGAACTCTCCCAACTGCTGATGAGGCTGACCGCTTCGGTGGTCGCATTTTCGAAACTTTGCGGTTTGCGCAGGCCATTGTTGATCAGCGCATCCCCGAAAAAGGTCCAATCATTGCCCGGCGCACAGCCGAACGAGGTCCGGTTGGATGCCGCGGCGGTTACGATGACCGAATTTTCGTTCGTCAAAAGTGGAAGGAAGACGCCGGAATAACAAGCGGACAGCAATATCATCCTGCGTTCAAACCCCAGATCGTCCAGCAAACGCGCAAGACGGACGGGCGCGATCATGCCAATCCCTTTTTCCCCGTCCCGATAGGCAAGGCCACTGTTGGGATCGCCATGCGACGTCGTGTAAAGGACAAGCACATCTTCTTTGAGGTTCATCTTCGACGCCACAGCCGCCAGCGCGGTCGCCAAATTGGGAGGCGAACCCTGCGGCGTGCCCACGCTCTGGTCGTCGGCACCGGCGGCGAGGTAGATGGTGCGTCCAATGGCGCCATAACGGCGGCTGAGCACTTTCGCGGCTTCGCTGGCTTCTTTGGAAAAGACAGAATCAGAATCAAGTCCGATCGAAACAACATAGGAATCAATGACACCGTTTCGCTGCGGCTGGAGCGCAGCGATGGCCGTTGTCAGGCGCTTATGTTGCGCGAGATGCCAATTGGCGCTCCGGTTTTGCTCCATCGACCATCCGTTTTTGGCGGCTTCGACAGGATTGAAACCTTGCTGTCCGGTCGCCGGATTGGTTGCGATCATGGTAAGCGCCAGCGCCACCGCTTTCAGTCTTTTTCGCATGATGTCGCTAGTTCCCCCACCGTCGTCATTCATGACCGGAATGTAAGACGACACAAACGGTTGCCGCAACCGGAATGTGCAGGCATCATGCAAAGTAACAAGAGAGGATATCTATGAAACTTGCTTCCCTGAAATCGGGCCGTGATGGTAAACTTGTGGTCGTATCCAATGACCTCGCCTGGTACGCCGATGCCGGACATATCGCGCCGACATTGCAGGCCGCGCTCGACGACTGGGACCGTCTTGCCCCCCGGCTTGAGGCCTTGGCGACCGACCTGGAGCACGCCGCAATTCCGCGCGAACGATTCCACGAGCATGATGCCGCCGCCCCGTTGCCCCGTGCCTTTCAATGGGCGGATGGTTCGGCCTATGTGAACCATGTCGAGCTGGTGCGTAAGGCGCGAGGGGCCGAATTGCCTGCGAGCTTTTGGCACGATCCCCTGATGTATCAGGGTGGATCGGACGAATTTTTGGGTGCGCGCGACGATATCCCGCTTGCCGATGAAGCATGGGGCTGTGATCTGGAGGCCGAGATTGTGGTCGTCACCGGCGACGTGCCGCGCGGAACCTCCGCCCAGGATGCGCTGTCGAAGATATTGTTGGTCGGCTTGGTCAATGACGTAAGCCTGCGCAATCTGATACCGGCGGAACTCGAAAAAGGTTTTGGCTTCGTGCAATCCAAGCCGGCCAGTGCGCTTTCCCCCGTCTTCGTGACACCCGAAAGCCTCGGTGATTATTGGAGCGACGGAAAGCTGCACCGGACGTTGATGGTCGACCTGAATGGCGCGCCTTTTGGCCGGGCCGTTGCTTCGGATGACTGCACGTTTGATTTCGGCGTTCTGATCGCGCATCTGGCGAAAACGCGCAATTTGGGGGCCGGGTCGGTCATCGGTTCCGGCACGGTATCCAACCGCGATGCGGATGGCGGACCCGGGCGGCCCATTGCCGAAGGCGGCCTTGGCTATAGCTGTATCGCCGAAGTGCGGATGGTTGAAAAGATTCAGGCCGGCGAGATGAAAATGCCATTTCTGAAAGACGGCGACATCGTGCGGATTGAAGTGCGCGACGATGCAGGGCATTCGATCTTCGGCGCCATTGAACAAACGGTCCGCACGGCCTGAAACAAAATAGGGGCGGAGGTTCAACTCCGCCCCTTTTTTAATGTGCGTTTATGGATGCCTTATTTCTTCGCGAAGGCATCGCCGATGGAACAGGCTGCTGGTCCAAGAATAACGATGAACAGCACCGGCAGAATGAACAGAATCAGCGGTATGGTCATAATCGCGGGAAGACGCGCGGCCTTTTCTTCTGCCCGCATCATGCGCTCGTTACGGAATTCTGCCGAAAGAACACGAAGAGCAGATGCCAGCGGTGTACCATATTTCTCGGTCTGGATCATGGTGGTCACCACGCCCTTGATCGAGTCGAGGTTCACACGATAAGCCAGATTTTCGAAGGCCATACGGCGTTCAGTTAAGAATCCGAGTTCAATGGCCGTCAGCGCAAACTCGTCACCAAGTTCGGGATAGCCGCGGCCCAATTCCTTGGCCACGCGGTTGAACGAGGTGTCGACGGTCAGGCCGGCCTCGGCGCAAATCACGAGCAAGTCGAGCGCATCGGGAAGACCTTTGCGGATGGCGTCGGTACGCTTCTGGATCAGGTTGCCCAGGTAGATATCCGCAGCCTTATAGCCCAAAATTGTGATGATGGCGAACGCGGCAAAGCGCTTGAACGTGCTATAGGTTTCCAGCCCGCCAAAGCCATAAATCCATAAAGCCGCACCGCCGCCAAAGACAACGGGAAGAACCAGTCGACTGAAAATGACGGTAACTGCAAGTTCCTTGCGACGGATACCGGCTTGCGCCAGTTTCTGTTGAACGATCTTGATCTGATCCTCTTGCAGAACCTGCAATTTGGACAGCATCTGCCGCATCTTGTCGGTTGTTTCCGTCTTACGGACAAGCTTGGCACGCTTCTTCGACGTTGTTGCCGTAATACCGGCCTTCAACTGTTCGCGGCGTTCGCTCAGCGCTTTTACGCGCTTTGCCATCGGATCACGGACAGTTACGGCCGCATAAATTGCGAAGATCACGGCTACGGCAGCAACGGCCGATAGCATCGTTGCGACCCACAAGACATCAATGCCTAAAAGTTGAGGTCCACCTGGATTGGTCATTTTTCTATCCCGCCCCCAAATTTAGATTTCGAAATTGACCATTTTGGCCATGATGAACGCCCCGATCGACATCCACACGATGCCAATCATGCCGGCAATCATCAGCCGCGGCTCAAAGAAGAAGCCCGCCAGATATTTCTGGTTCACCGACCAGACCATGCCGAACACGAAGAAGGGCAAGGAGCCGACGATATAGGCAGAAGCCTTCGATTCCGACGACATGGCGCGGATTTTCAGCTTCATTTGCGCGCGCTTGCGCAACACATCGGCAAGGTTGGCGAGCGTTTCGGCAAGGTTGCCACCCGTTTCGCGCTGGATCGCCAGGGTAATGACGAAGAACTGGAATTCGGGTGTTCCCATGCGGTCGGCAGTTTCCTGCAAAGCGTCTTCCATCGTCTTACCGATGCGCACTTTTTCGGTCACCATCTTGAATTCTTCGCCCACAGGACCGGGAATTTCTTTCGCGACCATGCCCAGTGTTTCACCAACCGGAAGACCTGACTTCAGACCACGAACGAGCAGTTCGATGGCGTCGGGGAAGTTGGTCGTGAATTGCTTGATACGCTTCGCCATCAGAAAATTGACCGCGAAATGGGGCAATCCTGCACCCAGCATCAGTCCGCCGAACAGCGCCAGATACATGGGGGCACCCTTGATCCACAGAGCTGCCATGACAAGGAAGGCAATGCTTGCCGACGTGATGACATATTGCTGCAGGGTCCAGTTTTTACCGGTCTGGGCAAGCCGCAAACGCAAACGGTCGGTACGGCTTATGCTGCGGCCGTCTGTAAAGATCATGGGACGACGCGCGGCAAGTGCCTTGCGCATCTGCTGTTCCACACGTGCATCTGCGCTATCGGAATGACGCATCTTCACGGCACCGAGACGGCGCGAGGTTGCCTTGCCGACATTCGGGCCCATGAATGCGAGTGCAATCAGGACCAAAACCAGCATGAAACCCGTTGCAAGTATAAGATTCTGCATCATTTTCCGCTCAGTCCGTGATGGTCGATGGAGCTGCGCCCTTTCTGGACGCAGCGGCCACCAAAATGATTATTTCTTTTTCAACAACGACTTGAAGCCCGACATCACCGATTTCTTGGACTTCTCGACCTCGGGTGCGGCCTCTGCAGCTTCGGCTGCACTGCCCGCAATCATGTCGGCCAAGTTGACGATGCCCGACGACAATTTGCTGCCGCGTACGGCGTCAACGACGGGCTGGCCCACTTTGGCTGCCTGTGCGGTCGCCTTGGGATCGGACGGCAGGATCAAATCGATCTTGCGTTCGATCGTGCTTTCAAAGTCTTTCCGGCTGATTTCGAGCGCGGCTGTCTGAACATTATTTGCCACCACAATGGTTTTGCAATGCGGCGCATTCTGTTTCAGCCATGCCAGTACGCGGATCGTATCGCGTGCCGATGCAAGTGTCAGTTCGGTTGTAACAACCGCCATATTCACGTCCTGCATCAGATGCGGGTAAGCGATCAGCATGCTTCTCGGCATGTCGATAACGGTGTTTTCGAACGCCGCGCGGAACTCTTCCTGCAGCTGGTAAAACGCGCTGCCATCGGTCAGCACCGGGCTGCTCATCGGAGCTTCGGCGGACAAGATCGACAGTTTTTCGTTCGCCTTGATCATGGCGCGCTCGATAAAGAGCCCGTCGATACGGCTGGGATTGTCGATAGCGTCCGTCAGACCGCGACCCGGTTCCAGGTCCATCGCCAGAGCGCCAGTCCCGAAATGGACGTCGAGATCAAGAAAACCGGTTGGATGCCCTTGCGTTTGCGAAAAGGTCCATGCAAGCGACGACGCAATCGTCGACGCGCCACATCCACCGCGCGTTCCAATAACGGCGGTTGAAATATGGGGACGATCGGCCGAGTGTTCCTCATGCTTGGGAGCGTTCAGGATCGTCTGGGCGTTTGCAAACGCGTCGCGCAAAGCATCGGGGCTCAGCGGCTTCAGAAGATAATCCTGCAACCCGGACATGAGAAGGTCGCGATAGAGGCGAACATCGTTCACCTGACCGACGGCAATAACAATGGTGCCCGGTTCGCAAACCTCGGCCAAGCTGTTGATATCCGAAATCGGATCGCCCGACTCGGACAGATCGACCAGAAGGATTTGCGGGCTTGCCGATACCGAAAGCGACTGGATCGCGTTACGCAGACCGCCCTTATAGGCCTTGTCCTGGCTCCAACCCATTTCTTCACATACGCCGCGAATGACGTCGAGCGTCATGTCGTCGCAGACATAGGCGTTTATCGGATCACGTGTACCGGCAACGCCGGATTTCCATGGAGCGTTCATTAGTTGCCTCCGGTTTTCGCGCGGTAGGTATCAACCGCTTTTTTGCCGCTGTTCGAATCGAGCCGCTTGTTTTCCTGGCCACGCACCAGATCTTCAGGATCGGCGATCATCGCGGCGAGGTTGCTGTTAATGGCGCAGCCGTGGTTGCTGTGGTTGCTGGCGTTGTAATTGCGGTCATGATCCGTGCTCCAGTCGGGGCACGAAGGCACCGAAGCTTTAGAGCGGGTCACGACAACGCGGACCATGCCCGGCGCCACTTGACCGGCGGTCACCGGGGCGACCCCTTCAAGCAAAACACCACGTTCAGAAGCCACCTTGGAAACGGCCTTGGTTGCAGATTGGTCGGCATAAGACGAGCCGAAATCCACCGATACCCGGTCGCCATAGCCAAGTTGCAACGCATCGAACCATTCGCCGAGACGCTGTTGCTCGACGGTCGATATGCCACTGCCATCGGTATTGAGATCGATGGCGAAGTTCGTCCGTTCCACCACGGGTTGGTGAACGGAATACATCGACGTGTTTGTTGTTCCCATGGAACCCGCAGCACAACCAGCCAATGTCATGCTGGCGGCCAGGGCGGTCAGGAATTTCGAGTTACGCATGTTAAGTCTCCTGAACTGGGATCAATTATCGAAGCTGAAGCCAGGGCCCGAATTGGACGCTTGGGCGGTTGCCTTTTTATCGTCTTTCGGAAGAGCCGGTGCGGCATCGCTTACCGAGCCCAGTTCAGGGCCGGTAGCAGGCGCCGGAGCGATGGTTGGCATCGGGCGATTTTTGTCGCCTTTCTTGTCCAACACCTTACCCATGATCACGCGTTCCGCATCGTTAATCGAATGCATGCCATCGGTCGGCAGTTTGATTTCGCCGTCGGAAACCGGTTTCACCAGATAAGGCGTGATCACGATCATCAGTTCGGTCTCGTTACGACGCCAGCCGTTGGATTTGAACAAGGCGCCCAAGACAGGAATGTCGCCAACACCCGGTGTTTTATCGACAGAATTGCTCAACTGATTGCTGAGCAGACCTGCAATCATCATGCTCTGGCCTGAACCCAGCTCGACGGTGGTTTCTGCCATGCGGGTTGTGGTGGCTGGCACTTCAAGTCCGCCGACGCGCACAGCGCCCTGCGACGAAATGTCCGAAACTTCGGAACGAACGCGCAAGGAAATGCGGCCATCGGCCAGAACGATCGGCGTGTAAGTCAGATTGACACCATAGGTCTCATACTGAACGGAAACGCCGTTATCGGACGATGTCACGATTGGGAAACGTCCACCCGCCAGAAATTCCGCAGTCTCACCCGATACGGTGGTCAAATTGGGATTTGCAAGCGTTGAGACCAACCCGGCGCGTTCTGACAAGTCGAATGCCGCTTCGACATCAACGCCGAAAAGCTTTCCAAGACCGGCAACCGTAGTTAGTCCTTGTGGGAAAGTTACCGTACCGCCGGTTGTAAAGTCACGTCCGCGACCCACGCCAAAGAAATAGGGTTGGCCAGCACTATCCGTGCCGCCATTGCCGCCTTGCAAGTTGCCGGAAATTTCTTTCGACAGCGAACGGCTGACTTCGGCGACGCGAACTTGCAGGTTGATCTGCAGCGGGGTCGCTGTCTTGATGCGGTTTACAACCTTTGCCTGGCCGCCGCTAAATGCGGTGACAAGATCGGCTGCTTCAGAGGCTTCTTCAGGCTGCTTCACCGTTCCGGTCAACATGATGATACCATTCATCGTGGTGACTTTGATATCGGCATCCGGCATCGCAATGGCCAACATCTGGTCGATGGAGTCCAGGTTCATACCAACACGGACGGTCGCCGAATACACGGTACGTCCTGCGGCATCGGTTGCGACAATGCTTGTTTCGCCGGGACCCTTTGCCAGAATATAAATCTGGCGACCGGATTTCACTTCGACGTCAGCGACGCTTGGGTTCGCAACAACCACATCCGTGATGGTGCTTCCCAGATTGATCTGCTGTCCGCGGCCAATGGAAAGGGTAACAACCTTCGCTTCTTTTGCCGACTGTGCGTGCGCTACCGTGGGAAGGGCAACAAGCGCGGTCGTTCCCAAGGCTGCGGTCAACGCAGCGGCTGCAAAGCCGGATTTGAGTTTTGATATCTTGTTCATCTTACTGTCTCCGGCTTACGTCAACGACGGTTTCGGCGCCTGCGCGTGACACGCGCACGGTTTGCGAGCTGACGACTTTCTGGACTTGACGCTGGATGCGAACATTTTCAGCGGCGATTGCAAGCGGGGTCTGTGCAGGGATGCTGCTCCGCTGGAACCGCGACACGTCGCCTCCGGTTGTGTAGGTGCTTTTGCCTGCTACCGGACGCTGGGCCAGCTTTTTCATGATGGCGGCTTCCTGCTCTGCAGTTGCACCTTCAGGAATGTTGACTTCACCCGAAGCCAAAGCTTGCTCAAGTTCCGCCGCATTGTCTGCGAGCGAGCGAAGCGAAAGGCTGATCGTGCCGATTGACTGGGCAACCGTGATGCGTTCTGCGATCGACGGGGTCGCTTCCATCGTAACAAGCTTATATTTGCGGACGACGGTTTTACCTTCGGCATCTACAGCATTTGTAGAGCGCTGGTCGGTCGCCAGAACGCGCATGTTACGCAGGATGGTTTCGGATACCTTCAGCGGCGGGCCACCAGGGCCTGCGATATTCTGGGTCAACACAAGGTCGACGCGGTCACCGGGGAACACAAAACCTGCAACACCGGTCAATGCCGATACAGGAACGGTCACAGCGCGCATGCCAGGGCCAAGGGCCGCAGCAAGGAACCCGCGATCGCCAGGCTTCACCAAGGAACCCTTGGTGATGGGCTGACCTGCCGTGATGGCGTTGCGTACAACGGTGCCAACCAGCTCTTCAGGTGTCACGCTGGGTGATGCAGTTGCACCATCCGGGCCGGACGTACCGCCCGGGCCTTCGATGAAGTAGGCGTCCTCGACCAGTTCTTTTGGCCATGGCTGATAGCGGAAGCTATCGGCGGTAATGATTGTACCAACCGGCAATGCCTTGGTCGCGACCATGACTTTGGGTCCGGTCTCGACCGGTTTGGCTGCTGCCGCTTGTGGCGCAGCTGCTCCGGTGAACATGCTGCGCGCCATGAAGGCGGTAATGGCAGCGATCAAAAGCGCGGCCACCAGCAATATGACTTTTTTCCTATCCATGACGAACTGTCCCCTGAAAGGTCCCCTGATTGAAGAATGCTATTTCACGTAAAATGGTTAAAAATCCGTTCACCGGCTATCCACAAGCCAGCGAGGGCGATCGCGACCCCATAAGGGATGCGTGCCTTGCCATCTTGTTGTTTTGATTTGTGAATCATGACAAAAACAATGGTTACCAAGGCCCCGAGTATCGATGCATAAAGAACCATCCGGACGACATCGATCCAGTGCCACCACAGCGCTAAAGCCGCGAAAAGCTTGACATCTCCGCCTCCCATCGCCCCAAAACGGAAGGCAATCAGAAAGAAGATGAAAACAATCGTAGCCGTGAGAAGGTGCAGGCCGATTTCCGGCATATTGAAACTGCCCGTCGCAGCCCAATAGGCAGGTGATGCCAACGCAATGAGCAAAGTTACCTTATTGAAAATAAAGCGATATCTTACATCCGTATAGATGGAGTAGATCAGCGCAATTGCCAATCCCCCAAGGAGTGCGTAAGTGAGTGCTTCACCGGTCATTTGCCAAGCATTAACCATCAAAGCTTGCTAAAAGGTAACCATGCACGCCCAGAAATTTGAGATAGACCGACGCGCCATCCCGTCGGATGCTAAGGAAAGCCTTTGGACCGCCGCAGATGGCTGGCCCATACGTCGCATTGATTGGGCAGGTGCTGCTGAACCGCGTGGGTCGATGCTTTTTCTGCCCGGACGCGGCGATCATTATGAGAAATATCTTGAGACGCTTGCCTATTATGCAGCCCGTGGATGGCGGGTTACTTCGGTTGACTGGCGCGGGCAGGGCGCTTCGGGACGGCTGCTTGCCGATCCCGAAGTCGGTCATATCGATGACTTTTCAACCTGGATTGCCGACCTGCGTTATTTCTGGACGCGCTGGAAAGCCGAGACGCCCGGTCCTCATGTCGTGTTGGCGCATAGTATGGGCGGGCAATTGGCTATGCGGGCGCTGGTCGAAAAAGCCATTGATCCCGAAGCTGTGGCAATGAGCGCGCCGATGCTCGGCATCCAGACAGCGGGGCTGCCGCTTTGGCTGAACCACGCTTTTGCGAAGATGATGTGCAGCATTGGCAGGGCGGAACTGCCGGCCTGGAAGGTGAGCGAGAAGCCATTATCTCCCATGCATGATCGCGGCAAGATATTGACGGGTGACAAAGATCGCTACGAAGATGAGCTTGCATGGTGGGCGTTGCGCCCCGAGGTAAAGTTAGGGCCGCCAAGCTGGCACTGGATCGAACGTGCCATAGATTCCATCCGGTTGCTCGACCGGCCGGGCATGCTTGAAAAGGTGCAGACTCCCATTTTGCTTCTCGCCACAACGGCCGACCAACTGGTCAGCACGCCCCGGATTATCAAGGACAGCACCCGTTTGCCGCACGCCGAGACGCTCATCTTTGGAAAAGAAGCGGCGCATGAGCTCTTGCGCGAGGTGGACGCTGTTCGGGATCAATGCCTTTCGCGTATCGACACCTTTTTGGACATGCACGCGCCGGTCAAATGAGCGATTTCGATATTGCCATCATCGGTGCCGGAATTGCGGGTGCAAGCCTGGCTGCGGAGATTTCCGCACATAAGACCGTCCTGCTGATCGAAGCCGAGGCGCACCCCGGCTATCATTCCACGGGCCGTTCAGCGGCATTTTGGGATGAAAGCTATGGCGGTCCGGCTGTGCAGCCGTTGACCACCGCATCCGGTCCGTTTCTCGCCAACCCTCCGGGCGACTTTCATACAGGGCCGCTCATGCATCCGCGCGGTGCGCTGCATCTGGGCACCGATGAACATGTTTTGCTGGCGGATGCCCTTTTGTCGGATTTTGCCGATAGCGGCGTCCGGTTTGACCGGCTTGATCGTCAGGGCATCGAAGCGCATGTGCCGGGCCTGTTGCCTGCGTGGACATCGGGCCTGTGGGAACCGGATTGCTGCGATATCGATGTTGGTGCCTTGCACGGAGCCTATCTGCGTCAGGCAAAGCGGCAGAATGTGGTGCTACAGTGCAACGCGCGATTGCAATCTGCGCGATGGAATGCCGGACATTGGGATCTGGCAACGACGGGCGCGTCCTTCACCGCAGACTTGATCGTCAATGCCGCAGGTGCATGGGCCGACGAGGTGGCGCAAATCGCACAGGTCCGGCCGCTCGGCATCCAGCCCTATCGCAGGACGATCGCTCAATTGTCTGTTTCCCCTGCTGCGCCCGCCAGTCTGCCGCTGGTCATCGGATTGGATAGCAGCTTTTACTTCAAGCCCGACACTGGCGGGACGTTGTGGCTTAGCCCGCATGATGAAACGCCGACGCCGCCCTGTGATACGGCGCCGGAGGAACTGGACGTCGCCCTCGCGATTGCCCGGCTACAGGAGGTGGTCGACTGGGACATTCGCCGCGTCGAACATAAATGGGCAGGGCTGCGAAGCTTTGCCCCCGACCGCAAGCCCGTTATTGGCCCCGACCCGGTCAATCCGTCCTTCTTCTGGCTGGCAGGGCAGGGTGGTTTCGGGATCCAGACGGCGCCTGCCGCTGCAAAGCTGGCGGCTTCAATGCTGTCCGAAGCGATAACTCCGCCAGCGCAGGTTGACGGCACCCTTTATCTTCCCGACCGTTTACACTGATTTACTTGGCAACGGATTGTTGCCGGTTAAGGTTGGCATCGCCCGGATTCGACGGCCTGCAGCCGTTGTGTTAAATTCCCCCCGGGTTCGTGACCCACATGGCCTCACCGGCCTGGAAAGAGGAGGATTTCATGGCACATTATTTTGAGATCAAAAAGAACAAGAAAGGCGAGCATGTCGCCTATTTCAAATATAATAACGAAGCTATTTTCTGGACCGAAGGGTATTCCAGCAAGGCGAGCGCCAAAAAGGCGATTGAATCGATATTGAAGAACGGACCCGGCGCCGAAGTGCGCGAGGCCGAATAAGGTTCAGGACGCGCGGGCTGCGTCGGCAGCGTCGCTTGCAAGCCGGTCTGCGCGTTCATTTTCGGGGTGGCCATCATGGCCCTTCACCCAAATCCATTCGACCTTGTGCCGCGCGACCGCTTCGATCAGGTCATGCCATAAATCGGCATTGCGAACCGGTTGCTTAGATGCATTTTTCCAGCCATTGCGCTGCCAACCGTGGACCCACTTCGTGATCCCGTCGAGGACATATTTGCTGTCGGTGTGTAGCTTGACGTTGCACGGTTCGATCAGGATTTTGAGCGCCTGAATGGCTGCCCACATTTCCATCCGGTTGTTGGTCGTGTCAGGATCGCCGCCCGATATTTCCTTCTCGTGCTTGCCATAACGGATAACCGCACCCCAACCGCCCGGCCCGGGATTCCCCTTGCACGCACCGTCGGTGAATATCTCAACCTGTTTCAATGCCGTTTCCCAACTGCCCCATCAGCCCAGAAATATTGGCATCATCGCTATAAAAATCCAGTCTCCGCAAAAATGCGAGCGGGTCCTTGCGGGTCACCAGCGCATTCGCCGGTGTATTTATCCAATCGTAACAGCGCGTTAGCAAAAAGCGCAGGCAGGCACCGCGGAAGAAGAGCGGCAGAGCGTCCCGGGTTGGGGCATCAATGCCGTGCGCCGAATCATATCCGACAAGAAGATTGGCGCTCAGATCGGCCTGAAAGCTGACGCCGTCATGGTTAAAGCACCACGCACTATGCGTCACCGCAAGATCATATCCCAAGGCGTCGGTGCAGGCGAAATAAAAGTCGATCAGGCCGGTAACCTTGTCCCCCAGCATAAGGACATTGTCGGGAAACAGATCGGCGTGGATCGCGCGTTGCGGTAAATTTTGGGGCCAGCGGTCTTCGAGAAAATCGCATTCGGCCTCGACTCTCCTGGCGAGGCCCGGTTGCATTCCTTCAAGGCCGGACGCCGTGCATTGCTCGGCCAAATGACGCCATGACGAAAGACCGAGGCTATTGGGGCGCTGTTGGTCGAAATCCGCAAGCGCCGCGTGCATTTGCCCGAGAGCAACGCCCGTAGCCTTTGCTTGCGCGGGGGTTGGTTGGGTGACCGACACGCCCTGCAGAAATTCTATCAGGCACGCCGGGCGGCCGGCAAGGCTCTGCAACCATTCGCCATTTCGGTCCGGTATGAAGCGCGGGACCTTGCATCCCGCTTCGTGCAGATGCTTCAGCAATGCGTAAAAGAAAGGCAGATCGGCCGGATTAACGCGGTTTTCGTACAGCGTCAGGATGAAACGGCTTTTGCTTGTTTCGACAAAATAATTGCTGTTTTCAACGCCTTCGGCGATTCCCTTGAGGGCAATGAGTTCGCCGGCGTCATATTGGGCGAGAAACGTTGAAACCTGTTCGGGGCCTAATTGTGTGTAGACGGCCAATTCAGGCCACCGCGCCGGCCACTTCGCGCGGCAGCTTGAAGATGATGCTTTCTTCCGCAGTCGTCACCTGCTGCTCATCGAGTTCGAAATGATTGGCGAGAGAATCGATTATCTCGCGGACCAGCAGCTCGGGCGCGGATGCACCTGCTGTCAGACCTAAGGTCTGAACGCCATCGAACCAGTTCATGCTGATATCATCCGCGCGCTGCACAAGATGTGCCTTCGATCCCGCGCGCTCGGCGACTTCGACAAGGCGCACGGAGTTGGAGCTGTTGGGCGCACCGATCACGATGACAAGATCGCATTCCCCCGCAATCGCCTTGACCGCATTCTGCCGGTTGGACGTCGCGTAGCAAATGTCTTCGCCCTTGGGGCCTACAATCGTCGGAAAACGGCGCTGCAATGCCTCGACGATTTCGGCCGTGTCATCGACGGACAAGGTCGTCTGCGTCAGAAATGAGAGGTTATCCGCATTGGCCGGCACCAGATTTGCGACATCCTCGACCGTTTCGACCAGCGACATGGATCCCGCCGGTACTTGGCCGAAAGTGCCGATGACTTCGGGATGTCCGGCGTGGCCGATAAAGATGATATGGCGTCCCGCCTCGACCTGGCGTTCGGCCTGACGGTGGACTTTGGACACGAGCGGGCAGGTTGCGTCGAGATAGGCAAGCCCGCGCTCTTCCGCATTTGCGGGAACCGATTTCGGAACGCCATGCGCGGAGAAAACGACATGTCCGCCGTCAGGGACCTGATCAAGTTCGTCAACAAAAACAGCGCCTTTGGCTTTCAGGCTGTCGACGACAAAGCGGTTATGCACAATTTCATGCCGGACGTAGACCGGTGCGCCATGCTGTTCCAGCGCGAGCTCGACAATTTTGATGGCGCGGTCGACACCGGCACAAAAACCGCGTGGAGCGGCAAGGAGGAGCTTCAAGGGGCGCTTGGCGGGATTTTGTTCAGTCATCGGCAATGTCCTTTAGGTAAAGTCTCCGCTTCCGCCAAGACCTTTCCCCTGTTGCGTGTCCCGCTATGGACGGATAAGGACCTTTCAGAAACGCGCTTAGGCGAAACCAAATAAGAATCCTGAGGATAACCCTGTATGAAATTTGTCGCCAAAGTCCTTCTTGCGGGCACGATCGTGGCATCACTTGCCGGATGCGCAAAGGATGGGGAGTTGGATCTGTCCTCCGGCGTGGGAATCAGCGTGACGCGTACAGGCTGTCCGACGGTTGCCATTCCCGACGGTACGGGGGACATCACACTTTTCAACACTGCAGGAAGTCAGGATGCGAACGCAATCGACGTTGTGGCGTCGATTACGAAAGTGCGTCCTACCTGCAATAGCGGCGGCGAGAAAATATACTCGCAGGCCAGTTTCGAGGTTCAGGCCCGACGAAGTGATGTGCGTGGCGCGAAAACGGTAACGCTTCCCTACTTTACAACCGTGGTGCAGGGCGGAAGCGCCGTTGTCGCCAAGCGCGTAGGGCAGGTGACGCTGCAATTTGCCGATGGGCAGCCCAAGGCAAGTGCAACCGCGCAAGCGGCGAGCTATGTCGATGGAAACTCGGCCCGTTTGCCAGCCGAAATCGTCCAGAAAATCACGAAAAAGCGCAAGCCAGGCGATCCCGACGCCGCGCTGGATCCTATGGCTGATCCCGAGGTTCGGGCTGCTGTGGTTCGGTCCAGCTTTGAAATGCTGATTGGTTTCCAACTGACCGAAGAGCAACTGCGCTACAACGTCACGCGCTAACCGGCGCTCCGTCAAAGGCACAGCTTATGACCCTTTTTGAAATATTCGCCGCGCATGTGGACCATGCGCTCAACGCTTTGGTTGCCGCTGGAACATTGCCCGCCGATATTGATCGCAGCAATGTGACCGTGGAACCGCCACGCGATGCGTCGCATGGCGACCTGTCCACAAATGCCGCAATGGTGCTGGCCAAGCCCGCAGGAACCAACCCGCGGGCGCTGGCCGAGGCGCTGTCCGCCGAACTCGGCAAGATCGACAATGTGACCGCCGTCGAAATAGCGGGCCCGGGTTTCCTGAACCTGCGGCTGGACGCGTCCGCATGGCTGGATGAACTGCGCGCCATCGGCCAATCTGCCGACGATTATGGCCGTTCGACCGCAGGTGCGGGCAAAGTCGTCAATATCGAATATGTCTCGGCCAATCCCACAGGTCCCATGCATATGGGCCATTGCCGGGGTGCGGTTGTGGGTGACGCCTTGGCGTCACTGCTCGAATTTTCGGGTTATAAGGTCATCCGCGAATATTATATCAACGATGCCGGTGGCCAGGTCGACACGCTCGCGCGGTCCGCACATTTGCGCTATCGCGAAGCGCTGGGTGAAAGCATTGAGATTCCCGAAGGCCTGTATCCGGGCGACTATCTGATCCCCGTGGGCCAGCGGCTCGCCACAACCTATGGCGACCGTTACGTCACCGCACCGGAAAGCGAATGGCTGGTCTTGTTCCGCAAGGCAGCCGTTGCCGACATGATGGACATGATCAAGGCAGATTTGGCCTTGCTCGGTATTCACCATGATCTGTTCTCTTCAGAAGCCGAATTGCACGAAGCCGGAAAAGCGGAAGCTGCCGAGGCCGAATTGCGCGCACGCGGGTTGATTTATGACGGCGAACTGGAAAAGCCAAAGGGCAAAGAGATCGAAGATTGGGAGCCGGTAACGCTTCCGCTTTTCCGGTCGACGCAGTTTGGCGATGATCAGGACCGGCCCACCAAGAAATCCAACGGCAGCTGGACCTATTTCGGCGCCGACCTCGCTTACCATTATCAAAAGAGCCAGAATGTCGATGCGATGGTCGACATCTGGGGGGCGGACCATGCCGGTACGGTCAAGCGCATCAAGGCTGCCGTCAATGCGTTGACCGGCGGAAAAGTCCAGTTTGACATAAAGCTGGTCCAGATGGTCCGCTTATTGCGCGGCGGCGAGCCGATCAAAATGTCCAAGCGTTCGGGCAGCTTCATTACCTTGTCGGAAATGGTCGAGGAAGTGGGCAAGGATGTGGTGCGTTTCACCATGCTGACCCGCAAATCCGATGCGCAGATGGACTTTGACTTCGCAAAGGTCGTGGAGGCGTCGAAGGACAATCCTGTATTTTACGTGCAATATGCCCATGCCCGCATCCAATCGACACTGCGCAAGGCGGAGGCCGAAGGTCTGGGCGTGGACGCCACGCAACTCAATCTCCTGGGTGATGCGGAAATTGCATTGATCCGCGAAGCGGCCAACTTCCCACGGATTGTGGAAGCAGCGGGTAAGGCAAGCGAACCACATCGTATTGCATTCTACCTCAGCGATCTTGCGGCTGCCTTCCATGCCTACTGGAATTTGGGCAATGACCAGCCCGATAAACGCTTCATATTGGCACATAATCCGGCGCTCACGGGCGCAAGGCTTTTCATGGCGGCCAATATCGGGCAAGTTATCCGCAACGGGCTTCGTCTGATGGGGGTCGAAGCCGCAAATAGCATGTAGCGATAGTGGATTTTGGGGATTTGGCATGAGCGATGAGACCAACGACAATCGTAATGATGAAGCGCTAGGACTGGAAGATCCGGACCGCTTGCCCTGGTTGGAAACAGCGGACGGCTACGACTATGAAGAGGGCGCTTCACCGCTGAAAGTTGCAGCTATGGTGTTGGGCGGACTGGTCTTGTTGGCCGCAATTGTTGGCGGCATTTATTGGGCCCAGCATCAGCAAAGCGGCGCAAAATCGGGCAATGGCGAGCTGATTGCGGCACAGGAAGGCGACTATAAGGTCAAGCCTGAAGATGCGGGTGGCAAGACATTCGAAGGTGAAGGTGACTCGGCCTTTGCCGCGAGTGAAGGTACCAAAACGGGCGCTACAATCGCACCTGCGGCAAAGCCTGCCGTTGCCACGGCTGCCCCGGCAGCACCAGCGCCAGCAGCTGCAACAGCAAAACCGGCAGCAAATGCCGCTGCACCCGCGGGTGCGGTGATGGTCCAGCTCGGTGCCTTTGGCGATTCCGCCAAGGCAGAGGCGGCATGGGCCGCATTTGGCAAACGTTTCGGTTTCCTGTCGGGCACCAACCGCCGCATCGCCGAGGCTAGCGTTGAAGGGGGACGCAAGGTATTCCGTTTGCAAGCTGTGACTGCCAACGCTGCCGCTGCACAACAGCTTTGTGCCAAATTGAAGGCGGCTGGCGAAAACTGCCTGATCGTGCGCTAAACCGTTAGATTTCTCTGGAGGGGGAGAGGCCGCAGCGGAGAAATCCGCTGCGGCTTTTATTTTTGGTTATGCACAGTTTTGCAGGTCACGAAAATCGTTCGCAGCTTGCGCCGCGGACATATGGGCCTTAGCGTTCCCGCGCATGAAGCCCGTGATTTTTGGCCTGTCCGGCCTGACACTCACCGACGATGAGAAGCGCCTGTTCCGCGATGTTGAACCGGCGGGCTATATCCTGTTCAAACGCAATATCGAGGATCGCCAGCAAGTTCGGGCGTTGACCGATAGTCTGCGCGCCTTGCATGGTCACGATAATGTGCCGATTTTGATCGATCAGGAAGGGGGACGGGTGGCTCGGATGCGCCCGCCGGTCTGGCCTGACTTCCCGGCGGGTGGCGCGTTTGACGCCCTTTATGATGTTGCGCCGATCACCGCGATTGAAGCCGCCAAAAGCAATGCGGAGGCGATTGCGCTGACTTTGGCGGAAGTTGGTATCAACGTGGACTGTCTGCCGGTGCTCGATGTCCGGGTGCCCGACACCCATTCCGCCATTGGCGACCGGGCGCTGGGCAGCGACCCGATGCGCGTCGCGGCGTTAGGACGGGCAATCGTGGACGGATTGGCAGCGGGCGGCGTGATCGCTGTGGTGAAACATATGCCGGGGCAGGGCAGGTCGATTGTCGATACCCATCATGATTTGCCGCATGTCGACGCCAGCGAAGAGGAACTTGAGCAGGACTTGCAGCCTTTCCGTGCTTTGAAAGATGCCCCGATGGGTATGACAGCGCATGTCGTGTACGATGTGTGGGATGCGCAGCACACAGCCACCATGTCGCCATTTGTCATTGAAAAAATCATCCGCGGTAAAATCGGATTTGACGGTCTGTTGATGAGCGATGATCTCGATATGAACGCGCTTACCGGCGATGTTCCCACGCGGGCCGCACAATGCGTGGAGGCTGGCCTGGACCTTGCGCTCAATTGTTGGGGCCGCTTTGACGAAATGGTCGCGATTGCCGAAAAATTGCCTGAAATCACGGATGCCGCGCGGGCACGGCTTGATAAGGCGATGACCGGAGCGTCCTTGGACTTCGATGCCGACCGCCTCGCACATCTGCTGCATAAACGGACCCAGTTGCTGGCTCTGGCGGATACCGAAGCCAAGCTGACGCATGGAGCAACGGGCGCAGCATGAGCGACGAAAACCTTTTTGATGAGGATCTAGTCCTTCGCGAAGAGGATGATTTTTCGGCGGATGTGCTGACCATCGACATCGAAGGGTGGGAAGGGCCGCTCGACCTTTTGTTGACGCTGGCGCGCAATCAGAAGGTTGATTTGCGGGCGATTTCCATTCTCGCGCTGGTCGAGCAATATTTGCTCTTCATCGAGCAGGCGCGCACGTTGAAACTTGAATTGGCCGCCGACTATCTCGTCATGGCGGCGTGGCTTGCCTATCTGAAATCGGCGCTGCTGTTGCCCAAGGACCCGACCATTGACCCGTCGCCCGAGGAACTGGCGCTGCGTCTGCAGCTGCGGCTGGAGCGGTTGAATGCGATGCGGGAAAGTGGAGCGCGGCTGATGGCGCGGGACCGCGTCGGGCGCGATGTGTTCTTGCGTGGCGCGCCCGAAGGATTGCGGGTCGTAAAGGCCCGCGCGTGGGATTGCGACTATTTCGAACTGATTACCGCCTATGGCCAGATTAAAGCGCGTACGCAGCCCGTTTTGCATGTCGTCAAAAAGCGCGCGGTAATGACGCTGGAAGAGGCGTTGGAGCGCGTGTCGGCGATGATCGGCCGGGCTGTCGACTGGACAGCGATTGAATCCTTCTTGCCCGATTTCACAGAGCCCGCGTTGCGAAAATCTGCCTTGGCGTCCAGTTTCGTTGCGGCATTGGAATTGGCAAAGCGCGGCAGGATCGACTTGCAACAGGAAAGCACATTTGCCCCCCTGATGGTCAGGATGAAAGCATGATGATCGAACATGATCCCGAACTTCGGGCTGTCGAAGCGACATTGTTTGCAGCAGAACAGCCCATGACGACCGATCAAATCCGCGCTTATGTCGGGGACGATGTCGACGTGTCGTCCGCTTTGACCCGCTTGGCCGCGCATTATGAAGGCCGGGGAATCGTACTGGTACGGCGGGGAAGCAGCTGGCATTTCCAAACCGCTGCCGATCTGGCCCATTTGCTGCGCCGCGAGCGTGAGGAAACGCGCAAATTAAGTCGGGCCGCCGTGGAAACACTGGCGATCATTGCCTATCACGAACCGGTCAGCCGCGCCGAAATCGAGGCGATACGCGGCGTCCAGATTTCCAAGGGCACGTTGGACGTCCTTATGGAAGCGGGCTGGGTTCGCCCTGCCGGTCGGCGCGAAGTCCCCGGAAGACCGCTCATTTACGCTACGACAGCCGGATTTTTGACGCATTTCGGATTAACATCCCGCAAAGATTTACCCGGTATCGATGATTTGAAGGCGGCTGGGTTGCTCGATCCCATCGATATGGCGCTGGGCGATATGCAATTCGGCGAAGAAAGCGACGGCGAACTGGAAATTGGCGAAGATAATGACTAGATGCTATAAGGGTATTGAACGGCAACCGATGTTGCCTTTGCCGGGGACATCCCCGTTAGGAGTATGAAATGGGTGGATTGAGCATCTGGCATTGGCTGATTGTCGGCATTTTGGTGCTGCTATTGTTCGGCAAAGGTCGCTTTTCCGACATGATGGGCGATGTGGCCAAGGGCATCAAAAGCTTTAAAAAGGGCATGAGCGAAGACGATGATGCGCCTAAAGCGCCGCCGCAGATTGGCGCGACGACTGTCATTGATGCCGAAAAGCAGACCGACAAGACTCAAGGCTAAGAGTGATGTACGCGACGTTTCCCATGCCCTCGCTATCGGGGGCGTTGAATGTTTGACGTCGCCTCGTCGGAATTTCTGCTTGTCGTACTTGTGGCGTTGCTGGTCATTGGCCCCAAGGATCTGCCCAAAGTCTTACGGGTCGTCGGCAAATGGGTCGGTAAGGCGCGGGGCGTGGCGGCGCAGTTCCGGTCCGGCTTTGACGAAATGGTGCGCCAGTCCGAACTGGAAGAACTGGAAAAGAAGTGGAAGGCCGAAAATGAACGCATTATGCGCGAACATCCGGCGGACCCGCGTGCAGAGGTGATCGGTGACGAAAATCCGCCTGCGCAACCCGAACTCCCGATGAGTGTTGCTCCGGCAGCCGAGGCGCCGACCAAGCCATGAGCGACATTGACGACAGCAAAATGCCTTTACTCGATCATTTGATCGAGTTGCGCAGCCGTCTTTTGTGGAGCTTTCTGGCGCTTGCCATCGCTTTCGGGATATCCATCTATTTTGCCCGGCCAATCTTCGGCTTTCTGGTGCAACCCTTGCTCGCGTCCGGGCAGGACAAGCTGATCTACACAGCGATATTCGAGGCTTTTTTTGTCGAGATTAAAGTCGCCTTTTTTGCGGCCGCGTTTTTTTCCTTTCCCGTGTTCGCAACGCAGCTTTGGCGGTTCGTCGCGCCGGGATTATACGCCAAGGAAAAGCGGGCTTTTCTTCCCTTCCTGCTGGCAACGCCCATTTTGTTCACCATCGGCGCCGCGATGGCCTATTATATGGCGATCCCCGTTGCGCTCAACTATCTGCTCGGCTTCGGCGGCAATGTCGGCGGCGTGGAGCAGCAGGCGCTGCCCGGGGTCGATAATTATCTGAATTTCGTGATGAAATTCATCTTTGGGTTCGGCATCTCGTTCCTGTTGCCGGTGCTGCTCATGCTGCTGGAAAAGGCTGGAATTATCACATTGGCCCAGCTCAAGGGCGGGCGGCGCTATGCGATTGTGGGGGCATTTGCGATTGCCGCTGTGCTGACTCCGCCCGACGTCGTGTCGCAGCTTTTGCTCGCGATACCGTTGTGCATTTTATATGAACTGGCGATCATCGCCATATGGCTTACGCATCGGGGCAAAACTAAAACGGCCCCGGAAGTATCCGAGGCCGCTGCCGAATAATATCCGGCTGTTTAGTTGATGATTTCTTCGCCCTTTTTGCCGACGGACTCAATGTCCTCGCCTGCACCCTTTACGGTGTTGCACGCAGCGGCCAGCAGGGAAGCCGAGAGCAAAATTACGGTAGCCAATTTACGCATATGAGCCTCCTATGTTGATCATAACAAGTTATCAGGACCTGCATTGAGAACACGGAGCGGCGTGGAATGTTCCGGCCAGCCTATGTCACCGCCTTAGATCGCGCGGTCGCCAGCTTCGCCGACGGACTCGATATCTTCGCCCAAGCCTTTCACCGTGTTGCACGCCGAAAGAAGGATTGAAGCCGAAATCAAGATTGCCGTTGCTAATTTACGCATAAATGGTCTCCAGTTTGACAGATGCTGATCTGTGCACCTGTCAAACTGAACCAAAGCTTACCGCCGAAGCGGATACGTTAGAAACTGAACCGCGCTGTCAGTTTGAAATCCCGCCCGGCGAGCGCGACGAAATCCTTGGTAAAGGATGCCGCACGGCGCGCTTCCACATCGAAGATGTTGTTCGCCGCAGCGATCAGGCTGATATTCTTGTCGCGACCGAAGGGCCGCCAGGTGACCGATGCGTTGACCATCGTAAATCCGTCTGTCGGATTTTCGAAGCTTGCGGTTCGCGTCTGGCTGTCGGTCCATTCGACCTCGCCACGCAGATCCAGCGCGCCGCTCTGCAACTCCAGCCCGCCTTGCACTCGCAGGGGCGGAATGCGGGGGGCAGGGCCATCGCCCTTGATCGTCGCACGGGTATAGTCGGCAACGCCGTCAATCACGACATCAAAGCCCGCGGCGTGGCCAAGCTGGGCGCTCGCCTCCGCCTCGACGCCCCACACATTTGCCTTTCGCTGGAGATAGACAAATTCGGGAAGGTCATCGACGATATTGCCCGTGTCATTTTCATAGATAAAATTGCTGAAACGATTGGTGTAGAGCGTCGTGGTAAAGTCAAAGCGGGTGCTGTCGTAGCGGGCATAAATCTCCCCGTTCCAGCTGCGCTCGCTGCGCAAGGTCGGGTCACCCACCTCATATGATTGCGTGGCGACATGGGGGCCGTCGGAGAACAGCTCTTCAATCGAAGGTGCGCGCGCCGTACGGGACAGGTTCGCCCCGATTTTCAAATCGCCTATGTTATAGCCGATGCCAAAAGCAGCGGACAAATTATTGAATTTGCGCGTGATTCCCAAAGGCTGGGCTTCCAGATTGGCGTGGTCGAAACGCAGCGCGACTTCTGTATCCAGATTGCCAACCGAAAATTCCTGCAAGGTGAAAAGCCCAAGCTGGTTCGAGCGGGTCGGCGGCAAAAATGCCTCGTCGCCGACGGCTTCAAAATCGCGGGTCTGGAATTGAAGGCCGCTTGCGCCGCGCCAGCCGCCTTGCTCATTTTGCGTCAGTTCAAACCGGGCTTCGATCGCCTTGCTGAAGAAGGTTGTGCCCACATCGGGGCCTTCGAGTTCCTTGTGGGTGTAATTGGCATAGCCGGCACGGATGCGGGCCTTATCCAGAAAGCCTTCGCCCAGTTCCACCTCACCGCGCAGGTCAAACCGATATTGGCGCAGATCGATGCTGACTTCGCCGCCTACGGGTTCGGTAAATTCGGGGCGCTCCGGAATTCCATATACGGTGTCGTAAATATTGAAGGACACGCCAAGGCTGCCGCCGTCGTCAATGAAGGCCCCGCCCGCGCCGAACGTCCAGGTTTCCACGCCGCTATTGGGGAGGCGGCCGCGGAAATCGGCCCAGTCACGGGCATTGGCAGCTTCGGTTACATTACCCAGTGCGGTTTCATCCGCGGCCACGTCCAATGCTTCGGTGCGCAACTCAGGCGACAGAAGATAGCCGCCGATGCGGAGATCTTTCGACTTGCGATAACTGCCGTCGACATGCGCAACAAAACGGTCGGACAAGGGAACGTCAACGGAAGCGCCGCCGGAATATTCCTTGGATACCGTCGAATAGCCCAAAAGCGCGTCGATATGAATGGGCTCGGAAGGAACCGCGCGGGGAATGCGCTTATCAATGACATTGACCGCGCCGCCCACCGCCTGACCACCAAATAGCAAAACAGCAGGGCCGCGCAGCACTTCGATGCGCTCTGTGGTCAATGCATCAATGGTAACCGCATGGTCGGCCGATGTGTTGGATGCGTCGATATTTCCGATGCCATCGGTCAAGACGGCGACACGATTGCCCTGAAATCCGCGCAAGACGGGCCGTGATGCTCCGGGAGAAAAGCTTGTTGCGGATACGCCGGGTATGCTGGTGAGCATGTCACCAATCTGTCCCTGCGTTTCGGATGCAAGGTCCTCGCCCGACAGCGCCGACGTGCCGGACAGGATATCCAGACGCTCCACATAAGGCGCCGTTACAACAATTTCTTTTTCCGTATGAAAATCATCATCGCTGGTCGTTGCAGCACCTTGCTGTGCATATGCAGGCGCCACCAGGGCAAGAGACAGGGCGTAAAGGCTCGCGGAATAGAACATCGTACGTGTTGGAAGCATTGAAATAATTACCATATTTTGAAGGGAGATGCAGAGTTATAGCCAGCATGTTATAATATAACAATACCTAATCCGGGCTTTCGACAAAATGACGCCAACGAACGACGATTTGCAATTCCGGCGCTCTGCACGATGTCACTCGTGTCGTCGTGCTGCACAGTGCGGCTTGCGGATGTAACGGAACGTCTTTAGCACCTAACGGCATGATGACCGTGCCAAACACACTTGATCTTATCGGAAATACCCCACTGGTTCGCCTGCGCGGCCCGAGCGAAGAAGCCGGATGCGACATTTTTGGCAAATGTGAATTTGCCAACCCGGGTGCATCGGTCAAGGATCGCGCTGCGTTGTTCATTGTCCGGGACGCCGAACGGCAGGGGCTGCTGAAGCCGGGCGGCACAATTGTGGAAGGCACGGCTGGAAATACCGGCATTGGCCTTGCCCTGGTCGCCAATGCGCTGGGGTATAAAACGATCATCGTGATGCCCGAGACTCAGTCGCAGGAGAAAAAGGACACGCTGCGGGCCTTGGGTGCGCAACTGGTTCTTGTTCCGGCAGCGCCTTATTCAAATCCCGGACATTTCGTCCACACATCGCGCCGTTTGGCCGAAGAAACGCAAAATGCGGTCTGGGCAAACCAGTTCGACAATATCGCCAACCGCAAAGCACATATCGAGACGACGGCCGAAGAAATCTGGACCCAGATGGAGGGACGCGTCGACGGTTTTACCTGCGCTGCGGGTACGGGCGGCACGATCGCGGGCGTCGGGCTGGGGCTGAAAGCCAAGAATGAAAATGTCACGATTGCCTTGACGGATCCCCATGGCGCGGCGCTTTACAATTACTTTGCCTGTGGCGAACTGCTTTCCGAAGGCAGTTCTGTTGCGGAAGGCATCGGGCAAGGGCGCATCACAGCCAATCTGGACGGTGCGCCGATCGATACGCAATTCCGCATTTCCGATGAAGAGGGCTTGGTCTGGGTCCGGCGCCTTTTGGCCGAAGAAGGCCTGTGCCTGGGTCTTTCGTCCGGCATCAATGTTGCTGGCGCTATCGCGCTTGGAAAGCAACTCGGTAAAGGGGCGCGGATCGCGACAATATTGTGTGATACCGGATTCCGGTATCTTTCGACAATCTACAACCCGCAATGGATGCAGTCCAAAAACCTGCCCCCAATGCCTTGGCAACTGGAAAATTGACGCTATCGTCTCCATATAAGGTTCGTATCTGAACATTGTCGCGAGAAAGAAGTCACATGGTAGAACCACGCCAATCGGCACTGCAGCGAATACAGGTCGGCGTCATAGGTCTCGTGGTCGTGCTTTTGTTCG
Source organism: Sphingopyxis sp. (assembly GCA_013823985.1). Taxonomy (GTDB): domain Bacteria; phylum Pseudomonadota; class Alphaproteobacteria; order Sphingomonadales; family Sphingomonadaceae; genus Sphingorhabdus_B. Next base: position 144,316 of record PNNB01000050.1, read on the forward strand.
TCAGCCTTGCAACGATGGTGCTCGACCGCGTGAAGTCGGGGCCGGAAGCGGCCGCCACCCCTGAAAGCAGTGTTGCTGCGGATTCAGAACTAACACCGCCCGACGAACCTTTGGCGGAGCTTGGCGTTACGCCGATCGCAAAGGATGATGAGGCGGACAAGGCACTGGAAGAACCCGCGCAATCCATACGGCAGGTACAGGGCCGCACCCAATAAGGATGCCAATGCGCATGCTCAATTCATTATTCCGCTCCGGCGCGCAAAAGCGCTTGCTGGTTGGTTTGCTTCTCGTTCTTGGCGTGGTGTTTTTTCTGTCCGCCATGCGCTATTTCCAAAGTGACGATGTCGGGGTTAAGCCGACAATCGGACTGATGACGACGTTGCCCCTGCAATGGAGCGAAGGCGGTATCGAGGCTGATCTCGCCCAAGATGCGCAACCGCACCCCGCATATGCGCGACTGCAGCAGCAATATAATGTCCGCCCCGTTGACACATTCGATGGGTTGGATAGCCAGCCTGTGGACATGCTCATTCTGGCGCAACCGCGGGCGCTTTCACCGGCCGAGCTTGTGAAGCTGGATGGCTGGGTGCGGGCAGGAGGGCGCCTGCTGGTCTTTGCCGACCCGGCGCTGCAATGGGGAAGTCTATATCCCATTGGCGACAAGCGCCGCCCGCTGTTCACGACTATGCTCTCACCGCTGTTTTCCCATTGGGGGTTGGAGCTTGTGCTGCCCATGACCGGACAGGAAGCCATTACACTTCTGGACGTAAACGGTCTGACCTTGCGGACGCAAACGGCCGGAGAGTGGATTGAAAAGGCGGGCGAAGGCAAAGGAAGCTGCCAAATACTGGAGCGCCGGATTGTAGCGGACTGCAAGATTGGTAAGGGCCGGGCATTGCTTGTGGCCGATGCCGACCTGCTCGATACCGTCTATTGGGAAGGGCAGGGGGTGCGGGTCGTGACCGGCACGGATGAATTCCCAAATCTGCAATGGGTGGAAAAACTGGTTTTCGCAGTCCGAAACAATAAAGGCGTTTCCGGGGATTTTGTGGGTCAATGACGGGTGTTTGTGAAACATCGCGCGGAATCCATGGAAAAGGGGCAGAATTGCCCGCAAAATGGGTTGATTTTACGGGGAAAGGCACAAGTTTTTTACAAGGGCTGTTCAAAAGTTATGTCGTGAAAACAGGAGCTTACTGCCAATAGCGGTAAAATTCCCATAAATTCCCTCTTTTCATCCATAAAATCCCTTGGTATGCCCAGTCATCCAAGGGGTGGATTCCTGATTCTTTCGGTCGTTCCGGCGTCCGCATGGCGATGTCCTGTCGCCATGATCGGCAATCTGCGCCCTGCTTCGGAGGGTGGGTTAGAGCTTTGTCAGCATTGGTCGTCTATGCAGGTTCGGGGGTGTCTTCCGTAGACGCCAAGGGCCGCGCGACGATTCCCGCCGAGCTCCGCGACAGCGTACAGGCATCCAGCGGTGCAAATACCGTGTGCATTTCACGACATTCAAAATTGCCCTGCCTGATCGGTTTCGGCGGAGCGGAGCGTTTGAAGCTGCGCACCGATGTCGAGGCACAATGGCAGAGCGCGGTAAGCCGGGGCGTTGAATTCGACCGTGAGCTTGCGGGCATCACGGCGTCTTCCATTTTCGAAACAAATTTCGAAGCGAGCGGACGGTTTGTTCTGTCGCCCATGCTGCGGCATTTCGGAAAGATTGAAGACCGGGCCTTCTTCTTCGGCGCCACCACCCACTTCATGCTGTGGAACCCGGATATCTTCCTTTCCGACGCACCCGCAGGTTTTGATGCCGTCAAGGACGAGCTGCACTATTGGCTCGCCCAAGCCGGAAAGCGCGACAAATGATCGCGCAGGCCCCCCATATTCCCGTTTTGTTGGATGAAGTAATTCACGCTCTGGCCATCACCCCTGGATCAGAGATTGTGGATGGCACCTTTGGGGCAGGAGGATACAGCCAAGCGATACTGGCTGGCGGTGCGCGCGTTTACGCGTTTGACCGCGATCCCGATGCCCTGTCAGAAGGTGCAGACCTTGCAGGCCGCAGTGGAGGTGCTTTGCGCCTTTACTCGGCCTGCTTTTCTGATCTCGACACTGTGTTGTTGGCCGATGGCGTCACCGATGTTGACGGCGTTGTGCTCGACATTGGCGTGTCATCCATGCAGCTTGACCGCGCCGAGCGGGGCTTTTCCTTTCAGAAGGATGGTCCGTTGGACATGCGGATGGCGCAAGATGGCATGTCGGCAGCCGATTTTGTCAATGAGGCGGACGAAGCCGAAATTGCCGACGTCATCTACCGCTATGGCGAGGAACATCGCTCGCGCCGGATTGCGCGCGCTATCGTTGCAGCGCGTCCTTTGAGCACGACGGCACAACTTGCCGCTATTGTGCGCAAGGCCGTCGGTCATAAGCCGGGCGCGCCCAAAGACCCGGCAACCCGGGCTTTCCAAGCGATCCGCATTCATATCAACCGCGAACTTGATGAACTTACCGATGGGCTGGAGGCTGCAGAACGCATGCTCAAGCCCGGCGGTCGCCTGGCTGTTGTGACCTTCCACAGCCTCGAAGACCGCATCGTAAAACAGTTTCTGCGCCGCCGTAGTGGCGCGGAGGGTGCAGGGTCCAGGCATATCCCGGTGGTCGCAAATGCTGGCCCTGCATCCACTTTTGAAAAGGCCGACAAGGCTATCCGTCCATCCGAGGCGGAACTCAACCGAAACCCGCGGGCACGTTCGGCCACGTTACGAACAGCAACCCGCACAGCAGCGCCCGCATGGGCCGAAGGAGGATTGGCAGCATGAGTCTCGCCATGAAGCGTTTAAAGAATTTAGGCTGGCTTGCGCTGGTGTTCATGGTGGCTATTCTGCTTTATCCGCTGTCGCTGAACGTCGCGGCAGTACATAGCGATTTGATTGCGGTGGATCGCGAGATTTTGGATACCAAGCGCGAAATCAGCTTCTTGCAGGCTGAAATTCGGACTCGCGCCAGCTTGCAGCAACTCGAAGAGTGGAATGAACTGCTCTATGGCTATGCGCCACCGACTGCCGCACAATTTGTTGATGGAGAGGCGGCGCTTGCCGGTCTCAGTTCCGATGTGCCCGTCACAAAACCCGTGATGGTTGCATCCAGCGATCAGCCGGCTGGTGCGATCGGCAATGGAGCGCATAATAGTGCGTCTGTGCCTTCGGAGCCCGAAATCAAGATTGCGCAGGCTTCAAATCCCGCCCCGTCTGTCCAGGCGCCCAAAGTCGAGCAAAGCCGCACGGAGCGGCTCGCGCGGATGGATGAAAAGCTGCTTTCGGACGACCTCATGCGCGATATCACTGCCAAGGCGGATCGGGAGCGCAAAGGTCGATGACCATATTGGCAGCCCGAACAACGACACGTAAAAACGGGATCGGCACACCGCCGTTCGCGGCGCTCGGTTTTTGGCGCCTGCTTGTTTTGCTGGCGGCGTTCGGGCTGTTCGTTCTTCTGTTGATCGGGCGGTTGGCGACACTCGCGCTGTTTGAAAGCACGCGCGCTTATGGTGCCACGAACACGGACTATGTTCCCGACCGTGGCGATATAGTCGACCGGAACGGCGTCCCGCTGGCGCGTAGTATTTATGGCTATGCCATCTGGGTGAAGCCCGACCAGTTGCTAGGCAATAAGAAGGAACTGGCCAACCAACTGGCCGCGATCTTCCCGGATACAAGTGCGGCTGAATTTTACGGCAAGCTTACCGCCGATAAGCCGGGCTATCTCCGCAAACGGGCGTTGCCGGAGCAGGTGCGTCAGGTGCACGATCTGGGCGAAATTGCTATCGAATTTCCCCGCGAAGCGACGCGTTTATATCCGCAGCATGATATGGCGGCGCATGTCCTCGGCTTTGTGAACCGGGACGGCAATGGTGCCATGGGGATGGAGCGGGTGATGAACGAGCACCTGCGCGACCCGTCCAAACGATCAAAGCCGCTTAATCTGGCGCTTGATGTCCGTGTGCAGGCGGCACTGGAGAGCGAACTGCTCGCAGGCATGCGGTCCAACAGTGCAAAAGGGGCGGCGGGTATTGTCCTTGATGTGCAGACGGGCGAAGTGGTCGCGATGGCGACGCTGCCGTCGTTCAACCCCAATCGTCCTTCCTTTGCGAACATTCCCGATCTGGGGGAAACCATTGTGGACGGGCGCTACCCGATTTCGCGCCAGACCAACAATGTGACCAACCGTGTTTATGAATTGGGTTCGACCTTCAAGCCTCTAACGGTGGCTGCCGCCCTCGACGCAGGAACGGTGCGCGACCTGTCGATACGCTATGACGCCACCAAGCCCATCGAAATTGGCGGCTTTAAAATTCGCGATACGCACCCTTCGGGGCGCTGGCTCAATACGCCTGAGGCTTTGATTCATAGCTCGAACATCGTCACCGCGCAGATCGCCGATAATCTCGGCGCGGCGCGTATGGATGCGATGTTGCGGACGATGCACTTCAACGCGCGGCCGGACATTGAACTCGCCGAAAAAGCGATGCCGATTTATCCCAAGAAGTGGGGGCGCCTAACGAATATGACCGTTGGTTTCGGGCATAGTATCGCGGTGACGCCGCTGCACTTGGCGAGCGGCTATGCGGCGATGGTGAACGGCGGGATCTATCGTCCTGCCACGATGTTCAAGACCGACCCGAACGCGAAGCTTCCCGGAAAGCGCGTGTTTACCGCCGCGACCAGCGCGCGGATGCGTCAGCTTATGCGGATGATTGTCGTCGATGGCACCGGACGCAAGGCGGATGCGTTGGGGTATCGCGTCGGCGGGAAAACAGGATCGGCTGAAAAGCCGGGGGTCGGGGGATATAACCGCACTCGGGTCGTCGCGACATTTGCCGCCGCTTTCCCGATGGATAATCCGCGCTACGTCGTGCTGGCGATGCTTGACGAACCCAAGGGCACGGCAGAGGCTAGCTTTCAGCGGACGGCGGGTTACACCGCTGCGCCGGTGGTGCAGAAAACAATTACGCGCATCGGTCCCTTGCTGGGCATTATCCCCGATATGAAGCGCGATGTTGATGTTTCGGAACTGATGCCTTTATTGTGGAAGGCAAAGGGAGAGTAATAATGCGGCTGGGACAATTGCTGACCGATCTGGACGGTGCAGCCGCCGAACAAACCGTCACCGGTTTCGCCATCGACCACCGCAAAATCGCGCCCGGGACAATCTTCGGGGCATTTCAGGGCGCCGCCTTCAACGGCGAGGATTTCATCGACGAGGCGATTGCGGCAGGAGCGATTGCTATCGTCGCGCGGCCGGAAGCAAAAGTGTCCGGTGCCGTCCATATCGCCGACGCCATCCCCCGCCGTCTCTTTGCGCAGCTTGGGGCGAAATATTTCCGCCCTTTCCCGCAGCATATCGCCGCGGTGACGGGCACGAATGGCAAGACGTCGACCGCCGAATTGACGCGGCAATTGTGGCGGATGGCCGGACATCATGCGGCTTCCATCGGAACGCTGGGCATTACGACGGCGTCCGATCAGGCGAAGACCGGGCTGACCACGCCCGATATCGTGACATTTTTGTCCAACATGGCAGGCCTGTCGCGCGAGGGTGTGACGCACACCATTTTTGAGGCGTCCAGCCATGGCTTGTCGCAATATCGCAGCGAGGGCGTTCCGGTATCGGTCGCCGCGTTCACGAATCTGAGCCGGGATCACCTCGATTACCATGGCACGATGGAGGACTATTTCGAGGCCAAGATGCGGCTGTTCGACGAGGTCGTCGACGAAAATGGTACTGCCGTGGTCTGGGCCGATGATATCTGGTCGGACAAGGTCATCGAACGCGTAAAGAAGCGGGAAATTCGGCTGATTACCGTGGGTGAGAACGGGAAAGGCATTCAGCTCTTGTCCCGCCAGCCCACCCAGTTGGGCCAGACGCTCGAGCTACGGATCCAGGGCGATGTGACCAAGGTCAAATTGCCGCTGATCGGGGCGTATCAGGCGGCGAATGTGCTTGTTGCAGCTGGCGTCGTGATGGCCAGCGGGGGCGATGTGGAGGATGTGCTTGCCCATATGGCCCGGCTACAACCGGTGCGTGGACGGTTGGAGCGTGCGGTCATCACCAAAAGCGGCGCGCCGGTTTATGTGGATTACGCCCACACGCCGGATGGTTTGAAAGCCGCGATTGCCGCGCTGCGCCCGCATACCAAAGGCAAGCTGATCACCGTATTCGGCGCAGGCGGCGACCGGGACAAGGGCAAGCGGCCGGAAATGGGCGCGATTGCCGTTGCGGATTCAGATATCGCGATCGTCACCGACGACAACCCGCGCAGCGAAGATCCCGGCCTTATCCGCGCCGACATCATGGCGGGCGCACCCGGCGCGCATGACATTGGCGACCGGCGCTATGCGATTGCCTTTGCCATCGAGCATGCCGAGCCGGACGATATCGTCCTGATCGCGGGCAAGGGGCACGAGCAGGGGCAGATTATCATGGGCCGCGTTCTGCCCTTTGATGACGTCGAAGTCGCGCGCGAGTGTGCGGCATGATGCCTTTGTGGACCCATGCCGAACTGGTTGCAGCAACCGGCGGAAAGGCCGCAGGCGAATTTGATGCAAATGGCGTCGCGTTCGATTCCCGCGAAATCGGCAAGGGCGACCTTTTCTTTGCCCTGAAGGGCGAGGCAACCGACGGGCATTTGTTCGTCGAGAAGGCGTTCGCAAATGGCGCTGCTGGCGCCATTGTCAGTGAGCCCGTTGATTTTCCACATATCCTTGTCAGCGATACCTTTACGGCGCTCAACGATTTGGCCCGCGCATCGCGTGCGCGGATGGGCGGCAAAGTCGTCGGCGTAACGGGCTCTGCGGGCAAAACCGGTACGAAAGAAGCCTTGTTTGCGGCGCTTGATCGCGCATCACGTGGCAAGGCGCACCGGTCGGTCAAAAGCTATAACAATCATGTGGGTGTCCCGCTCAGCCTGTCGCGCATGCCGCGCGATACGGTGTTCGGCATATTTGAAATGGGAATGAACCACGCGGGAGAGCTTCGCGCGCTTACCGCATTGGTCCAGCCCCATGCCGCGATCGTCACGACCATCGCGCCCGCGCACATCGAATTTTTCAAAGACGAAAGCGGCATCGCCGATGCCAAGGCCGAGATTTTTGAGGGTCTGCTCGCGGACGGAACAGCAATCATTCCGCGCGATAATGCCCATTATGAACGTCTGCGCGATGCCGCAAACCGTTACGCCAGCCACATCGTCAGCTTTGGTTTCTCTCCCGAGGCGGACGTCCGCTTGCTCGACTATGTTGCCGGATCGAATGGCGAAACCCTTATAACCGCGCAGCTACCACATGGCGCGCTTTGCTATGGTCTTTCGCAATCGGGGGAGCATTGGATATCCAATTCGCTCGCCGTACTGGCGGCTGTTGAAGCGGTCGGCGGCGACCTAGCGGCGGCTGGTCTGGCCCTTGCCGAATTAGGAGGCCTTGCGGGACGTGGAGCCCGTCATGTTGTTCCGGTTCGCGAGGGCACGGCGCTGATCATCGATGAAAGCTACAATGCCAACCCGGCATCCATGGCCGCAACACTCACCGAACTCGGGAAAGTTGCGGGCCGGAAAATTGCGGTGCTGGGCACAATGAAAGAGCTGGGCGACAAAAGCAGCGAATTTCATCGCGCGCTTGCAGAGCCATTATCCGCCGCAAAGGTAGATTTTACAATTTTAGTCGGCGAAGAGATGGAAATTCTCGCCGAGAGGTTGAAGGCGGGGGTTGAGGGACTGCCCGAATTCGCGCATTGCGCCACGGCGCGCGAAGCTCTCGAGCTTCTCAAAAGCAATTTACGTGAATCCGATACGGTTTTGGTCAAAGGCTCCAACAGCATGGGGCTTTCGGCGATTGTCAGTGACTTGGTGGGTGGGAAAAGCTGATGCTCTATTTATTGGCAGAATATCTGGGGTTTCCCGGCATTCTGAACCTTTTACGCTATTTGAGCTTCCGCTCCGGCGCTACCGTGGCCACGGCACTTGTCATTGGCCTTTTGATCGGCCCGAAATTCATCGGGATGCTGCGGGTTCGTCAGGGCAAGGGCCAGCCTATTCGAACGGACGGGCCGCAGACGCATCTGGCTAAGGTCGGTACGCCGACCATGGGCGGTCTGATGATCCTCATTGCCGTCTCGACCTCCATGCTGTTGTGGATGAACCTTGAAAATATCTATGTCTGGGCGTGCCTGCTGGTCATGGCGGGCTTTGGCGTTGTCGGGTTCATGGACGATTATGACAAGGTCAAGAAGCGCAGTCATAAAGGCGTTTCGGGTAAGGTACGTCTGCTTTTCGAATTTGCGATTGCCGGCGTCGCCGTGTCCCTGATCGTATGGCAGTCGGGCGGTATGCTGTACCTGCCTTTTGTAAATGGCCCGGTTCTCGACCTTGGCTGGTGGTATGTGCCGTTCGGCGCATTTGTGATCGTTGCCTTTGGTAATGCGGTCAACCTGACCGATGGCCTGGACGGCTTGGCCACCATGCCCGTCATTATCGCATCGATTGCCTTCATGCTGATTGTCTACATGGTCGGTAACGCCAAATATGCCGCCTATCTGGGTATTCCATTCTATCTGGGCGCGGGTGATCTAGCGATGCTATGTGGTGCCATTGTTGGCGCAGGGCTCGCATTTTTGTGGTTTAACGCACCACCTGCGGCGGTGTTCATGGGCGACACCGGAAGCCTCGCGCTCGGCGGTACATTGGGGGCGATTGCCGTTGTTGCCCATCATGAATTTGTGCTCGCCATAATCGGCGGCCTGTTTGTGGTGGAGGCCTTGTCCGTTATCATCCAGGTGTTCTGGTTCAAGCGTACCGGCAAGCGTATCTTTCGTATGGCGCCCATCCATCATCACTTCGAACAGCTTGGCTGGTCAGAGCCCACCGTTGTTATTCGATTCTGGATTGTGGCTTTCGTTCTGGCGCTTGCGGGTCTATCAACCCTCAAGCTCAGATGATTACTAGCCCGGCCTTTAAAAACCGCAAATTTGCTCTGTTGGGCCTTGCACGATCGGGCCTTGCCGCGGCGCGATCCCTTTCGGCTGGCGGCGCTGAAATCCTCGCGTGGGATAATGACGAAAATGCGCGCGCGAAGGTCGCGGATATCGCGACAATTGCGGACCTGCTGGATGCCGATCTGACGGGCTATGACGGGATCGTCGTTTCGCCGGGCGTGCCCATTAATCGTCACCCGATTGCCGACAAGGCAAAGGAGCAAGGCATCCCGTTAATCGGCGATATAGAGCTGTTTGCTATGGCGCGTGCGGATTTGCCGCCCCATCGTGTGGTCGGAATAACCGGAACCAATGGCAAATCGACCACGACGGCGCTCGTCCACCATCTGCTGAAAAGCGCGGCCCTTCCGGTGCGGATGGGCGGCAATATTGGCCTGCCGATTTTGTCACAGGCGCCGCTGCCCGCAGGTGGGGTCTATGTTCTCGAACTGTCGAGCTATCAAATTGATATAACCCGCACCCTGGCATGCGATGCCGCGGCGCTGATCAATTTGTCGCCGGACCATCTTGACCGTTACGATGGCTATGAAGGCTATATGCGCTCGAAAGCGCGGCTGTTTGATATGCAGACGGCAAAACAGCATTCCATTTTTGGCAATGGTGATGACGACACTTTGCGCATTTATGGCGAAGTGCTCGAACGTCGCGGGTCCGACGTCGTCCATTTGGCTGATCCCGCCAAAATTGTGGGGCAGCAGGATTGGCCTTCGTTGCAAGGGCCACATAATCTGCAGAATATTGCGGTTGCCGTAGGACTTGTCGAAGCGCTTGGTTTGACCGAAGCGCAATGGCGTCCGGCGATGCGGAGTTTCAAGGGACTCGCCCATCGCATGGAGGTGGTCGCCGAACGCAATGGCGTCTTGTTCGTCAACGACAGCAAAGCCACCAATGCCGCATCAACCGCACCGGCACTCGCCGCATATCCGCGTGTCCACTGGATCGTCGGCGGATTGGCAAAAAGCGATAATCTGGACGAATGCATCCCCAATTTCGGTCATGTCGTCAAAGCCTATACGATCGGGGAAGCAGGGCCATTGTTCACAAAATTACTGTCGCCTTACATGCCCGTCGAAAGCAGCGAAATGATGGGTGCCGCCGTGCATTCGGCGGCCGCGCAGGCGCAGGCAGGTGACGTCATCATGTTGTCCCCTGCATGCGCGTCGTTTGACCAGTTCAAGGATTTTGAAGCGCGTGGCGACGCCTTCAAAGCGATAGTTGAGGCCTTATGAACGGCGATCGTGGCGAAGTTCCTTGGGTATTGGCTGCCAAAACAGGCAAGATCGGGCTTGCGAACCGGTTGGGTCGCGGTGACCGTTCGCCCCTGGGCGTCTGGTTCTGGGAACTGGACCGCGTTTTGCTCTCGCTCATGATCGTGCTGATTGCGATTGGTCTGTTGTCGGTGGCTGCCGCGTCGCCTGCTGGCGCGCAGCGTCTGTCGTCGTCGACGACCCAGCTTAACTCGCTTTATTTCTTCTACCGCCAACTCATGTGGGTCATTGTGGGCGTCCCGCTGATGCTCGTCGTTTCCATGTATCCGCGTGAGCAGGCACGGCGCTTTGCCGTTGTCGGATTCTGCATATTTTTTGTGCTTCTGGCGCTTGTGCCCGTTCTGGGCCGCGAAGTGAACGGCTCGCAACGGTGGATAGGCGCCGGTTTTGCCGGCCTCCAGCCGTCGGAATTCCTGAAGCCCTTCTTCGCGGTCACCATGGCGTGGATTATCAGCTGGCGTCTGAAAGACCCGACATTGCCCGTACGCTTGCTGAGCAGCATTGGCACAGGATTGGTGTGCGTGTTCTTGATGGCGCAGCCGGATCTTGGGCAAACCATTCTCTTTTCCGGCACATGGTTCGCGCTGATGATGGTTTCCGGTGTGCCTGCCTCGCGACTTTGGGCGATGGTTATCGGCGGTTTAGTGGGTCTGGTGTTGGCCTATAATTTCTATCCTGTTGCGACCCAACGTATTGATGCCTGGATTTTCGGTACCGAAGGTTTGACGCATGACAAGATGGCATTGGCGACATTGACCAGCGGCGGTTTTATCGGCGTTGGGCCGGGGTTGGGCACAAAGAAATATTCACTGCCCGAAGGCCACACGGATTATATTTTTTCGGTGATCGGCGAAGAATTCGGATTGATGGCCTGTATGGTGATCGCCATTTTGTACTTTGCCATACTCGTGCGGATCATTATCCGCCTGCTTGATGAAAAGGACCAGTTTGTCGTTCTTGCCGTGACCGGACTGGGTGCGCAATTTTGTGGACAGGCAATGATCAACATGGCCGTAAATCTGGGTGTGTTTCCATCCAAAGGGATGACTCTGCCGTTCATCAGCTATGGCGGATCGTCCATTTTGGCGCTGTCGATTACGTGCGGTCTCATACTGGCACTAACGAAGCGCAACCCGTATCTTGACCGCTCCGCCTATATGGTGAAGGGACAGACGCCATGAGCATTTCACGGCACTATGTCCTCGCCGCCGGTGGTACCGGCGGTCATCTCATCCCGGCATTCGCCTTAGGGCAGGAATTGCTGCACCGCGGCCACCATGTCGCCCTTATCACCGATGAACGGGGTGCGAAAATCCCCGGCGCACCGGAAAAAATCGCGACGCATATTTTGCCCGCCGGGCGCATCACCAAAAGCCCGGGCAGTTGGCTGCCCGGCGTCAAGGCGATTGCCGAGGGCCGTTTGATGGCGCGGCGTCTTTACGACAGTTTTGAACCGAGTGCCGTTGTGGGCTTTGGTGGCTATCCCGCATTTCCCGCCCTGTTGGGCGCTTTTGCGGAAAATGTTCCCACCATCATCCATGAACAAAATGCCGTTCTGGGCCGCGTCAACCGCTTCACCGCACGGCAGGTCAACGCGATTGCCACGGCCTATCCCGATATATTGCGCCTCTCGCCCCGTTATGCGGACAAGGTTCACCTCGTCGGCAATCCGGTGCGCGAGGAGGTGCTGGCCCTGCGCGATCAACCCTATCCGCCCATGTCCGCTGATGGCATTTTCCGCGTTCTGGTGACCGGCGGCAGTCAGGGTGCGACGGTGTTATCGGACGTTGTTCCCGATGGGCTGGCGCGTTTGCCGCTGAACCTGCGGCGTCGTCTGCAGGTCACGCAGCAATGCCGCGCCGAGGATATCGAAACCGTGCGCCAGGCCTATGCCGCGCATGAAATCCCTGCGGAGCTTGCGACCTATCTGCCCGATTTGCCCGAGCGTCTGGGCTGGGCGCATCTGGTCATCGCGCGGGCAGGGGCCTCGACCATTGCCGAACTGACCTGTGCCGGACGTCCCGCCATATTGGTCCCGTTGCCCAGCGCGACGGACAATCACCAAAGCTATAATGTGAAGGAAATGGTGCAGGCAGGCGGCGCGCGCGCCATTGCACAGGCGCAGTTCACTCCGGTCGAGCTTGCAAAGCAGATACAGAAGATCGCGCTGGAACCCGGCGCTCTGGAGAATGCGGCGAAAGCGGCGAAAAGCTGTGGCCGACCCCAGGCGGTTTCCGATCTTGCCGATCTGGTCGAATCCTTCGGTAAGGCACCTATCATGCACACCATCAAGCCAAAGCACGAAACGGCCTCTGCCTTTGCCCCGTCACCCGCACTTGCCAAGGATACGGCGCTATGAAGGGTGTCCCTAACGATATTGGAACGATCCATTTTGTCGGCATTGGCGGTATCGGCATGTCCGGTATTGCCGAGGTGATGCACAATCTTGGCTATACGGTCCAAGGGTCCGATATGGCCGACAGCTATGTCATCGACGGCCTGCGCAAGCGCGGCATAAAGGTGATGATCGGGCATAGCGCCGACAATCTCGGCGACGCGGCGGTGGTGGTTACATCGACTGCGGTCAAAAAAGGAAATCCCGAGCGCGATGCCGCGCTGGAGCGCCGTATACCGCTGGTTCGCCGTGCGGAAATGCTTGCCGAGCTGATGCGGCTGAAAAACACCGTGGCCGTGGCAGGGACGCATGGCAAGACGACGACGACCTCTTTGATCGCCGCGATGCTGGACCATGGCGGCATTGACCCCACCGTCATCAATGGCGGCATCATCAACAGCTATGGCTCGAACGCCCGTCTGGGCGCCAGCGACTGGATGGTGGTCGAGGCGGATGAAAGCGACGGCAGCTTTCTGCGGCTGGACGGCACGATTGCAGTCGTCACCAACATCGATCCCGAACATCTCGACCATTATGGCGGGTTCGACGCCATCAAGGACGCGTTTGTCGAATTTGTGGAGAATGTTCCCTTCTACGGCGCGGCGATCATGTGCCTCGATCATCCGGAGGTGCAGGCCATTCTCCCCAAGATCCGCGACCGGCGGATCATCACTTACGGGTTTTCCGCGCAGGCGGATATCCGGGGCGAGAATGTGACGCCGTTCCCGGGCGGCAACCGTTTTGACGTGGTCGTGCGCACCCGCGACGGATCGCAGCGCAGCATCACCGGCATCGAACTCCCGATGCCCGGCCGCCACAATGTCCAAAACGCCCTCGCCGCAATCGCCGTCGGCTTGGAAATGGGCATGGACGATCAGGCGGTCGCCCATGGCTTCGACAAATTTGGCGGCGTCAAGCGGCGCTTTACGAAGGTGGGCGAAGTCGATGGCGTGACGATCATCGACGATTATGGCCATCACCCTGTCGAAATCCGTGCCGTCCTGTCCGCCGCACGCGAAGGGGCGCAGGGCAGGGTCATCGCGGTCGCACAGCCTCATCGCTTTACCCGGCTGCGCGATCATATGGATGATTTCCAGCAGGCCTTTAACGATGCCGATATGGTGTTCATCTCCCCCGTCTATGCGGCGGGCGAAGCGCCCATCGAAGGGATCGATTCCGAAGCGCTGGTCAACGGCATCAAAGCCCGCGGCCACCGCTCTGCCGCCACGGTGAGCGACCAGGCGGACCTTGCGCAAAAGCTGGCCGGCATAGTGCAGGATAAGGATATGGTCGTCTGCCTCGGCGCGGGCGACATCACCAAATGGGCCGCGGGCCTTGCCGACGCGATCAGGGCGGAGCGCGGATGAGCGTTGCCGAACTTCCACGGGTGGCTGGAAAGCTGACCGCAAATGCGCCGCTTGCGCCACTGGTGTGGTTCAAGTCGGGCGGATGTGCCCAGTGGTTGTTCGAACCAAAAGATCTGGATGACCTCCAGTCCTTCCTGCGCAATCTCGATCCAGCGACACCGGTGATGGCCCTCGGGCTGGGATCGAACATGATCGTGCGCGACGGCGGCGTCCCGGGTGTCGTGGTCCGCCTGGGCAAGGCATTTGCAAAGGTAAAGCATGTCGACGCGACCATGCTGGACTGTGGCGGCGGCGCGTCGGGCATATTGGTGTCATCGACCGCCCGCGATGCGGCGATTGCCGGCCTCGAATTTCTGCGCTCGATCCCGGGAACCGTGGGCGGCTTTGTCCGGATGAACGGCGGGGCCTATGGCAGCGAAGTGAAGGACATATTGGTGGATTGCGACGTCGTTTTGCGCGACGGTCAACTTGCCCATCTGACGGTCGGGGAACTCCACTATAGTTACCGCCATTCCGAACTTCCCGAAGGTGCCATTGTCGTATCCGCCCGGTTTCGGGGCAAGCCCGGGGAGCCTTCAGCGATCCAGGCGGAAATGGACCGGATATCGGAATCGCGTGAGGCATCGCAGCCGTTGCGGTCCAAAACTGGTGGCTCGACATTCAAAAATCCCGATGGCCATAAAGCATGGCAATTGGTCGATGAGGCCGGATGCCGGGGTCTGCAAATAGGTGGAGCACAGGTGTCGGAGAAGCACACCAACTTCCTGATCAACACAGGCGAGGCCAGCAGCGCCGATATCGAGGCATTGGGTGAAGAGGTTCGCCGCCGCGTGAAGGCGAAGTCGGGGATCGATCTGCAGTGGGAAATTCAGCGCGTGGGTGAAGTTAAATGAGCGAGAAAATCCACGTTGCAGTCCTTATGGGCGGATGGTCCAACGAACGCCCCGTGTCGTTGATGAGCGGCAACGGCGTCGCCGACGCACTCGAACGGGTGGGCTATAAGGTCAGCCGCGTCGACATGGACCGGAATGTCGCGCAGGTGTTGGCCGCATTGCGCCCCGATGTTGTTTTCAACGCGTTGCACGGCGTACCGGGCGAAGATGGCAGCGTGCAGGGCATGCTGGACCTGATGGGAATTAAATACACGCATAGCGGAATGGTGACGTCGGTTATCGCGATCGACAAGGAACTGACAAAGCAACGCCTTGTCCCGGCAGGCATTCCCATGCCCAAAGGAACCATCGTCGACAGCGAAAGCCTTTACGCAGGCGATCCGCTGCCACGCCCTTATGTGTTGAAGCCGGTAAACGAAGGCAGCTCCGTCGGCGTTGCGATTGTCAAGGCCGACAGCAATTATGGCGATCCGATCGCGCGGGATTCAAAGGGCCCATGGCAGGAGTTCGACACTCTGCTGGCCGAACCCTTTATCAAGGGCCGCGAGCTGACGGTAGCCGTTCTGGGCGACAAGGCTTTGTGCGTGACCGAACTGAAGCCCAAAAGCGGTTTCTATGATTTCGATGCCAAATATACAGACGGTCTTACCGAACATGTGTGCCCCGCCGAAATACCTGCGGATGCGGCGCGATATATGATGGACATCGCATTGAAGGCGCACCGGCTGTTGGGGTGCAAGGGCGCATCACGAACTGATTTCCGGTGGGACGATGAACTCGGCCTCGAAGGCATCTTTGTACTGGAAACCAATACCCAACCCGGCATGACACCGCTCAGTCTGGTGCCGGAGCAGGCTAAATATGTGGGTATCAGTTACGAACAACTGGTCGATATCATTGTGAAAGAGGCGCTGGCATAATGGCTACTACCTCCCGCAAAGCGAGCACCAAAAGAAGCGTGAAGGCCCCTCGGCCCCGGCAGAAGGTGCGGCAGATTTCGGTAATTGACCGGGTCTTTCAGGCATTGCCCTTTTCCGAAGAAGATATCCAGCGTGCAGCCACTTGGGCGATCATTGCTGCTGCAACCGTCCTGATCTATGCCGCCGCCCATTGGGCAGGTCTTACGACGGCTGCCTATCTGCAATATTCGGATCTCGCGGCGCGTGCTGGCTTTCAGGTCCAGCGCGTCGAAGTGACCGGAATGGAGCGCGTCGACCAGCTCAAGGTTTACGATCTGGTGCTGGCGGAGAAAGACCGGGCAATGCCTTTGGTCGATATCGACAAAGTCCGCGCCGATCTTCTGCAATACGGCTGGATAAAGGACGCCCGCGTGTCGCGTCGTTTGCCGGACACATTGGCGGTGGAAATAGTCGAGCGTAAACCTGCTGCAGTGTGGCAGCGCGATGGCAAATATTCGCTGATCGATGCCGAAGGTAATGTTCTTGAAAATGTGAAAGTCGGCGAAGTTGGCGACTTGCCTGTGTTGAACGGCGCCGACGCCAACCGCCAGGCGGTCGCCCTGAATGAATTGCTCGACAAGGCGAGTGCCCTGAAGTCGCAGGTCACCGGCGCAAGTTGGGTCGGAAACCGGCGCTGGGATCTGAAATTCAAAAGCGGCGAGACATTGGCACTTCCGGAAGGTGAAAAAGCCGCCGCCGAGGCGTTGCTGAATTTTGCCCGTATGGATGGTATCCATCGGCTGTTGGGGCGTGACCTTATCCATTTTGATCTGCGTGACCCTGAGCGTGCCTATTTCCGGAAAGCGCCCAAGGCCGCCCCGGCAAATGCCGAAAGCGAAACATCCAGTGTGAAAAATGGCGGAACGCAAGCATGAAGGCCGCACGCGTAGAGAAACTGATTTCCGCGATTGATATAGGATCGTCGAAGGTGTCCGCGCTGATTGCCGGACGGACGGATACCGGCGAGCTGATCGTGCTGGGGACTGGCCAGCGCGAAAGCCGTGGCGTCACACGCGGTTATGTGTCGGATATCGAGCAAGCCGAGCTTTCGGTGCGCCATGCGGTGGAGCAAGCCGAACGGATCGCGGGCATCAATATCGAGCGCGTATGGGTCGGGATGTCGTCCGGCGGGCTGGATAGCCTGCTGGCTCCGGTTGAAATTGAACTGGGCGGCGACCGCATCACGCAGGAGGATGTCGACCAGTTGCTGCAGGCAGGCCGCGCCAACATTCACACCGGCGGCAAAATGCCGCTGCATATCCGGCCAACGCTCTATTCACTGGATGGCGTAGGTGGCGTAGCCAATCCGGTGGGGCTTCATGCCGATCGATTGGGGGTGGATATCCACGTTGTCCTTGCCGACCAGTCACCGGTCCGGAATATCGACATGACGGTGCGTGCCGCGCATCTGGACGTCGAATCCATCGTCGTGGCGCCCGTCGCGACCGGCCTGGCATGTCTGACAGCGGAAGAACGCGAACTGGGCGTGGCTCTTGTCGAATTCGGAGCTGCGGTCACCAATGTGTCGGTGTTTATTGGCGGTATGCTGGTGGGGCTGGAAACGATCCAGAAAGGTGCGTCGGACATTACCGACGATATCGCGTCGACATTCGGCATACGCCGTGCCCAGGCCGAACGCCTGAAATGCTTTCACGGATCTGCGCTGACGAGTCCGCGCGACCATCAGGAAGTGCTGGAGGTGGGGCCTGATGAAAATGGCACCGAAGCCGGCACCCACGCACCGCGCATCACCAAGGCACAGTTGAACGCAGTGGTATGCCAGCGGGTCGACGGCATTGTGTCCGAAATCGGACGGGCGCTTAAAACTCTTGGATTTTCGGGGCCATCAAGTCACCAGATCGTCTTGACTGGAGGCGGCGCCGAATTAAAAGGTATTGCAGAGCATATGCAAGGTGCCTTGGGCCGTACTGTCCGAATTGGTCGTCCCGCCGGATTGAATGGCGTTCCAGAAGCGCATTCCGGACCCGCATTTTCAACTTTGGTTGGTTTGATTCATTACGCGGCAATTGACCGCGTCGACTTGAAATCCGGCTATGATTTGCATGGCGAACATATGCCTTCGGGCATGCCGAGCCTGTTTGAACGTATAAAACGGGCAATCCGTGAGAATTTTTAACAGAAAGCTGTGCAAAAAGGTTAATTTTCGAGTGTGTGCTGTTTTCTTTTGTGTCAGAAGCGTGAAAATTTCTAATAAGCCAATGTTGGCTAGGGGGATGTAGACATGAGCATCAATATCGGTCCACCCGTGGTTGATGAATTAAAGCCAAAGATTGCTGTTATCGGCGTTGGTGGTGCTGGCGGAAACGCTGTTGCCAACATGATCGGTGCAAAAGTCGAAGGTGTAGATTTCGTCGTTGCCAATACCGACGCCCAGGCGCTCAACGCATCGCCGGCGGAATATCGTATTCAACTTGGCCCCGATATCACACAGGGTCTTGGCGCCGGATCGCGACCCGAAGTTGGTCGTGCGGCAGCAGAAGAGACGATTGAGCAGGTAAAGGCCGCGCTTGCGGGTTGCCATATGTGCTTCATCGCAGCCGGCATGGGCGGAGGAACCGGAACCGGTGCCGCACCCGTGATCGCCAAGGCTGCGCGCGAGATGAACATTCTGACGGTCGGCGTTGTCACAAAGCCGTTCCTGTTCGAAGGCTCACGCCGGATGCGTTCGGCTGATTCCGGCATTACGGAACTGCAGCAGCATGTCGACACGCTGATCGTTATTCCGAACCAGAACCTGTTCCTGGTCGCCAATCCGAACACGACATTCAAAGAAGCATTCTTGCTGGCGGACGAAGTTCTGCAGCAGGGTGTCCGTGGCATCACCGACCTCATGGTCATGCCGGGCCTCATCAACCTCGACTTTGCCGACGTGCGTTCTGTGATGCACGAAATGGGCAAGGCGATGATGGGTACAGGCGAAGCTGAAGGCGACGGTCGTGCGCTGGAAGCTGCGGAAAAGGCAATCGCAAATCCATTGCTCGACGGCGTGTCGATGCAGGGTGCAAAGGGCGTTATCGTTTCCATCACCGGTGGCGAAGATATGCGCCTGATGGAAGTCGACGAAGCTGCCAACCATATTCGCGAACTGGTCGATCCGGACGCGAATATCATCTGGGGTTCGGCCTTTAACGAGAATTTGAACGGTAAAATCCGCGTTTCCGTGGTTGCGACCGGTATCGACAATGATGGTTCGGTTGCGTCGCCCAGCGCGCATGCGACGCGGCCCTTTGCCTTTAGCCGTCCGACAGAAACGGTTGCAGAACCCGAAGCGGCACCTGCAGAAGCGCCTGCCTCTTTTGCCGAGCCAACACCGGAAATCGTCGTTGAAGAGCCATTTGATGTTTCGACGGAAAATGACAATGACAGCCTGGAACTCGGTCGGCAGCATGTCGCGGATGCGGATTACGAACCCGTTGCCGCTGCTTCTGAAAGCGAAGCCGCAGACGAAGGCGATGATCTTCTGGAGCTGGGCGAAGCGCATGTCGAGGCTGCCGAAGACGCGTCGCAGTCCGATGAGCCTGCAGCTGATGTAACCCCGGCCCCCGAGCGGCCCGCACCCCGCGTGTCGACCGGTGGAACCCTGTTTGAGCGTATGTCCAATCTTTCGCGCGGACTTTCCCGTGGCGAAGAGGAAGAAGACAGCAGCAAAGACGCAGGCGCAGCAGGCGGGCTTAACATTCCGCGGTTTTTGGACCGTCAAAGCAACAATTGACCGTCGGCTGACAAGCTGACGTTCATTTTGTCTCCTTTATGCAACCATTCAGCGAAGGAGGGCAGCGCCCTTCTTTGCTTCGGTTCTGTGTGGCACCATTAGAGGCGCATGAATGTGACAATGTTACGTGCGATTCCCGCCATCGTTTACGCTTTGGTTGCGACAGGTGCGGCGGCGCAGGCGGTCGATGAATCCGCGCTAGAGGCGCTCGAAAAGTCCAGTCCTGTTGTCCAACCCGTCATAGCTGAGCCTGCAGGTGCGGCGGAGCTGCGGTCCGCTATGCGGCGAATTTCCCTCAGCCCCAGCGATGCCGATGCACTCGCCGATGCCGGAAACGCATCTTTGATGCTGGGCGATGCCAACGCCGCGCTTAACTTCTTTACCCGCGCCAATGTGATCCGGCCGAATAATGGCCGCATCGTTGCCGGCCTCGCGACCGCTACGGTGCGCACCGAAAATCCTTTTGAAGCCTTGCGGTTGTTTGACGACGCGGTTCGTCTGGGCGTCAGCGAACGGTCTATTGCGGCGGATCGCGCACTTGCCTTTGACCTGCTTGGAAATTTCGGACGGGCGCAACAGGATTATAAGCTTGCGCGCACGGCTTCTGTTTCTGATGACCTCGTCGTCCGGCACGCCATATCCACGTCACTGTCCGGCCAAAGCGCGGAGGCAGACGCGATGCTGCTGCCGCTTTTGCAGAAAAACAATCCTGCGGCATGGCGGGCGAGGGCGTTCATACTCGCCTCGCGCGGTGACTTTCGTGAATCGGCAAAGGTGACGCAAGGCTTCATGGACGCAGGTTCCGCGCAACGTATGGAACGCTATTTGCGCTTGATGCCCAATCTGACCGGTGCCCAACAGGCGGCGGCCATCCATTTGGGTCATTTTCCGGCCAGCCAATATGTCGGGCGCGACAGCGAACAGGTCCGCACGGTTGCAGCAACCATTCCGGCTGTACAGCCTGCCGCGAACGATAGCCGCCTGATACCGTCGGGCGATCCTTTTGGAGCGAAACCCGCTAAAACCGCGATAGCCGAAAAGCCCAAAACGATGGAACGACGCCGTGACCGGAAGGCAAGGGAGCAGGAAGAGGTCAAGGCGATCGTTGCCAACATCCCGGACTCGCAGAAGCTACCCAAGGTGGATACCGCGCGCTTGGGCACCGAAACCGCGCGCGCCAAGGTGGAAGAAGCTACCAGCGCCAAAATGGTGGCGGCGAATAGCACAGCGCTTCCGCCGCCTGAATCGGCCAGGCCGCTGGAACGCGTCGATATCGGTCCGCGCGATACGAAGCCGGCGATCCAGGTGACGCCGCCACCTGTGAGCGTCGCTGTTCAGACCATACCTCAACCCGTCAGCCAGGCACCGGCCATCAACACCGTTAACGCCGCAAAGACCGAAACGGTGGCGGCGCGCATCGAGCCGGTTGCGCCTGCGCCCGAAATTGCGAAGGTGAATGCAGAGCCGGAAGGCACGAAACTGGCGGCGCTTCCGATCGAAACCACACCAATAGCGACGCCTGCACCGCAAATCGCCCCCAAGCCGGTATTTGACCTTGGCGCGATTGTGAGTTCCATCGAGATTCCCGAAAGCGAGCAAAAGCCCTCGGCAATCCCTGTTGATCTGAAAAAGATCAAGCCGGTAACGCCCAAGGTGGCGGCGGTCGATGAGGCTGCCAAGACGGCAAAAGTCGACCCCAAAGCCGCCGCCAAGGCCAAGGCACCCCCGCCCAGTCCCGCCCGCTTCTGGGTCCAGATCGCGACAGGTGAGGCAGGGGCGCTGGGCTTTGACTATCGGAAATGGGCAAAGAAAAGCCCTGATCTGTTCAAGGCAACGTCGGGCTGGACATCCGCCTGGGGCAAGACCAGCCGCTTGCTGGTCGGTCCTTTCGCAGACCAGAAAATTGCCAAGAAATGGGAAGCCGATTTCAAAAAGGCGGGCGGCGACGGCTTTATGTGGAAAAGCGAAAACGGCGTCGTCGTGACCGCGTTAAAAGGCAAATAGCGGCTAGCGGTTGCATGAGCGAAACGGCATAAGCCGCGCATGACTTCACTTGCCTCTTATGCGTGCCACCCTGAAAAGAGCCGGGGGCGATATTATCCCGAAGCCGATCACAACGTGCGCGGCCCCCGCAACATCTTCCAACGCGACCGGGACCGTATCATCCACTCCATCGCGTTTCGCCGTTTGCGGCACAAGACGCAGGTATTCATATCGCCCGACGGCGACCATTACCGCGTTCGCCTGACGCACAGTCTGGAAGTGGCGCAAATCGGCCGGACGATCGCGCGGGCGCTTGGCTTGAATGAAGATCTGACCGAGGCGCTGTGCCTCGCGCATGATATCGGGCACCCGCCGTTCGGGCATGCGGGCGAGGACGCGCTGGAAGAGGCGATGAAGCCCTATGGCGGGTTTGACCACAACGCCCAGACGCTGCGCACACTGACGGAACTTGAATCGCCCTATCCTGCGTGGCCGGGGCTCAACCTGAGTTGGGAATTGCTGGAAGGTCTGGCGAAGCATAACGGTCCGGTTGAAAACCCCGGCTGGGCGCTGGCCGAGGTGGATGCCCGGCACAAGCTGGATTTGCGAAGCTGGCCCTCGCTGGAGGCGCAGATCGCCGCGATCAGTGACGACATTGCCTATGATAATCACGACATCGACGACGGCATACGGGCCGGATTGCTCGATATCGGGCAGTTGCTTGAATTGCCGTTCGTGGCGGAGCGGTGGCGGGGGATTGAGGCGCGGTTCCCGAATGTCAAACCCCGCCGGCTGATCGGCGAGCTGACGCGCGAGCAGATCGGTACCATGGTCAATGATGTCATCCGTTCAACGCGCGAACGGATTGAAAAACTCGGCATTTCGACCGTCGATGATGTGCGCCAGGCGGGCGTCATGATTGGCGGATTTTCGGATGCGATGGCGGCCGAAGAACGGGTGCTGAAGACATTCATGTACCGTAATCTATACCATCACCAGACGCAGCTGGATGCGGCGGAAAACGCCAAAACTGTCATTTCGAAGCTGTTCGCGGTCTATCATGCCGAGCCGGATCGCATGCCCGCGGAATGGCGCGAGAACCTGCCGGCGACCGAGCCGGAGGCCAGCCGGCATATCGCCGACTTTCTGGCCGGAATGACCGACCGCTATGCCACGAACAGGTACGACGAACTGAATATGGAGTAAGCGCATGAGCAGGGTTGTCATCGCCGGTGCATCAGGTCTGATCGGGAGCAGCCTTTGCACCATGCTCGACGGGCATAAGGTGGATATAGTGGTGCGCAGGCCAATGGCCGACTTGCCCGATACCATCACGCAGCATGTTGCCGATCCGTCCCAATGGCCCGACATCGTTGCCGCGCTCAATCCGGAAGTCGCCATTTCATGCCTTGGAACAACCTGGAAAAAATCGGGCAAGGACGCCGCACTTTTTCGTTCGGTCGACAAGTATCTGGTTCTGGCCTTTGCGACCGCTGCCCATTTGTCCGGCGCGAGCCAGTTCATTACCGTTTCGTCTGTCGGTGCGACCAAGGCGACCAGCAATCTCTATCTGCGGACGAAAGGGGAGGTCGAAGATTCGCTGGCGCTTTTGGCGTTTGATCGTCTCGATATCATGCGCCCCGGCTTGCTGACCGGCGACCGGCAAAATGATCGCCGCTTAGGCGAGCGTGCAGGCATTTTGGTCGCGCCAATTATCGACCATTTGATCCCCCGGGCCTTCAGCCGGTTCCGTTCAATTCCGGCATATAGCGTAGCGCGCGCAATCGCAAAGCTGGTTGGAAACGGGACACCGGGCAGGTTTATCCACGAAAATGAGGCCATCGGTTCTTTGGCCGGTTGACTCTCACCCGGCACAAAGCCAAGGGAGGGGTGTCGCTGACGAAACGGGAGAGTGACAGGTTCGCCTGTCCGCCGAAGGAGCAACCGCCCCGGAATCTCTCAGGCAAAAGGACCGCTTCGGCTTTTGCGACACTCTGGAAAGCGCCCACCTTATGTGGGCCACCGAAGGGGTAAAGCTCTCAGGTATCCGTGACAGAGGGGGTAGCAGATAAGGCATCAACCGGTGTCTGTCGCTGCGACTCTTGGAACGGACTGATATGAGCGAAGAAGAATTAGAACCCATCGAAATATTGGAATTGCCGCTGGGTGATTGGCATCGGGCGCGTGGTGCCCGCATGGTCGAATTTGCCGGTTATCATATGCCGATTCAATATGAAGGCATCATGGCCGAACATGCGTGGACGCGGGAAAATGCGGGCCTGTTTGATGTCAGCCATATGGGGCAGTTGATGCTGTCCGGCGAAGGCGCGGCGGATGCCCTCGAAAAACTGGTGCCCGGCGACATCAGCGCGTTGAAAGAAGGGCGAATGCGCTATTCGCTCCTGCTCGACGAAGATGGCGGCATTTTGGATGACCTGATGGTCACGGCGACGCCCATGGGGCTGTATGTTGTCGTTAACGGCGCCGTAAAATGGGACGATATCGGCTTTCTGCGCGAGCATCTTCCCGACGAGATTACCATCAACCATATGGACGACCGTGCCTTGCTTGCACTTCAGGGTCCGAATGCCGTTGATGCACTTTTGCGCGTCGTGCCCGGCGTCGATGCGCTGTTTTTCATGGAAGCAGGTTCCTTTTTCTGGGGCCCTAAGTCCGACCCTGAACTATTGTGGATCAGCCGCTCGGGCTATACCGGCGAAGACGGGTTCGAAATCTCGGTGCCCGCATCGCATGCAAAAGCATTGGCAGACGCCCTATGCGCCCAGCCTGAAGTCAAACCCATTGGCCTCGGCGCGCGGGACTCCCTGCGGCTGGAGGCCGGGCTTCCGCTTTACGGCCATGATATGAACCCGGACATTGACCCTGTTGAAGGCAATGCATCCTTTGCCATTTCGAAACGTCGTCGCGAAGAGGGCGGCTTTAACGGCGCCGACCGCATTTTGAAGGCGTTGGCGCAGGGTCCCGCGCAAAAGCTGGTTGGCTTTTCCGTTGATGGCAAAATGCCGGTGCGCGAAGGCGCGCCCGTTTTTGCCCAGGACACGCAAGTGGGATCAATCACATCCGGCGGTTTCGCGCCCAGCGTCGGCGCCCCCATCGCGATGGGCTATGTCGCCAACGCGCATACCGCAATCGGCACCGCGCTTGAAGCAGAGGTTCGCGGCAAACGCGTTGCCCTGACGGTCGCCGCCTTACCCTTCATTCCCCATCACTATCACCGGAGAGGAAAAGCCCTATGACCCGTTATTACACCGAAGATCATGAATGGATTGACGTCGACGGCGACAGCGCAACTGTCGGCATTACCGACTATGCGCAAAGCCAGTTGGGCGACATCGTGTTTGCCGAAGTGCCTGCACCGGGTGCCGAACTGAAGAAAGGCGGCGATGCTGCGGTCGTCGAATCCGTGAAGGCGGCATCGGACGTCTACGCCCCCGTCAGCGGAACGGTGACCGAAGGCAACGACGCCCTGGAAGGGGATCCGGCACTTGTAAACACTGATCCAGAAGGCGAGGGCTGGTTTTTCAAGCTGACGCTGAGCGATACGAGCGAGCTTGCGAGCCTGATGGACGCGGACGCCTACAAGGCATTTGTCGAAGCATTGTAAACGCAATCCGGCACTTGGAATTGCGAAAAAGGATAAGATTGCATGCGTTATCTCCCACTTACCAATACGGACCGTCAGGCCATGTTGGCTGTTATCGGCGCAAAATCCATTGATGATCTGTTCGTCGATGTTCCGGCAGAGGCACAATTGGCCGGGCCAATCGCCGGTCTGCCCAATCATGCGAGCGAAATGGCTGTTGAACGCCATTTTTCCGATCTGGCGCGCAAGAATATGGCCGCGTCGCATCATCCCTTTTTTCTGGGCTGCGGAGCTTATAAGCATCATGTGCCCGCGTCGGTGGACCATATCATCCAGCGCGGCGAGTTTCTGACCGCCTATACGCCTTACCAGCCCGAAATCGCGCAGGGCACCCTGCAGATGCTGTTCGAATTCCAGACACAGGTCGCGCGTCTGTTCGGATGCGACGTTGCCAACGCGTCCATGTACGATGGTTCGACCGCATGCTGGGAAGCCATCGGCATGGCCGGACGGATCACGAAGCGGCATAAGGCAGTCTTGTCGTCTGGCTTGCACCCGCATTATGTCAGCGTCGCCCGCACCATGGCAAAATATACGGGCGACACTCTCGATGCGGCGTTGCCTACATTATCGCCCACTACGGATAGCGCGCGTCTTCTGGATGCGATTGATGGCGAAACCAGCTGTGTGGTCGTCCAATATCCCGACATTTTGGGACGCATCGAGGATCTGTCCGCAATTGCGGCGAAGGCGCATGAACATGGCGCATTGTTGATCGCGGTAGTCACAGAGCCTGTGGCTTTGGGTGCAATTAAGGCCCCCGGTGAAATGGGGGCGGACATTGTAGTGGGCGAGGGGCAGTCGCTCGGCGTTGGCCTGCAATTTGGCGGGCCCTATGTCGGCCTGTTCGCCTGCAAGGAAAAATTCGTGCGCCAGATGCCGGGGCGCCTATGTGGTGAAACGGTTGATGCCGAAGGGAAGCGTGGTTTCGTTTTGACCCTTTCGACCCGCGAACAGCATATCCGGCGGGAAAAGGCGACGTCGAATATCTGCACAAATTCAGGGCTATGTGCCTTGGCCTTCAGTATTCATATGACGTTGCTGGGTGAAAAGGGACTGCGCGGATTGGCACAGGCCAATCACGCATTGGCAGTTCAGGCGGCTGACCGGTTGACCCAAATACCCGGAGTGGAACTGGTCAACGACAGCTTTTTCAACGAATTTACGCTGCGCTTACCCAAAGAAGCGCAACCGGTAGTGCGCGCCTTGGCGGAAAAGAAGGTTCTCGGCGGTGTGTCCCTTGGCCGCCTGTATCCCAAGGCCACGGATTTGGAAAACGGGCTGGTCGTTGCGGTGACGGAAACATCGTCAGCCGAAGATATCGAAACCTTTGCCACCGCCTTGAAGGAGATTTTGTCATGAGCGTGCTCAATCAAAGCGGCTGGAAGCCTGAAATGGGACCTTCGGGCGATACCAAGCCAGCAACCTTTACCGGCAATCGTGCCTTGATGCTGGAAGAAGCATTGATTTTCGAGATCGGCACGACCGACACGACCGGCGTAGATTTGCCGGAGGTCGGCGGCGTAGCCTCTCGCCTTGGCGGTCTGGAACGTAACCGGACGATCGGATTGCCCGGTCTGTCCGAGCCCGAAACGGTGCGCCATTACACGCGATTGAGCCGCCAGAATTATGCGATTGATCTGGGCTTTTTCCCATTGGGAAGCTGCACGATGAAGCACAACCCCCGCCTGAACGAAAAAGTCGCGCGGATGGCGGGTTTTGCGGACGTACATCCGCTGCAACCGGTCGAAACCGTTCAGGGTGCGCTTGCGGTCATCAATGAACTTGCGGTCTGGCTCATTGAACTAACCGGCATGCATGGTGTTGCCATGACCCCGAAAGCGGGTGCGCATGGGGAATTGTGCGGCATATTGGCGATCAAGGCTGCCTTGGAAGCACGCGGCGATCCGCGCAGCGTCATTCTGGTGCCTGAAAGCGCGCACGGGACTAACCCGGCGACGGCAGCCTTTGCCGGATTCTCCGTCGAAAACATCCCCGCCACGTCCGAAGGTCGTGTGGATCTGGATGCGTTGAAGGCACGGCTTGGTCCCGATGTGGCCGGGGTCATGATTACCAACCCCAACACATGCGGTCTTTTCGAACGTGATATGAAGGCCATTTCCGATGCGGTCCACGCCGCCGGCGGCTATGTCTATTGCGATGGCGCGAATTTCAACGCCATTGTCGGGCGGGTGCGGCCGGGCGATCTTGGCATCGACGCCATGCACATCAATTTGCACAAGACATTCTCGACCCCGCATGGCGGCGGCGGCCCGGGTTCCGGTCCTGTCGTCCTGTCCGAGGCGTTGTCGCCTTACGGACCTTTGCCCTTTACCGAACGCCATGCCGACGGACGCTATTCGCTGGTCGAAGAAGAAACCGTGGGCGAACGGCATCCGCACAGCTTCGGCCGGATGACCGCCTTCCATGGGCAAATGGGCATGTTCACCCGCGCGCTGTCCTACATCATGTCGCATGGTGCCGACGGCTTGCGCCAGGTTGCCGAGGATGCGGTGCTCAACGCCAACTATATCCTGCGCAGTCTGGAAGGAACGATGGACGCACCGTTCGCGCACAGCGGACCATGCATGCATGAGGCCCTGTTCAGCGATAACGGTCTGGCCGATGGCTTTACGACGCTCGACATTGCGAAGGGTCTGATCGACGAAGGCTATCATCCGATGACGGTCTATTTCCCGCTGGTCGTTCATGGCGCGATGTTGATCGAGCCGACCGAAACGGAAAGCAAGGCGACCCTCGACCAGTTCATCGGCGCCATGCGGTCTGTTGTGCAACGCGCGAAAGCAGGCGATCCGTCGCTCAAATCCGCACCGCACCATGCGCCGCGCCGCCGTCTGGACGAAACGCTGGCGGCCAGAAAACCCATGCTGGTCTGGCACGAAACAGAAGAGGCCGTTGCCGCCGAATGAGTGATCCCAAACCTTTTGTGTTCGAACCGTCGGCAGAAGCAAAACGCACTGCTCCGGCCACAGAGCGCAATCGGGATGCGATCACGCATGTCTTGAAGCGGTGCTTGCCCCCGCAGGGAACCGTGCTGGAAATCGCGAGCGGAACGGGTGAGCATATCATCCATTTCGCCGCGCAATTCCCGCATCTGGACTGGCAGCCCAGCGACAGCGATCCGTTGGCACTTGCATCGATCGCCGCGTGGCGCGCCGAATCTGGCGGCGATAACCTGCTGGTACCGGTCGAAGTGGATGCGGCGGCTGCCTGGAAGGTGCCGGATATATCGGCAATATTGTGCATCAACATGGTGCATATCAGCCCATGGGAAGCGACCAAGGGCCTGATGCGTAATGCAGGGCGCCTGTTGCCCAAAGGCGGATTACTTTATGTATACGGACCGTTCCACCAGCAAAACCGGCCAACCGCACCCAGCAATGAAGAGTTTGATCGCAACTTGAAAAGCCGGAACAGCCAATGGGGTCTGCGCTTTGTCGAAGACGTGGCGCAGGAGGCATCGCTCCACGCCTTGCATCTCGATCAGATCATCGAGATGCCCGCAAACAACCTGTCGTTACTCTTCAGGGCCTGAAACCCGAACCGGCCCGATCAACTGGTCAGGTCGATGCGTTCAATCTTGGCCACAGGCGAGCGCTGCCGAATGCGGGTGCCGGTCACGTCGTCCTCATATTGTGCGGTGAGTGAGTAACGCTCGATAGCGTAGATGCCGGGCGATGTGCCGTCTTTCTCTGCTTTCAAAGGCGCGTAGATGCGCGTCTTTATGGCTTTAAGAACGACATCGGTCCACTTGGTGTCGCCCTGGCTGCGCAGGATCTCCGGTTCGTCAACCTTGCCGTCGGCACCGATCCAGAAACCGATGTCGACCCAACGCTTTTCGACAACTTGCGTGCCAATGCGGTTGAGGTCACTGCCACCTGCCGCGGCGCGGGCGGCTTGGGCCTCGTTCATTTCAATGGGCTTTGAATGCAGAAGCAAAGGACGATCGGTGCCGCCCAAAGCTGCATAGCGCGCAATGAGTTTATCGGTGGTTTCGCTGTTGCCGTTGTTCCGGTCCATCCGGGACTTCAGCACTTCGGCGACAATCTTGAACTGCTCTGCGCCTTCTCTTGGCTGAAGCAAAAATGCGTCGATCGCTTCCACGGCCTCTTTTTTGCGAAACTCCGTTTTTTCGGTTTCGGCGCGTTGCACACGCAAGGAAAGGTCGCGCACGCGCGCGATTGCCGCGACTTGCGGGAGACCTTTTGCCAAAGCCTGCTTTTCAAGTTGCAGATATTTGGCGCTCGCCTCGTCATAATAACCAAGCTTCATGCGCGAATCCGCCACTTCGATTTCGGCGCCGAATACACGATAGTCATCAGGCTTGAGTGCGCCTTTCAACGTGTCGCGCATGTCGAGGACGGACAGCCGATAGATGTCGGCCTCGCCAAGATGGATGGCGACATTGCCATTGGCGCGCAGCAGGTCGGAAACTTCGATTGGAAACTCGCCCTTGTGTTTGCGGTTGCGTCCCAGTGATTTCGCCAAGGTTTCACGCGCATTGCGATAGTCGCCCTCGACAAACTGGTTTTCCGCATGTGCAAGCGTTGCCTTGATATCCTGATCGGGCGGGCAGCCGCGCGCGATGCAGGCTTTCAAATCATTCTCGGTGTCTTTGAGCGAACGTGCAGTGACAACGATTTCGCGCTTGTCATCATTTTGCGCGACAGCGGGTACGCTGATGCCAGCTAAAAGGGCTAATAAAATTGTACGGCCGCGCATGTTCATGTTCAGGAATCCCCAGATTTGAAACTGTTTCGGCCCATCCTTAGCGGGGACATTGACATGAAGCCAATATCTCTCGACAAAACGTAGTGAGGCCTCTGCCAATAACAGGCCCGCGCTGATGGAGAGATATGCACATGGGTGACCCAACGACGGATATTCTGACCTTTGATGATTTCTTGATCCATTGGGTGACGGAAAAGCCGAACGGCCCTGCGCTGATGGAAGCGGACCGGGCTCAGTCCTATGCCGATCTGGAAGAGACGACGGCAAAAATCGCCACCATGCTGCTTAATTCGGGATTGAAGAAGGGCGACCGAGTTGTTTGGATCGGCAAGAATAGCGATCTCTATTTCAGCCTTTTCTACGGCGCCGCGCGCGCGGGCATCGTGATGGTTCCGGTCGGATGGCGGCTCGCACCTTCGGAATGGGTCTATATTGTGAACGATACACAGGCGCGATTGGTATTCACCGGTGCGGAATTTGACCAGGTCGAAACGGCATTGGCGGCCGCAGTCCCGCATGTGGAGCGGTTTATCGGCGAACAGGCTGCCCGCCAACAGATTGCAGCAACAGCACGATCGGCATTTGAGGCGTCTGGGCCAGATGATGCCGTGTTGCAGCTTTACACTTCGGGGACGACCGGGAACCCCAAGGGGGCGGTTCTCTCCAACCGGAACCTGTTCGCGCTGCGCAAGAATAGCGCCGACCTCGACCTTGCCTATACTCGTTGGGACGCGGATGAAGTTGTGCTGGTCGCAATGCCGTGCGCCCATATCGGTGGCACAGGATTGGGCATCATGGCCATCGCGTCGGGACTACCCGCACTGGTACTTCCCGAATTTACGCCGGACGGCGTGTTCGACGCCATTGAAAATAGGGGTGTCACGCGCCTCTTCGTCGTGCCGGCTGCGCTCCATATCATGCTGCAACATCCGCGTTGCACGTCGGTCGACTATAGCCGGCTGCGCTATATTCTCTACGGCGCGGCGCCGATGCCCTTGGAGTTACTGCGCCAAAGCATCGCCGTTTTCGGAGCGGAATTCATTCAGGTTTATGGCATGACCGAAACGACGGGTACGATCGTCATGTTGCCGCCCGAGGATCATGATCCCAACGGTAATGCCCGCATGCGGTCGGCTGGTAAGCCATTGCCTGGTGTCCAAATTCGTATCGTGGATGAAAATCACGCTGATCTTCCTGTAGGTCAGGTCGGCGAAATCTGGACGCGTTCTTCAAATAATATGATCGGCTACTGGAATCTGCCCGATGCGACCGAAAGTACAATGGCGCAGGGCGGCTGGATCAAAACAGGTGATGCCGGTTATCTCGATGAAGATGGCTACCTGTTCATCCATGACCGCGTCAAAGACATGATCATATCAGGCGGTGAAAATGTGTACCCCGCAGAAGTTGAAAGTGCTATTTTCGGGCATCCCGATGTGCTCGAAGTCGCTGTAATAGGTGTTCCCGACGACAAATGGGGAGAGGCCGTCAAGGCTGTCTGTGTGCCCAAATCGGGATGCGAAATTCAACAAGACAGCGTCATAGCATGGGCTCGTGAACGCATCGCCGGATTTAAGGTCCCTCGTAGCGTCGATGTCATTCCTGCCCTGCCGCGTAATGCCTCGGGCAAGATACTCCGAAAGGACCTGCGCGCGCCTTATTGGGAAGGACGGGATCGTCAGGTGAATTAATCTGCGGTGCTTCAGTCGCTTGTAACATGCCCGAGATACAGGTTCACGCTTTTCAGTTTTGTGCGGTTTCGGATGCGGCGTCATATCCTGAAGCCACGCACCACCAGTTCACCAACTTCCAAATCGCCCACATCCCAAATGCTGAGAAAATACCATCAACGGCATAATGCCAACCCAGATGGACCGAGCCGATAAAGATGATGATAGCATATGCGGTCATGAACCATCCCAGCAATTTGCCAAAGCGAAACGCTATGAATGCATAAAGCACCGCGATTGCATTGTGCAGGGACGGCATCGCCGAGATACCCATGCCAAAGCGGTAGGTTTGGCTTTCGTAACCGTTCCAGAGCATTTGTTGCCATTCGACCGCTTGCGCGACCGTATCCATCGAATTGCTGGCCGCATGCAGGCGCTGCATCAAGCCAGCGAATTCTGGCGCAAGGGGTGAATTCAGATTGGCCAGAAAACAAGGCCCAGCAGATGATCCCAACCAAGCCCCGATGAAGCCGAGCAAAAACCAAGCACCTCCGAAGGAAAGGAAGAAGCGCGCGCGCTCCTTGCGTGGCGCAAACAAGGCAAACCCGGCAATCGCGATAGACAACAATATGACCCAGACAGAATAGAAGAGGTCGAGTGTGACAGTCGCTTCAGGCGAGGTGAACACCGCATGGGTCAATTGCCAAGGGTGATATCCAAAAAAGAGAAACTGGTCCATCCGCGCAAAAGGCTCGTCCAGCCAGAACGGCACATAGCGTGGCATCAGCATTTTGAGTACGCTGAACGATGCGAAGAAGAAGGGCATCATGATAATCGGTGCAACGCGCGCTGCGAGCAAGTAGGGATTAAGCAGCGCAGCCCGCCATTGGCCCATGACTTGATCGACGGCTGTCCGGTAATCCCGGGCAATGGCGATAAGAAACTGGCAAAGAATGCCTATGGACGCCACGAAAGGCAATAAACGTAGGGCTTTGCCGCCATATCCGGCAATCATACCAATCGCGGAGGTGCCATTCAGGAAAGAAAGAACTTCGGCCGTTACGACGAGTATCACGAACATGGCGAACAGCGGAACAAGCCAGAGCAATTCTCGGTCGTCGCCTTTGAACCGAATTACGGCCCCGTGTTTCAGTTGTTCTTCGACAAGGGCCGTAGCCATGGTTGGTCCTCCTGATCCACCCGTCAGCTAGACCGTCTGCGTAAAGATACGGTTAACAAATAGTGAAAGCTGGAGCGGACGGGGAAAATGTCGTGGGATAATTTGGGCTAACCGACCAGACGCAGCTGCCGGTGTGGGACTTGGCCGGGTTGGTCGTGCCAAATGCCGCGGACGTCATAGACGATCTTGTCCGCTCTTTCCGCAAGCGGGATCGCTTTGAAGGCGTCGTGGTCGACCAGCGTGATCAGCATGTCGCATTCAAGTAAAGCGGTGTCGATATCGATCAGACGCGCGCCCGTGCCGTCAAATTCCTTTGGCAGCGTCGATGCATAGGGTTCGACAATCTGTACGCGCTGTCCGAAACGTTGGGCGAGTTCGGCCGCAACTTTCATTGCGGGGCTCTCCCGGAAGTCATCGATATTCGCTTTAAAGGCCAATCCCATGCATCCGATTTTCGCCGTGGGGCTTGCCATAATCATGTCCGTCGCGCGCTGGATCACATGATCTACCTTACCGTCATTGACGTTCCGCGCGGTGCGGATCAGCGGGCTTTGGTCTGGCGCGCTGTGGACAATGAACCAGGGATCAACGGCGATACAATGGCCACCGACGCCGGGGCCTGGATGCAGGATGTTTACGCGCGGGTGGCGGTTTGCAAGCCGGATAACCTCCCAGACATCAAGGCCCATATGGTCGGCAACGATCGACAACTCGTTCGCAAAAGCGATGTTGACGTCACGGAATGCGTTTTCGACCAGCTTTGTCATTTCAGCGGAGCGGGCATCGGTGGTAATGCATTCACCGCGAACAAAGCGCTTATAAAAGGTCAGCGCCTTTCGCGCGCAGCGGGGAGTTATCCCGCCTATTGACCGGTCATTGTTGGTCAATTCTTCCAGGATGCGTCCGGGCAAAACCCGCTCCGGACAATAGGCGATGGAAATGTCCGGCGTGTCTTTCGCCACGCCCGGTATTTTCAGATCCGGCCGCAATTTGGCAATCAGGTCGCGCACCTTGTCGGTGGTGCCCACCGGAGATGTGGATTCAAGTATGATGGTATCGCCGGACTTCAGGACAGCAGCGATATTGGTCGCGGCATCCAGCACATAAGTGATGTCGGGCGCGTGATTTTCGTCAAACGGCGTGGGAACAGCGATCACGAATACATCGGACGGTTCAACCATCAAGGATGCACGGAGCATTTTCCGCGAGACAACGCCTTGCACTAGGCCGTCGAGATCGACTTCTTCGATATGGATTTCGCCGCGGTTGATTGTGTCGACAACATGCGGGTTGACGTCTACGCCGACGACGCGGCAGCCTGAACGGGCAATTACAGCAGCAGTCGGCAGGCCGATATAGCCTAGGCCAATTACGCAAACGTCAGGTTTTTTGTCGACTAGCATTCCAAATGATCTCCGCTATGCGCTGGCTGGCCTTGCCGTCCCCGAAGGGATTGTGCGCGCGGGCCATCGCCGAATAGGCAGTATCATCGTCCAAAAGAGTGAAAATTTCGGAAACTATGCGATTTTTATCGGTACCGATCAGTTTGGCGGTACCGGCCGTGACGCCTTCGGGGCGTTCGGTGGTATCGCGCATCACAAGAACCGGTTTGCCAAGGGCAGGGGCCTCTTCCTGCACGCCGCCGCTGTCGGTCAGCATGATATGGCTGATTGAGAGGAGGCGTGCGAAATGGGGATAGTCTAATGGCTCGATCATCGCGACATTGGGCTCATCACCTAGCATCTTGTCCATGACGGCCCTGACATTGGGGTTCAGGTGGACTGGGAAAATACAGGCTACATCGTCGCGCGCTGCAATCGTCTTAATGGCGGAGGCGATATTCTCCATCCCGTCACCGAAATTTTCCCGGCGATGGGTTGTGATGCCGATGATTTTCTTTCCGGCAAACCGCGATTCTAACCCGGCGAGGTTGGCAGCGAGTTCAGGACGATGTGCGATCCGGTCAGTAATCCAGTGCAGGGCGTCGATTACCGTGTTTCCGGTCACAAAGACACGGTCCGCTGGCACCGCTTCTGCCTTTAACGCTCCAGCCGAAACCTCCGTGGGCGCGAAATGCTGGTCGGCGATGGACCCGATAATCTTGCGATTCACTTCCTCGGGCCAAGGCTGGTAGATGTCGTAGCTGCGAAGTCCGGCCTCGACATGGCTGACGGGTATCTGGCGGTAATAGGCGGCAAGTGCACCGACCATAGCGGTTGCGGTGTCGCCCTGCACGATGACGCGGTCGGGTTTGGCCTCATCAAGAACATGGCCGATCCCCTCCAACAGTCGCGCCGTCAGGGCATCAAGCGATTGTCCGGGCTGCATGATGTTGAGATCATGGTCTGGAGTAATGCCGGTAATCGAAAGAACTTGGTCGAGCATTTCGCGATGCTGCGCCGACACCAGCACTTCACAACGCATTTTACTTTGCTGCTTCAACGCATTGATCACAGGAAATAATTTTATGGCTTCGGGGCGCGTGCCGAAAATCACCATATTCTTGTACATTGTAATTTCCTGCGACCTTATCCGTTTCAATGGCGGAAAGCTTAAAGGACAAGTTGTTAAAAAGTCACGAAATCACAAAGATAAATTCGCAAGCGCCGCGCGGTGTGACGGGAAATTCTGGAGACAGCCCGATATGTAGCGGTCGATGTGCTCCATATCCGCAAGAGGCAGGCCATCCGTCGATGCAACCAGCTTTTCATCAGCCGGAAATGTGCCGTAACCTGCCAGTAAACAATGCCAGGACAAAGAGCTGTAGAACTGTGCAATATTCAGTTTCTGGATCACTTCGGTCAGGTCGCCTCCGGAATACCATGCCGTCATGATGGCTTTTAGGTTGTCCGAAAGATTCCCGTTTTGCGCGTTGTCGCGCCAATAGTCCGAATCGGTGCGTTGGTTCATGCGGTAGTGGGCAACGATATAGTCCCGTATGCCGTCATAGCGGTTATTCAGGCTTTGGTTGAAATCTGCCGCTCCGTCATCCGTTTCGCCACCATTATCATATGCGCGGATAAACCCTTCAACCGTCGCCTGCACGATATGGAGCGCAGTTGCTTCCAGCGGTTCGATGAAGCCTTGCGATAACCCTACAGCGAGGCAGTTCTTGACCCAGCTGCGCTGCACACGTCCGACATTCATTTTCAAATGACGCGCCTCGACCTCGCTGTCGAGCATGCCGAGATGCGTGCGCAGTTCCGTTTCGGCAGTATCCTTGTCGATATAGCGGGACGAATACACATAACCATTGCCGACCCGGTTCGTCAGCGGGATCCGCCACGCCCATCCGGTCGACAATGCGGTGGCGCGCGTTTCGCTGCGGATGTCACCCTCGTCATTAGGGGACGGCATGGCAACGGCGGCATTGTTAAACAGATTATCCGCAAACGGAAGGAAGGGTTCCTTCAAGGCTTCCTGAATAATTGCGCCCCGAAAACCGCTGCAATCTACAAAAAAGTCACCGGTGATAACCGCGCCATCCTCTGTTTGCAGCGATTCTACATTGCCTGACTTATCCAGTTTCACCTGTGTGACAGTGTGTTCCAGATGCCGGACACCCAATTGTGTCGTGGCATGTTCCCGCAGCATTTTACCGATAAGTACCGCATCAAAATGATAGCCATAGCCAATCGCGAATGGAAAGTTGGAAGGAGCCAATGGCGCACGTCCATGTGCCGCGATGGATGCGGGCAGGAAAAAGCGGTCAGGGTGCGCCCATACATCGCGACCTGTTCGTCGCGCACGGGTATGAAAGGTGAATTGCGGTTCCGTGAACAGGTCGATCTGTGTGTGGAAGGGATGAAAATAACTTTCAAATCCCGGCCTTTCCGACCAGCCATCAAAGCGAATGCCAGCCTTATAGGTGGCGTTACATTTCGGCATCCAATCTGCTTCGGCTATACCTAGGGTGTCAAAGAAGGCTTTGAGTTGCGGGGTCGAGCCTTCGCCGACACCAATTATCCCGATATCCGGCGATTCCACCACAGTGATGCGATGTTGCGGCCAATGATGCGCCAGAAGACAAGCAGCCATCCAGCCTGCCGTGCCGCCGCCCAGGACGACGAAATGTTTGGAGTCAGAGACCATTACCAGCGTTGAAGCATCCAGCCAAAGACGTCGTCAAGCCGCGCGGCCCATGCATTTTCTTCATGTGGAGTGCCAACGTACACTTTGCTTGAAAAATCACTCCCTTTTTTCCAGCCATTCGCCACCAGCGCCGCATCCAGATTCTCCTGATAGGGCTGATAAAAGGCATCAAGCGTTTCGGTCCCGTGATCAAACCAGATGCGCCGTCCGGCAGGTTTGCCAAGCTCTTCCTTCACGTAACGGCGCCATCCTGCGAGGATATCATTGCGTTCTTCAGCGCTCCAGTTGGGATCGCCCAAGGGCAAATGTGTCGACACCGCACCGGCATGGCCAAATATATGGGGATAGCGGGTAATAGCATAGAGCGAAATCAGTCCGCCCATGCTTGAGCCAGCAATCGCCGTGTGTTTGCGGCCCGCCTTTGTCCGAAACTCCGCATCGATGCGCGGCTTCAATTCTGTGACGATGAATGTGAGATATTCGTCCGAAATCACAGGCAGGTCATTGCTTTGCTTTTGCAGTTTTTGACGTACCGATGGAGAGACAAAGTCCAGCATTGGCTTGGGAAAATATTGGCGCCCGCGATCCACACCCGGTTGGTCAATTCCAACGATGATAAAAGGCTTCGTTTTCTTGGCGGCAATCAGGCGCAACGCCGATTTATCTGCGGCCCAGACCTTGTTGAAATTTGACCGTTTCGGATCGAACAGATTTTGACCGTCGTGCATATATACGACGCCATAGCGTTCGCGCGAGCTATCATAACCCGGCGGTAGCCAGATCACTACCTTGGTCGGAGCGAGTACAGCCGAGGAAACGGGCCCCAGATCAAAAAAGCGCCCACTATCTTGTCCCATCGCGCCCTGAGGGACAAGCGCGAGCAGCCCTGCTGCAAAGCTTGTCGCCAACAGGCTGCGCCGATCCATCACTTGCCTTTTGCCGCCACAAGACGGATTGCAAAGCCGCCACCCGGCGCCAGACGCAAGGTGAGCGTATCGGCGCTGGTCAACTTCTTGCTTTCTATCAAAATCGAGTGACGTTTTTCGGTGCGATAATCGGCATCGTCACCATCACGGTAGATTTCCGCGACATAGTTTTTACCGGGGCTGAGAAAGTCGAGTTTGAATGAAACCGTCCGTTCCTGCTCATCGCCTACAGCGCCTACATACCAGTTCTCACCGTCACGTTCTTTCCGCGCAATGGTAACAAAATCGCCAATTTCAGCATTCAACACGCGGGTGTCCTGCCAATCGGTAGGAACATCACGGATGAACTTCATTGGCTCGGGATATTTGGCGTAGTTCTCGGGCGTATCCGCCACCATCTGTACAGGCGAATAGATCACGACATATAGCGCGAGCTGCTTGGCAATTGTCGACAGCAGGTTGCTATCATCACTGCCCTTGAGGCTGAGAATGCCTGGCGTAAAATCCATGGGTCCTTCGAGCATCCGGGTGAACACGACATTGGCTTCATGCTCGGGCGGGTTTTTGCCAGGCCAGGCATTATATTCCATCCCGCGCATCCCTTCGCGCGCGACCCAGTTCGGATAGGTGCGATGCAGCCCGGTACCCTTCACTGGCTCGTGGCTGTCGATACCGATCTTATACTTTGCAGCAGTCTCGACAACGCGCAGCTGGTGATTGACCATCCACTGGCCCTGATGCCATTCGCGGTATTTTTTACCGTCGGGATCCTCGCGCTCCATCTGGGCGGCATCGGTAACATAGCCGGTTTTGACGACCATATAATTATGGTCAGCGGCGAATTTGAAAGCCTTGTCGAACTGCTTTTCATAATGGGATGCCGCGCCACCGGTTTCATGATGCCCGATCAGGCGAACGCCCTTTTTCTTGCCATAGGCGACCAGCATATCAACATCGAAATCTTCGGTAGGCTGGGCAAAGTCCATATCATAACCGTTGCCGAACCATTCGCCATCCCAGCCCACATTCCAGCCTTCGACGAGCAGATGGGGAATTTTGTTGGCCGCAGCGAAATCAATGTAGCGTTTCACATTTTCGTTGGTGGCGCCATGCTTGGGGCCGCGGGCCCAGCTCCATTCGCCCTTGATCATATTCCACCACACACCCGCAAATTTGCCGGGCTTAATCCAGCTGACATCGCCTAATTTGTTGGGCTCATTCAGGTTGAGCATCAAATGGCTGTGGTAAATTCCGGCGGCGTCATTCGCGATGATCAAGGTACGCCATGGCGTCGTCCAAGCGCCCTTTTTCTGGACCTTAGGCTCTCCCGCACCGGGGTGGAGCGCCGCGCGAAGCGTTGTCCCTTCGGTCCGGGACACCGCCATGCCCGAATAATCGACAAGCGCCGCTTCATGCAGCGCGACATGCGTGCCGTCGGTCAATTTGATGGTGATCGGTGTGTCGGCATTGCTAACCGCCGATAGAGGCGTTTTGTTGTAGAGATATTCTTCGCGATTCCACAGGAATGCTGGCTTCCACCACGCGGTGCCATCGCTGGCGAAAACAAATTCGGTCAATTCATCGGCAATGTTTGCTTGCGCCAAATTGGGTTGTTCCGGAAATTCGTATCGGAAGCCAACACCGTCCTCGTATAGCCGGAAGGTTACTGTAAACACGCGCGCAAGCGCCGTTGTTTCTTTGAAATGAACTTTCAATTCCCGATAGCGGTTGCGGATCGTTTTCCACTCACCCCACGGCTGGGTCCAGCTTTCGTCGAAATCGCGCACTTCCTGTCCCGTAACCGAAAGACGACGATCAATTTTGACGGCATCGGTCAAAAGGAAACCAAGCTTGGAAGGCGCAAGTATCGCCTTTCCATTGCGCGTAACGGCATAGGCCGCACGACCATCACCATCGAGTGATATTTCTACCTTCACCCCGCCATCGGGTGAAGACGCCGAAGCAAGCGGCTGGCCCTGTGCGGACGCCGCCGCCAGCAAGGCGCCGCCTAGCGCTGCAACGCTCCGGACAATTTTCTGTTTCGATTTCTTCTTGTCCATGCTGCGTCTCCTCTTCGCTATCACGCTATTTTTTCTAAGATTTGTGCGCCGTAGCCCGGTAACAAACCGAGACGCGCACCATTTACGGATTTTACCAATCGCCACCTGTCGGGTTGCGCAGGTTGCCAGGCGACGTTGTCGTTGCCCATATTGAATGCGCAAATCAGGTGCTGGTTGTCGCTTATCCGCTCGAAAATCAGCAGATTCGATTGCGCCTCGATAATATTCAGACTGCCCACGAGCATAGCTTCATTCGCGTTGCGAAATGTGACAAGTTTGCGGGTGAGGTTCAACATCGAATCCGGATCGGCTTCGGCACGATCCACGGCGAGGTCGCGATGGTCGGCACCCAAGGGAAGCCAGGGCTCGCCTTCGCTGAAACCGCATTGTGTGTCGGCTGCCACCCATGGCATGGGTGTACGCGTACCGTCCCGGCTGAGTGTCAGTGGCCAGTTGGCAATCGCTTCAGGGTCCTGAAGTTTTTCGAACGGTATATCGACTTGCGTCAACGCCAGTTCTTCGCCCTGCCAGATGATGACATTTCCGCGCAGCGACACAAATAGCATCATCACCATCGCCGCATAGGCTTTCTGCGCATCGGCTGGCGCCCAGCGGCTGATCCATCGGGGGGCGTCGTGGTTGGAAAATGCCCAACTGGGCCAGCCTATATTCGCGTCATCGGGCCACGCTTCCAACGCTTCGCGTACCAAAGCGGGGGTCAGTTGTTCCGCGTACAAAAAGTTGAATCCGTAGGCGCTGTTGAAATGGTTCTCGCCCGCCGTGAATGCTTTCATTTCGCGGTCGGGATCGGGGCCGCCAACTTCGGCGACTGTGAACCGATCTGTATATTGGTCGGTAAGCGTGCGAATTCGGCCAATGAATCCCGGAATGTCGGGGTGCGACTGGTTGTGGACTTTCAACTGGAAATCGAACGGGCGGGTGCGCACGCCATTTCCGGCCGGGGCAGGGGGATTGTCTTTCAATTCGGGGTCGTGCATCGCAAAGTTGATTGCGTCCACCCGGAAGCCGTCGACACCGCGATCCATCCAGAATTTGGCGACAGCCAGCAGCGCCTCTTGCACCTCCGGATTGTGCACATTCATCTGCGGCTGGCTGCTTAGAAAATTGTGCATATAATATTGCCCGCGCCGGGCATCCCATGTCCATGCAGGGCCGCCAAAAACCGATTGCCAGTTGTTGGGCGGCGTACCGTCTGCCTTGGCATCGGCCCAGACGTACCAGTCGGCCTTGGCATTGGTCCGGCTCGCGCGGCTCTCGGCGAACCAATCGTGCAGATCCGATGTGTGCGAATAAACCTGATCAATCAAAATCTTCAGGCCTAATGCGTGCGCCTTTACGATCAGGGCATCAAAATCAGCCAAGGTGCCGAAGATCGGGTCGACGCCGCAATAATCTGCAACATCGTAACCAAAGTCCTTCATCGGTGACGTAAAGAAGGGAGATAGCCATACCGCGTCTACATGGAGCGATGCGATGTAATCGAGCTTCGACGTGATGCCGGCGAGATCACCGATGCCATCGCCGTTGGAATCGCAAAAGCTGCGCGGGTAGACCTGGTAAATGGTGGCCCCGCGCCACCAATCGCGGCTGGCTTCAATATCACTTAAAGGATAGGTGTTTTTGGTCATTTTACCTTGCAGATCGCATAACCGAGGGGTTTCAGGGTGAAGGCCGCACTACCCGGCGCACGAAGGGTTGCAGGGCAATCGCCGTCGAGTATGGTCAAGCTACTGCTGGTAGGATTAAGCTCGACATTGGCGGCTAGGGGCGCATTTGATGTGTTGACGACCACCAATACCTCGCCGCCGCTTTCCGAATCTATTCGCGAAAAGGCAAACAGACCGGGCTTCTCAGTATAGTTTCGTACGACCGTTTTACCCCGCCTAAGTTCTACATTTTCCGTTCGCAACGTCGCAAGCTTTGCGAATAATGTGTACAGCGGATGGGACCTATCAAAATTGCTTTGCGCCGTTGTGGCTTTTGTTCCTAGCAGCATATTGTCATTATAAACGGCAACTTTGGACGGGAACATATCCTCGCGCGAATCCTGATCCCAGCCATCGCCGGTAAAGCCTTGTTCGTCCCCTGAATAAATCGTCGGTACACCGCGCATCGTCAGCAGCAAGACATGGCCCAACTTTACGCGTGCAAGCACTTCATCGTCGCTGGCGTCGGGCAATGCTTTGCGGATATAATAAGCAAAGCGGCCATTATCATGGTTGGAAATAAAGGTAGGTTGAATCCGCGCTTTGTCCGCACCGCCCTCGTAAAGCGGGTCTTGGAACAGCAATTCCCAAAGCTTGTTGGTACCGTCTTTGCCCCCTAGCGCATCAATGGTCGCCTGACGAAATGCAAAATCAATAACCGCCGGAAAACCATCAACCCGGGTGTGCATGGCCAGCTTTCCTGGTTCCAAACCTATACCGCCAATTTCGCCAAAGATGTGGAAATTATCGATGCCTTTTGCCTTCGCGCGGTTGAGCATCGCCGGGACAAAGGCTTGCCAAAATTCGGGATTCACATGCCGTGCTGTATCGACACGGAAACCATCGATTCCAAAGTTGTCGATCCAGTCGCCATAGATATCGATCATACCCTGAACAACGCGGGGATGTTCAGTCATTAAATCGTCAAGCCCGACAAAATCCCCCATTGTGGCGGATTCATTCCAGAATGTGGTGTTGCCACGATTATGATAATAGCGTGGATCGTTTAGCCAGGCCGGAACCTTGACTGTTTTCTCATCCTTGGGAACATAGACGTCATAAGCATAGTTGATATCTACCAGCTTGGCGAAATTTTCCGCCGTCATCACTTGATCACCTGCGAAGCCTTCGTTGATAGGTTTCCCATCCGCCGCCCGGCGGCTGTAGGGAAAATCTGCCCGGCTTTTATATACCCAGTTGCTAGCGTCGCCGTCGGTATAGCGGATGACATCCGCCGTGTGATTGGCGATAATGTCCATATAGACTTTGATACCGCGCGCATGCGCTGCGTCGACAAAAGCCTTGAACTCCGCATTGGTGCCAAAATGCGGGTCAACCGAAGTGAAGTCGGTAACCCAATAGCCGTGATATCCGGCGCTTTCGTCGCCCTTCGGCCCCTGCACTGGCTTGTTTTTAAAAATCGGTGCGAACCAGACCGCTGTAACGCCCATACCTTGAATATAATCCAGCCGCTGCGTCAGGCCTTTCAGGTCGCCACCATGAAAAAACCCTTTATGTGTCGGGTCGAAGCCATGGCTCAGACGGTCGCCCTTGAAACCGCCTTTGTCATTCTTGGGATCGCCATTTTCGAAGCGGTCGGGAAGAACGAAGTAGATGACTTCGTCCTCGGGCAACCGGTCGCGGAAGGTCTGCGCCGCCAATGGCATGGCACTGGCAGCTGCCAGCAATAGGGCTGCGAAACATAAGGCCTTGGTCTTCATGGCAGGGCTTTCTTTATGTCTAGGGGAGGGGCTGCGCAATGCGCGTTGATGTAATCCTGATGTGTTAGCATTTGCCCGGCAACATGCGCTGCATGCTTGTGCGCAACGGTCAAAAACTCCTCCAATTGCTCCGGAGTAAGCTGATCGGCGAGGGGGTGATAGCCCTTGGGTCGTAAGCCCTGTCCCCACATGACCTGCAGCCAACCGAGCTCGGTGAAGAGCTCTTCATTGTGGCGGACAATTCGGCCGTTGGCTTGGAACAGGTCCATTTTGGCCGCGAGGCTATCGGGCACGTCCATCTCGCGGCAATGCTTCCAAAAGGCACCCTCGCGGTTGTTCGCCTTATAATGCAAAATGATGAAGTCGCGGATCGAATGGAATTCAAAATCCATCTGCGAGTTGAAGGCATCGATATCCGCCTGGTCCGGTTCTCCCGATGGGAAAAAGTTCAGCAGCTTGGCGATGCCGGATTGGATCAAATGAATGCTGGTTGATTCCAGCGGCTCCAG
Organism: Sphingopyxis sp.; assembly: GCA_013823985.1. Taxonomy (GTDB): domain Bacteria; phylum Pseudomonadota; class Alphaproteobacteria; order Sphingomonadales; family Sphingomonadaceae; genus Sphingorhabdus_B. Next base: position 188,260 of record PNNB01000050.1, read on the forward strand.
AAAACCGCTGGCAAGGCCGAGCGCCACACAGTTCTTCTTCCAAATCTGTCGCCGCTTGCCGGTGACAAACCGCAATTCACGCGGCTCGGCCAGTGGCGCGCCGTCGAGATTTTGCATGAGAGAATCGGTCGCTTCGGCGTCACTGATAAAGTCGCTACAATAGACATGGCCGTTCCCAGTACGGTGCTGTAACGGGATGCGCCATTGCCAGCCCGCTTCCCGTGCGGTGGAGCGTGTGTAGGGGGTGAGGGGGCTGACCGACGCGCAAGGCACTGCCAGCGCACGGTTGCACGGCAGATATTCGGACCAATCCTCATAGCCGCTATGCAGCGCTTCTTCGATCAACAGGCCGCGAAATCCGGAACAGTCGATGAAGAGATTGCCAGATATCTTTACGCCCGACGACAGAGTAACCGCGTCAATATAGCCGTTTTGGCTATTAAGTTCCGCACCGACGATTTTCCCTTCGGTCCGGACTACGCCGCGCGCTTCGGAATAGCGCCGCAGAAATCCGGCATAGAGGCCGGCGTCAAAATGATAGGCATAGGCAACGCCGCTCGGCAAGGCGCCGGGCTTTTCCTGGGGCGGGGTGAATCGGTTTTGCGCGGCTGCAAGCGCGGTCGGCGCATAATCCCATAGCGATGAGGACCCGCCTTGCTGGTGGTGCCGCAGCCAATAATGGTGAAAGGGCAGGAGGCCTAAGGGCCGTCCGACTGCGCCGAACGCATGGATATAGCGGTGTCCGGGCTCATGCCAGTCGGCAAATTCAATGCCCAGCTTGAACGAACCCTGCGTTGCCCGGACGAATTCCTTTTCGTCGATACCCAGACTTTGGTTGAACAACTGGATAGCGGGGATGGTCGCCTCGCCGACGCCGACGGTGCCAATCTCGTCGGACTCGACGACATGGATGGAGTAGCCTTGACCCAAAAAGCGGGCAAAAGCCGCCGCGGCCATCCAGCCTGCAGTCCCTCCACCCACGATGACGATCTGTTTCAGAGCGCTCTCCATGCCCTCAACTCATAAAAAAGGCCCCCGCCACGTAAGGTTGATGTCCTTCCGCGGCGGGGGCCCATGACTAGCTCATCAGAACTTGTAGGTGAACCCAGCCAAGAAGCGACGGCCATAAATCTGGTAATCAATTACCTGATTGCGGCTGGCGCCGACCGAAGCGAAGCGCTCATCTGTCAAATTCTGTCCCTGCAAGTAGAGCGACAGACCCTGAAGCGCGCTTCCTTCCTGGAAGTCGTAACCGATTTGTCCATCGACAATCATTTCAGCCAGAGCCGTACGACGCGTTGGCGAACCACCGAAGCCGGTGAAATCACCCAGGAATGTAGAACGGTAACGTACCGAACCGCGTGCGTTGAAGCCCCATTTTTCGAAATAGGCGGTGCCGTTGGCAACCCATTTCGAGTAGCCAGGGATCTGGTCGACATTGCCTTGAGCGTCCTTGACTTTGGTCTTGGTATAGCCAACGCCACCGGTGATGCCGAAGCCATCAAGTGCCGAGCTGAAGTTGCTGAACGGCAAGGTTACAGCCAGTTCACCACCATAAAGCTTGCCACCACCTGTGTTGAACGACGATTCCAGACGTCCAATCAGTGTTGCAGGCGGCAAGCCGGTGGGCAGCGGATAGCCTGCAAAATCAAACGGGAAACGTGTCCGGTCGATGTAGCTCTTCACATCCTTGTGGAACAACTGGAGCGAAATCACGCCCGATTGACCGAAATATTTTTCGAAGTTCAGGTCAAACGCGTTGGCGCGATAAGGACGAAGTTGCGGGTTGCCGCCATTGCCGTCGATGAAGGGTGCCAAGCCGGTTGGGCTGTCGGCTGCGTTGTTGTTGATGCCGTAGGATACGGCAACGCGCAGGTCATCGAGACGGGGACGCTGGATCTGGCGCGAAGCGGCGAAGCGGATAACGAAGTCGCTGTCAAAGCGCATTGACAGGTTCAGGCTGGGAAGGACATCCCAATAGCTAGCACCTGCACGAACCGAACGCGCTACACCGCCGGCAAAGACCGTACCCGACGATTCTTGGTCGGTATGGATGGCTTGGACACCGATGTTACCGGTCAACGTTCCGTTACCCAGTTCCTGTTCAATGTCTGCCTGCAGATAAGCCGTCATCAAATCTTCGGTGACGCGGAATGCCTTCGCTGGAATATCCGGCGAGAGGTTACGTTCGAGAACCAATGTGCCGTCTGCAATCAGGTCGCGTGCATCATAGCTGACGATCGGACCGAGGCCCAGATAACCGAGATTGGTCGGACGCAGAAGGGCATTGGTCGGGATCGCCAATTCAAGTGCCCCACCACGCAAACGAACGAGGAATTCATCCGGCGTCAGGCTTTTGCCACGGTCGGTGTAGTTCATGCCGAACTTGATTGCGGAGAAGAAGCCTTCGACTTCCTTTTCGACGCCGACACGATACTGCTTCAGTTCGTCTTCCACGATACGGTTGTTGTAATAACCGGCCTGGGGAACAACGCCGCCGCCCCAGCCTAATGGGTCGGTCAAGCGGATGAGTGCAGGGTTGCTGTAATCGAGCGTAGGATCGAAAACGGTGCCCGAAGGACCGGAAACAAAACCGATGGTGTCGGTTGCGCCAAGAGCCTGGCCAAAACCGGTGCCCGAATAGGCCTCAATGCTCAATTCGTTCCGGTCCGTCTTGGAATAACCAAGGTCGATGAACGCTTTCCAGCCGTCTTCGCCGTCATATTCGGCATTGTAGCCGAACGAGTAGAGGTTGGCTTTCCGTTGGAAGATGTCGTTACGAACAACACCCTGAACATTGTTGAAGGTGCCAGCGGTCACGAAACCATTGCTGACCGTTGCGGTGGCAGGATTGAAGGTCGTGCCGAAGGCGCCGAAGCCCAACGGCAGTTCGATGCCGCGTTTCGACTGGTCGTCTTCAAAATTGGAATAGAAGCCATCCAACGTCATACGCACCGTGTCCGATGCCTGGTATTGCAAGGTGCCGTTAAGGCCGAGGCGCTTCAACTGGGTCGATGTTACATAGGATTTGGAACCACCGATGACGGCAGGCGATGCGGTGGTGCCTGCACCGGCGTAACCCCAGGCGTTGAATTCCTGCAGTTGATAGGGCTCATCCACATAAGAGGCCGACAGCGCGATGCCGATGGTGTCATCTGCGAATTGATCAATGAAGGTTGCGTTGGCACGATAGCCGTATTTTTTCGAACCGGCGTTCAGCGCACCGAGATCGGCATACGTGCCACGTGCACCGACAGCGAGAACCGACTTGCCATAGTCCAGCGGACGCACGGTGCGGATGTCGATGGTGCCGACAAGGCCCTGACCAACCAGCGAAGCGGTTGGCGATTTGAAGACAACGACCTGGCTGACGATTTCCGAGGGGTATTGGTCGAATTCGACCGCACGGTTGTCACCGGTTGAAGTTTGCTCACGACCATTCAGCAGCGTTTGCGAAAAGTCGGGACCAAAGCCGCGGATAGAGATGTTGTTCGAACGGCCGTTCAAGCGCTGCGACGTAACGCCGGGAAGGCGGGCAATCGATTCACCGATCGATGCATCCGGCAGCTTGCCGATATCTTCTGCCGAAACCGACTCAACGATCTGGTCGTTGTTCTTCTTTTCGTTAACGGCGTTTTCAAGCGAAGCGCGAAAGCCGGATACGACAATCGCATCTTCTTCGCCTTCGGCAGGTGCAGCATCTTGTGCAAAGGCAGGTGCAGCAAAAGCCGCAACAAGTGCGGTGCCGAGTGCAAAGCGACTTGCACTATGCGCAAATTGGCGCGCAGAATTAAACTGGAACTTGGCCATGATTCACTCCCCTAAAAGGCCCCATCCAATTTCACGGACAGTAACCGGCTACGTTGAAGCATCCAGACGCAGGCTCGCTTGGATGCATGTATGACCATGACAAAATGCGCCTGACGCGGCGGAATGACCAGAAATCCACATACGTATTCAGAATATGCATTGGCGACTGTTGCCCATCTGCAACATATTTCGAAAAGCGGACGGGCCGCCATTGCGCCGTCCATGCCGTAAGTCTAAGGCTGGGACAGGAGTTGGAAAGGCGCTGACCGCCGATGGCAGGCAAAGCCACATCATTTGATATTGCACAGCTTGCGGGCGTTTCGCAGCCTACCGTATCGCGGGCGCTGCGCGGCAGTCCCTCGGTATCCGAACAGACGCGCAAACGTATCGAAGCCATCGCCCAACAGCTGAATTACAAGGTCGACAAGAACGCATCAAATCTGCGCCTGCAGGAAACGCGCACCTTGGCGTTGTTGTTTTTCGAGGATTCAACGCCGGATGAGACCGGAATCAATCCTTTCTTCCTGTCCATGCTCGGGTCTCTCACACGCACATGTGCGCATCGGGGCTATGATCTGTTGATTTCCTTTCAGCAGCTGTCGTCCAACTGGCATGTCGATTATGAAGATAGCCGCAAGGCCGATGGGATCATCTTGCTTGGCTATGGCGATTATGAACTCTATCGGGCCAAGCTTGAGCAACTGGTTGAGCAGGGAACCCATTTTGTGCGCTGGGGCTTCGCGCAGGAAGGCCAGCCGGGAACGACGATCGGGTGCGATAACTTCCGCGGCGGGATCGATGCTGCGCGCCATCTGATGCAGCATGGCCGGCGGAAGATCGCCTTTCTCGGCGATGCCAGCAGCCACTATCCCGAGTTTCAGGATCGCTATCGGGGTTCATGCGAAGCGCAGGGCGGCGAGGGCATCGTAGCCAATTCCGCGCTGCAGATCGACGCCCTGAATTCGCAGGAGGCAGGCCATGAAGCCGCCAATATCCTGATTGCGAGCGGCGAGCCGTTCGACGCCATTTTTGCTGCCAGCGATACGATCGCGATTGGTGCGATGAAAGCATTGCGCGAACATGGGATCGATATTCCGGGCGATGTAGCCATTGTCGGTTTCGACGACATTCCCGCAGCCAGCCTGACCCATCCGCCCCTGACCACTATCCAGCAGAATTACAAATTGGCGGGCGAAGTTCTGGTTGACGGCGTGTTGAAGCAAATCCGGAACGAAGCTGTGCCGACGGCCGTCCTTCCCGCAAAACTGATCGTCCGGCAATCCTGCGGTTCGCATTAATCACTCTATTCCTTATACGTATGCGTAACCGCTGATCGGTGTCGCGGCCATTGCGGCTGCCCTGTGTTTCTGCCAGCCTAAGGACAGAATATAAGTCGGGAGAGGATTGATCGTGGAAAAACCGCGTCAGGGATTTTGGGGTCTGTGGAACATAAGCTTCGGCTTTTTCGGTATCCAGATCGGATTTGCGCTTCAAAACGGCAATATGTCCCGCATCTTCCAGGCATTGGGAACGAGCTTGGATGACTTGCCCGCATTATGGATTGCCGCGCCGCTAACAGGCTTGCTGGTTCAGCCGTTGATTGGGCATTTCAGTGACCGGACATGGTTCGGACGACTTGGCCGCCGCCGGCCCTATTTTCTGGCTGGCGCGTTTTTGGCCGCACTCTCCCTATTCATCATGCCTCTCTCTGAAGTGCTGCTGGTCGCCGCGGTCATGCTCTGGATTCTCGATGCGTCGCTGAATGTATCGATGGAGCCGTTCCGCGCTTTTGTGGGGGATATGTTGCGTAAGGACCAGCATACGGCTGGCTATGCGGTACAAACGGCTTTCATCGGTGCGGGCGCGGTTGTCGGGTCGGTATTTCCCTATCTTCTCGATAGCTGGGGCGTCGCCAATGTCGCGCCAATCGGGCATATTCCCGACACGGTGAAATACAGTTTCTGGTTTGGCGGAATGGCTTTGTTTCTGGCGGTGCTGTGGACCGTGTTGACGACGAAAGAATATAGCCCCGCAGAAATGGAAATGTTCGACGGACCAGCGCCGGACAGTGGTTTGACCATCCGCGCTTTGGCGTCACGTTCCTTATCGGGTGCCGCGCTCTGGATATTGGCTGGTGCGGTGGTGACTGTTCTTGTCGGCCTTTTGGGCCTTGAAAAGGAAGTCTATCTTTTAGGTGCCCTGCTTGCCGGATATGGGGTGGCCAGCTTGCTCGCAATCCGGATGGCACAATCCGGCCGCGACAATAATGTCCTGTCCCATATCGTCGGCGATTTTTCCGGAATGCCGGACATTATGAAAAAGCTCGCGCTGGCGCAGTTCTTCAGCTGGTCCGCTCTGTTTATCATGTGGATTTATACCACTCCGGTGGTTGCCCAATATATGTTCGGATCGGCGGATCCAGCCAGTGAAGCTTATGGCGACGGCAGCAACTGGGTTGGTACCTTATTTGCCGTCTACAATGGCGTCGCTGCTGTGGCGGCGCTGTTATTGTTGCCGAAGATGGCGGCTAAATTCGGCAAGGTGAAAACGCATATCATCTGTCTTGTTGCCGGGGCCGCAGGTTATCTAAGCTTTCTCTTTATTCGTGACCCCAATCTATTGATCCTATCGGAAATTGGTGTGGGTATCGCTTGGGCGTCGATCCTTGCCATGCCCTACGCAATTCTTGCATCCAGCCTGCCGCCCAGCAAAATGGGCATCTATATGGGTCTGTTCAACGTGTTTGTGGTAATCCCGCAACTGCTTGTCGCCACCGTCATGGGAAGCATATTGAAGGCTTATTTCCCGACAGAGCCCATCTGGACCATGGCCTTTGCCGCTGCCGTTATGCTCTGCGCTGCGTTGGCAATGCTGCGCGTGGAAGAGGTATCAGACTGATCCGTCTTCCAGCGCCTTCATCTCGCTTTCAAGCTTTCGCGTAACCGCCTCGGGTGAGCCGGTATAGCGGGCGAGGCGGGCATAGATGATGGGGATGAGAATGAGAGTGATCAGCGTTGCGAGTGTTACGCCGAAGACAATGACGACACCGATAGCCGACCGGGCCGCGCCACCTGCACCGCTTGCAAGGGCTAGGGGAATGGTTCCGAACACCGTTGCTATCGATGTCATCAGGATCGGCCGCAACCGGCGCGTGGCGGCTTCCTGAACGGCCTCGACGATCTCCTTGCCTTCATCGCGTAACTGGTTGGCAAATTCGACGATCAAAATCCCGTTCTTTGCGGCCAGGCCGACGAGCATCACAATCCCGATCTGGCTGTAAAGATTGAGCGTCGTTCCCGTGATCGCCAAACCCACAAGACCGCCACCTACGGCCAACGGTACGGTCGTGATGATCGTCAATGGATGGACAAAGCTTTCGAATTGGGCCGCCAGAACGAGGTAGACGATCACGATCGTCAAAAGGAAAATGATGACAATCGAACCGCCGGTTTCCTTATACGCCTGACTCTCGCCGCGATATCCGATGGCGAGAATTTCTGGAGACTGGCTGGCTTCCTGTTCCAGGAAGGTCAGGGCTTCGCCCATGGTGTATCCCGGTGCAAGGCCGCCCGACAGGGTTATGGCGCGCAATTTGTTGAAGCGGCCCAGATCCTTAGCGCCTGCGGTTTCGGAATAGCGCACAAGATTGGCGAGAGAGACCAACGACCCGTCGCGCGCGCGCACCTGAATGGCGGCAAGATTTTCCGGCGATGCACGGTCCTCGGCATCAGCCTGAACAATCACGCGATATTCTTCGCCGCGGTCAACATAGGTTGATACACGGCGCGATCCCAAGAGCGTCTGGAGCGCCTGGCTGACATCGGCGACCGATACGCCCAGATCACCTGCGCGGGTGGTGTCCACTTGGATTTCCATCTGTGGTTTGGTTTCCTTGTAATCGGAATCCAGGTTCACGATGCCGGGGTTGTTACTCGCTGCGGCCAGAAGCCGATCGCGTGCGAGGCTGAGGGATTCATAGGTTCCGCCGGCGATTACGAAATTGAGCGGCTGACCCCGGCTGCGCCCGATTGAAGAGCGCGCCGCCGCATTGCCCCGAACGGCAGGCAGGTCAGCGAGGATTTTGTTGATCTGGCCGACGACGTCGTTCGTCGTTTCCGTCCGGCTTTCCCACGGCTTTAGAAAGACAACAAAGGTGCCATTGTTAAAGTCATCACTGGCCGAAAAACCACCGGGCGTGCGCTGGATTATGGAGCGGACCGTACCCTTTTCCAAAAGTCCGAGGACGGGTTTGGACGCATCAAGCATGTAACGGTCCATCGCCTCGTATCCGGTTCCCTCCGGCGCCGAAATGTTGACGTTCAAAACGCCAACATCCTCGGCCGGTGCGAGTTCGGAGTCGAGCAGCGTGAAGCAAAATGCCCCGACGAGCAGAAATGCACCTACGCCCAGCAGCGATAATATGGGTTTTGCAACAACGCGCCCGACAGTGCGATGATAGGAGTCCTCCAACCGGGTAAATCGGGTGTCGACCCACTGCGCCATACGACCGCGCTCCTGATTGCGGAGCAGTTTGGAGCATAGCATCGGCGCAAGGCTGAGCGCGACAAAGCCGGAGAAGGCGACGGCCGCGATCATCGTTCCTGCCAATTCGCGGAAAAGCAATCCGGTTTGCCCGGCCAAAAACATGACGGGGACAAAGACCGCGCAGACGACGATGGTTGTCGAGATAACCGCAAAGGCCACCTGCCGCGTCCCTTGAACGGCCGCAACGAGAGGAGGTTCGCCCTTTTCTATGCGGTGATATACATTTTCCAGAACGACAATCGCATCGTCAACCACTAGGCCGATTGCCAGCACCATTGCCAGCAGCGTCAGAAGATTTACCGAAAAGCCGAGCAGCCATAGAACGGCAAATGTTGCCAGCAAACAGATAGGAACCGTTACCGCCGGTATAAGGGTCGCCCGCCAGCTTCCCAGAAACAGGAAGATAACAAGCACGACCAACAGCGCGGCTTCGGCGAGTGTCTGCCATACGCCCTCAATTGCGCGGCTGATAAATTGGGAGTCGTCCGATCCTACCGTAATTGTCATGCCTTCGGGCAAAGTCGTCTTGATCTCTTCGGCGAGCTTCTTGGCGCTTTCCGCGACCGCCAGCGTATTTGCGCCCGATTGCCGGACTATGCCCATGCCCAGCGCCGAATTTCCATTGAGGCGAAATGCCGAATAGGGGTTTTCGGCACCGGTTTCGACGCGGGCGACATCGCCCAAGCGGACCAGATATCCATTGTCGCCGCGTGCGACAACCAGCTGGCGGAACTGCTCCTCGTCTCCGAATGCGCGGGTCACACGCAGCGTTATGTTTTGCGATGCCGATTCCAGCCGGCCCGCAGGCAATTCGACATTCTGGCTGCGCAGGGCATTCTCAATATCCGCTGGCGTCAGGCTGAGAGCCGCTAACCTGTCGGGCTTCAGCCAAATCCGCATCGAAGGACGGGCTTCGCCGCCGACGAATACGCGGGCTACGCCGTCAATTGCGGAAAAACGGTCAACCAGATTACGATCGACATAATCGCTTAGTTCCAATCGGGACCAGCCGGGCTTCGACACCACGAGAAACAATATGGGCGATGCGTCTGCATCCACTTTGCGCACTTCGGGGGCCAAGACCTCTTCGGGCAGGTCGTCAAGTGCGCCGCCCACTCTGTCCCGCACATCGTTCGCAGCGCTGTCGACCAATCGGCCCGGTGCGAATTCAATGGTAATTTGTGATTGCCCGTCGCGCGAGCGGGACGTCAGCGTTTGGATACCCTCGATGCCGGCCAGAGCGTTTTCGAGAACCTGCGTGACGCGGGTTTCGACGACGGTCGCCGCTGCACCTGTGTAAGTTGTGTCCACCGACACAATCGGAGGTTCGGTATCCGGATATTCGCGCACCGGCAGGCTCATAAATCCTACGACGCCGACCAGAATCATCAATATTGCCAGGACTGCCGCGAAAACCGGGCGCCGAACGGAAATGTCGGAGAGCGTCATTGGCGGCTATTTACGTCCGGATTTGCTTTGAGCGGCCGCACCGTCTGCTTTTTTCAAACGTACTTTCACGCCATCCGACAATTTCACCACACCTTCGGTGACAATCGAGTCCCCCGCTTGCAGACCGCTCAGCACTTCGACCATTTGGCCCTGCCGTGCGCCAGTGGTCACGGGGACTCGCTTCGCCTTGCCATCGGAACCTACGGTATAGACAAAACTCGCGCTGCCTTCGCGCACAAGGGATAATTCGGGAACCGCAGGAGACGTCCGCGAATTGGATTCAATCGTGACGCTCATCAACATACCGGGTTTCAGCATGCCGTTCCGGTTCGGCAAAGTGGCCCGAAGAGTTGCCGTCCTCGTTTGCGCGTTCACCACCGGGTCAATCGCCTTGATCGTTCCACTGAACAGAGCATCCGGATAAGCCGCCGCTTTTGCGGTTATGGTTTGACCCGTCGCCACGCGCGAGAGCATGGTCTCGGGGATCGTGAAATCCAGCTTGATGGAACCGATATCGCTGATTGTCGCGATTTCATCTCCGGCACTTACGACGGCACCGACCGAAATACGGCGCAGGGATGCATAGCCCGAAAAGGGTGCCCTGACGACGCGATCTCCTACGGAAGCGCCCGCCTCATTGGCTTGCGCCTTTGCGGCGGCAGCGATTGCAGTTTGGCTGTCCAAGCTGGCGTTTGTGGCAAAGCCGCGGCGATGCAATTCCGCGACCCGGGCAAGTTGCTGCTCTGCTTCCCGTGCGCGGGCTTGCGCACTGGCAAGGGATGCGGTCTCCTGTCCTTGGGCGAGAACCGCCAAAGTTTGACCACTTCGAACAAATGAGCCATCGGAAAAGGCAAGTTGCGTAATTCGCTCGGTGACGGGTGCCCGCACGGACACTTGTTCATTTGCAAATGCGTTTCCGACCGCAATATAGCGATCAGCGAACGGCTGGGCAGAGACTGTGGACGTCGTGACAAGCGGCGCTGGCCGATCGCGGCGGTCTTCCGATCCACCACAAGAGGTCAACAGCAATGCAAACAGGGGGAGAGTGCGAATAGACATGTTTTTCCGGGGAAGTTTAGCGCACCATAAGGCAATATGTTCCCAAGAACAGTGCAATCTCGATAAATTTAAATAATCAATCAGACTCAATTTTTTCCCACACCTCATGTTGGTGTGGCTAATAGCGGTGCTGAACCATAATGCCCGCATGCGAAGGGAACGGATGATGGATGCCGATATTTTTGATCAGTTTATTGACCAACTCGGACGTTACGTCCGGGAGCGTCTGATACCGGCGGAAAAGGACATTCTTGAATCGGACGTCATTCCCGATGCGATCGTCGATGAAATGCGGGAATTGGGTTTGTTCGGACTCACCACGCCAGAAGAATATGGCGGCGCAGCGATGACGATCGCGCAATATATCCGCACAATCCGAACCTTAAGCTACGCTGCGCCCTGCTACCGGTCGATGGTGTCGATCAACATCGGCATGGTCTGTTCTGCGTTAAAAAATGGCGGAACCGAAGAGCAAAAGGCCGAATGGCTCCCCAGACTTGCAGCAGGCGAAATTGCGTCCTTCGGGTTGACCGAACCGGGATCAGGTTCCGATTCCGCAGCGATGCAGACGAGCGCGGTCAAGTCGGGCAATGGCTGGTTGCTGAATGGAACGAAGCGCTACATCACCAATGCACCCTCTGCAAAGGTGGCGCTGATCATGGCGCGCACCAACAAAGAAGCCTTGCCTAAAAACGCGCATGTGTCGGCGTTTATTGTGCCACTGGATACCCCGGGTATTTCTGTCGGAAGTCCGGACAAGAAAATGGGGCAGGCCGGCGCGCATATCGCCGATATCATCATGGAAGACGTCAAACTTCCCGCAGATGCCCTGTTGGGGGGCGAGGAAGGCAGAGGCTTCGCCCTTGCCATGAAAAGCCTCGACAATGGTCGTCTGTCCGTCGGTGCGGCGGCCACGGGCTATGCCCGGCGCGCACTCGACAGCGCGCTTCGCTATGCGAATGAACGCAAGGCATTCGGCGAGCCCATCGCCAATTTCCAGCTTATCCAGCAAATGTTGGCCGACAGTGAAATTGAAATCTATGCAGCGGAATGCATGCTGGAGGACGCGGCGCGGCGTGCGGATGCCGGAGAGAATATTTTGCGAAAGGCCGCCGCCGCCAAAGTGTTCGCAACGGAAATGTGTGGGCGCGTGGTGGACAGGGTGGTCCAGATTTATGGCGGGGCAGGGTATCTGGCGGAATATGATGCTGAACGGTTCTTCCGGGATGCGCGCATTTACCGGATATATGAAGGAACGACGCAAATTCTGCAGCTTCAGATCGCCAAACATATGTTGCGGGAATGGGCAGCGCAGGCGTGACCCATGTATAATTTACTCGGCGATCTATCGATTATAGAAGCGTCGTCCTTCGTGGCGTCGCCCACGGCAGGACTTTACTGTGCCCAGTTTGGTGCCGAGGTCATACGCGTCGACCAGATTGGCGGTGGGCCCGATTACCGGCGCTGGCCGGTGACGGATTCGAATGACTCGCTCTATTGGGAAAATCTGAACCGCGCCAAAAAATCGGTAGCACTGGACCTGTCCCGGCCGGAAGGCCGCGAATTGCTGCAGGCATTGGTACGTGCCACCGGCCAGTTGATCACGAATTTTCCGGCTGAAGGGTTTCTGGGCCATGACATATTGGCTGCCGGTCGTCCCGATCTGGTCACGGTTCGCATCATGGGATGGGCCGACGGTGCGCCTGCGCTGGATTACACGGTGAACAACGCTGTGGGCTATCCGATGCTGACGGGCGAGGGTCCCGAGCCTGTCAATCATGTCCTGCCCGCGTGGGATTTGCTGAGCGGTGCTTATGCGGCCTTCGCTATGCTCGCCGCCATCCGGCGCCGCGAACAGACGGGCGAAGGCAGCGAAGTGCGCATCCCGCTATCCGACGTCGCGATCGGAACCGCGGCCAATCTCGGAGGAATTGCCGAAGTCCTTTATTCTGGAGCAAACCGGCCGAGGTTGGGGAATACAGTTTATGGATTGTTCGGTCGCGATTTCGTGACCAAAGATGATGTGCGGACGATGTTGGTTGTGGTGACGCACCGGCAATGGGCGAACCTGCTGTCTGCTCTGGATTTACGCGACGCCGTTGCCGCACTCGAGGCGGAGAGAGCGGTAAGTTTCGCGGCCGATGACGGACTTCGCTACATGCACCGCGACGCACTTTATCCTCTTTTTGAATGCGCGATTGGGTCCTGGGATCATACCGCATTGGCGGCAAAGCTGGATGCTGCTGGAATAGTGCATTCAGCCTATCGCACGATGCTGGACGCCGCGCGGGACGATCGGTTGGTGACGAATAATCCCATGTTCAGCCAATTTGGCGCCAATCCATCGGGGTTCAGCTATCCGGCTGCAGGGGCGATGGGCACCATCGCGGATATGCAAAGGAGCGATCCGCGCGCAGCGCCCCGCAATGGCGAGCATAGCGAAGAAATTCTATCGGCGCGCTTGGGCTTGCCTTCGGTCGAAATTGCCCGTCTCATCGATTCTGGAACTGTAGGAACCGCCACATGACATTACGCCGCGCCGCGATTGTATCACCCCTCAGGACACCCGTCGGCAAATTCGGCGGTGCGCTCGCGACGTTGAATGCGGGGGAATTGGGTGGCCTCATCCTGAAGGCATTGATTGAACGGACCGGAATTGATCCCACCCGCGTCGACGATGTCGTATTTGCGCAAGGCTATGGCAGTGGTGAAGCACCGTGCATCGGGCACTGGTCATGGCTGGCCGCTGGCCTACCGATTGAGGTGCCGGGATATCAGGTCGACCGTCGCTGCGGTTCGGGGCTTCAGGCCATCGTGAATGCGGCGATGATGGTGCAAACGGGCGTCAGCGATGTGGTCGTCGCCGGAGGCTGCGAAAGCATGTCGAACGTTGAACATTACACCACAGATGTTCGTAACGGCGTACGCGCAGGCAATCTGACATTGCATGACCGTCTGACCCGGGGCCGCCTGATGAGCCAGCCAGTCGAACGGTTCGGGGTCATAACCGGCATGATCGAGACTGCAGAAAATCTCGCGAAAGATTGGAACATCAGCCGCGAGGCCTGCGATGCCTATGCCGCCCGTTCGCACCAGCGTGCCGCGGCGGCATGGGAAAATGGCGTCTTTGCCGACGAACTCGTACCCGTCATCGTCCCGCAGAAAAAGGGTGATCCGCTGCTTTTTGATCGGGACGAAGGCTATCGGGCCGATGCCACGGTCGAAACGATGTCCAAGCTCCGCCCGCTGGAAGGCGGTGTGGTCACGGCAGGCAATGCCAGCCAGCAAAATGACGCCGCCGCGGCCTGCCTGGTGGTTGCGGAGGACAGGCTAGAGGAACTGGGACTTGAACCCATTGCCTGGTTCCATAGCTGGGCCGCCGCCGGTTGCGACCCAAGCCGTATGGGCTATGGCCCTGTCCCGGCCACCGAGCGCCTATTTGCGCGTAACGGGCTTACATGGTCCGATATCGGCCTCATCGAACTCAACGAAGCATTTGCCCCGCAAGTGCTTGCTTGCTTGAAAGGATTGGGCTGGAGTGATGATGACAGCCGCCACGACATATTGAATGTAAACGGATCGGGCATCTCGCTCGGCCACCCCATCGGGGCGACGGGGGGACGTATTCTCGCCAACCTGACGCGCGAAATGCAACGCCGCGATGTGCAATATGGCCTTGAAACCATGTGCATTGGTGGCGGGCAGGGCATTGCGGCGGTTTTTGAACGCGCATGAATCTGGAGAAGAGCCTTAAAGCCGCGCAGTTCTATCGTGATGCCGCCAAATCGGCATTAGGCGCTCGGCTGGACACGCGCACGCTCGACCAGGAGCAACGCGCGGCGCACGGCTTTGCATGGGTGGCGACGAGCGTCGCGGCGTTGGAAGCCGTGATAGACTGGCTGCGGCAAAACGAGGGCGGCACCCTGCTTGACCAGCAGGTGGCGACGTTGATCTTTGCTGAAACGCTCGGGCAACTTACCGGCGGCCTACCGATGGGCCAGAACGAGATATTTCGTGCCGCAGACCTGGGCGTGAGCGAAGCTGCTCGGGAACTTGCGATAAGCTGTGCATTGCTTCTCGAAATGGATCATGCGGCAACCCGTGCCGCCGTCGCGCAGGCACTTGCCGAAGGCCACGCACCCAGCGAGAGTTTCCAGGATGCCGAACTCGACACAATCCGTGATCAGTACCGGCGCTTCACCGACAGCGAAATCATCCCGCACGCGCACCAATGGCATTTGGCGAATGAACTTGTTCCCGATGACACTGTGGCCGCCATGGCGGCGCTTGGCACCTTCGGCGTTTCCATTCCCGAAGAATTTGGCGGGCTTGGTCTTTCCAAACTGGTCATGTGCGTCATAACCGAGGAGCTTTCGCGCGGCTGGATCGGCGCAGGGTCGCTTGGGACACGTTCCGAAATAGCGGGCGAGTTGATTGTTCTAGGCGGCACCGAAGAGCAGAAGCAGCATTGGCTTCCGAAGATTGCCAGCGGCGAGGTTCTTCCGACGGCGGTTTTTACCGAGCCAGACACGGGGTCCGATCTCGGATCGCTACAGACTCGCGCCCGTTTCATTCCGAACGAAGGCTGGCGCATCGATGGGGCAAAGACGTGGATTACCCATGCCAGTCGGTCCGACTTGATGACGATGCTGGTCCGCACGCGTCCCGAGGCCAAGGGTTATGAGGGTCTTTCCATGCTATTGGTGCCCAAGGCACGCGGGACGGCAAACGATTTTTTCCCTACTGCGGGTATGACCGGCAGCGAGATTGAGGTTCTGGGTTATCGGGGCATGCGGGAATATGCGTTGCAATTTGACGCCATGCCAGCACCGGCGAATGCGTTGCTGGGCGGTGAAGAAGGGCAGGGCTTCAAACAACTGATGCGCACCTTCGAAGGCGCGCGAATCCAGACTGCGGCCCGTGGCGTCGGCGTTGCCAAGCGCGCGTTCGAACTCGGTCTCGACTATGCGTTGAACCGTGTGCAATTTGGAAAGCCGATCTTTCACTTCCCCCGGGTCGCGGACAAGATCGCAATGAGCCTTGCAGACTTCATCATGGCGCGCGAACTGACCTACGCCGCCGCCCGTGCCAAGGATTTGGGAAAACGCTGTGATATTGAGGCGGGGATGGCCAAGCTGCTCGCCGCGCGGGCCGCGTGGGCCAATGCCGATGCCGCGCTCCAGATTCACGGCGGCAATGGTTATGCGCTGGAATATGAAATCAGCCGCGTGCTGTGCGACGCGCGCATCCTCAACATCTTTGAAGGCGCCGCAGAGATCCAGGCGCAGGTGATCGCCAAAGGCTTGGTGGGAGGACGGAACTGATGGGTTCTTGGGACGCATGGATCGGACGGAGCGAAAACCGGCAAGATCATATCGATCCTGCGCTTGTGCGGCGCTGGCTGGCGATGCTGGATAAGGAGGAGCTTTCGGATGATGTTGTGCCTCAGGGTTTGCACTGGTGTTTGTGCACCCCCGAAACGGTGACTTCGGGCTTAGGCCCCGACGGCCATCCGCTTCGTGACGCCAGCCCGAACAGCTTTCTGCCCCCCGTGCCCTTACCGCGACGGATGTGGGCATCGAGCATAGTGGAGTTTCTAACGCCGCTACATATTGGCGAAGCAGTTTCCCGCCGGTCGACAATCATGTCGATCGCCGAAAAATCGGGAGGATCGGGAGGTCTTGTATTCGTCGAGGTCGAACATTTGACTGCAGGCGCCAAGGGAACCGCTATCCGGGAAGTGCAGACCATTGTCTATCGTGAAGCCGCCGCCCCCGATGCCCCGCTGACGCCGCCACCGCCCGGTGAAACAGCTTTCAATCCTGCCGACTGGACGACGCATCATATTGTTTCGCCGAACGAACCAATGCTCTTCCGTTACTCGGCCCTCACCTTCAACAGCCACCGCATCCATTATGATCTTCCATATGCAACAGATGTGGAACGCTATCGGGGGCTTGTCGTCCACGGGCCGCTCACGGCGACGTTGATGCTCGATTTGGCATCGCGGCAGTTTGGCAACAACGCGCTTTCCAGCTTTGCCTTTCGCGGACTTTCTCCAGCGATATGTGGTGAATTGCTTCATCTCGTGATGCGTGAAAATGACGCGGAAATCGAGTTTGGTGCCTTTGCCGATGACGGTCGGGCGGTTATGGCCGCGAGTGCCACCAGGAAAATATGACATGACCGAAAGCACAGACATTACCGAAATTCGCCGTGCCGTGCAGGCATTATGCGCGGATTTTCCGGGAAACTATTGGCAAGAAAAGGACCGTGATCGTGCCTATCCCGGCGAGTTTGTCGACGCGCTGACACGCTCCGGTTTCCTCGCCGCGCTTATTCCTGAAGAGTTCGGCGGATCGGGTTTGACGCTTGATGCGGCGGCGGTGATCATGGAAGAAATTCAGGCGGCCGGCTGTAACGGGGCGTCGGCCCATGCGCAGATGTACATCATGAACACGCTGCTCAAATATGGAAGCGATGCGCAGAAGCGGGACTATCTTCCCGGCATTTCCAACGGCACATTGCGGCTTCAGGCCTTTGGTGTTTCGGAACCGACCAGCGGAACAGACACTTTGAGCCTACGGACATTCGCGGTGCGCGACGGCGACAGCTATGTGATCAACGGCCAGAAAATCTGGACCAGTCGCGCCGAGCATTCCGACCTCATGCTCCTTCTGGCGCGTACCACCGCGAAAGAAGAGGCGGCAAGCAAAACCGAAGGACTTTCCATATTCCTCGTCGATATGCGCAAGGCTTTGGGGAATGGTATGACCATCAAGCCAATCCGCACGATGATGAACCACTCGACCACCGAGGTATTCTTCGACGATATGCGGATACCGGCATCGGCGCTGATTGGTGAAGAAGGAAAAGGTTTCCGCTACATCCTGTCGGGCATGAATGCGGAGCGTATTCTGATTGCCGCCGAATGTATCGGCGATGCCAAATGGTTCATCACCAAAGCGACCGATTATGCGAAGGACCGTCAGGTTTTCGGCCGAGCCATCGGCCAAAACCAGGGTGTGCAATTTCCCATAGCGCGCTGTTACGCACAAATGTGTGCGGCGGAATTGATGGTCCATCATGCGGCCAAAACCTATGACGCAGGCGGCAATCCAGGGGCCGAGGCCAATATGGCAAAAATGCTCGCGTCGGAGGCCAGTTGGGCTGCAGCCGACATGTGTGTGCAGACCTTTGGCGGTTTCGGATTTGCCGAAGAATATGATGTAGAACGCAAGTTTCGGGAGGCACGGCTTTACACTGTTGCACCCATCAGCACGAACCTCATCCTCAGCTATCTGGCAGAGCATGTACTGGGCTTGCCCCGTAGCTATTGAACAAAGGATCACACGGACATGAATTTCGAACTGGCTGAAGAGCACCGGATGCTGAAGGATCTGGTTCGCAAATTTGTGGACTCGCAACTTGTCCCGCTGGAAAGTGAAGTACTTGCCCGCGAAAGCTCCGGAAAAGGGAGCTATCTGACAAAAGAGGAACAGGCGAAGGTGGACGCGGTGTCCCGCGAACTTGGTTTATGGGGTCTCGACGCGCCGGAAGAAGTGGGCGGTATGAACCTGCCGATGGTGGCTATGGTGGGCGTGGGCGAAGAATTGGGACGCACGGCAACGCCCTATACGCTTCCGCCCGATTCCCCGAATTTGCGCATGATGATGGCCGCCGCGGATGAAAAACAACGCGAACATTATCTCGCGCCCTATGTGCGCGGTGAGACCATTTCGGCCATCGGCATATCGGAACCCGGCGCCGGAGCCGATCCGCAGTTGATGAAAACAACGGCGGTGCAGGATGGCGACGATTGGGTAATCAACGGCCGGAAAATCTGGATTACGAAGGCCGACGAAGCAGACTTCACCATATTGATGGCTGTGACCGACAAGCAGCCTAACGGACGGAACGGCATGTCGGCATTCCTTGTGGACCGCGACACGCCGGGCTTTAACGTCTTGCGGAAAATACCGATGATCGACGGGACGGCTACCTATGAGATTGCTTTGGACGATTGCCGCGTTCCGGGATGGAAGCTTTTGGGCAAAAGGGGGCAGGGCTTTTTGCCCATGCAGATCCGGCTCGGCACACGGCGTATCGAGATGGCATCATGGTCGATCGGTATGGCGCAACGCGCACTTGATATGATGATCGACTACGCACCGCAGCGCGTCACATTTGGCAAGCCGCTGTCCTCACGGCAAACCGTCCAGAATTGGGTGTCCGAAGCCGCCACGAAAATTCATGCAATGCGGTTGATGACCTATGACTGCGCCTGGAAAATGGATGAAGGCCGCGACACGCGTCTGGAAATTTCCATGATCAAATCTTTCTGCACCGAATCTGCTTATGAAATTGTGGACCACGCGATGCAGATGTTTGGCGGCATGGGAATGACCCGCGAATTGCCGCTCTATCTGATGTCGAACAAGCTGCGCACCATGCGGATATATGACGGCCCCAGTGAAATCCACAACTGGGTCGTCGCACGAGATCTGCTGGGCACGCGGGATTGAGGCTGGAATCCCGTTACCCAAACGGCACCGCTCACTGTGCTTCAAACATGTCTGCCGTTTGTGGACGTTGATCCCTGTGCTGGCGCGATACGGCTAGCCCCAATCCAAATGCCGATAGCGCGCTCATCATCAATATGCCTGCGGCAGCGCCTTCGAGTTGCCAGTTCGTAATGAGAAATTGCATTGCGGATATCACAAGGATGAGGGGCGCTATTCGAAGCAGAAAGGGTGTAATCGCCTTATGTTTGGCGACCAGCAACGATTCCCAATTGGCCGCGAGAAGTTCAAGGGCGCCTGCGCACGCCAATATGACCATAGCCGAATGCTCGAACACGAACTCAGGTCCGGCAAGCAACCGGATCGCCGCTTCGCCACCCCAATAAGCCACAGGAATGGCGACTGCGCCGGTCATCAGGCAGAGCAATGTTATCTTGTTCGACAGAACAATGGCGGCATCTTTTGTTTTCACAAATTCGGGATAGATCGCGCGCGAAAGCGCTTCGCCCAGTTGGACGAGCGCTTGCCCCAATTGGGACGCGACCCGGTAACCCCCCGCCAGAGCAGCGCCGCCCAAGGCGCCAACTAACAGGATCATGCACTGCTTTGAAATAACCGCCAAGGTACGCGACAGGCTTGTGCCAAGAATGAACTGCCACACATCGGGGTGCTGCTCCGGTAGCCGTTTCAAGCTGATGTCCGGCAGTCCAATGGAAACATAGCGCGCTGAGTATTTCCAGAACGCCGCCGCACAGGCCAATTCAGCGATGGCCCATGCCACAAGAAAACCGGTCACATTGGGTGCAAAAAGTGCGGCCAATCCTGCGCCGATGGCGCGTGCCACGGGCAAGACGGCATCGGCCTTTGCGGCAAGATCATAGCGTTCATAAAGCCGCAGAACACCGGTTGGAGTTGACCGTATTGCGACAATTGTAGCCGCACATAATCCAAAAGTCGGCCAGAATAGAGTGTCGGGCAGGGGCAGCCAGAGACCGGCAAGCGCAGTTAAGCCCAATGCAAGAAACATACCGACGAATATGCTGGAAATATCAAGCGCGAGTGCAAAACCTGTGGCGGTTCGGGCCGCTGCCGATTCAACGCCCCAGCGGACAACGGCCTGCCATCCGTTGAAGCTGACGAAACCGGCCAACGCCTGTGCCAGCACTACAATCAATGTGAAATAACCGAAATTCTCCAGTCCCAAAGTCCTGGTCGTCAACGCAAGGTAGACGAGACTGAGCAGCGCATTGATGCCGCGGCTTGCAAGCAGCCATCCCAGGTTTCGGAATATGGTTTCCACGAAATATTTTTCAGGCAACCACGGGTCGGGCTGCGGCCTCTAGGACATCGGCGATCCGGGTCATGTCATTTTGAAGCCGCTGGTGCAGTTTTTCCGACGACAAATCCGATAACTCGACAATGAGCGGCATCGACAAGCTTATCCGCAAGGTCCCCGCCCATTCGCCGTTCGCGAATTTCCGGCATTTCACCGGCTGTCCGAGACGTAGCCCGCGCGCGGAAAGGACACGGCACCAACGTTGTGCGGTCGCAAAATCGGGCTGCCCCTGACATTTGGAAAGGTCGAGTGTGGCCAAGGTCGACTGATGCAATGCCGGACCCGACAGGGCTGGCATGACCAGTTCTGCGCCAAGCCTATCCGATAGTGCGCGCACAGCCTTGCCAAATGCGTCAATCACTTCATTCCGGCGTGCGTTAGGCAATAAGCGGTATCGCTCCATTTCGAATAACGATGCCTCGACGCGCAAAAGCAATCCGGGATTGGTGCCATCGGGCAAATGGGCCGCGCTTTGCCAGCCAGCCGGCCATTCGGCACGGCGGAATAACGTAGTGAGGCCTTTTGCCAACGCGCGGCACGGGGCTTGGTGGGGTGGGACAAGCAAGAAGCCAGAGAAGGGTGGGCCACCGATAAATTTCGATCCCGAGAGCATGACCATGGCGCCCCGGTCCAGATAAGCCTGAACCGCAGAAGGCTCGAGCCGAGACTGACACGCATCGACAACAATAGAGATAGAGTCACCAAATTGGGCCCGCAAGCGGTCAATATCGGCGAGATCGGGAAGGATGAGGCCCGTCTTGGATCCGTGTACCGCATGCACGAGCAGATGGTGACCCATCTGGATATGGTCTTCACCAATGCGGTTCAAGCGCGCTGTGATGGCAGCGCTGTCATAAGGTTGTCCGTCTTCATCTCGGATTGGGAGGTTGACCAAATCTGTTTGGTCAAGCCCTTCGACATATGTCCCCTTGACTACATGGGGTTCCAAAGCTGTCTCGCCAGCGAAAAATTGTCCGGCCGCTGCAAACACACAGCCGCTACCAACTTCATCCTGTCCGAGCAGAATGTTGACGATACGCTTACCCGACCAAGCCTTTGCCAGTGCAAGTGCCACAAATTCCAAGTCCGTGCCCGACGGCGCGAAAATGACATCGACAGCATCGTCAAGGTCCCATGCACGGCGCAGCCTGCCACGCTGCATTTCCAACGTCTGCGCATAATAGGCAGAAGCGGAAAGCGCACCTGCAGGCGCCTGCGACACGAAGCTTTCCAGATGTCCGAAAGCCGCCAGCGAAATATCGTTCGCCGTTGACGATGCGTATCCCAAGGTGGCGCGAGGGTAGGGCGATGCGCCGTAGCGGTTGGTGTTTTGCCCGCTCGGTACCAATATGCGATTGTCGCCACCGGAGGTGAGCATCAACGATAGAAAAGGTTCGCTGTTCATTCGGGCGCTTCCATTGGAGTTTCGCACCAAAGCTAACAACCAAATGCGACCGACATGTTACAAGCGCGGTGAGCTTTCACGTTAATGTCATATTGCTGCGCGATAACATGTCGCCATGCAGATATTACGTTTTGGCGATCGTCGCATTTCACGCATTCCCGAAGAGACCCTCCGGCGCGTTCGGATATTGTTCGTGGCCAAGCATGTGTTTTGGCAAGGCGGCTTGCATCATGAGGATGGCAATCACGCACTCTATCATCGCGAGATAAGGGAGGTTTTAGAGGGCATTGGCCTTAACCTCCAACTGGCGGACAGCTACGAAGCGCTCTTTGCCGATCCGGGTTGCGACTTTGTATTTCCGCTCCTCAATCGCGGTGGCTTCCTGAATTCAGAAATGCTTTTGCCGCTGCTGACGACGCGTCTGGGTATTCCATTTTTGGGTGCCAGCCCGATTTTACGCGGCCTTTCGGATGACAAGCATTTGACAAAGTTGGAGGCGCAAGCGCGCGGGGTGCCGACAGCGCCATGGGCGATTTACCGGCGGGGCATGCCCGTGCTGCAAGATCCATGTCCACGCGCCGAGCGACTCGTCATCAAGCCCAACGCATCGTCCGCAAGTTGGGGTGTACGTGACGCGACCAGTTGGGCCGAAACGCGCATCGCGATCGAAGAGATCCACAGCGAGGGCCATGATGCGCTCGTCGAACCATTTCTGGATGGAAGTGATGTGGAAGTGCCTGTGATCCATTGCGGTGGCTTACCGACCATATTGCCGATGATGCTGTTCGAACAGACCGATCCAAGCCATTTGCGCACCTATCAGGAAAAACGCGATCTGGTGGAGCGCGAACAGAAATACCGGTTGGTGCCTTTTGAAGGCAGCGAATGGGCGCCCAAGATTGCGGACTACACCAAGATCATGGCCGGCATATTCTTCCCCTTCGACTATGGACGGTTCGAATTCCGACTGGATGAACGCAACGGGAAGTTGCACATGCTGGAAGTCAATCTGAACTGCAATCTTTGGTCGCAAAAGGTCTTCGGAAAATCGGCCGAGCTTGTCGGCTGGAGCCACGCGGATTTGATCGAGACCATCTTGTGCGAAAGCTTGATGCGGCAGGGTCTGATTACCCAAGCTGAAGCCGTAGCGGCCTGAAATTCCCTTAAGGACCAATATGCCCCATGTCCGCACCATAGTGCTTGCTGCCCAACGAAAAGGGCAGGTCGATCCGCTCGCTCTGCGATTTGGTACGAGCCACAAATGCCTTGTTCCCCTGCACGACGAGCCGCTTATCATCCATGTGCTCCGGACATTGTCGGCGCATCCGGATATCGATAGCATCATGGTGTCCATCGAGCCCGAGATGTTCAAGACAATCGGGGACATCGTTGAACGCGATGGAGGCATGGGCAACAAAATCCGTTTTTGTGCGGCAGCAGATAATATCGCCGACAGCGTCCGCAATGCTGCCGAAGGGCATGAAGGCCCGGTAGTCGTAACAACAGCAGACAATGCGCTTTTGAAGGCGGCATCTGTCAATGCAATGATAGGGGCACTGCAGAGCCATGATGTTGCGATTGCAATGGCGACGCGCGAGGCTGTGTTGGCCGCCCATCCCGAGGGGCAACGCCGGTTCTACCGGTTCAAGGACGGCGAGTTCTCCAACTGCAACCTTTATGGCCTGCGCGATGTGTCCGCTCTGAAAGCGGCCGAGTTTTTCCGCGGCGGCGGGCAGTTCGCAAAGAAAGCCAGCCGTATTGTCCAGGCGTTCGGGCTGATCAACCTGCTGCTCTTGCGTTTTCATCTGGTCAGCCTGCCGACCGGGCTTGACCGTATCGCAAAGCGGATAGGCCACAGCATTGCCCCGGTCATCTTGCGCGATGGAACGCAGGCCATCGATGTCGACAATGACCGGACCTATGGCATCGTCGAGCATTTGATGGCGCAGCAACGCGCCGCCTAACGGCGCCTATTACAGCGGCGGCACCTCTGCATCCGGAAGCGATACGCCCAGCCATTTTGCCAAGGTCGGCGCAATAGCGCGCATGTCCACTTCACCAACATTACGGCCTTTGGCGACATTCTTGCCCATCACCATGAAGGATGAGTGCATCAGCGGACTGGTGGGAAAATAGCCGTGGGTTCCTTTGCCAGGGGAAGGGGAAAGCAAGGGGGCGTCCTTACCCTTGAAGCCACCGCTATAGGCGTTCGGCGCAAAGCTGACGTAGAAATTCGCCTGCGGATTGCCACCCATTTTTGCGATTTCAGTCTTGTCCGCAATGGCAGCGATGCCATTTGCGGGATCTGCTTTCAGCTTCTCGAGCACCGCCGACACGCGCGCTGCCAGAGCAGTGTCTTCGGGTCGCGCCAGCACGATGGCGGACGAACCGCCTGAATTCCACGGGCTTGCTTCCCATTTTGAAATCTTGCCATTGGCATCAAGGATAATCAGCCCGGCATCGATAAAGGCCCGATACAAATTGACCTCGGTGTCCACCTTGGAAAAGCCATGGTCCGAAACGACGGCGATGATGCTGTCAGGCTGGGTCGCCAATTGGACGGAGATTAGCTTTCCGACAATGGCATCGATCCGCTTCAGCACCGCATGCGCTGCAGCGGTGTCCGGGCCCTTTTCATGTTGTTCGTGGTCGAGCGCCGTAAAATAGAGCGTGGTGAAATAGGGCTTCTGCTGTTTGATCAGAGCCGCGCCAAATACGCCCCGATTTTCATCTGCCTCGATGCTCTCGTCTATTCCAGCGGCATATGTCCCGAGGTTGGCTTCAAGCCCTTCCATCAGTCCGGGTGTCGCGAGCGCCTTTATCAATTTGGCATCGTCGCCATGACCAGTCCGCCAAATTTGCGGTATATTCCATGTAATTCCGGCTGTCTTGACGCTCACTGGCCAATGCACATTTGCCGTTGAGCGTCCGGCCCTGTGGACCGCGTCCCATAGCGTCGGGACCTTAAAATCGCTGGCATACCAGTACCATCCGGTCTGATTGATCTGCATAGGATCAAAGCTGGTATTGCCTATAATGCCATGCTTTGAAGGGCTTACGCCGGTCAACAAAGTCGCATGGCTCGGATAAGTGACGGTCGGAAGCACGCCCTTTACACCGGTCGCATATGTACCTTCTTGTACGAATCGCTTCAAATTCGGAATGTCTATGCCGCGCTTGTCCGCCTCGATCACATCGGCGGGCTGCAGCCCGTCGATCGAGATCAACAGAACTGGTTCGGCAAAGGATGCCGATGGCAGCGCGCTCATTGCAAGCGCGCTGCCGATCCACCATGCAGACTTCATCAGAAACCGACCTTGACCGTGGCAAAGAATTGCTGCGGTGCGCCGGCAAGCAGGGTCTGGTTGTCGCCGCTGTTGCCGAAGCCGTTGGAGCCGATTGTCGACACATATTTTTTGTCGAGCAAGTTGGTTGCATTCAATTGCAGCTCAATCGGCGTCCGCATGCCCATGTCGAAGCGATAGCCGATGGTGGCATCCACCAGCACCCGGCTGGATACCGACCGGTCGTTGAGATAGTTGAAGTAACGTTTGCTCATATAGTTTGCGCCGATCCGGCCGAAGAAGCTGTCGCTATCATAGGCGATTTCACCGCGAAGCAAATGCTTTGGCGTATCGACCACATCCTTGCCCTTGGTCGGGATGATTGCGGTCGGCGTTACCACGTCGTCCCGATAGGAGGCATCGGTGTAGCTATAGGATGCAAACAGTGTCAGGCCGCCGCCAAGGCGCAGGTCACCAGCGGCTTCGAAACCGATGGAGCGAACCGAGCCCACATTCTGCAAGATCGCAGGGTTGCCGACGATACCAGCGCCCGTCTGCACACCGAGCAGACGGTTGCGGAAGTTGACATAATAGACGCCGATAACGCCATTGAAGACGCTGTCATTATAGCGGGCACCCAATTCATAAGTATCCGATTCCTCCGGCTTCAGGCCGCGCGCGATCAAGGCGTTGAAGCCAGCCTGTGTAGTGGAGAAGGGGCCACTGGTCGCCGAAGAGACGAAAGCGCGGGTTACTTGGGTAAAGCCCCCGAAGATTTCTGCCTTGTCGGTGAGTTTATAGGCAACACCGGCATGGGGTTGGAACCAGTCAGTGGATTTGATTTTACCGGCCGCCAAAGCGCCCTGTATTCTCGGGTCGGCTTCATTATTTACCTGAAAGCCCTTCCAACCCAGATTGATGGTCAGATCGCCGAGGCTGATTTTGTCCTGTACATAATATTGCAGCGTGTCCGTGTTGAAGTCGAACAACCATTGGGTGAAAAAGGGGTTGCGCTGGAACTTGGTATGGTCGCGACCCGGTGTGGTCAGGCTTTCATAGGCGTAGAAACGACGGGCCTGCGTAAAGTCATTATGCTCATACCAGCCGCCGACCGTAATTTCATGGTCACCCACTTCGGCGTTGAGCGAGCTGAAAACGCCGCCGCGCTGGATGTCATATTCGGTGGTGCGGATCGACATCGGTACGCCGTTGGGGCTGGGTACATAGGGCGTGCCCCATGTGCCTTGGCCGGTATTATCATGATAATAGGCTTTAATCTTGAATGTGACGCCATCGCCAAGGGGCGCGGTCAAGCCGTACGCCGCAAGCGTGTCTTTGCGCAAACCCGATGCATCATAATAGCTGTCGTCCAGATTATTGATCGGCGCTGTGAAAACACCCTGCGCTGCGCGGATTGCTGTCGCATAATCAGGGAAGAAATTGTCATGATCATATCCAAGCCGCGCAATCATTTCGAGCGAAAGATCCTGATAGTCCTGCTCGGCACGGTCGGAATAGGCGAAATAGGCATCGAATTCGGCAACGCCCACCGGAATAATCGCTTTGGCGTTGATCTGCCAGTTCCGTTGATCGCCGCCGCCTTTCCACTTTTCGGCATTGTGATAGACACCGGAAATAAATCCGCGGATGCCGTCGGCTTCGCCAAAGTTGACGCGGCCAAAGCCTCTGATGGTATTTTCCGAACCATAGGTGAGATTGGCGTCGACGCCCAAGCCATCGCTGGGGTCAGCTGAGAAAAATTCGAGCGTGCCACCGAGATTGTTGGTCGCCTGTGTCCCGATCGAACCGGAACCTTGGGAAACGCGGGTCACACCGATATTCTCGGAAATGATCGCGCGGCCAATGTGCAGGCCGTTGTTGTTTCCATAGGTCGAGTCGCCCAACGGAATTCCGTCGAGCGTGTAGCCAAGCTGGTTCTGGTTGAACCCGCGGATGGATACGCGGCTCGACCATTCATAAGTGCCGAACGGGTCGGCCGATTGAAAGTTCACGCTGGGGAGTTTTTCAATGGCTTTGAGCGGGCTGGTGCCGGGGACGAGAATTAGCAACTCCTTGCTGCTAATCTCTTGAACCTGTCGTGTTTCGCCCTGGCCGAAGACGACGATTTCTTCCTCCACTGTATCCGTATCCGCAGGCGGATTCGCCTGTTGTGCGATTGCGGGAGAAGCAATGAGGGCTGCACTAGCCAAGAATATCGAAGCAAATTTACGCATTATTTTTTCCTTCCCTGAGATCGTTTGCAGTCCGCGAATTAGGGTCGGTCGATTGCGCTTTGATGCCGATATGCATTCAGTTTGATAGATATTTCACGACAGCAATGTGACAGCCGTCGATCTGCCCATCGAAGGGGATGGAGAAAAGTGACAGAAATATTACAATTATATTGCAACAATGTCATATAATTGTAATATTTAACTCAGGAATGAGGAGAATTGCCATGAAAACTCTATTTATCAGTGCTTTGGTGTTGGCCAGCATGAGTGGAGTCGCGCAAGCACAGCCTGCACCGAACGGCGAGGTGGGCTATCCCAAGGGTTCCATTGGGTATGATGCATTGGTCGCGGGGGATAATGAGCGTGCGATTTCGCAGATTTTGGCAAATGAACGGGTGAGCCGGCACGACCCTGCAAAACTCATCAATCTGGGCCAGGCTTATGCGCGCACAGGCCGCATTGCCGAGGCTGCCGATCTCTTTTCGACCGCCATGCAAAGCCGAGATGAGGTCGATCTGGTTCTGGCCGATGGACGCGTCATGAATTCAAAAGACGCCGCGCGGCTGGCATTGTCGGGATTGCAGATGAAGGTCGCTTCTCGCTGATTGCACTTCAATTATAGGGGGGCCCATTGGCACTTTCAAAAGAGGGCGGGCCGTTTTGACCCGCCCTTTTTGTTTGCGCAAAAAATAAATATTGCGCTGCACCACATGAATCTGCGGATGTCACAAAAGTGTCCAAAATGATTCTCTCAACTGTAATGCGATAACCACAGCCCCGTCACAGGCGGCTTCTATCGGCAAGCTCGACAACGGGTGGGGCCTCTGTTGATTCGTCGCTGGTCCGTTGCATACGCCTGAATACAGGCTTCTTATTTGTTGCGGAGAATCAGAATGTTAGATCCAAAATTGCGTGGCATTATATATGCAACTGCGGCGGCTGCCCTTGTTGCCGGCTGCGGCGCAGACGATATCGCATCGCCTGGAACAGGCGGAAATATTACCATTAACAATCCGGCGCCTCCGCCACCCCCGCCACCTCCTCCGCCGCCTCCCGCAGCAGTGACGCCAGCCGGCGGCTGCCCGACAATCGCGGACGCTCAAGGGCTGACCGATTCAGGCACGATCACCGGACCAACCGGAACCTATCGCGTTTGCACGCTTCCTGCGCGCCTCAACACGACCAGCACTTTGCCGAAGATTACTGGCGTGCTCTACCGTCTGGGTGGACGCGTTGACGTTGGTACCGACCAGGGACCTGCTTCGACAAACAATGTCGTGACGTTGAACATCGAACCCGGTGTTATCGTGTTCGGCGGCACCGGCGTATCTTGGTTGAACGTCAACCGCGGAAACCGCTTGAACGCCGTTGGTACGGCAGCACTGCCCATCATCTTCACCAGCCGTGACAACGTGCTGGGCTTGAACACCGACAGCTCGATCGGCCAGTGGGGCGGGGTCGTTTTGAACGGCCGTGCACCAATCACGGATTGTGCTGCTCCTGCAGCTACACCGGGTACCGTTGCTTGCGAACGTCAAGTTGAAGGCGCTGTTGATCCGGCACTTTACGGCGGCGCCAACAGCGCGGACAACAGCGGACGTTTGAGCTTTGTCCAAATCCGTTATTCGGGCTTCGTTCTCTCGGGCAACTCGGAACTTCAGGCTTTGACCACCGGCGGCACCGGTACCGGTACAGTTCTGGACCACATCCAGTCGTTCAACAGCTCGGACGATGCGGCTGAATTCTTCGGCGGCAGCGTGAACATGAAGTATTTCGTGGCCATCGGCGCGGACGATGACAATCTCGACACCGACACCGGCGTTAAGGCGAACTTCCAATATGTTCTCGCCGTGCAGCGTCAGGGGGCTGGTGACTCGATCATCGAAGCTGACTCGGATAATGCTCTGGACGGTAACACACCGCGCCAGAATACCCGCGTCGCCAACTTCACTTTCATCCAGCGCAACAACACAGGCAACCTGACGGCGATCCTGCTGCGTGGTGGTACGGACTATACATTGGCCAACGGCGTCATCGTCAGCCCGAACACCTCTTGCCTGCGCATCAGCCGCCCGCAGACAGCGTCGGCAACTGTTGATGCTGCGATCGACGAAGCCGGTGCTCCGGTTATCCGTTCGGTCGTCGCTCAGTGCAGCGCAACGCCATTTGTTGGTTTGAACGGTGTCACAGATGCGCAGGTTTCTGCGATCTTCGGTTCGGGCAGCAACAACAATAATAGTGCGTTCACACCGACTTTGACGTCACTGTTCATCAACGGAGCGAACGAAACTGCTGTGACGGCATTCAATGCCAGCACGTTGAACGCATTCTTTGATGCCACGACCTATGTTGGTGCCGTACGTGACGCGAACGACACCTGGTATGCCGGCTGGACCTGCAACAGCGGGACGGCAAATCTCGGAACCAGCACGTCGGGTCTCTGCACCTCCCTGCCGACCTTCTAATAGGCAGCACGATACAGGGTGGGGTGCACGCTTGACCGCGCACCCCACCTTTTTTGAATGAAAAATAAGGGATAGTTTATGTTGAAGCCATTGGGGGCCATCAGCCTGTTGCTTTTGACGTCAGCGCTCGTTTCGCCTTCGATGGCATTCGCGCAGGATGCAGAGCCAGCACCAACCGAGACCGCAGCCGAGCAGCAGGAAGCAGATGCGAGCAGCGAACAAGCGCCTGCTGAACCAACTGCCGACCCCGCCACAACGGAAGAAGAAGAACAGGTCGACGTTTCTATTCCCGGTGGTGATGAAATTGTTGTGCGCGGTTATCTCGACCGCAATATTTCGAAAAACGCACCCCAAGTAGTTTCGGTTCTGTCCAGCGCGGATATTGAACGTACCGGTGAAGGCGACATCGCTGGCGCACTGGCGCGCGTTACGGGTCTTAGTGTTGTTGGAAATGGCTTCGTCTATGTGCGTGGTCTGGGCGATCGTTACTCCCTAGCGCTGCTGAACGGCTCACCGCTGCCAAGCCCTGAACCCCTGAAGCGCGTTGTACCGCTCGATCTTTTTCCGACCAGCGTTATTGCGTCGTCACTGGTGCAAAAAACCTACTCGGCCAACTTCCCCGGTGAATTTGGCGGCGGCGTTATCAACCTGACCACCAAAGCCATCCCGCGCGAAACGTTTTTGACCGTTGGTGGTGATCTCAGCATCAATGGCGAAACCACAAACCAGTTGGGCTATACCTATTATGGTAGCTCGCAAGACTGGAGCGGATTTGACAATGGCAACCGCGACTTGCAACCGGCACTTGCCGCCTACTTCGCAAGTGGCGAGCGGATCAGTGCGGGCAATGTAGACACGCAGGCTATTGCCTCCCAACTGGTCACAGGCCGGAACGCCGTAATCCAGCGCAACCGCAACCTGCCGCCAAATGGTTCGGCCACCATCACCGGCGGCACCAACTTCGACATTGGCGACGATGCCACCATGGGTATCATTTTCAACGCCGGTTACAGCAACAAATGGCGTACCCGCGATACCATCCAGCAAACCGCGTCGACCCTAGATCTGTCCCAGAAGGAACTCGATTTCCAGAAGGTGATTACGGATAACCGTATCGTCGTAAACGGACTTGTCGGTTTCGGTATCGAAGCAGGCGAGCAAAAGATCCGTTGGACCAACCTGTTCATTCGCGACACGCTGAAGCAGGCCCGCCTCGGCGTTGGTACACGTCAGACGACATCGCCGACCGCAACCTTGATGCAGCAGGATACCGCCTGGTTCGAACGCCAACTGGTGGATTCGCAGCTTGTCGGCGAATTCAAATTGTCGCCGGACGTCAACCTGAGCTTCCGCGTGGCTTATGCCAATTCAAAGCGTGAAGCGCCAGATGAGTTCAGCTTCGAATATTTCCGGAGCAACATTGCGACCGATCCCTTTGGACAGCAGTTCATCAACCGCCTAAACAACGGCCAGCAGGGGAGCGCTGAAGTAAGCTATTCCTATCTGAACGAAGATCTGTGGGCCGGTGGCCTCGATTTGTCGGTCAAAGTGACCCCGGATATCACAGCGACATTGGGTTACGCTTATTCGGATACCACCCGCCGTACGGAACGTCGTGACTTCCAGTTTACCGCACCGGCTACTTTCCCGACCGCGGTCGCGCTGTTCCGCCCTGACTTCCTGTTGCAGCCCGATGTGATCGATTTCTACAACATTGCGCTCATCGATACGAACGAAGCCAACCCGGTTTTTGATGCGCGTTTGCTGAATAATGCGGGCTATGGACAAATTCAGGCGTTCATTACGCCGGAGATCAGCCTGAATATTGGCGTGCGCTACGAAACGGCAAAGCAAACCGTCAATCCCGTTCAGGTCTTCAACACGCCGACGGCATCGTTGGCGTCGACCAGCCTGAACAGAAACTACTGGCTGCCGGCGGCGACGTTGACGTGGGATATGACCGACCAGATGAAGCTGCGCCTCAGCGGTTCCAAGACCATTGCCCGGCCCCAGTTTCGTGAGCTGATTTTCCAGAATTATTACGACACGGACTCCAACCGTCTGTTCCGCGGTAACCCGCTGTTGACCGATAGCCAGTTGTACAATGCGGAAGCGCGTTACGAATGGTATTTCGATCGTGACCAGCGCTTGACCGTTGCCGGATTTTTCAAACGGATCGACAAGCCGATTGAGTCCTTTTCGAGCTTTGATGATAACTCGGTTATCACCAGTTTCGCCAACGCGCCAAAAGCTGATCTTTACGGCGTAGAAATCGAAACCCAGAAATATTTCGACCTTTCCGGCATCGGAGATAAGGGTTTCTTTTCGACGCGTCGTGCTGTCGTGATTGCGAACTACACCTACACCAAGTCGAAGATTAGCGTGAAATCCGGTGACACCGTCGCTGTGTTCAACTCTTCTTCAACCAATGCACTGGACTTTTTCACGAACGGATCGCCGTTGACCGGACAGTCTGATCATCTGGTGAACTTGCAATTCGGTCTGGAAGATACCGAACGCTTGTCGCAGCAGACCATTTTGCTGACCTATGCGAGCGAACGCGTCACTAGCCGTGGTGCATCGGGGCAGCCCGACATCAAGGAAAAGCCGGGCTTCCAGCTCGATTTCGTGGCGCGAGAAGGCTTTACCTTTGCGGGTAAGGAAGCCGAGTTGAAGTTCGAACTGCGCAACCTGACCAATACCAAATATCAGGAATTTCAGGAAAGCGGCGACAACAAGATTTTCTACAACCGCTATCGCCAAGGCATCAGCGCCTCGGTTGGCGTAGAGATCAATTTCTAAGTTTTTCACAGCCCCCTGACTCGCGGCAGCATGTCATATCGATGTGCTGCCGTTATTTTTTGGGCCACGCGACTTGAGCGGAAGTTCGCTTCACTTTTGAGTGGTCATTAAACTGTCACTTTAGCGTCATTCACGAGTCATAGCCCCGCCTTAGTTCCGCATTTGAAAGTACAGAATCATCGGGGGAAAGTGTGGCGTTCTTGTTGGCGGAAAGACTGAAGTTGCGCCCGCGCCGGATCGCTTCGGTTCCGTTTGCAACGCTGATCATCTGTGTGTTGGCACTTTTGGCCGCAATCCAATTCGCCCGGCTAGCCTGGTTTATCGTTACGCCCGTGGGACCGCTTGGCGACTGGCGTCCAGTGGCGGTCAACGTCGTGCCGCAATCTGCCCGCGCCGCGTTATTCGCAGGTTTTGATCCCTTCTTCCGAAGCGATCAACCCGCTGCAGGTGCAGACAATATTACGTCGCTTAACCTGACCTTATACGGCATTCGCGCCAATGAAAGTTCGGGTGGTGGATCGGCAATTATCGCAGGCGAAGACGGTGTCCAGCGCAGCTTCGGCGTGGGGGAAGAAATTGCCCCTGGCGTTACACTCGACGCTGTTGCTTTCGACCATGTCATTTTGTCGCGCGGCGGGGTGAAGGAATCGCTGTATCTTGACCAGTCCGTTCCGGCAGAAACGGTAAATCCGACAGGAACCGCTCCTGCTCCGGTTATGCCCACCGCACCTGCATCCACCGGCGCGGCCCTTAACGCGGCAAGCCTTCAGAAATCCATCGGTTTCGCGCCACGCAATGAAGGCGGTCGCGTAACAGGCCTCGTCCTCCAACCGCGTGATGACGGCACGATGCTGCGGCTCGCCGGATTTCAGGACGGCGATGTCGTCGTGGCCGTCAACGGCCGTCCGGTTTCATCGGCAGCAGATGTTGCCGCCCAATTCCGACCCGGAACCCGCCTTAGCGTCGATGTCGAACGCGGCGGGGCCGAGGTACCCATCTCGATAAATCTGGAACAACCGTGAACTCTAAACTTCCCATTTGGCTGGCGTGCGCAGCCCTGATTTTTGCCGAGCCGCTCGCCGCGCAGCACACGCTGAATGTCCGCGACGCTGATATTCGTGCTTTTGTGCAGGATGCCGCGCGGGTGACCGGGCAAACCTTCATCGTGGATGGTCGCGTCACCGGTAAAGTATCGGTGGTGACCGATCGTCCGCTCTCGCGGTCCGAATATTTTGAAGTATTCCTGTCGACATTGCGCGCCAACGGTCTGGTCGCCATTCCGATGCGGGGCGGTGGCTATCGTGTGCAGCCTTCGGAAGGCGCAGCTACTCAGCCGAGCCGCGTCGGTAGCAAATCGGCTGCACCCAGCCAATTTGTGACCGAAGTATTTCGTCTGCGGTCGATTGACGCCACCACGGCGGTCGAAACATTACGTCCGCTGGTAAGCCGCGAAGGATCGATTACCGCCAACCGGAATGCCAACAGCCTCGTAGTCGCCGATTATGCCGATAACTTGCGCCGCATCCGGGAATTGGTCCGTCAAATCGACCGTGACTCGGCCGCGACACAGATCGTGACGCTGGACAATGCGGGCGCTCGCGAAATTGCGACGGCCTTGCAGGGGCTGGCCGGGCAGGGTGGCGGTGAGGGCGGACGTCCTCCGGTCTCCGTTGCCGCAATCGACAGCAGCAATGCAATTGCACTCAGGGGCGATCCGACATCGGTTGCCCGTTTTGCCGCCATGGCGAAGCAACTGGATGCGCGAGCACAGTCCGGCGCGGAGATCCGCGTCTACCGGCTGGAACATGCAAACGCCGAAACATTGCTGGAAACGGTCCAGTCCCTCATCGGCGGGCAAAAAGGCGCGGATTCAGGTTCCGATCTCCCTCCGGTCGCGGCCCCGGCGGGTGCTGCGGGTGCACCGGTTCAGGCACCAACTCCGATCACCGCGGTTTCGTCCGGTGCCGGCTTGAACGGCATCGGTGGAAGAGGCCCGGTCGTGGTTACCCGCTATGAAGGCGCGAACGCTTTGATCGTGGCCGCCAATCCCGAAATGCAGCGGACCCTCGGTGAGCTTATCCGGCAACTCGATACGCGCCCCGAACAGGTCCTGGTCGAAGCTATCGTTGTCGAGATTGGCAATGAGGCCGCGAAAAAGCTGGGCGTCCAGTTTCTTGTCGGGGGCGAGAATTTGCCCTTTGCCGCGACCAATTATTCGAACGCGACGCCCAATATTCTGACCATTGCCGGCGCGATTGGTGCCGAGGAACTGACCCGAACGACAACGACGGTCAACGGTAACACAACGACCACGTCGACCAACAGCGCGTTGGGGGACAGTTTGCAGGAAGCAGCAGCGGCCTCGATATTGAGTGCCACCGGCGGATTTGGCGGATTTGCGCTGGATATCGGGAAAAATGCGATTTTCGGTACGATCATCAACGCAATTGCAGCCGACACCGAATCCAACCTGCTGGCAACGCCGCATATCGTTACGCTGAATAACCAGAAGGCGAAATTCCTCGTCGGGCAGGAAGTACCTGTCAGCACAGGCGAACAATTGTCCGCCAATTTCGAAAACGCCTTCCGTACCGTTCAACGGCAGGAGGTCGGGATCAAATTGGAGGTCACGCCGCAAGTGAACTCCCAAGGCGACGTAAAGCTGTTCCTTAAACAGGAAGTATCGAGCGTCGCGGGACCCGTATCCTCTCGGTCGAGCGATCTCATTTTGAACAAGCGCGAATTCGAAACGACGCTCACGGTTGGCGATGGCCAGTTGCTCGCAATCGGCGGACTGCTGAACGACGACGAGCGCCGGACGATCGAACGCATTCCGCTATTGAGCGACATCCCCCTGATTGGCGAACTTTTCAAATCGCGCAGCCGCAGCCGCAGCAAGACCAATCTCATGGTCTTCATTCGCCCGACCATACTGCGCAGCAAGGCAGACGGCGACCGATTGACTGCCCGGCGTTACGATTATGTCCGCGGCATGCAATTGGCGCGTAATCCGGATGTCGAACCGAGTATCGACGAACTGTTGCGGGACTATATGGGCGCTGTGCCGCCGATCGCACCGGTTGCCGGACAAAATGATGTGGTCATTGGCGCAACGGATACTCTGGATCGTCCTACTAACAATGGAGCGCTCCAGTCCGCAGACATACCACCCAGCAACATCATTCAAACGGATGGGGGTGGCCAATGATCATTCGGCGTGGTGATGCAGACCCTGCAGAAATGACAGAAACCGTGTCCGAAGAGACGGTAGAGAAAGTTGCACGCGCGCCTTTGATCGACATTCCCTATGCTTTTGCAAAAGCCCATGGCGTTGTGTTGCGCCATCAGGTTGACGACCGCCTGGTTGTAGCAATGCGCGAGGGTGCAGACCCGCTGATGCTGCTTGAAGTCCGGCGTTATTTTTCGATGCCTTTTGACGTCGAGATATCCGATAACAGCACGTTCGACCGCTATCTGTCCGATCATTACGCGATGGACGGCTCCGCCGCCGCTATGGCCGGGTCCATAGGCATGGGCGACAGCGATTTGCTGTCCGATATGTTGCCAAGCGCCGACGATCTTCTCGATAGTGCCGATGATGCCCCGGTTATCCGGCTTATCAACGGCATTATCGCCGAAGCGGTCCGTCAGGGTGTTTCGGATATTCACATCGAGCCTTATGAAACTGGCCTCGTCATTCGGATGCGCGCCGACGGTGTGTTGCAGGAAAGATTGCGTCTGCCGGCTAATGTCGCGCCCGTCGTCGTCAGCCGTATTAAGGTTATGGCGCGGCTTGATATCGCCGAACGCCGGATACCGCAGGATGGCCGGATCGGTCTGACCTTGGGTGGAAAGTTGATTGACGTTCGTGTGTCTACGCTCCCCAGCCGTGTGGGCGAGCGCGTGGTGATGCGTATATTGGACAAGGAAAACACCGGCATTTCGTTGGATGTGCTCGGCATGTCCGATGACACACTAAAAATATTGCAGGAAGCCTTGGCTGAGCCAAATGGCATCATATTGGTTACGGGTCCTACGGGTTCTGGTAAAACGACCACGCTCTATGCTGGCCTGAAAAGCCTGAATGACGGCACGCGCAACATTTTGACCGTCGAAGATCCGGTTGAATATGCCATCGATGGCGTGGGCCAGACGCAAGTAAATGCCAAGGTTGGCATGACATTCGCCGCCGGATTGCGGGCCATATTGCGTCAGGATCCGGACGTCGTGATGGTCGGCGAAATCCGTGACCGCGAAACGGCGGATATTGCTGTTCAAGCGGCTTTGACCGGACATTTGGTTCTGACAACCGTGCACACCAATGATGCCATCGGTGCGATCACGCGTATGCGCGACATGAAGGTTGAACCCTTCCTGTTGGCATCGACACTACGTGCGGTGATCGCCCAGCGGCTTGTTCGGCGTCTATGCCCTTCATGTCGGCAGACTGTCCAAGCGGATGGAAATGCGGCATCTTTGCTTGGCTTTGATCAGGGAACGGCAGTCTTCAAGGCGGTCGGATGTCCGCAATGTAACAACACCGGATATCAGGGCCGGATCGGCGTGTTTGAGGCGGTACGCGTGGACGAGACAATCCGCCGTCTGATCAATGATGGTGGTGACGAGGCAATTTTGGCGCGGCATGCTTTCGTGAACCAGCCCAATCTGAGTGCCGCCGCGCGCAAATTGGTTCGTGCTGGTCTCACCACGCCGCAAGAGGCCATTCGCATTTCCCGTCGGGAAGACATAGACGATGCCTGAATTTGCCTATCAGGTCATCGACACATTGGGTCGGGACATCAAAGGTAAGGTCCATGCCGCCAACGATGACGCGGCGCGTGCAGCGCTCGCCAAGAAGAATTTCTATGTCGTAAAGTTGAACGAAGCTGAAGCCCGGCGTTCTGTGTTTTCGGATCTGCAACGGCGCCGGAGACGCCTGTCGACTAAGCAATTGACACTGTTCACGCGCCAGTTTTCGTCCCTGATCCAGGTAAGTCCCCTTGAAGAAGCGCTCCGCACCATTAGCCGGCAGAGCGAGCAGGCCCATGTCCGCGAAATACTCGGCAATGTGCATGCAGGGGTTGTAGAAGGGCAGCGCTTTTCGGAAGCCATGCGCCGAGAGCCGACGAGCTTTCCCGCGCTGTACCGCGCGATGATCGCAGCGGGCGAGGGGGCAGGGACCCTGTCTCTCATTTCCGAGCGTCTGGCCGCTTTGCTGGAACGGCAGGCGGAGATGCGCGGCAAGATTATCGGCGCTTTGGCCTATCCGGCCGTCCTTTCGCTCGTAGCCATTCTGGTCGTGATGGGGTTGATGGTCTCGGTCGTGCCCCGGGTTGTCGAACAGTTCGATAATGTCGATCAACAACTCCCTCTGCTTACACGCATCGTCATTGGCCTTTCGGCTTTTTTGGCCAGCTATTGGTGGGTCTTGCTTCTGGTTCTCATCGCTGCGGGCTTTCTTTTTTGGCGTGCCCTGCAGCAACCGGCGTTCCGCTTGTATGTGGACCGCAAGGTGCTCCAGATTCCGGTAATCGGCAAATTGTTGCGCAATCTCCACGCAGCACGGATGGCGCGGACGTTGTCGACCATGGTTGCCAGCCGCTTGCCACTGCTTGAGGGCTTGCGCCTCACGGGCGGGACAATACGCAACAAACTGCTGCTGCAAGCCAATGACGATATTGTAGAAGCCGTGCGCAGCGGCGGTAGCCTTTCGGGTGCCATGCGTGCCAGCGGCGTATTTCCTCCGCTGCTCGTCTATCTGACCGCCAGCGGCGAAAGCGCGGGGCAGCTTGAACTGATGCTGGAACGTGCTTCGGAATATCTGGAGCGGGAGTTTGACAACTTTACCAGCGCTGCGCTGTCCCTGCTCGAACCGCTGATCATCGTCGCCATGGGCGGCGTTGTGGCGGTTATCATCCTGGCAATTTTATTGCCCATTCTCCAACTTCAAAATCTTACGGGAATATAGATATGCTACGCATCTTGTTTCACCTGTTCACCGACCCAGAGCGCGCACCGGTCGAATTCCGGCGTTCACGGGCAAAGGGGACGGCCAATGGCTTCACCCTTGTCGAAATGATGGTCACACTCTTCATCCTCGCCTTGCTGACAACAATTGTTGCGATCAACGTCTTGCCCAATCAGGATAAGGCGATGGTTCAAAAGGCGAAGGCCGACATTGCGGTTTTGGGCCAAGCGATGGAAACCTATCGCCTCGATAATCTGACATATCCCGACAGCGGCGCAGGGTTGCAAGCCCTTGTAAACCCGCCCGCAACAGCGGGTGGCCGAACCGAGGGCTATATCAAGAAATTGCCGAACGATCCGTGGAACCGTCCCTATCAATATAGCGTTCCCGGCCGGAACGGAGCGTTCGATATTTACTCCCTAGGCGCCGATGGCGCGCCTGGCGGCGAGAATGAAAATGCGGATATCTACGGCGAATAAGCCAACATCCACATCCAACCCCGCCTCGCGCGAGCGTGGCTTTACTCTGGTCGAGCTGATGGTGGTGCTGTTTATTATCGGCGTGGCGAGTGCTGCGGTAGTGATGACGGCGCGTTCGACAGACCGTGGTGCACGGGATGAGGCGGAGCAGCTTGCTGCACGCCTTGCCGCGCTGCGCGACCAATCCATTTTGCAATCCACGCCGATGGCCTTTTCCATCCGGCCTTCGGGCTATTCGTTCGAAGCCCGGTCGGATGGGTCCTGGAGGCCGCTACGGGAAAAACCCTTCGCAAGTCAGGAATGGGCACGCGGCACAAGCGCATCAATTGGCGAGGCTCGACAATTGCGGGTCGCGTTTGACAGCACCGGCCTGCCTTCCAGCAGCGCCGCCATCGGGGTCAAGCGTGGCGAGAAGGTCGTGACGGTCAATCTGTCCGCGACGGGAGACGTTCGTGTCGCGCGCTAAACCGGCCTTATCGCGTAACGGCTTCACGTTGCTCGAAATCATGGTCGCTCTGGCGATCTTCAGTCTTGCTGCGCTCGCGATGGTGCGATTGCAAGGCTATTCGGTCCGGTCAACGTCGCAATTGGGCGAGAGTGGGCTGGCGTGGCAGGTCGCACGTAATGTTGCGGTTGAGATATTGTCGAACCCTTCGCCCCCGACATTGGGGGAAACGGATGGTGAAGAAGTCAACGGCGGACAGAATTGGCGCTGGACCGCGACGACCAAGAAGACAGACGATGCGCGGATGGTTCTCGTCGACATCAATGTTACTGGCACAGGCATTGCGTCTGCACGCAAGGCACAATTGACCATAGCAAGACCGGTCGACCAATGAGCGTGGCGAAGACATCCGAAGCCGGTTTTACACTGGTGGAACTGCTCGTGGCTTTGGCGATTTTTTCGCTGCTATCTGTCGCGGGGGTGATGTTGTTGCGGTCGGGTAGCGATACACAGCTTGCCGTCAAGAGTCGCCTCGAAGAGCTCTCGCGCGGCAACCGTTTGTACAACAATATCGAAGGCGATTTGGCGCAGGCGATTGCCCGTTCGGTCCGCGACCCGGCTGGTGCATCCATCCCCGCCTTCTTCGAAGAAAGCAGCGATGTACCCGGCATGCTTTTCGGCTTTGTGCGCGCCGGATGGTCGAATCTGGACGAAGCCCCGCGCGCAGGGCTGCAACGGGTGGCCTATGTCCTTGACAAAAACGCGCTGAAGCGGGTGAGTTGGCCGATGCTCGATGGGGCGGCGCCTTCGGATGCAGCGGTCATTGTCGACAACGTGTCATCGGCACAAATCCGCTTCCGTGATGACAAGGGCGAGTGGCGGAGCGACTGGACCGCCGTAGATGCGGACGCCCTTCCGCGCGCGGTGGAAATGCGCGTCACGATTGCAGGAAAACCCGAGCAAACTATGCTCTTTCTGGTCGGCCCACAAAACAGAGCCAAGCCGGTCGAGGCGGATGAAGGGCTCGACGGATGATTAGCCCCAAAACATCCGAACGCGGCGCGGCTTTGTTATCTGTCCTGCTGATGGTTTCCATACTTACGGTCATCGCAGCGACGACGCTTGACCGGCTCGCAATTGCGACAAAGCTGTCAGGCAATGGCAATAGCCTCACACGGGCCCGGATGTTCAGCTATGCCGTCGAAAATCTCGCGACCACAGGCATAGAAGACCTACTCTCGCGCGATGCCGCGCAAACCACGCTTGAAGGAAATTGGCTGGGTAAGGAGCAGGTCATTCCCATTCCGGTCGGGTCGGCTTCGGCGACGGTGCGCGACGGCGCCAATTGCTTTAATCTCAACAGCCTCGTGACGGAAACGGAAGGGCGATATTCGCCCAACTTGATAGGCCAAGAGCAGATGGTTTCCTTGATGGTCGTTCTCGGCATCAGCGAAAATGCGGCGCGACCGGTCGCGGCAGCGGCGACCGATTGGGCGGATAGCGACAGTATCCCGTCGTCCGGTGGCGCGGAGGATGATGCCTATCAAACGGCGGCTAATCCGTATCGGACGGCAAACCGTCTATTCGCGCATCCGTCCGAGTTGCGGGCGGTCAAAGGTGTTTCGCCTGCTCTCTACGCAAAGCTGCGGGGCTGGATTTGCGCACTTCCCGAGGCGAAACTTTCGCCGCTGAACGTCAACACCCTGTTGCCCGAACAAGCACCCTTGCTGGCAATGCTCTTCCCGCCCGGACAGTTTAGTCCGATCACCGCGCGGAGCTATCTCGCCAAGCGCCCCTCAAGCGGTTATGGCAGCCTCATTCGATTCTGGGGGGCACCCGAAATGGCGTCTATCGAGGCGTCTTCTCCGGTCCAAGGGCAAGTGAAACTGACGAGCACCTATTTCCTTTTACGCACAAAAGTGTCGGTGGGTGAACTGATGCTGGAAGGCGAGTCGATGCTCGCCGCCAAGTCCGGTCAGGTCCGTTTGATCTGGCGGAGCTGGGGTGAGCAGACATGACCCTGATCGTCACATTCCTTCCCAGCCTCGATCACAGCAACCCTATGGTGTGGAGGCTGTCGGATCCGGCGTGGTCCGAACCAAGCCTGCTGTCCCAATTTACTCCGGATGCGGCCGACGACCGCACGGTCGCAATTGTACCGGCGGAGGTGGCGCGTTGCATCTGGCTGTCGCTGCCCGATCTGGAGCCGCGGCAAGCCGAAGGTGTGGCCAAAGTCCGCGCGTTTGAACAATCCCTGGGCGCGGTACACGCGGTGGCCCGGCATTTGGGTTCAGGGGATGTCGTTACAGCCACGATAGATGCGACCGTTCTGGAAACAGGTCTGGCGATGTTGCAGGCCAGGGGATTGAACCCGGACGTCGTTATTCCCTTTGGCTTGCTAATGCCGTCCGAACCGCAGCACGTTGTTCGCGCTGAACTGGGCGAAAGCACCGTCCTGCGCGGGCATCGTTTTGCCGTTCCCGACGAACCTGTGTTCAGGACCATGCTGGTGGGCGACGTGGCCGTTGAGGATATGGACCGGTCGGCACTGCAACGGGCGTTGCTCGACGCCAGCGTGGATCCTGCGCTAAATCTTCTTGAAGGGCCATTTGCGAAACGCGAACCTCGCATGCTCGCGACTCAAGGTCAGCGCGCATGGATTTTGCGCTTGCTGGGCTTTTGCATAGTGGCGACGCTCCTTTTGGGCGTGGTGGCCTTTACCAAATACAGCCTTGCGACTTCCGCAGAAAATGACCGGGCTTTGGTCGCAGCGCGGAAAATCAATCCTTCCATTACGGATATCGCGCAAGCCGAAGCGCAGCTATCCTCGGCACTGCAACAAAAAGGTCTGGCAGAAGGCCGGTTCACGCCGTTGTCCGCAGGTTTGTGGCGCGCCGTCCAGGCGTCCCCCAATGTGTCGGTGCGTGAGCTTCGGTTCGGGCGCGACGGGATTTTGAGCGTGGTTCTTTCTGCCCCTGATGCCGGAAGCATAAACAAGGTATTGATCGCCGTGCAACGCGATGGCTTCCGCGTGACCGCCACATCACGGCAGGACACGACGGGCGCGACCTTGGTGGACCTGACCATGAGGATGCCATGATCGACAATCTGAAAACATGGTATTTTGCTCTGTCCAATCGGGAACGTGTTCTGGTGTCCGTAGCCGGCGCCTTGACGGTTGTTGTCGTTCTGATTTTCGGAATTTTATTGCCGGCCATGTCCGCGCTCGAGCAGGCTGAAAGCGGGCTAGATGAAGCCGTGCAACGGCGCGGACGGATCGAAGCCACCGTGGCGGCCGCATCACTACAAAAGCCGTCCGCAGTACCGCCTGCACAAGCGGGCATCGATCTGGTCGTAACGCAAGGTGCTGCGGAAAAAGGCTTCGATCTATTGAAGCCGGCCAATTCGGCACCCGGTCAGGTTGACTTTCGCATCGAACAGGCCCGCGCACCCGCCCTTTTAGCCTGGTTAAGCGAGCTGGAATCGCAAGGCATTTTCATATCCAGCATCACCATGCGCAGCGCGACCAATGGCAGCGTCACCGTTGAAGCCCAATTGCGGCAGGCAGATCCATGACGCGTCGATCTTACACGATCGCTGTTGCCGTGTTGCTGATCATGGCGTTCGGGATTTTCATGCCGTTGCGCGCCATTGTCGGCGGTGATCAGATTTCGGCCCGTAAGGTGGATGGTATCATCTGGGATGGTTCGATCCGCGACCTGCGTCTCAGCAAGGTGCCGATTGGCGATGTAAATGCACGCGTCAAATTCTTGCCCTTGCTTTTGGGACGTGCCGAAATAGCCCTGTCGCGCGGTGATGCGCCTTTCGCCCCCGGAATAAACGGGTCGGTGACGAAGCGTTTTGGTGGTGTATCGATCGACAAGTTCAATGCAACGCTGGCCATTGGTTCTTTGTTCGATCCGCTGCCTGTCGAGGATATCATCCTGCAGGACTTTTCGGCGCGTTTCACAGGTGGCCGTTGTTCCGAAGCCAGCGGCGGAATCCGGATGACCTTGACCAAAGCGATACCCGGTCTTGATTTGTCGAACGGCCTGCTCGCCAAACCACGCTGCGACCGTGGTCAGCTGTTGATCCCGTTGCTCAGCCAGTCGGCAACCGAACATGTCGACATTCGTCTGTCGGCGGACGGAACCTATAGCGTGACCATCTTGATCGAAGGTGACAACAGCCAAAATGCAGATGCCTTGAGGCTCGCCGGTTTCCGGCAAGGCGCGCGCGGCTTTCAGATGACCAAAAGAGGTCGGCTCTGACGGCCATTTATATCACTATCGAACTCTGGCTTTCGAGCTTCCCCCTGTGGTTCGTGGTTGCTGGGCTCGCACTATTGGGGGCAATTTGGGGCAGCTTTGTAAGCGCCTTGTGCAGTCGTTGGCCGGACGGCAGAAGCATTACACGCGGGCGATCCCACTGCGATAGCTGCGGCGCACAGATCGCGCCTTATGACCTGATACCCATCGTTTCCTTTCTTGTTTTAAGGGGGAAATGCCGCAGTTGCGGATCGCGTTTCACCGTGGGGACCGAATGCATCGGCCTGTGCATAGGAGCAGCCGCTGCCCTGCTGCTTCCCCCTGCGCAGGCGCTCGCCGCTGCCATGTTCGGCTGGTTTTTGTTACCATTGGCTATTCTTGATTTCCGACACCTGTGGCTGCCCAATCGGCTTTTGGGGGTGTTG
The DNA here is from genome assembly GCA_013823985.1 of Sphingopyxis sp. GTDB lineage: Bacteria > Pseudomonadota > Alphaproteobacteria > Sphingomonadales > Sphingomonadaceae > Sphingorhabdus_B. The sequence continues at coordinate 232,756 of PNNB01000050.1, forward strand.
CTGATCGGCGGGATTATATTCGCCCCGTTGGGGGATAGCGGCATCACCTGGACTGACCGCGCAATCGGCGGCATTGCGGGTTTTGCGACACTTGAAATGGTACGGCAACTCTACCGCCTTGTCCGGCGAAAGGAGGGCATGGGCGCCGGTGATCCGAAATTGCTGGGCGTATTGGGTGTTTGGCTGGGCTGGCAATTGCTTCCGATGACCGTGCTGATCGCCAGCTTTCTGGGCTTGGTGGTCGCCTTGCTGTCAGGGCAGAGGAAAGAGCAGGAATCGATAGAATATCCGCTCGGGACATTCCTCGCGCTCGCCGCATATATTGCCGTGTTTCTGCCCTGAATATATCGTTCTAAGCGGGATGGGCGGTTGAAGTTGCCATACCATTGAAAAATGGTGAGCCCTGCTGGGTTCGAACCAGCGACCTACTGATTAAAAGTCAGTTGCTCTACCGACTGAGCTAAGGGCCCGGACCAAAACCGGGGTGCCGGTTTGAACGAGAGCGCTCCCCCTAATGGCGCTAGAGTGCGGGGTCAAGCCGCTTTGGACGGTTAAATCGTGTTTGTAGCTGTCTAATTGTCAGGCCGGTGACCGGGTCGCGCCAATCGGGGGCGATCATCGCGGCGGGTGTCAGGACAAAATTGCGATTTCGAAGGGCTGGATGGGGTATCGCGAGATGCGGATCGCTCTCGGCCCAGATGCCTTCCGACCACAAAATGATATCGAGATCGAGCGTGCGCGCCTGCCATGGCTGGCCGCGCCGTATCCGCCCGAAATGATGCTCAATATGCTGCAGTCGTCGCAGGAGCTCTGGCGGTGTCAGCTTTGTCGACACGAGCGCTGCGGCATTGGCATATTGACGGCGCGATGGCCCCAATGGCGCGCTGGATATCGTCGCGGATTGGGCAAAGACGTCGATATCGTCCATCTCGAGCGCGGCAATCGCTTGGTCGAGTATCTGGTGTGGACGGCCAACCAAGGGAAGTGACTGGTTTGATCCCAAGCCGATGAGGTATAGATAGGTCAGTCTAGATGTCCTCAACCAAACGGCCGTAAAGCTGCGGCCTGCGGTCACGGAAAAAGCCCATGCTCGCGCGGTGGGCGCGGGCCTGATCCAGATCGAATGTCGCCACCAGCAAGCCTGTTTCGCTGTCGTCCAGATCAGCAACGACATCGCCCCATTCGTTGGCGATGAAGCTGGTGCCGTAGAATTTCTGCGGTGTCAGGCCATGATCGTCTTCGCTACCGACACGATTGGCGGCGATTACGGGCATGCAGTTGCTGACCGCATGACCTATCATGGCGCGTCGCCACATATGCCGCGTGTCGAGCGTCGCGTCCTGCGGTTCGGCGCCGATTGCGGTCGGGTAGAGCAACATTTCCGCACCCATCAGCGCCATTGCGCGCGCGCATTCGGGGTACCATTGGTCCCAGCAAATGCCGACGCCGATACGCGTGCCAAACACGTCCCAGATCTTGAAGCCGGTATTGCCGGGCCGAAAATAGTATTTCTCCTGATAACCCGGGCCATCTGGAATGTGGCTTTTGCGATAGGTGCCGAGGATCTGGCCTTCGGCATCGATCATCGCCATCGTGTTGTAGAAATGCGAACCATCGCGTTCAAAAAAGCTGGTGGGGATAGCAACGCCCAATTGCTTGGCGAGCTTCGCCATTGCCTGCACCGAAGGATGCTCCATGGTCGGGCGGGCAAGGGCGAAGTGCGCTTCTTCTTGGGTTTTGCAAAAATAGGGGCCGGAAAAGAGCTCCGGCGGGAGTATGATCTGCGCGCCATGTCCTGCCGCCTGACTTACGAGGTCGGACACGGCATCGATGTTTTCGGCTTCGGTGCCAGCCAAGGGCAACTGAAGGGCGGCGACGGATATGGAGCGGGTCATGGTTGCGCTATAGCCGTACACCGAAACGCGCGGCAATGCCGATTGTTGCCAGATATAAAAGGATTGTAATCAAGGCCGCCGCAGTCAACGCCAGCCAGAAACCATAGCCCGCCCGCAATATCCACGGAATGATGAGGAACATGGGCAGACTGGGCAACACATACCAGAATGTTGCCTCAGCATGATTGGCCAGCAACTTCGGGTCTGCCGTATCGCGCCAAAGCCAAATCATGCCCAATATCGAAATCAGCGGCAGCGACGCGATAAGCGCCCCTGCCGCCGGTGCTTTTTTGCCAACCAGTGCAATCAATGCGATGATGGCTCCGGAGAGCAGTGCTTTGATGGCAAAAGCCAGCATATCGAGTTTAGGGCCGCTTTTTGAACAAGAGCGTCATGCGATCGGATTCGCCGATGGCTTCATATTTTGCCTTGTCGGTCTCACCCTTGGCAAGGCGCGGGGGCAGGGTCCATACGCCGTCGGGCCAATTGGCCTCATCCTTTGGATTGGCGTTGATTTCGCTCTTACCGACCAGTTCAAAGCCATTCACTTCCATGAACTTGATGACGTCGGCTTCGCGCAGATATCCGTTCTTGCCATCGGCATAGCTGTACGGCGCGTCGGCCTTGGCGCGGTGCTGTTCGATGCCAAGAAGGCCTTCGTCCTTGAGCAGGTCGCGCATTGCCTTGATTTCGGCATCAGCGATGTTCCAGCGTTGCATATTGTGCAGCATGCGCATCACAAGAATGCGGTCAAAGGTACCTTTCGCGCCATCGGGAACTTCGCTCAAGGAAAAGGCGCTGAAGTCGGTCGCGGGGCGTCCGGATACAGCAGCAACATCGGCGGGGAATTTAGCAATCCCGGCCTTGATGCCTTCTTTTGCGGTGTCGCTGAAATGGGTTTTGGTGCCGAAAAACAGACCGACATATTTGCCCTTGTCGTCGACATAGCGGCCCAAAATGCGCGAAACCCACTCGCCACCGGGGGCATATTCGCCAATCACATGATCGGGGTGAAGCCGGAAAAAGTCGAAAGTCTCCGCCGGGTGACGATATTTGTCGCGTTTGGAATCTTCTGCGCGCGACGGATCGGCCAAAATCTTGGCCAGTCGATCCTGGTGCGCCTTGTGCATCTTGTCATGCTCGGCCTTGCTCATGCCCTTATGGTCGTCGGCGTAAGACGGGACAGCCAAAGCGGTTGCGGCGAGGGCGAAAAGAAGGGATTTTTTCATGGGGGATTCCTCTCTGTTTAACTGCGACCCTATATGGGTCCTATGGGCTTAAAAGCCAATACAGCTAAAGCGGCACCTGCTGGCTGGAACAATGGAAGCTACCGCCGCCCGTCAGGACGGCATCGGCGGGTAATCCGACGACTTTGTGTGCAGGGAATAGGCGCTGGAATTCCGTCAAGGCCACATCATCATAGCGGCTGCCATAGGTGGGCACGACGACCACGCTGTTGCCGATATAAAAGTTCATATAGCTTGCCGGGACGGCTTCGCCATATTGTTCAAATCGCCCGACCGAGGGCAGGGGCGTCACCGTGCACCCGAAGGCTTCCGCCGCCTGACGTGCGGCGGCATAAACGGCACTGTTCGGGTCATCCGCATCGCGTGCTTCGGGAAGGACCAGATGATTGGGCCCGACAAAGCGCGCGAGATTGTCGACATGTCCGTCGGTATGGTCGTTGGCGAGTCCGTCGCCAAGCCAGAGCAGACTCTCGATCCCAAGGTCGCTGCGTAATCGCGCTTCGATTTGGGCTTTGCCAAGTTCCGGGTTGCGGTTGGGGTTTAACAGGCAATCGACCGTGGTGACGGCGCGACCCTCGCCATCTACATCGATGGACCCGCCTTCCAATACCCAATCGCACGGCGTGACAGTAAGGCCAGCGACTTGCGCCAGCGTCCTGCCGATACCCTGATCGCCATCAAAGTTGAAGCGGTTGCCCCAACCGTTGAAACCGAAATCGCGTGCGATCCGGTCGTTGCCTTCGCCGACTATGATGCAGCCCGTGTCGCGCAACCACACATCGCCGATATGGCGTTCTTCGACAATGACGCCGGCGTCCACCAGATCACGTGCCACTTTCGCCGCATCGGCATTGCCCGCAATCAGATACACCGTCTCGCCTTTGCCGCTGTCGTGGACGGCATTGGCAAAGGCCGCAATCTGCTTCTGGGCCGCAGCGAAGGGTTCTTCCCAATGGCCCCAAAAGCTGGGGAAACCTATCCAGACACGCTCATGCGGTGCCCATTCGGCGGGCATTCTCAACGTCATATAGCTTTACTTCCCGTCGCGGCTTTTGTCACGGATCGCGCGGAATTCGTCGCCGTCATTCCAGTTAGGCCAGGCCTCGGTCATCGCCAGCATCCGACCTACGCGGTAATAGAGGCGGAGGTCGGCCATCACACCGGACCAATCCCAAGTATCGTCATATTCGTCGCCGGGGGCATGGTAACGGTTCTTCTCATAATCTTCGGCAGCGGCCTTTGCGGCTTCCTTGCCTCCCTTCACCAGATCATCGCCACCTTCAAAATAGACCATCGGCACACCCAGCTTGGCGAAGCTGAAATGGTCGGAACGGTAATAGAAGCCCTTTTCAGGCGTCGGTTCCATTTCGGGAGTGCGGCCTTCTTCCTTGGCGGCAGCGTTCAGATAATCGTCGAGCTGCGATTTCCCTTTGCCAATGACAGTCAAATTCTTCGCTGGGCCCGCCATCGAAAAGGCATCCATGTTGACGCCGCCGACGGTTTGGCTGAGCGGAAAGACCGGGTTTTCGGCATAAAATTTGGAACCGAGCAGGCCCGACTCCTCGGCCGTTACGGCAAGGAACACGATGCTACGGTCTGGCGCGCCAGACTTTGTGAAGCCTTCGGCCAAGGCAACCAGCGCTGCGGTGCCTGTGGCGTTATCGACCGCACCGTTGCAGATATCATCCCCATCGGCTGCCGCGGTGCAGCGTCCCAAATGGTCCCAATGCGCGGTGTAGAGGACATATTCCTCTGGCCGTTTTGCGCCTTTCAGGACGCCGACTACATTCTTGCTCGCCTTACGCGCAATGTCATTGTCAAAACTCAACGACGCGGTCAGGCTCAGCGGCACAGCCTTGAAGCCCTTCGTTTTCGCGGCGGCCATCTGCTTGTCCAGATCCTGGCCAGCGGCGGCGAAAATTTCCTTGGCGACATCTTTCTGGATCCAGCCATTTGCGGCTGTCTGGCTTGCGCCCGCGTCTTTGGACTGGGCCAGAAACTGCGTACCGGTCCAGCTTGAATTGACGACATTCCAGCCATAGGCGGCGGGCGCATCATCATGGATAATCAGCGCGGCTGCGGCACCCTGCCGTGCGGCTTCTTCAAATTTATAGGTCCAGCGGCCATAATAGGTCATCGCCTTTCCGCCAAAATCGCCTTTGAGGTCGGCGGCGTCGAAATCGGGGTCATTGACCATGATCACCACGGTTTTGCCTTTTACATCCAGACCTTCATAATCGTTCCAGCCCTTTTCCGGGGCGACGATACCATGGCCGACGAACACCATTTCGCTCTGGTCAATCTCGGTCTTAGGCGTTTCACGGTAGCTGCCAACTACAAATTCGCTGCCATAGGCAAAGGACATAGCCTTGCCGCTCTTATCCGCGATGCTGAGGGCGGACACATTTTTGGCGGTAATCTCGACCAAGGGTACGTCTTGCGTCCAACTGCCGTTGTTGCCGGGTTCCAGCCCTGCCTTTTTGAAACGGTCGATCAGATAGGCAACTGTCTTTTCTTCGCCCACAGAACCCGGCGCACGACCTTCGTAGCTGTCGAGCGACAATTCCTTGACGACGTCTTTCATGGTCTGTTCGGACAGTTCCGGGACCTCGACTTGGGGCAGCGCCGCGCTGTCTACAGCCTTGTCGTCCATCTGTTTGCAGGCGGACGTAAGGGCAAGTGCCGAGGCGAGGGCGAGCGTAAGAAAACGCATGATATTCTCCTGAAGGGAAAAGATGTTGGCGCCTTCTGCCAGAGGCCGCCCCTTGCCTCAAATGAAAAAGCGGATTTCATCGAAAAGGCACAGAAATCTCAATCGGTTCCCGATCGGTCCAGAATGACTGCGACAATTCTCGGCACTTCAACGCTTTTGGCTTGCAACCGAATTTCGCTGCATTACCCGTCATGTAAACTGGCGTGGGGGGCTCGATGCTGAAACAACTTATACTATTCACCGCTATATTCATGTCCACTGTCGCGGTAGCGCAAGATAAAGCCGCGGTAGACTTTGGCGCGCGCGAAGGTGTGCTGGATGTGTCCCTTTCCCCTGATGGTACAAAAATAGCCTATATCATTCCCGACAAAGGGCAGGGCAGTCGTTTGTACACGGTGGATATCGCAAGTGGCGGAAAATCTGTTCCAGCGCTTTCGGCATCAGGGGACCCTGAACGCCTTTCTTATTGTGAATGGGTATCAAACGCGCGTCTTATATGTCTGATTTCAATGGTGCTTCGGGAGGCGGGGGAGCCTGTTTCGGTCAGCCGTCTGGTTGCGGTAAATGCCGACGGGACAGAATTGAAGCTGGTATCAAATCGGCAGGGATATAACGCCGAACGCTTTTCCTATTTCGGTGGCAGCCTGATCGACTTGCTACCCGGCGACGATGGCGCTGTCCTGTTGGGTCGGGAATATGTCCCCGAAGGCCGCACGGGGTCGTTGATCTCGAAATCGGACGAAGGCTTTGGCGTCGACCGCGTCGATACCAAGACCTTGGCAACCAAGTCGGTCATCCGGCCGACACGGTTGGCCACCGAATATATAAGCGATGGGTCGGGAACGGTCCGTATCATGGGCGTCATGAAAACGGACGCAGGCTATGATAGCGGTGTTCGGCGCTATGTTTACCGGCCAGCGGGCGGCACAGGTTGGCAACCGCTTGGCGAATATGACAACACCACGGACAGCGGTTTCAACCCTTATGCGGTCGATCCGACGGACAACGCTGTCTATGGTTTTGAGAAATTCGAAGGCCGCTTTGCACTCTACAAAGTGAAGCTGGACGACAGTCTGACCAAAACCCTGATATTCAACCGCCCCGACGTGGACGTCGATAATCTGATAACGCTGGGACGTAAGAAGCGGGTCATCGGTGTCAGCTTTGCCACGGAAAAGCGGCAGGCGGTCTATTTTGACCCGACCTTCAAGAAATTGGGATCGTCCCTGTCGAAAGCCTTGCCGGATGCGGCATTGATCCATTTTGGCGGGATGAGTGCCGATGAGCAAAAATTGATCGTCTGGGCAGGCAGCGACACCAATCCCGGGCAATATTACTATTTCGACAAGGCGACCAACAATGTCAGCCCGCTGTTTGCAACGCGGCCCGAATTAGAAGGCTACAAGCTCGCCCCGGTGAAGGCTGTCAGCATCAAGGCGGCGGATGGCACGCTTATCCCGGGCTATCTGACGTTGCCCGTCGGGGTCGAGGCAAAGGGATTGCCCGCCATTGTCATGCCCCATGGTGGACCCAGTTCTCGCGATGAATGGGGCTTTGACTGGCTCGCGCAATATTTTGTCAATCAGGGCTTCGCCGTTCTTCAACCCAATTACCGTGGGTCGGCGGGTTATGGCGACGGCTGGTATCAGGAAAATGGCTTTCAATCCTGGAAGGCTGCCATTTCTGACGTGAACGACAGCGGCAGATGGCTGGTGTCCGAAGGCATTGCGGCGCCGGACAAGCTTGCGATTGTGGGCTGGTCCTATGGCGGATATGCCGCCCTGCAGTCCGCGGTGCTCGACCCCCAACTGTTCAAGGCAATTGTTGCCGTTGCGCCGGTGACCGACCTTGGACGGCTGAAGGAAGAATATCGCGGCTATATGAACTTGCGCGTTGCGCGTGATTTCATCGGTTCGGGGCCGCATATCACCGAGGGTTCGCCTGCGCGGAACGCCGACAAGATCAAGGCGCCGGTGTTGCTCTTCCACGGAGCTCTCGACCGCAATGTCGGTGTCTACCAGTCGCAATTCATGGCCGACCAGTTGCGGGATGCGGGTAATATTGCCGAACTGGTGCTCTACAAAAATCTCGATCACTATCTTGATGACAGTGCCGTCCGGGCTGAGCTACTTCAGAAAAGCTCTACCTTTTTGAAAGGCAAAATGCAGATTAAATAAGCGCCGGGCCGCGGACGATAATCAGGAAGCGGTTGGCGGCTGCCGTGGCACTGGAGGCCGGAAGTTCGGTTTGCGCCAGGGCGGGCTGGGAATTTCTCCGGCGACCTGCTCAACGCCGTTGAGATAACCGAAATAGGACGCAATCAGGCGGTCTTGCGGCTCGGTTATGGCGTTGCGGCCATGCATGAAACGGCTGTTGTCGAGCATCAGGATATCGCCCGGTTGCCAATCCACAGCAAAGGTGATGGGCTCTGCCGCTGCGGCAATCGCATCCACAATCCAGTCGGGGATCAGGTTGCCGTCATCAAACAGCGGAATACGGTCGTTGTGCAGATAGTGGCGCGCAAAGAGCAGAAAATTGCCAAAGGCGCGTTCGTTGCTCAACAGGGTATTGTGCACGGCCGGATGCCAGAAATAGCGGACGATTGCATTGTCGAAACGGCGGAAGCGATAGGGGCAATGGGCAGGCGGATTTGCCAGTACCGCATCGTCGGGCTCGGGCGTTCCAAGCCAATAATTCAAAATATCGGGTCCGGCGGGTTGGATATATAAAAGTGCACGGTTTTCCAGTGCCGACAACACGTCCGCTGGCAATCGTCTCAACAGGTCGACGCCATCGCAATAGGTCGTCTCGCCGCCATTGGCTGGTGCGTCGATACAATGGAAAAAGCACATATCCGGTTTCCACGGTTCGCGGGAAAGTTCGGGATGCAATGGAAAGGGTTCGGATCCCAGATTGACCGACTGGATATTATTGTCGCCATCCAGAACAAGCCGGTTTGGACTTTCGTTGAAAACCGAGACCGCGCAAAAGCGCTTTGCAAAGGCGTTGAACGACGCAAAATCGGGTGCAAAACCTCTCACCAGTACAGCCGTATCGCGCAACTTTTCGAGAATGTCAGGTGCGCCAATCGCATCGAGTCCTTCACCGGCCGCAGCCTGAACCAAGGTTAGGGGTCTGTCCGGAAAAGGGTTGGAAAATGCGGGCATGGGTCACTGGATATGTTGTGAAAGATGAAATTCAATAACTGTGTAGGCGAGTGGGGCGGAGATTGCTACATCGCAGCCATGGAACAGATAACCTTGTCGGATTTGCTCACGAACCCCGATTATTATCTGTTCGGCATCGAGCATGACGTAGCTATTTTTTTGGCCATGAACCGGCCGAGTTATGAACGAACTATATTCTTTGATGGCCGGATTAATCCGGCGTCCGAACAACCCATTCACGTTGCGTTGAAACCGTTGCTTGCGGCCGTAGCCGCCATCCCGGCGACGCCCCCGCAAATCGGCTGGATTTTCCATATGGCCCACACGGGCTCCACATTATTGGCAAGGGCGCTCGATCTGCCGGGGCGGAATTTGGTGATACGCGAACCGCTGCTTTTGCGTTCGTTGGGGATCGAAGCAGGACCTGCGCATCAAAGCGATAAGGCCAGTGCGGACTGGTCGGAAAAGCTTCATCTGGCGCTGCATATGTTGAACCGTCGCTATGCATCCGATCAGCCGGTGCTGGTGAAGGCGAATGTCCCGGTCAACCGCATCATCCCCGACCTGCTCGCGCGGTCGGTGCACCGAAGGGCGGTGTTGCTGCATTTTGGGCTGGCGGATTATCTTGCGGCCATATTGCGGGGACCAAACCACCGCAAATGGGTGGAGCATATCTATACCGACATGCAACTGGCGAAGGTTCCGGGCGCGCAGCCTGCGGCTAGTGTCAGCGAAATGGCAGGGGCGCTGTGGCTGTTCCAGATAGAAATATACGCCCGGTTGCTCGCCGAATATGAAGAACTGCGCAGTCTGGATGCCAACACCCTGTTTAACAATCCGCTGGAGAGTGTGACCTCGGCGGCGGATTATTTCAGCTGTCCGATGGACATAAGCGAAGCCGAGGCAATCGTCGCAGGCCCGCTTTTTTCGACCTATTCCAAAAACCCCGGGGCTGCTTTTGATAATGCTGCGCGCAAGGAGCGGCTGGCGCTTGCGCTCAAAGATATAGCGGATGAGTTGGTTGCCGCCCGCCATTGGGTCGAAAAGCAACCGGCGGCGAAAGCGTTGCCCGCTCGCCTGAGCCGCCCGCTTTGCGGCGAAAACGGTTTGCTTCTTTGAACCTGTAACATCCGGCTCAAACAAAAAAGGCGGCCCCGAAGGACCGCCCCTTTGTTGGCTGAAAACCAGAATTAGCGCGAATAGAATTCGACGACCAGATTCGGTTCCATCTTTACAGGATAAGGTACTTCGTCGAGCGTCGGTACGCGTGCGAAGGTGACCTTGTCGTTGCCTTCAACGGCAACATATTCCGGAATGTCACGCTCGGCGAGGCCTTGGGCTTCGATGACCAGAGCCATTTCCTTCGCCTTGTTGCCGAGGCTGATGACGCTGCCGACGTCAACCTGACGGCTGGCGATGTTGCACTTTACGCCGTTGACACGGATGTGGCCGTGGCTAACCAGCTGGCGGGCTGCGAAGATCGTCGGTGCGAACTTGGCGCGGTATACGATCATGTCCAGACGACGCTCCAGCAGACCAATGAGGTTCTGCGAGGTATCGCCCTTCATGCGGTTGGCTTCCTGATAAGCACGCTTGAACTGCTTTTCAGTGATGTCGCCATAATAGCCCTTCAGCTTCTGCTTGGCGCGCAGCTGAATACCATAGTCCGACAGCTTGCCCTTGCGGCGCTGACCGTGCTGGCCGGGGCCATATTCACGCTTGTTGACGGGTGATTTGGGGCGACCCCAGATGTTTTCACCCATCCGGCGGTCAAGTTTATACTTCGAGCTTGTACGCTTCGACATTTACAGTCTCCAATTTGCTAACAACGATGTTCCCGGTACCGCGCGACACATGCTAGATGGGCCGGACACCTGCTTCACCGGGGTGCAGGGTCAATTGCGAAGGCGCGCCTATGGCGGCAAAGCGGCGGATTGTCAACATCACGCTCGACTTTATTGCCGTAGCTTTCTAAGGCGCGGCCATGCCCGACATTGATCCCAGCATCGCCCCCGAAAATTGCAAAACAATGACCGAAGTCCGCGCCGGCGTTGACGCGGTGGACCGCGCGCTTGTCGCGCTGCTGGTCCGGCGCTTTGGTTATATGGACGCAGCGGCGCGCATCAAAACGGATCGTTCGGCGGTCCGCGACGAGGCGCGTAAGGCGGAGGTGCTTGAGAATGTAAAAAGGGCCGCTGCGGAACATGGCCTGCCGGTGGAGGTGATCGAACAGCTTTGGGAAGATCTGGTCGAAGCTTCAATCGCTTACGAATTCCGGCACTGGGATAAAATCCGCACGTAATGCCGGACCGTCGTCCGGCATTTCCGATGCGTGCAATTTAACGGCTGATGCTGCCTTGCGCGCCTTTCTGGCCAAGTTCCATGACGCTTTCGCCTTGATCCCACTCTTCCTGGGTCTTGCACTGGCGCTTGCCGATGCGGCTTCCCGTCAAGTCGACATTCTTGCAGATTTTCTTGGGCTTTGGTTTCGCTGTGTCGGTCGCAGCCTTGCTATCGACGGCAGTGGCAGCTTCGCTTGTGCCGGAGGCAAGCAGCAGGATTGATACAAGTGCGGTGGTCAACATTTGGGGGGATCTCCAATATCCGATTAAGCGGTGACCTTATCGAAGCAGCGCGCGACCGCCAAGCGGCTATTTCTCCGTTCGTCGATTTCTGGTCAATGTCGTCAAAACACCCCGCAATGTTCGCACTTCCAGCGCGTTCCATGCCGGTTTGGTGAGCAAGTTCCGCAACGTCCTGCGCGTAACCGGCGCGCGGTCTTCAGGGCGAAAATAACCTAGAGGGTCCAGCATATCGTCCAGTTGCTGGATCAATCCATCCAGTTCGAATTGCGACGCGGGTGGGTCAAGCTCGGTTTTGGGCGGGCTCGCGAGATTCTGCGTCTTGGACCATTCATAAGCGCACAGAATGACCGCCTGCGCCAAGTTCAGGGATCCGAAATCGGGGTTGATTGGGACGGTAATGATCGCGCGGGCGACCGTAACTTCGTCACTTTCCAGGCCGGAGCGTTCAGCGCCGAATAGGATGGCACTCCGCCCCACATTGCCGAGCACCTCGCGCGCAGCCTCTTCGGGCGTGATGACCGGTTTGGTCACGCCGCGTTTGCGGACGGTGGTTGCGTAAATATGGCTGATGTCGGCAGTCGCTTCGGCAAGTGTATCGTAAACTTGCGCGTTGGCGAGAACGATGTCGGCCCCTGACGCAGCAGGTCCCGCAGATGGATTGGGCCAACCATCGCGGGGCGCGACCAACCGCATTTCGGTCAATCCGAAGTTGAGCATGGCCCGCGCAGCCTTGCCGATATTCTCACCCAATTGCGGGCGAACGAGGATGATAATGGGCGGCGCGCTCATTTCTTCGCCGCTTCGACCACGCTCCCGGCGAAATCTTCGAAATCCTTGGCTTCGCTGAAATCCTTATAGACCGAAGCGAAACGGATATAGGCCACGCTATCCAGCGCCTTCAGGCCCGCCATCACGAATTCACCAATGCGCTTGGACTCGATTTCGCTCTCGCCCAAGGTTTCCAACTGGCGCTGGATTCCCGAGGCCAGCTTTTCGATCTGGACTGTGTCCACCGGGCGTTTGCGGCAGGCGACCGATAGCGAACGCTCCAGCTTTTCACGCTCAAAAGGTTCGCGCTTGCCCTCGGACTTGACGACGGTCAGCTCACGAAGCTGGATGCGCTCAAAGGTCGTAAACCGGCCGCCGCACGCCTCGCACTGGCGACGGCGACGGATGGCGCTATTGTCTTCGGTCGGACGGCTGTCCTTGACCTGGCTGTCGTCATGTCCGCAAAATGGGCAACGCATCTATTTCTGGTTTTCCTGATTTTTCTTTTTATTCACATGGCGGTAGGCGACAATCCCGGCGCCGATCAACGCACCGGTGGCAAGGCCGATAGGCGCAATCACCGCTGCCGCAGCACCGATGGCGGCACCGCCAGCAACTTTCTTGACCGTATCCTGATCGGCGAGATGCTTGCCGGTATGGAATGCGTCCTTGGTCGCGCCCCACAATTCGTCCGCGGCCTCACCAACATAATGCTTGGCCTGGTTCGGAATGCTTTCCGCCGCCCGCTGCTCGGGTGTCTTTGCGCCGCATTGAGGGCAGAATTTGGCTCCGTCCTGATACTCGCCGTCGCAATCGTTACAATATCCCATGGTCAATTTCCCTTCTGTGTATTAGATGGGTAAGTCACCTATATAGTTCAAGAGGGATAGATTGGAAAGCGCTTGCACAAGGCTTCCGCTTCGCCCTTCACGCGTGCTTCGATCTGGCCGTCACCGGCTTCACCATTTTTGCGCAGACCTTCGACGACGTCGGCAATCATCCGGCCAATTTCGCGGAATTCAGCAGGGCCAAAGCCGCGCGTCGTGCCCGCAGGCGTTCCAAGGCGGAGACCAGAGGTCAGCGTTGCCTTTTCGGTATCGAACGGAATGTTGTTCTTGTTGCAGGTGATCGACGCGCGGTCGAGCGCATGTTCGGCATGCTTGCCCTTGGCTTCCTTGGGACGCAGGTCGACGAGCATCGAGTGGTTGTCGGTTCCGCCCGATACGATATCGAGGCCCTGTTCCTGCAAGCTTGCGGCTAGCGCCTTGGCGTTTTCGACGACGCTGGCGGCATAGCTTTTGAACTCGGGCTTCATCGCTTCGGCAAAGCATACGGCCTTGGCGGCGATCACATGCATCAGCGGTCCGCCCTGCAGCCCCGGGAAAATCGCCGAATTGAGCTTCTTCGCCAGTGCTTCGTCGTTGGACAGGATGACGCCTGAACGTGGGCCACGCAGCGACTTGTGGGTCGTGGTGGTTACGATATGCGCATGCGGGATAGGCGAGGGATGGGCTCCCCCTGCAACCAGACCCGAGATGTGCGACATATCGACCAGCAAGGTCGCGCCGATTTCATCAGCGATGGCGCGGAATCCGGCCCAGTCCCAGATACGCGAATAGGCAGTACCGCCAGCGATGATCAGCTTGGGCTTATTTTCACGGGCGATACGGGCGACTTCGTCCATATCGATGATCTGGTCTTCGCGGCGCACGCCATAGGGAATGGGGTTGAACCATTTGCCCGACTGGTTGACCGGCGAACCGTGGGTCAAGTGACCGCCAGCGGCCAGATCGAGACCCATGAAGCTGTCGCCCGGATTCAACAGGGCAAGGAAAACAGCCTGATTCATCTGGCTACCGCTGTTGGGCTGCACATTGGCAAAGCCGCAACCGAACAGCTTCTTGGCGCGTTCGATGGCGATCGTCTCGATCTCGTCGACATATTCGCAGCCGCCATAATAGCGCTTGCCGGGATAGCCCTCGGCATATTTGTTGGTCAGGATCGAACCTGTCGCTTCCAATACGGCGCGCGAAGTGATGTTTTCCGACGCGATCAGCTCGATCTTGTCCTGCTGGCGACCGAGTTCTTTCGCAATCCAGCCCGAGATTTCGGGATCGGCTTCGGCAAGGCTGCGCGTGAAAAAGCCGTCGGGCTGTACGTTGCTCAGATCATTGGCGGGGTGGCTGCTCATGCTGATTCCTTCGCATTTTGCGGGTTAGATAATTTGTCGACGCGGCGTTGATGGCGATCACCACCAAATTCAGTGGCAAGAAACGCATCCACACAGGCTTTGGCCATTTCAATGCCAATCAGCCGGGCGCCCATGGCGATCACATTCGCGTCATTATGCTCGCGGGAAAGCTTCGCCGAAAGAGGCTCCGACACCAAAGCAGCGCGGGCGGCTGGGTTGCGGTTGACGGCAATTGAAATGCCGATTCCCGAACCACAGAGCGCTATACCGCGATCGGCCGTTCCGGTCGCGATGGCGTCGGCCAGTTTATACCCATAGTCGGGATAGTCGACCGAACTTTCGTCGTGCGGACCAAGGTCGGTCACATCATGACCCTTTTCGCGCACATAGTCGGCAAGCGCGGCTTTCAGCGCAAGTGCGGCGTGGTCTGAGGCAATGGCGATACGCACGGGCATATCCTTCGCGGCGAGGGGACTCGGAATTTGGTTCCTCTAGGCGAGAGGGTATAAAAACGCCATGCCGAATTTGCCCGATTGTGCAGCTTTTCCACGGGCTTTATGGGGGGCTATGCTCAATGCCACTCTCTCGCTCGCCATGATTGCCGCTTTTTTGCTTCTTTTCGGGGCGTGGAAGCGCTGGCGACGCGACGGGGTGAGCCAGCAAATGTGGCTGATGATCGCGGCTGCGCTCGTCATTTTTGCCAATATAGCGATCTGGGTCGTGCCCGATGAAAAAGGCAACAGTTTGGTGACCGGCGAAGTGAAATAACACTTCGCCCGCACGCATCACTTGATGGGTGAGTTGGGGTCCAGACGGAAATCCAGATAGTTGTTCACCGACGCCATCAGCATATCCATTTCATTTTCATAAAAATGGTTGGCACGGGGGATTTCATCATGGTGGATCGTGATGTGGCGCTGGGTCCGCAACTTATCGACCAGTTTCTGCACCGCATTGGGGTTCACGACTTCGTCCTGCGCGCCCTGAATAATGATACCCGACGACGGGCAAGGGGCCAGAAAGCTGAAATCATACATGTTCGACGGCGGCGATACCGAGATGAAGCCCCGGATTTCCGGGCGACGCATCAGCAATTGCATGCCGATCCATGCGCCAAAGCTGAAGCCCGCGATCCAGGTGGTCGATGCTTCGGGATGGAAGCTCTGCACCCAATCGAGCGCCGATGCGGCATCGGACAGTTCACCGATGCCATTGTCGAATTCGCCTTCGCTGCGGCCGACGCCACGGAAGTTGAAGCGCAACACGGCAAAGCCGCGGGCGACGAAGGTCTTGTAGAGCGCCTGCGTGATACGGTCATTCATCGTGCCGCCGGCCTGCGGGTGGGGATGCAGGATCATCGCAACCGGTGCACGCGGACGTGGCGGGGGCGAAAAACGGGCTTCGAGACGGCCTTCGGGACCTGGAATAGCAATGGCAGGCATCTATTTTTTCGATTCTATATTTGAGTGCCGCGCAGCAACCGATTGTTCGGGCTTTGCAGGAAGTCGAAGCGCTATATAGAAGCAGTCACGATTTTCGCAACTGTCATGGAACAAATGGCCCCGATTCCGCGCATATATCTCGACCACGCCGCCACGACACCGCTGCTCCCAGAGGTGCGTGAAGCCATGGCCGACGCGATGGAGCGATGGGCGAACCCGTCGTCCCCCCATAGCGAGGGTCGTGCGGCGCGTGCGGCGCTGGAAGATGCGCGCGCGCGGATCAACGCAGCCTTGGGCTGGGATGGCGAACTAATCCTGACAAGCGGTGCCAGCGAAGCCATTGCTCTCGCCCTGCGCGGGCATGATGCCATCGCCAGTGCGGTTGAGCATGACGCGGTGCTGGCTGTGGCCGGAAAAACGCGGTTGCCGGTCAATGCGGACGGTTATGTGGAGGTAGGTGCCATACACGACGCCGCCCGTTATGCCGTGCAGTCGGTCAACAACGAAACCGGAGTCATCCAGCCGCTGCCGGACATAGGTACCGCTATCCAGGCCGTGGGCGGGACATTATTCGCCGACTGTTCGCAAAGCGCCGGAAAGTTACCATTGCCCGAGGCGGACCTGATCGCGGTGTCGGCGCATAAGCTGGGCGGACCGCCGGGTGTGGGTGCTTTGCTGACCCGCAATCTGGGCCTGTTGCAGCCGACCGGCGGGCAGGAGCAGGGCTATCGTCGGGGCACCGAGAATTTGCCCGCAGCGATTGGCTTGGCCGTTGCGTTGGAAGCCGGATTTGCATGGCTGGCTGAAGCGGCGCGGGTGCGGGCGGTGCTCGACGCGGCAGTGCGCGAGGCGGGCGGAACGGTGGTGGCCGATGCGAGCAACCGGCTTGCGACCATCGCCAGTTACCGGATGCCGGGCGCGGCGGCATCGGGGCAACTTATCAATTTCGACATGGCCGGGATCGCTGTGTCCGCAGGCAGTGCCTGTTCGTCGGGCACGCTCAAAACCAGTCATGTGCTGGGCGCTATGGGCTGGGATGAAGAGGCGGCATCGCAAGTCATCCGGGTCAGCTTCGGTCCCGAAACCAATGCTGCGCACATCGACCGCTTTATCGATATCTGGCGCGGCATTGCGGCGCGGACGAAGGCGGCATGATTTACCTCGATTACCAGGCGACAACGCCCATGGCCCCCGAAGCCGTTGCAGCGATGGAGCCTTGGTTGAACGAGGGATTCTGGAACCCGCATAGTGCCCATGCCGGCGGCCGGAAAGCAGCGGCCGCTGTGGAAGTGGCGCGGGACCAGATAGTGTCGTTGCTGCCCAAAGGGGGCAGGGTGATTTTTACAAGCGGCGCAACCGAGGCGCTCAATCTTGCCATCAAAGGCTGCGGCTTGCCGGTGTCCGCGCTTTCCACCGAGCATGCGGCGGTGCTGGATTGCGTTGCTTATCTTGGCGGGACGGTTGTTCCGGTCGGGTCCGAAGGCCTTGCGGGTCAGTTCGTTTCTGGCTCCGGCCTGTTTGCGGCGATGCTGGTGAACAATGAAATCGGCACGATCCAGCCCGTGGCTGAATTGGCGGAGCGATGCCATGCGCTGGGCGGTGTGTTGCTGTGCGATGCGGTGCAGGCCTTTGGCCGGATGCCGATCCCGGACGGGCCGGATATGATTGCCGTGTCCGCGCACAAGATCCACGGACCCAAGGGCATTGGCGCCTTGTGGGTGCGCGACGGGATTGAACTTACGCCGTTGACGCATGGTGGCGGGCAGGAACAGGGCCTGCGTTCGGGAACCCTGTCCCCCGCCTTGTGCGCTGGTTTCGGCGCAGCAGCGCAGCTGGCCGCGCAGCGAATGGAGCAGGATGCTGCGCATGTCGCGCAACTATGGGACCATGCCGTTGCGGCATTTTCGGATTGGACCGTGAACGGTTCAACCGAGCACCGCTATAAAGGCAATCTCAACATCCGCCGGGACGGGGTGGATGTGGGACGCCTGATGTCCGAATGCCGCGATATCGCTTTTTCCGCGGGTTCCGCCTGCGCCAGCGGTTCGGGCCGCCCGAGCCATGTGCTGTCGGCGCTGGGACTGTCCCAAACACAGGCAAGATCTTCGATAAGGCTTGGTTTTGGGCGCTATACGACGGTCACGGAAATTGATATTGCTGCCGAGGCAATCAACCGTGCAGCAGGGGCGATGATATGATCAAAATTACCTTCATCAACGCCGAAGGCGACGCACATGAAGTCGAAGCCGAAACCGGCCTGGGGTTGCTGGAGGTTGCACAGGGCGCCGGGATGCCGCTCGAAGGGACGTGCGAGGGGCAAATGGCCTGCTCCACCTGCCATGTCATTGTGGACAAGGCATGGTTCGACAAACTGCCTGCCGCCGTCGAAGATGAAGAAGACATGCTCGACCTCGCCAGCGGCGCACGGCGCACCAGCCGTTTGTCCTGCCAGATCCTATTGACCGACGATCTCGACGGCCTCGTAGTGCGCATTCCGGCCGAGAGCCGGAATATGCAGGGGGTTTAAACCTCTTCACTTCCCATTCACGAAAGATCGCCTATATAGGTTGGTGCCGGGTTCGCCCGGCTATGGCGATAAATTGCGATGTGCAATAGATGCAGCGGACCCGGGGGCGGTACCCGGCAGCTCCACCATATCTCCCGCTTTGCGGGCGTTCTGATGGGGCTGAACTAGGATCGACGTGCGTTGAAAAGCATTGTTTTTGCCCGGCATGAATAAGCCGTGAAATGGTTCAAAACTCATAAGTGCCAACGATAACGAAGCACTTGCTCTCGCAGCGTAATTTTGGGCCTCACGGTCTGAAATTATCCTAAAAGAACGCGGCCGAACCGGCCGGGCAACAGAAAGGTTACAGCGGCCCCCCGGAGCCGGGCAACAGAATCCGGGGACTTTTCCTTCTCAGTCGACGCCGAACGCTTTGTGCAGTTCAATCGCCTCCAGCATCTTGGACGCCGCGATGAACACCGCGACGGTGCACAGCACGAAGAACATCTTGCCCACATTGCCCGGATATTGGACCATATAGTCCTTACCCCGTTCAGCCGCGCCCAGTCCGAGCGCGTAGGTGATGAGGAAGACCTCCAATTTGGTCTTTATGGTGAACAGGCGGGCGATTTTTTTCATAGTTAAAATAAGTAACAGCAATGCCCGTGCCAGTTCAGCATTTGCTGGCATCACAATGGTTAACGCACATGCCGATTGTAAAGGAATTCGACGCTTAGCGAAGCTCCGCCAGACCGCAGGCATCGAGCAAGGTTTCGCGGGCCTTGCGGACCGTTGAAACCAGTGCGGGATCGCCGAGCTGGTCTGGTGCGATAGTCTCGGGCCAATGCGTCGCAATCACCTCAGAAATCCGGTTCAGCTTTGCCTCGTCCGCCATGAACCGCGGGTCGACCGTGGCGGGGTCGCAGGCCACCCTCAACCGTAGGCAAGCAGGGCCTCCGCCATTGGCCATGGACTGGCGCACGTCGACCGGAATGAGCGTGCGGATGGGGCCATTGCCCGCGACCATTTCGCTCAACCAGCCCCAGACGCGGGCATTTTCCTGCGCCTCGCTCGGCAGGATGAGCGCCATGCCGCCATCGGGTAGAGTGACAAGCTGTGCGTTGAAGAGATAGCTCTGGATTGCATCGGCGAGGGATACGCGGTCGGCGGGGACAATCACAATCTCCGCCTCCGGCATCAGCCTTTTGATATCGGCATAAGTTTCTTCCGGATATTCAAACGCCTTTTCATGGGTGAACAGCACGCGCTCATTCGCGACGGCAACGACGTCATTGTGGAATGCACCGGCGGCAATGGCCGTTTCCGATTGCTGGACGAACAGCGTCTTGGCCGGGTCCAGCCGGTGGGCGCGGGCGATGGCTTTGGACGATTCGATATGCTGCCGTGCGGGGAAGGGGCCGCCGGCCTTGCCATAGACAAAAATCTCGATGCCTGCTTCGCCATGCGACGGGCAAAGACGCATGAAATTGGCCGCGCCTTCATCACCATAGGGCGGCGGGACAGGGCCGTGGACGGTAAAATGCTGCGCATCGGCAAAGGCCAGGCGCAACTGGGCCAGCGTACCAGTCCATTCATGGCTGCGGTGCGCCATGGTGAGCAAATTTGCTGCCGACAGGTGGCATTTGCCGTCTTTTGTGTCCGGCGCTGGCGATACGGTCGCGGCATTGGCGGCCCACATCGCCGAAGCGGAAAAGGCGGCAGCCCGAATGTGCGGTTCGGCTTGCGCCATATCAGTGGCAAGGCCCGCCAGCCACGCGGTATTCGGCCGGTCGAGCGGCATGAAGAAACCCTGCGGCAGGCCAAGACGCAGATTGGCGCGCATCTTTTCGACGCCCTGTAACGCTGCCGCACGCGGTTCCGATACGGCCCCGGCATTATTGGCCGAAGCGATGTTGCCGAGGCTTAGGCCTGCATAATTATGGCTCGGCCCGATGATGCCATCAAAGTTGATTTCCGCGAACGCCATGTCTTACCACCTTGGAACAAATGTGACGGTTTCGCCCGTCGAAAGCTTCAGCGCCTTTGCGCTATCGGGATCGAGAATGACTTTGCCGCCATCCTCCAATACCCAGCCATAAGCCGCTGCAAAGCTGCCCAAACGGCCGCTGCTCACGAGCATTTTGTCGCCTTTCTTATGTTCGCCCAGACGGTCGCTAATCTCACCGACAACGGCATCCTTGGCTTCGCGGACGCTGCGGACTTGATCGGTGCGTGCGGTCATGGTCGGACCACCGTCGAAGATATCGACGTAATTTTCCCACGCGAAACCTTCATTTTCCAGCATCCGCATCGCGGCGCGGCCCGAAGGGTGGGGTACGCCAATCACGGACTTGGCGCTCTCGGGCAGCATCGCAATATAGACCGGATGCTTGGGCATCAGGTCGGCGATGAACTGGTTGCCGAACTTGGCGTTGAATTCGTCAGCTTCCTGAAAACTCATCCCGAAAAAGCGGCCCGCGACGCCATCCCAAAAGGGCGATCCGCCGGCTTCGTCAATGACACCGCGCAGTTCGGCAATCGTCCGGTCGGCAAAGCGCGCCCGGTGGTTGCGGATGAACAGATAGCGGCTGCGGGCGATCAGCATCCCCAAACCGCCTGCACGTTCGCCGGGGTGGAGGAAAAGCCCGCCCACTTCGGTGGTACCTTCCAGATCGGTCGACAGGTTCAGAATGTCGGCGCGAAAAGTCCGGCCCAATTCTTCGCTATGCTGCGTCAGCGCGCCGATACGGTAGCTGTAAAAGGGCCATTTCTGTCCAACATTGCCAAAGATCTGGCACGTCCCGCGCACTTCACCCGTTGCGGTGTTTTGTAGGACGAAGACATAGAGGTCATCGCTCACGCCATCCTCAACCCGGCTAAACCCTGCAACCGAACGCTCCAGCTTTGCGGTCAATGCCTTGCGGTCCGGTGGCAGGTTGGTGAAACCACCGCCGGTCCGTTTGGCCATTTCATAGATGGGTTGCAGATCGTCCATATTTGCCGGACGGATAATGAAAGTCATAAAGCTCCCTTTTTGGCGATACGCAAGATGGTCAAGGCGGACAGGCGTGCGCGCTCGACCAGGCTTTCGGTAATCAGAAATTCATCGGCGCTGTGGATCGCGCCACCGCGCACGCCCATGGTGTCGACCACTGGGATACCGCAGGCGGCGATATTATTGCCGTCGCACACGCCGCCGCTGGCTTTCCACGCAATCGACAGGCCAAGGTCCGCGCCGCATTGCTTGACCAGGTCGAACAGCTTGGCGGCCCCGGCATCGATAGGCTTGGGCGGGCGGCCGAAGCTGCCGTGCAGATGGGCGCTGACGTCATGCTCCCGCTCGATATCCGCAATCAGTTTGCGCAGCGCGATGTCGGTTTCATCAACAATCTGCGGCGTCATCGGCCGGAAATTGACGCGCAAAATCGCGTGGTCGGGCACGACATTATTGGGGCTTCCGCCCTCAATGCGTGCGGGATTCACATTCAGGCCGGGCCGCGTCAAAGCCTTCAGCCGCAGCGCCAGATCGGCGGCAGCAAGCAAGGCGTTGCGGCCATCTTCGGGGTTGCGTCCGGCATGGGCGCTTTTGCCGCTGATGATAATCGAAAAATTCCCGCTGCCCCCGCGTTCCCCCGCCAAGGTGCCATCGGGCAGGGCAGGTTCATAGGTCAGCGCAGCGGTCTTGCCCTTCGCAAGCGCCGCAATCAACGGCGCGGACGAGGGGGAACCGACTTCCTCATCGCTATTGATCATGACGTGATAGCCGACATTCGCGAATTCAGGTGCCGTCTCGGCAGTGGCGAGTGCTGCCAGCATGACGGCAATGCCGCCTTTCATGTCGGCGACGCCGGGGCCATTCAACACGCCATCCTCCAGCCAGCGCTGGTCCTGAAAGCTGTGATCGGCGGGGAATACCGTGTCCATATGTCCGGTGAACAGCAGTTGCACCGGCGCTTCGGGGCGGATGGTTGCGACCAGATGGCGGCCATGCTCGACTATTTCGATAACCCCGTCGGCGCGCACTTTTTCGACAGGCGCCGGTTCGTGCAGTTCGATGTTGCCGGGAAGAACGGCAAAGGCATCGGCCAGCCTGTCGGCGGTCGCTTTCAACCCAGCAAGGTTACCCGATCCGCTGTTTATGGCGGCCCATTGCTGCACCTGCGCCAGCATCGGATCATGGGTGATCCGTTCAAGCGCGCTGCGTTCAGTGGAGGCCAGATTTTGCATCCAACGCCTTTAGCCGCGCACAATGCGAAGCGCCACCCCTAGCGAAATGTTGAAAGGAACGATCGCCTGACAGGCAAATAGCCGGTCAATTCAACAACACATCCGTCACCCTGAACTTGTTTCAGGGTCTTAGTTTTCAACGTGGCTGACTAAGACCCTGAAACAAGTTCAGGGTGACGGTGTGGCGAGAGTTTAGGGTGACGGTGTGTAGAGAATGGCGCAGCGAATAAAGCAGAGCGATCGACTTCACCCCAACTGCCGGGCCAACGCGCACCATTCGGGGATCGTCACCGTTTCCGGCCTGCGGTCCGCCGCGATTCCGGCCTTTTCCAGTGCGTCCAGTGCGCCGGGCACGGCCTTCAGGCTTTGCCGCAGCATTTTGCGCCGCTGGCCGAACGCCGCGGCGGTCAATTTTTCGAGCACGGCCATCTTTACGCCTTCAGGCGCATCGCCCGGGGTGATGTGCACAACCGCGGACATGACCTTTGGCGGCGGGGTAAAGGCGGAGCGGTGGACGGGCATCGCGATCTTTGCCTGAGCGCGCCATTGTGCCAATATCGCCAGCCGCCCATAGGCATCGCTGGCCGCGGGCGCGACGATGCGGTCGGCGACTTCGCGCTGGAACATCAGGGTTAGCGATTGCCATTCCGGCGGCCACGCATCGCCACCGAGCCAGCCGACGGCGAGCGCGGTGCCCACATTATAGGGCAGGTTGGACAGGATGTGGAACGGACCGCCGATTTCCTTGGCTGGATCAATTTTCAGGGCGTCGCCCTCGATCACCCGCAACTGTCCCGGAAACGCATCTGCCAGTTCGGCAAGCGCGGGCAGGCAGCGATGGTCGCGTTCGACTGCCAGAACATGGGCACCAGCGCGCAGCAAAGCGCGGGTCAGGCCGCCTGGCCCGGGGCCGACTTCATAGACATTCTGGCCCTTCAGCGATCCGGGTATGGCGGCAATGCGGTCGAGCAATTGTTCGTCGAACAGGAAATTCTGCCCCAATGCCTTGCTGGCGGACAGGCCATGGCGGGCAATAACATCCCGGAGCGGGGGCAATGGGGGCAGGGTCATACCGCGTCTGCGGCTTGGCGGTTGAGCGCCGCCATTTCCGCCATTTTAATGGCAGCGATCATCGAATGGGGCATTGCGATATTCTGGCCCGCTATGCCAAAGGCGGTGCCGTGATCGGGCGATGTCCGCACGACCGGAAGGCCGAGCGTGATGTTGACGGCATCATGGAAATAGAGCGTTTTCAACGGGATCAGCGCCTGATCATGATAAGCGCACAAGGCAGCGTCATAATGCGAACGCGCTTCGGCGTGGAACATGGTGTCGGCGGACAAGGGACCTACCACGTCAAAGCCCTCGCTGCGGATTTGCGCGATGGCCGGTTCGAATATGTCAATTTCCTCGCGGCCCATATTCCCTGATTCGCCCGCATGCGGGTTGAATCCCGCAACAGCGAGGCGCGGATTTTCGATCCCAAAATTGCGCTGTAGCCCCTTGGCCGTGGCGCGCAGGCGTTGCCGGATCAGGCGCCCATCCAGTTTGGATGCGACGGACGCGAGCGGGATATGGGTTGTCATCGGCACGACGCGCAGGTCTGGCCCGGCGAGCATCATGACGGCGTTATTTTTCGATACGCCGCAGCGTTCGGCGATAAACTCTGTCTGTCCGGGATGGGTGAAGCCAACGGCGTAAAGTTGGGTTTTTGAAACAGGCCCTGTGACCAATGCCGCCGCGCTGCCCGCGCGGGCGAACCCGATGGCCATTTCCAGCGCTTGATAGGCACAGTGTGCGCCGTCCAGATCCGGTTCGCCCGGTATCACCGAGATGCAACTGTGCACCTCGATAACGGGAAGCGCCGAATCGAAATGCGCAAAGCTGTCGGCGGGGTCGTCGATTTTGACGACCGGACCGTTCCAGTGCGGCGCAAAGCAACCCATATCACCGATAGCGAAAAAAGGCGGAAGGTCGGCGCTTTTACGCGCCTCCCATGCTTTGCCGATAATTTCCGGTCCTATGCCCGCCGGGTCGCCGACCGAAATCGCCAACGGCAGATCAAGTCGCCGTGGCGGCATCAGTTATATTCGATGACTGCGTCGCGGCGAAGGTCACGCAGGTAGATACGTGCCCGTTTGTTGACCCGTTCTTCCTCAAGCCGCGACATGATTTCGTCGAAGGATTCCGAAGACGCTTCCTGCGGGGCATCGCGGCCGCACATGACGAAGACGCGGACGCCATCTTCCAGCGAACCATAAGGGGGTGTCGACTGGCCAATCTGCAGATCAAGCATGACCTGCTGCAACGGGGCAGGTAGGTCGCGGACCTTGATGCCATCGCGGTTCACCACATCAGCGTTCAACTGCCGCGCCATTTCATCCGCAGCGCCGCAACCGTTAATCTTGCTCGTTTCTTCGCTGAACCGCTTCACCAGCGGTGCGACCTGCGCTTCGGTGGTACCGGCGGGGAAGGTAATCGCAATCTGCTTCAGGCTCAGCACCGAATCGCGGGGATCGGATGTCGCGACCTGACGGCGGTCGATCAGCAGCAGGATTGAAATACCGCCGGGTGAAGGAACAGCCTGGATTTCATTGGCGCGCATATTGCTTGCTGCGGTTGCGAGCGACGGCGGCAATTGCGCCAGCGAAAGCCAGCCAAGGTCGCCGCCGACAGATGCCGTCGAAGCTTCCGAAAATTGACGGGCGTAAGCGACAAAATTGCCGCCCTGACGCAACTGGTCCATAATCTTGCGCGCATTTTCGGTCACTGCGGGCATGGTTTCCGGCGTGGCCGACAGGTAGATTTCACCGATGCGATATTCGGTCGTGCCTTTGGTGGCCTTGATGCGCTCGATTATCGCATTCACTTCGTCGTCGCTGACATTGGCCGACGGTCGCACGTTGCGCGATAGCAGGCGGCTCCATGACAATTCGCCCTTGATCTGACGCTTCAGCGTGGCGACCGACGAGCCGATGGAGATGAGATATTTTTCGACTTCATTGGCCGGGCGGTTGAAATTCTGTTGCGAGACTCGGTCGAAATACTGGTTTACCTCGGCGTCGGTAACCTCGATCTCATTGGCGGCTGCTTCCTGGATCTGGAGCGTTTCGTCGATGAGGTTGGTCAGAATCTGCGCACGGAAACGTGCGACTTCTTCTGGCGGAAGCTGGTTGTTATTGGCCGCTACGATCAGGGCGAGGCGGTGGTCAATGTCCGTACCGGTAATGATCTCGCCATTCACCTGCGCTGTGGCGCGGCGCACATTGGGGTCGTTTTTGCCGAACAGGGTCTGGCCATCGGGAATGTCGAGACGGGCCTCGGGTGTGACTTCGTCCGAAACGGTTTGCGCAACCGAAGGTGTCAATGCTGTGGCAGTTGCCAGCAATGCCGCAAGGGAAAAGCGCTTGGAAAACTTCATCGATGACAATCCAGTATATAATCAAATTCGAGCGGGAAATAGTGCGACGCTGCTGAACCGCAGATGAGCAGCCGCCGCCCTGTCCCCCATGTGCAGTCGGCCTTACACACCCAGATTGCGAAATGCCAGCCGGAACAGGAAACTGTTGCCACGGCGCGCATCGCCCGTCGGCTGGTAATCACGCCGCCATGTCAGGCTGAGCGAGAGGCAGTCGTCATCATAAGCCACGCCGAGGCGGTGGCGGATGGGATCGAAGCCGTCGGAAAGCGTCGTGGGATCTTCCGTCGTGTCGGTCAGGTCGATAATGGTGGACCCGAAAACCGACCAGTAACGCGCAACGCGGACACGCCCGGCGAGCCGGATTTCCTCACGGTCCGAGAGGTCCTCGACGGTCGGGCCGATGTTGCGGTTCAGCTTTAGATAACCCGCCTGCACATAGGTTCCGCGCGATCCGATGGTCGCGTCAATTTCGTTGCGCCGCACCGCCAGATTGTCCTTGTCGAGCCGGAACCGGTGCGTCAGCTTCACGATATCCTTGAAACGGAACTCGCTGCGCCCGACAATATCGGATGCCTTGTCCGACAGGCCCGTGCCGTCGGGGAAGATCGACGCACGGTTGGACAGGCGGTAGCTTTGACCGACATTGATGTCGGCGGTGAAATTTGTTTTCCGCAAGGTCCAGTCGAACCCATAGGTAATGCGGTAGTCATCCTCGAACCGGTCATAGCCCGGGAAACGGTTGAGCGCGAACAGGTTGCTGTCTTCCAGATCGACTGCGCGCGAATCTTCATTCGGTATTTTGAGATTCGTCACCGAAGGCGCCGCGACCAATTGCACGCGGGGAGTGAAAATCTGCGTGCCGCCCAGCGCTTTGCCAACAAATGGCCATTTCATGTCGATGGCACCGGCGAAAATCGCCCGGCTCTGCCAGCCGCTTTCGCCGCGGTAGATCGCCGTTGTGGTGCTCGCATTTTCGTCGCTGTGATAAACATCGCCGCGGGCGAGCGCGGTGAAGGACACTTCCTGACCGAGCCCAGTAATCTTGCGCAAATCCCATTTGACCGAACCAAACGCACGTTGCGTATCCTGTCCAGCGGTGCGGCCGATGGCGAGGCTGTTGGCCTGCAACTGGATGGTCCCGCCGAGGAGCGGGTCGTTGAGGCGGCGGCGGTAGTCGATTTCGGGCAGGGCAATGGGTGCTAACCCTTGCTTGTCCCCGGTCCGCAGGGTCTGCACGGCCCAGCCGGCAAGCGAGAAATAGCTGTTATCATCAATCCGCTCGGCAGCGAAGGTGGAGCGCAAACGGTCATCACGGCTGATATCGTAGCGGCGCAGGAATGTCCGGTCGGACGCCCTGCGCCCCGAGGCCGAGATGGACCAATAGGGGTCTAGCTGAAAGCGGCCCGCGCCTTCGATATAGCCCCGGAAAACATTGCTGCCGGTTGGAATAACGGCACCGCTGGTGTCGATCCGGTTGCTGTAGGTACCATAGGCTGCAATTTCGAATGCGCCGGTCTTTTCGAGCGACCGGAACTTGACCTGCCCGAGGGGCGCGGCGTTTGAAAAGGCGGTAATTGATCCGGTCAGGTCGCGATTTTGCGCGATACGCCAATAATAGGATTGTTCGATCTCAAGCCCGTTATTCCGCGAAAAGCCGACACTCGGCACCAGAAATCCGCTGCCTGCCTTAGTATCGACGGGGTGCGACAGGAAGGGCAGGGGTACAATGGGCAAGCCGAACAGTTCGATCCGCGCGCCTTCATATTTCACGCGCTTTGTGGCGGGGTCATAGACGACCTTGACCGCTTTCACTTCCCAACTCGGCTTTTTGGGGCAACCGTCGGGGCCTTCCACCTTGCAGGCGGTGTAGGCGGCGTAGTCGAGCGAATAGACGCCGTCCTTGCGCGCGCCGCGTTTGGCGGCAAGGCGGCTTTCGTCGGCCAGAACGACGAGCAGATTTTCAACGATGCCGTCTTTCAGCGTGTCGGTTACGACAATCTTGTCACCATAGGCCACATCGCCTTCCGGGCCGACGGACCGGATATTGCCTTCGGCCGTAACTTCCCCACTGGTGCGGTTCCACACAACCGTATCCGCACGCAGGGTGTAGCCATCGCGGTTGACGACCACATCGCCGGTGGCGGTGACGATTTCGGTGTTGGAATCATATTCAACGACAGCCGCCGCAAAACCGATCTGGTCGTCCGCGGCCTTAGCCTCGGCCGGAGCGGGCTGGGTTTGCGCAGAAACAGCCGTCGGCAATGCCGCGCCAGCGAGCAAGAAAGCCGCCAGCAAAAGCCGGGAAGAAGAGGGCTGTAGGGCGGGGATAATCATATAAACCGGCACGTCCTTTATAGCCGCTCTAAGCTCAGGTCCACCCATCTTGCGCCCGATGGCTGTACATGTGGTTAACAGCGGACAAACTGTGCTTATCTTTTGCTTTAAGTGACAGGCCAAATGGGCCTATAGAGCCGGGCAATAACCAACGCCCAGCGGAAAGGCTGACTATTTCCATGAAGATCGCATTTGTCCCTACACGTCCTACCGAAGCCGATGTGCTCACCTTTATCGTTACGAAGAGCAGCTTCGACGGATTCGCATTCCCCCTCGAAAATGCGCAGATGGTGCACGACACCGCGAAACTGGCGCGCTTCAAGGGTGAGGCGGGCCAAAGCTTCCTGCTGATCGCCAGCGAAGGCGGCAAGCTTGTCCGCATCGTCCTGCTCGGCGTCGCAGAGGGCGATGCCGGCGATTACCAGAAGGCGGGTGGCGAAATCATCGCCAAAGTCCAGACTTCGGGTGCAAAGCACATCGCGATCCACGCCGAAAATCTGTCGGCACAGGCCGCCGCCGAGGCCGCCTATGGCGCAACCTTGCGCAACTGGCGCATGGATAAATACCGCACCAAGCTGCCCGATACGTCAAAACCTTCGGTCGAAGCATTGAGCGTCACGGGCGCGGCGGCAGAGGCGGAAACGCTGTGGTCGCGCTATGCCGCGATTGCCGACGGCGTCGCGCTGACCAAAGAACTGGTCACCGAGCCTGCCAACATCATCTACCCCGAAAGCTTCGTCGAACGGTGCAAGCATTTGGCGGACCTCGGCGTTGAAATCACGATCCTGGACGACAAGCAAATGGCCGAACTGGGCATGGGTGCGCTTTTGGGCGTGGCACAAGGTTCGCGGCGTCCGGCACGTTTGCTCGCGATGAAATGGGATGGCACTGGCGGCACGCAGGAACGGCCCGTAGCCTTCGTTGGCAAGGGCGTGACCTTCGACACCGGCGGCATATCGATCAAGCCGGCCGCAGGCATGGAAGATATGAAATGGGATATGGGCGGCGCAGGCGCGGTTGCGGGCGTGATGAAGGCTTTGGCCGGACGCAAGGCCAAGGCGCATGTGGTCGGCATTTGCGGCCTTGTCGAAAATATGCCCGACGGCAATGCACAGCGTCCCGGCGATATTGTTACTTCCATGTCGGGGCAGACCATCGAAGTGCTCAACACCGATGCCGAAGGGCGTCTGGTCCTCTGCGATGCGCTTCACTGGACGCAGGAAACCTATAATCCCGAATATGTCGTCGATCTCGCGACTTTGACGGGCGCGATCATTGTGTCGCTGGGCAGCGAATATGCCGGTATGTTCACCAATGATGACGGTCTCGCCGACAAGCTGACCGCCGCTGGCAAGGCGTCGGGCGACCAGCTTTGGCGCTTCCCGCTGTCCAAGGCCTATGACAAGATGATCGACAGCCCCATTGCCGATATGAAGAATATCGGCGGCAAGGGTGCTGGCTCGATCACCGCGGCCCAGTTCCTGCAGCGTTTCATCAAGGATGGCGTGAAATGGGCGCATCTCGACATCGCCGGTACCGTCTGGGCCGATAAGCCCGGCGCCGTCTGGGACAAGGGCGCGACCGGTTTCGGCGTGCGTCTGCTCGACCGCTTTGTGGCCGATAATTTCGAGGGCTGATGCAACTCGACTTTTACCAGCTTACCCGAGACCCTGCTGAAAAGGTAATTCCCGTTCTCGCCCAGCGTGTGCTGGATGGGGGCGGGCGGTTGCTGGTCGTCAGTGGGGAAATGGATCAACTGGACCGGCTGTCGACGGCGCTGTGGACTGCAAGGCCCGACAGCTTCCTCGCCCACGCCAAAGCAGGCGAGGGCGATGATGCGTTGCAGCCAATCTTGTTGTCGCACAGCGCGGATGCCGCCAATGGCGCACGTTTTGTGATGCTGGCGGACGGGGAGTGGCATGATGCCGCGCTGACGTTCGACCGGGCCTTTTATCTTTTTCCGCCAGAGAAAACCGACAATGCCCGCACCGCCTGGCGTGCGCTTGCCAATCGCGATGATGTCGAGCGCCGCTACTGGAAACAGGATGGTGGCAAATGGGTGCAGGGCCCCTGATTTTGTGATAGGTCGCGGTGCACTTTCTGGAGGATGAACATGCGACACCTTATCCCTTATGCCGCTCTGCTGGCGCTGACCGCTTGCGGAAGCAAGGACGAAACGACCACCGTCACCACCGCGGACGGTGAGGAAATCAAGATCACATCGGATACCGACAATAATTCCGAAAGCGGCACGATCACCTTTGAAGGCAAGGATGGCGAAGGCAAGATTACCTTCGGCGATGCGGCGTCGGGCCAGAAACTGCCTCTCGACATGCCTGTCTATCCGGGCGGCGAGGTGAAGGGGACCTTTACCGGCGGTGACGGCAAAGGCGAGCAAGGCGGCATGGCCACCGTGATGACAAAGGACCCCGCCGCCAAGGTCATCGACTATTATAAAGCGGAAGCCGCCAAGCGGGGCTACGCCATCAAGACCACATCCTCGGCCAATGAAATGGCCAGCTTTTCCGCCGAAGGAAAAGGCGGCGAGACATTGGTGATCACAGCCTCGCCCAGCGAAGGCGAAGGCACGGCCGCGGTCATCATGGGCGGCACGAAAAACTAAAAGGGGCACGTTTACACAAGCCTTGCCATGCTGCGCCGCAGCGGCTAGAGGCGCGCCAGTTTTTCACACATTGTTCTCAGGAGTTTCTCCCATGGCGGTTACCCGCACCTTTTCGATCATCAAGCCCGACGCAACCCGCCGTAATCTGACCGGTGCGGTCACCAAGATGCTGGAAGAAGCAGGCCTGCGCGTCGTTGCGTCCAAGCGCATCCACATGAGCCGCGAACAGGCCGAAGGCTTCTACGCCGTGCACAAAGAGCGCCCCTTCTTCGGCGAACTGGTTGATTTCATGATCAGCGGCCCCGTGGTCGTGCAGGTTCTGGAAGGCGAAAACGCCATGCAGCGCAACCGCGACATCATGGGCGCAACCAACCCTGCAAACGCCGAACCGGGTACGATCCGCAAGGAACTGGCCGAAAGCATCGAAGCCAACACTGTCCACGGTTCGGACAGCGACGAGAACGCCGCGATTGAAATCGCCTATTTCTTCAAGCCGGAAGAAATTGTCGGGTAATTCGTTCTAAAATAGAATTTCAAAAAGGGCTGCGCGTGCAAACGGGCAGCCCTTTTTCTTTGCCCGCTGAATAGTCAGCGTGAAGTCTCGCCCGAGAAGCAGAAACATATGATCGGTATGGGTGAGGGGGTTGGCCTGATCGATAGGGCGGAACCCCTCACCAACTTCGCCTAATTCGCTGCGCTCATAAGGCTGCGTATCCTCTCCCAAGGGGAGAGGTGGCGTTCTTTGTCCTAATTGCACACCCCCTCTCCCTTTGGGAGAGGCAGCGAGACTTGGCGGCTTGCCGCCTAGTCGCAGCGGTGAGGGGCTGTGCGCCATCGATAGGGCATAACCCTGCACCAACTCCGCTATGGGGAGAGGGGGTGTCTTTGTCGTGCTTGGGTCAGGGTGGATGAGCCTAAAACTTCCCCGCCACATCCATCAACTTCGTCAGCTTCTTGGGCGCGACTGCGCGCCAGCTTTTGGCGAGCCAGTCGGCGATATGGTCCCAATCGGTGTCGCCCAGATCCAGCCGGATGCCGATCCAGCCGTCGCCGAAATAGGCAGGGCGGTAATAGCGGTCTTCGTCGCTGTCGATCAGCATCGCCTGTTCCTCGGCCCCGCTGATTTTCACAAGGAGCGCCGTCTTGCCGTCGCCATGATGATCGACCGAGACATAAGCGAATTTCTTGCCGCCGATGATGCCGAAACAGGGCATGCCGTGGGAGGATACTTCGTCTGCTTCGGGTTGCGCCATTGCACGTTCGCGGACTTGGGCGAGCAGCCATTCAGGGTCTCTGTCGCGGGATACATAGGCAGACAGGATGCGAGGATAGAGCTGATGTTCAGCCATTTTCACCCGTTCTGCGAGCGTGTCTGCGGTGTCGTCCGGGCGAATGGTGACTTCGGTCTGGCCGAGCACAGGGCCTGCGTCGAGTTCGGGGGTCACAAGATGGACGCTACATCCCGCAACGGTGTCTCCCGCATCCAGTGCGCGCTGGTGGGTGTGCAGGCCGGTATATTTGGGAAGCAGCGATGGATGAATGTTTAGCATCCGGCCCTCCCATTGTTCGACAAAGGCGTCGCTCAGGATACGCATATAGCCCGCGAGCGCCACATGGGTCGCGCCTGCCTCTTGGATCTGCCGAAGCATGATGGCGTCAAATGCGTCGCGGTCGACGCCCTTATGGGCGCGCGCAAATGTCGCAATGCCTTCGCCGTGTGCGAGTTTCAATCCCTCGGCCTCGGGGTTGTTGCTGGCGACGAGGACGATTTCATAGGGACAGTCAGGGTGCTTCGCCGCGTAAAGCAGCGCGGCCATGTTGGTGCCGCTGCCCGAGATCAGGACGGCGACGCGCGCCTTAGCCATGGTGCGTCGCGGTCCAATCACCTTTCGCGCTCCACGTTTCGGTGCTGCCGGTGACCGTGCATCCTTTTTCACCCGCCGCGATATAGCCGATGCGGGTGGCGGTTTCGCCTACCGCTTCCATCGCGGCTATCACATCCGCCGCATCTGCGGCTGCGACCACGACGGCCATGCCGATGCCGCAGTTGAACGTACGCGCCATTTCCTCAGGCTCGATATTTCCCTGCGCCTGCAGGAATGCCATCAGGCGCGGCTGCTCCCAGGCGTCCGCGTCGATATGCGCGTGCAAGCCAGCGGGCAGGATACGGGGGATATTCTCCAGCAGGCCGCCACCGGTGATATGCGCCATGGCGTGCACTTTGCCCGTGCGGACGAGCGGCAACAGCGATTTCACATAGATTCGCGTCGGCGCCATCAGCGCGTCGATCAGCAGGACATTCTGGTCAAAAAGGGCAGGGCGGTCCAGTTTCCAGCCCTTGTCGGCGGCAAGACGCCGGACCAGCGAAAATCCGTTACTGTGCACGCCCGATGACGCGAGGCCCAGAATGACATCGCCTTCGGCGACCTTGTCGGCGGTCAGCACCTGATCGCGCTCCACCGCACCGACGCAGAAACCGGCGAGGTCGTAATCACCTTCGCTGTACATGCCCGGCATTTCAGCGGTTTCGCCGCCGATCAGCGCGCAGCCTGCCTGTTTGCAGCCTTCGGCAATGCTGGCGACGACGGCGGTTGCCACGTCATTGTCGAGTTTGCCGGTGGCATAATAGTCGAGGAAGAAAAGCGGTTCAGCGCCTTGGACGATCAGATCATTGGCGCACATAGCGACGAGATCAATGCCCACGCCTTCATGGCGACCTGATTCGATGGCGAGTTTCAGCTTCGTGCCGACGCCGTCATTGGCGGCAACCAGAAGGGGGTCGTTAAAGCCCGCTGCTTTAAGGTCAAAAAAGCCCCCAAATCCGCCAAGATCGGCGTCTGCGCCAGCGCGGCGCGTAGCCTTGGCCAGCGGCGCAATGGCGCGCACCAGTGCGTTGCCGGTTTCAATGGATACACCCGCCTTGGCATAGGTGTAGGATTCGGATTGCTGATCTTTTGCGTCCATTTGTCGCCGTTAGCGAGAACAGGGTTGGAATTCCACGTCTATGTCGCCTAAAGGCAAGGTGATGTTAAAAATGGGCGGGAAATGGTTTCGAATTGCGGCGATCGGCCTGCCTTTGGCGCTGATCGGTGGCGGGATTGTTGTCGCCCAGATCGAAGGCCCCAAGCGCGGCATCGCGCCGATTGCGAGCACCGGTGATTTTGAAGTGACCGGCGTTGCGGTCAATATCAGCGGGAAAAACGCCTTTGAAGCCCGGCAAAAGGGCTGGGAAGAAGCGCAGCGGCTGGCATGGGCATCGCTGTGGCGCCGGACCCATGGCAGTGCGGGGTCGACCTTGTCCGATTCGACGCTCGACGGAATTGTCGCCGCCATTGTGGTGGAAAATGAACAGATCGGCCCACGGCGCTATGTCGCGAAGCTGAGCGTCTTGTTCGACCGCGCGCGGGCCGGGCAGTTGCTGGGGGTCAGCGGGGTAACGATCAAGTCTGCGCCGCTCCTGCTGTTGCCGGTAACCTATTCGGCGGGCGCTCCTACGGTATTTGAGCAGCGCACATCGTGGCAGCGTAGCTGGGCGAAATTCCGCACGGCCGAAAGTCGCATCGACTATGTGCGTCCAAGCGGGGCAGGTGGCGAATCGCTCCTGCTCAATGCAGGGCAGATGGACCGGCGCAGCCGTATCTGGTGGCGCACGATCCTCGACCAGTTCGGCGCGGCTGATGTGATCATCCCGATTGCGCGGATCGAGCGGCAGTGGCCCGGCGGCCCCGTGATCGGCCGTTTTTCCGCGCGCTATGGTCCGGATAACAAGTTTCTGGGGTCTTTCACCCTCAAAACCTCCAGCAGCGCCGGGATCCCCGCGATGATGGACCAGGCTGTTGTGCGGATGGACCAATTGTTCCAGTCCGCGCTGAGCGCCGGGACATTGCGCGCGGACGCCTCGCTCGTACTCGAACCCGAAGTGGTGGAGGAAGAAGAGCTGGAGACCGAAGAAGAAGTGCCGTTGGAGGGTGAAGTCGATCCCAATATCGAGGCACCCGCGGTGCAATCGCTGGAGGATGTCGTCCGGTCCATCGCACCCGAACCCGCGCCGCAGCGCGAACCCGCCGCTCCGGCCCCTGCGCAGCCCCCGCGTCCGTGAGCGATTATCGCCGGTAAAATGCGCCAGATTGCCTTACCCTTGGACGAATTGCGCGGTGGCGCGTCGTCCAGCCTGATTATCACGCCATCCAATGCCACAGCCTTTGCTGGCCTCGGCAGCGCGGCAAACTGGCCGCGGTATTGCGCGATTCTTGTCGGGCCAGCGCGCTCGGGCAAAAGCCTGATGGCGCGCTATTTTTCCGGGCAGGGCGGGACGGTCATCGACAATGCGGAGGCAAATTCCGCCGAAAATCTCTTCAACGCGTGGAACCGGGCGCAGGAAAGCGTGGTTCCTCTGCTGCTCATCTCGCGATGGTTGCCCGCCGACTGGAACATTGCCTTGCCCGATTTGAAGTCGCGGCTCGGGTCGGCGATGTTGCTGGAGATCGGGGCGCCCGATGACGAGATGATCGAGCAACTGTTGCAAAAGCAACTGGCAGATCGTGGGGCGGCAATTACGATGGATGCACTCAGTTATGTCAAACGCCGGATCGAGCGTAGTTATGCCGCCATCGAAAGCTTCGCACGCGCGGCCAACGCCATGGCCCTCGCGGAAAATGCCCCTGTTAATCTGACGCTGGTGAAAAAGGTCTTGGACGCCTAACCGCAGAGCTACTTGTAACTCGTCTCTGCGT
>PNNB01000013.1 GCA_013823985.1 Sphingopyxis sp.
GTTCAGGGTGACGGTAAGTTGAGAAGCCGTCAAAAAAAACTAGCCGCAGTTGATGCGGGTGATGACCATATCGTCGTTATAATGGACGTTCAGCCGGTCGGCACGATAATCCATCGTCGCGGCGGAACGCGGTGGCATCCAGCGGAGCGAGGCGGACCCGCTTTCCTTGACCAATTTGCTTCCCAATTCGGGGCTGCTTTTCTGGCCGATGGCATATTGCACCGATTCGGCCGCACAGGCGAGGCCACCCGCTTGGCCCGCGGGAAGCGGTTCAGCGGCGACAGGCGCGTCCTGCTGCGGATTGGCGCAGGCGGTGACCGCCATAGAGGCAAGCAATGCAACGATTCTCATTGGGCCAAATCCTCTTCATGGGTGCGCGTCATCTTCAGCTTACCATTGACGACGGCAAAGGCCAAACGGCCTTCCACCAGATCGAGCGCATCGCGTCCGAATTGTTCGAAGCGCCAGCCGGTCAGCAGCTCCAACCCATCCCGCTCACCTGCGGCCAGCCGTTCCAGCTCTTCGGTCCGGACAATCAGGCGCGGTGCCACATTGATTTCCCGCGAGCGGATTTTGAGCAACAGCTTCAGCAAGTCAGCGACCAAGGACCCTTCCTTGCCGCCGCCCGCGCCATTGCGGTGGCGTTCGGGCAGGTCGTCCTTGGACAGCGAACCCGCCCCCTCGATCACGCCAATCAACCGTGCGCCGATTTCATTGTCGCGCCATGCCGGAGACAGGCCGCGCACCTTGGGCAGATCGGCCTGCGTTTTGGGCGGATGCGCGGCGATATCCGCCAGCGTTTCGTCCTTCATGATACGCCCGCGCGGGATATTCTTGCGCTGCGCCTCTTTCTCGCGCCAGGCGGCCATGGCCTTCAACCGGCCAAGAACGTCGGGTTTGCGCGATTGCACCTTGATCCGCATCCACGCCTTTTCCGGATCATTGCGGTAGTTTTCCGCGTCGGAAATCCGTTCCATCTCGTCATTCAGCCAGAGGCCGCGGCCGGTGCTTTTCAGCTTTTCCAGCATCATCGGGAAAATCACCGACAAATGGGTCACATCGGCAATGGCATAATCAATCTGCCGCTTGTCGAGCGGACGGCGCGACCAGTCGGTGAAGCGTGCACCCTTGTCGAGCTGGATGCCCATCCACAGATCAACCAGATTGGAATAGCCGATCTGCTCGCCCTGGCCCAAGGCCATCGCGGCGATCTGCGTGTCGAACATCGGGTGCGGTGTCTTGCCCGTCAGGTTGAAGAAGATTTCGATATCCTGCCCCCCGGCATGGAAAACCTTGAGCACATCTTCATTGTTGCACAAAAGATCGAGCATCGGGGTCATATCCAGACCGTCGGCCTTGGGATCGATCGCCGCCGCTTCGTTGGCGTCGGCCAACTGGATCAGGCAAAGGTCGGGATAATAGGTATTTTCCCGCATGAATTCCGTATCAACCGCAACAAATGGCGATTGCGCAAGACGCGCGCATAATTCGGCGAGGCGTTTGCTGTCGGTGATGAGTGGATGAATCTGCATGTGGCATGGGCCATAACAGGCATTCACGACTTGACAAAGTGTTGCTGCAAGGTTGTTAGGCGCGCTTTCCACAGCTTTTTTGAATTGAGTAAACAATGCACGCTTATCGCACGCACAAATGCGCGGAACTTCGCGCTTCCAATGTTGGAGACACTGTCCGCCTGTCGGGCTGGATCCACCGTAAGCGCGATCATGGCGGCGTCCTGTTCGTCGATTTGCGCGATCATTATGGCATGACCCAGATTGTCGCCGACAGCGACAGCCCCGCTTTGCCCATATTGGAAGGTCTGCGTCTTGAAAGCGTCGTCACCATTGATGGCGATGTGAAGGCGCGCAGCGAAGCGACCGTCAACCCGAACTTGCCTACCGGCGAGATCGAACTGTTCGCGCGCAGCGTGACCATCCTCAGCAAATCGGAAGAACTGCCGTTGCCGGTTGCAGGGGAGCAGGAATATCCCGAAGAAACGCGCCTCAAATACCGTTTCCTCGACCTGCGCCGCGAAACGCTGCACGCCAATATCGTGAAGCGCACACAGATCATCCGCGAAACCCGCCGCCGGATGGAAGATATCGGCTTTACCGAATATTCGACGCCCATCCTGACCGCGTCCAGCCCCGAAGGCGCGCGCGACTTCCTCGTGCCCAGCCGTATCCACCCCGGCAAATTCTTCGCGCTGCCGCAAGCGCCGCAGCAATATAAGCAGTTGCTGATGGTCGCCGGATTCGACCGCTATTTCCAGATTGCACCCTGCTTCCGCGACGAAGACCCGCGTGCCGACCGTCTGCCCGGCGAATTTTACCAGCTCGACCTCGAAATGAGCTTCGTCACGCAGGAAGAAGTCTGGGACACGATGGAACCTGTCATGGCGGGCGTGTTCGAAAGCTTTGCCGAAGGCCGCAAGGTCACACCCGCAGGCGAATTCCCGCGCATCCCTTATTCCAAGGCGATGCTCGATTATGGCACCGACAAACCTGATCTGCGCAATCCGCTGATCATCCATGACGTCACCGACCATTTCCGCAAGAGCGGCTTCGGCCTGTTTGAGCGGATCGTCGAAGGCGGCGGCGTTGTGCGCGCTATCCCTGCGCCGAACACGGCGGAAAAGAGCCGCAAATTCTTCGACGACATGAATGACTGGGCACGCAGCGAAGGCCATGCCGGCCTTGGTTATGTGACGCGCAAGGGCGGCGAATTTGGCGGCCCTATTGCGAAGAACCATGGTGAAGAGGGCATGAAGGCGTTGTACGAGGCAATCGGCCTTGGCCCTGACGACGGATGCTTCTTTGCCGCGGGCAAGGAAGATCAGGCGGCGAAGCTGGCCGGCGCAGCACGCACCCGCACCGGCGAGCAACTCGACCTTGTCGAACAGGACGCCTTCCGTTTCTGCTGGATTATCGACTTCCCCTTCTACGAATGGGACGAAGAGGAAAAGAAGGTCGATTTTGCACACAACCCGTTCTCGATGCCGCAAGGTGGGCTCGAAGCGCTGGAGACGCAGGACCCTCTGACCATCAAGGCATTCCAGTATGACATGGTCTGCAACGGCTATGAACTCGCCTCGGGTTCGATCCGGAACCAGCATCCCGACCTGATGGTCAAGGCATTCGAACTGACCGGCCTGACACAGGCGGACGTCGAGGAACGCTTTGGCGGCATGTACCGCGCTTTCCAATATGGCGCCCCGCCGCATGGCGGCATGGCGGCAGGGGTCGACCGTATGGTGATGTTGCTGTGCGGCGTGCAAAACCTGCGCGAAATCACGCTGTTCCCGATGAACCAGCGTGCCGAAGACCTGCTGATGGGGGCACCGTCGCCCGCCATGGCGAAGCAATTGCGCGAACTGCACATCCGCGTG
Source organism: Sphingopyxis sp. (assembly GCA_013823985.1). GTDB lineage: Bacteria > Pseudomonadota > Alphaproteobacteria > Sphingomonadales > Sphingomonadaceae > Sphingorhabdus_B. Next base: position 3,389 of record PNNB01000013.1, read on the forward strand.
GTGGAACAGCCACCCAAGGCATAAGCATCTATTCCACCGCCAAACATGTCCCCCTTTAGTACGCTACTGAATGGGGGGCTTGTTTGCGGCGGCAACTGCATTGCATAACGGCGCCATGATAGACCTTTCCGACTTTGAATCCGGTGCCAAATATGATGGCGATTATGATGCGGATCTGAAGGTGCTGCAGGACCGCATGGCGGAACTGCAATCGCTCCATATCCTGCATGGCGCGCGTACGTTGATCATCGTCGAAGGCTGGGACGCGGCGGGCAAGGGCGGGGCCATCAAGCGCATGACCGCCACGCTGGACCCCCGTTATTATCAGGTTTTCCCCATTTCGGCGCCCACCCGCGAAGAGAAAGACAAGCACTTCCTGTGGCGTTTCTGGAACAAGCTACCCGGGAAATGCGAAATGAGCATCTGGGACCGCAGCCATTATGGGCGCGTTCTGGTCGAACGGGTCGAACGTTTTTGCAGCGAGGCGGAATGGCGGCGCGGCTATGACGAGATCAACGAATTTGAATCACGTCAGGGCGAAATTGGCACCAAGATCATCAAGCTGTTCCTGCACGTGACGCAGGAAACGCAGGACAAGGTTTTGACCGAACGCCTCGATGATCCTGCGAAACGGTGGAAAGTAACAGCGGAAGATTTCCGGAACCGCGATAGGCGCGCCGAATATCTCGACGCGATGAAGGACATGTTCAAACGCACCCACACCCATTGGGCACCCTGGACCGTTATCGACAGCAACAACCAGAAAGCCGCCCGCATCGCCGTCCTGGCGCATGTGGTCAAGGAACTGGAAAACAGCGTTCCGCAGCATTTTCCCGATGCCGACGAGGCGATCCTGAAGCTGGCAAAGGACGCGCTGGGGTAAAAGGCGGATTGATCGCTAAGGCGCCGCCGCAGCCCGTCATCATGCAAAATGTGCTTAACTTCCACCGTCACCCTGAACTTGTTTCAGGGTCCATCGTGCGGCGACCGTCTTCGTATGTGCATCGCGCAACCACGCAGCACGGCATGGCGTTACACAAGATGGCAGGAATGGGCTGAGGCATAGACCCTGAAACAAGTTCAGGGTGACGGTTATTCTCAAGTTAGTCGTAGTTTTCCTCTCACCTTGGCCTCCGGCCGCCTACGGCTCGGTGGAGAGGGGGAGATCGCCCAACAAAACTACTCCACCTCATCCGGATAGCTGATCTCCATCACTTCCCATTCCTTGGGCCCAGACGGCAAAGTGACGGTTTTGACATCGCCAACCTTCGCACCCCGCAGCGCGCGGGCGAGGGGGGAGTACCAGCCTATGCGACCTTCGGCGGCTTCGGCTTCGTCGTCGCCGACGATGGTGACGGTGCGGTGGGTGTCGTCGATGTCGGCGAGCAGGATCGTTGCACCAAAAAATACCCGGCTTCGGTCCGGCTGTTTTGCCGGATCGAGCACATGGGCGAATTTCATTTTCTTCGACAATTGGCCAAGTTCGCGGTCAATCGCGCGCAGCTTTTGCTTGCCGTAGATATAATCGCCATTTTCGCTCCGGTCGCCATTGCCTGCGGCCCAGCTGACCGTTTCGACCACCGCGGGGCGTTCCACGGCAAAGAGGTGCTGGTAACGCGCGCGCAATGCCGCGAATCCGGCCGGGGTAATCGGGTTGGTTCGTTCCATGGGGGTGACCTATGTCACCCCGGCGTGGATTTGCCCAGATAGGTACTCAAGGGCGTTGTCGAACGGACGCGGGCCTTTTCTGGATGCAGATGGTCATAGACCACCGCATTTTCGAGCACGCGCTGCACATAGTTGCGGGTTTCGAACAGCGGGATTTTTTCGATCCAGTCGATGACGCTGATGGCACCAGTACGGGGGTCGCCATTGGTGGCGAGCCATTTGTTCACATTGCCGGGGCCGGCGTTGTAGGCGGCGACCGCGAGGGGATAGCTGCCATTATAATAGTTCAGCATCCGCTGGATATAGGTCGAGCCGAGCTGGATATTGTAGTCGGTGTCCACGGTCAACGCATCGGGGCGGTACGCCATGGAGATTTTGCCCGAGGTTTCGCGCGCCGTTCCGGGCATCAACTGCATCAGGCCGCGTGCCCCGGCATGGCTGACGGCGGCCTTGTCGAACTGGCTTTCCTGCCGCGCGATGGCGTGGATCAGGGTCCAGTTGTGTGACTGGTCGGCAGGGACGCTGACCGTCGGGTAGCCAAGGCTCACCAATCGGTCATAGCCATTCAGCCGTGCATTGCGTCCAGCCATGACCGAAAGGTCGGGGCGGTTGATCATTTTCGACAAGCTGATTGCGGACAGAAACTGCTGCTCGGTCATCGCATTGCGCGAAATGGCGCGGAGGAAATTGCTCTGGTCTTTCCATGTGCCATATTTCGCGGCGAGTTTGGCCGCCATGAAGGAGGGCGGGGCATTGTCGGTCGAAACCTGCGGCAGCGAAGCTACCTTGGGAATGGACGGCATGGGGCGTCCCAATGCTTCCAGTGCGAGCTGGCCGTAGAAATTCTCAAAATAGCTTCCGGCATTGGCATATTGCTGCTGCGCCAAAGTGGAATCGCCCGCTTTCGCGGCGGCTTTACCGGCCCAGTAAAAACCCTTGGAACGCGTCTGCGGGGATTTTGCGGCATTGGCGTAGCTGGTGAACATCGCCACGGCATCGCGCGGGCGGCCCAGATTGTTCATAGCGAGCGTTCCGGCCAGCCAGGTCAGGCTGGTGTAATTATCGCGCGTCGTCAGATCCTGATCGGCGATATTCTGTCCGGGTGCAAGCGCATCGTCGACGCGCGAGGCAATCCGGTAGGCAACGTCGCTCTGCCCATCATTCGCTGCGGCTTGCGCGTGGGTGAGGAGAAGCTTGTACCAGTCCTTCAGCACTGGAGCCGGGGCCGTTAGGCGGCTGCGGCTGGCGAGCAATTCGCGGGCGGCAAAGCTGTTGCCGGATGTTCGCAGCGCGTCGGCGCGGGCGGCAAGAAGGCTGGCCTCGCCATTGGCGGCTGAACCCGCCTCACCGATTTTGGCATCGGCATCCGGGCTTTTTGTGCGAACCGCCATGGCAGCGGCGAACGACGGGCGGCGTTGCGGGGAGGTGTAAGCAATCCAGCGTTCGGCCGCACGAGTCGCGCTTGACCATAAAAGCCGATCGACGCGGGCGTCATGGTCGGCGGCAGTCAGGCTGGACCCGGCAATGCGGAACAGGCGGGCCTCGTCATCATCGGACAAGGGGCCACCGCGCCAGGCTTCTCGGGCGACGCTAGCGGCTTTTGCTTTATCGCCGCTGGCATCGAGCGCCATGGCAAATTTGGCGCGGCCGGAGTTGGTGAGCGGCGGCAAACGGTCAAAATAGGCAACCACCTGCGATGGGGAGAAGCTGAGCGGATTGATCGCCTGCTCGGCATTTTTGCGCATATCCTCGGCATTTGGCCAGTCGGGATAGTCCATCAGGAAGGAGGCATAATCGTTGAAGCTGTAACCGGCCGACGCGCTCAGCATTTTCCAGCGCTGCAGGGCGGCGGGGATTTTGCCTTCGCTCGGGTCATATTGGGGGGCAGGGGCGACAGAGGCGACAGGTGCGGAACCTGCGGGCTGCGCCGTGGCGGGGGTGCTGGTTCCCGTGCCGCGCTGCCAAATAATTTCCGGTTGCTGTTGTGCCTGCGCCATCACTGTAGCAGGAAGAATCAGCACGGATGCTGAAATGAGATGCTTTACCATGCTGGACATATTATGTGCCCCATCCTTATCAGGTGCTGAACGAACGACTATATTCCCCATAGCCGACATCTATGGTCTAAAATGAAAGATATATGCCATGTTTTCCGGATCAATACCGGCCCTAGTGACTCCTTTTTGCGACGGGGCGTTTAGCGAGAAGCATTTTCGCGCGCTGATCGACTGGCAAATCGACAATGGTTCGAGCGCTCTGGTGCCTGCCGGAACGACCGGGGAATCATCGACGCTGTCCAATGCGGAGCATCATCGCGTCATTGAAGTGTGCATCGAGCAAGCCGCCGGCCGCGTGCCGGTCATCGCAGGCTGTGGCTCGAACGACACCAACAACGCGATCCTGCACCTCAATTTTTCGAAAAAGAGCGGGGCGGCGGCGGGTCTCGTGGTGGCGCCCTATTACAACCGGCCCAATCAGGAGGGTATCTACGCCCATTTTGAGGCCATGACGAAGAAGAACGACCTGCCGATCGTGCTGTACAATGTCCCGGCCCGGACCGTGACCGACATCAAGCCCGAGACTGTGGCGCGGCTGGCGAAGCTGCCGACCGTTATCGGTATCAAGGATGCCAGCGGTGATATGCCGCGCGTCACCGATCACCGGCTGGCCTGTGGACCGGATTTCTGCCTGCTGTCGGGCGTGGATGAACAGTCGCTTGCCTTTAACGCGGCGGGCGGCGTGGGCTGCATCTCGGTCACCGCCAATGTCGCACCGAAACTCTGCGCGGAATTTCAGGCGGCGTGCGCGACGGGCGATTATGAACTTGCACGCAATCTGAATGATAAGCTCTATCCTCTTCATTTAGCTCTTTTTTCCGACGCATCGCCCGGGCCGATCAAATACGCTCTGTCGCGCGTCATCGAAGGATTCCCGACAGAGCTTCGCCTGCCCATGACCCCGCCGAGCGAGGCCAGCCGCCGTCAGGTTGACGCCGCTTTGGAGAATGCAGGTCTCATCTGATGTCGCGTCCCAAAACCGAAGAGTTCAATAAGGTCAAAACCGTCGCCGAAAACCGGCGCGCGCGGTATGATTACCATATCGACGATAAATATGAGGCCGGCATTGTGCTGACCGGTACCGAGGTCAAGTCGCTGCGTTTTGGCGAAGGATCGATTGCGGAAAGCTATGCCGAGGTCAAAGACGACCAGATCTGGCTGATCAACGCAAATATACCAGAGTTCAGCCACGGTAACCGCTATAACCATGAACCCAAGCGGCCCCGTAAATTGCTCCTTAATCTTCGCGAGATAAACAAGTTGCACGGCGCAGTGATGCGCCAGGGCATGACGCTTGTCCCGCTGTCGATCTATTTCAACGGCAAGGGGCGGGCAAAAGTAGAACTCGCGCTGGCCAAGGGCAAGAAAGCCCCCGACAAGCGTGCGACCGAGAAGGAACGCGATTGGAAGCGCGAGCAGGGACGTATTATGCGGGATCGCGGATGAGCAAGTTTGGCGCCTGGATACAGCGGCAAGCCCCGACGCGCGACAGCTTTGAGCGCAGCCGTTTCCTGCGCCCCTTTGCGCAGCGCGTCTTCCATCCCGCGCTGTGGCGTTTCACGCGCCGTTCGGTGCCGCGCGGTGTGGCGCTTGGCCTTCTCGTGGGCATATTCCTGCTTATTCCGGGCGTGCAGATTGCCGGAGTCGCGTTGCTGGCCTTGCCGGTACGCGCCAATATTCCAATCGGCGCGGCCATGACCTTTCTCAGCATGCCCGCCACGACACCCTTCATTTTGTTCGCGTCAGTCTATGTCGGCGAATCGGTGCTGCGTTTGAGCGGCGGTTCGGGGCGCTTTTACGAACTGATCGAAACCGGCGCGCCCTTGTCGGCGTGGATGGACTTCGTCTGGACAGAAGCGCCCATGGCGCTGGTGCAGGGCGTTGCGGGTCTTGCCATCATCTCGGTCGTTGCTGCCGCGCTGGGCTATGTGCTGGCGGCGTGGTTCTGGCGCTGGTGGATCAGCTCCAAATGGCGACGCCGGTCGAAAGCACTTGCGGCTGGTGGATAAAGTCTAGCTTGGCTTTGCCGCTTGGAGTGCACATACTCCCCTGCAGTTAAGGGGAGTACACCATGAAAATTACCAAAAGCTGGGCCTTGGGCCTGTCCGTATCGATGCTCGCGCTGAGCGCGCCTGTAAGCGCGGAAAATGTCGCACCGCCGCAAGAGGCAGCACCCAATAGCGGCCCGCAACTCGGCACCTATGGCTTCGACACCGAGGGTATGGACCCATCGGTATCGCCCGCCGACGATTTCTACCTCTACGCCAATGGCAAATGGGCCGAAAAGACCCAGATTCCGGCGGACAAGTCCAACTATGGCATGTTCACCGCCCTCGACGATCTGTCCAAGGATCGGGTGAAGCTGGTTCTGGAAGCCGAAAAGGACGTTAAAGGCAGCAAGGCCGGCGATGTCTATGCAAGCTATCTCGATACCGCGACCGTCGAAAAGAAAGGCCTGAAGCCCATCCAGCCCTGGCTGAAGCAGGTGCGCGGCATCAAGAGCAAGGCCGCCTTTGAAAAGATGCTACCGACCGCCGCCCGCAATGGCGTCGGCGCGCTGTTCGGCGGCTTTGTGGGGCAGGACGACAAGAACCCGGACGTCTATATTTTCCAGATTTATCAGGGCGGCACAGGCTTGCCTGACCGCGACATGTATCTGGTCGACAACGACAAGTTCGAAGCCATCCGCAAGGCCTATAAGGAATATCTGGCCAAGATGCTGACCTTGGCCGGTGAGAAAGATGCCGTTGCCCGGGCCGATGCCATCTATGCCATGGAAAAGAAAATCGCCGAAGTTCAATGGACTCGCGAAGATTCTTCAGACGCCACCAAAACCTATAACAAGATGACGCTGGCACAACTGGATGCGCTGACACCGGGTCTGAAACTCTCGTCGGTGCTGACCGGGGTAAGCCCGAAAATCACCGAAGTCGTGGTCGGCCAACCGAGTGCCATCACCGGCATCGCCAAGATTTTTGCCGACACGGACCTTGCGGTCCTCAAGGACCAAATGGTGGTCAACAGCCTTGCCACTTTCTCGAATGTGCTTCCCGATTCGGTCTCGGACACGACCTTCGCTTTTTACGGCACCACCCTGCAGGGCACGCCGCAGCGCGAACCCCGCTGGAAACGGGGTGTTTCCTTGACCGAGGGAACTGTCGGCGACGAAGTTGGCAAAGCCTATGCCGCAAAATATTTCCCGGCGGAAACCAAGGCGGCGATGTATGTGCTGGTCAAGAATGTGCTCGCCGCACTGGGCCGCCGGATCGACAATCTTTCCTGGATGCAACCGCAAACCAAGGTGAAGGCGCAGGCCAAGCTTGCCAACTTCACGACGAAGATCGGCTATCCCGACCGTTGGAAGGATTATTCCAAGCTGAAAATCGTGCGCGGTGACCTGTTCGGCAATGATCTGCGTTCCAACCAATGGGGCTTTGACGACAATATCTCCAAATTGGGCGGTCCGATCCGCCGTTGGGAATGGGGCATGCTGCCGCAGACCGTGAACGCCTATGCCAATTTCGGCATGAACGAGATCGTCTTCCCCGCCGCCATTCTGCAACCGCCCTTCTTCGATCCCAAGGCAGACGCGGCCATCAACTATGGTGGTATCGGCGCGGTCATCGGCCATGAAATCAGCCACCATTTCGACGACCAGGGCGCGAAATATGACGAAAATGGCAAGCTTTCCGACTGGTGGACCGAAAGTGACGTCAAGGCGTTTGAGGCCGCGGGCAAGAAGCTGGTCGCCCAATACGATGCCTATAAGATTTTCCCCGATGCTTCGGTGAAGGGCGAATTTACGCTGGGTGAAAATATTGGTGACCTTGCCGGTCTGACCATTGCCTATGACGCTTACCGGACGTCGCTGAACGGCAAAGAACCGCCGGTTATCGACGGCATGACCGGCGACCAGCGCTTTTTCCTTGGTTGGGCGCAGGTCTGGCGGCGCAATTATCGCGAGGCAAATTTGCGCCAGCGTCTGATTACCGACCCGCACAGCCCCTCGGCACAGCGCGCATGGGTGGTACGCAATCTTGACAAATGGTACGATGCGTTCCAGCCGAAAGCGGATGGAAAATTATACCTCAAGCCCGAGGAACGCGTCCGCATCTGGTAAGGAGCCGCTTTGACAACCCCGATCCCGCCTGCACAATTTGAGCTTTTGGGGGGCACGGGGGACGAAGATGCCCGCGAGCAATGGCAACAGGCATTATGGCTGGTGGCGGCGACCCTGCTGTCACTGGCCATTTTGTGGTTCGTGTCCAAGAATGTCCTGCTTCTGGGAACCTGCGCTGCGACGATGGTCGCGGCCTGGGGTCTGGTGGATTATGTGCGGCGTACACGCCCCAAAGAGCAGGACGTCGAACTATCGCCGCCCGACTGGTCGATCACCCACGCCACCGCGCAATTGAGCAACGCCGCGATCGCCGTCAGCGACCGCGCAGGCCGTCTGGTGTGCGCCAACGACCATTTCACCAGAGCCTTTGCCGGCCTGAAAGCGCCGCCGGACCTTATCGTGGATGACGCGAGTCGCGACCTGCTTGTGGCCGCTGGCCGTGCCGCATGGCGCGATGGCAGTGCGCAGATTGATTCGATCACAAAGGATGACCGGCAATTCAGCGTGAAAGTTGCGCGCGCCGGCACGGCCGATGAATATCTTCTCTGGCGGCTCGCCCCGATTGAGCGGCTGGATATTGAAAGCCGGGCGATCGAGTTGATTTCCGGCCGGATAGGCCGGGCCATGGCGCAAAGCGGCATCATGGCGGTCTCGCTTGCCGATGATGGACGCATTCGTGCGGCCAATGCGGCCTTTGCCCTGCGCGCGGTCGGCAGCGATCAGGAACCCATTACCGGCCGTCCATTCGCAAATTATATGCGGATGGACGAAAAGGGCAGCATATTCTTCGAACGCGAAGGGCGGCGCGGCCTGCCGATCCGCTTGCTCAACGTTCCCCTGACCGAGGACAAGTCCGACGGTGCCGCTCTGCTTCTCGCCGTCGATGAAGAAGGCGCCAAGGTCGAACGCGGCATGGCACTTGCCCATGTGGAACAATTGCTTTCAACGCTGCCGCTGGGGCTGGCGCTGGTCGACCGGGACGGACGTTTCCTGTTCGCCAATGACGCCTTTGCCCGGGTTCTGGATATCAGCGTGGAGGCGCTGCCCTCTTATCCCGCCGATCTGGTGATCAATGAGGACAAGGCCGCCGTGCTCGACAGCATCCGCCGCTTCGGCAGCGGGGCCATGACCTCGGGCGATATTGCGGTGCGGTTGAAAGAGCGGCCTGACGAGGTGATTGCGCTGTCGATCGCGGGTATTCGCGGGCTGGGCGAGGCGGCCGTTCTGCTGGGCCTGAAAGACAATAGCGAAGAGACGAAGCTGAAACGTCAGGTAGCGCAGCAGACCAAGATGGAATCCATCGGCCAGTTGGCGGGCGGCGTGGCGCATGATTTCAACAATATCCTGACCGCGATCATTGGCTATTGCGACCTCATGCTGATGCGGCACCAGCCGGGCGACGGCGATTATGACGATATCCAGCAGATCAAGAACAACTCCAACCGGGCAGCCAGCCTGACGCGGCAATTGCTCGCCTTTTCGCGTCAGCAGACCTTGCGTCCGCAGATTTTGCAATTGCCCGACGTGGTGGCCGATGTGTCCAGCCTGTTGAAACGCCTGCTGGGCGAAACGGTGCGGCTGGAGGTGCATCATGGCCGTGCTCTGGGCCCCGTGCGCGCGGACCCGGGACAGTTGGAACAAGTCATCGTCAACCTCGGCCTCAACGCGCGCGACGCGATGGAAAAGGGCGGGGTAGTCCATATCAGCACCAAGGCCGTGACACAGGACGATGTGCGGGCAATGGGCAGCGAGATTTTGCCTATTGGTGACTATGCCCTGTTGTCGGTGGAGGACAGCGGATCGGGGATACCCAAGGAAAATCTCGCCAAGATTTTTGAACCTTTCTTCACCACCAAAGAAGTGGGCAAGGGCACGGGGCTTGGCCTGTCGACCGTCTATGGCATCGTCAAACAGTCGGGCGGCTTCATCTTTGCCGAATCGGAAGTGGGGCAGGGGACGCGCTTTGATATCTATCTGCCTGTCCATGTCGGCGAAGTGCCATCGGCAGATACCGGCAAACGCGAATTTTACCGGCCCAAGGATTTGTGGGGCAGCGGGCGGATCCTGATCGTCGAGGATGAAGATATGGTCCGTGCCGTCGCCGAACGCGCGCTGGTGCGGCAAGGCTATGTCGTCGAAACCGCGAGCGACGGGGAAGAGGCGCTGGCCCTCTTTGCCGAGGGCAAGCGCTATGATCTGGTCGTATCCGATGTGGTGATGCCAAATATGGACGGCCCGACCATGGCACGGAACCTGCGCGGGCAATTTGGCGATATCCGGTTGCTCTTCATGTCGGGCTATGCCGAAGAACAATTGCGCGAGACCATCAGTCTCGACAATGTGTCGTTCCTGCCCAAGCCCTTTTCGGTACAGCAAATTGCCGAAGCGGTGCATGATGCCATGGCAATGGAGTAGGCGTTGAGTGTTGGGGACAGTCCCAAACAACAGGAATATTAAAAAAACGGTTTAACTATCTCAAAAACAACATTAATAAAAAATATGTTCCGCTCTTGTTCTTTGAGAACAAATAACGTACATCATCCTTCGTTCCGGTAATGTTCCGGATGCAGGCATGACGCTAAGGAGTGGAAAAATGGCAGCAAGTCTTAAAGTTATCGATGGAGTTCAGGCAAAGAATATGAACAGCGCAGAACGTGATAAAGCACTGGAAGCCGCATTGGCGCAGATTGACCGCGCCTTTGGCAAGGGTTCCGCCATGAAGCTGGGCAGCCGTGAGGCGATTGCCATTGATGCGGTTTCGACCGGATCGCTTGGCCTCGACATTGCGCTTGGCATTGGCGGTTTGCCCAAGGGACGTGTGATTGAAATCTACGGTCCGGAAAGCTCGGGTAAGACAACGCTGACCCTGCACGCCATTGCCGAAGCGCAAAAGGCAGGTGGCACGGCGGCCTTTATCGACGCCGAACATGCGCTCGACCCCGCTTATGCAAAGAAGCTCGGCGTCGACATTGACAATCTGATCGTGTCGCAGCCCGACACCGGTGAACAGGCGCTTGAAATTGCCGATACGCTGGTGCGGTCCAACGCCGTCGACATTTTGGTCATAGACTCGGTCGCCGCTCTGGTACCGCGTGCGGAAATCGAAGGGGAAATGGGCGACAGCCATGTTGGCCTGCAGGCCCGTCTGATGAGCCAGGCGCTGCGCAAGATTACCGGTTCGATCAGCCGGTCCAACTGCATGGTGATTTTCATCAACCAGATCCGCATGAAGATCGGCGTGATGTATGGTTCGCCCGAAACCACCACCGGCGGTAATGCGCTGAAATTCTACGCCTCGGTCCGTCTCGACATCCGTCGCACCGGCCAGATTAAGCAAGGTGAAGATATTGTCGGCAACACGACCCGCGTAAAGGTTGTGAAGAACAAGGTGGCACCGCCCTTCAAGCAGGTCGAATTCGACATCATGTACGGGCAGGGAATTTCCAAGACCGGCGAGTTGCTCGATCTGGGTGTGAAGGCCGGGATCGTCGAAAAGTCGGGTAGCTGGTTCAGCTATGATTCGATCCGGATCGGGCAGGGGCGTGAAAACTCCAAAACCTATCTGACCGAAAACCCCGAAGTGGCCGCAAAGCTCGAAGCTGCGATCCGCGGCAAGACCGAGGAAGTGGCCGAAGTGATGATGACCGGTTCCGATGCGGAAGACGATATCGTCGAATAAGTTTCCTCTCCCCCTGAAGAGGATTAAGCGTGGTCTTGCCTGAGACCGCTGCTTTAGACCCGCCCTGGTCCACCCCGGGGCGGGTCATTTCGTTGGGGGGTGAGGGTTTTACTGTCCTTGACAGGGGCGAAGGCAAAAGCCCATCTGCTGCCATGCAACCGGCCATCCACCTTCTTGGGCTTCCCACGGACCAGAACAGCTCGTTCGAACGTGGCGCCGCGCAGGGCCCCGCCGCCATCCGCGCCGCGCTGTGGAGCGACCGGGGCAATCTGGCATGCGAATCGGGGCTGGAAATCGGACGCGATATCGAGCTCATCGACCATGGCGACCTGCCGCTGACCGACAGCGATTGCGCCGCCGACGATGCGATGATCGCCGATGCGGTGGCCGGCATACTCGCCAAAGGCGGTATCCCCTTGGCGCTGGGCGGCGACCATGCCGTGACCTTCCCGCTCGTCGCAGCTGTGGCAGCGCACCACGGGCCGCTGAACATCCTGCACTTTGACGCCCATCCCGACCTCTATGACGATTTCGAAGGCAACCCGCGCAGCCACGCCTCACCCTTCGCCCGCATCCTGGAGGGTGGCCATGCCAAGCGGCTGGTGCAACTCGGCATCCGCACGCTCAACCGCCACTGCCGCGAACAGGCCGACCGCTTCGGCGTCGAAATCATCCCCATGGCCGATTTCGACCCCCGCCAGATACCCGTCCTCGACGGTCCGCTCTATATCAGTATCGACCTAGACGGCATCGACCCGTCCGAAGCCCCCGGCGTCACCCACCCCGAACCCGGTGGCCTGACGGTCCGCGAAGTCCTATCCGTTCTAACCCGCCAAACAGGCCGGATTGTGGGCGCCGACATCGTCGAACTGAACCCGGCCCATGACCGCAACGGCGTCACCGCTACCTTGGCTGCCAAGCTCCTCAAAGAGCTCGCAAGCTTCAGCCGCGTTAACAAAACCAAATTTTAGGCCAGAATTTTAGGAGAGCAAAATGACACTCATCGTCCACCATCTGAACAATTCCCGCTCACAACGCATCCTCTGGTTGCTGGAAGAACTGAACGTCCCCTACGAGATCCGCCACCATCAGCGCGACGCCGTCACCAACCTCGCACCCCCCGAATTGCTCGCTGTCCATCCGCTCGGTAAATCGCCGGTGATCGAGGATGACGGCAAGGTGATCTATGAATCCGCCGCCATCGTCGAATATATCTGCGAACGCCACGGCGGTGCGCATCTGGTTCCGGCACGCGGCACCGATGATCATATCCGCTATCTCGAATTTCTGCACTTCGCCGAAGGTTCGGCCATGACACCGATCCTGCTGAACCTATATACCGCCCGTCTCGGTGAAGCCGCTGCACCACTACGTCCCCGCATCGACCAGCAACTGCAATGCCACTTCCAATATATGGAAGACCAGATTCTCCCGTCAGGCTGGTATGTCGGCGATACGTTGACCGGCGCAGACATCATGCTCAGCTTCCCGGCAGAGGCCGCCGTCAAAATGGGATATGCTGCCGACAAGCCCAAGCTCACCGCCTATGTCGCCGCAATCCATGCCCGACCGGCCTATCAAAAAGCGCTCGAAAAAGGCGGGCCCTATGCCTATGCCTGACCATATCGCCTGATTATCGTCAAAAGACGGTGATTTCTTGCTTGTTACATGTTCCATCTATCTGGAAATCCATCTAAGTCGCTCACGCTATGACCTCAACAAATGACATCCGCCGCGGTTTTCTCGACTATTTTGGCAACGCCCAGCACGATGTAGTGCAGTCCGCACCGCTTGTGCCCTATAACGACCCGACGTTGATGTTCGTCAACGCAGGGATGGTGCCGTTCAAAAATGTCTTCACCGGCCTTGAAAGTCGGGAGATTCCGCGGGCGACGTCGAGCCAGAAATGCGTCCGTGCCGGTGGCAAGCATAATGACCTTGATAATGTCGGCTACACGGCCCGCCACCATACCTTCTTCGAAATGCTGGGGAACTTCTCCTTCGGTGACTATTTCAAGGAAGAGGCTATTGTCCACGCATGGACCTTGCTGACCAAGGTCTGGGGACTTGACCCCAACCGGTTGACGACCACCGTCTACCACACCGATGATGAGGCGTTTGATCTCTGGCGCAAGATTGCCGGTCTGCCCGAAGAACGGATTATCCGGATCGCGACCAACGATAACTTCTGGTCGATGGGCGATACCGGCCCCTGCGGCCCCTGCAGCGAGATTTTCTACGACCATGGCGACCATATTTTCGGCGGCCCTCCCGGAAGCCCCGATGAAGATGGCGACCGCTTTGTCGAAATCTGGAACCTCGTGTTCATGCAGTTCGAACGGCATGACGATGGCAGCCAGACTGAGCTTCCCAAACCGTCGATCGACACCGGCATGGGCCTCGAACGCATCGCCGCCGTGCTGCAGGGTGTGCATGACAATTATGACACCGACACGTTCAAGGCGTTGATTGCGGCGTCGCAGGAACTGACCGGCACCAAGGCCGAAGGCGAGCAAATGGCCAGCCATCGGGTAATTGCCGACCATCTCCGCTCCACAAGCTTCCTGCTGGCGGACGGGGTTATGCCGTCCAACGAAGGTCGCGGCTATGTGCTTCGCCGCATCATGCGCCGTGCCATGCGCCACGCCCATATTTTGGGGGCGAAGGAACCTTTGATGCACCGGTTGGTGGGCAATCTGGTGTCCGAAATGGGCGCCGCCTATCCCGAACTGGTCCGGGCACAGCAGCTGATCGAGGCGACGCTGAATCAGGAAGAGACGCAGTTCCGCCGCACACTCGACAAGGGATTGAAGCTGCTTGATGAGGCGACAACGGGGATGCAGCCGGGCGATACCCTTGCGGGTGAAACGGCGTTCAAGCTCTATGACACCTACGGCTTCCCCTATGATCTGACCGAAGACGCCCTGCGTGCCCAAGGATTCGGCATCGACGCCGCTGGTTTCGAAGCCGCGATGACGGCGCAGAAAGAGCGCGCGCGGGCGGCATGGAAGGGTTCGGGTGCCAAAGCGTCCGATGATGTGTGGTTCGATATTGCGGAGCGTGTTGGTTCTACCGAATTCACCGGATACGCCGCGAGCGAAGGCGAAGGCCAAGTGCTTGCCCTGGTGAACGACGGTATCGAGGTGCAGTCGGCCGTGGCGAACGACACGGTGACGGTCATCACCAACCAGACGCCCTTTTATGGCGAGAGTGGTGGACAAATGGGCGACGCCGGGACCATCACCGGCGCGAATATGCGTGGCGAGGTAACGGACACGGCCAAGCCGCTTGGCCGTTTGCACGCGCATCAGGTCACTTTGTCGTCCGGCGAGATCAAGATCGGCGATGTTGTGACGCTGAAAATCGACACCAAACGCCGCGATGCCTTGCGCGCCAACCACAGCGCGACGCATCTTTTGCACGCCGCGCTCCGCAACAGTCTGGGTGGGCATGTGACCCAAAAGGGCAGCCTTGTTGCGCCTGACCGCTTGCGCTTCGACTTCTCGCATAATCAGGCCGTCAGTCCGGAAGAAATTGCGAAGATCGAGGCCGATGTGAACGCCCAGATCCGCGGCAACCGCGCGGTCACGACACGCTTGATGACCCCTGATGATGCCGTTGCGGCAGGCGCTTTGGCCCTGTTCGGCGAAAAATATGGCGACGAGGTCCGCGTTCTCAGCATGGGCGATGCTGAAGGTGCAAACTATTCCGTCGAATTGTGCGGCGGGACGCATGTCAACGCGCTTGGCGACATCGCGTTGTTTACGGTCCTTTCCGAAGGTGCCGTCGCGAGTGGCATTCGCCGGATCGAAGCGCTGACCGGCGAAGCAGCTCGTCAACATCTGGCGGGCCGTGAAGGCCAGTTGAAGGATGTGGCAGCGCTTTTGAAGACTGCACCGGACGAGGTGGCGGCGCGGGTGGAAACCCTGCTGGCCGACCGCAAGCGGCTTGAAAAGGAGCTGGGTGAGGCCAAGACAGCACTCGCGCTTTCCGGCGGCTCGGGTCCCAAGGCAGAGGCCGAAGACGTGAACGGCATTTCGTTCATGGGGCAGGTGATTAATGGCATCGAACCCAAGGCTCTGCGCGGACTGGCTGATGACCAGATGAAGGCCATCGGAACCGGCGTCGTCGCTATCGTGGCCGCGAATGAGACAAGCAACACCGTCGTGGTTGCGGTCTCGGCCGAACTGCATGGCAAAACCACTGCACCCGATCTAGTCCGTGCTGCAACCGCAGCCATGGGTGGGCAGGGCGGCGGCGGTCGTCCGGATATGGCCCAAGGTGGCGGGCCTGCCGGCGCGGATCAGGCGCAGGCGGCAATCGATGCGATCAAGGCGGCGTTGGGCGCCTAACTTCGCTCGGTCGTACGCAACTTCAGCTTGGGCGCCTCATCCAGTCCTCCTTGCTCCATGATGATGCGACGAAATTCGTCGCGTTTTTCATGGATGGACGCGATGACAAAGCCCATCGGTATGCCAAGATCCACCAGCACCGCTTCGGATAATTGAAGCGAGCTTTCGAGAGTTTCAGGCACCGCATCGGAAACACCAGCACGATAAAGTTCAGCCGCATGGTCGGCATCCCGGGCGCGGGATATGATGGTCAGTTCGGGGAAATCGGTGCGCACCCGTTTCACAATTCGGGCTGCCAGAACGGGATCATCCATCGTGATAATCAGTGCCTTTGCATTGGCAATGTCGAGCTTTTCCAAAACCTCCGGTCGTGAGACGTCGCCAAACATCACATCATAACCCCGCCGCCGTGCCGAGGTGACCGCGTCGATATTGGCTTCGACGGCCACATAGGGCAGATCATGTTTGCCAAGCATATCGGCAATCAGAACCCCGACCCGGCCAAATCCGACAATGATAGCGCGCTCGACAAGCGCAGGTGCCACTGCTGGCGGCGGTTCGCTCTCCCGCAGTTCGATGCGCTTGGCCATATCATGTCCGATGCGAGCAAGAATCGGCGTGATGGTTAGGCCAATGGCCGTGGCGGCTTGCCAGAATGTCGCCGTTTCGGCGCTGATCAGCTGGGCGGCGCTGGCGGCGGCCAAAACGATCAGCGTAGTTTCGGACGGGCTCGACATCAGCAGGCCAGTTTCCGTCGCAGTACCAGTTCGTGCACCTGCGATTTTCAAAAGGCCCCCGGTGACGAGAGATTTCACAATGATGATGCCCGACACAGCGGCCGCCAACATTGACCAGTTGTCGCGAATAAAATTGAGGTCAATCTGCATCCCGATGGTAATCAGGAAAACACCCAGCGCGAGCCCCTTGAATGGGGCGGTGATGACTTCGACTTCGTGCCGGTAATCAGTTTCGGCAATCAAAAGTCCGGCAATGAGTGCCCCGAAAATAGGGGAAAGGCCGACTGCGCTGGTGGCGAGGCTGGAAATGATGACCACCAACAAGCTGGCCGCGAGAAACAGTTCGGGACTTTTTGTCCGCGCCGCTTGTCCGAAGAGATAGGGTAGCAAAAATCGGCCTAGCACAAGCATCAACCCGACGACTAAGGCGCCCTCGGTCAGGACTGTCAACAACCCATCCCACGAACCTCCCGCCGCTTTCGGCGCCAAGGCGCCAAGGATGAAGATAATAGGGACAATCGCCAAATCTTCGAATAGAAGCATACCCAGAGCGCGACGGCCGACTGCCGACTGGGTGCCTGCAATAGGCACGACGAGCGCGGTTGAGGACAGGGCGAGGGCAAGGCCGAGGCCCACGGAGCTGCCCCAGCTATAATCGAGAAAAGACAGCCCGAGAGCGATTAGGAGGCTGCTTGTAAACAACTCAGCCGGTCCGAGCACAAACACCAAGCTCCGCATTTTCCAAAGCCGCCGGAACGAAAGCTCCAGACCGATCGTGAACAGCAACAGGATGATGCCATAATCCCCCAAGGGGCTTATTTCGTCGATGTCCGAAATGGTGATCCAACGCAGCCACGGGAATTGCGCAGCGAGTGCCCCGAGCCCGAATGGCCCCACCAGCACACCGACGAGAAGAAAACCGACAATCGGATTTATGCGAACTCGGGCAAAGGCAGGTATGACGACACCAGCTGCACCCAATATGACCAATGCGTTGCTAATACCTTCGGTTTGGAGTTCGCCTGCCATGGCCATCTATTACGCACATGCAGTACGCAAAGGAAAGGGGTGGCCATAAACAAAAAGGCGCGAGACCTTCGCCCCGCGCCTTTTGATGCCTTATGTCGGCGTGTGGCTTACTGCCAACTGCCCATTTTGTTTTCCAGATTGACGCGAACCTGTTCGAAGAACTGTTCGGTTGTCATCCATGCCTGATCGGGGCCGATCAGAATGGCGAGGTCCTTGGTCATATGACCGTCTTCGACCGTCTGGATACAGACTTCTTCCAATGTTTCTGCAAAACGTGTCACATCGGGCGTTTCGTCGAACTTGCCGCGGAACTTCAGGCCGCCGGTCCAAGCGAAAATGGAAGCGATCGGGTTGGTCGAGGTCGCTTTGCCCTGCTGATGCTGACGATAGTGGCGGGTCACTGTGCCGTGTGCAGCTTCCGCTTCGACCGTCTTGCCGTCGGGCGTCATCAGGATTGAGGTCATCAGGCCGAGCGAGCCGAAACCCTGCGCAACCTGATCGGACTGCACGTCACCATCATAGTTTTTGCATGCCCAGATGAACTTGCCCGACCATTTCAGGGCCGAGGCAACCATGTCGTCGATCAGGCGATGTTCGTAGACAATGCCCAATTCCTTGAACTTGGCTTCAAACTCGCTTTCATATACTTCCTGGAAAATATCCTTGAAACGGCCGTCATAGGCCTTGAGGATCGTGTTCTTGGTCGACAGATACACCGGCCATTGGCGGCCAATGCCGTAGTTGAGCGATGCACGCGCAAAGTCGCGGATCGAATCGTCGAGATTGTACATGGCCATCGCAACGCCAGCCGACGGGAAGCGGAACACTTCTTCATCGATAGTGCGGCCATCGTCACCGTCCCATACGAGACGCAGGGTGCCGGGGCCAGGAACGAGATAATCGGTGGCGCGATACTGGTCACCAAAGGCGTGGCGGCCGACGACGATGGGATCAGTCCAACCGGGAATGAGCCGCGGGACGTTCTGAATGACGATCGGCTCACGGAACACAACGCCGCCAAGAATATTTCGGATCGTACCGTTGGGCGACTTCCACATTTTCTTGAGGTTGAACTCCTCCACGCGTGCTTCGTCCGGGGTGATGGTCGCGCATTTTACGCCAACGCCATATTCGCGGATCGCGTTTGCCGAATCGACAGTAATGCGGTCATCGGTCTCATCACGCTTTTCGACGCCGAGGTCGTAATATTTCAGGTCGATATCAAGGTAGGGCAGGATCAGCCGCTCGCGTATCCATTCCCAGATGATGCGGGTCATTTCGTCGCCATCAAGTTCGACGACCGGATTTTTCACCTTGATTTTAGCCATGTCAGGAAGCGCTTTCCATTGGGAAGGTTGTTTGTTCGAGCGGTGCCATAGCAAAGTCTGCCATATGTTCAACTGCGCTTTGCCAACCAAAGAGGGCGAGGTAAACCAACCTAACGGTTGTAACATCGTGCTCATTGCCCTAGCTAATGGGGATGAGCAGACAAGAACTGACAAACCGGGGCACCGGGGTCGCAAAATGGTCGTTTCCTCCCGTTCATCCAGAAGGCCGCAAATTTGGCCTGATCGCGGGCGGTATCACATTATTCTTCGCCTTTATGGCGTGGGAAACACTCGCGTGGCCGATGGCAGCGGTGACGATCTGGACACTGGCTTTTTTCCGGGACCCCGCGCGCGCGACGCCTACGGATGACCGCTTCGTGGTTTCGCCCGCAGACGGGCTGGTAACCCTTATTGAGCGCGTTCCGCCTCCGCCTGAATTGAGTGGGCCCGACGGGCTTGGTGACCAACCGATGACCCGTGTTTCTATTTTCATGAGCGTCTTCGATGTCCACATCAACCGGACCCCTATCCGCGGAACGATCAAGCGCGTTGTATATATCGCTGGCAAGTTTCTGAACGCGGACCTCGACAAGGCCAGCGAAGAGAATGAACGCCAGCATTTCCTTGTCGAGCGCAGCGATGGCGTGCGCATCGGTTTTACACAGATCGCTGGCCTCGTGGCCCGGCGAATCGTGGCCTTTGTCAAAGAGGGCGATAGCGTCGCCAACGGCCAGCGCGTCGGCCTCATCCGGTTCGGTAGCCGCGTTGATGTTTATCTGCCGAACGGTACGGCTTCGCGCGTGATCAAGGGGCAGCGTTGTGTCGCCGGTGAAACGGTGATTGCTGAGCTCGGGGTTGACCAAGATCTTATTGCGGTCGCGCATTGATGGAACATGGCAGTTCCCGGCCCGGTATCTCTCTTCGGGCCCTTGCACCTAATGCGGTAACAGCTGTTGCCTTGTGCACTGGCTTGTCCGGGGCATGGTTCGCTCTTCAGGGACGTTGGGAAAATGCAGTCGCCGCAATTGTGGTGGCGGGAGTTCTCGACGCCATGGACGGTCGTATTGCGCGTATGCTCAAGGGCGAAAGCCGCTTCGGTGCGGAGCTTGATTCCCTTTCCGACGTGATCGCGTTCGGCGCGACCCCCGCGCTGATTATCTACATGTGGGTCATGCAGGACATGCCGCGTTTCGGATGGACGATCTCGGTCTTTTTCGTCCTGTGCGCCGCCTTGCGTCTCGCACGGTTCAATGCGCGGATCGATACGGAGGATCAGCCGCATAAATCCGCCGGTTTCAACACAGGGGTGCCGTCGCCCCCCGGTGCGGGACTGGCGCTGTTGCCTATGATAATCTGGTTTGAAACCGGGGCCGATTGGGTGCGCGATTACCGATTCATAGCGCCATGGCTGCTTATCGTCGCGGTCCTTATGATCTCGAACGTCGCGACTTACAGTTGGTCTTCCTTGAAAGTTCGCCCGAGTTTCCGCTTCATGGCACTCGCGGCGGTCGGACTGTTCGGAGCGACCTTGGTCGCTGCACCTTGGGTCGCATTGATCGCAGCAAGCGTGGTCTATGCGCTGCTGATCCCGCTCAGCATGATCAGTTATTCTAAAGTGAAGCGCGCACGCAAGGCGGCTGCAATCGCGGCTTGACCTGAACCGCCTTCGGGCTATGTTCCTAATTCGTTCTGTATTGGGGAAGTGCGTTGGAGCCGTTGTTAATTGCCGCCGTTGGTATTTGTGCCCTTTTGCTGGGTCTGGCTCTCGGCTGGTTTGCCGGTGGCCGCAGCGTGAGTGGGGGAGCCGACACCGTCGCCTCCATGCGCCTCAGTCTGGATGGTGTAGTTGCCGAGCGGGATGAAGCACGCATAAAGCTTGCGCAGGTAGAAACGACCCTGACCGAACGCGAACGCGCTTTCGAAGAGCAACTGGCGGCCATGGTGGATGCCAAAGAAGTTTTGGCCGGGCAGTTCTCCGAAATAAGCCAGAAATTGCTGCACGAAGCGCAGTCGCGGTTTTTGCAACGCGCCGATGAACGGTTCAAGGAATCGGAAACCGTCGCGGGGCAGCGGTTGAGCGCGTTATTGCAGCCGGTGCATGAACGGCTTGAAAAATATGAAACGGCGGTGGGCAAGGTCGAGGCCGAACGGCGGGAAGCCTTTGGCAACTTGCACGGCCTGATGGAATCGATGCGTGTCAGCACCGAAGCGGTAAAGACCGAGGCCCAGCGTCTCGGCAATTCCTTGCGCAATGCTCCCAAAGCGCGCGGGCGCTGGGGAGAGCAGCAACTCCGCAATGTGTTGGAAAGCTGCGGTCTTTCCGAACATGCAGATTTCCAGACCGAAGTATCGATGGAAGGAAGCGACGGGCGTTTGCGTCCCGATGTGATCTTGCGCGTGCCCGGCGGCCGCAATCTGGTCATTGACGCGAAGGTCTCTTTGAATGCCTATCAGGATGCCTTTGATGCGGGTGACGAGCATGGCCGCGAAAATTCGCTCGCTGCCCACGCGGCTGCTATGAAAAGCCACGTCAACTCGCTCGGTCAGAAAGCCTATCAGGACCAGTTCGAAGATACGCCCGATTATGTCATCATGTTCGTACCCGGCGAACATTTTCTGGCCGCCGCCTTAGAAAAGGATCCCGATCTGTGGGATTTCGCGTTCGGCAAACGCGTATTGTTGGCGACACCGACCAATTTGATAGCCATCGCCCGGACCGTCGCTGCGGTCTGGAAGCAGGAAAAAATGGCGGGCCAAGCGCGTGAAATTGCTGAATTGGGCAAAGAGTTATACGCCCGCCTGACAACGATGGGCGCCCATGTAGGCCGTATGGGCAAAAATCTGGATACAGCCGTATCGGCGTATAACGCGTTGGTCGGCAGCCTCGAATCGCAGGTGCTCACGCAGGCAAAACGGTTTGAGGATTTGAGCATCGATACTGGTGGCAAAGCGATCGAGTTGTTGCCGGTCGTGGACCAGACGACCCGGCCAATGGTGAAGTTGGTTGAGGCGCATGCGCAGGATGAAGATGCGGCTTAGACGGGATTATGTTCGCCTGAACTGGTTCAGAACTTCGTAAGCCATCACAGCACCGGCGATCGCTGCGTTCAGGCTGTCGGCCTTGCCCCGCATCGGCATTTTGACGCGCAGGTCACATTCATCCTCATATTCGGGCGGTAATCCTTGCGCTTCGTTTCCGGTCAGGATGAAGCAAGGCGCGGCGTAAGTTGCGGATTGATAGTCAATGTCGGTCCGAAGGCTAGTGCCCACCAGTTGGCCATCGCCTTTGCGCAACCAAGATACAAAGGCGTCCCATCGGCATTGCACCACCTTTTGTGTGAATATGGCCCCCATGCTTGCACGGACGGCTTCGACAGAGAAGGGGTCGGTACAATCGTCAATCAGGATCAAGCCGCCCGCGCCGACTGCGTCGCCGGTTCGGAGCATGGTGCCGAGATTTCCGGGATCGCGCAGCGCTTGCGCCACCAACCAAATGGGCGCTTGGCTACGATCAATATCGTCCAAGGACGTTCCATGGTCCCGATAAACGCCGACAAGGGCCTGCGCATTATCCTTCCCGGACAGCTTTGCCATGATTTCCGCGTTCGTCTCGATAACATCGCCACCTGCGGCGAGAACCGCGGACTCAAGGGCGATTTCCAGAGCGTGCACTTCACGGTCCTTCACGCGGAATAGCATTTCGGGAAGAAAGCCAGCGTCGCGCGCCTCGGTCATGATCCGTAAGCCTTCGGCAAGAAATAGCCCGGCGCGCTTGCGCAATTTCTTTTCCCGCAATCCGCGGACTTCTTTCAGAAGGGGATTGGAGAAACCTGTAATTTCACGGCGCATCAGTCTTCGCCGAAACCGTCTACCACCAGCCCGACCAGCTTGCCCAAAGCCATTTCAGCCTGCTCTCCTTCGACATGAACGGTAATTTCGCTGCCCTTTGCGGCACCCAGCATCATGAGGCCCATGATCGACGTGCCGGTGACACATTGACCGTCTTTTTCGACTTCAACCTTCAGCCCTTCCGGCAGGCGGCTGACGAAGGTAACGAATTTTGCGCTGGCGCGCGCGTGCAAGCCCTTCTGGTTGACGATCGTGACCTGACGGCTAAGCCTGCTCACGCGATGCCTCCAAAACTTCGGAAGCGACGCTGATATATTTCCGGCCGGCTTCGCGCGCGGCAGCGACCGCTTCACGCACATTCATATTTTTGCGCGCACTGTCGAGGCGGATCAGCATGGGCAGGTTTACGCCCGCGATCACCTCGACACTGCCAGCATCCAGTAATGAAATCGAAAGGTTAGAAGGTGTGCCACCGAAAAGGTCGGTCAGGATGATCACACCTTTTCCATCGTCGACCTGTTTGATCGCCGTCGCGATTTCCTTGCGACGACCTTCCATATCGTCGCGCGGACCAATGCACACCGTTGCGATATTCTTTTGCGGTCCGACAACATGCTCCAGCGCGACGAGAAATTCCTCAGCCAGCCTGCCGTGTGTGACCAAAATCAACCCGATCATTTGCGTTCGCTACCCCGTTTAATCTTTTTCGTTTTGGCGCCGTTAGCAGGCCCTTCCAATGCGTCAATCGCTCTTGACGTCAGATTACGATGAACCACCGTGGGCGAAAATCCTTCTTCGCGCAACCATTTGCCGAACTGTTCGGCAACATGTACCGACCTGTGACGCCCGCCGGTGCAGCCAAAAGCGATATTGACATATGCTTTACCCTGCGCATCGTAGAGCGGCAGAAGATAAGACAGCAGGTCACGAATTTTGCGCATGGCCTCTTCGTAAGTGGGGTCTGCTTCCACATATTCGGACACCGCGGCGTCCAGTCCGGTCAAGGGTCGCAGGTCATTATCCCAATGGGGATTTCGTAGAAATCGCAAATCGAAGACGAGGTCCACATTATGCGGCACCCCGCGAGAAAAACCAAAACTTGTGATCGTAATGATGGAATGGGGCGTTACTTCGCTGTTGAAGCGGATACGAATGTCGTTCTGCAGATCATGTGCCGACATCTTGCTTGTATCAATAACTGTTTCGGCCCAGCGACGAAGTGGCTCCATCATCATGCGCTCTTGCGCAATGCCGTCCATAGCCGGGCGATCCTGCGCCATCGGATGCCGACGTCGCGTTTCCGAATAGCGACGCTCGATTTCTGTTCCAGCACAATCCAGAAACAGCGTCATCACGTTCAGGTCCGGATTCTTCTGCATCTGTTTTATCTGGCGAATGAGTTTATCCGCCTTGAACCCGCGGGTGCGACTATCAAATCCTAAAGCAAGAGGAATAGACGGATCTGACCGCCCTCCCGAGGCCGGAATGTCCAGTAAGGGACCTGCAAGGCGGATCGGGAAATTGTCCACAGCTTCCCACCCCAAATCTTCTAAAGTCTTGAGCACCGTTGTCTTTCCGGCACCCGACAAACCGGTGACGAGCAAAATTGTCTGAACTTTAGGCGTGGATTTGCGGGTCAATCGTTCCGGCTTTCCTGGATCAAGTCGGCATGTGATGCCATTGGCTGGGTGCCAGCGTCAATGACCATGCGCAACGCATATTCAACCTTTAACGGCGCGCTCGCCTCGAAAGGACGAATCTTTGCCAAGGGTGTCGCAAAACCGGCAACTCCTGTGCACTGCCCTTCGATCGGGAGGCGTTCCACCGGGTCTGTCAACTCGACAACCAACCGGAGCGGGGCGGACGGCACATGCGCGACCGGCACGATACCTACCCCGCGGATTTCCAGAAGGCCCCCTATATTTGGCGCAGCATGAAGTTCAGGGCCAGACGGTGTCACGACCACCGGCACAACGTCATCGCTTATCAGAAATGCGCCGCGATCGATCAGGCGGAGGGCAAGGTCGGATTTGCCGGCTGCCGATGGGCCCAATAGCAATACACCACACCCCTGAATCGAAATAGCCGTCGCATGTCGTAACTCGGCGCTCATTGGCTCGACGACGCGGCGCAGGGCAGGGCAATTTCGAAACAGGCGCCACCCTTGCCATCCACACGGTCACGGACCGAAATTCGGCCATGATGCCCCTCGATAATCGTTCTAGCGATTGCTAACCCCAAGCCGCTATGCTTACCGAAATTTTCCGACGCCGGACGTTCGCTGTGGAACCGGCGGAAGATAGCTTCCCGGTCTTGGACGGGGACGCCGGGACCTTCATCGCTAATACGGATAACGACTTCATCTTCGGCAAGCGTCGCGGATATTTCCACAACAGACCCGGGTGGTGAAAAGGACACGGCGTTGTCGATCAGATTGGTCAGCATCCGCTCTAACCGCACATCCTCACCCATGACGGTCGCAATCGTGCGGCGTGGACGGGCGAAGGCGATATGGACATCGCCGTCGCTGCCACGATCTTCCCGCGCCTGTAATAGTTGTTCGATCATGTCGCCCAGATCAATCGGCTCGAATTTCGCTTTGGCGAGTTGCGAATCGACCCGGCTGGCATCTGAAATATCGCTGATCAGGCGATCCATCCTTTGAACGTCGGCTTTGGCAACGTCCATCAACTGTTTCCGAAGTGCAGGGTCCTCAATACGCTCCGCCCCGTCGAGTGCGGACCGCAACGAGGCGAGGGGGTTTTTGATTTCATGCGCGACGTCTGCTGCAAAGGCTTCAGTAGCGTCGATGCGTTGCCTCAGGGCGATGCTCATGTCCGACAATGCGCGGGCAAGCATGCCAATCTCGTCCCGCCGCGATGGTAAGCGCGGCACGGTGACCTCTTGCGCCCGTCCCAACCGCACTTTGACAGCTGCGCGCGCCAAGTGCCGCAGAGGCCGAACAATTGTGCGCGCCAGAAACATCGACAAAAGAACACCAATTCCGAGAGCCAGCAGGAAAAACATCCCGATTTTGAATCGTTCTGCCCTGACATACAGCCGGATGTCGCGCTCGTTTGCGGTCGTGAGAACCGAGTAAGCGCCGGACGGGGCGACGGCACCAGCGCTGATCATGTGGGTCAGGTCGGGTGCAAAACGCGCCACGGAAGTAGCCTTACCGGGCTTTGCACGGGCAAGTTCGCTCCATGCTTTGCCTGTATCGACCTTCGGTTCGACAAAAGGCTGCAACTCTGGGGCACCGACGAGAAAATCGACCACCTTGTCGATGCCGCGCGCAGCCACCTTGCGCCATGGCTCTTTGTTCGGGTCCCGAAAAGCATAGGCGGGCTTGCCCAGTTCAAAGCTGTCGAACATTTTTGAGCCATCCCGGTCATAGAGCCGGATGCGAGACGAGTTGCGCGCACCAAAAGCCGAAATATAGGCGCCCTTTTTTTCGGGACTGACCAATGCCAGACTTTCGACGAGAAACTCCGCTTGGGTCCGCGCCGCGGTTTCGCGTTCGGCGATCAGTCTGACGCGATAGCTATCCAGAAAGAACAAGCCAGCACCCAGAAGGGCAAGCACAAAGAGGTTAACCGCCAGAATACGGGCGGTTAGTGATAACCCCCGGCTCCAACCCAGCTGTAAGTCAGCGGGTTCAACTGTCTGCGAAGCGATACCCGGCCCCATAAAGTGTGTCGATGGCAGCAAAGTCGGGATCTGCCTCCCGGAATTTGCGGCGCAGGCGTTTGATATGGCTGTCGATGGTCCGGTCATCGACATAGACATCGTCCTGATAGGCGGCGTCCATAAGCTGGTCGCGGGTGCGGACAACGCCGGGACGATTGGCCAGAGCTTCGAGGATCATGAACTCGGTGACGGTCAGGGTAACGGCCTTGCCGTCCCATTTTACGTGATGGCGGGCAGGGTCCATCTCCAGCCGGCCACGCACCATCGGCTCTGGTTCGTCCGCAGCTTCGCCATTTCCGGCTGGGCGGTCATAGGTGGCCCTGCGCAAGATCGCCTTGACCCGCGCGATCAGCAGCCGCTGCGAGAAAGGTTTGGTGATATAATCGTCGGCGCCCATGGCCAAACCAAGCGCCTCGTCGAGTTCTTCATCCTTTGATGTCAGGAAGATAACCGGCATGTCGCTCTTCTCGCGCAGGCGGCGTAAAAGTTCCAAACCATCCATTCGGGGCATCTTGATATCAAAAATACCCAAATCGGCCGGATTTTCCAAAATCGCCTTCAATGCGCTTTCCCCATCGGGATAAAGGCGGGTCACATAACCTTCGGCCTGCATCGCAATCGAAACGGATGTCAGGATATTTCGGTCATCATCCACAAGGGCGATTGTTGCACTCATGCCCTGCCTATAGGGATGACATTGCGCAGGTTCAATCCATAGCATTTGACGTTCTCATTTGTCTCGGCTACCGGCGCGGAACCATTAGTGCATACGTATGCCCTAGATTCGTCAGTAAGCTAATTTCGCCGATTGGAGAAAGTTGTAATGTCCGTGGCCCTTAACATTCCGCTTGAAAAGCAAGGTATTTCAACGACCGCTCGCATTTTCGCCAATCTGGGCACTGCGCCTTTGGTGGAGGCTGCTTTGGCCAATGGTGAAGGCACGCTTGCCAAAAATGGCCCGCTGGTTGTGAAGACCGGCGCACATACGGGGCGGTCGGCTAAGGACAAGTTTATTGTCCGCGACGCGGAAACGGAAAACAGCATTTGGTGGGGCAAGACGAACGTTGCCATGGACCCTGCACATTTCGCGGCGCTGAAGGAAGATTTCCTCGCGGCGTTGGGCGGCAAGGACAAGCTGTATGTGGCAGACCTGTTTGGCGGATCGCAGCCGGAACACCGCGTCAACGTCCGCGTCATCAACGAACTGGCTTGGCACAACCTGTTTATCCGCACGCTGCTAGTCCGTCCCACCAATGACGAACTCGCCGGTTTCGAGCCTGAATACACGATCATCGATCTTCCCAGCTTCCGCGCCGATCCCGCGCGCCACGGATGCCGCAGTGAGACGGTGATCGCGGTCAACTTTACCGAAAAGCTTATCCTTATCGGCGGCACCGCTTATGCGGGTGAGATGAAGAAGTCTGTGTTCGGCATCCTCAACTATCTTCTGCCTACGAAGGGCGTTATGCCGATGCATTGCTCGGCCAATATCGGCGCCAATGGTGACACCGCTGTGTTCTTCGGCCTGTCCGGCACCGGCAAGACCACCCTTTCGGCCGACGCGAGCCGTACCCTGATCGGGGACGATGAGCATGGCTGGTCAGACACCGCCGTGTTCAACTTCGAAGGCGGCTGCTATGCCAAGATGATCCGCCTGTCGGAAGAAGCCGAGCCCGAGATCTTCGCAACGACGAAGCGTTTCGGCACTGTGCTTGAAAATGTGGTGATGGACCCCGAAACCCGCGAACTGGATTTCGACGACGCAACCCTCGCGGAGAATAGCCGCGGTTCCTATCCCATCGAGTTCATTCCGAACGCGTCGGAAAAGAATATGGGGCCCGTCCCCAAGAACATCATCATGCTGACTGCCGATGCCTATGGTGTATTGCCCCCCATCGCAAAGCTGACGCCCGAACAGGCCATGTACCACTTCCTGTCGGGTTACACCGCACGCGTTGCGGGTACCGAAATCGGTGTTACCGAGCCGGAAGCAACTTTTTCGACCTGCTTCGGCGCGCCTTTCATGCCGCGTCATCCCAGCGTTTACGGCAATCTGCTGAAAGAGCGGATCGCCAAGGGCGCGGTACAGTGCTGGCTGGTCAACACTGGCTGGACCGGTGGCAAAGCCACTATGCCCGGCATCAGCCGTATGCCCATCAAGGCAACGCGCGCCTTGCTGAACGCAGCACTCGACGGCAGCCTGAACAATGCGGAGTTCAAGAAAGATCCGAACTTCGGCTTTGAATTCCCCGTCGCCGTTCCCGGCGTCGACAGCGCCATTCTCAACCCGCGCGAAGCGTGGGCGGATCAAGAGGAATATGACGCAACGGCCCGCAATCTGGTTCAGCAATTCATTGATAATTTCGCGCAATTTGCCGATCATGTCGATGAAGGTGTAAGGCAGTCCGCACCCAAAGCCGCGTAACCGCCTGGACGTTCCGGGCTTAAAGAAAGAGCCCGGAAATGTCCGAATTTGAAGTTCGCTTGTTTGAAGATGACGCCACAATCGTTGCGATTGGCGAAGGCTTGCTTGCGCGCACCTTACCCAAGGAAGCGTGGACACATGAGGCGCATTTGGCGGCGTGCACCTGGATCGTGCGGGATCGACCAGATATTACGCCCGAACAGGATATGGCGTCGATCATTTCCAGCTATAATGAAGCCGTCGGTGGCGTGAACGACGATACGCAAGGCTATCATGAGACAATCACGCAGGTGTATATTGCCGGCGTTAAGGCCCATCTTTCGGAAACGGGCGCAGACACGCCGCTTTGGCAGGCGGTCAACGCGCTGCTGCTTTCGGAGCGGGGACGCCGGGAATTGCCGCTCAGATTTTATTCGAAAGACCGGCTTTTTTCGGTGGCTGCGCGACGTCGTTTTGTTGAACCCGACATCACGTCATTAGCCACCATTTAGCACATCCTCGACCAGCAGAACGGCGCCGTCAGCTCCTTTAACCCGAACCCGCGCGCCCAGCGCCGCATCGGTGCCGTGAGCGGCCCAAACGGTGTCTCCAACCTTCACGCGTCCTTGACCGTCGGCAATGGCCTCGACCACGGTGACGATCTCGCCGGTGAGGCGTGCGCCTCTGTCGTTTAATTTGGGATCGTCGGTCTCGATGGGATTGTTGGCGAGGAATTTCTTGCCCGCAAACACCGTAAGCACCGACAATATGGCGAACATCGCGACCTGATAGGCGACGGTGATCGGAAGAAAATAATCCAGCACCCCCACGATAATGGCGGCAAGCCCCAGCCACATCAGGAAGAAACCCGGCGCAACCATTTCGGCGGCGCCAAGGATCAGGCCAAGCGAAAGCCAGAACCAGTGGGTGGAAATACTATCGAGCCATTCGGCCATGCTGATACTCCTGCATCATTGTGCTTATACCATGTCCCATAGAGGCAGTTTGGTTGGACGCTACTTGTCTTTCGTGGCCAATGCATCTTTTGCCAGCTCGCCAATGCCCCCCAGCGTTCCGATCAACTGGGTTGCTTCGACCGGGAACAGGATCGTTTTTGCATTGGGCGAAGTTGCGAACTGGCTCACGGCTTCGGTATATTTTTGCGCGATAAAGTAGTTCAGCGCTTGCGTGCCGGACGAGGCAATGGACTCCGAAACCATGACCGTTGCTTTAGCTTCTGCCTCCGCCTCGCGTTCGCGGGCTTCTGCGTCGCGGAAGGCGGCTTCCTTGCGGCCTTCGGCCTGCAAAATCTGGCTTTGCTTTTCGCCTTCTGCCCGCAAAATTTCAGCGGCGCGCAAACCTTCGGCTTCCAGAATCTGGGCGCGCTTTTCGCGCTCAGCCTTCATCTGGCGGGCCATCGCGTTGCTGATATCGGCGGGTGGCCGGATATCTTTTACCTCAACACGGGTAATTTTGACGCCCCACGGGCTGGTGGCATGGTCGACAACCGACAGCAACCGGCCATTGATGTCGTCGCGCTTGGATAGCGTTTCGTCCAGATCCATACTGCCCATCACGGTGCGAAGATTGGTTGTCGTAATCTGCATGATGGCGACATACAGATCGCTGACTTCATAAGCCGCCTTTGCGGCGTCGAGCACCTGAAAGAACACCACTGCGTCCACGCCGACCATGGCGTTGTCCTTTGTGATGATTTCCTGCCCTGGAATATCGAGTACCTGCTCCATCATGTTCACTTTGCGGCCCACGCGGTCAAAGAAGGGGATAATGATCGTCAGGCCCGGCTGTGCCGCATGGGTGAAGCGTCCAAAACGTTCAATCGTATAAACGAAGCCCTGTTGCACCACCGTTACGCCCATCATCACAAAGATGATGACGATCAGGACCAGAAAGCCGAAAAAATATTCCATGAAATTCCCTCCGTTTGACGTGAGGCGGATTGTCGTAAATATGGCGCAGCTTGCCAAGAAAAATCGGATTGCGATGACGAATAATCGACAGATGCGCATCGCCATCCATTTTCCAATGAAGAGAGGGTTTTGAATAGCGTTATGGACATCGCGGAACGTTTGAAATTCGTGCGCTCGGCGCTTTATGTGCCGGCATCAAACGCACGTGCGCTTGAAAAAGCGCTGGGGTTGGCGGCCGATATGCTCATTGTTGATCTGGAAGACGCAGTTCCCGAGGACGCCAAGGCACAAGCAAGGGACGCGGCCTTGGCGTATGCCCGCGCTGGTGTCGGGAACCGGTTACTGGCCATCCGCGCCAATGCGTTTGACAGCCCGCATCACGCCGACGATCTGGCGGCGTTGAAAGATTGTGCTGCCGACTTTGTGGTTTTGCCAAAGGTTGAGGATGTTTCCGAAATTTCCGACTTTGGCATTCCCGTGCTTGCGATGGTTGAAACGCCCAAAGGTCTCTTCAACGCCCGATCCATTGCCGGGCATCCAAGCATTGCCGGGCTGATCGCCGGGATCAACGACATCGCAGCGCAAACGGGAACACGGCCTGGTCCGAACCGGGAAGGGTTGGAGCTATCGCTCCAGATGATTGTGCTGGCAGCCTCGGAATTCGGGAAACCGCGCTTCGACGGGGTGTGCAACCGGCTTGATGATCTGGATGGATATGATGCCGAATGCCGTCAGGGCGCGACCTTCGGATTCACCGGCAAAACCCTTATTCACCCCAACCAGATTGCGGCAGCAAATGCCCAATTCGGGCCAGATGCTCGTGCGGTAGCCGAGGCTGAGGAACTGATTGCGGCAAGCCGAGGCGGGGCCCAGCGATTTAAGGGTCGCATGATTGAATCGATGCATGTAGAGGAGGCTAAATTGACGATAGAACGTGCCCGACATGCGATGGGTGACGTCAACGTATAGCCTGGAGCGGAGTTAGATGCGCCTTATTTTGAGAGCGGTTTTTGCGGTTGTTGTCCTCGCGGTTACGGCACCATCCTTTGCCAAGGGGGTGAGCGAAGCGGACTTGCGGGAGCATATTGCTGTTCTTGCCAGTGATGAATTTGAAGGCCGGAAACCGGGTACCGAAGGCGAGACGAAGACGGTGAAATATATCGCCGAGCAATGGGCGAAGGCGGGTCTTCAGCCGGCGGCTTCGGACGGTAGCTGGTTCGATCCGGTTCCCCTGATCCAGCGTGGCCGCGGGGATGCGACCTATGCGTTTAATGCCAAGGGGCGAAAGCTGCGTATCGTATCGGACGAAATCGTCCTGATCGGTAAAGAGGCCGAATATAGCAAAAAAGACCTTCCCGTTATCTTTACCGGTATCGGCGTCACATCGGATGGCCGGGTGGCCGCCGATGTCGCAGGAAAGCTTGCGATGGTTCTGTTGGAGGCGGACAATGCCCCGGAAAAACTGAAAACACCAAAGGCGCGGCGTGAAGCGTTGGTTGCTGCTGGAGCGGAAGCGGTCGTGTTTGTTGGCGACAGCCAAGGCAATTGGCCCGTATTACGCCGTCAACTATTGTCACGGCCGATCGGGCTGGAAAGCCGCGAGAAGCGCGCGATGCTTGAAGGCGCAATCAGTTCCGAATTCGCGGTGGCGCTTGTCACAGCTGCCGGGCGCGACTGGGACAAGTTGCGCGCGCATTCCAAAGGTGCCGACTATGCGGGCGAGGCCTTGGGGATTGATGCGGATTTTGAAGTTCGTACCGACATTTACCGCTTCAACAGTTCGAATGTCATCGGGAAACTGGCGGGCCGCAAGAAGGGCAGCGGGGCAGTCCTGTTTACGGGGCATTGGGACCATCTGGGAATCTGCGGACCCGAAGATGCACCAGACCGGATTTGCAATGGCGCGGTTGATAATGCGAGCGGCATTGCTGTCCTGACGGAAGTCGCACAACGCCTTGCGAAGAAGCGCCATGATCGCGACATCTATTTTCTCGCCACCACGGGGGAGGAAAGCGGGTTGCTGGGCGCCTATGCCTATACCGACAAACCGGTCTTTCCGTTGAAAGATATCGTTATTTCGTTGAACGTCGATACGATTGCCATTGCGGGACGCAATTCCAAGGTCGCCATCATTGGCCGAGGAACCACGCCTTTGGACGCTACAGTCGAAGCTGTGGCCAAAAAAGCTGGGCGCGCGATTGAAAGTTCGACCGATTCCAATGAATTTATCCAGCGACAGGACGGCTGGGCCTTGGCGCAAAAAGGTGTGCCCGCATTGATGGTTGGCGGCTCCTTTGCCGATCTTGACCTGATGCAGAAGTTTCTGGGGAGCGACTATCACGGGCCGAATGACGAGTTGACCGACAAGACGGAATTGGGCGGCGCGGCGGAGGATGCCGATCTCCATATCGCGCTCGGGGCTTATTTTGCCGATAGCCGAAAATATAAGTCCACGAAGGCTGGCGAATAGAGGCCTTACTGTTTACATGGGCCGCCACGAATCGAACGATAACGCGAAACAAGAAGCGGTGGCAGCATGAAAGATATTCCTCTCGGCCTTACATTTGACGACGTGCTGTTGCAGCCGGGCGCATCGGATATGCTACCCAGCCAGGCGGACACGCGGACGCGGCTGACCCAGGGGATTTCGCTGAATATTCCTATCCTGTCGTCCGCTATGGATACCGTGACCGAGGCGCGCATGGCGATCGTGATGGCGCAACTTGGCGGCATCGGCGTCCTGCACCGTAATCTCAGCATAGAAGAACAATGCGCCGCCGTGCGGCAGGTAAAGCGCTTTGAAAGCGGGATGGTCGTGAACCCCATCACGATTGCACCCGAAGCGACGCTTGCCGATGCGCAAGCGCTCATGGCGACACACTCCATCTCCGGCATTCCCGTCGTTGAAAGCAGCGGCAAACTGGTCGGAATCCTGACCAACCGTGATGTGCGCTTTGCCGAAAATCCGTTGCAACCCGTTTCCGAACTGATGACGCATCATGATCTGGCCACTGTGTCGTCGGGTGTCACGCAAGAAGAAGCGCGGCGGTTGCTGCATCAGCGGCGAATTGAAAAGCTGTTGGTCGTGGACGAAAGTTACCGGTGTATTGGTCTGATCACCGTCAAGGATATTGAAAAAGCCGTTCTTTATCCGGAGGCTACGAAGGATAAATCCGGACGGCTGCGGGTTGCTGCGGCGACAACCGTCGGCGAAAAGGGCATGGCCTACACAAAGGCTCTGATCGATGCGGAATGCGATCTTATCGTCGTGGATACTGCGCATGGGCATAGCGCAATGGTTGCTGCAGCGGTTTCGGAAATCAAGCGCATGGCCCCCGAAGTTCAGGTTGTGGCCGGAAATGTTGCGACTGCCGAAGCAACACGCGCGTTAATTGACGCCGGTGCAGATGGTATCAAGGTTGGAATAGGTCCGGGGTCGATTTGCACGACGCGCGTGGTTGCAGGCGTGGGCGTGCCGCAATTGACGGCCGTGATGGAAGCGGCTGCCGAAGCGGCTAAATCCAACATTCCGGTAATCGCGGATGGCGGCCTTCGTACATCGGGTGATGTGGCAAAGGCGCTTGCGGCAGGGGCGTCATCTGTGATGGTCGGGTCACTTCTTGCGGGAACCGAAGAAGCGCCCGGTGAAACATTCTTATATCAGGGCCGCGCCTACAAAAGTTACCGGGGCATGGGTTCGGTAGGTGCAATGGCGCGCGGGTCTGCGGACCGCTATTTCCAACAGGATATCAAGGACCAGCTGAAACTGGTGCCGGAAGGTATTGAAGGGCAGGTGCCGTTTAAAGGACCGGCCCGTGATGTGATTCATCAGCTTGTCGGCGGGGTCAAAGCGGCGATGGGATATACCGGATCGCGAACAATTGCCGACCTTCAGCAACGCGCGCGGTTTGTCCGGATTACCAACGCTGGCTTGCGTGAAAGCCATGTGCATGACGTGACGATTACGCGCGAAGCACCCAATTATCCGACCCGATAATCCATGAGGCCGGCAGCGCGTCTGCAATCGGCGATTGAGTTGCTCGACGCGATCCTTGTCGCGGCGAAAGAGGGTGGGGCCTCAGCGGATCAATTGGCCAAAGCCTTTTTCGCTGAGCGGCGATATGCGGGGTCGAAAGACCGAAGAGCCGTGCGCGAGTTGGCATGGCAGGCCATCCGCAGGTTTGGTGAACCGCCCGCAACCGCGAGGTCAGCCTTTGTTGCCTTAGCCGACGAAGATGAGGACATCGCCCTTCTGTTCGACGGTAGCGATTACGGTCCTGCTGCGATTACTCCGGACGAAATGCGCGCACAGGGCGGGCCCTTGCCGGCCTGGATCATGCCGCATCTGAGCCAACTGATTGATGATACAGAGCGTCCGGCACTCCTTGACCGCGCGCCGCTCGATATCCGAGTCAATGCCCTAAAAGGGACACGTGAAGAGGTTGCCCGGCAATTGCCCGAGGCGGAGATAGTGGATCAGTCGCCCTTTGCGCTGCGTCTTCCTGCCGGATTTCCCGCAGACAGCCACCCACTATTCGGCGCGGGACTGGCGGAAGTTCAGGATCTGGGCAGCCAGCTCATCGTCGATGCCTGCGCTGTTGCGCCCGGCATGACCGTGTTGGATTTATGTGCAGGGGCAGGCGGAAAGACATTGGCGTTAGCCGCCGCTATGCAAAATAGCGGCAAGCTAATTGCCAGCGATACGAACCGAAATAGGCTTCAGAAGCTTCAGCCGCGTAAAATTCGAGCCGGTGCGACCTGTATTCAGACGCAATTGCTGAACCCGGGACAGGAACTCGCCATGCTATCCGAACTGTCGGGAGCGTGCGATCTTGTGTTGGTTGATGCCCCTTGTTCGGGCAGTGGGACATGGCGACGGAATCCCGAAACCCGTTGGCGCCTTAATCCGCAGCGTCTTGATCACGTGCTTGCAGAACAGGAAAAGTTGTTGAACATCGGCGCAGAAATGGTCCCACCTGGCGGACATCTTGTATATGCTGTATGCTCGATCATAGAGGATGAGGGCAGGGGGCAAGTGGCCAATTTTCTAGACACACATCCCGAATGGCGTGCTGTTGATCTCAAGATCGGTGCCGGAAGAGCCGAAGGTGCGGGGGTTTTGTTGACTCCGAAGCATGACGGGTCCGACGGATTTTTCTTCGCCAGACTTAAGAAGTTGTGATAGTGATGCAACTTAAACAGATTTGGATATTGATTATGCGTTTTTCTCCCGCTGCCATTGCGCTTTCACTTAGCTTCGCCATGATTTCCAGTGCAGGGATCGGCGGACGTGCAGATGACGATATTGATCCGCAATCCACGGCATTGCTCCAATCCGGTCAGGAAGCGATGAAGGCTGGAAAAGTTGAAGACGCCATTGGCTGGTATGAAACCGCTTTGGCGGTAGATCCACGCAACCGTGCTGCATATATTGCGATGGCGGAAGCGGTTCAGAAGCAGGGTTTGAACGGCAAAGCTATCCGCTTTTATAAAGAAGCCCTCGAAATTGATCCTAATGATCAAATTGCGCTGGGCGGCCAAGCTGAAGCCATGATCGCGAAGGGGGCGATCGAGCCCGCTCGCAAGAATATCGCGCGTCTAAAGATGCTGTGCCGCAGTGATTGTGGGGCTGTCGACAAGCTGGCTCTCGCCGCCACGAAAGCCAGCGAAAAGCCGCAGCTTCAAGCCAGCGCTCTCGAAATCAAGCCAACGGTCGGCGAAGCTCCAAAATCCCAGCCTAATTGAGGCCAGCCATCTGGTTTCAGATTAGCTCGCCAAACTCTGCAACAAGACTTTCGTACAGCCGCTTTTTGAACGGAACGATGAGTTGTGGTAACCTTTCGGGGCTGACCCATTGCCAGCGGGAAAATTCTGGGTGGTCAGTTTCGATATTAATGTCGCTGTCGTCGCCTTTGAAACGCATCAAGAACCACCATTGGCGTTGCCCGCGATACTTGCCTTTCCAGATCTTACCGAGAAGCTCTTCAGGTAAATCATAGAAATGTTCGATACGGCTGCGGGCAATGACATCGACGAGCTGTGTTGAAATGCCGGTTTCTTCAACGAGTTCGCGAAGCGCGGCTTCTTCGGCCTCTTCTCCATCATCAATACCGCCTTGCGGCATTTGCCAAGCATCACCCTCAGGTGCCTTATCGATGCGTTGTCCGACAAAGACCTTTCCTTCGGTGTTGGCAAGCATGATTCCCGCGCAAGGGCGGTAGGGTAGATCTTCAAATTTTGGGTTCATGCGTCAGCCATGACCTCTGCAAGCATCGATTTCAAGGCTTCAATATTCCCTTCCACATCTTGTTGGGTCGAAGGAATTGCTTGGCGGATGTTTATGTGGCCGTGAATCGTCCCCTCGGCGCTTCGGTGTTCGACACGGACACCGGCCTGTTTCAGTTTTTCCACATAGGCGAGACCCTGATCCCGTAAGGGGTCGAGGCTTGCGGTGGTGACGAGGCTGGGGGGCATACCGGTCTGGTCGAAGTTCAGCGGTTCTGCGCGATAATCGCCCGGTGTCGCTGCGTGACCTTCGCCGAAATAGGCCATCGCCTCATCCGTCAGCAAATAGCCCGTCGCAAATTCCCGCATGCTCGGCCAGTCCGCATCGAGGGTGACGACAGGATAGATCGGATGCTGTACCAAAACGGGAACCGCAGCGGGATTATCCCGCAATGCCATCGTTGTCACAATCGTCAAATTCCCGCCAGCGCTATCGCCTGATGTGATCAGGCCGGTTACTTCTAACCCAAGCCCGGCTGGACTTGAAGCAATCCAGCGGGTGGCGGCTTCGCAATCTTCGGCAGGGGCCGGGAAGGGGTGTTCGGGCGAGAGGCGGTAATCAATCGAAATCACTGGCAGATCAAGCAATCGCGCCACTTCAGCACAATAGGGTTCGTAAGTGTAAAGGCTGCCGATGACAAATCCGCCGCCATGATAGAAGACCATTACGGGCCCTGCACCCCGATCCGAGCGCTTGTCGTAGACACGTGCCGGGATCGGCCCGGCCGGGCCCGGAATGGAAATATCGCGAATAACCGCCAACTCCCCCACAGGTGCATCCGCAACGTCGCGCATCGCTGCAGTCATGGTCCGTGCATCTTCTGCCGAAACCTCCCAAAATTTTGGACCCGGCACTGCATTTAGAAACTGCAGGAACAAGGCGACATCCGGCCGCACATAAGGTGTAGGTTCGCTCATCTCATTCTCCATCCACTGCCGTTGATACGGTGCCTTGCGGGACAGGTCTAGCATATCCGCACATAGTTTTTCTAACATTGCAGTGCAGTCGGAATGGGATTAGGCGAATCCGCAATAGACAAGCAAACTAAGACGGGCTGGAACGAATGGCTACGGCATTCAAAGACGATCACGCAGGCGCACATACGCCTGTTCATAGCGACGCAGTTGTCGTGCGCTTTGCAGGCGACAGCGGCGACGGCATGCAGTTGACCGGGGGGCAGTTCACGCTGTCCTCGGCATTGGCGGGCAATGACTTTGCGACATTCCCTGACTTCCCGGCAGAAATCCGCGCTCCTCAAGGAACGTTGTTCGGCGTGTCGGCATTCCAGATAAACTTCGGGTCTCAAGCCATCGATACGGCAGGTGACCAACCCGATGTGCTGGTGGCCATGAATCCGGCGGCCCTCAAAACCAATGTCGGATCGTTGCGTGAAGGCGGGTTGATTATTGCCGATACGGGTGAGTTTACGGCGCGTAATCTCGACAAGGCCAAATATACGACCAACCCTTTTGAGGATGGCAGCCTGGCAAAATGGCAGGTGCTTGCTTTTGACATCAGCGCGCTGACAATGGAATCGGTCAAGCCCTATGGCTTGGGCAACAAAGAAGCACTCCGGTGCAAGAATATGTGGACTCTGGGACTTGCGCTCTGGATGTTCGATCGCGACCGGCAGCCGATTATTGATTGGCTCAATGCCAAGTTCGCGAAAAACCAAGTGTTGGCGGATGCCAACATTGCTGCCCTCAACGCAGGCCACGCCTATGGCGAAACTGCGGAGCTTTCGGGCCCGCTGAAACAATATCATGTGGATGCCGCACCGGCACCAGCGGGCGTGTATCGCACGGTCACAGGGGCAGAATCAATTTCTTATGGTCTGGTTGCTGGTGCACAGCTTGCCGGCCTGAAAATGTTCTTCGGCGGCTATCCTATTACTCCGGCTTCCGCGATCCTCCACCATTTGTCGCGCCTGAAAGAATATGGGATCACCACATTCCAGGCTGAAGACGAAATTGCGGCGATCTGCTCGGCAATTGGTGCCAGCTATGCAGGGCAATTGGGTGTCACTAGTTCATCCGGACCCGGCATCGCCCTGAAAGGTGAGGCGATGGGCCTTGCGATCATGACCGAACTGCCGCTGGTAATCGTGAACAGCCAGCGTGGCGGTCCGTCTACAGGGCTTCCGACCAAGACTGAACAATCCGATCTGTATCAGGCCGTCTACGGTCGTAACGGCGATGCGCCTATGCCAGTCATTGCAGCGCGCTCGCCTGTCGATGCTTTTGACTGCGCGGTCGAAGCGGTGCGGATTGCGGTGGAATATATGACACCGGTGATGCTGCTGACCGATGGCTATATCGCCAATGCGGCCGAGCCTTGGAAAGTGCCTGATCTGGAAGGCTATAAGCCATTCCCTGTCGAATTTCTGGAAGCGGTGCCAGAGGGTGGATTCAAACCCTATGCGCGCGACCACAAGCTTAAGCGGCCTTGGGTCAAACCGGGCACGCCGGGCTTGCTCCACCGGATTGGTGGTATCGAAAAAGAAGTCGACACCGGCCATATCAACTATGCACCGGACAACCACCAGGCGATGACCGACATTCGTTCGGCCAAAGTCAATGGCGTGGCTGACAGCATTCCCGACCAGATTGTCGAACAAGGCGCCACAGGTGCCAAGATTGCGGTCGTGGGTTGGGGATCAACCTATGGTCCTATTGCCCAAGCGGTGCGCCGCAAACGCGCTGAAGGGGTGGATGTCGCGCATGTCCATATCCGTCATATCTGGCCGATGCCGAAGAATTTGGGCGATCTGCTCAAAAGCTTTGACCATATCATTGTGCCTGAAATGAACACCGGCCAATTGAAGACGGTGCTTCGTGACCAGTTTCTGGTGGACGCGAAGCCGGTCAACAAAGTCTCCGGACAACCTTTTACCATCGCCGAAATCGAAGCTGCGATTGAGAGTGCATTATCATGAACGACATGACCCCCGTGAAAGCCACAAGTCCCAAGGATTGGGAAACCGATCAGGAAGTCCGTTGGTGCCCTGGATGCGGTGACTATGCCATATTGAAGGCCGTGCAACGTACGATGCCGGAACTGGGCAGCACGCCGGAAAACACCGTG
The DNA here is from genome assembly GCA_013823985.1 of Sphingopyxis sp. Classification (GTDB taxonomy): domain Bacteria; phylum Pseudomonadota; class Alphaproteobacteria; order Sphingomonadales; family Sphingomonadaceae; genus Sphingorhabdus_B. The sequence goes on from PNNB01000013.1 coordinate 43,603, forward strand.
TTCATCAGCGGCATCGGCTGCTCTTCACGTTTCCCTTATTATATGGAAACTTATGGCTTCCACACGATCCATGGACGTGCACCTGCGATTGCAACAGGCGTGAAGCTCGCCAATCCGGATCTTGATGTCTGGATTATCACGGGCGACGGTGATGCGCTTTCCATCGGCGGGAACCACACCATGCACTTGTTACGCCGCAATCTGGATTGCCAGATCATGTTGTTCAACAACGAAATTTACGGTCTGACCAAAGGGCAGTATTCGCCCACCAGTCGGGTCGGCACAACAAGCCCGTCGACACCTTATGGTTCGGTCGATCGTCCGGCAACCCCTTGCGCTTTTGCATTAGGTTCCGGCGCGCGCTTTGTTGCCCGTGGATTTGACGTGTCCAAGAATTTGCCAGAGGTCTTGAAGGCCGCCCATGCCCATCGCGGCGCGGCCTTCATCGAAATTTTCCAGAACTGCATTGTATATAACAAGGATGTTTTTGAAGATTTTGCGGCACCCAAAGGTGCGGAAGACCAGCAACTGTGGCTACGAAATGGCGAACCTATGCTTTTTGCCAAAGGTGCAAAGGGTATTGCCTTGGACACCGAAGCCTTGACGCTCAAGGTTGTTGACGTAGTTGAAGGCGACTGGAAATCAGCGGGCGTTATTGTCCATGATGTGACGAACCGTTCGGTGGCGCATATGCTGGTGGAAATGCGCTTTGGCGAATTTCCGATGGCGTTAGGCGTGCTTTATGACGATCCGCGTCCGACGTTCAATGATGCGGTTATTGCGCAGAATGTCTCGGCCAGTGCCGGCAAGACGGCTGACCTCGGAAAGCTTCTGGCCAAAGGACAGACCTGGACCGTAGAGGACGGTCATCCCGAAGTCTAAGGCCAGTGCCGACATAACGCTGTATTGCAATCGGCGGCACAGTCCGCCAGCACAGCATAATGGACAATCTTACGCACAGCCTTGTTGGGGCGTTGCTTGGGCAGGCCGGTTTAAAACGTAAAACCGGATTGGCGATGCCGACGTTGATCATCGCCGCCAACATTCCCGACATTGATGCCGTTGCGGTATTGCTTGGCGGTGACCAGCATTTGGCACTTCGGCGCGGTGTGACCCACGGCCCGATTGCCATGGTTCTGCTACCGCTGCTGCTCTGGGGTATCATGCTCTGGTTTGACCGATGGCAGACAAGAAGGGGCACACGACCCGACAAGCGGCTACCTGTGGATGCAAAGTGGTTGTTGATTTTGGCCTATATCGGCTGTCTCAGCCATCCACTGTTTGACTGGTTCAACAGCTATGGGATCCGTTTGCTGGAGCCCTTTTCTAGCCAATGGTTCTATGGCGACACCATTTTCATCATCGATATCTGGCTATGGTGCGCGTTAATTGCGGGCGTCTGGCTATCGTTGCGGGGCGAACGGCGCGGAAGGCCGAATTGGCGCATACCTGCCATTACAAGCATGACAGCCATTTTTCTCTATATCATCGCCAATGGCCTAATCACGGGGCGTGCGGAACAACTTACTGCAAAGGCGGTACACAGCCAATTTGGCATCGTTCCGGCTATGGTTGTGGCTAATCCTGTGCCAGTGCAGTTTTGGAAACGTGAAATGCTGTGGCGCGATTCAAACCACTTTGGGCAAGGCAGTTTTTCGGCTCCAGGTCAGGTCATTCTCGATCCAAAAATAGGTCAGCATGACATGTCAAATGCATCGGCACTGGCCGATCTATCCAAGGATAAGGACGCAAAGGCCTTTTTGTTCTGGTCGCGCATGCCTGTTTTACGCGAAGAACGGAGCGAAGCATCCCAAGTGTGGATCCTGTCTGACCAGCGCTTTGGTAATCCTTTGGTCCAGGACCGTTTCAGGGTCGTCGTTCCTGCCAAAAGTGAACCAAAATGACCCAGCCAGTAATCCTATGGTTTCGCCGCGATTTGCGTCTTGCGGATCAACACGCACTGGCGGCTGCAGTTGCGAGCGGTGCGCCGGTAATACCCGTCTATATCCTCGATGACGATACACCTAAGCACCGCAAGATGGGCGGCGCGTCGCGATGGTGGTTGCACCACAGTCTCGCATCGCTCGGAGCCGATTTGCAAGCCGTTGGATCCCGCTTGCTTCTGCGACGCGGCAAGTCCGAAGCGGTTTTAAGCCGCCTTGTCGAAGAAACAGGCGCGAACGCCATTCATTGCATACGTCACTATGAACCATGGTGGCGCAATGCCGAAAAGGCTGTCGCAAAATCTTTGCCGGAAAGTTGTTCTTTCCTATGCGATGACGGCAATTATCTGTTGGCACCTGGCAGCGTGACAACGGGTAGCGGTGGACAGTATAAAATCTACACGCCGTTTATGCGTGCCTTGTGGCAGCATATGCCACCGCATGTTCCGATACCTGCGCCACCGAAGTTGACCACGCCTGAAGGGTGGCCAGAAAGCGACACGCTTTCCGATTGGAAATTACTTCCCACCAAGCCCGATTGGGCAGGGGGCATGCGGGATATATGGACCCCCGGCGAAACAGGTGCAAAGGCACGGCTGGATGCCTTTGTCGGAAAGGCGAAATATTACGATGAAAAACGTAACTTGCCGTCTATCGCCGGTTCGTCTTTTCTATCGCCACACCTGCATTTCGGTGAAATATCCGCCGCGACCTGCTGGCATTCCACCATGTCGGCGGGTGGATCTGTAGATGTGTTTTTGAAGGAGCTTGTGTGGCGCGACTATGCGCAGAATGTCATTTGCCAGTTCCCCGAATATGGCAGCAAAAACGCCCGTGAAGCTTTTGACACAATGCCCTGGCGTGATCTTGATGACCCTGCGGTCAAAGCGGACTTTGCCGCATGGACAAAAGGGCAAACCGGATATCCGATCGTCGACGCCGGTATGCGTCAACTCTGGGCCACTGGCTGGATGCACAACCGCGTGCGGATGATCGCGGCGTCCTTCCTTATCAAGCATTTGATGATTGATTGGCGTGCAGGGGAACAATGGTTTTGGGATACGCTGGTCGACGCCGATTACGGGTCGAACGCTGTCAACTGGCAATGGACGGCAGGGTCTGGCGTGGACAGCAACATGTTTGTCCGCATAATGGCACCGCTTTCGCAATCCGAGAAATTCGATGCGGCAGGTTACATAAGGCAGTGGGTCCCTGAGTTATCCGATTTGCGTGAACCTTATATCCACGACCCCGAAGAGCATGGTGTCCGGCCCAAAGCATATCCGCGCAAATTGATTGGCCATAGACAGGCGCGGGAACGGGCGCTGGCGGCATTTGCGACGACGAAAGATTGAGGCGTATCAGCCTTCAACGGCGATACGTGTACCTGTATCGAATTCCTGCTGCAGCAAAGCCACGATCGTATCGGCAACAACCGATGGTTCTTTTACAGTAGAAGGATCTTCGCCGGGATAGGCAGAAGCGCGCATTTTCGTGCGGGTTTTGCCAGGATCGACAATTGCAGCACGCACAGCGGAGATATTCTTCACCTCTTCGGCATAGCTGCGCACCAGAGTCTCAAGCGCGGCTTTTGAAGCCCCATAGGCACCCCAAAATGCACGAGGCGATGCGCCGACGGACGAGGTGAGGGCGATCAATCGTCCAGCCTCGCTTTTACGAAGTAGGGCGTCAAAAGATGCGATCAGAACTTGCTGCGCTGTGACATTCAAAGTGAACAGGCGCGCAAATTCTGCGCCATCGATTGCTGGCACAGGGGCCAGGGTTCCGAGCATCGCGGCATTCAAAACGAGATGATCAAGCTTTCCCCAGCGTTCGGTGACCGCAGCGGCCAGTCGGGATATGCTGTCACCATCGGTCAGGTCCAATGGCGCAATGGTTGCGCTGCCCCCGGCTTCGAATATTTGGTCTTCGACCGCTTCCAGATCTTTTGCTGTGCGCGCTGTGATGATGACGTGCGCGCCTTCGGCCGCCAGCGCTTTTGCGGTTGCAGCTCCTATTCCGCGGCTGGCACCGGTAACCAGTGCGACCTTTGCTTCAAAAATTCCGCTCATGAATCAGGCGAGCTTTCTTTCACCAAGCATGATGAGGTCCCCTGCTTCGGCTTCTTCATGGTCGGTCAAGCTTGTGGGGTAATCACCTGTAAAGCAGGCATCGCAATATTGCGGCTTTCCACTGTTGCGGGCTTCTTCACCGAGGGCGCGATACAGGCCATCGATCGACAGGAACGCTAAGCTGTCAGCTTGAATAAACTTGCGCATTTCCTCGACATCCATCCGGCTGGCAAGCAGCTTGGAACGCTCGGGCGTGTCGACCCCATAGAAGCAGCTGTTCATTGTCGGCGGGCTGGCGATGCGCATATGCACTTCGGCCGCGCCAGCTTCGCGCATCATCTGCACGATTTTCAGCGAGGTCGTGCCACGCACGATTGAGTCGTCGATCAAGACGATTTTCTTGCCTGCGACCAGATTCTTGTTGGCATTATGCTTCAGCTTCACACCGAGATGCCGCACGCCGTCGCCGGGCTGGATGAAGGTGCGTCCAACATAATGCGAACGGATGATGCCCAGTTCAAACGGAATGCCTGCGGCTTCCGCATAGCCGATGGCGGCTGGCGTTCCGCTGTCCGGGACGGGAATGACATAGTCAACATCGACCCCATTCTCCCGCGCGAGTTCTGCGCCGATAGCCTTGCGTACGGAATAGACGCTGATGCCTTCGACGATCGAGTCGGGGCGGGAAAAGTACACATGCTCGAAGATGCAGGGACGTTGCGCGACCGGGATGAATGGTTTGTGCGAATGGATTTCACCATTGCGCACGACGATCAGTTCGCCCGGTTCAACGGCCCGGATAAATTCGGCGCCGACTATATCGAGCGCTACGGTCTCCGACGCGAAGATGAACGAATCGCCTAATTTACCCATCACCAGCGGGCGGATACCCAAGGGGTCTCGGCAGGCGATCAGGCCTTCAGTTGTCAGGCAGATGAGCGAATAGGCGCCTTCGACCCGCTTCAGCGCATCGATCAGACGGTCGAGCAGTGTCCGGTATCCGGAAGTTGCTACCAGATGGATGATGACTTCAGTGTCCGAGGTTGACTGAAATATGGAACCGCGCCGTACGAGGTCGCGTCGCAAGGTCATCGCGTTCGAGATATTGCCGTTATGTGCAATCGCAAAGCCGCCGGTCGCCAGATCGGCATAGAGCGGCTGCACGTTGCGAAGGGAAGTCTCGCCTGTGGTAGAATAGCGCACATGCCCGGCGGCGCTGCGTCCGATCAACCCACCGATAATTTCTTCACGGTCGAAGTTACCCGCAACGTGGCCCATTGCGCGATGGGTGTGGAAGTCATGACCGTCATAACTGGTAATGCCAGCTGCTTCCTGGCCGCGGTGCTGCAAGGCGTGGAGGCCAAGGGCAACCATGGCGGAAGCACCTTCGGCGTCAGTCACGCCAAAAATACCGCACTCCTCCCGAAGTTTGTCGTCGTCAAATGGGTCGGTGGTCAGCATTTATTCGAATCCCGCTGCGCTTCGCTGGCTGGCATATAGGCATGCTTCGCCCTCTTGTCTCCCCCTTGTCGTGATAGTGTCATAAAGAAAATGTTGGCGAGCCTTTTCCGCATGGTTTAGGTCCCGGTCCATGACAGATGACCGTGAAACAGGGTTAGAGCTAAATCCGAAATTTGACGCCAATGGTCTGGTGACGGCAGTCGTGACCGATGCCGCTGACGGCGCAGTGCTTATGGTCGGCCATATGAATGCGGAGGCGCTGGCCAAAAGTGTGGAGACCGGGACCGCGGTTTTCTTTTCGCGCAGCCGGCAGCGGCTTTGGCAAAAGGGTGAAAGCAGCGGAAACCTGTTGTTAATCAAGGAAATGCGTATCGATTGCGACCAAGATGCCATTTTGGTTGTTGCAGAGCCAAAGGGTCCCACCTGCCACACAGGCGAACGCAGCTGTTTCTACCGCCGCGTGACGGATGGAAAGCTGGAGCGCGTGTGAATTACCAAAATGCCTGTTCTACAATCCTGCTGCTGGCGCTCGCGGCATGCGGCAAAAGCACATTGTCGCCGTCTGCTCAGGAAACCGTCTCGGGTGATGCACTGGACGATCAGGCGGTAGCCGTCGGTATTATGCCCGATCCGGATGATGTCGAATTTGCCGGTCGTTTTGAAACCCGCAGCGATCTGGGCACCGACAAATTCTGCGCCGTTTCGAACGGAACGCAGCAGTTCAATGTTGGTTTCCTTGCGGTCTACGGTCCGGAAAGCAAATGCGAGGGAACCGGAACCGCGACAATCAAAGGACAGACGGTACGCGTAGTTTTAACGGGGCAGGGAAGCTGCTCTTTTGATGCCCGCTATGATGGCATCGAGCTGCGCTTCCCTGGCACTGTCGAAAGTGGCTGTGCGACCTACTGTTCAGCCAATGCAAATCTTTCGGGCACCCATTATTTCATGGTGCAACCCGGAGATGAAGCCGCACGCCAAACATTAGGCCGTGATACCGAACGATTGTGCGGTTAACCCGGAACGACCAGACAAGCTTGTCCGGCGGCCTTAAGCTTGCCGCACATCGCATCGGCTGCTGCCCGGCTTGCAAATGGACCAGCCTGTAGTCGCGTAATTTGCCCGCTATTTTTGTAGCTTGGTTGCAAGGAGTCGATCCCCGCAACTTTGCCCTTCAACGAAGTCCAAAGCTTTTTGGCATTCGCGTCTTCACTGAAAGCGCCCAACTGGATCCGCCAAGGGCTGGATGCAACTGGCGCAGCTGGTTTGACGGCGGGGGCTGGGGTAGGCTTCGCGACAGCCGGCTGCACAATTTTAGGTTTAGCCGCTGGAACGCCCACGGCTGGAATATTTGCCGGAAATCCCGGAGGATTTGCGGACGGAATAGATGACGGTGGCACCGCGACCTGCTTTGTGGGCTTGGGTGGCGGATTTGTATTGATCGGGAAACCGGCGGCCTGCGCCGAAGCATTCCGGCTTGCACGCTGTTCCAGCTCGCCCGCGAGAACCGTTGCCGCCTGACGCTGCTCTAACGGAACATATGTGTCCATTTGCGACAGACTTTGCGAAGCAGGTGCCATGCCTGCGGACGAGGCTAACGACATCAGAGCATAGGCACGGACCCAATCTTTTGCGATGTGGGTGCCATTAAACAGTTCGGTCGCGAGCAAATATTGTGCGCGCGGATCGCCGCGGTCCGCCGAAGCTTGCAATATCGGGAGCGCTTCGACCACGCGGCCCTGATAGTGAAGCAGATGGCCGTAGCTATCCATTGCCTTCAAATGGCCTTGGGCCGAAGCCTTTTTGTACCAGTCGAGAGCGATATTTAGGTCGGTTTTTACGCCGCGGCCCGTTTTATAGGCCTGGCCCATGTTAAACTGGGCGTCGGGATCGCCTTTGAGGGCAGGTTCGCGCCATTCTTTGACCGCGGCTTCATAATCGCCGCGGGTCCATGCATCCACGCCCGCCTTGACGTCAGCGGCGGCTGGTGCGGATTGCAGCGATATCGCCAAGGCAGCAATGGCCAGTTTCGAAAGGTGCGACCCTAACTTCATGTAATTCCTCCGAACAAAAAGCGAGTTTCTTATAATATCCAAGAAACTCAAAAATGGTAAACATTTCCGATTAATCTCTTAACCAGCCCAATGCCCCAAATCATTAGGTCAGATGCGGCTATATAGATTAAGGATTAGGCGAAGCCAGCCAATATTCGTGCGGCGAAATCGGGTGCAGCGTTAACGGATTTTTAGCCCTGTTCTGTCACATCCCCATTTGAAACATTTACAAAGGGGAATGATGTGAGGGTTCTCGCATTAGCATCACAGAAGGGCGGTTCGGGCAAAACTACCCTTTCTGGCCACTTAGCGGTTCAGGCACAGCTCGCCGGAGCCGGGCCTGTCGTATTGATTGATATCGATCCCCAAGGGTCGCTGGCCGATTGGTGGAATGAACGTGAAGCTGACCTTCCCGCTTTTGCCCAGACAACAGTCGCCCGCCTCGCGTCGGATTTGGCTGTTTTGCGGCAACAGGGTTTCAAGCTCGCAGTGATCGACACGCCACCTGCCATTACCATGGCAATCCAGAGCGTTATATCGGTTGCCGAACTGATTGTCGTTCCAACGCGACCGAGCCCGCACGATTTGCGCGCCGTTGGTGCGACAGTCGATTTGTGTGAACGGGCCGGGAAGCCTTTGATCTTCGTGGTCAACGCTGCAACGCCAAAAGCGAAAATCACATCGGAAGCCGCTGTTGCGCTTTCTCAGCATGGTACGGTCGCACCGATTACGCTCCACCACCGCACCGATTTCGCGGCATCGATGATCGACGGGCGTACGGTGATGGAAATCGACCCGAACGGCCGGTCTTCTCAGGAAGTAATCCAGCTTTGGGCCTATATTTCGGACCGGCTGGAAAAGAATTTCCGCCGGACCGTGTTTAGCGCTCCCGCCGCCGCGGCTAACCCGCAAGTTGCCACTGCACGACCGATGGGCGGCTTTGGCCGTCGCGTTGTCGGTTGAGCGAAGAAAAGGGGGCAACGAAGATGAGCGAACCTAAGCCAATAGCATCACTTTCCGGCATATTGCTGGCCCGCAAGGGTCTGGCGCGTCCCGCCATGCGTCGTCCGTCGATGCTAGGCAGTAACGGCAACGCAGCATTGTCGCAGGACGATCTGGGTTGGAACGACATGGGCTATGATGTCGATCCCGATCCAAACACGCCGATGGATTATGACCACAGCTTCCACGGACAAAATCCACTCGCGGGTGCTGTTCCCGAAGTCAAGAACCAGCAAGAACGTATTTTTGACGAATATGATTCGGAACTTGATGTCGGTTTCGAAAGTCTGGCCGGTGCCGAGCCGGAAGTGGAAACGGCACTGACCGTCGTCAGCATGATACCCGAACCACCGGTGCAGCCCATCGCGCGCCGTGGGAAGACCGACGCGCCACGTTCGCGCGCTCGGTCAAAGCCAGGGCTTAAAGACAAAGCGGCCTTCACATTGCGTCTCGATGGCGAACGTCATTTGAAGCTACGCCTTGCCTGCGCTGTTCGCCACCAGTCGGCACAAAATCTTGTGACCGATGCGTTGGATGCATTTCTAGATTCCATGCCGGAAATTGGGGCCCTCGCGTCTCACGTTCCGACGAAAAAACACTAAACCCGAGTTTGAGCTTTTTTGAGGTGATACCATGAATAGCAAATTTGTCGTGAAGCTCGCATTATCGACTGCTTTTGTGGCAGTGCCCGCGATGACCGTGCCGACTGCCGGTTTCGGGAGCACCGATAAGGTGTCGGCCAAAAAGGCTGGCCCTGAGAAAGCTTATGGTTGGGCGAAGAAAGCCGAACAGGCTTTCGCAAAGGGCAAGGCTGACCGCGCGCTGACCTTTGCTGAGCTGGCTGTGGAAGCCGACATGCAGAACCGCGATTATCGCGGCCTTCTGGCGCGCATTTACATGTCGCAGGGCCGCTTCGTGTCCGCCGAACGTACGTTGATGGATGTGATGGAGCTGGGCCAGGTTGATCCTCGGACCGTGATCAGCCTCGCGCTTGCCCGTATTGCCCAGGGCAATGTCGACTCGGCTGTTATGCTGGTCGAAGCAAACCGGTCGATCATACCTGTCAGCGACTATGGCCTAACCCTTGCTCTTGCAGGGCGTTCGGGTGATGCCGTCCAAATCCTGACCGATGCGATCCGCACCGATAGCGCGACCGTGCGCACCCGTCAGAACCTTGCGCTGGCTTATGCCTTGGATGGCCGCTGGCGCGATGCACGCGTCATGGCGTCACAGGACATGGCGCAATCTCAGGTCAACGACCGGATTGCCGAATGGGCCCAGTTTGCTCGCCCGGAAGCCTATACTTTGCGCGTTGCCGGACTTCTAAAAGTTCGCCCCAATATGGCCGACACCGGACAGCCAGTCCGATTGGCGCTGAACAGCACGGCACCGGCCGGATTGGCGCAAGCCGAAGCCCCTTCGGTGCCCGTCGAAATGGCGTCTGCCCCTCAGCCTGAGACGGTCGAACTTGCAGCGCTCGGCCCTGCGCCAGTTTCTGATAGCGTTGGCTTTGCCGCCGTTGAAGCCGCTGTAAACATGATAGAGCCGACTCCGGTTGCAGTTGCTTCTGTCGAAGAAGCTCCGCTGATCAAGGCATCTGCCGTTCCTGCAAAGGCCGCTGCACCATCCGCGCCGGTTAAGCTTGCACTGGCGGATGTTCCAGCGTCCAAGTCAGCGGTGAAGTCATCGACCCATCTGGTACAGCTCGGTGCGTTCTCGAATGCAGCAAATGCAGCCGCAGCATGGAATAAATATAGCAAGCGCTATGGCGTTCTGAGCGGAATGGATTCGGCAAGCTCGACCGTTACGGTGAACGGCAAGAAATTCGTCCGCTTGGCCGCGATGGGCTTTGCAAATGGCGCATCCGCAAACGCTGCATGCAGCAAGATCAAGGCACAAGGCGGCGTTTGCCTCGTCCGTGCTATTGGTGCCGATAAGCCCGTGCGTATGGCAAGTGCCACAGGTCGCAAGATCGCAGCACGCTAAACCAAAGAATAGATAAGTCCTTATGGGGCGGCAGGTTCGGTTTAGGCCGGTATGACCTTGCCGCCCTTTAACATATGCCGCACCCGCCCTTGAACGGGCAAACGGTCAAAGGGAGTATTGCCTGCAAGCGCAGCCATTTTGTCTCCGTCGACTTGCCAAGGTGCATCGGGATCAATCAGGATTAAATCCGCTTCACAACCTTCGGCAATCCGCCCGGCTTGCAAGCCCAGAATGCGCGCCGGATTAGTGGCGAGCAGTTCGAACAGACGACCGGTCGAAATGGTGCCTTCCCGCACCAGATTGAGCGAAAGGGCGAGCAGCGTCTCTGCACCCGCCATACCCGGTGCAGCTTCTGAAAAAGGCAGGCGTTTGTCTTCCGGGCCGCGTGGGTCATGCCCAGACGAAATTACATCAATCGTTCCGTCCGCTATGGCCGCGATACAGCTCACACGGTTGGCTTCGTCGCGCAAGGGCGGCGAAAGACGGGCAAAAGTCCGGAAATCGAAAATAGCGTTATCCGATAGGAACAGGTGACCCGGGGTAATTCCGCAACTGATCCGCAAACCGCGGGCTTTGCCTTCCCGGATCATATCCAATCCACGGGCTGTCGTGACTTGCCGGAAATGGACATGAGCGCCACTTTCTTCGGCAAGGATCAAATCGCGGGCGATAGCCAACGCTTCTGTCGCGGGCGATGCGCTCGAAAGGCCAAGCAAAGTCGCCGTTTCGCCATGGGTTGCCACTGCTGTGCCTGAAAGGCCTGCGTCTTCGCTATGGACAAACACGGGCAAGTCGAGTGCGGCGCAGTAGCGCATGATACGGAGCATGATACCGCTGTCCGCAATCCAGTTGCGTCCCGTGGCGACACCCACGGCTCCGGCGTCTTTCATCAGGGCGATTTCCGCCATGTGAAGCCCGTCTAGCCCTTGAGTTGCCGCTGCGAGCGGATGAACCCAGAGATCAGGTTTTCCTTTCAGTGCGGCGTAACGGATTGTAGCAGGATCGTCGTGAACTGGCGATTGGTCCGGCATAAGCGCGGCCCGCGTGATACCGCCAAAACGGAAAGCAGGCTTGTCGGTTTTAAAGACACCCAGATCAATGATACCCGGCGCAACGATCAGGCCAGACGCATCCAATTGTTCGGCAATCGGCGCGGCTTTGCCGACCGAAGCAATGCGGCCGCTTTCGATATGGATATGGGCGGCTTCGGCCTTTGCGGTTCCAGGAAGCACCGCATGCCCGTTCAGGATATTGATACCGGTCATGCCCAACCCTCCACGCGACGTGCTTTTCGGGTTAGGATATCGAGGCAGGCCATGCGCACAGCCACGCCCATTTCTACCTGTTCAGTAATGGCGGACCGCTCGACATGGTCGGCAATATTGCTGGCAATTTCGACACCACGATTCATCGGGCCGGGATGCATGACCAGCGCGTCGGGCTTGGCCAAGGCGAGCCTGCGTTCATCCAGCCCATAGAGATGATAAAATTCACGGGGTGACGGAATGAAGTCGCCCTGCATCCGTTCATTCTGGAGCCGTAGCATCATCACCACGTCCGCACCGTTAAGAGCTGCATCAAAATCGCTGAAAGGCGTGGCGCCGAACGCTTCGATTCCGTGTGGCATTAGGGCAGGGGGCGCGACAACGCGGACATCAGCGCCAAGGCTCTTCAGGCAGAACAGGTTAGACCGCGCGACTCGGCTGTGGAGCAGATCACCGCAGATGACGACGGTTTGACCTTCGACACCACCCTTGCGGCGCGTGATCGTCAACGCATCGAGCAGTGCCTGTGTGGGGTGTTCATGACTACCGTCTCCGGCATTTAGAACGGGGCAGTCGACCTTGCTGGAAATGAGTTGCACCGCACCCGAACTTGCATGGCGAATCACAATGGCATCAGCCCGCATGGCGTTCAGCGTCATCGCCGTATCGATCAGTGTTTCGCCTTTTTTGACGCTGGACTGCGCGGCGTGCATGTTGACAACATCTGCGCCCAATCTTTTTCCGGCAATTTCGAAGGAAAGAAGCGTGCGGGTCGAATTTTCAAAAAACGCATTGATAATGGTCAGGCCTGACAGCCGGTCATCATGCTTTGCAGGACCGGAACGGTTAAGCGCGACCCAATGTTCTGCCTCTTTCAAAATGTAGAGAATTTCCCATTTTTGAAGGCCGGCAATGCCAAGCAAATGCCTGTGCGGAAAAGCGTCCGAACCGGCTGGAAAGCGGTCGGCGGCGATATTCTGTGTCCATGTCATTAAAGCGATGCCCTTAGAGGGAAAGCAGCCGCTTAGCAAGCATCACGCAGTCAATGCGTCGATCGCCCCTTGAAGAATGAACGCCGCCGCGCCGCTGTCGATTTTTTCCGCCCGTTTGGCGCGGCTCATATCGGCGGCGATCATGTCGCGCTCCACCGCTTGGGTCGACCAGCGTTCATCGCGTAGCAGGATCGGGAGCCCGAGATCGGCGATGTTGCGGGCGAAGGCGCGGCTCGATTGGCTGCGCGGGCTTTCGCTGCCATCCATGTTTAAGGGAAGGCCGATGACGATGCCCTTCGTTGGTCGGGTAGCGATAGCCGCTTGAAGCGCTACCTTGTCCTTGGAGAATTTGCTCCGCTTGATAAGGTCGGCGGGCGACGCGAAGGTCCAGCCAGCGTCGCAAAAGGCGGTTCCAATGGTCTTGCTGCCGACATCGAGCCCGATCAGGACGCCGCCTTCGGGTAGGGCATCCCGGAAATCCGAAACCTGCTCAACGATCATTTGGCAAGAAACTTCTGTGTGCGCCAAAGTGCATCGGCGCGCACATTGGCCCAGAAGAGCGGGTAGTCGTACACATGGTAATTGTTACCCGGTAACGTATAGGGGCCCATGTCCACCGGCTCGCCTATCAGAAGAAAGCCTTTTTCGTCGCAGCGGGCAGGAACAGTCGCGGGGATCAACTCGCCGGTGCTCATATCGCCCGATGGCTTCAGCGTACCAAGATTAGCCTCGGCCAAGGCAAGCACATCCGCCCCGCCGTTGAGCGGGTTGGTGCAAAGGATCGGCGTATCTTTGCGCGATTCGCCATTGAAGCCTGTGGTGGCGTTGTAGAGTTCGAGAATCTTGCCATATTGAGCGGGTTCCGCGTAGCTTTCCCATCCCATGATGCAGCCCGTTTGATCCGGCGATGTGCAGACGGGGAGGCCCATTTCCGGGATGTCGGTCGTGGTCGATACCGGCCAACCCACAACATAAGCCGCAACGATGCGCTTGGCGATCGGCTTGCCCGCGATCCGGTCCTTCAGCAAATGCGTCAGATGCAGTGCGCCCTGGCTGTGCCCGGCCAAGATAATCGGGCGGTCTTTCTGCACCGTCTTCACGAAATGATCGAAGGCGAGCAAGATATCCTGATAGGCATCGTTTAGCGCCTGCGCGCCTTCGGGCTTGGTCGTCAGAAACGCGCCGATCCCGGCCTGACGGTAGCGGGGTGCCCAGACCTCCCCCGATGCTGCAAAAGGCGTTGCCAGACCGCGCAGAAACAACCGCGCCCGCGCCTGCGATTCCTGATCGTCCAGCGGCGCGTTCCAATGGGTGCGGGCGATGAACGAGGTGGGATGGATGAAGAAAACCGCGGCAGAACCAGGCACTTCGGTCTTCGGCGCGCCGATGGGTTCCCATAAAGTCGGGTTATTGTCTTTCTGTCCGCCGCGCGAAAACCACATGTTTGGATCGTCATATACATTGGTCGCGAGTGCCGCCTGCTTTTCGAACTTCACCGTCGGTTCAAGCTGGCCGATGGCGAAGTCGGTCAACTCGTTCTGATAGATGCGCAGGACGAAACCGCCGGCGATCACCAGCACGATCAGGCTAGCGAATAGATAGAGAAATTTGCGAGCCAAAGTTGTTAATCCCGATATTCGTACGACTGGAACAGCCAGCGCATGTAATAGATTCGCCAAAAATAGCACCGCAAAATTGAATGCGACCTGACAAGTGCCGCTTTTCCGTTGAAGCGAGCCATGCGCGATGCTAGCGGCGGCGCTATGTCTGTAGATAAAGATACCGTGAACAAAATCGCACGGCTTTCGCGCATCGCCATCAGCGATGCAGAGGCTGACAAGATGGTCGGCGAACTCAATGGCATTCTGGCCTGGGTGGAGCAATTGGGCGAGGTGGACGTCACCGGCGTTGAGCCGATGACCGCTGTCATCCCCAACAAGCTTCGCCTGCGCGACGACGTCGTCACAGATGGCGATGTGCGCGAGAAGGTTCTTGCCAACGCGCCAGCCCGTGAGGGCAGCTTTTTTGGCGTGCCGAAGGTGATTGAATAATGACCGATTTTTCTAGAATGGGCGTCGCCGCTATCCGCGATGGCGTGGCCAAGGGCGAATTCAAGGCTGTCGAAGTTGCCGAGGCGCTTAACACGCGTGTTGCCAATGCCAAGGCGCTGAACGCGTTCATCGTCGAAACGCCGGAAACGGCGCTTGAGGCTGCTGCCGCCGTCGACGCCGATCGGGCCGCAGGCAAGCCACTGGGCAAGATGGCAGGTGTGCCGATTGGCATGAAAGACCTGTTTTGCACCGAAGGCGTGCAGACTACCGCCGCCAGTCACATCCTCGAAGGCTTCGTCCCCACCTATGAATCGACCGTGTCGGCGAATTTGTGGAAGGCGGGCGCCGGGATGTTGGGCAAGCTCAACCTTGACCAGTTCGCCATGGGGTCGTCGAACGAAACCAGCTATTTCGGCAACGTCATTTCGCCTTGGCGGCGCAACGACGGGGGGAACGCGGCGCTCGCGCCCGGTGGTTCGTCCGGGGGATCATCCTCCGCCATTGCTGCCCGTTTATGCCCTGCGGCAACCGGAACCGATACTGGCGGCTCGATCCGCCAGCCTGCCGCCTTCACGGGCATTAGCGGCATCAAGCCAACCTATGGCCGTTGCTCGCGCTGGGGCATTGTTGCCTTTGCAAGTTCACTCGACCAGGCTGGCCCGATGGCACGCGATGTCCGCGATTGCGCCATCATGCTGGAGGCAATGGCGGGATTTGATCCCAAGGATTCGACATCGCTCGACTTACCGGTACCGGCATGGGAATCTGGCCTGAACAGCGACTTGAAGGGCAAAAGAATCGGTATCCCGCGCGAATATCGCCTTGACGGCATCGATGAAGATATTGCTGCCATGTGGGACAACGGCATTGCCTGGCTGAAAGATGCTGGCGCGGACGTCGTCGACATCAGCCTGCCGCACACCAAATATGCCTTGCCGGCATATTATATCATCGCGCCAGCCGAGGCATCGTCCAATCTGGCGCGTTATGACGGCGTGCGGTTCGGCTTGCGCGATCTGCCCGATGGTTCGGGCTTACAGGATATGTACGCCGCCACCCGCGCCGCCGGTTTTGGCGCAGAGGTCCGTCGCCGGATCATGATCGGCACCTATGTGCTGTCCGCCGGATTCTACGATGCCTATTACACACAGGCGCAAAAGGTCCGCGCGCTGATCGCCCGCGATTTCGAACAGGCATGGGCCAGCTGCGACCTGATCCTCGCCCCGACAGCACCAAGTGCGGCTTTTGGTCTGGGTGAAAAGACGAGCGACCCGCTGTCCATGTATCTCAACGACGTATTTGCCGTACCCGCATCCTTGGCAGGTCTGCCCGCCATGTCCGTTCCCGGTGGCCTCAGCAAGGACGGCCTGCCATTGGGCTTACAGATTATCGGCAAGGCGCTCGACGAGCAGGCCGTACTGAATGCCGGTCTGGCAATCGAAGAACGTTCCGGATTTACGGCGGAAGCCGGAGAGTGGTGGTAATATGAGCGAGTATCGTATCCAAGGAAACACTGGCGAGTGGGAGGTCGTTATCGGCCTTGAGGTCCATGCGCAGGTGACGTCCAATGCCAAACTCTTTTCCGGCGCATCCGCATCCTATGGGGGCGAACCCAACAGTCATGTGAGCCTTGTTGACGCCGCCATGCCTGGAATGTTGCCGGTGCCGAACCGCGAATGTTTGCGTCAGGCTGTCCGTACCGGAATGGCGATTAACGCGCAGATCAACCGCTGGTCGCGTTTCGACCGGAAGAATTATTTCTACGCCGATCTGCCGCAGGGCTACCAGATTTCACAGCTTTACCACCCGATTGTGGGTGAGGGCGAAATCGAGGTGACGCTGAACGAAAAGGATCCCGAAAGCCCGACAAAGAAAATCGGTATCGAGCGTATCCATGTCGAGCAGGACGCGGGCAAGCTGATGCATGACCAGCATCCGACAATGTCCTTTGTCGATCTCAACCGTTCGGGCGTCGCTTTGATGGAAATCGTCTCGCGGCCGGATATGAGCTCGCCGCAAGAGGCAGGGGCTTATCTGAAAAAGCTTCGGTCGATCCTGCGCTATGTGGGGTCCTGTGACGGCAATATGGAGCAGGGCTCGATGCGTGCCGACGTGAACGTGTCTGTTCGCAAGCCGGGCGGGCCTTTAGGCACGCGGACGGAAACGAAGAATGTGAACTCGATCCGCTTCATGATGCAGGCCATCGAATATGAGGCGCAGCGTCAGGTTGACTTGCTCGAAAGTGGCGGCGCAGTTGTTCAGGAAACACGCCTGTTCGACCCCAATAAAATGGAAACCCGCTCCATGCGCTCCAAGGAGGATGCGCATGATTACCGCTACTTCCCCGATCCTGATTTGTTGCCCGTCGAATTGGACGATGCGTTTCTCGAGGAATGCAAGGCGAGCCTGCCCGAACTGCCCGATGCGAAGCGTAAGCGTTACGAAAGCATGGGGCTGACGGCCTATAATGCGGCTGTGCTGACTGCAGAGGCGGAGACGGCGTTCTGGTTTGAAGATCTACTCAGCCATGGTGTGGATGCCAAGCAGGGATCGAACTGGCTGCTGTCCGAACTGTTCGGTGCGCTCAACAAATTGGGCAAGTCGCTCGACGAAAGTCCGGTGAATCCTGCGCAAGCTGCTGAATTGCTCGGTCTTGTCGCCGATGGCACAATCAGTGGTAGCATTGCCAAGCAGGTCTTTGAAATCATGCTCGAAACCGGGCAGGGTGCAGCGGCAATCGTGGAAGAACGTGGCCTGAAACAGACCAACGATACCGGTGCGATCGAAGCTGAAATCGCGAAGATTATGGCCGCCAACGAAGACAAGGTCGCCGAATATCGTTCGGGCAAGGACAAGCTGTTCGGCTTCTTCGTTGGCCAAACGATGAAGGCAATGCAGGGCAAAGCCAACCCGCAGGTGATCAACGAACTGTTGAAAAAGGCCTTGGACGTTTGAATTTAAGCGGCGCCGAAGATTTTACTTTATTTCCGGCGCCGCACATTTAACAATTGCACGTACAAACATCTGGCTGGTGCGAAACCGGCCCGCAAAAAAGGGGGAGTTTTGCGTGCGTCATTTGTCCACCGCGCTTGTTTTGAGCGCGTTTTTTCTGTCGAATCCGATTTGCGCGACCGATAGCGATAGCCTGAGCGCTTCGCCCTTTGGCGTTGTCGAAATATCGGCTGACGAGGCCTCCAAGCTGGAGTTGCCGAAGCTGGAATTCACAGAAGCTCCCGAAGATGCCGGTAATTACGACAAATATTATTATTTCCGGCGCGACGAGACCGATTTCGCGACGGCCTATGCCGACATCACCGAATGCGACGGCTACGCGCGGGCCCTTGTATCAAGCTACAAATATCAGGAGGCACCTTATCCCTATGCAGGGACACTTGCCGGAGCAGCGGGCGGTATGATTGCCAACGCTATGATGGCGGCCATTTTTGTACCTGGGGAAAAGCGCCGGATGCGCCGCGTGAACATGCGCCAATGCATGGGTTTTAAAGGCTATGAGCGGATCGGATTGAGCAAGGAACTTTGGGAAAGCTTCAATTTTGAAGAAGGGACGGGGGCCGAGGAAGAGGAATCACGACTAAGGGCGCTCAAGCTTCAGGCGCTTGTTGCCTCAAAAGCTGCCGCTTCGGAAAAGGTATTGCCACGATGAACAAACTCATCCTCTCTTTCGCAGCTCTATCTGCCATGGCTGCGCCGCAAATCACTTTTGCAAAATCAAAGGTACCCGTGTTTGTCGAGGCCAAACATGTCAAGGATGCGCCAACAGTCACGCTTGATCCTGCGAAAGCTTATATTTTGCTACGCACGCCCAATGCCATGCCGATGCATTTCGTAAAAATCCCGAGTGCGGAGGACCAAATTGCCTATGACAAGCTTCGAGAGGAAGCCTTTATCGAATCCAAGGAAGATTATGCAAAGGCTATTGTGAAATATGAACGCGACTTGGCGGTCGCGAAAAAGACGTCCGGTATGAAATTGCCGAAAAAGCCCGTGGAACCAACGGAATCAAATTTCCAGTTCACGCAATTTTCGCAAATGGCGAACTTCACCATGGGGCCGTTCAACCGGTTCTATAGCAAGGGTGGCGGGACCTATCTTCATGCCGTGACCCCGGGCACATACCGGATCTTTGGTCAGGTCGATCCCCTCGTGGGCGCAGGCGTTTGCTATTGCATGGGCAGCGTCACATTCACGGCAGAAGCCGGGAAAATCGTAGATTTGGGGACGATGACGACCGATCTGGCCAATTCCGGTCCTGCCGAAAAGGGCGACAGCAGTTCGCCTCGTCTCGCGGCGATGACCCTGGCGTTGGATCCTGTCGACAGCAATACGCCCGTCGATGCACGCCTTGCATCCCTGCCGCGGGTGGCGGCAGATTTGCGGGCCGCGGGGAAGGTGCCCAACTATATGGGGATCGCCATTTCGCGCTTGCCCGCCATCAAAGGCGTGTTGGGTTACCAGCGTGACCGGATTATCGACCGCAAGGCGCCCGTAGAAACCCCGTCCACGGTATCAGGAGATAGTGGGTCCGCAGTACAGGAGGCACCTGCTACTCAAAATTAAGGTCCGGTATCGAGACAGCCAGCGCCACGGTGGACCCAATCGCCGCTTGGCACTTGCCCTTGTGCACCTTTCCCGTTAGAGGCTCCCGTCGTTTGTGAAACGGCAGCTTTTCGTAAGCGGGCGTGGCGGAATTGGTAGACGCACCAGATTTAGGTTCTGGCATCGCAAGGTGTGGGGGTTCGAGTCCCTTCGCCCGCACCACGAAATGAGGTATAATCTCGGCTGCCGTTGAACCCGAAAGCCATTTAACAGTTTAAGGCAAGCTACCCGCTTGTCCCAGATAGAGAAGATAACATGCAGACCGTCGAGACACAGAATGAAGGCCTGAAGCGCGCATATCGGATGACGATTACCGCGAAAGATGTCGAATCACGCATTGATGCCGAGGTAAAGAAAATCGCCCCTCAGGTGCGGATGCCCGGCTTCCGTCCCGGAAAGGTTCCGGCCAATCTGGTCAAGAAAATGCACAAGGATTCCTTGCTACAGGACGCGCTGAACAGTTCGATCCAGGAAGGCGTCCAGAAAGCTATTTCGGACAACAAGCTGCGTCCTGCGACCCAGCCGCACGTACATCTCGATAATGACTATGCGCCCGGTAAGGATGCCGTTGTCGACTTTCACCTCGAAGTTTTGCCAGCGATTTCGGCGCCTTCGATTGACGGGATCACGCTGGAGCGTTTGTCGGTAGAAGTGACCGATGCTGCTGTGGACGAATCGATCCTGAAGCTGGCCGCAGGTCAGAAGAGCTTTGAAGCTGCGGACAAGAAATACGCCGCCAAATTGGGCGACAGCGTTGTGATCGACTTTGAAGGCAAGGTTGACGGCGTTCCGTTCGAAGGCGGCAAGGGCGAAGGCATGGCGGTTGAGCTTGGCTCGGGCCAGCTCATCCCCGGTTTCGAAGACCAGTTGGTCGGCGTGAAAGCGAATGACGAAAAGGTCATCAACGTAACTTTCCCCGAAGATTACAATGCCGAGAACCTGAAGGGCAAAGCTGCAACCTTCGACATCGTTGTAGCTGAAGTCCGCAAGCCGGTCGAAGCGAAAGCCGACGATAATCTTGCCAAGATGTTCGGCCTGGAAGGCATCGACAAGTTGCGCGAACTGATGAAGGTACAGGTCGAGCAGGAACATAATGGTCTGACCCGCACCTACATGAAGCGCCAGTTGCTTGATCAACTTGCCGCGGATCATGATTTCGAAGTTCCACCTTCGATGGTGGAAGCCGAGTTTGAACAGATTTGGGCTCAGCTTGAGCAAGAAGCTGCGCGGGAAGAAGATCCCGAAGCGGCTAAGAAGGAAATGGAAGCCGAGCGCGAAGATTATCGCGACATCGCCGTTCGCCGCGTGCGTTTGGGCCTGTTGCTTTCGGAAATCGGTCAGGCGAATGGCGTTGAAGTCAGCAGCCAAGAAATGAACATGCTGGTCCAGCAAGCCGCTCAGCAATATCGCCCCGAAGACCGTCAGCGCTTCGTGCAATATCTGCAGGAAAACCCGATGGCAGCCGCCCAATTGCGCGCGCCTTTGTTTGAAGACAAGGTTGTCGATTTCCTTTTCGACAAGGCCACTGTCACTGAAAAGACAGTAACGAAGGAAGAGCTGGAAGCCGCCATCGAAGCCGAGCCTGATGCCAAGCCGGCTGCCAAGAAAAAGGCTCCCGCCAAAAAGGCAGCGGCTAAGGACGAAGCTTCTGCGAAGGAAGCCAAGCCTGCGGCAAAGAAAGCGGCTCCCAAAAAGGAAGCCGCGGAACCCAAGGCTGAGGAAAAGCCAGCTGCGAAAAAGGCACCAGCCAAAAAGGCAGCTTCGAAAAAGTAATTGTCCTTATTGGACGCAAGCAAAAGGCCCCGGAATTTCCGGGGCCTTTTTTCGTTGGCAGTGACTGAATCTTATTTCAGATCAAAGCGATCTGCGTTCATCACCTTGACCCAGGCTTTCACGAAATCGCGCACGAACTTCTCTTCGTGACCGCGCTCGGCATAGACTTCGGCGGTTGCGCGAAGCTGGCTGTTCGATCCGAAGATGAGGTCGGTGCGGGTGGCACGCCATTTTTCGCTGCGTCCGCCGCGTGTATAGCCGATAAACTCTTCGTCGCTTGCCGTGTCGACCAGATCCCAGAAAGTCTCAATGTCGAACAGGTTGACGAAGAAATCATTGGTCAGCACGCCCTTGCGATTGGTGAACACGCCCTCTGGTATATCCTTGTGGTTCGCACCAAGGACACGCAAGCCGCCCACCAACACTGTCATTTCCGGACCTGACAGACCGAGCAGCGATGCCCGGTCGAGCAGCAGTTCCTCGGTCTTCACGGGCTGACGCGTTTTCAGATAGTTGCGGAAGCCATCCGCCTGAGGCTCCATCCAATGGAAGCTTTCGATATCGGTCCAATCCTGCGTCGCATCCCCACGTCCGCCGGTAAACGGCACGGTGACGTCAAAACCGCCGTCTTTTGCCGCCTTTTCGACAGCCGCTGACCCGGCCAGTACAATCGCGTCGGCAAGGCTCATCGAACCGCGCAGCTCGTTCAACTTGGCAAGTACCTTGGCCAGTTCGGCGGGCTCATTAACGTCCCAGTCTTTCTGCGGTGCGAGAGCGATACGTGCGCCATTGGCACCGCCGCGCTTGTCGGATTTGCGATAGGTCGAAGCCGACGCCCAGGCCGTCTTGACGAGCTGCGATACAGTGAGGCCACTGGACAATATAGCGGACTTGAATGCAGCGACTTCGGCGTCCGAAGGAACAGTGCCGGCAGGAACCGGGTCTTGCCAGATCAGGTCTTCGTCCGGAACTTCGGGCCCGAGATACAGGCACTTTGGTCCCATGTCGCGGTGGCACAGCTTGAACCAGGCGCGTGCAAATGCGTCGTCAAGTGCGGCTTGGTCGTCACGGAAACGTTCCGAAATCGCCCGGAATTCAGGGTCCATTTTGAGCGCCATGTCCGCCGTCGTCATCATTGTCGGCACGCGCTTATTGGGATCGCGCGCGTCCGGAGCCATGTCTTCAGGGTCAGGATTGATCGGCTGCCATTGCTTCGCACCCGCTGGGCTATCGACCAGTTCATAGTCATATTTGAAAAGAAGGCGGAAATAGTCGCCACCCCATTGCGTCGGGTTGTTGGACCACGAACCCTCAATACCCGAGGTCGTGATATGACCCTTGCCGATTTCATCGGCGTCGGTCAGCCAACCGAAGCCTTGCTGATGAATTGCTTCGCTCGCAGGCGTCTTGCCGAACGTTTCGCCAGGCTTTGCGCCATGCGCCTTGCCAAAGGCGTGACCGCCTGCGGTCAGCGCAACGGTTTCTTCCGAATTCATCGCCATGCGAAGGAAGGTCGCCTTCATGTCGCGTGCCGATTTGAGCGGATCGGGCTCGCCGCCGGGACCTTCGGGATTTACATAGATCAGGCCCATCTGAATTGCAGCTAGCGGACCTTCCAGCTCGACTTGCTCTTCGGTGATGCGCGTCTGGGCGCCTTGGTCGACCCAGATTTCCTCTGCACCCCAGAAGGTGTCGCCTTCGGATTGATATACATCCCTGCGGCCGCCGCCAAAGCCGAAGACGGGGCCTCCCATGCTTTCGATTGCGACGTTACCGGCCAGGATGAACAAGTCTGCCCAGCTTATTGACTGGCCGTATTTCTGCTTGATGGGCCACAACAGGCGCCGGGCCTTGTCGAGATTGCCGTTATCGGGCCAGCTGTTGAGCGGTTCGAAACGCTGCTGTCCGCTGCCTGCGCCACCGCGGCCATCGGTCACGCGATAGGTGCCCGCCGCGTGCCACGCCATACGGATCATGAACGGCCCATAATGGCCATAGTCGGCCGGCCACCACGATTTACTGTCCGTCATCAATGCGGTCAGGTCGGCCTTTAGCGCTGCATAATCCAGTTTTTTGAACGCTTCGGCATAATCGAAGTCTTCGCCCATCGGATCGGGCGAAACGCCGTGCTGGTGGAGCATGTCCACCGGCAGCGCGTCGGGCCACCAATCCTTGTTTTGACGGCCAAGCAGCGAGCGAATTTTTATCTCGCCGCCATGTACGGGGCAACCTGCCTTGGGGTCTGCATCTGCCATAAGTTTATCCTCTTCTGTTGGGTTCGGGGGTACTATTCTTAGAATGCCACGTATCGATTAATCGGTCAAAGCAATGAAACGACACACACTAATCGATTTTGTCGAATTTAATTTCCGCACATCGAACGCAATCTTAACCCTTTTCCTGCTTGAAACTTTGGCCCGCGACGCCGATGTAGGCGCAGAGGCAATTGAGCCAAAACAGAGGTACTTATGCACGATCCGTATTTTGATCCCACAACCGCTCTCGTTCCTGTCGTTATTGAGCAGTCAAACAGAGGCGAGCGCAGCTGGGACATTTTCTCAAGGCTACTGCGTGAACGTATCATTTTTGTGACCGGTGAAGTCGAAGATGGCATGGCCTCGATCATCACGGCCCAGTTGCTGTTCCTCGAATCAGATAACCCCAAAAAGGATATCTGGATGTACATCAATTCGCCCGGCGGCGTCGTGACCGCTGGCATGGCGATACACGATACCATGCAGTATATTCGTCCCAAAGTAGGCACGGTCTGCATCGGGCAAGCGGCATCGATGGGCAGTTTCCTGTTGGCTGCAGGCGAACCGGGCATGCGCGTGGCTTTGACCAACAGCCGTATCATGGTGCACCAGCCATCGGGCGGCGCACGCGGTATGGCGTCGGATATCCAGATTCAGGCGAACGAAATATTGCGCATTCGCAAGCGGATGAACGATCTTTACGCCAAATATACGGGCAAGCCGCTCAAGGATATTGAGAAGGCGATGGACCGCGACACCTTCCTAGAAGCGGAAGAAGCCAAAGCGTTCGGCATCGTTGACCAAGTTTTTGACAAGCGTCCGGCAAATACCGAAGCTGAAGCGGGATAAAGCTGTTAGGTTTTTGTCCACCAGTTTTACTAACATGGCGAACCCCTTTTTGGGCTATTGCCAAAATCGAACGCATCTTTAGGATGACGTTCCTATTACAGTTCGCGCCTCTGTAGGCGTGGAAGCAGGACACTTTATGACGAAGCTAAGCGGATCTGATACCAAGAGCACTCTTTACTGCTCCTTCTGCGGGAAATCGCAGCATGAAGTCCGCAAACTGATCGCTGGACCTACCGTATTCATCTGCGATGAATGCGTTGAGTTGTGCAACGACATCATTCGCGAAGAAACCAAAGGCACGCTGACCGGCCGCAAGGAAGGTGAAGTGCCAAGTCCGCAGGAAATCTGCGACGTTCTGGACGATTACGTCATTGGCCAACCACAGGCGAAGCGTGTTTTGTCCGTGGCCGTCCACAACCATTACAAGCGTTTGAACCATGGCGCGAAAGGTGCGGACGTTGAACTGGCGAAGTCGAATATCCTGCTTGTCGGACCAACCGGCTGCGGCAAGACCTTGCTGGCGCAAACATTGGCCAAGACATTCGACGTGCCCTTTACGATGGCCGACGCAACGACTCTGACCGAAGCTGGCTATGTCGGCGAAGATGTCGAGAATATCATTTTGAAGCTGTTGCAGGCATCCGACTATAATGTCGAAAAGGCGCAGCGCGGCATTGTGTACATCGACGAAATCGACAAGATCAGCCGCAAGGCCGAAAACCCGTCGATCACGCGCGATGTCAGCGGTGAAGGCGTGCAGCAGGCTTTGTTGAAGCTGATGGAAGGCACGACCGCCAGCGTTCCGCCACAGGGCGGCCGCAAGCATCCGCAGCAGGAATTCCTGCAGGTCGACACGACCAACATCTTGTTCATCTGCGGTGGCGCTTTCGCGGGTCTCGAAAAGATCATTTCCAACCGTCTCGAAGGCAAGTCCATCGGCTTTGGTGCCCATGTGGCTGATCCCGACGAGCGTCGGACGGGCGAAGTATTGAAGCAGATCGAACCAGAAGATTTGCTCAAATACGGCCTGATTCCTGAGTTTGTTGGCCGCTTGCCGGTAACTGCGACACTTGAGGATCTCGACATTGCGGCGCTAGTGAAAATCCTGTCCGAGCCGAAGAACGCGCTCGTGAAGCAATATCGCAAGCTGTTCGAGATGGAAGATGTGGGCTTGAGCTTCACCGACGATGCGTTGGAAGCAGTCGCCAAGAAGGCAATCGAACGCAAAACCGGCGCCCGTGGCCTGCGATCGATCCTGGAAGCTATCCTGCTCGACACCATGTTTGACCTGCCGACATTTGACGGTGTCGACGAGGTTGTGGTCGACAAGGATGTTGTTGAAGGCCGCAAAACTCCGGTGCTTGTCTATGCCAAGTCGGCGAAGGCCGAAAAGGAAGACGCAGCCTAGTTTAACAACGTGCAATATGCACTGTTGCATGGCTGCAACAACTTCTAAAAAAAACGTTAAATAGCCAGTCGAGTGGCCGTTGCTGCAGCGCAGCACTTTGCCTGCGTCTGCGCCTTCGCTAAGGCCGAATCACTGCTGAATTGGGGCGCGGCTGTCATTTAACTGACATTTTCCGGTTCCAAGGGGGCGCTGCGACTAATCCCGTCACCGCGATTCGACAAATCGGACGCGCAAATGTGCGGCGGGGCGTTGGATTAATAAGGGGTCTTAACATGAAATTTCGTTACACACTTGCTGTAAGCGCCGTTGCGCTCTCGGTATGCAGCTTCTCAAATGCTGCTTTCGCACAGTCAACCGGCTCGATCGAAGTTGACGATGAAGAAGTAGAAGCCATCGTCGTGACCGGCACACGTGCAGAGCAGGGCGTAAATGGTGTTGTCGTTCCCGATGCAACCAAGCCTCGCGCGGTTCTGACCGAAGAATTCATCGCCACGCAAACTTCTGGCCAGTCGATCCTGAACACAATTAACCAGGTACCCGGCGTAAACTTCACCAACTCCGACGCATATGGTTCGTCCGGTGGTAACCTGCGTATCCGTGGTTTTGACGGCAACCGTATCAGCCTTACCTTCGACGGTTTTCCGCTGAACGACACCGGTAACTATGCCATCTTCTCCAACCAGCAGCTTGATCCTGAATTGATCTACTCGGTTAACGTCAACCTCGGCACCACCGACGTCGACTCGCCGACTGCATCGGCGGCAGGCGGCACGGTCAACTATCTGACCCGCACCCCGAAGAGCGAAATGGGCGGCGTTGCTGTTCTCACGCTTGGCGGAGAAAATTTTAAGCGCGCCTTTGGCATGTTCGATACCGGTGAGTTCACCAAGTTCGGCACCCGCGCATTCATCGCCGCTTCGAAGACCGAATATGACAAGTTCAAAGGTCCGGGCGAAATCAAGAAGTTCCAGGTGAACGCCGGTATCTATCACCCGATCGGCGACAATGGCGACTTCATCTACATCAAGGGCCATTACAACGAGAACCGGAACAATTTTTACCGGAACATCACTCTGGCTGAAATCCGTTCGATAACCGGTCGTCCTTTGATGGCCAATGTCGGCGGGTTCACCAAAGCGCAGGAAGAAACTATCTTCAACTTTGACAATCTGGACACATGCGCACGCACTTTTGCAGGTGCCGGAGTCATCCAGAACGACAATGGTGGTTCGGGTCCTAACGGAACCGGCACTGCAGCAGGCGCAATAGCGGGGTCGACCGCAAACAATCCGTTGAATACCTCGAGCTGCAGCAACTTCTACGGCGTCCGTATCAACCCTTCGAACACCGGCAACATCCGTCTGAACTCGAAGTTCACGATTACTGATAGCCTTACCTTCACCTTCGACTATGGCTACCAATATGTTCAGGCCAATGGCGGCGGTTCCACGGTAATTGCTGAAAACTCGGCAATCGTTCGTGGTTCGTCGGGTCTCGCCGGCAAGGATTACAACGGCGACGGCGATTTCCTCGACTCGATCCGTTTCTACACGCCAAACAACACCCGCACGAACCGCTTCACGGTTCTGACCTCGCTCATCTGGGATATCACAGACGCGCACCGCGTTCGTGTGGCCTATACCTTTGACCGTGGTCGCCACCGCCAGACTGGCCAGTGGGGTTATCTCGATGGCCGTGGCTTCCCTGAATCGCCCTTTGGTGGGTTGACCGGTCGTCCGGTTTTGTCGGCAGACGGTGTTGAACTGCGTCAGCGCGACCGTCTTTCGATCGCTTTGCTGAACCAGCTGTCGGCACAATATGTCGGTAAGTTCTTCGACGAAGCACTTCGCGTCGAAGCCGGTCTGCGTATGCCGTTCTTCGAGCGTGATCTGGAAAACTTCTGCTTCACGCAGACCAGCGGCAGCGGTTTCGCAACCTGCACATCGCAGCCAGTCGGAACGACCGCTGTACCGAACACAGGCGGCCAGATTTTCGTCGTGTCGCCAACGGCTGTTGGTCCCTTCGCAGCTAACGCTGTTTGGGCACCGTTCACGGCAAACTACAAGTTCTCGCCTGTTCTGCCGAGCTTTGGCTTTACCTACCGGATTACCGACGATGCGTCGATCTTCGGCAGCTATGCCAAGGGTTTCTCGTCGCCGCGTACCGATAACCTCTATCGTGCGCCGATCGTGAGCGTCGATCCGGAAACCACCGACACCTTCGACTTGGGCGTTCGCTACACCAGCAACCGCGTTCAGGCGCAGGCTACTGCATGGATGACCGATTTCAAAAACCGCATCGTGACCTCGTTTGATCAGACAAACGGTATCTCGGTCGACCGTAACATCGGTACCGTTAAGGGTAAGGGCGTCGATATCGGTATCGCCGTTCGTCCGCTGGATTGGTTCACCTTCCAGGGTAACGCGTCGTACAACGACTCTACCCTGCGCGACGACATTCTGGTGTCCAGCACGGTTACGCTTCCCACCAAGGGCAAGCGCGTCGTTGAAACACCGAAATGGACCTTGGGTTACCGCGCACAGGTTGAGTTCGGTCCTGCATCGGCTGGCCTGCAAGTCAAATATGTGAGCGACCGTTTCGCGACCGATCTGAACGACATTAAGTCGGAAGCCTATACAACAGCTGACTTTGACGCGCGCTTCGACCTTGAACAGTTCGGCGCAAAGAACAGCTGGTTGCAGATCAACGTGACCAACATCTTCGACCGTTTCTATCTCGCAAACCTGGGCACGCAAATTGCCGGTCCTGCGAATAACGGTCTGGTTCTGGTTCCCGGTCTGGCTACGGGTGCTTCGATCCCCGGTGGTTCGGCTCCGAACTTCAGCATCGGCGCACCGCGTACCTTCTCGGGCACATTGCGCATCGGTTTCTAATCAACCGAACCGAATGATTTAAGAAAGGGCGGGGCTTCGGCTCCGCCCTTTTAGTTTGTCACTTATAGATGCAGCTATCCAGCCTATCGCGCTTCACCACGCGGATGCGACTGGCAATGCTGTTTCCATAGCGGCGGGTGAAGCCGCCTGCGCCATTGACGGCGCGCTTTTTGGGAAGCGGGAGTACGGCTGCAATTCGGGCAGCTTCCTGGCGCGTAAGGTCCTTCGCGCTTTTGTTGTAATAGCGTTGCGCCCCGGCTTCGGCGCCATAGGTGCCAATTCCGGTCTCCGCGACGTTCAGATAGACTTCCATGATGCGACGCTTGCCCCAGATGGTCTCGATCAGAAAGGTAAAGTAAACCTCCGGCACCTTACGGAGATAACGGGTCCAGCCGCTGCCTTGCCACAGGAACACATTTTTGGCGGTTTGCTGGCTTATCGTCGATCCGCCCCGCATGCGTCCGCCACTTTTGTTGCGTTGCAGGGCCTTTTCGATGGCCTCGCGGTCGAATCCGTCATGGCTGCAGAATTTGCCGTCTTCCGCTGCGATAACGGCGCGAACCAGATTGGGGGAGATGTTGGACAGTCGCGTCCAGTCCCGTGTCGCGCCATTACTGTCGAATAGCATGGTCAGGGTGGTGGGTACCGGCACAACCGCATAAATGGCGGTTAGCGCGACGCTACCGATCACGAAATACAGCAACCATTTGAAGGTAAAGCGGAAGAAACGGGCGGAAAACGAGCGCTTCGGTTCGGTCATAGACCAAAGCTAGCGCAGCAGTTTCCGCCCGTCACCTGTTTTTACATATCGCCTTAATTGGCGAGAATTAAACGCTTTTCGCCCGCAATGCGCATCATTGCCTTTTGCAGCTTTTCAAAAGCGCGCACTTCGATCTGGCGCACGCGTTCGCGGCTGACATTATAGGTCTGGCTCAGCTCTTCGAGCGTTTTGGGCTCGTCGATGAGGCGGCGTTCGGTCAGGATGTGCTTTTCGCGGTCGTTCAGACTGTCGAGTGCTTCGGACAGCATGGCGTGGCGCATGTCGCCTTCTTGTGCGTCAGCAACGCGTTCGTCCTGCAAAGGCTCATCATCGACAAGCCAATCTTGCCACTGACCGTCGCCATCTTCGCGCATCGGCACATTGAGCGACGTATCGCCGCCCATCGCCATGCGACGGTTCATGTTGTGCACTTCCTCTTCGGAGACACCCAGATCTTTCGCAATCTTTGCGACGGCTTCCGGATTTAGATCCCCATCTTCAAAGGCTTGCAGGTTGTTCTTCATACGACGCAGATTGAAGAAGAGCTTCTTCTGCGCGGCGGTGGTGCCGATTTTGACAAGGCTCCAACTGCGCAGGATAAACTCCTGCATCGACGCACGGATCCACCACATTGCGTAGGTCGCAAGACGGAAGCCACGGTCGGGGTCAAATTTCTTCACGCCCTGCATCAACCCGATATTACCTTCGGAAATCAGCTCGGACACCGGCAGGCCATAGCCGCGGTAGCCCATAGCAATCTTCGAAACGAGGCGCAGGTGGGACGTGACAAGCTGCTCGGCAGCTTTCGGGTCGCCATGTTCCTGATAACGCTTGGCAAGCATATATTCTTGCTCAGGCTTCAGGACTGGAAACTTGCGAATTTCACTCAAATAACGGTTAAGGCTTGCATCCCCCCCGAGAGCAGGGATCGTAGCCGGAACATTCTTACGATCAGACATGTTTCTCTCTTTCATTTTTGCCTGCGCCCGAGCCTCATCAAGCACTCGATAGCAAGCGTTCCCTATCAAAACCTTATAGCCGAAGCTGACTTAACAGAAGCTGCATATCTTCTGGTAAACTGCTTTCGAACAATAATGTTTCTCCAGATATCGGATGAATAAACCCCAGCGACGCGGCGTGCAATGCCTGTCTATCGAATTTGGACTGGTTTGGTCCGATTCTGTAAGGGTTTTGTCGATTAGAATAAACGGAATCGCCAATTAATGGATGTCCGATATGCGCCATATGGACACGAACTTGGTGAGTCCGGCCTGTTTCCAAGGTGCATTCCACCAGCGCGGTTTTGGCGAAGCTTTCCACGGTCCGGTAATGGGTAACAGCATGCTTTCCTTTATTTTCCGGCAGCACAGCCATTTTTTTGCGGTTCGTGGTGGACCGGCCGATTTGGGTCCGGACCGTGCCGGCAGGCGGGGCAGGGACACCGCTGACGATCGCGAAATAGCGGCGCTCAATATCATGAGCAGCAAATAGCTTGGCGAGCCCCTCATGCGCGGCATCGCTTTTGGCGACAACCAGCAAGCCGGATGTATCTTTATCGATTCGGTGAACGATTCCGGGACGTTCGACGCCGCCAATGCCCGATAACTTGCCCTTACAATGGTGCAAAAGCGCATTGACCAATGTCCCGTCGGCATGACCCGCAGCCGGATGGACGACAAGGCCGGCAGGCTTGTCGACGATGATGAGATGTTCGTCTTCGAAAACGATCGTCAGGCCTATATCCTGTGCTTCCGCCTTATCCGGACGCGGGGCCGGGACGGAAAGCTCGAAGCTCTGTCCGGCAAATTTCTTCGAGGCCGCATCTTGGGTCGCTTTGCCGTCAACACGCAGGGCATCTTCCGCGATCAGGCCCTGGATGCGGGCGCGCGAAAATTGCGGTAGGGCGAGCGCCAACGCACTGTCGAGGCGTCCTTCGCCTAACACACCTGAAAATATGGTATTTTCCCCAACCATCGCCTAGACATGGGTGATGCCGCTGCGAATATCAAGGAAGCACCACGACGAACTTCTGAAATTGGCCCTGGCTGCCGGAAATCAGGAGTGTTGTGGTCTGCTGTTGGGGCGGAATGATCGGCTGTTCGACATCGTCTCTTGTGTCAATGTAGCGGACAATCCCGAACAGAATTTCGAACTGGACCCTGTGGAATTGCTGTCCCGCCACAAAGCCGTGCGTCGCGGCGGCGAGCCCATTATTGGCTATTTTCATTCTCACCCCAACGGCCTGGCACGCCCGTCCGAAACCGATGTAGCTCAGGCAGTCGCGGATGGGCGCTATTGGCTGATAATCGCGGCAGACGGCGTGACGGCTTGGAAACCGCTTTCCGAAGGGGCGCGGGTAATTGGATTTGAATCCATTCCCATCTTAGTCGAGGGTTGAATCCACAGGAAACAACGTCCATGAGCGCTGCAACAAGCTAATCTGGGAATTTTATCAATGACGGAGTCCGAAGTAGACCTTGCCAGCCTTTTGTGTTCGCGGTTGTGCCATGACCTGCTTAGCCCGGTGGGGGCGATGAACAACGGCCTGGAATTGCTGGCGGACGAGCATGATCCGGAAATGCGGCAGCGCTGCATGGATTTGCTCGCAGAAAGTGCGAAGTCGGCGGCGGACAAGTTGAAATTCTTCCGCCTTGCCTTTGGTGCGGCGGGTGGTTTCGGATCGGAAGTTGACCCCAATGACGCAAAAGCGGTTATCGAGCCTTTGGTGACGGCCAGTGGCCGGACGACGCTGGAATGGGCTGTGCCCGCCGGCTTTATGCCCAAGCGCGCGATCAAGATTTTGCTGAACCTCGTGTTGCTCGCAAATGATGCGCTGGTGCGCGGTGGGACCTTGTTTGTCGGGGCTGAAAGCCGCGAAGGCGAGCATGAAATCGTGATCCGCGCCAATGGTCCACGGATTGTGATGGATGAAGCAATCCGCACAACGCTGTCCGGAAATCTGGACGCGGCCTCGGTCGATTCGCGCACGGCGGCGGCGTGGATGGCGCGCAATCTTGCGGTGCGCGGCGGCGGTTTGGTGCAGTTGGCAGAACCCGATCCCGAGCATCTGATCATCGGCGCGCTCATCCGCAACTAAGCCTTACGAAAAGGGGCTGTGTAAACGGCATCTTAACCATATCAGGGCACATCCTCAGCTTCGCTTATCGAGGCTGGGTAAATGGACGAACTGCTGGACGACTTCATCGCTGAAACGCGCGAAACGCTGGAGGCGTTAGCCGGTCAGTTGGTCCAATGGGAAAAAACCCCGCAAGATCGTGCGCTCATCGACAGCGTTTTTCGCTTTGTGCATACGGTCAAGGGCAGCTGTGGCTTCCTCGACTTGCCCCGTCTGTTGCGGCTGAGCCATGCGGCAGAGGATGTTTTAAGCTGCGCACGCGACGGCCTGATCGTCGCATCTCCTGCTCTCGTTTCGGCAATTCTGGCCGTTGTGGACCGCATTGCGGCGCTTACGGAAGCGCTGGAATCCGGCCGCGCTGTCTATGATGACGATGGCGACCTGATTGAAGTCATGCACGGTTTCCTGCCGGCGAATGGTGAAAATACGTCAACGTCGCTGTCCGGTGAAGATGATGCACCAACCGATGTGGAAGATGACGCAACCGGCGTTCGGTCCAAGGCGCGGACGGTCCGTGTCTCGCTCAGCCTTCTCGACCGGCTGATGAACGGCGTTTCGGACATGGTCCTGGCCCGCAACGAAGTATCCCGCCAATTGCGAAAATCCCAGGCAGGTTCGGAAGTGGATCACGCCTTTGCTCGCCTGTCCGCTTCGGTCGCCGAGATGCGCGATGCGGTGGGGTTGATGCGTATGCAGAATATTGATCGCCTTTTCTCGTCCTTGCCGAGATTGTTGCGCGATATCACGATCGAACTCGGGAAAGAGGTCGAGCTTCGGATTGACGGAAGCGAGGTTGAAGTTGACCGCGAAATGGTCGAAGCCTTGCGCGATCCCTTGACGCATATCCTGCGGAATGCAGTTGATCATGGCATTGAGCATGCCGACGAACGCATCGCCGCGGGCAAGGACCCGGTCGGCCATATCCGCATCGTGGCACGCCAGTCGGGTAATCAGATCCTGATCGAAATCATCGACGACGGGCGCGGCATAAATCTGGAAAAATTAGGCACGCGAGCGGTATCCGCGAAAATCGTGAGCGCGGCAGACTGGCAAAAAATGTCGGAAAAGGCGCAGCTTAGCACCATCTTCATTCCGGGCCTGTCGACCGCCGATACGGTCACGGCCATTTCGGGCCGCGGTGTCGGAATGGATGTCGTCAAAAGCAACCTGCAGGCCATTGGCGGCACGGTCGATCTTGAAAACTATGAAGGCCTCGGCCTCAAAATGACTTTGCGCCTGCCGCTAACCCTGTCGATCATTGCTGGCTTGACGATAAAGGCCGGAAGCCAGTTTTTCGGTATCTCGCGCAATTCCATCGTCGAGATTCTGTCCACGACCAACAAGAATGTGTCGATCGAAGAATTGGGCGGCGCGCACATCGCACATATCCGTGGTGAGCGTTACCCTTATGCGAAGCTCGAAACGCTGCTCGGTATCGATGAATCGACGGACGCTATCACAACAAGCCGGACACTGGTCGTCATTCGTCCGGCAATGGGCACTACCTATGTGCTCGATGTCGAAAATGTGATTGATACCGAAGAGCTGGTGGTCAAGCCGGGTGCGCCCATCATCATGGATACCGGCCTATATGCCGGAACAACGCTGCCCGATAATGGTCGACCGATGCTTTTGCTGGATGCCAGCGGCCTTGGCGCCGCGATTGGAGTCGAGCAGACTGAAAACAATTCCGACGCGGCCGTGGCAGAGTCCGTTGTTAAGGAGGCCAAGCGCCCATCCGCTCTGCTGTTTGTTGCCACAGACGGAACGTCACGTGCCGTGCGCCTGAATGTAGTTGATCGCATCGAAGACATCGACGCGTCCCAAATCGAATTTGTTGGCGGGAAGATGCGGGCGAAAGTGGGGGATGGTTTGTTCGATGTTTGCGAATTGGTCGATATTCCCGCCGACGGTCTGGTCAAGGCGCTGCGGCTTACGGACGGTGTATGCTCAAAATATCTGGCGGTTGAAGATGTCCTTGATATCTTCACATTGGACGAAGAAATATACCCCAGCGCGCATCCCGAGAAATGCGAAGGGGTGGTGTCGGCGTTGGGCAAGTCGGTCGAGCTTGTCAATATTTTCCAATATTTTGAGATGGATGGAGCTATGGCACGGGACGTTTCGACGCGACCGCTGTGCTATATCGGTGGCGATGGTGATGCCGAATGGGAAAAGCGGATCCTGGCGCCTTTGCTGACCGCATCTGGCTATATGGTCAGCTTCGATGCAGAAGACCGTGCCCAAGCCGCAGTTGTGTTGAGCCGTACCAACGAAGCCGACACGGCACATGCCGACGATGCGCGACTGTTACTGCTGCGCGATACCGTTCACGTAAAACCCGACGCCCGATCCAGCATTTACCGGTACGACCGTATCGGCTTGTTGTCGGCTATCGAAGCCAAATTAGCGGGAGTCGCCTGATGCCCAGCCTGTTCCTGATCGCCCATATCGATGGATGCCGCGTCGCCATTAACAGCGACCAGATCGAATCCATCGTGCATGTTCCCGACGTTATACCGGTGCCCCATTGCGACCCCCGCGTCGCGGGCCTGTTCGCGCTGCGTAGCCGCGTGCTTACCTTGATCGACAGCCAATATGTCGTCACGGGAGAGCGCCGGACCCTTCAGCGCGGTTGCCTTGCGGTTGTGGTCGAAATTGCAGGCCATTATTTCGGCTTGGCCGTCGACAAGGTCGAAGATGTTGTGCCTCTGTCTGCAGACCATATCCAGCAGTGCATCCAGCCGGACAGCCGATGGCAATCCATCGTATCGGAGACGGTCGAAGTGGGCGAACAACTCGTGATGATCCTCGACCCGGCAAGGCTTGTGTCGCGCGAACAATTGATGGCCGCATAAGCGTCCCAGAAATTCGCGGAGGTCGCGGGAAATTAACGTGTCGATAACGACCGACCGATAAGGTCTCGGACGGATCAGAATAAAGGTGGATTATTGATGAAATCCTGTTTGATAGTCGATGACAGCAAGGTAATCCGCAAGGTAGCGCGGCATATCCTTGAAACGATGCAGTTTGATGTGGCAGAAGCCGCTGACGGCAAGGAAGCGCTCGACCATTGTGCGCAATCCACGCCGGACGTGATCCTGCTCGACTGGAACATGCCGATCATGAGCGGCATGGATTTCTTGCGCGCTTACCGGTCTTCGGTGGCGTCGCCGATGGCCAAGGTCATTTTCTGTACGACCGAAAACGGCATTGGGCACATCAAGGCGGCAATTGATGCCGGCGCAGACGAATATGTGATGAAGCCGTTCGACCGCGAAACACTTGAGGCCAAACTACAAATCGTCGGCTGTATATAAGGGCAGTTGGCGGTGACGGTTACGCACCAACTTTCTGGCGTAACGCCAGACCCGGATGTGGCGCCTATCCGCGTCATGCTTGTGGATGACAGTGTGGTGGCCCGATCCATTTTTGCGCGTGTGCTAGGTCAGCATAAGCATATCGAAATTGTATGCGAAGCACCCGATAGCGACGTCGCACTCGAACATCTCGAACATAAAGATGTCGATATCATTCTGCTCGATATCGAAATGCCCAAGCGCTCGGGTCTTGATGCGCTACCGGACATTTTGGACAAATCCAACGGCGCACGGGTACTGGTTGTTTCGGCATTTGCGGAAGAAAACGGCCCCGCCGCATTAAATGCCCTGTCGCTTGGGGCCTGTGACACATTGGCCAAACCGGGACGCTCCGGATTTTCCGGACGTTTTTCGGAAATACTCATCGATAAGGTGGTCCGCCTCGGGCGCACGGCGCGCCAGCATAATCGCAGCGAAGCGGTCGTTACCGCAAAGCTGGCGGTCGAATATCAGCAAATCGTCCGGCCGAAATGCATCGCGATTGGCGCTTCAACCGGCGGCATTCCGCCCATTTACGAAATTATCCGCAATCTTGACCCTGCTCTGGACTGCCCGATTTTCATCACGCAACATTTGCCCGATGCCTTCATGCATTTTTTCGCCCGGCAATTGGGCGGGCTGACGGATCGTCAGGTATCGGTCGCGACAGCGCAAGAGCCTGTGCAGAACGGACATATTTATATCGCACCCGGCGATGCGCATCTAGTGTGCCGGCGCGAAGCACGTGGCGTGATCCTCGATCGGCTCGAAGAATATACCGAAAGCCGTTACTGCCCTTCGGTCGACGCTATGTTCCAGTCACTGGCGCGCATTTACGGGGCAGGGTGTCTGGGGATCATTTTCAGCGGCATGGGCAATGATGGTGCCAGCGGCGCTGAAGATATCATTGAAGCAGGCGGGACAACCTTGGTGCAGGATGTTGAGACATCCGTCGTCTGGGGTATGCCGGGTGCCGTTGCCAAAAGTGGCTGCGCCAGCGCGATATTGGCGCCGCACGAAATGACCGAACTCCTCGGCCGTATTGCGAAAGCGGCATGAGCACGACTCAGCCCAAAGCTTATGCGTCTTTGTCGGCGCTGTTGGAAAAACACACTGGCCAGACGTTGCTGGCCAATAGGCACTGGCGCATCGATATGGCTTTGAAGCCGTTGATGCGTGAGAACTCAATCCCTGATCTCGATACGTTGATAGCCCTGATCGAAATTGATGCAGACCCCAGATTGACGAGCGCCTGCGTAGAAGCGATGATAAATAACGAAACCTGTTTTTTCCGGGATCAGGCAAATTTTGCGCTGCTGACCGGTCCGGTGCTGGATATGCTGCGCGAACAGCGCATGTCGACGAAAAAGCTGCGGATATGGTCTGCGGCTTGTTCGACAGGACAGGAACCTTATTCGCTGGCCATGGCTCTTCAGGAAAATGCGGAAAAATGGCGTGGATGGACAATCCAGATCATCGCGACCGATATTTCGACCTCCGCGCTCGCGCAAGCGCGGGCAGGGCGTTATTCCCAATTTGAAATCCAGCGCGGTTTGCCGGTGATGCAGATGCTGCGCTATTTTGACCAGAATGACGAAGATTGGGTCGCCAAAGACAATTTAAGGCGTGCGGTTACCTTTTCCGAACATAATATGCTGCAACCGGCACCGCATTTCGGCAAGTTCGACGTCATTCTGTGCCGTAATATGCTCATGTATCTGGGCGAAGATAAACGTGTACAGGTGCTTGATGCCATATCGTCGCGTATCGCTGACGACGGTATTTTGATGCTTGGTGCAGCGGAAACCGTAATTGGCCAGACGCAGAAGTTCAAATCAAGCCCCGAATTTCGCGGGTTTTACGAGCCGATGACCCGGGCCGCGACACAAAGCACGATGGCGCAACGCCGTTTCGGCTGATATTGCGCCAACCCTTTGCTTTGCCTATGCTCGGGCCATGACCATGATTTGGAACCCATCGCCCAATTTCGGCGAACGTACCCTGCCTATCACGATGCTGGTTCTGCATTATACCGGAATGCCATCGGGCGCGGCCGCGATTGACTGGCTTGCTAACCCCGCATCCAAGGTTTCTGCCCATTATGTGGTCGATGAAGACGGGCAATTGGTCCACATGGTCCGCGAAGAACAGCGCGCGCAACATGCCGGTTTGTCCTATTGGCGCGGGATTACCGATTGTAACAGCGCCAGCATCGGGATTGAGATCGTCAATCCGGGACATGAATTCGGCTATCGCC
This sequence comes from Sphingopyxis sp., assembly GCA_013823985.1. GTDB lineage: Bacteria > Pseudomonadota > Alphaproteobacteria > Sphingomonadales > Sphingomonadaceae > Sphingorhabdus_B. The sequence goes on from PNNB01000013.1 coordinate 81,734, forward strand.
CATTTCCCCAGGCGCAAATGGATACGGTGACGCGGCTGGTTGCCGAACTGGTGAAGACCTACAGCATTGAGCCCCGGAATGTCGTTGGCCACAGCGATGTCGCACCGACGCGCAAGGAAGATCCGGGTGAGTTGTTCGATTGGGCGCGCTTGGCGAAATTGGGTCTGGCGGTACCGCGGCCGAGTGAAAAGCTTGTTGATCCCGGCTGGACCGATGCCGCCTTTCTGCTGGCGCTGGAGCGCTATGGCTATAGCGTGGCCGATGGCCGCGCTGCGGTGGTCGCATTTCAACGTCGTTTCCGGCAAGAAAATATAGATGGCGTTATCGACGGCGAAAGCCGCGCAATATTGTGGAGCCTGCTCTTGGCCTATGAAGGCGGGGGTGCTACATAGTCCACGCCAGAGGGTTGGGCGACCGCCGCTTCACGGGTAACTGTGTTGGGGAGGAAAGTCCGGGCTCCAGCGAGGAACGGTGCCGGATAACGTCCGGCTGAGGTAACTCAAGGGAAAGTGCCACAGAAATCATACCTCCGCATTGCGATGCGGTAAGGTCGAAATGGTGCGGTAAGAGCGCACCGCGTTGCTGGTAACAGGAACGGCATGGCAAACCCCACCGGGAGCAAAACCGAATAGGGGCGGCACATGGCATCCTCCTGCCAGTCGCCCGGGTTGGTTGCATGAGCGGCGCAGCAATGTTCCGCCTAGATGAATGGTCGCACAACCGCCTTCGGGCGGTGGACAAAACCCGGCTTATAGACCCTCTGGCTTTTTACCCCATGACCAATAGGCCAGTGCGAAGATGGCGACGACCAAGGCTTCAATCGCGATGGGCGGGCCGACGCGCGGTCCAAAACCGTCAATTGCCAAGCTGACAATGCGGCCGACCAATGCGCTGCCCACCAGCACCATGCCTGCCAGCGCCCATGTCCGGTTTTGCTTGGCCGCGGCGATGAAGGCGAACAATGCAATCGCCAGAAACAAGCCGCCGACATCGGCACGCACATTGGCACGCCCGGCGTCCCCAAGCGCCTGTATGCCGCGTTCAATAGGCAGGTGCTGCAGCCGGAACCAGTGTGGCCCCACCCCCAGAAGCGCCAAAAGTCCGATCAAACCCACCAAAATTCTCGAAATCAGCGCCATAGTTCCCCCCGTTTACGCTTACGTCACATTTACTTATCCTATTGATTATGGTCTTTGTCAGCGCAAGAGGCCAATTTTGCGAGGGGTAAGTTCATGTCGATAGTCGATCGTGCCAAAAATATCATTTTGAAGCCTGCCGAAGAATGGAATGTCATCGCGGATGAACCGGCAACGGTGAGCGGACTGTTCACCAATTATGCGGTGCCTCTTGCGGCGATTCCGTTGGCTGCCGGTGTTTTATTTACCGGAGCTTTGGGCATGTCCGCCGCTGGACTAGGTGGATTGGGCGGCGGCGCCATGACGATGGGGTTCAGTGCCATCGCCACGATGGCCGTTCTCGGCTATGTCCTATCCTTGGTGACGCTTTATGTGATGAGCCTTGTCGTCAACGCCGTATCGCCTAGCTTTAACGGCAGATCCGATATCGTGCAGTCGACCAAGTTGATGACCTATGCGTCGACCCCGACCTGGGTCGCTGGTTTGGTGAGCTGGATACCGTTTTTGGGTGGGCTCATCTCGCTCGCGGCCATCGCTTATGTCGTTTATCTGATCTATCTCGGCTTGCAGCCGGTGCTGGGAGTGCCCAAGGAAAAGGTCGCCGGTTTCACCGTCGTTATCGTGCTGATCTACATTGTGCTGTCGGCAATCGTATCGGGAATCATTGTCGGATTGCTGTTCACGACCTTTTTCGGCGGTGCGATGATGGGCGGTGTAATGTCCGGCGCATAATTTGCGTTCTCGGCTCTAGCAATATACCTATGCCGTCGCTAAGTCGGCGGCATGGTTCGTTCCACTCGAAAAAATGACTGGGGTTTTCCCCGCTGGCGCGGCTATGGCAGCAGCAGTGATGCGCAGCAGGTGCGGCTTTGCGACCGGCATGGCTGCACCAAGGCCGGCAACTGCCCAGCGCCAAAATCGCCCAATAATCCTGACCGCTGGATGTTCTGTGAAGAACATGCCGCCGAATATAATCGCGGCTGGGACTATTTTGAGGGCCTGACCAAGGAAGAGGCGGAACAACGCGAAGCGAACGAGCGGCGCGACGCCTCCGGTTATAAGGAAGCTGCCCATTATGGCTGGGCCGGGTCGGGCGATGGCAGCCGGACGCGGGACGAGATGCACGCCCTCGACATATTGGGCCTCGACAGCGATTCCACCTTCGAGGACGCCAAGAAAGCGTGGCGTAAAATCGCCAAGGAAACCCACCCCGATGTGAACCCCGGAAACGCCGATGCAGCCAAGGCTTTTCAGGCCGGGCAGGCAGCGTATGACGTCCTGCGCGTTGCCGAGGAGCGGCGGGAGTGGAAGGGTTAGGGGCTTGCACGACGAAAAGTGCAGGCGCATAGGGCGCGCGTGATTCGCACTTTTTCGCCTTTCCGGAACCTTGCCGCGGCACTGATCGTGCTGGCGCTGGCGGTGCGCATTGTCCTTCCCTCAGGCTTTATGCCGTCAAGCGAGCGCGGATTTGCACTGACCATCTGTACCGGCATGGACACGCAGACGGTCTGGATGGACAAATCGGGTAAGCTCCACAAAGAAGACCCCGCTAAAGGCAAATCGGTCGAGCATCAGCCATGTGCCTTTGCGGGCGCTGCGATGTCCGGGGATGTCCCTGTGGAGACCGGCTTCATCGCAATACCGCATGTCGCAACAGCCGTTCCTGTATTTGCGATGCGCGAAATTTCGGTCGGTCACGGCCTCGCCGCACCGCCTCCGCCGGCCATAGGCCCACCTTCCTACATCTAAACCTCGGGGCTGCTTTGCAGCCTTTCTCCCGTTTAGATTTAGGAAATACACATGAATATCAAAAGCTTTTTGCGTGCCACGTCGGCATGCGTTCTCTGCGTCACCTTTGCCCAGAATGTTGCGGCAGAAGAAGCGGCGGACCCCACCATCATCGTCACCGGCCGCGCCGCTTCGGATGAAGCGGAGGAACGGGCGACCAAGACACCCGGCGGCACCGACATTGTCAGCCATGAAGATTATGCCGACAAGACCATCGTGTCCCTGCGCGATACGCTCGCTTTTTCACCCGGCGTTTATACGCAGCCGCGTTTCGGGCAGGAGGTCCGCATTTCCATCCGCGGATCGGGCCTCTCGCGTGGCTTCCACATGCGGGGCCTGACGCTGCTGCAGGATGGCATCCCGATCAATCTCGCCGATGACAATGGTGACTTTCAGGAATTGGAGCCGATTTTCTTCGACCATCTCGAAGTCTATCGCGGCGCCAATGCCTTGCGTTTCGGATCGGGCACGCTGGGTGGAGCGATCAATGGCGTCACACCAACCGGCGATAATGCCAGGGGCCTGTATCTGCGGGGCGATGTCGGCAGCTTCAACTTTTACCGCGGGCTTGCATCCTTTGGTGCAGGCGATGAAAATGCGAATGTCTGGGCGGCGATCAGCGCCGATAGCCATGATGGCGACCGCCAGCATGCGCGGCGCGATTCCATCCGTTTCAACGGAAATGTGGGCTTGCGCCTTTCCGATGTGGTTTCCACCCGTTTCTATGGCAGCGCCACGACGCTGGATCAGGAGCTGCCCGGTGCATTGAATGCCGCGACCGCCCTGAACGCACCGCTCACCGGAAATTTTGTTGGGGATCAGGCGCGCGATATCAATTCGATCCGCGTGCAGAACCGCACCCGCTTTGATTGGGGACAAAGCCGCCTGGATGTTGGTGCGTTCTTGAATGCCAAGGAGCTCTATCATCCGATTTTCCAGGTCGTTGATCAGGTGTCGACCGATAGGGGAGTCTTTGCGCGCTATGATCGGGAAGGGGAAGGTTGGAGCCTGACGCTTGGCGGTGAATCGCGCTGGGGCACGATTGATGCGAAACGCTTCGTCAATGTGAATGGCAAACGGGGCGCGTTGACATTCGATGCAGACCAGACCGCGCGCACATCGAATATCTATGGCGAAATCAGGTTTAGCCCGGTCGCGCAACTGACGCTGATCGCGGGTGGTATCTATGCCGATGGCGTTCGCAAGCAGGCGCAAATCGTTCCGACGGTTGTTACCGCAAGTGCCTCCTTCAATGCCTTCTCACCGAAAGTGGGGCTCCTGTGGGAACCCTCCACCGACGTCCAGTTTTTCGCCAATTTCAGCAAATCTGCCGAGTTCCCGACCTTCGTAGAGCTGGCACAAGTTGCGGCCTTTGTGCCGGTTAAGGCGCAAACCGCCTGGACCGGGGAAATCGGTACACGTGGAAAGGCCGGTTGGGCCAGCTGGGATATCGCTTTCTACCGTGCGTCGGTGAAGCGCGAAATGTTGCAATTCACGGTCGGCCCGGACATTCCGGCGTCAACCTTTAACGCGGACAAGACCCGGCATCAGGGTGTCGAAGCGGCGTTCAGTGCGGAGCCCACCGACTGGCTTCGGTTCAGGCAGATTTGGCAATATTCCGACTTCCGTTTTGTCGGCGATGCCCAATATGGCAACAACCGCCTGCCGGTCGTTCCCAAGCATGTCCTCCGGTCCGAAATACGGATTGGCAGTGATGATCTGCACATTGCACCCAATTTCGAATGGGTGCCGCAAGGAGCATGGGCCGATTACCGCAACACCACACGGACATCGCGCTATACGCTGATCGGTATCACCGGCGGCGCGCGTGTGCTGGATGGCGTGGACCTGTTTGTCGATGCGCGCAATTTGACGGGCAAAAAGGCGATAGGGGATGTCTCCGCCGCGATTCTCGCATCGCCGGCATCAGTCATCTACTACCCTGTTGAACGCCGCGCCATTTACGGCGGCATTCGGGCGCGCTTTTAAAAAGGAGGGCATGATGGAAGCGACATCCTTTTACCGCACGATCTGGCGCTGGCACTTTTATGCTTCGCTGTTCGTGATGCCGCTCGTGCTGCTGCTGGCGACAACGGGTGCGATCTATTTGTTCAAGCCGCAACTGGATCGATGGGAGGAACGGGCCTTTACCGGCTTGCCAACCAGCCAAGCGGTTTCGCCCAATGCACAGCTGGAGGCTGTCATGGCGGCAAATCCCGATGCGCAGTTCCACGGTTATCGCCTGCCCGAAAGGGCAGGCGATGCTGCGGTGATCCATATCGGTCTCGCCGACGGCCGATCGATGCGCGATGTCTTCGTGTCCCCGCAGGGCAAAGTTCTCGGCAGCGTCGATCCCGAAAGCCGGATATCGGCAACCGTTTCGCGCATTCACGGCTCGCTTTTCTTGGGTAAGGTGGGCGACTGGATTGTGGAACTGGCGGCGTGTTGGGCGATCGTGATGATCATCACCGGCTTCTACATGTGGTGGCCGCGCGGGCAGGGACTGGCCGGTGTGGTCTGGCCCCGGTTGCAGCGTGGACAGCGCACATTTTTGCGGGATTTGCATGCGGTCACCGGGTTTTGGGTGTCGGGTTTAGCGTTGGTATTGCTGACGACCGGCTTGCCATGGGCCAGCGTCTGGGGCGATGCATTCCGGATGGCGCGTACCGAACTGGGTTTGGTGCAAGGGGCTCAGGATTGGAAAACAGGGGCCGCGCCGCCGCATGCCGAACATGACCATGGCGCCATGATGAAGATGCAAGCCGCAGGTGTCCCGCTGGTTGCATTGGGTGACATGGTCCGCAAGGCTGAGGTGGAAATGCTACCGCATCCGGTCTGGGTAAAGCCGCCGGGCGCACCCGAACGCTTTGGTCCGCCTGCTGCCATGGCCTGGACCGTGAAGTCGGAGGCGCAAAATCGTCCGCTCAACCGCACCATCACGTTCGATATGGCGACCGGCGCGGAATTGTCGCGCAAGGGGTTCGCCGACAAACATGTGATCGACCGCGTCGTGAACTATGGCATTGCCTGGCATGAGGGGCAGCTTTTCGGCTGGATCAACCAGTTGGTAGGCGTGCTGACGGCGGTTGCACTGATCACCCTGACGGTGACCGGGTTTCTGATGTGGCGCAAGCGCAAGCCCGCCGCATCCTTGGGTGCGCCGCCCGTGCCGTCGGCAACGCACAAGATGCGGGGCGCTGCGATCATATTGGTCGTGTTGGCTGCGCTTCTGCCGCTGTTGGCGCTATCTTTGCTTTTGCTCTGGTTGTTCGACCGCTTGCTGTTACCGCGCCTGCCATCTCTGGCGCAGTGGCTTGGAGTGCGCTCGGCTCAGCCGGCGTAACGCGCGGCGGTTTCGCGGATCAGCGCGATCATATTGGGAATGCCCTGCGTCCGGTTCGAGCTTAGCTGGTTTTTAAGATCGAACGGGGCAAGGGCGCCTTCAATGTCCGTCTGGCCGATTTCGGTGGCGGACTTTCCTTCCACCGTTTTCAGGACAAGCGCGATGATGCCCTTGGTGATGGCGGCATTGCTGTCAGCCAAAAAGGACAGCTTGTCCGCATCGGTTACCGGATAGACCCAGACGCTCGCCGAACATCCGCGTACCAAAGTTGCGTCGGTCTTGAGAGCGTCGGGCATCGACGGCAATTCTTTGCCAAGGTCGATTAGCAAACGGTAACGGTCGTCTGCGTCCAGAAAATCATATTCTTCAAAAATATCGTTCAGCGCGCTCATGTCGCGCCCCGCTTATGGCGGCAGGGCTCAGATATCAATCCCTGCCGCAATAGCTTCCAGCTTTTTCACGCGTTCTTTCAGATCAGCGACTTCGATCCGTGAGGTCGCCGAGGGGACAGGAGCATCGCTGCCCTGCCGCGCGAGGTCCAGCTCGGCATGCTTCAGCGCAATCCAGTCGCGCCATCCGCGCAAGCTGAGCGTGGAGACGATGCCGACACACAGGACGGCAAAGGCACCGACGATGATGTAGAAGTTCGGATCCTGGGGCATGGTTCCTTCCTTTCGCTTCCTAAGTCGCGTCCGCCTTAGCGGTTACGCAATTCCTCTATCTGACGGTTGAGATCGGTGGCGCTGTTATTGTCGGTCGCAATGCGTTCCAACACCTGGATGCGATCCTTCAAGGCGCGAATTTCGTCTTGCATCGCGCTCGTGTCGCTGTTGCTGATCATACGTTGGGTCTTGTTACCCAGCATATCTTCGTCCTCGATAATCCCGAGCTTCGCCTTCTGCTTGGTCTGGATAATCTTGCCGATTGTTATGATTGCGATGATCGCAACCACCATTTCAAATGGGCCCATCTTTTCCTCCGTTATCTCAAATCTGGTTTCGGTTCGAGCTGCCGTGGCGGCAGGCTGCGCAACTCTTCAATTTCCTTGGCGATGCTGTAGCCTTGGTCGGTGATAATCCGTTCAAGTACGGCTACCCGTTCTTCCAACACGGCTTGCTTGCTCGCATATTGGGCAGCTTTTTCGGCGATCATGTCTGCTTCCATAGACATGCGTTTTTCCTTGAGCTTGAACCAAGGCCGCACGAATACGCCGCCAAAGATCGCCAAAAGCCCACAGGATATCCCAAGGATCGGAATGAGGAGAGGGTTGATGTCCATAGTTCCTAGCTCCTAGTTAGACGGACCGCGAAGAGATTCGATTTCCGCCGTCAGCCGGTGGCTGTCGTCGACAACGATCTTCTCGATATTGGCAAGCCGGTCCTTGACCGAGCCGAGTTCGGCGCGCAGTTGGGCATTTTCCTGGCTCAGCAGGCGGACCCGTTCCACGGCTTCCTGGTCATTTTTCGGATAAACCGCCTGACCCCAGGCCCCGTCCAAGGGATAGCCGTTCTTGATACGCATCCACGTGGTTACGACCCATCCCGCTACACCGACAACTGTGATCAGAGTGATTGGCATTGCGAGCCGCATCAGTCCTTCGACTAAAGTAGGATCCATGATATTTCCCTCCCTTCGTGCTTAGCGTAGCTTTTCGATTTCTTCCGACAGGCGTCCGGCCTTGTCGGTGACGATGCGTTCCAGAACCGCGATGCGCTCTTCCAGATTTCCAACCTTGCCGTTCAGCGATTCATTTTCGTTGCTCAGCAGACTGATCTTGCGTTCGGCGTCCACATCAACTTTCGGCGTAAATCCACCCCATTCATTTTCGAGCGGATATCCGTGGCGTGCGCGGATCCAGTTGTTGATAATCCATCCAGCCGTGCAGATCATGACGATCGCGACAATGAATGATGGCCCTGCAAAACTCATGCTATGTCCTTCCAAGGCAGACGGCGTGTGACCGGTTTGATGTCGGAATTTCGGTATTCGACGCGCCAGTTGCGCAGATCGGCTTCCCGCTTTTTCTTGGCGAAATGCCGGTATGCGAACCAGGCAATCAGGCCGAGGACGATTAAGGTGAACATGCTATTTCCTCCCTTTGACCGCGCTTAGCGCAGGCTTTCGATTTCGTCGGCCAGCTGCTTGTTGTTGCTGACATAATAGAGTTCGACATCAGCAAGGCGGTTATCGATTTCCCGGAAACGCGAGCGGATGTCGCGTGTCGTGCGGGCTGGTGATTGCCGAACGCCTTGCCAGAATTTCTGATCGTCATTGTCGACATAGAGGTGGATCGGCTTTTTGTTGGCGAACCATGCTGCGCCGAAATAAGCGACCAGCGTCCAGGGAAATCCACCTGCCAGTGTCAGGATGACCGCGCCAAGCCGGACCCAGAGAACATCGACGCCGGTATAGTCGGAGATCCCTGCGCACACGCCTTTCCATTTGGCATTTTGCTTGTCGAGATAGAATTGTGTGTGTTTGCTGCTCATCTCAACGGTTCCTTTCCAGCCGGCGGATATTTTCTGCGGAATAGTCTTCTGCCTCATGGTCGATGCGGCGCGGTGTGAAGTTGGGGTTATCCTGACCAACAAGACGTTCCACCGTGTCCATGCGATCTTCGAGGCGGCGGGCCAGTTCGTACATTTCACCCAGCAACCGCTCGTCATCATTGGTCAGCGTCGCGGCTGTTTTCCATTTGGTTACGTGGTGCAGGATGAGCCAGGGCAGGCCGAGGAAGAGGATGCCAACAACAATCGGCACCATGATGATTTCACCGTCCATAGTCTCAACCCTCCTTCTTTGCGTCTTGCTTCATGGCTTTTTTCATCGCTTCCAATTCGGCGTCGACAACGTCGAAGGATTCGAGTGCGGCGATTTCATCACCAAGAGTGCGCGGTGCATCGCTGCCGATGGCGAGCGAGTCAGCATAGCCTTGTGCTTCATCCACACGGCGTTCCAAGACATCGAAGCGTGAGAAAGCTTCGCGGACCTTGTCGCCATTGTACATGGTGCGCAGCTTTACCTGATTTTCCGCGCTTTCGAGGCGGGTCATCAGAGCGTTCTGGCGGCTGCGGGCATCGGCCAGCTTCTTCTGCAGCTTGTGAATGTCCTGTTCCGATGCTTTCAGCGCATCGTTGAGCACATCGACTTCAGAGGTCAGCTGGTCCTTCATGTCGGTTGCCTTGCGCTTTTCGAGCAAAGCGGCCTTGGCCAGATCTTCACGTCCCTTGGACAGCGCCAGATGCGCCTTGTCCGTCCAATCGGCCTCAAGAGTGTTCAGCTTGTCGATATGGCGACGCAGTTCTTTCTGGTCGGCGATCGTGCGCGCAGCAGATGCGCGGACTTCGACAAGGGTTTCTTCCATCTCGAGGATGATCATACGGATCATCTTTGCCGGGTCTTGCGACTTGTCGAGCAAGTCGGTGACGTTGGCGGCAATGATGTCGCGGGTTCGTGAAAAAATGCCCATAGGGTAACTCCGATTATGACTTGTTCTGTACGTGTCTTCAAAAATGGGGGCGACCGGGGCTAGGGGGGAGCTGGGGGACCCCGGTCGCGGGCTCACGAAGTCAGGCAAGATAGCTGACGACGATAGGCCGTTGGGAGTGGGTGTATGCATTGACCTGGTTGTCTTCCTGGTGGTTGAACACCGAAATGGCATAGCTGGTAAAGATCATGGACATGGACAAGGCCACGGCCACCCAGAGACGGCTTTCGCTTTCTTTGAAGCTTTCCTGTGCTTTGTTTTCGGTGTTCATTCTGGTCTTCCCTTTGTTTGCTTTGCCAGCTTGTGCCGGCTTGCAAACATCATAGCAGGGAGCGTGCCAATTTCACTTTTTCGCAGAAATTAGCCAGTTTTTCATATTTCCCACCCATATCGACTAGTAAATATTGCTATTAGGTGGTGAAATATGCCAATCTTTAAAAATGGAGCGTGATAGCCATCAATTTATCGGCCAGTCGTCGGCCTTTCTGGACGCGGTCGAGCGTGCCAGCCGTGCCGCGCCGCTGAACCGGCCGGTATTGGTCGTGGGCGAACGGGGGACCGGCAAGGAGCTGATTGCCGAGCGTCTGCACCGCCTGAGTTCGCGTTGGGACGGCCCGCTCGTCACCATGAACTGCGCCGCCTTGCCCGAGACATTGATCGAGGCCGAGCTGTTCGGGCACGAGGCAGGCGCCTTCACCGGCGCGACACGTGCGCGCGAGGGCCGCTTTGAAGAGGCGGATGGCGGGACATTGTTCCTGGATGAACTCGGCACGCTCAGCATGGGCGCGCAGGAGCGGTTGTTGCGCGCGGTCGAATATGGCGAGGTGACCCGCATTGGTTCGTCCCGTCCTGTACGGGTCGACGTCCGCATCGTCGCGGCCACCAACGAACATCTGCCCAATATGGTAGAGGCCGGAAAATTCCGCGCCGACCTTTTGGACCGGTTGTGCTTTGAGGTCGTCACCTTGCCCCCGCTGCGGGTACGAGAAGGCGATGTCGAAGTGCTGTCCGACTATTTTGGCCGTCGCATGGCCGCGGAACTGGGCTGGGACGGCTGGCCGGGCTTTGGCGAAGTGGCGCAGCGGGCGATGGAAAACCATCTCTGGCCCGGCAATGTGCGCGAATTGCGGAATGTGGTTGAGCGGGCTGTGTATCGCTGGGCCGACCCTAGCCAGCCGGTCGACTATATCCAGTTCGACCCGTTTGACAGCCCATGGCGCACCGGCATCGCTGCGTCCGCACCGACCAACGCGCCGACCACGCGGGAAAAGGAAGCCACGGAGCCCCGTTTCTCCACGGATTTGAGCCAGATGGTAGACGTCACCGACTTTCGCGAGGCGACCGAGAAATATGAAAAGGCGGTGCTGGAACAAGCGCTCGCCAAGTGCCGCTATAATCAGCGCCAGACGGCAAAGGCACTCAACCTCAGCTATGACCAGCTAAGGCACACGCTGAAGAAGCATGATCTGTTGAGCTAAAAAAATCCCCCTCCGGTTGGGGAGGGGGATTTTGTTGAGCGTAACGCACTAATTAGAGCGGGCACTTATCCGCCGTTGGCGCTGACCATGCAGTAAAGCATCGGGATCGACAGCAAGGTGTTGAGGCGCGATGTCATCATGGCGGTGGTTGCCGCCTTCGCCTTTGTCGCATCGTCGGCTTCGACAAGGCCAAGCGCCTTTTTCTGGTTTGGCCAGATGATGAACCAGACGTTGAACGCCATGATCACGGCGAGCCACATGCCAATGCCGATCAGCTTGAACGGATCCTGCAGGGTGAAAGCCTGATGCGCATAGCCGGCCAGAACCGATACGATCAGTCCGGTCAGCACCGTCAACGCCGCGCCCCAGCGGAAGAAGAACAGTGCGGCAGGTGCGATATGCTTTGATACGCCGGGCTTCAGTTCGGCGGGGATCTTGGGCATGGTCGGGATCTGCACGAAGTTGAAATAATAGAGCAAGCCAATCCACACGATACCGAAGAAGGTGTGCAGCCAGCGGGTTACGGCCTGCGCTGTGACTTCATCTGCGCCATGCACCGAAAACATAACTGCAAAGGCCAGCACCAGCCCCGTCAGCAGCACCAGATGCAAATTCCCAAAAAACTTTGCCATTCCAAATCCCCTATATTGAACGTCTAATATGCCCTCAGCCTAGCCAAGGGCGGCTTGTCTTACAAGACGGGCTGATCCCCATCTTTTGTTTCATCGCCCAAATTCAAACCATGCCGCAACAGCATCGGGATGTTCGCCATCGCGAACAAAAAGGTGAGCGCGGGCAGGCCGAAGGTCTTGACGGTGATATATTGGTCGCTGGTCAGCAGCGGGATCATGATTTCGTTCAGGCCCGCAAGGAAGAGAAAGAAGATGCCCCAGCTCAGCGAAAGTTTCAGCCAACCTTCCTCGCTCAACCCATTATAAGCCTGTTCGAGCAAATATTTCAGCGCCGGTTTTGACCGGAGCCAGCCAATCAGGATGATGGCCGCAAAGAGCAGATAGACCGCCGTTGCCTTGTGCTGAATGAACCCGAAATCCCGGAACCAGAGCGTCAGCGCGCCAAAGCCGATGACGAACACCGCCGACATCTTCATCATGGGCGAGATGCGTCCGGTTTTCCATTTGGACACAATCATCGCAACGACAATCGCCACCATGAAGGCTGCCGTGCCCACCAACGGCCCTTGCACGGGATCGGTGTCGGAATGGCCAAAACGTGAGCCGAGGAAGAAAACCAGCAATGGCCCGAAATCGAGTGCGAAGTTCAGCAAGCCCGAAGGCTTTTTAGACGCTGTTTCGGTTGTCATTGCGCGCCGCCGCTAATCGCACGGGCGAGGTCCTGCGCGTTGAAGGGGCGCAAGTCATCAATTGTTTCGCCGACGCCGATGGCGTGGATCGGCAGGCCGAACTGTTTGGCGGCGGCCACAAGGATGCCGCCACGTGCGCTCCCATCCAGCTTGGTCATGACGAGACCGGTGACATTGGCGACTTCCTTGAAAATTTCGATTTGCGAGAGCGCATTTTGACCTGTGGTCGCATCCAGAACCAGAACCACATCGTGCGGCGCCTCGGGATTGAGACGGCCAAGGACGCGCCGGATTTTGGCGAGCTCGTCCATCAATTCGCGCTTGTTCTGCAGGCGACCGGCGGTGTCGACGATCAGAACGTCGATCCCTTCGGCGGTGGCGCGCTTGACCGCGTCGAACACGACACCTGCGGCATCGCCGCCTTCGGGGCCAGTGACAATCGGCACGCCGATGCGGTCCGCCCAGACCTTTAACTGGCCAATGGCAGCAGCGCGGAATGTGTCGCCTGCGGCGAGCATGACGCCATAATCCTGCTCAAGGAACAGATGCGCAAGCTTTGCAATGGTCGTGGTCTTGCCCGACCCGTTAACGCCGATCACCAGAATGACCTGTGGCCGCGGGAACGCATCGATGTCGAGCGGTTCCGCCACCGGCGCAAGAACGGCCGCGATTTCGTCCTCGACGATCTGCCTTATGCCTTCGGCGTCGATACCTTTTTCGAAGCGTCCAGCGGCTATTTTTTCACGGATTTGCGCTGCCATCGCAGGACCCAGGTCCGATGCAATCAACGCGTCTTCAATCTCGTCCAGATCCTCGGCATCCAACTTCGCCTTGGTCACCAGACCGGTGATATTGTCGGTCAGCTTGCTCGATGTCTTTTTGAGGCCGCCGAACAACCGGTCTTTCCAACCTGCCTTTTCGTTCATGCGATGACCTTTGCCTGCACTGTCCCGTCCTTTATGTCCATGACCTGGGCCGACACAATACTGCCTTCGGGCATCGGCCTGTCCAGACCCACATAAGCGAAATTTTCGGCATGGCCAGCACGACCGCCCCGTTCAACCGCAATTTTCTGCACAGAGCCTTTCAGGCTGTCCAGCCAATTGCCGCGTTCCATTGCCACCGCTTCGCGCAAGGCCTTGGCGCGGGCCTTGATCTGTTGCGCGGCGACTTGCGGCATTTTTGCAGCGGGCGTTCCTGCTTTGGGCGAATAGGGAAAGATGTGGCCATGGACGATCTGGCATTGGCGCACCAGATCAAGGCTGTTCTGGAACATCGCATCGTCTTCGGTTGGAAAGCCGGCAATGATGTCCGCACCGATGGCAATATCCGGCCGCAACGCTTTCATCCGCGCAACAAGATCAATCGCCATTTCCCGGCTATGCCGCCGCTTCATGCGTTTCAGGATCATATTGTCACCCGCCTGCAACGACAGATGCACATGCGGCATCAGGCGCGGCTCCCCGGTCAAAAGCGCAAACAGGCGCTCGTCAATTTCAACACCGTCGATGGAGGATAGGCGCAGCCGTTCCAGATCAGGAACGAGCTTTAAAATCCGCTCCACCAACAACCCCAGATTGTCCTTTCCGGGCAGGTCGGGGCCATAGCTGGTGACATCAACGCCGGTCAGAACGACTTCCTTGAAGCCCTTGTCGACAAGCATCCGGATATGTTCGATCACACTACCTGCCGGAACAGAACGGCTGTTCCCGCGTCCATAGGGAATGATGCAAAAGGTGCACCGGTGGTCACAGCCATTCTGCACCTCGACAAAGGCGCGGGTCTTTCCGGAATAGGCGGTGACCAGATGCGGCGCGGTCTGCTGTAGCGTCATGATGTCGGACACCACAACCGGACGGTCCGGCTGGCGGACAATCTGGTTCAGAATGTCCGGATCCTGCTTTTCCGCATTGCCGAAGATGGCAGAGACCTCCGGCATGTTGCGGAACGTCTCCGGTTCCACCTGCGCGGCGCATCCGGTGACCATGATCCGCGCATCGGGCCGCCGTTTGCGGGCTTGCCGGATGGCTTGCCGCGTCTGGCGCACGGCTTCATTTGTCACCGCACAGCTATTTATGATCACGACATCGTCCTGATCGGCTAGTTGTTCGGCGAGCGCATTGCTTTCCGCCAGATTGAGGCGACAGCCCATGCTGATGACTTCAATCTGACTCACCCGAAATCGTCCCAGTCGACTTCGCCCATGAACACATATGTGGCCCCGCCGGTCATCTCGATCAGTCCGCCCGGTTCCCAGCCTATGGTCAGACTTCCACCGGCCTGATTCACGGTGACGGGTGACGCCACCTTTCCTTGCCGGATGGCGGCGACTGCGGTGGCACAAGCGCCCGTGCCACAGGCCCGCGTTTCACCGACGCCGCGTTCCCAGACGCGCAAAAACAAGGCTCCGTCCTGTACTGACGCGACGTTGACATTTACGCGCTCGGGGAAGGCGGCATCATTCTCGATTTGCGGCCCCAAATGCACCAGATCGATCGCGTCTGCATCGTCGACAAAAAAGATGGCGTGGGGATTGCCGACATTCACCGCCATCGGGCTGGCCAGTTCATCCCACGCCATGGGCATGACTGCGCTGTCCATAGCGAATGCGAGCGGGATATCCTGCCAGTCGAAACGTGGCGGCGGCATCTGCAAGGTTATGCTGTTTTCATGATAGGCGCCATCAATCTTCCCACCGTCGGTTTCGATCGTCGCGTCCTGACCGAGTAGGGATACAACACATCGTGTCGCATTTCCGCAGGATTCCACTTCGCTGCCATCCTGATTGAATATCCGCATGCGGACCGTCGCCACGTCGGAAGGTTCCAGCAGGATCAGTTGGTCACAACCAATCCCGGTTTTGCGGTCGGCCAGCGCACGCGCACGCGCGGTGGTTATCTCCACGGGAGATGTGCGGGTATCAATGATCACGAAATCATTGCCCAATCCATGCATTTTATGAAAGTTGCCACGCGCCATGCCGCGCGATTTAGGGATAGTGTGCGCTCAAGTCCAGAATTCATCCAAAGTCCAATAGGACTTTGACGCAATCAGGATGCTTTGCGCTCCTCAAATTCTTCGGGCCGTACGGCTTCAGAATGATTGTGGCGACGACGGTTGGGTATCAGATCTTTCTGCGTCAGCATCGTGCGGACCTGATCAATGTTCATCGGTTGGCCGAAATACCAACCCTGTCCCTTGGTGCATCCCAGTGCTTTAAGTTTGGTGATGCTTTCTTCGTCCTCGATGCCTTCGGCCGTGATCGGCACGTCCAGGCTGGCACCGAGACCGGCAATAGCGCTCACAATTGCAGCGCTTTCGGCATTTTCGAACATGGAGGACACGAAACTGCGGTCGATCTTGATGCGGTCAAAGGGCAAGGCGCGTAAATGCGCAAGTGAGCTATAGCCTGTGCCAAAATCATCAAGCGCGATGCGGATGCCCTGATTTTTAAGGCTTCCGACAATGGATTGGGCGAGGCTCAGATTCTTGAACAGCGAGCTTTCGGTAATTTCGACTTCCAGACGGCTGGCAGGGAAGCCGGTCTCGACGAGCAGCTTCACGATTTTCTGGGCTAGCCACGGATCCTTGAGCTGTACTGGCGAAATATTGACCGAGATGGTCAGTTTCGGGTCCCAGTTCTTGGCTTCGACCATGGCCTTGCGAATGATGCTCATCGACAGGTCGCCGATCATGCCGGTTTCTTCGGCAACGGGAATGAAATCGTCGGGCGAAATCAGGCCCCGTACGGGCGAAACCCAGCGGGCGAGCATTTCAAATCCGACCAATTCACCGGTATTGAGATCTATCTGCTGTTCAAAATAAGGCACAAATTCATCATTTGGTATCGCGCTGCGGATGTCTCCTTCCAGCGAATTGCGCGACCGCAACTCCACTTCCATGCCGCTTTCGAACCAGCTGAAGCCGTTTCGACCATTTTTCTTGGCCGCATAAAGCGCAATGTCCGCCCGGCGGATCAGCATGTCGATGGAATCGCAGTCGAGTTCCGGACGGCTGATGCCGACGGATGCGGTAACGGTCTGTTCGCTGTCGGCGATAATCACCGGACGGGCGAGGGCTTCGACCAGATCTTCGGCGATCCGGTCCACAGATTCAGGGTATTCGGGTTCAAAGACTACGCAGATGCCGAATTCATCACCCCCCAGACGCGCTATAACGCTGCTGGGTGGGACGACATCGCGCATCCGGTCGGCAACTTCGCGCAGCAAGTAGTCGCCGCTGTCATGGCCATAAAGGTCGTTGATTTTCTTGAAGCCGTCCAAGTCGATCATCAAAAAGGCGATGGACTTTCCGCGGCGTGAGGCGCGGGCGCTAAGTTCCGTCGTCTTTTCCTTGATGGCGCGACGGTTGAACAAATTGGTCAATGGGTCCGTCATCGCCAGATGCTGCGCCCGAACCTCCGCTTTGCGGTAGACGTCGATTTCGTCGCTCAACGCACTGGTGCGGCGCCAGATCAACAGGATCAGCGCAATGTTCAGCAAGAGCGCGGTCACCATAACCTGATCGGCGCCGGGACTGTTGCCGATGAAGGTGCGTACGGTCTGTGCGCCGACCTGGCCGCCAATTGCGACAAACATCACAATCGCGGCGGACATGACAATGCTGTAGATGACACGGCGGCCCTTTTCGGCCTGTGCACCTGCGGCTATTGCCTTGTTATGCGCCTCAGATGGCTGTTGTTCCATAGCTTTTGCGTGTCCAATCAACGTCGTCCTTGCACGGAAAAAATCAATATTTGATTAAGTTCGGTTCATGTTAGCGCTAAACACCGCCGGATTCCGGGGTGCGCTAAAGAATCTTGCATTTGGGGGCTGTTACGACTAAGGCGTCGCACAGCGGGCGAAAGTTCGCACATGAAATTATGGAAAATCAATCTTTTCCAGGCTGGTCGGCGAAGTTTCGCTCACCGGCTTTTTGTTCGTTTATGCCCGGAAACGGGTGTTTTGGTAAGGAATGTCGATGTTTGACAAGCTAAGCGACCGGTTAGGAGGGGTGTTTGACCGCCTGCGTGGTCGCGGCGCGTTGAACGAAGCGGATGTCCGCGAAGCGATGCGTGAAGTGCGCGTTGCCTTGCTGGAAGCCGACGTCGCCCTGCCGGTTGTTCGCGAATTTGTGGACAAGGCGACCGAGAAGGCCGTTGGCCAGTCGGTTCTGAAATCGGTCACGCCCGGACAGCAGGTCGTCAAAATCGTCAACGACGCGCTTGTCGAAATGCTGGGTGCGGAACAGAGCGATCTGAATCTGGCGGTCGCGCCGCCGGCGATCATCATGATGGTCGGTCTGCAAGGTTCGGGTAAAACCACCACGACGGCCAAAATCGCAAAGATGTTGAAGGCAAAGCAGGGCAAAAAGGTCCTGATGGCGTCGCTCGACGTCAACCGTCCCGCTGCGCAGGAACAGCTGGCAACGCTCGGCACGCAGACCGAAGTCGCGACCTTGCCGATCGTGCAGGGGCAACAGCCTGTGGATATCGCGAAACGCGCGATGCAGGCCGCAAAACTGCAAGGGTTTGACGTCCTGTTGCTCGATACCGCAGGCCGTTTGCACGTTGACCAGCAGTTGATGGACGAAATGCAGGCCGTCGCCAAGGTGTCGACGCCGCAGGAAATATTGCTCGTCGTCGACTCGTTGACCGGTCAGGATGCCGTCAATGTGGCCAAGAACTTCGGCGAACGGGTTGACCTGACAGGTATCGTGCTGACCCGTATGGATGGCGACGCGCGCGGTGGTGCGGCGCTTTCGATGCGCGCCATTACCGGCAAGCCGATCAAATTTGCCGGTGTTGGTGAAAAGCTGGATGCTATTGAGGCATTCAACCCCGAACGCGTTGCTGGCCGCATCCTTGGCATGGGCGACGTCGTTGGTCTGGTGGAACGGGCGGCGGAAATCGTCGACAAGGACGAAGCCGACAAACTCGCTGCGAAAATGGCCAAGGGCCAGTTCGACATGAACGACCTGCGCATGCAATTCCGCCAGATGACCAAGATGGGCGGACTGGGTGCACTTGCCGGCATGATGCCCGGCATGAAAAAAGCCAAGGCGGCCATGGACGCCAGCGGCATGAACGACAAGTTGCTGATCCATATGGACGCGATCATTGGCTCTATGACGCCAAAAGAGCGCGCAAAGCCGGAATTGCTGAATGCGAAGCGGAAGATCCGCATTGCCAAAGGCTCCGGCATGACGGTGCAGGATGTGAACAAGCTGATCAAGATGCACCAGGAAATGGCGACCGCCATGAAACGCATCCGCAAGATGGGTGGCCTCAAGGGTTTGGCTGCGATGTTTGGCGGCGGCAAAGGCGGTGCAGATCTGGGTGGCGCGATGGAGGGTATGCACGGCTTACCCCCCGGCGCCATGCCCCCGGGCATGGGCGGCTTGCCCGGCATGGGTGGCGGGGCAGGCGGCCTTCCGCCCGACCTCGCAAGACTTCTTAGTAAAAAGAAATAAGTTTCGGATTTAATATAATTTAATACCAGAAAGGTGAGTTAGTTTTATGGCATTATCCATGCGTTTGTCACGCGGCGGTTCCAAGAAGCGTCCTTATTACAAAATCGTCGTTGCCGACGCACGCGCACCGCGTGATGGCAAGTTCATTGAACGTATCGGCAGCTACAACCCGCAGCTTCCCAAGGACAGCGACCTGCGCGTTGTTCTGGATGGCGAGCGTGCGAAGCATTGGCTTGCCGCTGGCGCACAGCCTTCGGACCGCGTAGCGCGTTTCCTCGACGCCGCTGGCGTTAAAGAGCGTAAGGCGAAGACCAACCCGAACAAGGGTGAGCCCGGCCAGAAAGCCAAGGATCGCGCAGAAGACAAGGCTGCCAAGGCTGCTGAAGCTGCCGAAGCCGCTGCTGTAGCGGCCGCTGCGCCTGCACCCGAGCCAGAGCCCGAAGTAGTCGAAGAAGCCCCGGCAGCCGAAGAAGCTGCGCCTGCTGAAGCGGTTGCTGAAGAAGCTCCTGCCGTTGAAGAAGCGCCTGCCGCTGAAGAAGCTGCACCTGCAGCCGAAGAAGCAACTGAAGAAAAGGCAGAGGGCTAAGCCTTGCCGAACACCACCGTCACGCTGGCCGCCATTTCGGGTGCGCATGGCGTGACGGGTGAGGTGCGGTTGAAGCTGTTTGCGGACAGCATCGACAGCCTCAAACATTATAGAAGCTTCAATGATGGTGCGCTGACGGTCAAATCGCTGCGCCCCACCAAAGACGGCGCCATCGCGCGCTTCGCTGAAATTAACGACCGCAACGCGGCGGAAAAGCTGCGCAGCACGCTTTTGACCGTCCCGCGAGAGGCTCTGCCCGCGCTGGGCGAGGGCGAATATTATTATAGCGACCTGCTGGGCCTGCCTTGCGTGTCCACAGACGGCACCGACCTTGGCACCTGCATTGCCGTCGAAAATTTCGGCGCAAGCGACGTGCTGGAAATCCAGTTGCCCTCTGAAGAGGGTAAGCCCGGCAAAAAATTCATGGTGCCAATGACGAAAGAGGCCGTTCCCGAATGGGGCGAGCGCATCGTTATTGATGCTGACTTCGTGATATGACCTTTCACGCCCAAATCCTGACACTCTATCCCGAAATGTTTCCAGGACCGCTTGGCGTGTCCTTGGCGGGACGGGCGTTGGAAGAGGGCAAATGGTCCTGCGAACCCATTCATATCCGCGATTACGCGACCGATAAGCACCGCACGGTCGACGATACACCCGCAGGCGGCGGGGCCGGCATGGTGTTGCGCGCCGATATTTTAGCGGCGGCCGTCGATGCAGCAGCGGCCTGTCAGCCTTCGGCCCCCATTCTTGCCATGACCCCACGCGGCACGCCCATCACACAGGCGCGCATCCGAACGCTCGCTGCTGGCCCCGGCGTAACGGTCCTGTGCGGTCGTTTTGAAGGCTTTGACGAGCGCATTTTTGATGCCCGGCCGGAAATCGAGCAGGTATCGATGGGCGATATCGTCCTGTCAGGCGGAGAAATTGGCGCTTTAATGCTGTTAGACGCTTGCATTCGGCTGCTTCCCGGCGTAATGGGCGCGACTTCCAGCGGTGACGAGGAGTCCTTTGAACAAGGATTACTTGAATATCCGCACTATACCCGACCCAATGATTGGGAAGGGCGGATGATCCCTGAAGTGTTGCGATCGGGGGATCATGCGAAAATAGCCGCCTGGCGGAAACAAAGGGCGGAGGATGATACTCGGTTACGCAGACCGGACCTTTGGGGGCGTTATAAGGACGCTCGGGTTCAGCCTGCCTCTGACGTGCAACAGAAGAATAAGGATTAAATGGGGCATGAACCTCATCCAGACACTCGAAGCCGAAGCCATTGCGGCGCTGGCAGAAACAAAGAAAATTCCGTCGTTCCGTGCCGGTGACACCGTTAAGGTGGGCGTGAAGGTTATCGAAGGTGACCGCACGCGTATCCAGAATTACGAAGGCGTGTGCATTGCGCGTTCGAACAAGGGAATGGGCTCCAACTTCACCGTGCGCAAAATGTCGTTCGGCGAAGGCGTTGAGCGCGTTTTCCCGCTGTACAGCCCGAACATCGACAGCATCGAAGTTGTTCGTAAGGGCGTCGTGCGTCGTGCGAAGCTTTACTATCTGCGTGGCTTGACCGGTAAGAAGGCGCGTATCGCCGAACGCCGCGACCCGCGCACTATTAAGACCACCGAGGCTGCCGAATAAGGCAGGGGCTCCGCTGCGTTCTTAAACCGAACATGAAAGGCCGGGCTCCCACAAAGAGCCCGGCCTTTTTCTTTGTCCAAATCAGAGTTGAGGGAAATACACATGGGTTATCGTATCGTAGTTGCAGGAGCGACGGGCAATGTTGGCCGCGAAGTCGTGAACATCCTTGCCGAGCGCGAATTCCCTGCAGACGAAGTCGCTGTATTGGCATCGTCGCGCAGCCAGGGCGTCGAAATCGAATATGGTGACACCGGCAAGATGCTGAAGGTCCAGAATATCGAGAATTTCGACTGGGCCGGCTGGGACATGGCGATTTTTGCGATTGGGTCCGATGCGACCAAGAAATTTGCGCCCATTGCGGCAGCGGCTGGGTGTGTGGTCATCGATAACAGCTCGCTTCACCGGATGGACCCGGATATTCCCTTGATCGTGCCGGAAGTGAACCCAGACGCCATCGACGGGTACAAGCGCAAGAATATCATTGCCAACCCCAACTGCTCGACCGCCCAGCTGGTCGTCGCGCTGAAGCCGTTGCACGATTATGCGAACATTACGCGTGTGGTTGTGTCGACTTATCAGTCGGTATCGGGTGCAGGCAAGGAAGGCATGGACGAGTTGTTCGAACAAAGCCGCAATATCTTTGTCGGCGACAGCGCCGAGCCGAAGAAATTCACCAAGCAGATCGCGTTCAACGTCATCCCGCATATCGATAGCTTCCTCGAAGATGGCTATACCAAGGAAGAGTGGAAGATGATGGTCGAGGTGAAGAAGATCCTCGATCCCAAGATCAAATTGACGGCAACCTGCGTCCGTGTGCCTGTCTTCGTTGGCCATAGCGAAGCGGTGAACATCGAATATGATCGCGAAATGTCGGCGGCCAAGGCCAAATCGATCCTGCGCGAAGCGCCCGGCATCATGCTGGTCGATAAGCAGGAAGATGGCGGCTATGCGACGCCGATCGAAGCTGCGGGCGATGATGCCACCTACATCAGCCGCGTACGTGAAGACCCGACCGTCGATAACGGCCTTGCCTTCTGGTGCGTGTCCGATAACCTTCGCAAGGGTGCGGCGCTGAATGCCGTGCAGATTGCCGAACTTCTGGGACGGCGGCATTTGAAGAAGGGCTAAGTCCGGTCGTCACATATGTTTGACTATAGCCATGCCATCGTCCGAAGCCCTGCCGCGTCTGTCGTGGCGGGCTTGCGGGCGGAGGATGGGCCGGATCCCGACTTTGCGGCACTGTGCGCCGAGCATGAGGCTTATGTGCAGACGCTCGAGGGGCTTGGGCTGCATGTGACGCAATTGCCGGCAGCCGACGCGTTTCCGGATTCCATTTTTGTCGAAGACCCCGCGCTTGTTTTTGGCGAAGGTGCGATTGCACTGAAGCTATCGGCGCCGAGCCGGGCAGGGGAATCCGCTTTACTTGCTCCGGTGCTGGAAGACCGTTTTGAGACCGTCCTTCATATGCAAGGCCCAGGGCATGCGGATGGTGGTGACATATTGGTGCTTCGGGATCGGGTGCTGATCGGTCTGTCCAACCGCACCGACCGTGCCGGGGCGGAAGAATTGATTTCGCTGCTGGCCCGTCTGGGCAAAAAGGGACAGATCGCCGAAACACCGCCCGGCATTTTGCATTTCAAAACAGGGTGCAGCCTGATTGACGAAGAGACCGTGTTTGTGCTGGCGCCCATGGTGAACTCACCGGCCTTTGCCTGTATGCGCGTGGTCGAAGTCCCGAAAGGTGAGGAAAAAGCAGCAAACAAGCTTCGCATCCGTGACAGCATATTGATGGGCGCGGACTTTCACAAAAGCCGCGCCATTGTGGAATCCTTTGGAATCCCGACAATCGGTTTGAACGTCGAACAGATTGGCCGCATTGATGCAGGCCTGTCGTGCATGTCCTTGCGCTGGAGAGAGACAATATGACTTTGACCGCCGACCTGTTCTGGTCCTTTCGCAGCCCGTACAGCTATCTCGCGACACGGCGGTATCGCGCGCTGACCGAAGAATATGATCTGGCGATCAACC
The DNA here is from genome assembly GCA_013823985.1 of Sphingopyxis sp. Classification (GTDB taxonomy): domain Bacteria; phylum Pseudomonadota; class Alphaproteobacteria; order Sphingomonadales; family Sphingomonadaceae; genus Sphingorhabdus_B. Next base: position 105,007 of record PNNB01000013.1, read on the forward strand.
TACGCCCCGTCTATCCGCTGGCGATCCGCGAGCCGACCTTTTTCGAACGTAATCACCCCAATTGGCTGCGCTACACCTTCACCGACATGTTTCGCGTGGCGCAATTTCATGGCATTCCATTTGGCCCGCCACGTCCCGATCCTATCGTCCAGAATGTTATCACGCGGGAGATCTCCGATGAGCAGCCCTATATCTTCCGTCTCACGCGGCTGGGGCAAGCATCGGCACGGCGTGGGCATAGCCTCGCTTTTTGCGACGAAGTGTCCCGGTTGATCTGGGGCGGCGCCGAGAACTGGCATGAAGGGGATCATCTTGCCGGCGCAGCGGCGCGTGCCGGTCTGGATCTTGCACAGCTGGATGCAGAGGCCGAAAGCGATGCCGAAGCGCTGGACGCCGAGATTGCCGCCAATCAAAGCGCGCTCGAAGCCGCTGGCCATTGGGGTGTTCCGACATTGGTATTCGATGGCGAACCCTTTTTCGGTCAGGACCGTATCGACATGGCTGTGTGGCGGATGCAGCAAAAGGGTTTGGCGCCCCGCCAGACGTCTGCCTAGTCCGCCATCACCGGTTGCTGTCCGGCGGCTGGTTTGCCGGGCTTCAAAAGGAAAATCAGCGGACTCATAAGGATCAGCAAGAACATCATCAGTTTGAAGTCATCCAGATAGGCGATCATTGCGGCCTGCCGGTTTATCTCCAGGTTGATCAATTGCAGGCCAGCTTCACCCAAAGAACCCAATCGATCCGTCGTCGACAAGTCGAGCGTTGGAATAGATGATGCGGTAATATGCCCTGCCAGATCCGCATGGCTTGTCTGCATGTTGCGCGCGAGCATCGTCGTCATAATCGAAATGCCGAAACTGCCGCCCAGGCTTCGGAAGAGATAAAGCAGCGCCGATCCGTCGGTGCGCAGACGCATGGGGAGTGTGGAAAAGGCAACGCCGTTGAGCGGGATGAACACAAAGCCCATGCCAAAGCCCTGGAACAGGCCCGTATAGACAATCAGATGCCAGTCCATGTTCAACGACCATTGGGTCATTACCCACATCGATACGGCGGTCATCACAAATCCACTGAAGATGATGATCCGCGGGTCGATCTTGCCGGTCAACCGTGACGCGATAAACATGGCAAGCAGGATTCCCACGCCGCGCGGCGCAAGCAAAACGCCCGTGTCATAAACGCTGTAGCGGTAGAGATTTTGCAACATGGGCGGCAGCAGTGCGAAGATGCCGAACATCATCATCCCGACCAGCAGCATCATGTTGAGCGAGATGAAAAAATTGCGGTCGGTTACAAGTAGCCGTTCGAACATCGGTCTGTGGGTCGTGAGTTGGTGAACTACGAACATCCACAAGGCGGCCACAACAACCAGTAGTTCGATGATGATTTCCCAGCTTTGCAGCCAGTCTTCCTGTTGGCCCCGATCGAGCAGCAATTGCAATGTGGCGAGACCGATCGCCAGCATGGCAAAGCCGAATTTGTCGAGTTCGCGCCGTACGGTCGGACGCGATGGCATGAGCCACCACAAAAGGATCAAAGTTGGAATCCCGATAGGCAGGTTGATGTAGAAGACCCAGCGCCAGTTGTAACTTTCGGTCAGCCAGCCGCCGATCATGGGCCCCAAAATCGGTGCGATCATGATGCCCATGCCCCAGATCGCCATCGCGCGCGGTGCTTCCGAAGGCTTGTTGATGTCGAGCATGATCGTTTGCGACAGTGGACCGATGAAGGCGGCACAGATCCCTTGGAATATCCGGAAAACAACCATTTCGGTCAGGCCGGTTGCAATGCCGCACAGCATGGATGTCAGGATGAAACCCGCTACAGCACCTAGAAACAGATTACGGCTGCCGATGCGGTCGGCAAGCCAACCGGTAATCGGCATGGCCACCGCGCTGGCGACAATGTAGCTGGTCAGCACCCAGGTGATTGTATCCATGGTCGCGCCAAGGCTTGTCTGCATATGCGGAATAGCGACATTGGCGATTGTGGAATCCAGAATCTGGATAATGGTGGCGCCCATGACGGCAAGCGTAAGCAGCGCCTTGTTCTTGACCGGATAGGCTGCGACGTCGTCGGGATTATTGATCGGTGTCGATGCGGACATGTGCCGACAGCCCCGCGATCATGGTGCGCTTTGGTTTGTCGGTAATCATGATGCGGACCGGCACACGCTGCGTTACTTTTACCCAATTACCGTTGGCATTCTGGGCAGGTAGAACGGAAAATTCCGATCCGGTTCCCGCACCAATGCTCGACACTTTGCCGCGCACTTTGAGATCGGGGTAGGCATCAAAGGTAATTTCGGCAGGCTGTCCCACACGCATTTTGGCGAGGTCAGTTTCCTTGAAATTGGCTTCGATCCAGCTGCGGTCGCTCGCCACAATCGTGACACCGGGCAGGCCCTGGACCATCATCTGGCCGACTTGAAGCCGGTCGGCTTGGCTCACGATCCCTGCGACGGGTGCACGTACGGTGGTGCGGGAAAGGTTGAGCATCGCCTGTTCGCGTTGCGCCTGACCGGCTTTGACAGCAGGATTGATGCCGGGGGCGGCCGCGCCTGTTGCAAGGGCGGCGCGGGCCTTTGTTGCCTCGGCTTGGGCGGAGGCAACGCGGCTTCGGGCGTCCGACAGCGCATGTTCCGCGGCTTGCAAGCGGGCGCGTGTTGTAAAGCCGTCCTGCATCAACGACGACTGGCGCTGATATTCTTTTTCGTAAAAGGCGACGTCTTCGCGGGCGCTATCAATATCGACGCCGGTTGTCTGGTAATCCGTTTGCAACGTCGTGACGCGAACCTGCGCCGCCGCGATGCTGGCGTCGGCTTGCTCTATCGCGATGCGATAGGGTTCGGGGTCGATCCGGAACAGCAGGTCGCCCGCCTGAACCTGCTGATTTTCGCGAACGGCAACTTCGACAATACGGCCACCGACTTCGGCGGAGATCGATATCTTGTCCTGCTGCACATAGGCATTGTCGGTCGATACATAATGGTCGTTGGCGATATAATAGCTTACGCCGCCAGCGACCAACAGCAGCGGCACAGAAATCATGAGAGCGATGCGCGCAAAACGGCGCGGCTTTTTTTGAACGCTTGTGTCCATGTCCATCTTGGGGTCGGCTTCAGCCATGGGCAGTCTCTAATGGTTTACGGGTCAAATTGGCGCGAATGACATTCAGCATGGCTTCCAGTTCCGTGCGTTGAACTTCATTCAGGCCAGCCAACGCGTCGTCGAATAAGGCAAGTGCAGTAGGACGCAAGGCAGTAATGCGGCTTTCGCCCAAAGGTGTCAGATGCAGGCGCCATGCCCGCCGGTCTTTCGGATCGGCACGGCGTTCGACCAATCCGGACTCCTGTAACCGGTCAATCATGCGGCCGAGGGTGATGGGTTCCACATCCAACATATCCGCCATTGTTACTTGGGTGGAGCCATCGAAGCGTTTCAACAGCGCGAGAACACGCCATTGTGGCCGGGTCACGCCCATGGCGCGGGCGCGTTCATCGAAAGACCTCCGCAACAAGCGGGCCGCGTCGCCAAGAAGGAATCCGAGATCGTCACTCATGCTGTCGATATAATAGCTATGCTTATTATATGCAAGTTTGACGAGTCAGGCTTTGCCGAAAAATGCCTTTTCTCCGGCGGCCGGCCATGGCAACACCACAATCTAATCGAGTGGAAAGACCTGAATGTCCGTTACTTCAAACAGCTTCACAAGCTTCAGCCGCGTTAACATAGCTTGGAAAGAAACGGGGGAAGGGAGGCCTCTGCTGCTGATTCACGGCTATTTCAGCGAGGCGGATACGAACTGGATCAAATATGGCCACGCAGCTGCGCTCGCCGCGGCAGGCTACAGGGTTATCATGCCGGACCTGCGTGCCCATGGATTAAGTGGCAAGCCACACGACGCCGAATCCTATCCACCCGACATATTGGCCGACGACCAGTTTGCCTTGCTCGAACATCTCGGGATCACCGACTATGATCTTGGCGGCTATTCGCTGGGTGGGCGGACAGTGGCACGGATGTTGGCACGAGGTGCGCAACCGGGCCGGGCGATCATTTCGGGCATGGGCCTTGAAGGACTGACACAAACCGGGAATCGCAGCGGACATTTCAAGCATGTTCTCGATAATCTTGGCCAACACGAACGCGGCTCCCCCGCCTTCATGGCCGAAGCATTCCTGAAAACCACAGGTGGTGATTCCGTAGCCTTGCGGCTTATTCTCGATAGTTTCGTCGATACCACAAAGGCGCAGCTTCGCAGCTTTGAGCTGCCGGTCGCCGTCATTTGCGGTGTGGAAGATCAAGACAACGGCTCTGCCGCAGACCTTGCGGCGTTACTTCCCCGAGGAAAGCTGTTCGACGTCCCAGGCAACCATATGAGCGCCGTGGTCAAACCGGAATTGGGGCAGGCCATGGTCACAGCCTTGACGCAAGACGCATGGTGAACCTGCCGCCTTTTGATATCCAACCTCATTTAGAGGGTGAGAAAGTCACGTTGCGCCCGCTCGCAGCGACGGACTTAGAAGCACTTTACGAGGTAGCATCGGACCCGGATATCTGGGCAATGCATCCCTACAGGGACCGATACAAACGCCCTGTGTTTGAAGTATTTTTCGCCGAAGCGATGGCGTCCAAAGGTGCGCTTGTTACCTTTGACCGCGCGACAGGGGCGATGATCGGCGGCAGCCGCTTTGCAAACTACGATCCGCAGGCAAGCGAGATTGAAATTGGCTGGACATTCTTTGCCTGCTCCCATTGGCGAGGCGGATATAACCGCGACACTAAGTCGCTCATGCTGCGACATATATTCCCGCATGTGAAAACTGTCGTCTTTCAAGTGGGTGCCAATAATATGCGGTCGCGCACCGCTGTGGAACGGATTGGCGGAAGGTTAGTGCGGGAGTGTGTTCGTGAATATCAGGGGCAAACTCAGGATTATGTTATGTATCATCTGACCGCGGCGGATGCGCGGGCAGGGGCACTGGCGCTGGAGGATATGTTATGCAGGAAAGCAAACTTGAACGGCGTTTCTGGCGCTTCTGGTTAGGCGGATTACTAATTTTGGCAGCGATGATCGCGATGAACCCGTGGTTTGCGAACAATGTATCGCCTTGGGGAATAAGAGACCACCAATCCGCCGGAACAGCGGTGCGGGTCGACGCGATTCAGGCTGCGTGGCAGGCTGCCGGCGTCATGGGCCTGGCGCGGATCGCTATAGCAATGGATTTGGTCTATATCGGGATCTACTCCTTTGGTGCATATTGCGGTGGACGCTTTTTCGCGCAGTCCAACAGTGCCTCATTGCGCCGACTCGGCTGGGTTATCGTCGGTGCCGCAATTGTGGTTGGCGTTGCCGATTATGCCGAAACCATCTGCCAATTTGTGCAGGCTATGAACTTTAGGGGCGATGACGCTCTTGCAGAAATCGCCGCGACTGCGCAGCCTATCAAGTCCACCGCCTTTCTTGTCACTTTTTTCGGTCTGCTAGTGGCGTTATTCCTAAGACGAAGGGCGCGGCGCGCTGCTTGACGACTGGGTAAGAAAGTTCCAACATTCGGTCATATTATTTGCTGGGAACCATTTATGAAAAACCTCGTGTCATTTGCCGCGCTTGCGGTCGCAACTTTATCAATTCCGTCTATCGCTCAGGCGCAAGAAGCAGCGGCGGTAAGCGCGGCCCCCTCGGTTGCCGAGGCCGAAGCCTTTCTCGCGCGTGTTGAAAAGGACCTATTTGATTTCTCGGTCGAAGGCGGCCGTGTGGCATGGGTGAACAACACCTATATCACTAACGACACCGATGCACTGGCGGCCAAATATGGGGAAATTGGCACAGAAAAATCTGTGCAATATGCTCTTGAAGCCGCAAAGTACCAGAATGTTAGCGGCTTGTCCGCCGAAGCAAAGCGCAAGCTCGACATATTACGCGGCGGCCTTGTTTTGCCGGCCCCTACCACGCCGGGCTCTGCCAAGGAGTTGTCCGAAATCGCGACCAAGCTGAATTCTGCTTATGGTAAGGGCAAGGGGACGCTGAAGGGCCAGCCGATTAACGGATCGGATATTGAGGCCGAAATGGGCACCAATCGTAATCCGGAAGAGCTGAAGGAAATGTGGGTCAGTTGGCATGACAATGTCGGTGGCCCGATGAAGAATGACTATGTTCGCATGGCCGAAATTGCGAACAAAGGTGCGCAAGAATTAGGCTTTGCCGATCTAGGCGCCATGTGGCGATCGGGATATGACATGCCAGCCGACGATTTCGCCAAGCTGACCGATAAACTGTGGCTCGAGGTAAAGCCACTTTACGATGAGCTGCACACCTATGTTCGCACGCAATTGAATAAAAAATATGGCGACGCCGTTCAAGGTAAGACCGGTGCCATCCGGGCGGATTTGCTAGGCAATATGTGGGCGCAGGAATGGGGCGATATTTATGATATTGTTGCACCCGCTGGTTCAGGGGATATCGGTTATGACATTGGCGAGCTCCTAAAGGCTAAAAAGGTCGATGAGATCGGGATGGTCAAGATTGGCGAAGGCTTTTTCTCTTCGCTCGGGTTCGCACCGCTTCCTGAAACCTTTTATGCCCGTTCCCAATTTCTGAAGCCTGCCGATAGAGAAGTGGTGTGTCACGCGTCCGCTTGGAACATCACAAATATCGACGATCTCCGGATCAAGATGTGCATCAAGATCAACAGCAATGACTTTGTCACGGTGCACCACGAATTGGGCCACAATTATTACCAGCGGGCTTATAACAAGCAGAGCTATTTGCATCTGAATGGCGCCAATGATGGGTTCCATGAAGCGATTGGCGACGCAATCGCGCTGTCGATTACGCCCGATTATCTGGTGCAGATCGGCTTGCTGGACGCTGCCAAGGTGCCCAGTGCAGACAAGGATAACGGCCTGTTGCTGCGGCAGGCGATGGATAAAGTGGCGTTCCTGCCATTCAGCGTCATTGTCGACAAGTGGCGCTGGGGCGTGTTCGCAGGCGACATCAAGCCCGATGATTACAACACAGCATGGACCAAGCTGCGTACGCAATATCAAGGTATCGTCCCTCCGGTGGAACGATCCGCAAATGCCTTCGACGCTGGCGCAAAATACCATGTTCCCGGCAATACACCCTATACCCGCTATTTCCTCGCACGCATCCTGCAGTTCCAATTCTATAAGGCTGCGTGCGATACGGCAGGATGGAAAGGGCCGCTTCACCGCTGCTCTTTCTATGGCAACAAGGAAGTCGGCAAACGCTTGAACGCGATGTTGGAAATGGGTGCGTCAAAGCCTTGGCCGGATGCATTGGAAGCCTTCACCGGTACCCGCGAAATGTCGGGCAAGGCGATGCTCGAATATTTTGCGCCATTGATGAAATGGCTGAAGACGCAAAACAAAGGCACCAAAAAAGGCTGGTAATCAAATAATGGTCCGCCGGGTCGCGGCGGACCGTTTTTGCTGTTTTAGGATGTTGGCTTTGCCGTAGAGGACGTTTTGGCGGCGATCTTCGGTGCTTGCGCCGTTTCAGCTACCGTAGTTTTAGGCACTGCAGTTACCTCCTTCACCGTCGAGGTTTTGGGCTTGGCAACGGTTGGCTTTGCCTTCGTAGTAGCTGGATTGATCGCAGTTTTCTTCACGGATGGCTTTTTGGCCGTTACGGATTTCGCAGGTGTCTTCTTCGCCGGTTTCGCCTTTTGGGCATCGTAGACTTTCTTGCTTGCTACCGCTGCGACGGCAGCAGCAGCGACAACTGCGCCCGTAACAGCAGCGGCCTTGCCCGGATTGGCCTTTACAGATTTAACTGCCCGTGTGGCCGCATCGCCTATACTGTCAGCGGCTGACCGGGCGCTGGCTGATGCGGAATCAGCACCTGACTGGGCTTTCCCTCTAACATTGTCGGCAAAAGTGCGCAGCTTGGCTGTTACTTTATCCAATGCATCTGATGTTCTGCTTTTTTGTACCATCATCGTCTCCCTTGCGGTCTAAATTTGCACTACAACGCGTTGAACCGAAGCAAAGTTCCTCTCGACTTACCGGAACGGTGGTTCGTTAAAAGCGCGAAGCTTGCGGCTGTGGAGACTATTGCCGGCCTCACGCAGCAAATCGCAGGTCTGAATTCCGATCTGAAGATGCGCGGCAATCGCTTCTTCGTAAAAGCGGTTGGCTTGGCCGGGCAATTTGATTTCACCATGTAGAGGCTTGTCCGATACACACAGCAGCGTTCCATAAGGAACCCGGAAACGGTAGCCCTGCGCTGCGATCGTTGCAGACTCCATATCAATGGCAATGGCGCGGCTTTGGGAAAAGCGAAGGGCCGAGGCGGAGTAGCGTAGCTCCCAATTGCGGTCGTCGGTCGTCACGACAGTGCCGGTCCGCATGCGCCGCTTCAGATTTGCGCCGCTCGTTCCAGAAACATGCTCAGCAGCGACGGCCAGAGCTTGCTGGACTTCGGCAATCGGCGGGATCGGAATTTCTGGCGGCAACACCTCATCGAGAATATGGTCATCGCGCAAATAGGCATGCGCCAGTACATAGTCGCCGATGCGCTGTGTCTCGCGTAAACCGCCGCAATGTCCGATCATCAACCACGCTTCGGGACGCATTACAGCAAGATGGTCGCAAATGGTCTTGGCATTGGAAGGGCCGACACCTATATTTACTAGCGTAATTCCGGAACGGTCGGGCGCCATAAGGTGATAGGCGGGCATCTGATGCCGGCGCCATGTGCTGTCCGCCACCAACTGTGCGGCATTATCGGTCGGCTGATCCACAAACAGGCCGCCAGCGCCGGATAACGCAGTGTACCGGCCATTTCCAACTTGAGTACAAGCCCAGCTGACGAATTCGTCAACATAGCGGTGGTAGTTTGTAAATAGGATATAGTTTTGGACGTGCTCGGCCGGCGCTCCGGTATAGTGGCGCAGACGGGCGAGCGAGAAGTCGGTACGCAGCGCATCAAAGAGCGCCAAGGGAGAATTGGCATTTCCCTTGATCCTGAGAAGGCCATCGGCGATTTCGTCTCCGATATCAGCCAGTTCGGTTGTGGGGAAGTAGCGCGCTAGTTCACTTGGGCTGGTGGTTCCCAACTCCAGATCGGCGGAGCCGTCAAGCACATAAGGGAAAGGAATTTCCTGATGACTGCGGCCGACTGAAATATCTAACTCATATTGTTCAATCAGCAGATCAAGCTGTTCGCCCACATAATCAGCAAACATCTCCGGCTTTGTGAATGTAGTGCGATAGGTGCCGACCTTTTCCAATTTGCCGAAGGCAAGGTTTGTGACGGTCTCACGCTCTTTTCCGCGATAGGTAATAACCAGTTCCGGGTAGCAGAAATCGAGGCGTTCGCGGTCTTTTGCGGAAGGCGGGCTGCCTGTTTTAAGGTAATGCGCCAAGGCATTCTGAAGGCGTTTCACCGAGCTTTCATACTCGGCAACAAGTTGCTGGATAATGTTATTTGAATATTCGCTAGGCATAAGCACGCATCCACGAAATTTTCGATTTTCGCAACAAAAAAGGGAGGGTTGCCCCTCCCTTTGCTCTGTCTAAACGACGCAGACCTTTTGCGTATGCGCCAGAATATGCGTTACAATAGACCCAGCATATGTTCTGCCGAGCTTACGTTGAAGTCCCCTGGTGCCTCGACATTGACCTGCTCGACAACGCCGTCGTTGACGACGAGTGAAAAGCGTTGGCCGCGCTTGCCCATGCCAAATGCGGTGCCGTCCATTTCGAGACCAAGAGCAGCAGCAAAATCGCCGTTGCCGTCCGCCAGCATGGTGATGGCATCCGACCCGCCAGCTTTATTCCAAGCGCTCAAAACAAACGCGTCATTGACCGCAGTGCAGGCAATTTCATCGATGCCCTTTGCAGCCAGTTCATCTGCTTTTTCTACAAAGCCGGGAAGATGCCGGGCTGAGCAAGTGGGTGTAAATGCGCCGGGCACTGAGAAAAGCGCGACGCGACGGCCAGCAAAATAATCGGCCGACTGAACCGGTTGGGGACCTTCGGCAGTTGCCTTTACCAATTTTACATCTGGAATTTTATCGCCAACTGAGATGCTCATTTTAAATCCTTTCGGGGGGGTAACTTCACTTCAATCTAATCCGTGACGACTATGCTTATGTCAAGCGGGTCGTGCTTCGCAATTTGCTCTATTTGAACCGGTTTCAGGTCCGTCTAACGCGACTGAGACCACAAAGTGCCCCGCGGATCGAAATTTATGTTGGTCAATTTTCAAGCAGATGGGTGGTTTAACTTTGTTAACCTAACCCTTTAGCTCTTCATTCATCAGGATCGTCAATTCTTTGCATGTTGAACACGCAAAAGGGGTTGGGGAATTGATCAGCTTTTCAAAAAAATTAGCCGTGGCTGCTGTCATGGTCGCTTTATCGTCGCAGCCAGCGCAGGCATGCTGGACCAACGCCGCGCAGGATGCTGCGAAGATTAAGCATCTCAATACGATGTTAATGGTTACTGCATTGCGCTGTCGCAATACTCCGGACAATTTCCTGCCGCAATATAACCGTTTCGTCACAAAGCATAATAATCTGATCGGGTCACAAAATGCCGCGCTGAAAGGCCATCTGGCTCAGACGTACGGGCCGAGGGGGGCTGAAGGGGCGTTGGATCGTATGTCGATCGGGTTCGCAAACAGCTATGGAAATGGCCATAAGGCTATGAATTGCAAGCAGTTGAAGGAACTGGCAGCAAAGCTCTCAACAGAGTCCCATGGCGTCGCAACTATGTCATCTGCTGCCGAAAGTGTCGTCGTCGGGCAATCTTGGACAGGACCTACCTGCGCGACGCGGATCGCCGCCCGCCCGTAAGCTTGAGTGGCAGGCATATAAAGCTATCTTTATATTTGATTTCGTTGAAGGCCAAGGCTATGGGCGGGCAATTCTAAACCCTCCCGGAGAACAAGCCTGTGGCTTTCAACGATTATGTCATTGCCGATATCGGCGAGGCCGATTTTGGCCGTAAAGAAATCAACATTGCCGAAACCGAAATGCCTGGCCTCATGGCACTTCGTGAAGAGTTCGGTCCCTCGCAACCCTTGAAGGGCGCGCGGATTGTTGGGTCGCTCCACATGACGATCCAGACAGCCGTACTGATCGAAACACTTGTCGCGCTGGGCGCCGACGTGCGTTGGGCGACCTGCAACATCTTTTCCACACAGGACCATGCGGCGGCTGCGATCGCGGCGCGCGACATTCCCGTATTCGCAGTGAAAGGCGAAAGCCTAGCTGATTATTGGGACTATGTAGGACGCATCTTCGATTGGGGTGACGACACCACTGCGAATATCATCCTCGACGACGGCGGGGATGCGACCATGTTCGCCCTTTGGGGCGCCAAGCTGGAGCGCGGCGAAAGCTTTGGTGAACCGGAGAACGAAGAAGAAGTGGAATTTCAGCGCGCTCTTAAGGCTTTTGTAGCGGCGAGGCCTGGCTACCTGACCGAAACCGTTCGCAATCTTAAAGGCGTTTCGGAAGAAACCACGACTGGTGTCCACCGCCTTTACGAAATCGCAAAGAAAGGCGAGCTGCCTTTCCCGGCCATCAACGTCAACGACAGCGTCACCAAGTCGAAGTTCGACAATCTATATGGATGTAAGGAATCGCTTGTCGACGCTATTCGTCGCGCAACCGACGTCATGCTCGCCGGTAAGGTTGCATGCGTTGCTGGCTTCGGCGACGTTGGCAAGGGCTCGGCCCAGTCGCTTCGAAATGGCGGTGCGCGCGTAATGGTAACGGAAGTCGATCCGATCTGCGCATTGCAGGCCGCAATGGAAGGCTTCGAAGTCGTCACCATGGAAGAAGCCGTGACCCGTGCTGACATCTTCTGCACCGCGACCGGCAACGCTGATGTCATCACCGCCGAGCATATGATGAACATGAAGCCGATGAGCATTGTGTGCAACATTGGCCACTTCGACAGCGAAATTCAGATATCGGCCTTGTCCAATTATAACTGGACTGAAGTAAAGCCTGGTACCGATCTTGTTGAGTTTCCGGACGGCAAGCAAATCATCGTTCTCGCCAAGGGCCGACTGGTTAACCTCGGTTGCGCGACCGGACATCCGAGCTTCGTGATGTCGTCAAGCTTTACCAATCAAGTGTTGGCACAGATCGAGCTTTGGACCAACGGCGCGAACTATAAGAACGAAGTCTATGTTCTGCCTAAGCATCTCGACGAGAAGGTAGCTATGCTACATCTCGAAAAGCTGGGGGTGAAGCTGACCAAACTCACCGAAAAGCAGGCTAATTATATTGGCGTTTCCACCGAGGGTCCTTTCAAGCCGGATCATTATCGTTATTGATCTACATGATTCTGGTATCGGAGAAGCCCGCTGCGGAAACGCAGCGGGTTTTTTTGTTGCGCCGCGTCGCCTTTCGGGCATTAGAAAATCTGTGAAAGTGCAAAGGACAGCGAACAAATGACGGGCGACGGCCTGCCAATTACATTGATAGGCTTTTTGATGGCGCTGTGGCTCGTTGGAGCTACGGTCGCTATATGGATTGGCTTTTCTTTGCGTAGGCGTTCGCAAAAAATATTGCGGCAGACATCCCGATTGGCCCGTTTATTAGAGACCGCACCTGCGTTCCCGGTAGTGGTAAAAGGCGACGGACGGATCGAAGCCGCTGACAGATTTTCGCGATTGATGGGGCTGCCTGCGGCCGCAGCGTCATTGTCGGATCTTGGAGAACGAAGTGAAGGGGGATTGAGTGGTCCGGATCTCGCCCTTCTAGAGGAGAAGGTTCGCGAGACACAAAGGACGGGCAAAGACTTTGTTCTACCGCTGGCGATTACCGGATCGCCACGTCGTCTGCTTGTCATGGGTCAGATTGCCGATACCGTGATCTATCCGAATGGAGCGGCGTTACTTTGGTTTTTTGACTCCACCGAAAGCCTACGCGAACTAGAAGCGCGGACTGCAGAGTCCGAAAAGGCAAAGGCCGCTTTTGCAGCATTAGCCGGCCTGATTGAATCCGCACCTTTACCAATGTGGCATCGCAGTCCAGATATGTCGCTCAATTTTGTGAACCAAGCGTATGTTGATGCAGTCGGAGCTTCGGATGGTTTTCAGGTCGTGCAGGATGGCATCGAATTACTAGAGCCCGAAAATGGCAAAACTGCTGCGGCTTACGCGGCCGATGCAATGGAGACCGGCCAGAAAACAGAGCGAATTGTGTCTGCAACTTTGGGGGCAGAACGACGGCAATTGCGTGTCTTTGACATTCCGCTTGGAGCGGACGGGGCATCGGGTGTTGCGGGAATGGCTATAGACGTTCAGGACTTAACTGCGGCGCGGAGCGAGTTCCGACAATTATCCGATGCGCAACGGCATCTTTTGAACATGATGTCGGCTGGCGTTGTGCAATTCGGGTCGGATTACTCCCTTATTTTTGCGAATCTTCCTTTTCAGAGGCTATTTGCTTTTCGCGATCAGTGGTTGACCGAAAAGCCGGAATTCGCGCGGGTGCTTGACCGAATGAGGGAAAATGGCAAGCTTCCGGAAGTTCGGGACTTTCCGGCATGGCGTGGTGAGAGGGAAAACTGGTTCCGGAATCCCGAGCCAAGCGAGGAAAACTGGTTGTTGCCGGATGGTACGCATTTGCGTGTGTTGGCGCAACCTGTACCCGATGGCGGATTGTTACTGATATTCGAGGACAGAACCGAGCAAGCGCAATTGGCGAGTGCGCGAGATATTCTGCTGCGGGTCAGGACGGCAACATTCGACAATCTCTTCGAGGCGATTGCTGTTTTTGCAGCCGATGGTCGTCTTAGTATCTGGAACCGTTTGTTTGCCGAAATTTGGGGTCTTCCCGACGAGATTTTGATCCGGCATCCGCGCCTCGACGAGATACTGCCGTTGATGTCCAAACATCTCAAAAAGCAATCACAGATTTCCATCATCGGCGAACTGGTGCGGATGACGACCGCCAATCGGGAGCAGCGCCGCAGCAAAGCGGTTTTTGCGGATGAGCGGATATTCCAGATTGCGACTATTCCGCTTCCCGACGGAAATGCGCTCTTCACTATGCTGGATATGTCCGACAGCCTGAAGATCGAACAAGCGTTGCGGGACCGTAATGCGGCGTTGCAGGAGGCGGATGGCATCAAGGCCAAGTTCCTTGCCAATATGAGCTACGAGTTCCGGACGCCGTTGACGTCGATCAGCGGCTTTGCGGATCTATTGAAGGCGGGAGTGGCCGGGGAACTTAATGGGCAGGCGTTGGAATATGTCGATGCGATCCTGACTTCGGCTGAGCGGTTGTCGGAACAGATCAACACAGTGCTTGATTACAGCCAGAGTGAAGCCGGAGCCATGCCGATTGCTCGGGAGAAAGTCGACGTTCGGACCCTACTTGTTAATTCGGCTGAAGCTAAAACAGCTTTTGCCAAAGAACGAGGGGTCGCGCTTCATCTCCATCTGGATGAGGCAAAAGGGCTGTTTTCCTTGGATTCCAAGCGGATCGGACAAGCGGTGGGGCAAATTATTGATAATGCAATTCGTTATCATAAAGAGGGTGGCGAAGTCCTCCTGTTCGCCCGTACGAGCAAGGACCAGCTTGAGATCATCATATCCGACAATGGTCCCGGCATCAGTGAGGAAAATCAGAAAATCGTCCAGGGCGACGGCAAGAAGGTGTTGCAGCTAACTGATGATCCCATTTTGCAAGGGCTCGGCCTGCCGCTCGCCAAACAATTGATCGAAACGCATCACGGCACCTTCCGCATCGAGTCCAAGCCGGGCGAAGGCTCCACCATCATTATGACCATCCCGAGCCGATGATACTGAAGACCGAAGAAGAAATGCGCGCTTTCGGCCGGAAGTTGTCCGCTCAGCTGCGCGCGGGCGACTGGATATCCATCGACGGTTCCTTAGGTGCCGGTAAAACAGTGCTGTGCGCCGGAATCTTGCAGGGTCTCGGTTTCAGCGGCGAAGTCGCAAGCCCGTCCTATGCTATCGTGCATCAATATGAACCCCCCGAAGTATCGATTGCCGTCGCCCATGCCGATTTGTATCGGTTGGAAGGTGTTGCCGATCTGGAGGAACTCGGCCTCGCCGAAGAGCGTTCTGACCGGATCACCTTGGTAGAATGGGCGGGCCGGGCAGGTGCCGGATACACAGTGCCAACGCTCTCGATTGAGATACAGCCTCAGCCGGACGGTTCCCGTGCGGTATATATGAAAATGGAAGAGAATGACGCAACCGATTGACCCTGTCATGCCCGCGGGGCTGGATGAATTTCTGCACCAGACAGGCTGGAGTGCCGCACGTGTGTATCCCATGCCTGGCGACGCTTCTTTTCGCCGCTATTTCCGGGTGTCGCACTCCGAAAAAGGGAATGCCATTTTGATGGACGCCCCGCCGCCGCATGAAGATCCCAAACCTTTCATCGATGTCGCCCAATATCTGACCGGACAAGGATTTCGCGCGCCGATTATATATGGGCACGATCTGAAACGCGGGTTCGTACTTATTGAAGATTTCGGCGACCGCAGGATGCGCGAGCATCTGGATGAACGCCCGTCGGATGAGACGAAAATCTACAAGCAGGCGATCGATACCATCATTGCGCTGTCGAAAAGTACACGTGCGGACTTGCCGCCTTACGACGAAGCAGTCTATTTGCGCGAAGTTCGCTTGCTGGCGGAGTGGTATATGCCCGCCATGCGGCTCGATTTTGATCCTGCCGAATTTGACCGCATATGGAGCGAAGCGCTCTCACCAATTGCGGACGCGCATATTGTAACGGTCCTGCGCGATTATCACGCCGAAAATGTTATGCTCCTCGACGATGGAGAACAGGGTCTGATCGATTTTCAGGACGCCTTGATTGGGCATCCCGCCTACGATCTCGTATCGCTGCTGCAAGATGCACGCCGAGAGGTCTCTGCGGAACTGGAGGCGGAAATGCTGGAGCACTATATCCAGAAGGCCCGTCCGGGCGACGATTTCCGTTATCATTATGCGTTGGTCGGTGCGCAACGGAATACCAAGATTATCGGCATCTTTACCCGGCTGTGGAAGCGCGATGGAAAGCTGCGGTATCTCGATTTCTTACCGCGTATGTGGACGTTGCTCGAACGCGATCTGGATCATCCCCAACTCGCACCGCTGAAAAGCTGGTTCGACACGCATATTCCGCACGAGGTTCGCCGTATTCCTCCCAATATGCTGGCGCCGGAATGAGCCGTCATGTGAACACCGCCATGATCATGGCGGCGGGCAAGGGGACCCGGATGATGCCGTTAACGGCGGACCGGCCCAAGCCACTGGTTGCCGTCGCGGGCACCGCTTTGCTCGATCATGTGCTCGACCATCTGCGCGACGCCGGCGTCGGCCAGATCGTCATCAACGCTCACTATCGTGCCTCCCAGGTGGAAGACCACATGGCCGAACATGCTGCGGATTTTGAGGTCTCCATATCGGACGAGCGTGAATTGCTGTTGGATACAGGTGGAGGGCTGGTTCGTGCCCTGCCGCTGATTCCCGACGACCCCTTCATTTGTGTCAACGCCGACAATTGGTGGACCGATGACGGTGAAAACGCCTTCACCCGGTTGATGGCGGCTTGGGACGACGATGCCATGGACGTCCTTATGTTGCTGATCCCCTTTGCCGAGGCAAATAATACACAAGGGCAGGGCGATTTTGATCTGGATTCGGATGGTCGGCTGTCCCGCCGGAAACCTGATCAGCAAGCTGCCTATGTCTGGACTGGAATCCAGATGCTGTCCAAACGCCTCATCATTGATCCGCCGGGCGACGTCTTTTCTACCAATGTCTTTTGGGATCGCGCCATTGCGAAGGGTCGTTGCTTCGGTTTGGTGCATCACGGCCTGTGGTTTGATGTCGGATATCCCGATGCGATCGCTGCAACAGAGGCGAAATTGATGAGCCATGCAAAGCGTTGAACCCGCTCTTCGGACGACACGCGTCTTCACAGTTCCGCTAGGCTCGGATTTTTGCGACTCAACGGTTGGTTTTATTCTGCAAAATTGCGGAGATGATCCGCTCGCCATAACGCAGATGACGGTGTTGTTGCCCAACAACCGCGCAATAAAGGCAATGACCGAGGCATTTGTGCGCACTGTCTCGCCCGGCTTGCTGCTGCCGAAAATGGTGGCGATCGGTGACCTTGCCCTAGACGAGGCGCTGGGGCCGATTTTGGACCCGCTGTCCGACGATGATGTGGTCTGGCCCGTCATCAGCCCCGCAAGCCGCATACTCTTGCTTGCCGATCTGGTGGTGCAGAACCGGCCTGCGGGGCAATCCGTCACCACCGCGGAATCCTTGCGCCTCGCCCGCAAATTGGCGGAAATGATAGATGAACTGGAAATCGAGCAGGTCGATTTTGAACAGCTAAAGTCGGTAGAAGCGGTGGTCGACCTACCGGATCATTGGCGCAGTGCCTATGGGCAGATCAGCGAGATTATCCCTGCGTACCGGACTGAGCTTGCCAGCCGTAAGCTGCTTGGGTCTGCCGAACGCAGAAATATTTTGCTGGGCAGGCTGGAACAGCGTTTGCGCGAAAATCCGCCAACGTCGCCCTTGATTGCCGCAGGTATCACAACATCGGCCATTGCGGTGTCCAACCTGTTGCGCAGGATTGCCCGGCTTCCCAATGGATCGGTGATCCTACCGGGCGTGGACCTGAATATGCCCGAGGCGGATTGGGATGCGTTGCGTCCGCCGAAAATCGAAGATGGCGCACCTAAGCCACCTCGCAATGCGGAGGTGCATCCGCAATTTCATCTGCGGCTATTGCTTGATCGCATGGCAATAGCGCGGGACGAAGTTGCTCCGGTTACGGCCGGCGCTACCTCTGACATTACCGACAGCATCACCGATATTTTCTGTCTTCCCGAACGTAGCACACATTGGCGCGCACTTCCGACCAACCGAAAAAGGCTGGAACATGTACGTTTGATAGAAGCCGAGGACAGTGCGCAGGAAGCGAAAATTATCGCGGTCCATATTCGGCAACGGCTTGAACAGCCCGGACAACGCACCGCCGTTATTACCCCCGATCGTGAAATTGCGGCGCGGGTCGCGTCCCAGTTGCGCCGCTGGGGCATTTCCGTGGATGACAGTGCGGGCAAGCCTTTGCTGCAGTCGCCGGAAGGAGCCTTGTTTCTAGGGCTGGCAAATGCCGTAGCGCGCCGTTTTTCCGCAACCGACATTTTGGAGATTGCGAAGCACCCGCTTGTCCGCATGAAAATGGATCGGCTGGAATGGTTGAATCAGGCTCGATCGCTCGATGCCCGCGTGCGGGGACCAAATGTTGGCGTCGGCATTTTTGCTTTTTCAGATGAAATTGCCAAGGCGGCGGATGACGCACTCAACCTGTGGTGGACAGACTATAGCGCCCAGCTCTCATTGTTGGACGATGGTGCAAAGGGCGGGCTGGTTGCTGCGCTTGACGCCATGAAGAGGGTCGCCGACACATTGACGGACGGACAAATATGGAAGGGTGCCGCAGGCCGGGAGCTGGCACGGGCCTTGGCCGAACTGGGCGAGTGCAACCTGTCCGCCATTCCGATGGACGACAGCAGCGCATTACCGGCTATTGTGACTGAACTGCTATCCGGTGCTGTTGTACGGCCGCCCTATGGTGGCCATCCGAGGGTCGCCATTTACGGCTTGCTGGAGGCTCGTTTGCAACAGGCGGACCTTGTGATCTGTGCTGGCCTCAACGAAACGGTCTGGCCGCAAATTGCACAGCCTGACCCATGGCTGGCCCCGGCGATCCGTCGCCATTTGGGTCTGGCAACATTGGACCGCAATGTCGGCCTTTCGGCGCATGATCTGGCGACCGCACTCGGCGCAAAAGATGTAGTGTTGACCCGGGCGCGTCGTGATCGAGGGGGGCCAGGCGTGGCATCGCGTTTCCTTCTGCGGATGCGCGCCTATCTGGGCGAAGCATTGCAGCAAGATGAGACGACGCCGCAACTTGCCGCGCTATTGGACGATGTACGTGAAAAGCTGCAATTCGCGCCACGACCCCAACCCATGCCAACTGCGGAGCAACGGCGCGTCGGCATTTCGGTGACCGATTTCGACCAGCTCAAGTCCGACCCTTATTCCTTTTATGCCAAGCGCGTTTTGCGGTTGCGTCCTATGGACCCGGTTGATGCTGAACCTGACCATAAATGGCGCGGCATTCTTGTGCATGACATATTGGAAAAATGGTTCCGCGATGACAAATGCGCCCCGGAAAAGTTGATTGCACGGGCTGAGGACCTGCTGACAAACGGCGCGCTTGACCCCATCCTTCGGACACTCTGGCAGCCCCGTATTGCAGACGGGCTGCGCTGGATTGCCGAGCAAACGCAAAAGCTGCGCGACGAGGATGGCCGGCAGTTGCTGATCGCGGAAGAGAAGGGATCGTTTGAGCTTTCAGGCATAACCGTTACCGGCCGCGCCGACCGTATCGATGCCGCTGCCGATGGCAGTCTGATCATTATGGACTATAAAACTGGAGGATCGCCGAAACCGAAGCAGATTAATGCGGGCTTTGCATTACAATTGGGGCTGATCGGCTTGATGGCGGAACGCGGAGCTATAAAAGGTGTACGCGGCGAAGCACTGGGCTTCGAATATTGGAGCTTGGGCAAAGACCGGAATCGCGGCGGCTTCGGATATATTGCCCATGCGACCGCGACAAAGGCCAGCGACAAAAAGAAAGCTGCCGATGAGTTCGTTGCCTTCATCACGCGTCAGGCCGAAGAAGCATTGAACAAATGGATATTAGGCGCTGAGCCTTTTACGGCAAAGCTCCATCCCGAATATTCTAATTATGCTGACTATGACCAATTGATGCGCCTGCAAGAATGGGATGGTCGACAGTCGATTGCCGAGGCGGACGGCGCATGAGCAACGATACCATTCTCAAGCCGCTCTATCCGCTCATTCCCGCACAGCTTGCTGCTGTACAGCCGCAAGAGAATGTCTGGCTCAGCGCATCTGCGGGCACAGGCAAAACGCAGGTTTTAACGGCGCGTGTCATCCGGTTGCTGCTGGAGGACGGTGTCGAGCCTGAAAATCTGCTGTGCATTACCTTTACCAAGGCAGGCGCTGCGGAAATGGCAGAGCGTATCAACCAGCGGCTGGCCTCTTGGGTCCAGTTGGAAGATACGGCACTATTTCAGGATATGGAGGCGATCGGGGCCAAGTCGGGTCCGGAATACCGCCAACGCGCGAGCGAATTATTTGCCAAAGTGCTGGACGCACCGGGTGGCGGGTTGCAGATTTTGACCATCCACAGTTTCTGCCAATCGCTGTTGGGAAGCTTTCCCGAAGAGGCGGGCCTGGTACCGGGGTTCAAGCCAATTGAAGGCGCGGAACAGCGGACATTGTTACGCGAGGCGCTGGCAACCATGGTCATCGACGCCGAAGAGGCAAAGGACCAGAACCTGATCAGCAGCTTGCAAAAGTTGAGCCTCGCCATGGGTGAAGAGGCGGCGGAGAAATTCCTAGCCAAATGTGCGGCTGTTCCGGACGTGATGGAGGGCATTCCAGACGGGGATGGCGCGACGGTCTGGGCGCGGCGCGTGGCGGGGGTCGACTTTGACTGCTCTCCAGAGGAGATGCTTGAAAGCGCATTGGCAGACTCCGTGATTCCGCATGACGAAATTAAGTGGATTGCGGACGAAAACCTCGCTTGGGGCAAGGGCAAAGCAGACAGCCGGGGCGGCAAGCGTGCACAAATCATTTGTACTTGGCTTGCAATGAGTGCGGCACAACGGGCCGCCGAGTTTCAAACGCTGCACCGTTGCTGGTCAAGTGGTAAAGGTGACGCACTGGTATCGTCGTCAGGTTACACCCCGATTGACGATGGTTATCGCGAAGTGGCGCAAAGCCTGTACGACTGGTCCAAAGATATTACGGACCAGTTAGTCCGCGCCGATTATGCTGAACGCCTCGCCAGTGCTTTGCTTGTCGGCAGGCGACTGGCTCAATACTACACGCACGCCAAACATGCACGTGGTGTGATCGACTTTGACGATATGATCCGGCGTACGGCCGCTCTACTCAACAGCGGTGCGATGGCGCAATGGGTTCGGTTCAAGCTGGACAAGCAGATTGATCATATCCTCGTCGACGAAGCGCAAGATACAAATAAGGCGCAATGGGACATTGTAGCTGCGCTCGCGTCCGACTTTTTCAGCGGCTTTGGCCAGCAGTCGGAAAAAGTCCGCACCATTTTTTCCGTCGGCGATTTCAAGCAGGCCATATACGGTTTTCAAGGCACCGCGCCCGAACGCTACGAAGAGGCAGGACTGAAATTCGGGGAGGACATTAAAGGGGCAGGTGGAGAACTTGAGCGCCTCACCCTCTCGCAAAGTTTCCGGTCCACGACACCGGTCCTGCAATTCGTCAATGCACTGATCGATGAAGTGGGGCATGAAAATTTCGGTATCTCGGACGAGGTTCCCGACCATTATAGCCGCATGCCGGCGGAGGTCGGGATGGTCGAACTGCTGGCGCCTGTATCGCCGAAGTCGGGCGACGAGGAGGGGGATGATGACGAGGAAAGCTGGGTTCCCAACCAGAAGCGTGACCTAGCCGAGAAGCTGGCCGACTATGCGAAGGAACTGATCGACCAGAAGCCATGGCTTGCGACGCAGAAGCGACCGTTGGAGCCTAAGGACATCATGTTCCTCCTGCGCAGCCGCGGCGATGTTGCCTCGCTTTTGGTGGCACAATTGCATGAGCGTGGGGTTCCGGTGGCCGGTGTCGACCGCCTGCGACTGGCTCAGCCCTTGGTGGTGCAGGATCTGCTCGCGGTCATCCGCTTTGTGCTGCAGCCGCTCGACGACCTCAGCCTTGCGTGCATCATGGTGTCGCCGATTATCGATTGGACGCAAGAAAAGCTGCTGGAATTTGGCTATCGCGGGGACCGGAAGGTCAGCCTCTGGCAACATCTGCGGGGGCAAGACGCGATAGCCGCTGAACTGGAGCCGCTGCGCGCGATGCTCGACGCGGCGGATTATGTCACCGTCTATGATTTCCTCGAACAGATACTGTCCGGCCCCATCGGTGCGCGCCGGAAATTTGTGGCGCGGCTGGGCACCGAGGCGTTGGTGCCGATGGAGGAAATGCTGAACATTGCGCTGCTGTTCCAGCAACAACAGGGCGGCGGGTTGCAGAGCTTTTTGCACTGGTTCGAAAAAGGCGAGAACATCATCAAGCGCGAAGGCGAGGGTGGCGCAAACGAAGTGCGGGTCATGACGGTGCACGGCTCCAAGGGTCTGCAGGCGCCGGTAGTTATTTTGGCGGACGCCACTTCCGACCCCCGGAAAAAGCCGGACCGAACATCAGCGCTGGTGATGGATGAGGGCAAGAATGTGCCGCTGCTCGCTATCCGCAGCGCCGAAAAGTCGGGGCGGCTGCAGAAGATAGTTGAGCTGCAGGAGAATCGTGAACTGGAAGAGCACCGACGCCTCCTCTACGTCGCCGTCACTCGCGCCGAGGAGCGGCTGATTATGGGCGGAGCGTTGAGCGGGCAGAACAAGGGCGTTCCCCCTGCGGATAGCTGGTTCGCGATGATGGAAAGTGCCATGCATGCCCTCGGCCACGAGTGGGAGGATGACGCGCGTTGGGGGCAGATCATGCGCCATGTGGGTAAAGATGGCGTGACGGCCACGGCGCAGGACGGCAGCGATCAAAACGTTCAAGTGGAACCCCAGCCTTTAGAATCACCCAAATGGCTTTTCGCCCAAGCCCCGCAGGAATCACGACCACCTAGGCCTCTGGTCCCATCACGCCTTGAAGACGACGACTATGGCGACGCGCCACCCACGCTTGCGATGCAGGCTGCGGCGACGCGGGGGAAATTACTACACGCCCTGTTCGAAAGGATCACCGACGAAACGTCCTTGGAAGCTGCCGCCAAATGGCTGGACATTAGCGTGCGTGACGCCGCCATCGACAAGCGTCAGATACTGGACGCGGTAACGGCGGTCGTCCGCAACCCCGATTGGGCAGATTTCTTTAGTGCCGAAGCGCGGGCAGAGGTGCCATTGGCAGCACTTGTCGGTGAAACGGTTATCACGGGCCGGATCGACAGGATGATCGTCGAGCCGGGACGTGTTCGCCTTATCGATTTCAAGACCGGCCGCTCTGTCCCCGAAGACGCGCAGGGGGTCATTACGCCCTATTTGCGGCAAATGGCGCATTATGTCGCGGCGCTGGAGACGATGTTCCCGGATTCTGTGGTTGAGGCATCGCTGCTTTTTACCCACGCCCCGCGCCTGATCCGTTTGCCGGATGCCGTTTTGCAGCCCCACAAACCTGCCTCTACCGTTTAAAAGCAATTCTATCGTGCCGCTGCCTTGTCAGCCTGCATTGCAACGCATAGATTGCGGATCAACAAAGGAGATTATTATGGCTACCAAATCCGTAGGCGATAGCGATTTCAGCGCGCAGGTGCTGCAATCCGAACGGCCCGTTCTCGTCGATTTTTGGGCAGAATGGTGCGGCCCATGTAAAATGATCGGCCCCAGCCTTGAAGAAATCAGCGAGGAACTGGGCGGACAGGTTGATATCGTGAAGCTGAATATCGACGACCATCCCGATACCCCTGCCAAATATGGCGTGCGCGGTATTCCGACGATGATCCTGTTCAAGGGCGGCGAAGTTGCCGACACCAAAGTTGGCGCAGCGCCTAAGGCTCAAATCAAAGGCTGGCTTGAAGCCGCGCTTTAAATCTATTTGCGGCATCGTGGGTTACCCCGTCGATGCCGCTCATTGGGGCTATGTCCCTAACTTCGATAATCGGCGTTGATGCTGATATAGCCGTGGGTGAGGTCGCACGTCCACACGCTGGCCCGGCCAGCGCCGAGCCCCAGATCAACGCCGATTTCGATTTCCTGTCCCTTCAGATGCGCAGTAACCGTGGATTCATCATAGCCGTCCACCGGCAGGCCATGGTGCGCGACCTGGGTTGAACCAAAGCGGATCGACAACAGGTCACGGTCGGCAGGTTCTCCTGCTTTGCCAACCGCCATCACGACGCGCCCCCAATTTGCATCCTCGCCCGCGATTGCTGTTTTAACGAGCGGCGAATTGGCAATAGCCAAACCCACACGCCGTGCGCTTTCGTCATTTGCAGCGCCGCTGACTTGTATCGCGATAAATTTCTGCGCGCCTTCGCCGTCGCGAACGACCAGATGCGCGAGTTGCAGGCAAATGTCCCGCAAAGCGGCCGCGAAGGCATCGGCACCTGCATCCGCAAACGAACGCAGTGGAGCGTTTCCAGCCTTTCCGGTCGCAAAAGCGAGCACGGTGTCGCTGGTCGAAGTATCACTGTCGACTGTGATACAACTGAAACTACCGCTGTTTGCTTCGGATAAAAGTTGCTGCAGGAACGGTGCCTCCACAGACGCGTCGGTGAAGATATATCCCAGCATCGTGGCCATATCGGGCGCGATCATGCCCGACCCTTTGATGATCCCCACAAGGTTCACCTTGACGCCGTCGATCATCGCGCTTGCCGTTGCGCCTTTTGCAAAGGTATCGGTCGTGCCGATTGTATTGGTTGCATCTTCCCACGAGCAGGGTGAAGCACTGAAAACCGCGTCCAGACCGGCTTCGGCTTTGTCTTTCGGTAGAGGAACGCCGATAACGCCTGTGGATGATACAAATACCGCGCTTTTTGCACATCCCAGATGTGCCGCAACTTTGGACGTAATGGCTTCGACTGCTTCCAGCCCGCGCCGACCGGTGAAGGCGTTGCTGTTCCCCGCATTGACGACAAGTGCCCGCGCCTGTCCGCCTTTGATATTCTGTCGACATAATTCAACTTCGGATGAACAGCATATGTTCTGCGTGGTCACACCAGCGACCGTCGTGCCTTCGTCGAGTTCGACAAATGTCAAATCGCACCGGCCCCAATCCTTATATCCCGCCCGCGCTATGCTTGGCGTTGCCCCTGCAATCGATGGCATTGCAGGAAAGGGTAGGGCGAGGGGCGATTTTGCTAACACTTCTAGAAACTTTCATTAAATATCAGGCGTCGAAAGGGAGTATTGAATGTCCATTTATGTTCTAGTGGCGCTAGCAGCAATTTCTGTTGAAACAAATGTGGAAACGACGGTTC
Organism: Sphingopyxis sp.; assembly: GCA_013823985.1. GTDB lineage: Bacteria > Pseudomonadota > Alphaproteobacteria > Sphingomonadales > Sphingomonadaceae > Sphingorhabdus_B. The sequence continues at coordinate 130,124 of PNNB01000013.1, forward strand.
CTCCGACGGCGCCGCCACCTCCGCCAGTGGTGCGGACCGTGAATGTCCCAATACCCTTTTCCACTCCTAAACCAAAGAAGGGAGTAGAAAGTCCGGCAATTCCCAAGGGCAATCCCGGCTTCTGGGCTAGTACGAGGGATTATCCGACACTCGCCCTGCGCGACGAACGAGAAGGCACTACCGCCTTTCGTGTGACGGTCGGCACCGACGGACGCGTCACGGGGTGTCAAATAACCGAGTCTAGCGGGCATAGCGATTTGGATGAAGCAACTTGCGCAAATGTCACCACGCGTGCGGAATTTTATCCGGCCCAGGATAAAAAGGGAAAGGTCATCATTGGAAACTATGCCAACCGCATCCGCTGGCAGATTCCCGTTATGGCAAGCTACGCAACTGGTCCGTTGCGGTTGGATAGTTACCCTTATGCACCGCAACCGCTCAACCGGATGGAACTTCGGATAGCGACAGAAGATTATCCCGCATCGGCTCTGGCGGCCGGAGAACAAGGCACAAGCATGTTCACTCTTGATATCGATGACACGGGAAAGGTGCAGGCATGCAGCATCACGACGTCGAGCGGCTCTTTGGCGCTGGACCAGCAGTCATGCGTGGTTTCGGCACGCTGGAAATTCCAACCTGCGCGAGACATTGATGGAAAGCCAACGCGTGGGCGAACGAAACATAGCCTCGTCTGGAATCTGCCGAAAGGAACGCCGCGCAGTACGGCCGCACCAATCCGGCCTGCGTTCAATCCTTTTGAAAAGACGGGGTCATTTACACTGACACTTGATTACGACGCAGACGGAAAGATGATCGATTGTGCTGCAGAGCAAAAAGGTGAGTTTCTGCTCATGGGGACCACAACCAGTTTTTTTGGGCGCGCGTGCGAAGAAGCGCCCAAAAATAACATCAAGCCTTTCGTTGACGCTGAAGGCAAACCGGAAGCCCGTAGAGTTATCTTCCGCATGGGCGTGGAACATACGGATGCCGTTCTTCCCGAAAAGGCGAAATAGAATATCCGCCTTCGGGATAGACTTTGGCGCGGGGCATCCCTATATGCGCCAGAGCACGAAACAGGGCCCACCATGCGTTTGCTAATTTATCTTTTGGCGATGTTGACCGGATTTTCCGCGGCGGAAGCTGCGCGTCCAGTGTCAGCTACGCCGGCTACGCTGGGATCGGCTGTCTCTTCGGCGGCGATCGTTGCTGCATCTGTATCGATTGCGGAACGTCACGAAACAACACGTCCGTTGCGCACATACGAAGCGACTGAGCGGAGCGCGACGGCTGTAGTCTATCCTGCGCTCAATCGCAGTGCCTACGTCTTTCCGACCCCGGTCACGGCGCACGACGTTTTGCGGCTTTAGATAGCCCTATGCGCGGGCTTATCCCGCGCCCCATAAAGCCAATCCTATTGTCGCTGAAATGGCGACGCATTCACTTATAAAAATTAAAAGGAAACACCCATGCTCGGTGGAGTTGCCAAAGCTTTATTCGGATCGTCGAACGACCGTTATGTTAAATCGGTCATGAAGATCGTACAAAAAATCAATGCGTTGGAGCCTGAGATCTCCGCGATGACAGACGAACGATTGAAGCAACAAACACAGTTATTTCGTGATCGTTTGACGGCGAGTGAAACGCTGAATGACATTTTGCCGGAGGCTTTTGCTACGGTTCGTGAAGCCTCGAAGCGCGTCATGGGGATGCGCCATTTTGACGTCCAGATGGTCGGCGGCATCGTTCTCCATCGCGGCGAAATTGCAGAAATGCGTACGGGTGAAGGTAAGACCCTTACTGAAACCTTGGCCTGTTACCTCAACGCCCTTGAAGGCAAAGGTGTGCACGTTGTGACGGTCAACGACTATCTGGCGCGACGCGATGCCGAATGGATGGGACGGATATACGGGTTCCTTGGCCTAACCACTGGCGTGGTTGTTCCCAATGTATCCGAACATGAACGTCGTGCGGCCTATGAATGCGACATTACCTATGCAACCAACAACGAACTGGGTTTCGATTATCTGCGTGATAATATGAAATATGAGCGTGCCCAGATGGTGCAGCGCCCCTTTAATTTCGCCATCGTCGATGAAGTTGACTCAATTCTGGTCGACGAAGCCCGCACGCCGCTGATTATTTCTGGTCCGACCGACGACAAATCCGAACTCTACATGCAAGTGCATGCGGTGGTGCTGCAATTGGACGACGGTGATTATGAGAAGGATGAGAAAAGCCGCAACGTCACATTGACCGAAGACGGAACGGAAAAAGCGGAGCGCCTGCTGGAATCGGCCGGACTTCTCACGGGTTCCAACCTGTATGACTATGAAAACACGCTGGTCGTGCACCATCTTGATCAGGCGTTGAAAGCCAATGTCATGTTCAAGCGCGACATTGATTATATCGTCAAGGACGGCAAGGTCATCATCATCGATGAATTTACCGGGCGTATGATGGATGGCCGTCGTTGGTCGAACGGCCTGCATCAGGCTGTTGAAGCCAAGGAAGGCGTGCAAATTGAGCCAGAAAACCAGACGCTGGCGACCATAACATTCCAGAATTATTTCCGTATGTATCCAAAACTGTCCGGTATGACCGGTACTGCGGCAACGGAAGCCGGCGAGTTTCATGAAATCTATAAGCTGAATGTGGTTGAAATCCCGACGAACCTGCCTGTGCAGCGTGTCGATGAGGATGACCAATTCTACAAGAATACCCAGGATAAGTTCGGGGCCATTGCGAAGACGATCAAGGAAGCCAATGATCGTGGGCAGCCGGTTCTTGTTGGTACCGTTTCGATCGAAAAATCCGAACTTCTGTCCGAATTCCTTGAAAAGGAAGGCGTGAAGCACAGCGTTCTGAACGCACGTTTCCATGAAAGCGAAGCGCATATTGTGGCGCAGGCCGGACGTTTCGGCAGCGTCACGATTGCCACGAACATGGCAGGTCGTGGCACCGATATTCAGTTGGGCGGTAACTATGAATTCCGCTTGGAAGACGAGCTTAAAGACATGCCCGAAGGACCGGAGCGCGATGCCGCTGTCGAGGCCCTTAAAGCGGAAATCGCGGCGGAAAAAGCTAAGGTGATTGAAGCGGGCGGGCTATTCGTTTTGGCAACCGAGCGCCATGAAAGCCGGCGTATCGATAACCAGTTGCGCGGTCGTTCGGGCCGTCAGGGCGACCCCGGTCTTTCGCGTTTCTACCTGTCGCTTGACGACGATCTCTTGCGCATTTTCGGTTCGGAAACATTGTTTTCACGCATGATGAATTCTAGCCTTGAAGATGGCGAAGCGATTGGCGGCAAATGGCTGTCAAAGGCGATCGAAACCGCGCAGAAGAAGGTCGAAGCGCGCAACTATGATATCCGCAAACAGCTCGTCGAATATGACAACGTCATGAACGATCAGCGCAAGGTCATATATGACCAGCGCAGCGATATCATGGACGCTGAAGCTGTCGACGACATTATCGAGGATATGCGCAACGATACGGTCAATATGCTCGTTGGCGACCATTGCCCCGTCGGCACCTATCCCGAACAGTGGGATATTGACGGCCTGAAGCAGAAATGCGCTGAAGTATTGGGTCTGGCACCCGATATCGACAGTTGGTTGCAGGAAGAGGCAATCGAACCTGAAATTATTGAATCGCGTCTTTCCGAAATGGCGACAGCGAAGTTCGCAGCCAAGGGCGTTGATTTGGACGAGACTGTGTGGCGTCAGGTTGAAAAGAGCATTTTGCTGCAGACGCTCGACCATCACTGGAAAGAGCATCTGTCCACACTCGATGCCTTGCGGCAGGTAATTTACCTGCGTGCTTATGCGCAGAAAAACCCGATCAACGAATATAAGCAAGAGGCTTTCGGGCTATTCGAGCGCATGCTGGCTGCTATTCGCGAAGGTGTCACCAAAACCATCGCGACCAATGAGTTCCGTGCTGAACAGGAATTCACGCCGCCCGAATTGCCTGAATTGCCCGACTTCCTCACCACGCATATCGACCCCTTTACGGGTGAAGATGACAGTGATGACGTCGATGGCGGTTCTCTTGGACTCGTGACGACGCGGGCGGTCCGCCAGACACCGGCGCCGCAAGGCGATGATCCATTTGCGGGCAATCCCGATATTCGCCGCAATGATCCTTGCCCCTGTGGTTCAGGGGACAAGTACAAGCATTGTCATGGCGCCTATTGAGGAATGATGGGGCATTCCGCCTGATCATCCCACATCCCGGCTAATCCGGGATGAAAAAGCATAGTTGCAGGCCATCCTGAAAATGGTTCAGGATGCTCCTGCCGATATGGGGGAGGGCAGGAATGTTTTGGCTAACCGGATTATTCGCCATAGTCGCGTTGGTGTACGCCTCGGTGGGTTTTGGTGGCGGTTCGACTTATACAGCCCTGCTGGGTCTCTGGGGCGTTGATTACGCCCTGATCCCGATCATCTCGCTTCTGTGCAACATCATCGTCGTCACCGGCGGCAGCGCCCGCTTTGTCCGGGCCGGGTTGGTCAAATGGCCCCAGGTAATGCCATTGCTGCTCGTTTCGGCACCGTTGGCCTTCATCGGCGGTCTAGTTCCTTTAAAGCAGTGGCTGTTCCTGATGATATTGGGCACCGCGCTGCTGATGTCGGCATTGGCGCTGCTTGTGCAACCGGAGAAAATGGCGCCCCGACGTATTTCGAAGCGGATGCTGCTGGTGCTGTCGGGCGGCGTGGGATTGCTGGCCGGGCTTTCCGGCATTGGTGGCGGGATATTCATGGCGCCGGTGCTGCACTTGATCCGTTGGTCCAATGCCCGCCGGATCGCGGCCTTTGCTTCGCTGTACATTCTGATCAACTCGGTAACCGGTCTGGCGGGGCAGCTAATCAAGGCGGGGCCGCAGTCGCTGGCGGAGCCGGCCGGGCATTATTGGCCGTTGCTGATCGCGGTATTTGCTGGCGGCCAGATTGGCAGCATGTTGGGGATGAAGATCCTTACGCCGCGTCTGCTCAAGACGCTGACCGCGCTTTTGGTGGGCTATGCCGCGCTGCGTCTGCTGTGGCAGGGCTGGGACCTGATGTAGGTGAAAATGGCTCCCCGGGAGGGATTCGAACCCCCGACCAATTGATTAACAGTCAACTGCTCTACCACTGAGCTACCAGGGAGCAGCCCGATTGCTCGGGCAGAGGCGCGCCTATAGCAGCGCTTTTTAAACTTTGGCAAGCACCCTTTGCCAATTCAGACAATAAATTGTTCCATCGCAATCCGGTCGTCCAACGCATGTTCGGGATCGAACAAAAGCGTGAGTGCGCGGTTGCGGTCGAGGGCCACCTCAACATGTGAAATGTCGCGGATTTCCCGCTGGTCGGCGACCGCGCTGACAGGGCGTTTGCCGGCTTCCAATATCTTCAGCTTGATGACGTAGCGGTCCGGCAGGATCGCGCCTTTCCACCGGCGGGGGCGGAACGGGCTGATCGGGGTGAGGGCGAGCAGCGACGAATCAAGCGGCAGGATCGGGCCATTGGCCGACAGATTGTAGGCGGTCGATCCGGCGGGTGTGGACACCAATATGCCGTCGCAAATCAGCTCGGGTATCACCGCCCGGCCATTCACCGAAATCTCCAGCTTCGCCGCCTGACGGGTCTCGCGCAACAGGGATACTTCGTTGATCGCGGGCAGGGTGAAGCTCTGTCCCCCTACAGTCGTAATCGTCGCAACCAAGGGCCGGACCTGAAACGCCTTGGCCCGGGAAAGCCGGTTCAGCAGTTCGCCCGGCTGCCATCCGTTCATCAAAAAGCCGATGGTTCCGCGGTTCATGCCATAGGCCGGAATATCGCGGCGATCCTCATGCAGCCGGTGCAAAACCTGCAGCATATGGCCATCACCGCCCAGCACGATCACGGCTTCTGCATCGTCCAGCGGCACAAAGTCGATCTGCTCGCGCAAAATCGCCTCCGCCTCCCGCGCGGCGGGTGTGGCGGATGCGAGCACGGCGAGGCGCGAAAAATCCGTCATCCGCCGGTCGCATTCATATGACGGGCAAGGCGCATTTCGGGATCGGCCAGTTGCCGTTCAAAATCATGCCGCGCCGGTTTCAGGCGCAGCGCCTGCTGCAGCAATTTGTCGACCGCCGCCATACCATCTTCGCGGATCGCCTTTCGGAAATCGACATGCATGGACGAACCAAGGCACATGTAAATCTTGCCGTCAGTGGTCAAACGCAGACGGTTGCAATCGTCGCAGAAATTGTGGCTGAGCGGCGTAATCAGCCCCAACCGCAAGCCGAGCGGCGCCACATTCCAGTACCGCGCAGGCCCCGAACTGCGGTGCGCCAAAGGCTCGAGCGCATAGCGGTCCTTCAGCGGCGCGATGAAGTCGTCCATTGCGATATATTGGTCCTGCCGGTCGGCCACCCCTTCGCCGAGTGGCATGGTTTCGATCAGCGACAGGTCATACCCATTTTCGGCACAAAATTCAGCCATGGCGAGCACTTCGGACTGATTCTCGTCCTTTAACGCCACCATGTTGATTTTAACACGCATTCCATGCTCTGCTGCTGCCCGGATTCCCGCCAAAACCTGAGCCAAATCGCCGCCCCGGGTGATGGTACGGAACGTGTCGGGGTTGAGGCTGTCGAGACTTATATTAACGCGGCTGAAGCTTGCACGCGCTAAAATAGGGGCGAAGTGGGTGAGGCGGCTGCCGTTGGTCGTAAGGGTCAGTTCGTCGAGCCGACCCGCCTGAACATGGCCCCCAAGCTCCTTCAACAGCACGTCGATGTCCCGCCGGACCAGCGGTTCGCCGCCCGTCAGGCGGATTTTACGGATGCCGTGCGCGATGAAGCGGTTCGCCAGAAGCGCGATCTCGCTATAATCCAACAGGTCGCCATGCGGCAAAAAGGTCTGCTTTTCCGGCATGCAATAATGGCACCGGAAATTGCACCGGTCGGTCACCGAGATACGGAGATAGTCGATATGGCGCCCTTGACCGTCAATCATGTTGGTCATGTAAGCGGAAAATTCCGGCATACAAACCCGAAATGCGAAAATCGCAAGAGTTGCTAAAGATATTCGCGCTAAAGCCGCAGGATGCACTCTTTGCGCGACACACCCACCAAGATACGGCCGCATGGCGCGCTCACCATGCGCCGCGCACGCCATGTGCGCGAATGGTTGACTGACGCGTCGCAGGAGCCTGTGACCGTGCTGCTGCTGGGCATCAAGGATCTGAAGCAGATTAACGACCGTTTGGGCCGCGCCGTGGGCGATGCGGTCATCCGCCGGGTCGGCCAGCAAATCCGCGCCTTTGCCGAGCAACAATTATCGCCGATCCGCTTGATGGCAAAGATGCCGGGGCGTGAATTCATGCTGGTGGTCGACGGCAATGCGGGTGGGAAACAGCTTGAACTCGCTGCGCAAAAGCTGCTCGAAATGGTCTCGGTCGATCTGGGCGACGGCGATGCACCGCTGCATATCAACGCCCGTTTGGGGATTGCCCTGTCGCGATCCGGCGAAAGCCGCCAAAATCTGTCCGCCCGCGCCGCCGACGCGCTGGCCAAAGCCTATGGCCGCAAGGGCAAACGCTATGTCGTTGCCGAGGCACAGGCCCCGTTCAACCCCGCGATGGAACAGGTAGATATCGCGCTGCGCTCCGCCCTTGCGGCGCGCGAGATCGTGATATTGCTGCAACCGCAATTCGAAGTATCGTCGGGCCGTCTGGTGGGCGCCGAAGCGCTTGCCCGGCTGAATCATCCCCAATTGGGCGAAATCAGCGCAGGCGACCTGTTCGCCTCGGCAGACCGGTGCGATCTGCGCGAAGAATTGTCACTTCTGATACAGGACAAGGCGATCAACATCGCCGCCGCCTGGCCCGCCGCACTCAGCGATCTGCGCCTTGCGGTCAATCTGGGGGCAGAGGAACTCACCGAATATTATGGCGCGCATTTGCTGGAACTTGTCGCGCAGGCCGGTTTTACGCCCGAAAGATTGACGCTGGAACTGACGGAAGAAAGCCTGATCCGCGATCTGGAGCGGACGGCGGGGCAGCTAGAACTGCTGCGCGCAAAGGGCATGCGGATTGCGGTCGATGATTTCGGGACCGGCTATAGCAGCCTTGCCTATCTCAAGTCGCTGCCACTCGATTATCTCAAGATCGACAAGGGCATGACGCCTGACATTGTCGGCACCGGCAAAGACCGCATCATCATGCGCGCCATCATCGCGATGGCCAAGGCGCTTGGAATGGCGATCATTGCCGAAGGTGTGGAAAAGGCCGAGGAGCTGGAAATGCTGCAGGCCGAAGGATGCGACTATTTCCAGGGCTTCCTGAGGTCGCCGCCGCTTGCCCCTGCGGAATTCGAACGGTTTGCATTGAGAGCGAATTAAGGTTGGGCCGGTCCCAACCGAGCAGTTCTGCAAAGCCGTTGTGTACTGTCCCCCAACCGAGTAATTCAGCAACCCCGTCACCCTGAACTTGTTTCAGGGTCTTAGTTTTCAACGTCGAAGGAATAAGACCCTGAAACAAGTTCAGGGTGACGGTAATTGTAGATAAATGGGCGAAGTCCCCTCTCCCGTTGGGAGAGGGTTGCGCAAGCTTGGCGACGTGTTGCCTAGCTGTAGCTGGGTGAGGGGCTGTGCGTTATCGACAGGGCAGAACCCCTCACCAACTCCGCCTAATTCGCTGCGCTCATAAGGCTATATATCCTCTCCCAAGGGGAGAGGGGGAATATATCTTTAATTCAGGAAGCTGAAACGAAAGCGGACTGTCCCGACACGACGACATTGCGGACATATGTTCAGAAATTTTACCTTGCCATAGAACTATAACGATTGCGAGAGTCTGAAAGCGGCTGGTTGGATTCCGTGTTGTGAATTCGCCTATCTCGAAGCGTTAAACGAGCGGCTCGATCCAGTTTGGATAGAAGCATATGCGGCAAGCGCCAAAAGCGATCTAACGACCCCTCTCGTATCTCTCGCTGTCGCTTTCCGTTTCGCATTTTTGTCGACACAGTCGGGGATATTAGCGATCAAATCGTTCATTTTCTGTGCGTCGGTCTTCGTGCCGGCACGGCTGTTGAGAAGAGCTTCAATATCTGTTGGGGCCGACTGGAACGCACAGATCACAAAAGATTTCTCGAAGTTCAAGAGAGCAGGAAGGTTTTTTTCTAGCATCTCAAACGAGTTGCCTAATGAAAGTTTTGGAGGGAGAAGTGCTTCAGCCAGCGCGCCACCAAGAATAAGATTTTGCGGCACAAAATATGCACCTGGCTTACAACCTTCAAAGCGAGCAAAACCGTCGCGAATGCTCTTGCCATAAGGTTCGTTGATAAAACGATTCAGAACTTGGGTTGCATATACTGGGTCTCGTTTTGCCACGCACTGTGCGTAAACAACATGCAGTCTGACATCAGATGGAGTCACATAATAGCCCGTTGCTACTTGCCCATTAGCAGAAGTCACGAATGCTATAACAAAAGCCGAGCATAGAATACGACGTAGAACAGACGCGGATTTAAAGAAGATAACGTACACAGCATACTCCAAATTTGCGCATCATTGTCGAACCTTTCCCGATGTATTCGTTTGGTCCGAGTAATTTTGGCAATTCACATAAGGGGGCGTCTTCAGCACGACTCTTCGATTGCAAAGCTTACCCGCGTCATACCGTTTTAGGCAATGGCAGGAATCCACAACATTCCCGCCATTCCCGACATTTTCCGTTCCCCTCGGAATCGTGACATTCGTCCAGGATCACAGAACCTAGGACATCACCACTCGAAGAGCGCCTTAACGCTCTCTCACCCCGCCTTACGCGCCAAATTCGCCAAGCCCTTCGACAGTTGTAAGCATCCGTTCAAGCGCGACGCGGGGTCGCCCCAGACGCGGTTGATGACCAGTTTGCTGTCGGGGCGCAGCTTTGCCGTTTCGCCCAATTTGGCGACATAGGCCAGCAGGCCCGGGACATTGGGCGGGGTGTCTTCGTGGAAGCTGACCAGCGTTCCGCGTGCGCCGACCTCGATCTTTGCGACCTGCGCGACAAGCGCGTTTTGCTTGATCTGGATGAGTTTGAGCAGATTTTGAGTCGGTTCCGGAATGGTGCCGAAACGGTCGGTGATTTCGGCGGCGAAGCCTTCGACGTCCTGGCCTTCTTCCAGTTCGTTCAGACGGCGGTAGAGTGCCATGCGGACTGACAGGTCGGGGACATAATCGTCGGGGATCAGGATCGGCGCGTCGATTGTGATCTGTGGCGAGAAGCTGCCGCGTGGTTTGGCGAGCCCCTGGCTATCGGCACGCGCTTCGAGGATCGCATCTTCTAACATCGACTGGTAGAGTTCGAAGCCGACTTCCTTGATATGCCCGGACTGTTCGTCGCCCACCAGATTGCCCGCGCCGCGAATATCGAGGTCATGGCTAGCAAGCTGGAACCCGGCGCCAAGGCTGTCGAGATCGCCCAGAACCTTGAGCCGCTTTTCCGCCGTTTCGGTGAGCATGCGGTTCGCTTCATGCGTCATATAGGCATAGGCGCGTGTCTTCGACCGGCCAACACGTCCGCGTAACTGGTAAAGCTGCGCAAGGCCGAAGCGGTCGGCCCGGTGGATGATGAGCGTGTTGGCGCTCGGGATATCGAGGCCGCTTTCAACGATGGTCGTCGACAGCAGAACGTCATAGCGCTTTTCGTAAAAGGCGCTCATCCGCTCTTCGACCTGTGTCGCGGACATCTGGCCGTGCGCGGTGACATATTTGATTTCGGGCACTTCGGTGCGCAGGAATTCCTCGATCTCGGTCAGGTCCGCGATGCGCGGCACGACGAAGAAACTCTGCCCGCCGCGATAATGTTCGCGCAGCAATGCCTCGCGCAACACGACGGGGTCCCATGGCATGACATAGGTGCGGACGGCGAGGCGGTCGACGGGCGGGGTCTGAATCACCGACAGTTCGCGCAGGCCCGACATCGCCATCTGCAGGGTGCGCGGGATGGGTGTCGCAGTCAGGGTGAGCATATGGACGTCGGTCTTCAGCGCCTTCAACTGTTCCTTGTGGTTGACGCCAAAGCGCTGCTCTTCGTCCACGATGACCAGACCGAGCCGCTTGAATTTGAGCGATTTGGCGAGAACAGCATGGGTGCCGATGACAATATCGACGGTGCCATCGGCCAGCCCGTCGCGCGTGGCGGTGGCTTCGGCTGCGGGCACGAGGCGCGACAGGCGTCCGAGTTTCAGCGGCAGGTCGCGGAAACGTTCGACAAAATTGGTATAATGCTGCCGCGCCAGCAAAGTGGTGGGGGCTATGACAGCTACCTGATGGCCGGCCAGCGCCACGGCAAAGGCGGCGCGCATCGCGACTTCGGTCTTGCCGAAGCCGACATCACCGCAGACCAGACGGTCCATCGGCTTGCCCGCCGACAGGTCTTCCAGCACTTCGTCAATGACGCGCAACTGGTCTTCGGTTTCCTCATAGGGGAAACGGTCGACAAAGCTGGCATAGGCCTGGTCGTCCACCTCGATGACCGCACCGGGGCGCAGGGCGCGTTCGGCGGCGGTTTTCAGCAGTTCGTGCGCGATGGCGCGAATGCGTTCCTTCAGCTTCGACTTGCGCCGTTGCCACGCTTCGCCGCCCAATTTGTCGAGCGTAACATTCTCGCTGTCCGAGCCATAGCGCGACAGGACATCGATATTTTCAACCGGAACATAGAGCTTGTCGCCGCCCGAATAGCTCAACGCAACGCAGTCGTGCGGGCTGTTGCCGACGGGGATGGAAATCAGCCCTTCATAACGGCCGATCCCGTGATCCTGATGCACCACCAGATCGCCGGGGCTGAGCGCGGCCAGTTCGGCGAGGAAGGCGTCGGCGGATTTGCGTTTCTTATGACGGCGGACGAGCCGGTCGCCGAGCATGTCCTGCTCGCTGATCAGCGCTATATCGGTGGACGTAAAGCCATGGTCGATGGGAAGGACGACCATGGCAACGGTGCCGCGCCCGCTTGAGGGGGCCGCCACGCCAAGTGCCGACTGCCAGCCATCGGCGTCGGCAAGGGGCGGGGCGCCATGATCTTTGAGCAAGCCCTTCAGCCGTTCGCGCGCGCCGTTGGAATAGCTGGCGATGATGGGGCGGCTGCCCGACTTCAGCAGCGCTTTCAGATGGCCGGCGACCGCCTCATATACATTGGCCTTTTGCGTGCGTTCGGGTGCAAAGTCGCGGGCGGCGGCGATGCCGAAATCGATGGTTCGGTCCGAATCCGGCTGTGCAAAGGGTGTCAGCAGATGCGCGGCATTGTCGGCCAGTATCTTCTCAACCTCATCGCCGGACAGGTAGAGCATTTCTGGCGGCAAGGGGCGATAGCTGCCGGGCTCGGCCACCTGTGCCTTGACCCGGTTGTCATAATAGTCGGCAATGGCATCCAGCCGTGATTGCCCTGCGGCAAGAGCCCCTGCGTCCCGGATGACCAACGCGTCCGCGCCGACATGGTCGAATAGGGTCGCCATGCGATCTTCGAACAGCGGCAGCCAATGGTCCATGCCCGACAGGCGGCGGCCTTCGGAGACGGCCTGATACAAAGGATCGCCCGTGGCGGTGACGCCAAAACGTTCGCGATAGCCGACGCGGAAGCGCTTGATCGCCTCTTCATCCATCAACGCCTCGACTGCGGGCAGGATGTCGAAATGCTCGACCCGGTCGATGCTGCGCTGGTCCGACGGTTTGAAGCGGCGGATGCTTTCGATCTCGTCGCCGAAGAAATCGAGGCGCAAACCATATTCGCTGCCCGCCGGAAACAGGTCGACGATGCTGCCGCGAATGGCAAATTCGCCCGCCTCGGCCACGGTATCGACGCGGAAATAGCCGTTCGACTGCAACAGCGAGGCAAGCCGTTCGCGCGTAATCTCGCGCCCTGCGGTCAAACGCTCACCGGTTTGGCGGATGCGGAAGGGGGTTACATATTTCTGGATCACCGCGCCGATAGTGGTCAGCACGAGCTGCTTCTTCGTGCTCGGCTGCTGCAAGGCTTGTAGGGTCGACATGCGCTGCGAGGTGACCGCAACCGAGGGTGAGGCGCGGTCGTAGGGAAGGCAATCCCATGCGGGCAGTTGCATAATCTCGAGTTCGGGCGCGAAAAAGGGAACCGCATCCGCAATGGCACGCATCGCCGAATCGTCAGGCGCGATGAACAGGGTCCGCGCCTTCGCCGCCCGCGTCAGATCGGCGAGCAACAGGGCCGCGAAGCCTGAAGGCACCGACGACAGGGTCAGCCCATGCGGGCTGTGGATGATGCGCTGTAAATCGGTCATTTGCCGGCCGTATTCAGCCCTTCCGGCAGTTGTATGAAATCCAGCCTCTGGAGCAGGTCCATCATCGGCCCGGCCAGCAGCGGATCAGGCTCTGCGGTCTGCAGCGCCCATGCCATGATGTCGACATCCTGCTCTTCCAACAGCCGTTCGAACCAGGCGTAATCCTCTGCGCTCCATTGCGCATGATATTGGTCGAAAAAGCCGCCGACCATAGCATCCGCCTCCCGCGTACCGCGATGGTGCGCGCGGAAATGCAATTTACGAAGATAGGGGTCAGCGTCCATGTGGCGCATCCTTTAAGCTTGTGGTTTCGGCAGAATTTCCGGCTATAAGCGCCCTAGTCATGCGCCCAGATATTCTCAATCCGTTATTTGCAGAAGTTCGCGCAATGAAAGGCGTCGGTCCCGGGTTGGCCAAGCCGCTTGAGAAGCTCGGATTGCTGCGGACGAAGGATGTCCTGTACCATTTTCCGGCAAGCTGGACCTACCGCAAGGCGGTCACGCGGCTGGATGTGGCGGATGTCGGGTGCAATATCATCCTAGCCGTCACGGTCATGGACCACCGCAGCAGCGGCAGTTCGCGGGCACCGCTCAGAATCTACGCCGCCGATGCCAAGGGCAATTACATTACGCTGACCTTCTTCGGCCGCAACGGAGGCTGGGCGCGCAAGCAATTGCCGGTGGGTGAAGCGCGGATCATTTCGGGCAAGCTCGACCGCTATGGCGACGAACTGCAGATGGTGCATCCCGATCATATTGTCGCGGTGGGGGAGGCCGGTGCACCGGGTCTGGCCGAGCCGGTCTATCCGCTGTCGGAAGGATTGACCAACAAGCGCATGGGTCAGCTTGCGACCGCCGCGCTTGAAAATGTGCCCGACCTGCCTGAATGGATCGAACCGTCGCTTCTGACCGCGCGCAACTGGGCGGGGTGGAGTTCCGCGCTCAATCAGGTGCACCACAAGGATGATGAAGCGAACCGCGACCGGCTGGCCTATGATGAACTGTTTTCCAACCAGCTCGCCATGCGGCTGGTGCGCGCGGCGATGGACCAGCGCAAGGCCGTGCCGATCGCCGGAACAGGGGCGTTGGTGGACAAACTGCAGCTTCCCTTTGCGCTGACCGGCGCGCAGCAGAGGGTCATTGCGGAGATTGAGGGCGATATCGCCCAATCGCGCCCGATGCTCCGCCTGTTGCAGGGCGATGTAGGGGCGGGCAAGACGATGGTCGCGCTGCGCGCGCTGCTCCGTGCGGTGGAGGCGGGGATGCAGGGCGCAATGCTTGCGCCGACCGAGATTTTGGCGCGGCAGCATTTTGCCGGACTGCAAAAGCTTTTGGCGGGGTTGCCGGTCAATATCGCCATTCTGACGGGCCGCGAAAAGGGCAAGCTGCGCGAAGCGACGTTGATGGGGCTGGCCGATGGCAGCATCCATATATTGGTCGGCACCCACGCGATTTTTCAGGAGGCGGTGACCTATAAGGCCCTCGCGCTGGCGGTGATTGACGAGCAGCATCGCTTTGGCGTGTCGCAGCGGCTGATGCTGTCGCGCAAGGGTAGGGGGGTGCCCCATTTGCTGGTGATGACAGCGACGCCGATCCCGCGCAGCCTCGCGCTCGCCGCTTATGGGGAGATGGATTCGTCGCAGATCGACGAGCTGCCCCCGGGGCGTACGCCTGTGGAAACGCGGGTGATCTCGCAGGAGCGGCTGCCCGAGATTGTCGACGGCGTGGCGCGGCATCTGGCGGCGGGGAAGCAGGCCTTTTGGGTCTGTCCCTTAGTGGAGGAAAGCGAGAATAGCGATCTGGCTGCTGCCGAGCAGCGCGCCGAAATGCTGCGGCTGCGCTTTGGCGAGCAGGTGGCGGTGGTGCATGGGCGGATGAAAGGGCCGGAAAAGGATGCCGTGATGGAACGCTTCATCCGCGGCGAAACCCGGCTTTTGGTGGCGACAACGGTGATCGAGGTCGGCGTTGATGTGCCAAACGCCAGCCTGATGATTGTCGAGGCGGCGGACCGTTTCGGCCTTGCCCAATTGCACCAGTTGCGCGGGCGGGTCGGGCGCGGGGCGGAGAAATCCGTGTGCCTGCTGATCCGCAGCGCCCAGATTGGCGAGACCGCGCGGGCGCGGCTGGCTTTGATGCGCGAAACGAATGACGGCTTCCGGATTGCCGAAGAAGATTTGAAACTGCGCGGGGCAGGCGAATTGCTGGGCACACGGCAATCGGGGGATAGCCCGTTCCGTGTGGCGACGCCCGAACAGGTGCGCGCGCTGATTGGCGTTGCGGCCGATGATGCGCGTCTGTTGCTCGACCGCGATGGCGGCTTGGCCGGTCCGCGCGGCGAAGCGGCGCGGTTATGCCTCTATTTGTTTGAGCGTGACGCCGGTATCGCGACCCTGCGCGGCGGATAACTTACCGCAATTTGGGGCTTACATGTTCCAGTAATGCAAGGAAATCGGGTAGGCGAACCACGCGTTCAAACTGGAAACCTGCGCGATTTTCGACGGTCCAGATGACCAGCGCTTCCAGGCGGCCGACTACAGGCAAGCGCAACTCCACGCGGTCGCCGCGTTCAAATACCGTGTTGTCGTCAATCATGAATCCATGGGCGGACACGTTGACGATGTGGATCGTCTGGTCGCCATGAAACTTGCTTTCCGCAATCACCTTATGGTTCGCCCGATGGCGAGCCGCGCGGCGGAGATCCATGTCGTTATTCGGTGCGGGTTGCGCCATGCATTGCGGCCTTTGTTTTAATTTCGTTAGCCGCAACATGACATCAAGTTACAAATAAATGGTAAAATAGTTGGGGCCGCACGTTTACCCTGCGGCCTCAATTAAAGCGCAAAATCCCGTGTTTTTTCTTGCCTGCGGAAAGCTTTACGTCATCCGAAGTAATGGAAATTAAAGCATTTTCGTCAGCAACTGCTTCGCCGTTGATGCGCGCACCGCCGCCTTCGATCAAACGCCGTGCCTCTTTCTTGGACGCAACAAAATTAAGTCCAATTAGGGCATCAATTATCGATATGTCGCCTACGGCTTCGAAAATCGGCAAATTGTCGCCCGTCGCACCTTCTTCAAACGTCTTGCGTGCGGTCTCTTCCGCGAGCTTCGCTGCATCGGCACCCCGGCACATTTCGGTCGCCGCGTTGGCGAGCGCAATCTTCGCCGCGTTGATCTCGGAACCCTGCAACGCTTCAAGCCGGGAGATTTCATCAAGCGGCACGTCGGTGAACAGCCGCAGGAAGCGGCCCACATCACGGTCATCGGTGTTCCGCCAGAATTGCCAATAGTCATAGGCCGGTAATTGATCCTCGTGCAGCCAGACGGCGCCCGACATGGTCTTGCCCATCTTGCCGCCGTCCGCCGTGGTAATCAGCGGCGTTGTGACGCCATAAACTTCGGTTCCATCCATGCGGCGCGCAAGTTCGATACCGTTGACGATATTCCCCCATTGGTCCGACCCGCCCATCTGGAGGCAGCAGGATGCCCGGCGCGACAGTTCCATGAAATCATAGGCCTGCAAAATCATGTAATTGAATTCGAGGAAGGAGAGCGATTGTTCGCGGTCCAGACGCAGCTTGACCGAATCGAAGCTGAGCATCCGGTTGATCGAGAAATGCTGCCCGACTTCGCGCAGGAAGGGAATATATTCGAGCGCGTCGAGCCATTCGCTATTGTCCAGCATGACGGCATCGGTCGGCCCGTCCCCAAAGGTCAGGAACCGTTCGAAAATCCGCTTAATCGAAGCGCAATTTTCCTGAATGACCTCATTGGTCAGCAATTTGCGGGCTTCGTCCTTGAAGCTGGGATCACCAATCTTGCCGGTTCCGCCGCCCATGAGCACGATAGGCTTATGCCCCGCCTGCTGCAGCCGCCGCAAAAGCATGATCTGCACAAGGCTGCCGACATGAAGCGATGGCGCAGTCGGATCGAAGCCGATATAGCCCGGAACGATTTCTTTGGTCGCCAAGGCGTCAAGCCCTGCGGCATCGGTTGCCTGGTGAATATAGCCACGCTCATCAAGCAGGCGGAGGAGATCGGATTTGTAAGCAGTCATAACGCGGCAGCGCCTAGCATGGAGTTTCGAGATTGGCCAATATTTCGATAGAGGAAATCGCGCTTAGCTGCCATCCCGCCACACCACCCTTCATGGCCGACGCGATCTGCGTGTCGCTGACCCGCGAAGAGGACGGTGCGTTGTGGCTGCGCTACCATGTCGATTGCGATCTGAACGCGCTGGAAATGACCGGAACATTGCCTCCTCTGCGGACCGATGAATTGTGGAAAACGACCTGTTTCGAACTGTTCGTGCGCCGAGAGGACGACGATGCGTATCTTGAATATAATTTCTCCCCGTCGACCCAATGGGCGGCCTATAGCTTTGCCGGATATCGGGCGGGGATGTCCGAGTTGATGACAACGCGCCCCGAAATTTATGGCGATGCCAGCGACACGCACTTCGCCCTGGAGGTCCAGCTCACCTTACCCGATCAATGGCGCGATGCTCCGCTGTGGATCGGTCTAACCGCGGTCATCGCGGAAAGCGGGGACTCCAAATCCTATTGGGCTTTGTCCCATCCCCCCGGCAAACCCGATTTTCATCATAGGGATTGCTTTGCGCTCTATCTGGAGGCACCAAGCGCGGCATGAAATTTGGAATAGACCGCCTGCTCGTCGAGCCTTCTTTACGTGCCCCGCTTAAGGGCAAACGCGTCGCTCTTCTCGCCCATCCCGCATCGGTGACGTCGGACCTGACGCACAGTTTCGATGCGCTCGCCGCGCTGGACGATATCGACATCACCGCAGCTTTCGGCCCGCAGCATGGCCTGCGCGGGGACAAGCAGGACAATATGATGGAGTCGCCCGACTTCACCGATCCCGTCCACGGTGTGCCGGTATTCAGCCTTTATGGCGAAGTGCGCCGCCCGACCGGACAGTCAATGGGAACGTTTGATGTCATCCTGATCGACATGCAGGATCTGGGTTGCCGTATCTACACTTTCATCACGACGCTGCTTTACATGCTGGAGGCCGCCGCCGAACATAGCAAATCGGTCTGGGTGCTCGATCGCCCCAACCCCGCAGGTCGCCCGGTCGAAGGGCTGACGCTTTTGCCTGGATGGGAAAGTTTCGTTGGCGCGGGGCCGATCCCGATGCGCCACGGCCTGACCTTGGGTGAATTGGGGCAGTGGTTCATCGATCATTACAAGATTGACGTCGACTATCGTGTCGTAGCGATGGATGGCTATCACCCCGACGCCGCCCCCGGCTTTGGCTGGCCGGAAGACCGGCTCTGGATCAATCCCAGCCCGAACGCCCCCAATATCAACATGGCGCGCGCCTATGCCGGGACGGTCATGCTGGAAGGCACAACATTGTCCGAAGGACGCGGCACCACGCGGCCTTTGGAAATCTTCGGCGCCCCCGACATCGACGCCCGTGCGGTCATCGCCGAAATGCGCCGCTGCGCGCCGCAATGGCTGACGGGGTGCACGTTGCGCGAAATATGGTTTGAACCGACTTTCCACAAACATGTCCACAGCCTGTGCCACGGCGTCCATATCCATGCAGACGGCGCGGCCTATGACCATCAGGCGTTCCGTCCATGGCGCGTGCAGGCACTGGCGTTCAAGGCGATCCGGAACCTGTATCCCGACTATGATCTGTGGCGTGATTTTCCTTATGAATATGAATTCGGGAAACTGGCGATCGATGTGATCAATGGCGGTCCTGGCTTGCGCGAGTGGGTGGATCGGGATGGGTCTACAGCGGATGATCTGGATGCGTTGACCGGGCCGGATGAGGAGGCTTGGGTTGCCGACCGACGCCCCTATCTCTTATACTGACCGGCGGTTCCTTGGTCTTAAATCTTACGCCCGTGGGGTCTATCTCCGCATCGGTTGACGTTCCCAATAGGTCAACGAACGCCACAACCACTCCAGCGGACCGAAGCGGAAAAAGCGAAGCCAAATCGGGCTCCAAATGAGCTCTACAGCCCAGATTGCAGCTACCACATAAAAAAGTTCATGGCGTTCCAACCTGTTGAATAGACCAAAGCCAAATCCGTAAAATAGCATGGTGCAGATGAGCGTCTGTGCAATGTAGTTTGTCAGCGCCATTTGGCCAGTCGCGGCAAGGACGCGCTGCAAAGGCTTTAACCATCCGCCCTTAATGATGCTCAAGAACAGTCCAAGATGTCCGATGACCATCGCGAGCCTGCTAATTTCGTAGGTAATGGCCGCTTCGCCATACCCCAGAACGGTGAAGCCGCTATTCTGGAAGATATGTAATTCCATATAGTTGAGCGGTAAGCCTACCGCATAGCCTGCGATCATCATGCTGAAATAATATGCCCGGCTTTTGTACGCGCCCAATATTCCAAGACCCAGGAAGGCCATGCCAATCATCATGAATGACATCATGTCGAACACAAGCCACCAAGGTAAATAGGTCCACTGGAACTCATAAGCCATGGGGAACTGATCCTTCACCGCGTCGAAATATCCTTCGCGGTGAATTTTCAGAATGGGCTCGAGATCTTCCATCTTTGGAGAAAATTCACTCTGCGTCTCTTCCCATTCTGTGACGGACTCCTGTTGTTCCTCCGTCAATTTTACTCCGGCGGCTTTCGCTTGAGATGCCTTTTCGGCGGCAATGCTGGTTTCGACCATATCGCGATGTTCAACGGCAGAAATCGCAACGCTTGTGAGCAACAAGGCGCCTGCGATCATCAGAAGATGCTTTGGCGCCATTTTCCGAAAAGCGAAGAGAAGGAGTCCGCCGATCGAATAGGCAAATAATATCTCGCCGATCCATAGCAGTAGTGCCCAGTGTACTATTCCGAAAACAAGCATCCAGAGCATCCGGCGGAAATGGATATCGGCTGTTTTCAGCCCAGCGCCGGAGTTTTCCATCCGGTCAGTCAGCAGGACAATGCTGGCCCCGAACAGCAGCGAAAATATTCCCCGCATTGTGCCTTCAAAAAACAGGGTCGGAATGACCCATGCCCAGTAATTGGGTGGGTCCATACCGCCGGCGACGGTGGGATTGTCATATGCCCAGGGCAAGCCAAAGCCGATGATGTTCATCAGCAATATTCCGAGTACTGCAATGCCCCGCAAGATATCGAGCGACTCGATCCGTTCGGTTTGGACCAGTGGCGATAATGCCTCACTTCTGGTTTCTTCGGTAACCATGGCATCCCCTTACCGTTGGTTCGCACAAGAGGGCGATACTGGTCCGCCTGCTTGGTGAAGTGGGCAAAGGCTATAGGCTATCGGGATTAATGCAAATTATTTTACAACTGCGCACAAGGCCGGCACTTTTGTTGCGAAATGGGTCGCTTAATGCCCATGCTTCCGGCTCAACTCCCGCATGGCATCATCCAGCCCCTCCAGCGTCAGCGGATACATGCGGTCGTTCATCACTTCCTTGATGATCTTAGTCGACTGTGAATAGCCCCACTGCTTTTCGGGCACGGGGTTCAGCCACACGGTGGCGGGGTAGGTGTTGCTGATCCGGTGCAGCCAGACCGCGCCCGATTCTTCGTTGAAATGCTCGACCGAACCGCCCGGATGGGTGATTTCATAAGGGCTCATCGACGCATCGCCGACAAGGACCACTTTATAGTCGTGCGGGAATTTGTGCAGGATTTCCCAAGTTGGCGTCCGTTCGGCGAAACGGCGCTTATTGTCCTTCCACAGTCCTTCATAGGGGCAATTGTGAAAGTAAAAAAATTCCAGATTTTTGAACTCGCTCGTGGCCGCACTGAATAATTCTTCGCACAATTTGATGAAGGGGTCCATCGACCCGCCCACATCGAGCAACAGCAACAGCTTGATGGCATTGCGCCGTTCGGGCCGCATTTGGATATCCAGCCAGCCTTTACGCGCTGTGCCGTTGATCGTGCCATCAATATCCAGCTCTTCGGCGGCGCCATCGCGCGCAAAGCGGCGCAGTCGGCGCATCGCGATTTTGATGTTGCGGGTGCCGAGTTCGCGCGTGTGGTCGAGGTTCTGGAATTCACGCTTTTCCCAGACTTTGACGGCGCGTTTATGCTTGGATTCCCCGCCGATGCGGACGCCTTCGGGATGGTAACCGGAATTGCCATAGGGCGATGTCCCGCCGGTGCCGATCCATTTGTTGCCGCCCTGATGCCGCTTTTCCTGCTCTTCGAGCCGCTTTTTCAGCGTATCCATCAGCTCGTCCCAGCTGCCCATCTTTTTGATTTCGGCCATTTCCTCGGGCGACAGATATTTTTCGGCAATCGCCTTCAGCCAGTCGGATGGAACATCGATGGGATTCTGGCCATATTCGGTGAAGATGCCTTTGAAGACTTTGCCGAACACTTGATCGAACCGGTCCAGCAACGCCTCGTCCTTCACCAGTGTGGTGCGGGCGAGATAATAGAATTCCTCCGGATTCTGGCTGATAACGTCGGCTTCGAGCGCCTCAAGCAGGGCCAGATGTTCCTTGAGCGATGCGGAAATCCCCGCGGTTCGCAATTCGTCCATGAATGAAAAAAACACCGGCTCTGCCCTCGAAAAACTAAGTCAAAAGCTTGTGCCGACTTGGGCGCTTCCCGTCAACCAAAGAGGGTTAACGATGCGCTAACCAAAACGCGTTACACGCCTTTGCAACAGTGAAGAGGGTCGCCTGACATGAAGATGGAAAAGATCGACGTTCCCGAAAATGCGTGGATACGGGAAACGGCAAAAATCTGCGGCGATGTGACGGTAGGATGTGCCGGTGCTGCCGGCGTGCTGGAACAGGCGCTTAATTCTGCTGATTGGTTGAAAACGCGGCATTCGGAACTGACGGAACTCACGCTGCGTCTGGATTCGGACATCGCGGAAGTTACGCAGGCTACATCGGAAGCCAGTGCTTTGTCCGAGGCCGCCGTGACCCGGCTGATGGGCGGTAATGACACGATCAAAATGTCGATCGCCAGCTTTTCCGCGCTGATCGGACTCATTGAAAATCTCGGTGCACATATCACCGGCTTTGCCGCCGCGATGGAGCAGGTGAAGCGGGTGTCGCAATCGATCGATACCATTGCGCGCACCACCAATATGCTGGCACTGAACGCGGCTATAGAGGCCGAAAAGGCCGGGGATGCCGGGCAGACATTTTCGGTTGTTGCTGCAGAAGTCAAAAAGCTGGCGCTGGACTCCCGTGCCGCTGCCGTGGAAATTACCGGTACCGTCAATTCGCTGTCGAATGAGGCGGCGAAATTTGTCGGCCAGATCGAGGACGGCATTGCCACCAGCAGCGAAGCGCAGCAGCAGTTTTCCAGCCTTCAGGATCTGATCCACGGAGTCAGCGACATCATCGGTCAAATGGGCGACCGGAGCCGCGAAATCGCGTCGAGCACCGCCGATGTGCACCGGAGCCTGATTGAGTCGCAACATGTCCGCGACGCGGTTGCAGAAGCCAATGGCGCGATGTTCAGCGCCGTGGGCAAAGCGCACCACCAACTGGTCGAGCTGGAAAGCCTGGCCAACGGGATGTTCGATTCCATCGTGCACAGCGGACTTTCGCTGGACGACCTGAAATATGTGGAGCTTGCCACCGAACAGGCGCGCAAGGTCGAGGCGTTGACCGAAAATGCGATCGGGCAGGGCACCTTGTCCATGGATGCGCTGTTCGACGCGGACCTCCAGCTTATCGAGGGCAGCAACCCCCCCCGTTACCGCACCCGACTTACAGACTGGGCCGAACGCAACTGGCAGCCGGTTCTGGAATCGGTGAAGTCAATGGACCCCGACGCGATCATGTCGGTCGTGTGCAGCAGCAACAAGGGTTTCCTGCCGATCCACCTCAAGGAATTCTCCCGCGCACCCACTGGCGATCTCGCGCATGATACGAAATATTGCCGCAACGGCCGCGTCCTGTTCGAGGGCTGCGACATCACCGCCAAGGCAAGCGAGAAGGACTTTACCATGGCGGTGTACCGGCATGAAGGCGATGGCAAGACGTACAAGATCGTCCGCAACGTCTATGTCCCGCTGCGCATCAATGGCCGCCGCTGGGGCGACCTTGAAATTGCTTATGTGATTTAGGGTCCTGACCCTAGGTCTTAGCTGCCCTGACGCCGGGCCATGAAGGCAAGGCGTTCGAACAGCATCACATCCTGCTCATTCTTCAGCAGCGCGCCATGCAGCGGCGGGATCGCCTTGGTCGGGTCACGCGATTGCAAGACGTCGAGCGGCATATCTTCGTGCAGAAGCAGCTTCAGCCAGTCGAGCAGTTCCGACGTGGAGGGTTTTTTCTTCAGGCCCGGCACATCGCGGACTTCGTAGAAAATATCCATCGCCTTCGACACCAGGATTTTCTGAATATCAGGGAAGTGGACGTCGATGATCGACTGCATCGTGTCCCGGTCCGGGAATTTGATATAGTGGAAGAAACAGCGGCGCAAAAACGCGTCGGGCAGTTCCTTTTCATTGTTCGAGGTGATGATGACGATGGGCCGTTCGACGGCCTTGATCGTCTCCTGCGTTTCGTAAACGAAGAACTCCATCCGGTCGAGTTCCTGCAAAAGGTCGTTCGGAAATTCGATGTCGGCCTTGTCGATTTCGTCGATCAGCAGAACGGGAAGTTGCGGGCTGGTGAAGGCTTCCCACAGCTTGCCTTTCTTGATGTAGTTGCGGATGTCATGCACGCGCTCATCGCCCAACTGGCTGTCGCGCAGACGCGCCACGGCGTCATATTCATACAGGCCCTGATGCGCCTTGGTGGTCGATTTGATGTTCCATTCAATCAGCGGCGCGCCGAGTGCGGTCGCGATTTCCTGCGCCAGTACGGTTTTCCCGGTGCCCGGTTCACCCTTGACCAGCAGAGGCCGGCGCAGCTTCGTCGCCGCGTTGACCGCAACCTTCAGGTCATCGGTTGCCACATATTTGTCGGTGCCTTCAAAACGCATCATTACATCCCATCGCTTAATCGAACGGTTAATTCGTTAAGTGCGGATGATATTATATGCAAGCCACTATATCGGGCAGGGGGGGGCTCAGCCGGCCAGCGCCTCGGCGTGACGGGCGGCGATCAGACGCCACAGGCCGCGTTGCTGGGCCAGAATCTGCTCTGCGCCAAAACGCATCGCACGGCGGTAATTGTCGGTAGCGCCAAGCTTCTCTGCAACGTCGGTACATTCGCTAATGTCAGGCAGACCCAAGGCCGGGACGTCCATGCCGACATGAAGCGCTACAGCACTTAGCAAGGGCCGGCTGCGATGCCAGTCGATCACAAAGGCCAATGCTGCGCCTGCGGGGCAGCCTTTGCGGTCGGAGGTTGCAAGCATCTCAAAATTCCGTGCCTGGCCGGTAATCAGTGCAGCGACCTTGTTTTCACCATGGTGGCGGCGCTCGGGTCCGGCGGCCACGGTCAGTGCGTTCATGAAGCTGCGCTCCACCGCAAAGCCGTCAATCGCCTTGATCAACCATTTGCGCGCGGCATCGTCGACAATCTTGTGTGCCGCATGGTCCACAATGCCGGGGTGCCGTCCGTGCGATATGTTGATGAAATGCGCGATATCGGCAACCAAAGCGCCGCGCGCATATTTGAAAGGAGAGCGCAAATCGGGACGTGACGACCCTTCGCTGATAAATTCGGCGAGTGGCGCGATAATGGACACGCTCCCGTCCGCCAGAACGGCGTCGGTAAATAGTGATCCAAAATCACTTACTGTGTCCGGCCTCGCCAGATTGTCCATTGCCCACTCCGCATGACGATCAAGCGGCCTTTTCACAGCGCTTGATTGAGGAGGGGTAGCAAAAAGTCCTAAATGACATGTTTACGAGGATAAAAGTTTCTGTTGAACCATTTATCCGGAGCAATGACATGGCGGGGCGGAGTCCCAAATCGGGACCGGAGTGCCCTGTTTTCGCTGAAAACTAGCTATTTCTGGGTACTACCTTTGCTTAAATGACTTGGCGCGCTGCATCGCTAAGGTGATGTGGCGAATTTCTGTATTTTTGCAGGGCAAGAGCCGGAACAGAGTAAATGAGTGTGATTGGCAAGACGACAACGTCGGCGCTATCTTATCGTCCCGATATTGACGGGCTGCGGGCGATTGCCGTTTTGGCGGTCCTGTTCTTCCATGCCGATCTGGGCTTTGTTCCAGGTGGTTATGTCGGCGTCGATGTCTTCTTCGTTATTTCCGGCTATTTGATCACCCGTTTGATCGTCGGCGAGATTGAAGCCGATAACTTCTCGCTGATGCGCTTTTACGAACGGCGGATCAGGCGGTTGTTTCCGGCGTTGTTCCTCGTTCTTTTCGTATCGCTTGTCGCGGGCGCGCTGATCCTGTTGCCGCAGGATTTTACCTATATGTCGCGCAATACCTTTGGCGCGGCGGCTTTCGTGTCGAACATCGCCTATTGGACGCAGACCGGCTATTTTGAAGGCGATGCCAAGGTGCGCGTACTTTTGCACACATGGTCGCTCGCGGTCGAAGAGCAGGTGTATATCATCTACCCGATTATTCTGTTGGTCATCCTTCGGAAATGGGCACTGCACATCAAGAGCATTTTGCTTGGTCTGACCGGACTGTCTTTTGTCGCCTGCGTGTGGATGACCGGGATCGACCAGTCGACGGCATTTTACCTGATGCCGTTTCGGGCATGGGAGTTTCTGATAGGCGCGCTGCTGGCTGTAGGGCTATTCAAGGCGCCGGAAAGCAAGCAGACGGCCACGGTCGCTGGCTTTGCAGGCCTTGCTGCGCTGTTCGCCACCTTTGTCATTTTCGACGATCTAACCGTTTTCCCGGGTGCCGCCGCTTTGATTCCCTGCCTGGGCACGGCGTTGCTGATCTGGGCGGGCAAGGATGTTTTGACGGGGCGGGTTCTTTCCTTGGCTCCCATGCGGTTCGTCGGCAAAATCTCTTACTCGGTTTATCTGTGGCACTGGCCGCTTTTTGTGTTCGTCAACTATGTCAACATCGGGAAGCTTACGCTGCTCGAAAACGCCGGATTGACGGGCGTCTCCATTGCCTTGGGCTATTTGTCCTGGCGCTTTGTCGAATTGCCCTTCCGGCGGCCTTATGACGAAACTCCGCAACGATCGGTGTTCGCCTTGGGTGGCGCGTCCATTTTTGTGGTGTCCTGCGTATCTGCCGCCATCTACTTCAGCGGAGGATTACCCGACCGGTTCAAGGACCGGACAGTTGAACTGGCTTCTTACGGACAGTCGATGAATCCGGAATCGGATATGTGCGGAAAGGTTGACCTGCAACTGGAGCCAAATTCCCGGTGCACCATAGGCGATCCGACCGACGCTTCGGTATTCCTGTGGGGCGATTCCCATGCAGGGGCGCTTTTCGGTGCGCTCGATCAGGTCGCCAAAGATACCGGTTCGGGCATTGTCTACGGCGCATCCCCGCAATGCCCGCCTTTGCTGGGGGCAGGTACAAGCCCGGCATGCGTTGAGGGCAACCGCAAAAGGCTGGATTATGTTCTGGCAAACAAGAACATCCACACCGTCATATTGGCGGCGCGCTGGTCGCTTTATCTGGAAGGACGCTTTGTTTCGACCGGAGAGGCCGAAACCAACAATGGCGCGCCGAAACTGATCGGACCGGATGGCGAGCCCTATCCGCTGTTTAGCGACGCCGCGCGCCATCATTTCCGCGACGGAATCCGCAATCTGGTTCAAATCCTGATGGCGAATGGCAAGCATGTTGTCTTGGTCTATCCGGTGCCGGAAACTGGTTATGACATTCCGAAAACCTTGGCGTTGCTCAGCTCGCGTGGAGAAGACCCCGCCAATTTCACCGTGTCGCGTGACCTCTATGTCGAACGGCAATGGCGGGCGACCAAGATATTGGAGGATCTGGGGCATCACCGGTTGCTGACCCGCATCTATCCGGCGCGGGTTTTCTGCCCCACGTCACGGTGCATGACTTTCGCCCATGGCTCACCGCTCTATTTCGATAGCCATCATCTCAGTGTTCCCGGTGCGTTGATGTTGAAACAGCCGATTGAAGAGGCCATCAACCGAGTGCCACAGGCATAAAAAATGGCTGCCCTTCAGCGAAGGACAGCCATTTATTCTTGTTAGCGTTGCTGATTACTGGTCGAGGAACGACCGCATCTTGCGGCTGCGGCTCGGGTGCTTCAGCTTGCGCAGCGCCTTTGCCTCGATCTGGCGGATACGTTCGCGCGTCACGCTGAACTGCTGGCCAACTTCTTCCAGCGTGTGGTCGGTGTTCATGCCGATACCAAAGCGCATACGCAAAACGCGTTCCTCACGCGGGGTGAGGGAGGCGAGCACGCGGGTGACCGTTTCCTTGAGGTTCGCCTGAATAGCGGCATCCACAGGGATGATCGCATTTTTGTCCTCGATGAAGTCACCCAGATGGCTGTCTTCTTCGTCCCCGATGGGGGTTTCAAGGCTGATCGGCTCCTTGGCGATTTTCATCACCTTGCGGACCTTTTCCAGCGGCATGGACAGGCGCTCTGCCATTTCCTCCGGCGTCGGTTCGCGTCCCTGTTCGTGCAAGAACTGGCGGCTGGTGCGGACCAGTTTGTTGATCGTTTCGATCATATGCACCGGGATACGGATCGTACGGGCCTGATCGGCAATTGAACGCGTGATTGCCTGCCGGATCCACCAGGTGGCGTAGGTGCTGAACTTGTAACCGCGGCGATATTCGAACTTATCGACGGCCTTCATTAGACCGATATTGCCTTCCTGAATGAGGTCGAGGAATTGAAGTCCGCGGTTTGTGTATTTCTTGGCGATGGAAATCACGAGGCGCAAATTGGCTTCGACCATTTCCTTCTTGGCAATGCGCGCTTCGCGTTCGCCCTTTTGCACCATGTTCACGATGCGGCGGAATTCGCCAAGGCTCATGCCGGTATTCGCAGCAATATCTGCGATTTCGGCACGGATGCGTTCGACGCCATCGGCTTCGTTGGTCGCAAAGGCATTCCATTTCTTGTCGATATTGGCGACGTCGGTCAGCCAGTTTTCGTCAAGCTCATGACCCATATAGCTGTCGAGAAATGCCTTGCGCGGCACTTTATGCCGTTCGGCCAAGCGCAGCATCTGACCGCCCAGAGCGGTCAAGCGACGGTTGAACGAATAAAGCTGGTCGACAAGATATTCGATCTTGTTCGCATGGAACTGGACCGATTCAACTTCGGCGGTCAATTCTTCGCGTAATTTGTGATACTTATTTTCCGAAGCTGTGGAAAAGTCTTCACCAGCATTCAGCGCGCGCATACGGTCGAGCTGGATGTTGGAGAATTTCTTGAACAGCGATGCGATCTTGGCAAAACGTTCCAGAGCGGCTGGTTTCAGCGCTTCTTCCATCTGCGCGAGGCTGAGGGTGTTGTCCTCTTCCTCTTCCTCGACAGGGCGCGCGCGGCGCTCGGTCATATCATCATCGTCGTCGTCCGCCGATTCCGGCTCATCCTCGACTTCTTCTTCTTCCTTGTAGGAAGGGCCAGCGGTTTTCTCGCTGATTTCGCCGTCGCCTTCTTCCTCACCATCTTCGGTCAGGCTTTCGGGCGCGGGTTCCTTGGACAACATGGCGTCCAGATCGAGGATTTCGCGCAACTGCATATTGCCGTCGTTCAGCGCGTTCGACCAGTCGATGATCGCGTGGAAGGTAATCGGGCTTTCGCACAGGCCCAGGATCATCGTGTCGCGGCCGGACTCGATGCGCTTGGCAATGGCGATTTCGCCCTCGCGGCTCAACAGCTCAACCGCGCCCATTTCACGCAGATACATGCGCACGGGGTCATCGGTACGTTCGCCGGTGCCGGTCTTCTTCGTGGTGTTGGTTAGCGAGCGAGGGTCGTTTTCGGAAATATTGTCGATGGTTTCGACTTCTTCCTCAGGCTCATCGCCATCTTCGCCGGCTTCGTCATTTTCGACGATCTGCACGCCCATGTCGTTGATCGCGGACATGACGTCTTCAATCTGTTCCGACGACATCTGGTCCTGCGGCAGCGCCGCGTTCAGTTCGTCATAGGTCAGGAAACCCCGGCGCTTCGCCTTTGCGAGCAGCTTTTTGACGGTAGCATCGTTGAGGTCAATCAGCGGTGCATCACCGTTTTCGGACATATCTTCTTCGTTTTCGTTTGCGCGACTTGCCAAAATAATTCCCCGATAACTCTAAATTCTACAGACCGTCCGCATCGCGCCGAAAAAATGCGATGATGCGGTCGTCAAATGCCTTTTTCTCGGCGCGCAATCGTTGCTGTTCCGCAAAAGTCTCGTCGGTCATCTCCGAACTTGCCCGCAATGTGGCGCGTTCCAGAGCTTCTTCCAGCGCGGGACGCTGCTTCATAAGCCTGATTGCTTCACCCAATTCCTTTGAAGCGTTGGACAATCCGTCGCTTCCAACCCCGACATCTCCACGGTTAAAGGCAAAGACTTTGCCGTTGCTGTGGAGAAGCGATATGGCGACATTATACAACTTCTTGTCCAATATGGTAATTAACCCCTCCGTATCAAGCGATTCTTTGGCAAAACTTGCATCTAGTATCGCACCCAGCAATTTTGCGTGATTCGGGTCGGGTGGAACGAAGTCGCTCAGCGCCTCCTGGTGCTGCAGAATCAGGACAGGGTTTCGCAAAATTGCACCCAGCACGCCTTGTACCAGAAAGTCGGAATTTTTGGCATTGAAGCTTTTGGTTTCCGGACCCGGGGGCAGGATTTGCGGGGCACGCCAGTCGCGTGCCTTGCCATTGCGCGGCGCGCTGCTCGGTTGAAACGGTGCGCGGGGCTTGGGTGCGAACAGCGTATCGAAGCGTTCGCGGAAGGCATCGGCATAGTGGCGGCGGATTTCTGCGTCGGCGATATTTGCCATATGCCCGCCCAGACGCTGTTTCAGGCCGGCGCGGTCTTCCGGGGTGTCCAAGGGGCCGGCGGCCACTTCGCTGCGCCAGAGGCGCTCGACAAGCGGTTCGGAGGCATCGAGGAGTTCGGCAAGGGCCTTCGGTCCTGATTTCTTGACCAGATCGTCGGGGTCTTGCCCCTCCGGCAGGGTTACAAATTGCAGGCTGTGGCCGGGTTTCAGCAAGGGCAACGCCCGCAACGCCGCGCGCATGGCCGCTTTTTGTCCGGCGCTATCGCCATCGAAGCAGAGCAGGGGCTTTTCGGTCATCCGCCACAGCATCTGGATCTGTTGCTCGGTCAAGGCGGTGCCAAGCGGCGCAACGGCATCGGCAAAGCCCGCCTGCGCAATGGCGATGACGTCCATATAGCCTTCGACAACGATCACGCGCCCCGTCTTGCGCGATGCGGGCGAGCATTTGTCGAGATTGTAGAGCGTGCGCCCCTTGTCAAAGAGCGGCGTGTCGGGGGAGTTCAGATATTTGGGCTCGCCATCGCCGAGAATACGTCCGCCAAAGGCAATGACGCGCCCGCGCGGATCGCGGATCGGGATCATCAGGCGACCCCGGAAGCGGTCATAAGGTTCCTTATTGTCGACCGATATCAGCAGGCCCGCCTCCACAAGCATGGGGGTGCCGAATTTCTGCAGCGCGGATTTGAGTGCAGTGCGGTTGTCGGGTGCCAGGCCGAAGCCGAATTCCTGGATGGTCTTGGCCGAAAAGCCGCGTTTCTGCAGATATTCCCGCGCACCTGCGCCCTCGACGCCTTGCAACTGTTGAACAAACCAGTCCTGCGCTGCCGTCATGACGTCATATAAATTATTCGCTTTTTCAGCCCGTTGCGCGGCTTTGGGGTCTGCAGCAGGCACGTTCATGCCCGCCTCGGCGGCGAGTTCCTTGATCGCGTCCATAAAGGACAGCCCGCGTTGGTCCGTCATCCACCTTATAGCGTCACCATGCGCGGAGCAGCCGAAGCAATGGTAGAACCCCTTTTCATCGTTGATCGTGAAACTGGGGGTTTTTTCGTTATGGAACGGACAACAGGCCTTAAACTCCCGCCCCGCACGGGTGACCTTGACGGTACGGCCAATCAACGCGGAAAGCGTGATCCGGGAACGTAGTTCATCAAGCCATTGCGGGGTGAGGGACACTTCAGCCCAACGCCGCCTTCACCAAGCCGCTGGCCTTGCTCATGTCGAGCTGCGGACCGTGGCGTTCTTTGAGGGTGGCCATGACGCGGCCCATGTCTTTGACGGTGGATGCGCCCAGTTCGGCTTTGATGGCTTCAATGGCGGCGCTGGTTTCAGCTTCGCTCATCTGCGCGGGCAGGAATTCTTCGATGACCGCAAGCTCGGCCGATTCGACAGCGGCCAGTTCGGCGCGGCCGCCTTGTTCGTAGAGGGCGATGGATTCGCGGCGCTGTTTCACCATTTTCTGCAGGACTTCAACGACGAGCGCGTCGTCATCGGGCTGCTGCGACGCTGTGCGCAGTTCGATGTCGCGGTCCTTGATCTTGGCAAGGATCAGGCGAACAGCGGCGAGGCGGTCTTTTTCGCCGGCCTTCATCGCGGTGATCTGGGCGGCTTTAATGGTGTCACGAATCATTTTTGTTTTCCGAATTTTTGATGAAGATGTGCGTTAGACGAACAACCATTTTTCGTCACCCTCAACTTCGACGGACACTATTCCACAACTTTCTCGTTTTCCGCATTGACGCCTCCGCCCGCCATGTCTAGGCGCGGTGCCTTAGCGACATTGCTGCAATCTTCTGACCGGAGCGACCCCATCATGGCCGACCCCACCTCTACGCGCGCGCCCACCGGAGCGACAGGCGTATTGGTATTGGCGTCTGGCGAGATCATCTGGGGCCGGGGCTTTGGTGCCGAAGGGCAGGCGGTTGGTGAGGTGTGTTTCAACACCGCTATGACCGGATACCAAGAGGTCATGACCGACCCTTCCTATGCCGGCCAGATCATCAACTTCACCTTTCCCCATATCGGCAATGTCGGCGCCAATCCTGAAGATGTGGAGGCTCTGAACCCCCATGCGCTGGGCGCGATCGTGCGTCAGGATGTGACCGACCCGTCGAATTTCCGCAGCACGCAGCATTTTGACGGCTGGATGAAGGCCAATGGCCGCATCGGCATTTCGGGCGTAGACACCCGCGCGCTGACCCGCCTGATCCGCATCAACGGCGCCCCGAACGCGGTGATCGCGCACGCGGCCAGTGGCAAGTTCGACATTCCCGCACTGCTGGCGCAAGCGAAGGCCTGGGCCGGGCTGGAGGGGATGGATCTGGCGAAGGATGTGTCCTCTTTGCAGACCTATGGCTGGGACAAGGGTTTGTGGAAGCTTGGCGAGGGCTATGCACCATCGGCCAAAGGCAGCCGCAAGGTCGTCGCGATCGATTATGGCATCAAGCATAATATCCTGCGCAATCTGGTCGATGTAGGCTGTGACGTGACGGTCGTTCCGGCGACGGCGGCCTTCGACGAGATTATGGCGCACGCGCCTGATGGCCTGTTCCTGTCCAACGGCCCAGGCGACCCTGCCGCAACCGGCGTCTATGCGGTGCCGGTTATCCAGCAATGGCTGGCGACGAAAAAGCCGCTGTTCGGCATTTGCCTTGGTCACCAGATGCTGGGCCTTGCGGTCGGTGCGAAGACCGAAAAGATGCACCAGGGGCACCGTGGCGCGAACCATCCGGTCAAGCGCCTGTCCGATGGCGCGGTCGAGATTACCAGCATGAACCACGGCTTTGCGGTGGATGCTGAAACATTGCCTGCGAATGCGAAGGCAACGCACACTAGCCTGTTCGACGGGTCAAACTGCGGTTTCGAACTCACCGATAGCCCCGCGTTCAGCGTGCAATATCATCCCGAGGCGTCACCGGGCCCGCAAGATAGCCATTATCTGTTCGAGAAATTTGCAGAGATGATGGCATGAAGCGCAAACTTACCAACATCACCCTCATCGCCAGCGCGACGCTGATCCTTGGCGCGTGCGGGGGAGCGGGAGGCGGCGGAAGTTCAGGGTCTAAAACGGCTATGACAGAAGCCCAATTTGCTGAGCTGAAAGCCAATTGCAAACTGACCACCGCGCGGTTTGGTCCATCGACCAGCACCGAGACGGAGGTCGTTGATGGCGTGACCATGACCGTAGAAGAAACAAAAGGTACCAGCGGCGTGATGATCAAGCTCAGCCAGGCAGAGGGCACATCGGCCTTTTCCTGCATAACAGACGAGTTTGAGCGCATGGGCGCCGAAGCTTATGTGAGTATGGAATAGAGAATGCCCAAACGTACTGACATCTCCTCCATCCTTATCATCGGGGCTGGCCCTATCATCATCGGGCAGGCGTGCGAGTTTGACTATTCGGGAACGCAGGCGTGCAAGGCGCTGCGGGAGGAGGGGTATCGGATTATCCTAGTCAACTCCAACCCCGCCACGATCATGACCGATCCGGATATGGCCGATGCGACCTATGTCGAGCCGATTACGCCGGAAATCGTCGCCAAGATTATCGAAAAGGAACGCCCCGACGCGGTTTTGCCGACCATGGGAGGGCAGACGGCGCTGAATGTCGCGCTGGCGCTGTTTAACGATGGCACGCTGGCCAAATATGGGGTGGAAATGATCGGCGCGGATGCCGAGGCAATCGACAAGGCTGAAGACCGGATCAAATTCCGCGATGCCATGACCAAGATCGGTCTGGAATCGGCACGCTCAGGCATTGCGCATTCGATGGACGAAGCGCTGGAGGTGTTGGAACGTACCGGCTTGCCGTCCATCATCCGCCCCAGTTTCACCATGGGCGGCACGGGCGGCGGCATTGCCTATAACCGCGACGAGTTTATCAAGATCGTCACCGGCGGCCTCGACGCATCGCCGACGACCGAGGTGCTGATCGAAGAATCGCTGCTCGGCTGGAAAGAATATGAGATGGAGGTCGTGCGCGACCGCAACGACAATGCCATCATCATTTGCTCCATCGAAAATGTCGACCCAATGGGTGTGCATACCGGGGATTCGATTACCGTCGCCCCGGCGCTGACGCTGACCGACAAGGAATATCAGATCATGCGTAACGCAAGCATCGCTTGCTTGCGCGAAATCGGAGTCGAAACAGGGGGTTCGAACGTACAGTTCGCAGTGAATCCGAAGGACGGCCGCCTGATCGTGATCGAGATGAACCCGCGCGTATCGCGGTCATCGGCGCTCGCGTCCAAGGCAACCGGCTTTCCCATCGCCAAGGTCGCCGCCAAGCTGGCGGTTGGCTATACGCTGGACGAGATTACCAACGACATTACCGGTGCAACCCCGGCATCGTTCGAACCAACGATCGACTATGTCGTCACCAAAATTCCGCGCTTTGCCTTTGAAAAGTTCAAGGGTGCCGAGCCTCTGCTGCACACCGCGATGAAGTCGGTGGGCGAAGTGATGGCGATTGGCCGCAACATCCACGAAAGCATGCAGAAGGCATTACGCGGGCTGGAAACCGGGCTTTCGGGCTTCAATTATGTCGATGCGCTGCGCGGCGCATCGAAGGATGAACTGTCCGCAGAACTGTCCCGGGCGACGCCTGACCGGCTGCTGGTTGCGGCGCAGGCATTGCGCGAGGGCATGAGCGTCGCGGAAATCCACGCTATTGCAAAGTTCGATCCGTGGTTTCTGGAGCGACTTGAAGAAATCATCGCCGAAGAAAATGGCATCAAAGCCAATGGCCTTCCCAATGGACCCGAGGCCTTGCGCCGTCTGAAAGCCATGGGCTTTTCGGACAAGCGGCTTGCCTATTTAGCCGTTGAATCGCTCAATATCCGGCCCGGCATGGAAACGGCTGTGCGCCATGGTTCCGGAATCGCGATGCAGGCGGCACGCGCCATGGCCGGGGCAGTGACCGAGGAAGAGGTTCGCGCGCTGCGCCATAAACTGGGCGTCCGTCCGGTCTTCAAACGCATTGACACCTGCGCTGCGGAGTTCGAGGCGAAGACGCCTTATATGTATTCGACCTATGAAGCGCCCAGCTTCGGCACGCCCGAATGCGAGAGCCAGCCATCGGATCGCGAGAAAATCGTGATTCTGGGCGGCGGTCCCAACCGGATCGGGCAGGGGATCGAGTTTGACTATTGCTGCGTCCACGCCTGTTTTGCGCTTGCGGATGCGGGTTATGAAACGATCATGGTCAACTGCAATCCGGAAACGGTTTCGACCGACTATGACACTTCCGATCGGCTTTATTTTGAGCCTTTGACCGCTGAAGATGTGCTGGAAATCCTGCACGTCGAGCAGCTAAATGGCACATTGAAGGGCGTGATCGTGCAATTTGGTGGGCAGACGCCGCTGAATTTGGCCAAGGCGCTCGAAGCCGCAGGTATTCCGATCCTCGGAACGTCGCCCGACGCTATCGATTTGGCCGAGGACCGGGAGCGTTTTGCGGCGCTGATTAACAAGCTCAAATTACGCCAGCCGGAAAATGGCATCGCCCGTAGCCGGGAAGAGGCCATCGCCGTGGCCGACAAGATTGGCTATCCGGTGCTGATGCGCCCCTCCTATGTGCTAGGCGGACGGGCGATGGAGATTGTCGATACGCAGGCGCAGCTCGAAAATTATATCCAGACAGCTGTGATCGTGTCGGGCGATTCCCCCGTATTGATCGACAGCTATTTGCGCGATGCCATCGAAGTTGATGTCGACGCGATTTGCGACGGCGACGATGTGGTGGTTGCCGGAATATTGCAGCATATCGAGGAAGCCGGCGTGCACAGCGGCGACAGCGCCTGCACCATCCCGCCGTACAGCCTTCCGGCTGACATTATCGCAGAAATCCGCCGTCAGGCCGAACTGCTGGCGTTCAACCTCCATGTCCGCGGACTTATGAATGTCCAGTTCGCGGTCAAGGATGGCAAAGTCTATCTGATCGAAGTCAATCCACGTGCAAGCCGCACGGTTCCCTTTGTCGCCAAGGCTATTGGCGCACCAATCGCGAAAATTGCAGCGCGGGTGATGGCAGGCGAAAAGCTGAAGGACTTGCCGCCCATCAATCTCGACATCGACTATATCGCGGTCAAGGAAGCGGTATTCCCGTTCGATCGCTTCCCCGGCGTCGACCCTGTGTTGTCGCCCGAAATGAAATCGACCGGCGAAGTCATGGGCATCGACAAGGATTTCGCGACTGCCTTCGCCAAGTCGCAAATCGGCGCACGTATGCCCCCGCCGATGGGCGGAAAGCTGTTTGTGTCGGTGAAGGACAGCGACAAGCCGGTCATCGTTCCGGCGGTCAAGCAAGCCATCGAATGCGGCTTTACCGTATGTGCGACCGGCGGCACCGCCGACTATCTGTTGGCGCAGGGAATCGAAGTCGAACGGGTGAACAAGGTGGCACAGGGCCGCCCGCATATCGTCGACAAGATCAAGGATGGCGAAATCCACCTGATTTTCAACACGACCGAAGGTTGGCAGAGCCTGAAAGACAGCGAAGAAATCCGCCGTTCCGCGCTGGTGAACAAGGTTTCGCAATATACCACAGCCGCCGGAAGTGTCGCCGTGGCACAGGCGATTGCCTCCTTACAGCAACGGCAACTTGAAGTTCGGCCACTTCAGGACTATTATTAAGGGAAGCAGTATCTCTCCCCTAAATTTGAAACTGCATATCGGATGGGTTTGACCGCTCCTCCGGTGGGGACGTATTTGTGACGAAGGGCAGCCAAAATGGCGAGTTTTGAAAAATATCCGATGTTGGCCGAAGGCTATGAAAAGCTAACGACCGACCTGAAGCGCCTCCGCGACGAGCGCCCGATGATTGTGGAAGCAATCGAGGAAGCACGTGCACATGGCGATTTGTCGGAAAATGCCGAATATCACGCTGCCAAGGAACGCCAAGGCCAGGTCGAAGCTGCGATTTCCGAAATCGAGGACAAGATTGGCCGTGCGCAGATTATCGATCCTACGACCTTGTCAGGCGACAAAATTGTATTTGGCGCAACGGTGACCTTGCTCGACGAAGACGACAAGCCGGTGCGTTACCAGTTGGTCGGTGAAACCGAAGCCGACGCCAAGGCTGGGCGGATTTCCTATAACTCGCCGCTGGGCCGCGCGCTGATCGGCCGCGTGGTCGAAGACGAAATCGAGCTGACCGTGCCGTCGGGCGACAAATATTATCTCGTGTCGAAGATCGAGTTTATCTGATTTGACCGCGACACATCAAAATCATGCCGCCTGTTCCGCTCAAAAGCGGAGCGGCGTGGTTTTGACTGAGGTTTCTGGAATGCGTTACGCCGTAGTTCCATTTGGAGACCGATGATGCAGTTCCCGCGCGGGCCTGTTACCAACGCACTTGTCGTGATCAATATGGTGATCGCGCTGCTGCTGCTCGTGCCGCAATGGTGGGAATATGCCGTGATATCCGGGGGGCTTTGGCCGATCCGGCTCAGTGGTGACAGTTCCCAGTTTGAAGCCATCAGCTTCCTCGTCCCCGCATTTCTGACCCCGCTGAGCGCGGCATTCCTGCATGGCGGGCTGATGCATGCCATATTGAATATGGTCATGCTCCTGCTGATAGGAAAAATGGTCGAGCGTGTGCTGGGTGGCGGTATCTATATCTTCTTATACCTTGTCGGAGCTTATGCAGCTGCGGGTACAGAATGGTTGGCGGCGGTAATGCAATGGCCGATGTCGGCCGACATGACGGCGCCCGCCATCGGCGCAAGCGGCGCAATCTCGGCCATTATCGGCGCTTATGTCCTGCTGTTCCCCAACGCGCAGCCCAAGGCGTGGGGACCGATCCCGGCCAATATTGCGCGTCCGGTGCATCTCACCCTCGCGTGGGTGGCGCTTAATCTTGCTTTGGGATTTGTCGGACCGGGCTTGGGCATTGGCATTGCCATCTGGTCGCATATCGGCGGTTTTGTGGCCGGCCTGTTTCTGGCGCGTCCGCTACTCTTGTGGCGTTACCGCAAAGCCTGACCCTTAAAGAAGTGGAGCGCCGCATGGTGCGGCGCCCGACACATCCTTAATCCTGAGGCTGCAGCAATTTGTGCAGGTGCACGACGACATATTTCATCTCGGCGTCGTCGACCGTTTTCTGTGCGGCAGCGCGCCATGCCTCTTCGGCAGACGCGTAGTCCGGGAACATGCCGACGATGTCGAGCTTTTCAAGATCCGTGAATTCCAGTGTCTGCGGGTCTTTGACCCGGCCCCCGAACACCAGATGCAATTTAGCTTCGTTCAAATTCTTGCCCCTTAATCCTTTTTTTTAGCCGCTTCCGTAGCGGCTACGCCGGCGGCCTTTACCGCTTCTGCCGCTTTGCTGACAAGGTCTCTAAATTGATCGCGGACCGCATCGCCATTCAGGCCCAGACTGTCCACTTTCTCTTTACCTGCCGACTTTGCAGCCTTCGCCATTTCCTTGGCTTTCTTGTTCAGCTTCTTCCCGGTCTTGCCCATTAACTTGGTTTCGCGTTCGGTGCGGGGCAGCAAGGCACCGACGATGGCGCCAATGGCTACGCCGCCCAGCACGATGGCAAGCGGGTTTTTATCAATACCCTGCGACGTCTTCTCGGCAGCCTTATGCGCGTAATCGCGCGATTGCTGGACACCGCGTGCGGCGGCTTCACGGCCTTTTTCATACGCGTCTGCAGCCTTTTCACGGGCAGCCGCGCTTTTCTTGCTGGTCGTGGCCTTGGCCGAAGCCAAACCTTCTTTCGCGCTGTGGGTCGCGGTTTTGATGCTGTCGCCGATCTTGCTCATGTTTCGTTCCTGTCTCATTTGCCGTCAGGCAAGTTGCTTTTACTCTTTCGCAGCTTTGAAAGCCAATTGGAAATAGGACGGCGCGCGGCAAATAAAATTGCCCCCAGGCCGACCGCCCCGATTAGCGGTGCATTTTTGCGGGCAAGTTGCGAGGCGTCTTCCGACACCTTCACCGCTTGCGTTTTTTTCTTCTGCAGTAACCGCCGGATCTGGTTGCGCGGATGCAGAACATCCTGCGCGACTTCGACGCTTCCGCGCAGCTTACGGCGCAAATTGCGCCGTTCCGCGTCGGATAATATGACGGATTTCCGATCGGTCACCTCGGGGTCCTTAGGTAATAGGGTCGTCATCTCGTTCAATCTCCGGGAAGTAAACCTTCCGCAGCCATTTTCGTGCCTTGTACCCGCAGATTATTCCGATGATGATGAATGCCGCCGTAACCGACAATGTGGCCCAGCCCGGACCGATCAGGGGCGACAGCGTCAGGACCAGTCCAATCACGAGCGCGATGGCGGCCCCGCTAAAGGCGAAGGCCGCAATGGCGCCAAACCGGAAGGACCATCGAAGGACGTGGCGGCTGTAATCCAGCCGCGACTGGTAATAATTGACCTCAGCCCGGGCAAGCGCACGCAGATCGTCGAGGACCAGCGTCACCTGCTCCACGGGCGAAGTTTCGGACCCTTGGCCCTGCACGTCTTTGTCTGTGTTCTGATGCTCGTCCGTCATTCCACCCGCTTAACGGCCAATGGCCGTCTATGGCAATGCCACTGTTATGGAAATCAGGCGTCTTTGCCACCCGACCGGAACAGGCGGGCAAGAACAAAGCCGACCGCTGCAGCAGCGCCGATGGCAACTGCCGGGCTCTTGCGGACAAACTGGCGCGCATCTTCGGCGAGCGCGTCGACGTCTTTTGCGTCCAGCTTGCTTGCAAAACCGTCAACTGCATCGGCGGCACCGCGGGCATAGTCGCCATATTGCTTGCCGACATTTTCATCGATGGTGGCGGCGCTGTCGCGGATGAGCTTGCCGATGCTGCCTACCGCTTCGGTGGCGCGCTCTTTGCCCTTTTCAGCCGCAGCCTTAGCGCTGTCGGTGGCTTTCGCCTTGAAATCATTCATGTCGGTTTTGACCTTTGCGGTTACATTCTCTGTCTTGCCCTTGGGCGGTGTTGCCTTGACAACTGCCTTGGTCGTCGCAGCCGGCGTTGCCGCGGCAGCGGTTGTGGTGGCGGTCTTTTTAGGGGCCGCTTTGGGCTTCGCAGCTGGTTTCGCGGCTGGCTTTGCAGCGGCTTTGGGTTTTGCGGTTTCGGCCATTTCGGAACTCCTTGGGGTTAGGGGTGGGGCGTTACTCACGTCAGATATTTGCATTCAAGGTGCCTTAGTCAACTATAGCACCACAAAATAGATTATAAATCTTTATCTCTGCGCGACATTGCCAAATCAAAGGCAGAACGATAGAGGCGCGCATACGTTCCCTCAGCCACCAATTGGAGCCTTTCATGACCGGAATTATCGACATTCACGCCCGCGAGATATTGGACAGCCGGGGCAACCCGACGGTGGAAGTCGATGTCTTGCTGGAAGATGGCAGTTTCGGTCGCGCAGCGGTCCCCTCGGGCGCCTCGACAGGCGCCTATGAAGCGGTGGAAAAGCGCGATGGCGACAAGGCGCGCTATATGGGCAAGGGCGTGTTGCAAGCCGTAGAGTCCGTCAACGGGCCGATTTCCGAAGCCTTGCTCGACCTCGATGCCGAAGATCAGGAAGATATCGACGCGGTCATGATCGACCTCGACGGTACGGTCAACAAGTCAAACCTAGGTGCCAATGCGATTTTGGGCGTCAGCCTTGCGGTTGCAAAGGCTGCCGCCGATGCGCGCGGTTTGCCGCTGTATCGCTATGTCGGTGGCGTGAACGCGCATGTTCTGCCCGTCCCGATGATGAACATCATTAATGGCGGCGAACATGCCGACAACCCGATCGATTTCCAGGAATTCATGGTCATGCCGGTCGGTGCCGATTCCATCAAGGAAGCCGTGCGCTGGGGTTCCGAAATTTTCCACACGCTGAAAAAAGGCCTGCATGAAAAGGGCCTTGCAACCGCCGTAGGTGACGAAGGCGGCTTTGCCCCCAATTTGGCATCGACCCGCGATGCGCTCGATTTCATCATGGCTTCGATTGAAAAGGCTGGCTTCAAGGTCGGTGACGAAGTCGTCCTCGCGCTCGATTGCGCGGCGACCGAGTTCTTCAAAAATGGCAAATATGAAATATCGGGCGAAGGCCTGTCGCTCAGCCCGCATGAAATGGCCGATTATCTGGCTGCCTTGTGCAAGGACTATCCAATCCGTTCCATCGAAGACGGCATGAGCGAAGATGATTTCGAAGGCTGGAAAGCGCTGACCGATAAAATCGGCCACGAAGTCCAGCTCGTCGGCGATGATTTGTTCGTGACCAATCCCGAGCGTCTGTCGATGGGCATCGGCAAGGGGCTCGCCAATTCGTTGCTCGTGAAGGTGAACCAGATCGGTACGCTGACCGAGACGCTGGCCGCCGTGTCGATGGCGCACCGCGCGTCCTACACCGCGGTGATGTCGCACCGTTCGGGTGAAACCGAAGATGCGACCATCGCGGATCTTGCTGTCGCCACCAATTGCGGCCAGATCAAAACCGGAAGCCTTGCGCGTTCCGACCGGTTGGCGAAGTACAACCAACTCATCCGGATCGAAGAAGAGCTGGGCGCCGCTGCAATTTTCGCGGGGCGCAGCATATTCCGCTAATCCACATTATTGCCTTGGCGCTGAAAATGGTGTTCTAATTCGGCATGGCCCAAGGCAAGAAGAATCCCCAATATGTCAAAACGGTCATCGGACCGGGGCTGGCGCTTGTCGCATTGCTGGGGATCGCGTCTTACGCGTTGCTCGGGCCAACGGGTATCATCGCCTGGACCGATTATCGCGCCGCCCTGAGCGAACGGAAAATCGAGTTAGCCCAGCTGAAGAAGGAGCGGGACGCCCTGCGCAACCGGCAGCTTTTGCTGGACCGAGATAATGTCGATCCCGACCTTGCCGGCGAGTTGATGCGCAAAGAATTGAACGTCGTCGCCCCGGATGAGGTCGTTGTTCCGTTAAAGTAATGGCCCCCGCCATATAATGAATAGCTATGCACCCTATGTCGTAGCGGAAAACCGCTTTTCACGGTTCGTGATTTTGACTAGGCGGGAAACACTTAACGCCTGAATTTAACAGCAGAGGATTACGCTTTGGCCAAGACCCCCGCGAAGAAATCCGCCCCCAAGAAAGCGAGCGTCAGCGAAGATCTTTCTCGCGCAAACCGGGAGCGTCCTGCCGAGCCTGTTCCCTATAAGGCGACCAAAGAAGAACTTCTGAAATTCTACCGCGATATGCTGCTGATCCGCCGGTTCGAGGAAAAGGCAGGCCAGCTTTATGGTCTCGGCCTTATCGGCGGCTTTTGCCATTTGTACATCGGTCAGGAAGCGGTTGCGATCGGTCTCCAGTCGGCATTGACCCCGGGCAAGGACAGCGTGATTACGGGCTATCGCGACCATGGCCATATGCTCGCTTATGGCATCGACCCCAATGTGATCATGGCTGAATTGACCGGCCGCGCGGCAGGGATTTCGCGCGGGAAGGGCGGATCGATGCACATGTTTTCGACCGACCATAAATTTTACGGCGGCCACGGGATCGTTGGCGCGCAGGTTTCGCTGGGGGCAGGGCTTGCCTTCGGGCATAAATATTCCGGCGATGGCGGCGTGTGCCTTGCCTATTTCGGCGACGGAGCTTCCAACCAGGGGCAGGTCTACGAAAGCTTCAACATGGCTGAACTTTGGAAGCTTCCGATCATCTTCGTGATCGAGAACAACCAATATGCCATGGGCACCAGCGTCAACCGGGCATCGTCCGAAGACCAGTTATACCGTCGCGGCGAAAGCTTCCGCATTCCCGGCATCCAGGTCGACGGCATGGATGTGCTCGCCGTGCGCGGCGCAGCGGAGGTTGCGCTGGATTGGGTGCGTGGTGGCAATGGCCCGGTCTTGCTGGAAATGAAGACCTATCGCTATCGCGGCCATTCCATGTCCGATCCGGCCAAATACCGGAGCCGCGATGAAGTGCAGTCGGTGCGCGACAACAGCGATCCGATTGAAGGCTGCAAAGTCTATCTCGCGGAAATGGGCGTTGGCGAGGATGAATTGAAAGCGCTTGAAAAAGAAATACGGACCATTGTGAACGAGTCTGCCGATTTTGCGGAAAGCTCGCCCGAACCTGAATTAAACGAACTGTATACCGACGTGCTGGTGGAGCAATATTGATGGCAATCGAACTTAAAATGCCTGCGCTTTCGCCTACGATGGAAGAGGGCACGCTGGCCAAATGGCTGGTGAAGGAAGGCGACAGCGTCAAATCGGGCGATATCCTTGCGGAGATTGAAACCGACAAGGCGACCATGGAATTTGAGGCTGTGGATGAGGGCGTCATTTCCTCCATCACGATCCCCGAAGGAACAGACTGCGTAAAGGTCGGAACCGTTATCGCGCTGATATCTGGTGACGACGAAGCCGCTTCGCCGCCACCTGCCGCAGCACCCGCACCTGCACCTGTCGCTCCGGTTGAAGCGCCCGTTGCGGCCCCTGTTGCTGCACCTGCGCCTGTCGCGGCGGTTGCAAAGTCCGATCCTGCCGTGCCTGCGGGCACTGCGATGGTTTCGCTCACCCTGCGTGAAGCCCTGCGCGACGCGATGGCGGAAGAAATGCGGCGCGACGATCGCGTCTTTGTAATGGGTGAAGAAGTCGCCGAATATCAAGGCGCGTATAAAGTCACCCAAGGATTGCTCGCCGAGTTTGGCGCACGCCGTGTGATCGACACGCCAATTACCGAATATGGCTTTGCCGGTATCGGAACCGGCGCGGCAATGGGTGGCTTGCGCCCCGTTATCGAATTCATGACCTTTAACTTCGCGATGCAGGCGATTGACCACATCATCAACTCGGCCGCCAAGACCAACTATATGTCGGGTGGCCAGATGCGGTGCCCGATCGTGTTCCGCGGACCAAATGGCGCAGCGGCACGTGTCGGCGCGCAGCACAGCCAGAACTACGCCCCGTGGTACGCCAGCGTTCCCGGCCTGATTGTGATCTGCCCCTATGATGCGGCCGATGCCAAGGGGCTGTTGAAAGCTGCAATCCGGTGCGAAGATCCAGTTGTATTTCTTGAAAACGAGTTGCTCTACGGCCGTACGTTCGACATTCCCGATCTGGACGACCAT
This sequence comes from Sphingopyxis sp., assembly GCA_013823985.1. Lineage (GTDB taxonomy): Bacteria > Pseudomonadota > Alphaproteobacteria > Sphingomonadales > Sphingomonadaceae > Sphingorhabdus_B. The sequence continues at coordinate 174,251 of PNNB01000013.1, forward strand.
ATTCTGCCCATCGGCAAGGCGCGCGTGATGCGCGAAGGGTCAGATGTTACGGTGGTCAGCTATTCCATCGGCGTCGGCATGGCGCTGGAGGCGGCGGAAACCTTGGCAGGTGAGGGCATCAATGTCGAAGTCATCGACCTGCGCACAATCCGTCCGCTCGACAAGGCGACCATTCTTGCCAGCCTTGCCAAAACCAACCGTCTGGTCATTGCCGAAGAGGGCTGGCCCGTCTGTTCGGTTGGCAGCGAAGTTATCGCCATTTGTATGGAAGACGGGTTCGACGATCTCGACGCACCGGTCATCCGGGTAACGAACGAAGATGTACCGATGCCTTATGCCGCCAATTTGGAAAAGGCGGCGTTGGTCAATCCTGCCAAAATCGCGGCAGGGGTGCGCAAGGTGCTGGGTCGTTAAGACCCAGCAGAACTTCATTTAATCAGGTGCAAGTCGCCGCAGGGGCAGCCTCTGTATTATAGACTTGGGTCAGGTCGCGCGCGTCGCGGACCATCATCGCGGCGATCGCGTTGATATTTTCATAGTCCTTGATGGCAAAGCCATTCAGGAACAATGGCCGATAGCGGTAATGGACTTCGGCAAACATGACGGGTGTCCCGGCAGGTGCGGTGACCTGACGTCCCGCAGGGCCCATAGCGTCCATATTCTGTCCGCTTGGCTGACCGGCAACACCATATTGCGGGGTATAGCTGGTCGCAAGACCGCGGCACCGTTGCCAGGCAATTTTGAGTTTACCGGTGGGGTTCGGGTTGGCCACCGTTTCGAGACTGGACAATATGATGCGGCCATTTGGCACGACATTGCCGTCTTCCGTGTGGCTGCCAAAAATATCAAGCTCGCCCGCGTGAATTTCGGCACCGGTGAACAGGTCATTGATCTGGGTTTCGGTGATCTTCTTGTTGGCGAGCGGGTCGCCTTCACCGATACGCGCGGCGTTATCTGCAACCTGCAAGGCCAACTGCGACACCTGCGTGGAGTCATTGGCATAATTTGCCAGTTCGGCTCCCGACGCGACAAAAACCATGAATACTGGTGCGATGAACGCAAACTCGATCAAGGCGAGCCCGCTTTCGTTCTTCGCGATGGAAGGCGAATTGCCCAAGATTTTTCTCATTTTCTTACGCATCTTCACACTTTCGCGTAATGGCCGCGGCCTTTTGTCCGTAAGGCTGGTTCGCAATCACGGTGGATGCGGTCAGCGTCACCCGGTCGTTGACGCCCAGCAATCCCGCCAAAGGAAACAGGCGGTCGTAGCTGATTGTCGCCGAATATTTCACAGCATCGCGGGTGTAGCCCTGACCGTCGGCGATACCATCGGCATCAAAGGTACTGTTGTTGTTTTCGTCGATGTAATTTTCATCATTATTACATTCGCCGTCGCTGTTGGTGTCGTCCCACACTTCGCTTTCGGGGAAGGCCGCATCGGTGAAGGTGCGGAAATAGGAACGGCTAAAGCTATCGGCATTGAACTCGGCTGTGCGATGGACGGCGGTCACCTGATCAATTACCTTTTGGTCAACGGCGGCCTGGACCTCGGACACCGTGCCGGTTTCCAGCGCGGAGTCTCGCGCTGCCTTGTTGATCGCTCCTTGAAGAACCGACTGCATATACAGCGTATGGCCAAAGTCGAACCCGCCAAACAGCAAGGTGAACATTACCGGTGAAATAACCGCGAATTCGACGATGGACGTACCTTCGCGGTCATTTACGAACTTCAAAAATGGCTTGTGCAATTTGGTAAGCATCGTGATTACCCCGTCAGCTTGAGTTCGGAAATGGATTCAGCGATCTTGTTGAAGGACTCGATCAGCAACTGTGTATTGGACGCCTGGAAGAAGTGGTTGTTGGTCGTCGTTGCGCAATTTTGCATCCGCGCGGTCGTTGTGGGATCGGTTGTCCCGTAATAGACGACCCACAATGTCACACCGTTGTTGCCAAGATTCTTGATAGCCGTGCAGAGCGCGGTTGTCCGGGCGTCGGTCGCAGCGTTCAAATCCAAAATAGTAGGATTGGTCCCGAGCGGTGTACGGCGGCGGTCCCAGCCTTCAATACCATAGGGCGTATAGTTGCTGCCCACATTGTAGGTTTCGCCGTCGGTCATGAAGATCATGTGTCGCTGGATTTCCTGTCCATCCGGGGTCGTGGCATTTTCGTCCGCGAAAATCCCCGTCGGAGACAAAAGCCGCGCGCCCCAGATAAGGCCGATATCGTGGTAGGTATTTCCACCCGGCGTTAACGCGTTGACATAGTTTTTGTATGACGTCGCCCCAGCGGCATCCCTATATGTGGCGAGCTTGCGTGCCGCCGCTGTCGGGCAACCCGGGCTTGTGTTGCGCGACATGCCTGACGGGTTCGACGAACTGGTCGTCGCGCGCCAGACGTCGGCAAGGACAGGTTCATAATAAGAAGCGCCACCAGCATCAAATACGACCCAGTTATGCCGTGCCCAGACAGCGTTTTGCAGCTGAAAGCCCCAGCGGGTCGCTTCGTCACCTGTGTCCGGGATCATATCAATATCAAGGTCATAGGCATCGTCGGGAATCGGGCTGAATTCGTCGCTCGGATCACCGTCTTGATTGCGGACAGTCTGCCGTTCTTCGATACAGCCAGACCAAGCAACGGTTGCGTTGGACACAATTCTGATGGTTGACGAAGAAGAGTTGCCCGAAAGGTTCACGGTTAGGTTGGATTCATTCAGCGGCAGAAGAATTGACGCATTATAGGCCGTGCTCGTATCACTGCCGCCGCCTGCTTTTAGTGCAGACACGTTAAATGTAACCGGCTTGTACTGCCATCCAGTAATGCGTTGACGTTGAAGCCAGTTTATCGGGCGGGACGAAGTGCCACCTGTCTGGGTTTGAGTATAAGGCGATGAGTGGGCGCGTCGTTCAAGATAGCAGCCTGCAACACCACTTCTCGTCTCCCACAGGTACCGGAATTGCGTTACCGTAACAGGACGCGTCTGGTTGTATGTGGTCACTTGCTGCGATGCAGGATAAACTGGGGTGGTATTGGTTGTGCCAAGATTATTTGTGGTGGCTGACCCCGGGGACTCGCTCAGCGCAGTCAGTAATCCACCACTGCCGGACAAATTGTTGTTCGTTGATGTTGCGCATGTTGCACTGGTGGCGGTAGTGATACGGAATACTCTCGTACCCTGCAATGTGGACGCATTGGATGTCACATCCGTCCAACCGCTGTTGCTCTCGCGTGTATTGTACGGACTGGATGGCGGAGACGATGGCGACCAGTTGTTCAGCCAACCCGTGGTCGCACTGGCCGTGCCCAATGTCCATGTCCAGACATTCTCCAGATCCGCCTGGCGCGACTGGAAGGTTTGCGTGTTCTTGTAGTAGCCATTTTGCAGGATGTTGCCGATATTGACCTGCTCGTCAAAGGGCACGAAGCCAAAGCGAAGCTGCGTTAATGTGGACAAGTCGCCAATGGGGTTCGACGTTTTGTAGCAATCCGCAGGCGCGACATCATCGATATTTTGGCGGGCAAGCGCTTCATAGAAGCATTTGGTCGCTCGCTTCAGACCGTTGATCTTGGACAGACCAGTAGGGTCACCCGGAATCGCACTCGACATCGATCCGGTGACGTCGAACACAAACATCACATCGGTGTGGGGAATCTTCATCTGCGACGTGCAGGTCACCGACACGGTGCGCTCTTCCTCGCCCAATATACGCATCAGCGTCATGGGGACGTCGGCCGATGCGGTGCCTGTAACGGTACCGTTGGCTTCGACGAAGTTACGCGCCCGGTTCTCAGAACCCAGATAGCCGTTTTCAAAGTTGAAATCGAACATCTGCAACCCGCCTAGATAGGTCGCATCGTTGAAGCGGTTGCCGTCGTTGTTCACGTCCCAGCGGCCATTGCCCATGATCTTGCGCGAAGCGAGCGATCCGGCGTCGCAGCCAGCCTGCAGTCGGTTCTTCACGGAATAGAGCCGCGCCATATCGACCGCGCCGCCCACCAAACCTGCCATAGGAAAAAGAGCCGCCGCGAATATCGCAACGGTATTGCCAGACTGGTCCTTGCGCAGACGTGCGAGAATTCCGGTCCGCTTTTCAGCGTCGGTCTTTGCAGTCATTGTGGCGTTCCCCTGTTCCACAGATTAAAATTCAATGTTAGTGATTACCAAATCAGAGTAAGTGCTTCTTAAATTTAAATGGTTAGTGGCCCGTTAACTTTGATTTGCCCTGCAGATCTCTTGGGTTTTGGGAAAATGACCGCATCTTTCGAACAACTTTCACCGCCCCAGCGACTCGCAATCGTCTATGCCCCGTCAAAGGTTAGAGATGCGTTTGCGCTGCTTTTGCAGTTTGACGAGCGGCTGTCGGATATCGTCAGTCGGATCAGCGAACCGATGATTGGCCAGCTCAAACTGGCTTGGTGGCGCGACGCACTGAATGCTGCGCCGGGGCAGCGACCGAAGGGCGAACTATTGCTGTCGGCCCTTTCGGAACTCGACAAACCGGAACTAACCACCGCGGCGCATAAACTGGTGGACGCATGGGAAATGCTGCTGATGGAAGAGCAATGGTCCGATGCCTTGCTCGATAGCTTTGCCACGGCACGGGGGGAGGCGGTGTTTGAAGGCTTTGCCCGGTTGTTAGAGAACAATCTTCCCGTGGGCGCTTTGGCACAGGAATGGGCCAAGCGGGATCTTGCGGCGCGCTATCCCAAGGCCATGCCGGCGATCCTCTCCCTGCGCACCGAAACACTACCGCGCCAGCGGGCATTACGGCCACTTACCCTGCTTGTGATGCTGTCGAGGGGTGTGTTCGGACCCCGACTGATCTGGCATGGCTTGACGGGACGCTGATTTTGCGGTCATGACGTCATTTCATGCTAGGGGTATGGAATTGCAGAGAATTTTAGTTGGTGGACTGGCTGCCTTGCTGTTCATGGCGGGTAGTTTTTGGCTCTGGCAGACGCAAGCGTCGACGGAAAACGTAATCCCTGCCGCCCCGCCACCACCCGCCGCGATGGATGAGGAGCTTCCGTCCGCAGGTCCGGATGCGCCGCTCATCGGACCCGCCCCGCCAATTCCGCCAGAGGCCCCATAGGCGAGCCGGGAAGAGGTGCGCTTCAACCGCTATGACCGCAACCGTGACGAGCTGATTTCCCGCGTGGAGATGATGGGCAGTCGAACAAAGGCATTCCGGCAACTCGACAAGGATGGAAACAATCTGCTCACATTCGAAGAATGGGCGGTCGCAACTGGGGAGCGTTTTGCAATCGCGGATATGAACCGCGATAGCCTACTGACCCGCAAGGAATTTGTCCGGACACGCCCGAAAGCGGCGCAAAAGCCCACCTGCCGCTGCTGACTGTGGGGGGCTGTTTAGCGCCGCGGGCCCAATTCGGCGTGGATCGGGAGCGCCGTGCTGTTCGGATTGCGCAGCAGCAGCCGGCGCGGTTCCCAAGGTCCGGGTAATGTCCAATGCCCGGTTCCTTCGGCATCAAAACCGAAGCGGCCATAATATTCGGGGTCGCCGATCATGACCATGGACGGATCGTCTGGCCGGGTGGCGGCAAGCATCGCGTTCATCAACTGGTGCCCAAGCCCGCGATTTTGCCAAGCAGGCGCTACCGCGACAGGGCCAACCAACAGAAGCGGCGTGGTGCCGGCTGCAATCGGCCAGCATTGGATGCTGCCAATACACTGTGCGTCTTCCACGATAGCAAAAGAAAGATGGTCGACGAACGCCATGCCCGCGCGCAACTTATAGGCCGTGCGCTGGTGCCGATCGGTGCCGAAGGCATCGTCGAGGAGCGATTCAACATCGGCGGCTGCAACTTGGGTCAGGGAAAGCAGGGGCATTGTCGTCAATTCTGTTCGTGATCAGGTTCGCGTTTCGAAACGAGTAAAAGGGCAACCAGGGTCACGATACTCAGCCCCGCCGCGACCAGAAAAGGTGCGCCCGGTAAATAGATGGGGGCCCCGTCGGCGGTGAAGGTCGCGAGAATATTGTTATAGACGAGCTGCGCCATCAAAAAGGCGAGGGCGGACATGCTGCCGTTTAATCCCTGTAATTCGCCTTGCTGGCTTGGCGGGGTGCGCCGCGACATCATGGCATTGATTGCGGGCATCGCCATGCCGGAAAATCCGTTCAGCACATTGAGCAGTAGGGCAATGGCTCCATTAGTCAGAAATGCCGTGATCGTGAAACTCGCAAGGCCGAACGCCATGCCGATGATTGCGGTCTTGCGCTCGCCAAAGCGTTTTACAACGCGACCGATAACGAGCGATTGGAACAGCAGCAGCGAAACCCCGACCAGAGTGAGGGATATACCGACCATCTTGCTGTCCCAGCCAAACTGGATCGGGGCAAAAAAGGTCCATGACGCCGGGTATATGTTGGTCGCGCTCACCCAAAGGAAATAAATCGATGCTATCGGCAATATGCCCTTGATCTTCGACAGATTTGCCAAAGCGCCGAGCGGGTTGGCGCGCCGCCATTGGAACGGCCGCTGCCGATCTTTGGGCATGGTTTCGGGAAACACGAAATAGCCATAGATACCGTTGGCAAAGGCAAGCCCCGCGGCAAGAAGGAAGGGCAGGCGCGTTCCATAATCGGCGAGCAACCCGCCAAGCGCAGGACCCAATATGAAGCCCAGGCCAAAGGCTGCCCCGACTTTGCCGAAGCTTGCCGCGCGGTCCTCTGCGCGCGACATATCGGCCATGGCGGCATTGGCAGGACCGAAAATCGCACCCAAGCCGCCCGCGATGGAACGGCCGATAAACAGCCAGATGATCGAGGGCGCCAATCCCATCAGCAGGAAGTCGACACCGAAACCGAACAGGGAAAATAGAAATACGGGGCGACGGCCGAAGCGGTCACCCAGATTGCCCATCATGGGACCGAGCAAGAACTGGAAAATCCCGTACGCAGCGCCAATCCATGCCCCTAACCGGGTCGCTTCCGACAAACTGGCGCCGGTCAATTCGCGGATCAGATCCGGCAAAACCGGTGTGATTATCCCGAAGCCTACGGCATATATGAAGACCGTCAACAGGACGAAGCGTTGCGCACGTTTCTGTAGGACAGGGTCGGTAAACATGCCGCCTACTGTCAGTTAGACCCCATTTTGTCCAACGGATTGTCACGTCTTTATATTATATCGTTCGAGCAAAATTGCCTTCAACCGGAACTTCGATTAGCATCCTGATGTTATACCGAAATTATAAGGGAGCAGACCTTGAACGATCAGGAAATTCCAACCGAACAGGTTGAGACCGTTGCGGCAGCCCAACCCGCTCCACCACCGGTAACAGAAAAGAAGAAATTTGATTTTCAGGGGACGCTTGTTCTCGTGGCTGGCGCAGGTGCTCTTTTATGGGGTCTGGTCTCGGCGGTCGGCACGGGCTGGGGTTTTTGGGAATATACCAGTGGGCTGAAAGGCGTCACTTGGGCCTTTTTCCTTGGCATCGGAGCGCTCGTATTTGGTCTGTTGTTCGGATGGCGCGCACGTAAATCGATCACGCCCCCACCGCGCACCCGCCGTTGGGCCGGGATGCTGATTGCTCTCGTCTATGTCGGTTGGGTCGGTACATTTTTGGCGTCGGCGCTGACCGTTCCGGCCATCCACGACATTTCGACAGATTTGGCAGACCCGCCATCCTTCCAGACGCTGCAATTGCGCGCGGATAATCTGGATAATGTCCCGGGGGCCGATGATGCGGACATGAAGGGCCTCACGCCGCAGCAGCGTTGGGTCACGGTCCACCAGAAAGCCTACGGCGATATCCGCTCGGTCCGGATTAACGAGCCGGTTCCCACGGTGGTGGTAAAAGCGGAACGGCTTGCGAAAGACCGGGGCTGGTATGTCGCGGTATCGTTGCCCGAAGAGGGGCGGTTGGAAGCAACGTCCACCAGCGCCTTTTTCCGGTTTAAGGACGATGTCGTTATTCGCGTACGTCCGACCGATACGGGTGAGGGCAGTGTAGTCGATATGCGTTCCGTGAGCCGTGTCGGCGTCAGCGACCTTGGCATGAACGCAAAGCGCGTCCGGTCATTTCTGGCTGATTTGACTGGAACAGTGACGGCAGCGCGCTAAAACGCCGCCGTCACACGGTTTCTTACTTCTTGGGGGTGAGCTTCAACAGCCGCCCTTCGGAGCCGGCACGCTGATCTTCCAGCACCCAGATCGCACCATCGGGACCTTGCTCGACCTCACGGATACGCGCGCCCATATCCCATTGGTCGGCCTTGGTAGCGTTTTCGCCGTCCAGCTTTACCCGGACCAACTCCTTGGCGCCCAGACCGCCGATGAAGGCGCTGCCCTTCCAATCCTTGAACAGATCGCCTGAGTAGATCATCAGTCCGCCGGGCGAGATTGCAGGGTTCCAAAACACCTTGGGCGCTTCGAAACCGTCGCCGGGTGCATGGTCAGGCAGGTCGTCTGTGGCGGCGCCATAGTTGCGGCCATTGGATACCTTGGGGTAGCCGTAATTTGCGGCCTTTTTGACCAGGTTCAGTTCGTCTCCGCCCTCAGGTCCCATTTCCTGGTTCCACAAACGCCCTTGGGCATCGAAGGCCAGTCCCAGTGGATTGCGGTGCCCATAGGACCAGATTTGCGATTTGACGCGGCCCTGATCGTAAAAGGGGTTGTCGGATGGGATCATCCCGCCGTCGGTCAGACGTACGATTTTCCCGAGATTCTGGTTGAGGTCCTGTGCAGGCTGGAATTTCTGCCGCTCGCCGCTGCTAATATAGAGCATGCCATCTGGGCCGAACGCCATGCGGTGTCCGTAATGGCCTTGTCCCGAAACCTTTGGTTCCTGCCGCCAGATGACTTGGACGTCGGTCAGGGCCGGCTTTGCGGCTTTCAGGTCCAGCTTGCCACGCGCCACTGCCGCGCCAAAGCCGCCTTCGCCTGCCTCTGCATAGCTGAGATACACATAGCCATTGTTGGCAAAATCGGGATGCAGAATGACATCGCCCAGTCCACCTTGACCGCCATAGGCAACGGTCGGGACACCTTCGATGTCGACCACAGCGCCTTCATTTTCCCAAAGCTTCAGTTTGCCCTTTTTCTCGGTGACCAGCGCATAGGGTGTTCCGGGAACGAATGTCATAGCCCAAGGTTCGTCGAAATCGGCAATAACGGTCGTTTCGAAGGGCTTGTCGCTGCTGCTGGGAGCAGCAGCATCGCTTGTGGATGGCTGGCACGCGGCTGCGAGGAATGAGGTGCAGATTAAAAGGGGAATTTTCTTCATTGGGGGGATGCTCCTTTGCTTCGGATCAACGCAAATTGGTGTATGGATGTTCCAATAGCAAGAGGGTTGCATAATCCCGAACCGGGGGATATACAGGCTACATCCTTACATCGTGAGATTTTGGAAGGGCTGGCGCCTCATGGGGCCGGCACCCAGAGGTCTTGCATGTTGCACCAGAAAGAATGACGTTGCCCGATTTAGACAAGTTAGCCGCACTGATCGCACCCGAAGCCAAGGCCCTTGGCTTTGATGTTGTGCGCGTCGCGTGGTTCGAAAACGGCGCGCAGGGCAGCGACGAGCCGACGTTGCAGGTGATGGCCGAGCGTCCCGATACGCGCCAGCTGGGTATTGATGACTGCGCCGCTCTGTCGCATCGCATTTCCGACCGTTTCGACGAACTCGACCCGATTGAAGAGGCGTATCGCCTTGAAGTTAGCTCGCCCGGTATCGACCGTCCGCTGACGCGGCTCGCCGACTTTGCCGATTGGGCCGGGCACGAGGCCAAGATCGAATTGGCCGAGCCAATGGATGGCCGCAAGAATATCCGCGGCGATCTGGCTGGTGTCGAAGGCGATATTATTTTGGTGGACGACCGTAAGGCTGGCCGCCTGACTTTCCCTTATTCCGCACTTGGCCATGCCAAGCTGCTCTTGACAGACCGACTGATTGCGTCGACTGCCCCCATCAACAGTGATGGGGCCGACGAAGTCGAGGCGGAACCCATTAACGACGAAGCACAGGAAGACGAAGACAATGGCTAATACGATTGCCGCGAACAAGGCTGAATTGCTTGCAATTGCAAATGCGGTCGCCTCTGAAAAGATGATCGACAAGGCGATTGTCGTGGAAGCGCTTGAAGAAGCGATCCAGCGTGCTGCCCGTGCGCGTTATGGCGCCGAGAACGACATCCGTGCAAAGCTTGACACGCAGACCGGCGACCTTCGCCTCTGGCGCGTTGTGGAAGTCGTCGAAGAAGTCGAAGATTATTTCAAGCAGGTGGACCTGAAGCAGGCTGAAAAGCTGCAAAAGGGTGCGGCCGTTGGCGACTTCATCGTTGACCCGTTGCCTCCTGTTGATCTGGGCCGCATCGACGCCCAGTCGGCCAAGCAGGTGATCTTCCAGAAGGTCCGCGATGCCGAGCGCGAGCGTCAATATGAAGAGTTCAAGGAGCGCGCGGGTGAAATCATCACCGGTGTCGTGAAATCCGTCGAATTTGGCCATGTTGTCGTCGATTTGGGCCGTGCCGAAGGCGTCATCCGTCGCGACCAACAAATTCCGCGCGAAGTCGTCCGCAACGGCGACCGCGTCCGCGCCCTGATCATGAAGGTCCAGCGCGAAAATCGTGGCCCCCAGATTTTGCTGAGCCGTGCGCATCCCGACTTCATGAAGAAGCTGTTTGCGCAGGAAGTTCCCGAAATTTACGACGGCGTGATCGAAATCAAGGCCGCCGCGCGCGACCCCGGCAGCCGCGCGAAGATCGGCGTGATCAGCTATGACAGCAGCATCGACCCCGTCGGCGCCTGCGTCGGCATGAAGGGCAGCCGCGTGCAGGCCGTCGTGCAGGAAATGCAGGGCGAAAAGATCGACATCATTCCGTGGTCGGAAGATACCGCGACATTCATCGTGAACGCCCTGCAGCCCGCTACCGTGAGCCGCGTGGTGATTGACGAAGAGGAAGGCCGCATCGAAGTTGTTGTGCCCGACGATCAGTTGAGCCTCGCCATCGGTCGTCGTGGACAGAATGTCCGCCTGGCATCGCAGTTGACCGGTCGCGGCATCGACATCATGACCGAGGCGGAATCGAGCGAGAGGCGTCAGAAGGAATTTGTCGAGCGTTCGGAAATGTTCCAGCAAGAGCTCGACGTTGATGAAACACTTGCACAGTTGCTGGTTGCCGAAGGCTTCAGCGAACTTGAAGAAGTCGCCTATGTCGATCCGTCGGAAATCGCCGCGATCGAAGGCTTCGACGAAGACCTCGCCGCCGAATTGCAAAGCCGTGCGCAAGAAGCACTTGAGCGTCGCGAAGAAGCAAACCGCACCGAGCGTCGCGAACTGGGCGTTGAAGATGCGCTGGCCGAACTGCCTATCCTGACCGAAGCTATGCTGGTCGTGTTGGGCAAGGCAGGCATCAAGACTCTCGACGATCTTGCAGATCTCGCCACGGACGAACTGATCCAGAAGGCACGCGAACCGCGCCGTAACGAACGGAGCGATCGCGAAACACGCCGCAACCGCACGGAAGACAAGGCCGGCATCCTCGCGACCTTCGGATTGTCGGAAGAGCAAGGCAATGAAATCATCATGGCCGCGCGCGCGCATTGGTTTGAAGAGGAGGACGCCGTTGCAGCGGAAAACTCCCAATGAGGACCGACACTCCCCAATAAGGAAGTGCATATTATCGGGTGAGCATGGCGAACGCGCCGCGCTCATCCGGCTCGCGCTCGGTCCGGACGGCAGTGTGGCGCCGGACCTCTTCGCCAAGGCCCCCGGTCGTGGCGCGTGGATCGGTGTCGACCACGCCGAATTGACCAAGGCTCAGGCCAAGGGCAAATTGGCCGGATTGCTGCGCCGTGCTTTCAAAACGGATAAAATCGAGATTATCGACGACCTTGCCGGACGCATTGACCGCGGGCTGGAAAAAGCTTTTCTGGACCGGTTGGGCTTGGAAGCGAGGGCAGGGCACCTTATCTTGGGTGCAGAGAAAATCGATACAGCATCGCGCAGTGGTCAGGTTCGGCTGTTGCTTCACGCATCGGACGCAAGCGCGGACGGCAGCGGCAAGCGCGACCAAGCCTGGCGTGTCGGCGAAGATGCCGAAGGTTCCGGCAAGGGCGGCGTGAAGCTGCCCGTAGACCGGGATGCACTATCGGCGGCGCTTGGACGGCAGAACGCCGTGCATGTTGCACTGATCGATCAAAAAGCAGCGGACAGGGTGATGCATCATCTTGGACGCTGGCTAAATTTCAAAGGATGCAGTAAGGCGCCCCTCGATTCCGCAAGCAATGCTTCGGACGCGCGGGGCCGTGATACTGACATCTCCGCTATTGACTGAGTAAGGACGGGTTCTGTTTCGATGAGTGATGATACCAATAACAAGCCGACATTAACGCGCAAGCCGCTTACCCTGAGCCGCTCGCTCGAGTCTGGCGAAGTCAAACAGACCTTTAGCCATGGCCGCACCAACAAGGTTGTGGTCGAGGTGAAGCGCAAGAAACTGGTGGGTAAGCCCGGCTACGCACCTGAGCCTGAAGTCGCGGCCCCGCCTCCTCCTCCTCCCCCGCCACCACCTCCTCCCGTGGCCGCAACCCCTGCGCCACGTCCGGCGCCCAACGATATGTTGAGCCGTCAGGAGCGTCAGGCAAAGTTGTTGCGCGAAGCGGAAGAAGCTCGCCTTGCGATGCTCGAAGAAAGCCGCCGCCGCGAAGACGAAGCGCGCGCCCGCGCCGCTGAAGAAGAAAAGCGCCGTGCCGAAGAAAACCGCAAGGCGGAAGAAGCACCGGCCGCGACCGCGCCCGCGCCTGAACCCGTTGTGGAGCAAGAGCCGGAAACGACCGTCAGTAACGACGATGGCGCAGCACCTGCACCGCGCCGCTTTACGCCGGTGGAATCGCCTAAGCGTCCTGCGGCTGCCCCGGCACCGACCGAGCGTGAGCGCGAAGAAGCCAAAAAGGCCCCGCATCGCCCGACACGTGATCGCACCGCCGATCGTCGCCAGTCCGGCAAGCTCACCGTAACCCGCGCGCTGGATGATGACGAAGGCGCACGCGCCCGTTCGCTCGCCGCGTTGAAGCGTGCGCGCGAAAAGGAAAAGCGTCTGCACGGCGGTGGCAACCGCCAGCAGCAGCCCAAGCAGAGCCGCGACGTCGTCGTGCCTGAAACCATCACGGTGCAGGAACTCGCCAACCGTATGGCTGAAAAGGGCAGCGATCTGGTCAAGGCGCTGTTCAAGATGGGTATGCCCGTCACGATCAACGAAACCATCGACCAGGACACGGCGGAGCTTCTCGTTGAAGAATTTGGCCACAATATCACCCGCGTTTCCGATGCGGACGTGGACATTGTGCATGATGAAGATGTCGATGCCCCCGAAACGCAAAAGCCGCGTCCTCCTGTCGTCACGGTCATGGGCCATGTCGACCACGGGAAAACCTCGCTGCTCGACGCGTTGCGCGGTGCGAATGTCGTGTCGGGCGAAGCCGGCGGCATTACGCAGCATATCGGCGCTTATCAGGTAAAGGCGAAAGACGGTTCGGTCATCACTTTCCTCGACACACCGGGCCACGAAGCCTTCACCCAGATGCGCCGTCGCGGTGCATCGGTGACGGATATCGTGATCCTCGTGGTTGCTGCCGATGACGGTTTGATGCCGCAGACGATCGAAGCCATCAAGCACAGCAAGGAAGCTGGCGTGCCGATGATCGTTGCGATCAACAAGGTCGATAAGGAAGGCGCAAATCCGCAGAAGGTTCGCGAACGTCTTCTCGAACATGAAGTGATCGTCGAACAAATGGGCGGCGATGTGCAGGATGTTGAAGTTTCGGCGCTGAAAAAGACTGGCCTCGACACATTGCTCGAAAAGCTGGCTTTGCAGGCTGAACTCATGGAGCTCAAAGCCAATCCGGATCGTCCGGCCGAAGCCGTCGTGGTGGAAGCACAGCTCGACAAGGGACGCGGTGCTGTTGCAACCGTCCTTGTAAAGCGTGGTACATTGCGGCGTGGCGACGTCTTTGTGGTTGGTGCAGAAAGCGGAAAGGTCCGTGCGCTCGTCAACGACAAGGGCCAGCAAGTTCCCGAAGCCGGTCCGGCAACCCCGGTCGAAGTGCTGGGCCTGACCGGCGTTCCTTCGGCAGGCGACGTGCTTACTGTTGTTGAAAACGAAGCCCGTGCCCGCGAAGTTGCCCTGTACCGTAAGGAACAGTCGACCAAGGTGCGTACGGCGCAAGTTACACCCAATCTCGAAAACCTGTTCGACAATCTGTCCGCGACCCGCGCGATGGAATATCCGGTGGTTATCAAGGGCGATGTTCAGGGTTCGGTCGAAGCAATCGTGACTGCACTCAACAATATCTCCACCGACGAAATCAAGGTGCGCGTCCTGTTGGCGGGCGTTGGTGGTATCACCGAGTCCGACATGCTCCTGGCGGCCGCGTCCAACGCACCGCTGATCGGCTTCAACGTGCGTCCGAACAGCAAGGCTGCGGCCTTGGCAAAACGGGATCGGGTGCGTCTGAAATATTTCGACGTAATCTATCACCTGACCGCCGACATCGCCAAGGAAATGGCGGGCGAGCTTGGACCGGAGATCATCGAAACCGTCGTCGGCCGTGCCGAGGTCAAGGATGTGTTCTCGGCAGGCAAGCGCGACAAGGCAGCCGGTTTGCTGGTTGTCGAAGGCTTCATCCGCAAGGGGCTATCAACGCGTCTTACCCGCGACGACGTCATCGTATCGAAAACGACCATCGCTTCGCTGCGCCGCTTCAAGGACAATGTCGACGAAGTCCGCGCCGGTCTCGAATGCGGTGTGGTTCTGGCCGATACCAACGATGTGAAGGCGGGCGATATGCTCGAAATCTTCGAAGTCGAGGAGCGCGAACGGACTTTGTAAGTCCGGCGTTGACGCCAAAGGAGGCATTATGGCCAAGCATAACGATGTCTCGCCAGAAGGTCGTTCCGTCCGTTTGCTGCGCGTAGGCGAGCAATTCCGGCATATCCTGTCGGAACTGCTCGCGCGTGGTGAGGTGCATGACGATGTCCTGAACAGCCATAGCGTCAGCGTGACCGAAGTCCGCATGTCGCCCGATTTGCGTCATGCAACGGCGTTCATTAAACCGCTGCTCGGCGCGAATGAGGAAGTCGTGCTCAAGGCGCTCCGCACCAACACCGCCTTTTTCCAAAAAGAAGTCGCATCGCGCGTCAGCATGAAATATGCGGCCAAGTTGAAGTTCCTTGCGGATGACAGCTTTGACCAGGCTACCCACATCGAAACCCTGCTAAGCGCGCCCAAGGTGAAGCAAGATTTGGGAGGAGGCGATTAGGTCCATCGCATTTCGAAAACTTCACCGGCACATCGTTGTTTGTACGTTGCTGGTGTTTGTTACAGCCTGCGGAATACCCTCCCCATCAGAAGGGCTCGTGGAAATTGCAAGTCGCGCAGAACAAGCTGAAATTGCTGAAATGATTATTTCGGAAGAGGCTAATGAGAAATGGGAGCCTGCTCAAACTTTTTGCATAGGCACAAAATTTAGTCCGCCTTTGGAAGATTTCTACCGTGAACTGGATTATCAAAAAATAGAACCGCCTCCGAGCTTTCAATGGTTTAAAAAAGCAGAGGTAGATCGCGCATTTAAGAAGTTTATCATTGTCAAAAATGGCGAACAAATTCGCAAGCATAGTGCGACGACTTTCCCAGCTAATGTAGCAAAATACACCACTTGTCCGAATGACATTACCACCGGCACCGGCGAGGAAGACTCATTCTATAAGTATCGTACAATCGATGTTACGCTCCCGGTCAAATCCGGCCGTTTTGTCTTTATTGAAGTTGGTTCTGTTTGCGGTGCTCTATGCGGAAGCGGACAATTGCTTGCACTACAAAAGAATAATTTTGGAAAATGGATTATAGTCGAGAGGCTCGATACGTGGATAAGCTGAACTGGATGGATCACAACGGATAACCAATGGCCAAGCTCTATTTCTACTACGCATCCATGAACGCCGGTAAGTCGTCGACGTTGTTGCAGGCAGCGTTCAACTATGGCGAACGCGGTATGAAGGTCATGCTGTGGACGGCGGCCATTGATGACCGTCCCGGCTTTGGCGCGATCAGTTCGCGGATCGGTCTGGCAGGTGATGCCAACCGGTTTGAGGCGGAGACGGATATCGAGACTGCCGTACTCCGGCAACATCAGGAAAGCCCGCTTGCCTGTATCCTGATCGACGAAGCCCAGTTCCTGTCCAAAGAGCAGGTGTGGCAATGCGCACGACTGGCGGACAAGGCGAATATTCCGGTCGTCTGCTACGGTTTGCGGACCGATTTCCAAGGCGAACTATTCCCCGGCTCGGCGGCGCTTCTTGGCATTGCAGACAGTCTGGTCGAACTGAAGGGCGTTTGCGATTGTGGTCGTAAGGCAACGATGAACCTGCGCGTCGATGAGTTTGGCAAAGCCGTCATTGATGGCGCGCAGACCGAAATCGGCGGCGATGACCGCTATGTTGCCATGTGCCGGAAGCATTTTATGGAAGCGCGAAAGGAAGTGCGCTAGCCTCTATCCAAATTACATAGGGGATTTGGGCATGCGGCATTTGATTTTTTTCGGCGATGGTCGTGGTATTTGCCGTATCGGCAAATGCCCAAGCGCCTGAAGCGCCGACTCACAATTGGCCCGAACTGGGCGTTGAAGCATCGGTCGATATTCGACCAGCACAGCCTCTGTACAACTTTACAGCAGACGGAGACGAAGGTGTCTGGCTGCAGGATTTCCGAAAGCGTTGGTATTATGCCACCATCTTGGGTCCTTGTCCGGGACTAGGTCGAGCCTTCGGTATTGGATATGATCTTAGGGGTTCCGCAGGTTTCGATAAGTCCGCAAAGCTCGTCGTTGAAGGCTTTCAATGCGCCTTGTCTTCCCTCGTTACTTCCGACGTGCCGCCTTCAAAAAAGGAGATCAAGGCACGCATAAAGGCGCGCGCCGCGGAAAAGCGGGCGCGTGATGCACAAGCACGAGCAGCACGGCGCGCGGTCGATTGAGCCGTTGATAGCAAGCCGTTCGTCTTGCGCCTGTTTTTAATTGGCGGTTCATTTTCGCTATCTTACTATCGCGGCATGAAACACACTGTCCTCATCGCGCTTGGCGCACTTATCCTTGCTGTTCCTGCTCAAGCCAAAAAGCCAGAGCCGCATGTGTGGCCGGAACTGGGTGTAGAAAGCAGCATCGTTTTTCCGAACTATGGCGCGATCCATAACTTCGAAGCGGACGGCACCGACGGCGTCTGGTTGGAAGACCAGCACCGGCGTTGGTATTACGCCGAATTGCAGGGCGGCTGCCAGGATTTGAATTTTGCCCAAAGCATCGGCTTTGACACGCGGGGGTCGGCGCAGTTCGACAAGTTCAGCTCGATTGTCGTGCGCGGTTGGAAATGTCCGTTGGTCAGCCTCGTGACGTCGGAAAAACCTCTGCCTCGTAAGGAACGTCAGAAACTGCGGCAGGCGGCAATCGCTGCGGGCAAAGAGGTTGCGGCACCTTCAAATTGACTTGGGGCCTAGGTGCCGTAAAGGCACGGCATGCATGGCTGGATCATCCTCGATAAACCGCTGGGTCTGGGGTCCACCCAAGCCGTATCTGCGGTAAAGCGCAATTTGCGCGAAGCCGGGTTCGGCAAAATCAAGGTCGGCCATGGCGGAACGCTAGATCCGTTGGCCACAGGCATTTTGCCCATTGCCCTGGGCGAAGCGACCAAATTGTGCGGGCGGATGCTGGATGCGTCCAAAATCTATGATTTCACCATAGCCTTTGGAACCGAAACGAGTGGCCTGGATGCAGAGGGCGATATTGTAGCCACGTCAGACCATAGGCCAACCCGCGCTGCTGTCGAGGCTATCCTGCCGCGCTTTACAGGGCAGATCGAGCAAATCCCGCCCGCTTACTCCGCGATTAAAATCGACGGCAAGCGTGCCTATGACCGGGCGAGGGCAGGCGAGGATGTGGAAATGAAGGCGCGCAGCGTCACGGTGTATGACCTCCAGATCCAGCCGCAGGCTTCTCTGCCGGCGGAGGAACCACTGGATTCGGTGACCCTGTCGGCCCATGTTTCGAAGGGGACCTATATCCGTTCGCTGGCCCGCGATATTGCTTATGCAGTTGGTTCGGTCGGCCATGTCACCATGCTACGCCGCACGCGGGCAGGGCCATTCGACCTGGAAAGCGCGATTTCGCTGGACAAACTGAATGCATTCGGCCAAGGGGCGGCCCAAGAAGACATTATCTTGCCGATAGAGGCAGGGCTGGTCGACATCCCGGCTCTTGATCTCTCCCCGGAACAGGCAAGGGCGATCCGACAGGGTCGCGTCTTGACCGGGATTGCCATGAAAGATGGGCTACATTGGGCGAGGGGCGCAGATATGCGGCCTATTGCGCTGGTGGAGAACATCGACGGGGAATTAAGAACCGTCCGTGGCTTTAACCTTTAAAACCATGATGTTCGAAGGAAAAATATGTCTATTACTGCTGAACGTAAAGCCCAGGTCATCAAAGAGCATGCTCGCGAGCCTAACGATACCGGATCGCCTGAAGTGCAGGTTGCCATTCTGACCGACCGTATCAACACCCTGACGGGCCATTTTAAAGATCACCACAAGGATAACCATTCGCGTCGCGGTCTTTTGATGATGGTCAACAAGCGTCGTTCGCTTCTGGACTATTTGAAGAAAATTGATGCGGAGCGTTATACCGCACTCATCGCGAAGCTCGGACTTCGCAAGTAATTACGCGAAAGCGGCCCCCAAACGGGCCGCTTTTTGCTTATGGGGCGATCCGGCAATGAGGCCGGTTTGCCATGGGGGCGCTTTTTAGCCCCACCCGCAGCGGATCGGTATTTCCGCAATCAAGAGGCCTCACGCCGCAATAGGGCGGCGCTGAGTCAAAGGAAAATCTATGTTTAATACGAAAACTGTATCAATCGAGTGGGGCGGACAAACCCTGACACTCGAAACGGGCAAGGTTGCCCGTCAAGCTGACGGTGCTGTCATGGCGTCGCTGGGCGAAACTGTTGTGCTTTGCGCGGTTACCGCGGCAAAGTCGGTGAAAGAAGGTCAGGATTTCTTCCCGTTGACCGTTCACTATCAGGAAAAATATTCCGCAGCTGGCCGGATCCCCGGTGGCTTTTTCAAGCGCGAACGTGGCGCAACGGAAAAGGAAACGCTGGTATCGCGTCTTATCGACCGTCCCGTGCGTCCGCTTTTCCCCGAAGGCTTTTACAACGAGATCAACGCAATTGCGCAGGTTCTCAGTTATGACGGCCACAATGAGCCGGACATTCTTGCGATGGTTGCAACTTCGGCTGCACTGACCATTTCGGGCGTGCCCTTCATGGGCCCAATCGGCGCGGCACGCGTTGGTTATGTAAATGGCGAATATATCCTGAACCCCACCGACGAGCAGGTTGCCGAAGGCGATCTCGATCTGGTTGTTGCGGCAACTTATGATGCCGTGATGATGGTGGAATCCGAAGCCAATGAGCTATCGGAAGAAATCATGCTCGGCGCCGTTCTGTTCGCGCACGACGCGTGTAAGGAAGTCGTCAAGGCGATCGTCAAGCTTGCAGAGCAAGCCGCGAAAGAGCCTTGGGCAATGGCCGAGCAAGCCGACCTTTCGGCTGCGAAAGACAAGCTGAAAAAGCTGATCGGCAAGGATATTGCTGCCGCCTATAAGCTGACCGACAAGTCGGCACGCAGCAACGCCCTGAACGAAGCCCGCGCGAAGGCGAAGGAAGCCTTTGCCGATGCGACCCCGCAGGACCAGATGGCTGCAGGCAAGCTGATGAAGAAGCTGGAAGCGGAAATCGTCCGTGGTGCGATCCTGAAGGACGGTACCCGTATCGACGGCCGCACCACCACGCAGATTCGTCCGATCCTCGGCGAAACGCATTTCTTGCCACGCGCCCATGGTTCCGCCCTGTTTACCCGTGGCGAAACCCAGACCATCGCGACCTGCACCTTGGGCACCAAGGACGCAGAGCAGATGATCGATGGCCTTGGTGGTCTGCATTATGAGCATTTCATGCTGCACTATAACTTCCCGCCCTATTCGGTCGGTGAAGTCGGCCGCTTCGGCGCGCCGGGCCGTCGTGAAGTCGGCCATGGCAAGCTCGCATGGCGCGCACTGCACCCTGTATTGCCGAGCAAGGACGAGTTTCCTTATACAATCCGTCTGACCAGCGACATCACCGAATCCAACGGTTCGTCCTCGATGGCATCGGTTTGCGGCGGAAGCCTCGCCATGATGGACGCCGGCGTGCCGATCAAGCGTCCCGTCAGCGGCATCGCTATGGGTCTGATTCTGGAAGGCAAGGATTTTGCAATTCTGTCGGATATTCTGGGTGACGAAGATCATCTGGGCGACATGGATTTCAAGGTTGCCGGTACTTCCGAAGGCATCACCACGATGCAGATGGACATCAAGATTGCCGGGATTACCCGCGAAATCTTCGAAGCCGCACTGACCCAAGCCAAGGAAGGCCGCGCGCACATCCTGGGCGAAATGGCCAAGGCGTTGGGCGAAGTTCGTGGCGAATTGTCGGCACATGCTCCGCGCATTGAAACGATGCAGATCGACAAGGCGAAGATCCGCGACATCATCGGCACCGGTGGTAAGGTCATCCGCGAAATCGTCGCAACGACCGGCGCCAAGGTGGATATTGATGACGAAGGTCTGATCAAGATTTCGTCGAGCGACCTCAGCCAGATCGAAGCTGCCCGCAAGTGGATCAGCGGCATCGTGGAAGAAGCCGAAGTCGGCAAGATCTACGACGGTAAGGTTGTGAACCTCGTCGATTTCGGTGCGTTTGTGAATTTCATGGGTGGCAAGGACGGTCTCGTCCACGTCAGCGAAATGCGCAACGAACGCGTTGAAAAGGTCACCGACGTCGTTAGCGAAGGCATGGACGTCAAGGTCAAGGTCCTCGAAATCGATCCGCGCGGCAAGGTTCGCCTGTCGATGCGCGTTGTTGACCAAGAAACCGGTGAAGAGCTGGAAGACACACGTCCGCCGCGCGAAAAGAGCGAGCGGAGCGATCGTGGTCCCCGTCGTGACGGCGGCCGTGGCGAAGGCCGCGGTGATCGTGGTCCACGTCGGGATGGCGGTCGTGGCGAAGGTCGCGGTGATCGCGGTCCCCGTCGTGAACGTTCCGAAGGCGGAAATGAAGGCGGCAACAATGGCGGTGGCGATCCCGACCATGTGCCAGCTTTCCTGAAAGATTAAGCCCGTAAAGGCACTGGAGAGGAAAGGGGTCGCTGCGGCGGCCCCTTTTTTCGTCTGGGGCTAAAGAAACAACGCGCCGATCGCCTGATCCAGCTCGTCCTGCCCGAACGGCTTTTCCAACCGGGGAAGGGCGATCGCCAGTTGCTGGTCCTTGGACGCATAGCCTGTGACGAGCAGCATCTTGATCTCGGGACGCAGTTCCAGCGCCCGCTGCGCGAGTGCATCGCCCGTCATATCGGGCATGGCATAGTCGGTAACCAGCGCGTCAATAGGCGTGTCGCTTTCCAAAATCTGGAGGGCCTGCCGTCCGGACGCAGCCTCAATCACCGTATAGCCGATATCCTGCAGCATATGGGCCGTCCCAAGGCGCACCAGCATTTCGTCGTCCACCAGCAACACTGTGCGTGCGATCTCTTCGGCTATCGGAACATCCTCTATGGCGGCGGCAACCAGTACGGGGCGTGTTTCGGCAGGCGACGCGTCTTCTCTGGACGCGGGCAGCCAAAGCAACGCGGTTGTTCCATGCCCTGGTTGGCTTGTCAGTTCGAACAATCCGTCCGATTGAGCCGCCAGGCCGTGCACCGACGATAGGCCAAGGCCCGTACCGTGCCCCACGCCCTTGGTGGTGAAGAACGGTTCGATCGCGCGGCGCAAGGTTTCGGCGTCCATCCCAGACCCCGTGTCGCGCACGCGCACGCAGATAAAGTCGCCGTCCGGCAATGTGGCGTGGTCGTGCAGAGCAACCGACTCAACACTGATTTCCAGCTCCCCGCCTGCGGGCATGGCATCGCGTGCGTTGACCGACAGGTTGAGGAGCGCCAGTTCGAACTGGTTGGGGTCGACAAGCGCGATATGCGTGTCGGTAGAGCAGGTCACGTCCAGTTTAATTTGCGGACCAATCGACCGGGCAATCAGATCCTGCATACCGCACACGACGTGGCCAATATCGACAGGTTTGTTTTCAAGTGTCTGACGGCGGGAGAAGGCCAGCAGACGCTGCACCAGGATACGTGCCTTTTCCGCCGCCTGTATGCCGCCATCGACCAGATTGCGGACCCGGTCCTCCAACTCCGGACGGCGGGAGAGTATATCGAGTGCGCCGACAATCGGGGTCAGCAGATTGTTGAAATCATGCGCGACGCCACCGGTCAGTTGGCCGATGGTCTCGAGCTTCTGTGCCTCGTGTAATTGTGCGAGCGCCTGACCACGTTCTGTAACCGCCTGTTCGATACGTGCGGTCAGTTCACTGTTCAGCGCGACCAGTTCGTTTTCGGCGATCTTGCGGGGTGTGACATCTTTGAACAGGACAGCCACCTGACGTTTTTCGGCGGGCTCTATGCGAAAGGACGAGAGCTCGAGATGGCGACCCGTCGCGATCAGTTCGCGTTCAAAGCGGACTGGTTCGCCCGTCAAAAGGACCTCGCGATATATCTCGATCCATTCCTCCGCCTCATCGCCGACCATGGCGCGGACATATTTGCCTGTCACATCATCTATGCCCGCATTGGCGGCGTAAGCGGGGTTGGCTTCGATGTGCACATAATCGCTGAGAGGGCCATGGGGGCCGTCGACAAATTCGATGATACAAAAGCCTTCATCGATGCTGTTGAACAGGGTGCGGTACCGCTGCTCGCTGTCCTTGAGGCGCTGTTCTGCCGTGCGGCGTTCATCGATATCGAATACCGAGCCAATATAGCCTAGAAACGTTCCGCGCTCGTCTAAGCGCGGCGCGGCTGCATCGATGGCCCATCGGTAACTTCCGTCTTTCTGCCGTAACCGGTATTCGATGCGGAAAGGTTTCTGTTCGGCGTTTGCGGTGAGGAAAATGTCGTTCGCCATTTGCTTGTCGTCGGGATGGGTCGCGTCGAGCCAACCAAATCCTGCCGCTTCTTCTGCTGTCTGGCCGGTATATTCATACCAGGCGCGGTTCAAATAGGTGCAATAGCCCGATGAATCGGTGACCCATATCATCACCGGCACATTATCGGCCATCGCCCGGAAACGCTGTTCGCTTTCGGCAAGCTTTTCTTCGGCCCTGGCCCGCTCGGCGGCTTGCCACACGATCTCGACAGTCTCGCTCGCAAGAGCGACCTCATCCTGTGTCCATACATGCGGCTCTGCCATACCAATGCATAGAAGCGCGTGGACTTTGCCGTCCCGAACAAGCGGAACGTCCAATGTTGCCCTGCATCCTAGGCGAGCATAGCCGATTTCGGCATCGGTACCGCATGTGCGGGCGTCCGTTTTCACATCTTCAATTAAGACAGGCTGCCCGGACAGGAGATCCGCAATACGATCTTCTCCATAATCGGCAAGGTCGTGCCGACCTTTGAGCGATAAAATGCCGGAGGAAGTCCACGCACTTTCGATATTGCTGTAAGCGTCATTTTCAATCTCGCCAAACGCGCAAAAATTTGCGTTCATTTCTTGCCCAAGGAAGCCACAACAGGCTTCAATAGCCGCACGACTTGTCCCTGCGGCACGCATTCCTTCGTTCAGCTTGTTTCGGAAATCGGCTCGCTTTTTCGCCAGTATTTGTGGCGTTGTTTCGGTCGATGCGCAAAACATTCCAACGACCAATCCATCGTCATCACGCACGGGTGAATAGGTAAACGTGAACCAGGTTTCTTCATCGAACCCTTTGCGGTTCATCGTAAGCGGCATATTCTCCTGAAATGTGGATTTTCCTGCCATTGCCGCGGCGACGAGCGGCGAAATATCGTCCCAAATTTCACTCCAGATATCCTGAAAGCGGGCACCGATCGCGGATGGATGTTTGTTGCCGAGCAAAACAGAATAGGCATCGTTATAAATGAAGCCCAGTTCATCGCCCCACGCCACAAACATGGGAAAGTTGGAGCCCAGCATGAGGCTGACAACAGATCGGAGGGGTGACGGCCATTGGCTCGGCTGTCCCAAAGGGGATTTTGACCAGTCATGCGCCAGCATCAGAGCGCCTACGTTACCGCCATTATTGAACGTTTTAATGGAGTAATCCGAATCCGACATGTGCGATTGATAGCGCATTTTTACGCAAGCGCCATGCGCAGCGAATATTACATATATTTCAACCGCGGCGAAGAACTGCGCCTGCCGTCTGAATTTGTATTTTCAAATTAAGTTGATGTCTCAGCGCTCTAATGTTTCATTATGTGACAGCATCTAACATCCGGAAACATCTCAACGTTTGTTTTATGGTTAATTTTCCCTATAGCCATAAAGATAAACAGAATTCGGGTCGTAACGGGTTTGGGAGACCCTGTCTGAATGCGTGATTATATATTGTTGCCTGTCGTTGTCGCATTGGCAATTGCGATAGCGCTGATTACCCGTGTTGCGCCGTTTGGAGATGGCGCGACCGGCTTTAATTTGAAAGAGGCTCAGGCAACCCTGCACGCCATAGCATCGGAACCTAGGCCCGTGGGTTCGGTAGGTCACGCAAAAGCGCAAGTCTGGCTATTAAAGCGTTTTACCGACTTGGGTTTAGAGGTCGATACGCAAGCCGGGATCGGTGTCCGGCAAGCCAATTTCGATGCACGTCGCAAAGGCGCGATAAGTGTAGCGCCCTATAACAATATAATCGCAACATTGCCGGGACGCGACCGGAGTGCAAAGGCTGTCGCTTTGATGGCCCATTATGATAGCGTCTTTGGCGCCAATGGTGCGGCTGATGATGGTGCAGGAATTGCTGCCATGCTGGAGACGGCGCCAGTTCTTTCCAAAGGGCCAAAACCTGCACGTGATGTGATCTTTATCGCGACGGATTCCGAAGAGCTGGGTCTGATTGGTGCACAAGAGTTCTACGATCGCCATCCATTAGCGAAGCGCATAGAAGTGGTCGTCAATGTCGAAGCGCGGGGATCGCGCGGACGGGCGATTATGTTCCAGACATCGCCCGGAAATGCCGAGCTTATTGAATTATGGGCTGCCAATGCGGTCCAGCCAACAGGCAATAGTCTGGCGAACAATGTCTATCAGCATCTGCCTAACGATACGGACCTATCTGTCCCGCTTGCAAAGGGCATATCCGGGATCAACGCGGCCTTTATCGATCGTCTAAAAGACTATCATATGCCGACCGACACCATCGAAAATCTTGATCCACATGCTTTGAAGCATCTGGGTAACTTCGCGTTGACCACGACCCAGGCGCTTGCACGTGCCGACAATCTTCCAAAGCAGGGGATCGAAGCTGCTTATTTTGATTTCTTTGGTCTTTTGATCGTTCGCTATCCCATGTGGTTTGGATGGGTGCTCGTCGCTGCGGGTTTTGCGTTCTTGTTCATGGCCCGGTTGCAGCGGATGGGTGTACGCTGGCCGCAAGTAATTGGTGGCGCATTTGGTGTGCTGGCTTTGATGGTCGGTTCTGGCCTTATCATCCATTTTGTGTCGGCATGGGCCTATGGCACAGGTATGATACCTTTGCGTGAACGCATCAACGAAATGGGTCCCGCACTGTGGATGTATGTTACATTCGTTTCGGGCGTGGTTCTGCTGGCTCGGCCGAAAGAATCGCTATGGGTTGGCTCAGTAGTCCTGATGTTGTGCTGCGCGCTCGCGGCTCAAATCTGGATGCCGGGCGCAAGCTGGCTGTTCGATTGGGGCGGTTTGATTGGAGCCATATTAGTCAATCTCGCTTCTCGTTCAGGCTGGCAGTCTTCGCCGGTGGTTTACATCAGCGCCCTGACCGGCGGTCTGTGGGGGGCTTTGTTGCTCACTGGCGTGATTGTCACTTATGTCTCGGTCGCCCCGATGACCCCTGCGCCGGTTGCACTGATCATACCGTTTGCGATTACGCTCATTGGCCCGGTGATCATGTCTTATGGGCAGTTACAGAATTCGCGTCGTGTTGGCGCTGGATTGGTCGCTCTGGCTTCGCTCGGCGCCGTGTGGTTTGCCCTCAGCCCCAGCTTTTCTGCACGCAACCCGCGCCCGGGCGACCTGTTCTATTACAAGGACGGCAATAGCGGGAACAGTTATTGGGCCACGAGTTCGACGTCGCATGAGCTTCCTGACGGTCCTACTACGCAAATTTCCCCGAAAGGTTTTGACAGTCTACAGTGGAAAGCGGTTCCTGCTCCTGCCAACGACGTTCAATTGCCGGTCGTTCGTTTGCGGGAACAGGGCGATAAAATCGTTCTGACCATGGTCAGTAATGATGCGCCACGTTTGATGAATTTCGTTGTGAAGTCCAAGTCACCTTTGGCTAATGTCGATGTAAACGGGAAACCTGTTCGGGTGGTCCCCGGCGAGGATATCCGGTTAGGGTGGCGGTCCGAAACGCCGGATGCCATATTGCAGATGCGGTTCGATAAAGAAAATGCAGGTTTGCTCGAAATTGACTTTGTGTATGCGATGGCCGGTATGCCGCAAGGTGCCCCGCCAGCGGGCGGTCCGGACACCGATTGGACGCGACTCAACGGCGCCAAAGTGGTCAGCGGGTCGCTTAACCTTGCTTATGGGACCAATGTTGCCAGCCGATAGGGTCCAAATTCATCTGCGATACAGGCAGAAGCAGGCATCTGGGGACAATATCAGCAAAGCACTTGGCGACGGGGCCAAGATTATCTAGGGAACGTCCATGAACAAAAAATTGCTTGTGCCCGTGGCAGTGCTTGCCGCCTCTTCTCTGTTATCCGGTTGCGCCGCGCTAGGTCTAGGCGGCGGCGATGCGAAGCCCGGAAGCAACACCCGCTATGTCGCGCGTGATGTCAACACGCTTTACGCTGCGGCCAAAGAGAAGCTCGATAACGAGCAATATGTTGTCGCGGCAGCTCTGTTTGACGAAGTCGAGCGTCAGCATCCTTATTCACCATGGGCACGGCGCGCACAGCTGATGAGCGCCTTTAGCTATTATATGGCGCAGAAGTACAACGAATCGATCCAGTCATCGCGTCGCTTTTTGTCGATCCATCCCGGAAACAAGGATGCGGCGTATGCCTATTACCTGATTGCGCTCAACTATTATGAGCAGATCAGCGATGTAACCCGTGACCAGAAGATTTCTGAACAGGCTTTGGCGGCTTTGGGTGAAGTGCAGCGTCGTTACCCGACTTCGCGATATGCAGCCGATGCAACGTTGAAAATGGATTTGGTCCGCGATCACCTTGCCGGCAAGGAAATGGAAATCGGCCGTTTTTACCAGCGCCGCGCGCTGTGGCTTGCATCATCGCTACGCTTCCGGGAGGTTGTCGACAAATTTGATACGACGACCCACGCGCCCGAGGCGCTATATCGCCTGACCGAATCCTATCTTGCGATGGGCGTTCCCGAGGAGGCAAAGAAGGCAGCAGCTGTTCTTGGTGCCAACTATCCCGGCAGCGAATGGTATAAGCGCGCCTATGAACTAATGCAGAAGAACGCGCCCAGCGTATAATGCCATGCTAACGGGGCTTTCGATCCGCGATGTGGTGCTGATCGAGGCGCTGGACCTTGAATTTGCGGGTGGATTGGGTGTCCTGACCGGTGAGACCGGTGCGGGTAAATCAATATTGCTCGACGCATTAGGCCTGGCGCTTGGTGCGCGCGCCGATAGCGGGCTAGTCCGCAACGGCGCCGAACGGGCCCAAGTAACGGCGAGTTTTGATGCGCCGGACAATGTCATCGGGCTTCTTGCCGACAATGATATCGAAATCGATAAAAAAGAACCTTTGCTTATCCGGCGGTCGGTCAAGGCCGATGGGGGAAGCAAGGCGTTTATCAACGACCAACCCTGTTCAGCCGCACTGCTGCGCGATGTGGGGGCTGCTCTGGTGGAAATTCACGGACAGCATGATGATCGCGGAATGCTCAATCCGCGTGGGCACCGGTTATTGCTCGATAGCTTCGGACGGTGCGATACCGCTTTGGTCGCCAGTCACTACACGGCCTGGCAAGAGGCCAAATCGCGGCTTGATGTCGCGCGCGAGGCGCTCGAAAACGCGGCGCGTGACCGGGATTGGCTGGAGCATGCCGTCGCTGAATTGGCAAAGTTCAATCCTCAGCCGGGTGAAGAAGAGCAACTCGCCGGCGAACGCTCCGACATGCAAAAGGGAGAGCGCATCGCCGAGGATTTAAAGGCGGTTCTTGAAAGTTTCGATGGCCCGAAGAGTGGCTTGGCACTGATCCGGTCGGCTGCGCGCAAATTGGACCGGTTGGCCGATGCGCATCCGTTATTGGCAGAGGCGCTGACGGCACTTGATCGCGCCGTTATCGAGGCGAGCGAGGCGGAGGATAAGTTGAACGCCGCTGCACGGGCAATTGAGTTCGAGCCTGCGCGTCTGGATGAAATCGAGGAGCGTCTGTTCGAGCTGCGGGCATTGGCACGCAAACACAATGTTGCGCCCGATGCGATCCTATCCTTGCAGGAAAATCTGACCGCGCGGCTGGATTCTATTCAGGCTGGCGGGGAAGGGCTCGCCAAACTGGAGGCCGAAGTCCGGGCCAAGCACAGCGCCTTTCTCGACGCGGCCGAAGCGATGAGCGCAGCGCGCGCGCAGGCCGCCGCGAAACTCGATGCGGCGGTGAAGTTGGAACTTGCCCCGTTGAAGCTGGACGCGGCGCAGTTCCAGACCGCCGTGGAGCGTTTGCCTGAAGACCGGTGGAGCATCACCGGCATGGATCGGGTCGAATTTCTCATCTCGACAAATCCAGGGGCACCTTTTGCACCTTTGGTGAAAATCGCGTCGGGGGGCGAATTGTCGCGCTTCATTCTCGCTCTGAAGGTTGCCCTGGCGGAAGAGGGCGGGGCGGCCACCATCATTTTTGACGAAATCGACCGGGGTGTGGGCGGCGCGGTTGCTGCAGCCATAGGCGAACGGCTTGCCCGCCTTGCTCGGCACACCCAATTGCTTGCGGTGACGCACAGCCCGCAAGTCGCGGCCAAGGGGCAGGCGCACTACTTCATTGCCAAGTCCAGCCAGGGAACGGTCACACGCACAGGCGTCATCCTGCTTGATGCCGAAGCAAGGCGGCAGGAAATCGCCCGGATGCTTTCGGGCGCCGAAGTGACGGATGAAGCAAGGGCACAGGCCGAACGGTTGCTGGAGGGCGTGTGACAGTTCCAAATGAAGCGGATGCGGCCAACGAACTGATGCGGCTGGCCAAACAGATCGCCTATCACAACAAACGCTACCACGCCGAAGATGCGCCGGAGATATCCGATGCGGAATATGATGCCCTGGTCCGCCGTAACAATGAATTGGAGGCGGCCTTTCCAAATCTGATCCGCGCTGACAGCCCGAACCGGCAGGTAGGCGCTGCCGTCGACGGCTCCGGCCTCAAGAAAATTACCCACGCTAAACGCATGATGAGCCTTGATAATGCCTTCAGTGCAGAGGATGTCGAGGACTTTGTAGGACGGGTTCGCCGGTTTTTGAATTTGCCTTCCGAAGCTTCAGTGGAATTAACAGCCGAGGATAAGATCGACGGACTCTCTCTGTCGCTGCGCTATGAAAATGGTCTTTTGAAGCAGGCGGCGACGCGAGGTGACGGCACCGTCGGCGAAGATGTGACCGCAAATGTCGCAACAATCGGGGATATTCCACAGCGTCTATCGGGAAACCCGCCGGCACTTTTCGAAATCCGCGGCGAAGTCTACATGGCCAAGGCAGACTTTGCGGCGCTTAATGCCGATCAGGAAGCAAGAGGCGGAAAGATGTTCGCCAATCCACGCAACGCGGCCGCCGGATCCTTACGCCAGAAAGATGCCAGCATAACTGCCTCACGCCCTCTACGCTTTCTTGCGCATGGATGGGGGGACTTAAGCGCATTGCCTGCCGACAGTCAGGCGGGTGTCATGGCGACGATCGCAGCATGGGGTGTGCCAGTTTCGCCATTATTGGTGAAGGTCGATAGCGCGTCCGGTGCACTGGCGCACTATACCGATATCCAGCGCCAGCGTGCAGAATTGCCCTACGATATCGATGGCGTAGTTTATAAAATCGACCGACTGGATTGGCAGGAACGGCTTGGTTTTGTCGCCAAGGCTCCGCGCTGGGCAATCGCCCATAAATTCCCCGCAGAGCAGGCCGAGACCACATTGGAATCGGTCGATATTCAGGTTGGCCGGACCGGGAAGTTAACGCCCGTAGGACGGCTTAAGCCGGTTACTGTTGGCGGTGTTGTCGTCTCTAACGTTACTTTACACAATCGCGACGAAATTGCGCGCTTGGGCGTACGACCCGGCGACCGGGTCGTAGTTCAGCGGGCAGGGGATGTTATTCCGCAAATCGTGGACAATCTAACCCGTGAAATAGATCGCCCCTCCTTTGACTTTCCCGACCGCTGCCCTGAGTGCGGATCTGAAGCGGTGGCAGAAGAAGGTGAGGTCGATGTCCGCTGCACCGGCGGTTTGATATGCCCGGCGCAACGCGTACAGCGACTGATCCACTTCGTTAGCCGTGCGGCGCTCGATATCGAAGGGCTTGGCGAGAAATCGGTTCAGGAGTTTTTTGCGGCTGGCTGGCTTGAAAGCCCGGCGGATATTTTTCGTTTACACGCCCGACGCAAAGAGATTTTGGCACGTGACGGATGGCAGGATAAGTCTGTGGATAACCTGTTGGCAGCAATTGATGCAAAGCGCACGCCGGATGCCATGAAGCTGCTTTTCGGTTTGGGAATCCGGCACGTCGGCGCTGGGACTTCAAAGGATCTGGTCCGGAATTTCGGAACGCTCGACGCAATAGCCGAGGTCGGCAAGCGTGTCGCCGCAGGTGACGCTTCGGCAGTGGCCGAGTTAACAAATATTGATGGGATCGGACCAACCGTCGCCGAGGCGTTGGGTGATTTTTTCCATGAACCGCATAACCGCGCTGTCTGGGATGATCTATTACAGGAAGTTGATCCGCCCGCTTATGTGTCGAACATCCGCCAAAGTGAGTGGACTGACAAAACCATCGTATTCACAGGAAAACTCGAGACTATGAGTCGCGATGAAGCAAAGGCGCAGGCTGAGGCATTAGGTGCAAAAGCTGCCGGGTCAGTAAGTGCCAAGACAGATCTTGTTGTTGCCGGGCCCGGTGCTGGATCAAAGCTAAAGCAAGCAACAGCTTTAGGAATAAGGGTCATTGACGAAGCGGGGTGGGCAGCAATTGTGTCGGAAAATTAGGGAAGCTTGGCGGCGCGTCGACTAGAAAAGGAGCAGCCAACGCGCCGCCAGAACCGCAGCGATCCCCCTCGTGCCGCGCGGTTCAAAGCTTTATCCCCCTTAATTTGGATCGATATTGGCCTTCTGCCTGCTATCCTATCCCGCGACTCCAAAAGGGCTTGCTTCGATGTCAGTTATATGACGGTTAGGACTGCGATAATGCCAAAAAGTTTACAATTGTCAGAGCCAATCGAAAATATAGGCCGTTCAGTTGGAGCACCGGCATTATTTGCGAGTTTTCCTGCTCCACTTCAGGCTGAGTTGCGGCAAAAATCTGTGCGCCGCCAATTTTCGGCAGGACAGTTTCTGCAACATCGCGGCGACCCCGCCGACGGGTTTTGGGTGATCGATAAAGGTCAGGTCAAACTTGGCCATCAGGATGCCCACGGTATTATGCACGTCCTCTTCATTCTCGGACCGGGCGACAGCTTTGGCGAACTCGCTTGCCTTGGACAATTTTCGCGGGTTTTGGACGCGGAAGCCCTTGGGAAGGTTGAGCTTACTTGGGTAAGCGACAAAACCATGTCGGAAGCAATGGCGGATTCTCCTGACACTTCGCGCGAAATGTTGAAAATCTTGGCGAAACAACTTCAAGAGGCGCTGGATAATTTGCTTGTTTTTCGGAATATGCCAGCACCCAAAAGATTGGCGCAACGACTGCTCGCTTTTGTTGCGGATAGAGAGCCACCTGTAAAACTTGCCATCAAGCAACAAGAGCTAGCAGAGTTGATCGGGGTGTCCCGAATGACAATCGCGTCCGCACTTTCAGAATTGGAAGCCTTGGGACTTGTGACACGCCATTATGGGCATCTCGTTATTACAGACCCGACTGCGTTGCGGCACTGGATGAAAAGCTGACGCATTATATTCAGAACCAGTGCATCACACCCCCTGGTAAAGGCGTCCAGATACCAACGCGCACTCCCGCATTTTTCAATATCCTCCCTGTCCATGTATTGCAGGTGTTCAGAGCAGAGTAGTGTCCTACACTGTCATAAAAAAGGTTATCAGGACCATAGGCCGGATGGACGACACTTTTGCCATTAGGATCGAGCCGGAACGATGCTCTTATTTGACCAATGATCAACCGATACTGCGCCTTCGAAACGCGAAGCCTTTTGCGGTATTCTTGAGGCGTTGGATTGGCGATATGATAAACATGCAAAATGGTATCGTCCGAACCTATTACGGCGCTGGCAATGTCGCCGCTTTTGACATCGGCCCAAGTTTCGGCATTGCGATATACACGGCCATGACCCCAACCTACCATTATATGAGTTCCATAAAGACCCGGATCTTTCAATTGATCTGGTCTGACCAAATCACTTAAATCTTCTGTCGGCAGGCCTACTGGCACAATCAAGCTGACATGAACGCCGTTGGTTTCAACAAATATGTCGACACCTTCATCTGCGGCCGTCCAACTGTTGTTTGCGGGAATATGGCTGCCGATAAGGGCGCACGCCATGTAAATACCTAGTATTAGGCACGGCCATGCAACTATCGCCCGCAAAGCAGTCCACACGCTGTTGATGCGAAACAGTTTCAAGTGTAACCACTTCCTTATGGCCGATTTTCATCATGTGTATGACACGCCGCCAGAAGGCGCAAATGCCGACTGGACGATTCCGCAAAACTGGGAAAAGTTTAGCGAGAATGAGCATCAGATGTGGGACAGATTGTTCGCACGACAATCTGAAATGCTACCCGGCCGCGCAGCCGACGCTTTTTTGCGGGGGTTAGATGTGCTGAAACTTTCAAAGCCGGGTATTCCAGACTATCGCGAACTGAATACGCGCCTAAAAGAAGCAACGGGTTGGGAAGTTGTTGCCGTACCGGGGCTTGTACCCGACGATGTTTTCTTTGATCATTTGGCCAACCGCCGTTTTCCAGCTGGGAACTTTATAAGAACGCCAGAGCAGCTCGATTATCTGCAGGAACCAGATGTGTTTCATGACGTTTTTGGTCATGTTCCAATGTTGGCCGATCCAGTCTTTGCCGATTATATGGTGGCATATGGGAAAGGCGGGTTGCGGTCGTTGGGATTTGGTGCGCTTGACCACTTGGCGCGGCTATATTGGTATACGGTGGAGTTTGGATTGATCGAGCAATCCGATGGGCTTAGAATTTATGGAGCGGGTATCGTCTCCAGCTATGCAGAAAGCATTTTCGCATTAAATGATCCAAGTCCGAATAGGATCGGATTTGACCTGCTTCGTGTCATGCGAACCGAATATCGTATAGATGATTTCCAGCAGAACTATTTCGTAATTCCAGGGCTGGACGAACTATTGCAAGTGACCGTAGAGACCGACTTTGCTCCCCTATATGCAAAATTGGAAAATTTGCCGGACATAGCCATTGCGGAAATCCTGCCGACAGATCGGGTATTGACCCGAGGCACTCATACACATGCTCAAGGGGCCGGTCGCTAAAAGGGAGGGGAAAAGCAACCGGCCCCCGCATTTACTGCCGGTTAGGGCAGCAACACCGAGTCAATGACGTGAACTACGCCATTCGACTGCATAACATCGACGGTGGTCACGGCAGATTGACCGCCTTTTGCATCGGTAATTACAACACTATTTCCGGACATCCGCGCCGTAATCTTTTCGCCTGCAACGGTGGTTAGCGATGCCTTACCGCCGCCTGCCTTGATCGCCGAGATAATGTCGCTCGCTGTCAGCTTGCCGGCGACGACATGATAGGTCAAAATTTTGGTGAGGGTTGACTTATTTTCGGGTTTTACCAATGTTGCGACTGTACCTTCGGGCAGCTTTTCAAAGGCTGCATTGGTTGGTGCAAAAACCGTGAAGGGTCCCGGACTGGCCAGTGTTTCTACCAAACCGGCGGCTTTCACCGCAGCTACCAGTGTAGTCAAATTAGGCGCCGCAGACGCGTTTTCAGCAATTGTTTTTGCAGGGTACATCGCGGCCCCACCAACTGTGGGGTTAGCCATCTTGTGATGATTAGCGAACGCTGTTGTGCCGGCGAAAGTCATCGAGGCAAGGGCAACCGTAAAAAGCAGTTTCTTTGTGATGTGCATGATTTCAACTTTCCTGTTCTACGCACGTCCGGGGGATGGCGTGCTGTGTGCAGGAACGATGAAGTTTCACCTATGGATGCACTGTGGCGAAAAAAAATTAAAGGGTAGCGATTTTGCCGCTGGCAATTACGGGCCCTGTTGCCTTCCCATCAGGTGCACCACCCTCGGGTTCGGGTGTTATCGCCAATGTGCCACCCGAAGTCAGATATTGTCGCATGTCCGATGGGACGGTCACGGTGGTAGCCGTTTTTTGTTCGACGACACCCAAAGATCGCGCCTTACCGTCGGCGGGAATTATCCAAAGCTCGGGGTATAACTTACCGGTGTCCAACGACACAGGCAAAACGACCATCCGTCCGGTGCTAGCATCATAACTCGCGGTCAATGAAGCCGACCCGGTGTCGCTTGATAACGCTGCTATCAGGGGAGCGGGTCTTGAAATTTCAGGTTCAGAGGTCGGCTTTTGCAACAATAATATGCCCAATATTGCGGCGGCACTGACTGATATGCCGGTGAGGGTCCGCCAGAATGTCAATTTCCCCGGGCCAAGGTCTTGACCCGAAGCAAGTGGGAGTGCGGTTTCTATTGTTGTCCATAACCTAGATGGTGGTTCTACATCTCCAGCTAACATGGGATGAAAGCGCGTGCGCCAAGCTTCTATTTCCTTGGCAAAAACGGCGTCAACCGCGATCCGAGCTTCCACTGTAGCTATACTCGCAGCATCCAGCAGTCCAAGAACATACTCGGCCGCGAGAGCGATATCGTCTTCGTTAAGTTGTGTCATGACGCGCCCTCCAAACAGGTGCGTAGCTTCATAAGTGCGCGACGTATGCGGCTTTTGACGGTGCCTAATGGCTCCCCTTCGCGCGCTGCGAGATCTGCATATGTTGCACCACCCATAAATGCGCTCTTAATGAAATGTGCATCGCGTCGATCAAGCCCCTCTATACAACCATAAAGCAGCGTATCTTCGCCAAGAGCCTGTAGCTTGGCATCTGCGAGTGGCGCGGGATCTATTACGTCGGCTGCCTCGTCAAGCGTAGCTAGGCCAGCCTTTCCTTTCGCCCGCAGGCGGTCAATCGCGCGATTACGCGTGACGGTTACAAGCCAACTTATAGGACTAGCCCGACCAGCCTCAAAACTGGCAGCCCTGTTCCAAATTGTGATGTAGGCGTCCTGCAATGCTTCTTCCGCTTCGTTTCTGTCACCGAAGATACGTAAGCAGACACCAAATAGTTTCGCTGAAGTGGCCTTGTATACTGCCTCAAACGCAGATCGGTCGCCTTTTCCGGTACGCAACAGTGCTTCGGTAAGCGACGCCCTTCGCGCAGCTTCAAAATCTACGATACCAGAATCTAATGCCATCGGGTTACGATATGACCCAAGCGAGCAATGGATGCAATTGGTCCTTCCTTCACCATGTTCCAAAATCTCCCGGCAGTTGGGTTGTGCGACCATCGCTCCGAGAAGGACGCTGCCAACTGTAACGCCTTCGTTTAATCAGCAGCAAGCAAGGCCAATCTCCGTTATCGGTCCGCATTTGCAGACGAAATCCGAGTTTTCGGTACGCGCTTATGACCGTAGCAGCCTGAGTGCTTAGCAAACCCGCCAAAATTAATGCACCACCTTCTTCGACGATGTTCGCCAGCGAGGGGGCCAATTCGATAAGCGGACCTGCCAGTATATTGGCAATTATCAAATCATAGGGACCACGCTGTTGAATAACGGGATGATCGGTCCCGGATGCCGCGCAAAGCGTAATCTGGCCATGGCCCATACCCAGAGAGTAACCATTCAGAAGTGAGTTATCTCTAGTGACATCTACGCTTACGGGGTCAATGTCCGATGCGGTGATGTAGGCGCGGGGCCATAAATGGCATGCTGCAAAGGCCAATAGTCCCGTGCCCGTTCCTATGTCAGCGATAAGTTCGAATCTTTTGCCTTGCTGCTTAAGTTTATCGAGCATGGCGAGGCAACCACTGGTCGTTTCGTGGCCTCCGGTACCAAAAGCACGACTTGCTTCGATATGGAGAGTGATTGCGCCGTCTGGAACTTCGCCTTTATTAGCACTTGTGTGGACATAGAAGCGCCCTGCATGCACTGGTTTTAAGCCTTGTTGGCTCATCACGACCCAGTCTTCATCCGGCAACTTTACGACGATCGCTTTGGCATTGGCTGCACTCGGTAAGCGGCTTTGGATCAAGTCGATGATGGTGTGGTCAGGCTTTGCCGGGAAATAAGCTTCAATCCGCCATTGATTATCGTCAAACGCCTTAACTTCGTCTGCCACTATGGATGGGACAGGGTCTAAAGATGCCAACCACTCGTCTTCATCATGCAAAGCTTCTGCTTCTTGTCGGGTGCACGGTAAGGTGACTTTCCAAGTCATTGCGATGTTTCTTTGGTGAGGCGGGATTGAAGCCTGTCGCGGGCCGCAAGTGCATAATTTCTACAACCACTTGTGTCCACCAATGCCTCTGTTCCTGAAAGGCGCTCGAAAAACCGGCTTTGCGATGGGTGTGGTGTGATCAGCACGTCACAGCGGCTGAGTGATGCAACTTTGTCTATAGTGTTGCGAAATATCGCGACATATTCAGGATGATCTGTGAATTTATATGTGTCTGATGAGACCGAACCCAAGCTGTCGGCGTAGACAAACTGTAGACAATTACCCTTATCGCACGATTGCCAGGTCCAACTTGTACCCCCCGGAGAATGGCCAGGTGTTGCCAACGCTTTTATCTGAAGGGCTCCAATCTTGACCAGTTCTCCCTCTACTATGATCTTATCAACTTTTATCGCTTCGAATGGCGGTAGACTGCCTTTTTGCGGATCCGTCTGATTATATTGGCCACTTTCGAGGCTGGCCTTTGCCTCCGTCCGCGCGACCATTTGTGCACCCGTAATTCGTTTTAACTCAGCCAGTCCGCCAATATGATCCATGTGTTCATGACTACTCAGAAGATATTTCACGTCGGTTGGCTTGAAACCGAGTTTACGGATATTATCTGCAACGTAGGCCGCAGCTTCTTTTGTGGCGCCGTCGATGAGAATATGGCCGTTTTCTGAAGTAATCAGTAAAGACGTTATTCCGCAGGTTCCTACGGTGTAAACATTCCCATAAACATGTGCGGGAGGGGCGGGGTCGCTCCAGCCGTCTCTTCCGGCGCAGTCTTGTGCGAGTTGGCGGCCGTTATATTGTGCGGCGACTGTCACGGGTGCGGGGTCGGCCACGGGGGTGCATCCCGCCAGCAGTAGTGCGCAAAAGGCGATCCGTTTAACGAACATAGCTGGCACCATTCACGTCAACAACGGCCCCTGTCATGGACGCAGGGGCATCCGTTGCGCAGAATTTGGCGATCGCCGCCACTTCCTCGGGATCGGCAACCTTGCCCAAGGGAATATCCGCCAGCAGCTTGTCCCCCCCACGGCTGGCCAGATAATCTTCCGCCATGCCGGTCATGGTAAAGCCGGGGCAGATCGCGAAGGCCAATATACCTTCCGCAGCATAGCCACGTGCAATCGTCTTGGTCATGGCCACCATGCCCGCCTTGGATGCCGCATAATGCCAGTGCGCCGGGCTATCCCCCCGATAGGCCGCACGGCTCGCCACATTGACGATCCGTCCGGGGCGCTGCGTCTCTTTCCAGTGCAACACCGCCAAACGGCAGAGCGCCGCGCTCGCCGTAAGGTTGATCTGCATCGTGCGGTTCCAGCTTTCCAGCCAATCCGCCTCGGAAGAATCAAGCGGGTTCGCATCAAAGATACCGGCATTGTTGATCAGAACATCGACATGCCCATCGAGCCGCTGCAACGCATCGCCCCACACCTGCGCAGGCGCAAACGGATCCGCCAAGTCGCCATCCTTGCTGGACAGGCCGACAACATCAAACAGGTCCGGGTCAAAGGCGCTGACGATAGCCGCGCCGATTCCCCGCGAGGCACCGGTTACTAATATTTTGGTTTTCATCCCCGCTGCTTTTCACAACGGGTCAGGAAATTCAATGTCCGTTATTGGAAATCGCCGCGACTTTGGGATTATCCGAGGCTGCCCGCAAATTTGCTGGCATTGTGGCGCAGCGACGACAGCTTGGAATTCACTTCGTTAAAGCCTTGCTCCAGCGCCGTGATTTCGGACACCACATTTTCGGTATCGGAACGGATGGCGGATATGGTGTTCGACATCAAATCGGCGGCGAGGGCGGTTTCGTCGACAGAGGCTGTAATCATGGTCACGGTCTGCGCCTGATCTTCCATCGCATGCCGGATACGCTCGGCGGAATGCTGCACTTCGCCCACGATCGAGCGGATGGCTGCGTTGGATTCGACCGAAGCTTTGGTTGCATTCTGGATCGCCGAGATTTTCTGGGCAATTTCGTCGGTGGCCTGCGCCGTCTGGTTGGCGAGGCTTTTGACTTCCTGCGCAACCACAGCAAAGCCGCGACCGGCATCGCCCGCGCGGGCCGCTTCGATGGTAGCGTTCAAGGCAAGCAAATTAGTTTGCCCTGCAATTTCGCGGATCAATGCCAGAATCGAGTCGATGGATTGCGATTGTTCAGACAAGGTGTCGGTCGCAATAACGCTTTGCGATGCCTGCGCGGCAGCCCGCGTCGCAACGTCGGAAGCTGTTTCCACCTCGGTACGGGCGTCTTCAATGGCGCGGATCAGGCCTGCGGCCGTCTGGGCTGCTTCACGCATGGCAACGGCAGATTGCTCCGATGCTGCGGCGACTTCCGATGTTTTGGCCAACATGCCATGCGCCATTTGCGAGCTGCTCGCTGCCTGGTGCTTCAACATATTCGTCTGTTCCGAAATGGCCGAGGTTGCATTGCCAATATCAGCTTCGAAACTTGCGGAGCTTGCCGCTTTTGATTCCAAGAAGCTTTTCTGTTCATGCTCACGATAAATCATGGAAAATGTCGTCAATTCGATCGCATTCAGTTTCGACATCGTGTCGACCAAAATCCGAATGTCATCAATTGTAAGGGCCGGGCGGGCCAGAAGCTTTGCTATGGTCCGGCTATTTGCCGTGCCTGTGGCGGCAAGGACCGCATCGAGAGGGATGCCCCGTTCGAATGAGTCGACGATCAGCGCCCGGCTGATGCTCAACCATTTGCGTTCTTCAAACCGGGTAAAGCGCATTTCCATATATGCGGCGAGCAGATCGCGCGATTTCGTGTAGGTTTCGCCGCTAAGGCTCGGGCCGAAAACAGGCGAGTTTTTCCAGAAAGACCAGTAATCTTCACTGAGTTCCGCATAGGCATCTGTGAAGAAAACCGAGATCTTTTTGCAGTTCTCGGCAAGCTGCCTGTCCACATCATAGGGAGCGATAATCGCTTCAATATCCAATGCTTGAACATGATTATGCGGGGTCATTCAATCGCTCCATAAGCTTAGCGCGCCACCATTGTTTGGCGTTGCGTTCTGTCTAACCGTAAAATGGTTAACGCCGCGTTATGGATAGTTGTTGAATTCTATGCGGAATTGACGTGCCTGAGGCCTTGCGCACCGGCGCTAAAGCGGTAAAGAGCGACACGCATTCGCGAATTAGTTTTTGAAGGACTGCAAATCATGGGGCAGAAAACGACCCGGCCATTGTCGCCGCATCTGCAAGTTTATCGCTGGTCGCCGCAAATGGCGATTTCCATTTTCCACCGTGCCACCGGCTTCGTACTTGCAACGGCGGGCATGCTGACTCTGCTGTGGTGGCTGTCGGCGATTGGCGGCGGTGCGGAAAGCTATGCAGTCTTCCAGAAATATGTCGTTGGCGCTGGCGACAGCGCAACAAGTGTCGAACTCGCGATCAACTGGTTCTTCCGGCTACTGGCTCTGGCTGTGATATTCAGCTTTTTCCAGCATCTGTTCTCGGGCTTGCGCCACCTGGTGCTCGATATGGGCGCTGGATATGAGCTCAAGACGAACCGGACATGGGCGCTTGCTGCATTCGTAGCGGCCATTTTTGCAACTGCATTGGTTGCGCTGGTCGTGGCATCACGCGTTATCGGAGTTTGAAGCATGGGTAGCGGTACAAATATTGGTAAAGTGCGTGGCCTCGGTTCCGCGAAACATGGCGGCACACATTGGATCAGCCAGCGCACGACGGCGGTTGGCAACTTACTGCTGACAACATGGCTGGTTGCTTCATTGCTGCTGATGCCCAATTTCGATCAGGCGACACTTGCACTGTGGCTGGCAAAGCCCTCGGTCGCTGTGCCCATGATCCTGATGCTGGTCAGCGTTTTCTGGCACGCCCGCTTGGGTCTGCAGGTATTGATCGAGGATTATGTCCACGATGACGCCCTGAAATTCGGTGCCATGACCCTGCTTAATTTCTACGTAGTTGGCGGAGCTGTCTTTGGCATCTTTACCGTCGCTAAACTTGCATTCACCGGAGCTCCCGCCTGATGTCAGACGCTTACAAGATTATTGACCACACCTATGACACCGTTGTTGTCGGCGCGGGCGGCTCTGGCCTGCGCGCGACCATGGGTAGCGCAGAAGCGGGTTTGAAAACGGCCTGTATTACAAAAGTTTTTCCGACACGTAGCCACACAGTTGCGGCACAAGGCGGGATTGCTGCGTCGCTCGGAAACAACAGTCCCGACCATTGGACATGGCATATGTACGACACCGTCAAGGGGTCGGACTGGCTGGGCGATCAGGACGCGATTGAATATATGGTGCGTGAGGCACCTGCTGCTGTTTATGAACTGGAGCATGCTGGCGTGCCGTTTTCGCGGAACACGGATGGAACCATTTATCAGCGTCCCTTCGGTGGCCATATGCAGAATATGGGTGAGGGACCTCCTGTCCAGCGGACATGCGCTGCTGCTGACCGTACCGGCCATGCGATGTTGCACGCCCTGTACCAGCAAAGCCTGAAATATGACGCGGACTTCTTCATTGAGTATTTTGCGCTCGATTTGATCATGGAAGACGGCGAATGCCGGGGTGTCATCGCGCTGTGCATGGAAGATGGCAGCATACACCGGTTCAAGAGCCATGCGGTGGTTCTCGCAACAGGCGGATATGGCCGTGCCTATTTTTCGGCGACCTCTGCGCACACATGTACTGGTGACGGCGGCGGCATGGTGTTGCGTGCCGGATTGCCGTTGCAGGATATGGAGTTCGTCCAGTTCCATCCAACAGGCATTTACGGCGCTGGCGTTCTGATTACTGAAGGTGCACGCGGCGAGGGCGGTTATCTGACCAACAGCGAAGGCGAACGCTTTATGGAGCGTTACGCACCATCGGCCAAAGACCTTGCATCACGTGACGTGGTGAGCCGTTCGATGGCGCTTGAAATGCGCGAAGGACGTGGTGTCGGGCCGGGTAAGGACCATATTTACCTTCATCTCGACCACATCGATCCCAAGGTATTGGGTGAACGTCTGCCCGGCATTACCGAAAGCGGAAAGATTTTTGCCGGTGTCGACCTGACACGGCAACCCCTGCCGGTTTGCCCTACTGTGCATTATAATATGGGCGGAATTCCGTGCAATTATCACGGCCAGGTCGTGACCAAAAAGGATGGCAATGACGATGCGGTCGTCTCCGGACTTTATGCCGTGGGCGAAGCTGCATGCGTTTCGGTCCATGGTGCAAACCGTCTGGGTTCCAACTCCCTGATCGACCTTGTCGTCTTTGGCCGTGCAACTGGCTTGCACCTCAAGGAAACGTTGAAGCCCGGTGCATCACATCGTCCGCTTCCCAAAAGCGCAGTCGACCTGCCGCTGGCGCGCGTGGAGAAATTCCGCAATGCCAAGGGTGGTTCGCCGACGGCCAAAATCCGTTTGGAAATGCAGCAGACGATGCAAAAACACGCCGCTGTTTTCCGTGACACCGAACTGCTCGCGGAAGGCGTGCAGTTGATGCAGAAGGTCAACAAGCGCATGGAAGATGTCGCTGTTACCGATCGCAGCCTGATCTGGAATACCGACCTGATCGAAACACTCGAACTCGACAATCTGATGGCGCAGGCCGTCTGCACGATGGAAAGCGCAAACAACCGCAAGGAAAGCCGCGGCGCCCATGCGCACGAAGATTTCCCTGATCGTGACGACGTGAACTGGATGAAGCATACCGCGTCCTGGTTTGACGGCTGGGGCGGTTCCGGCGGAAAGGTCACCTTGGATTACCGCGCAGTCCATGATTACACGCTGACTGACGAGGCCGAGTATATCAAACCGAAGGCTCGCGTTTATTGATTGTCGGCCTCTTATGAGGCCGACAACTATAGCTTGGCTAGAATATCTGCAGCCATTGAGAGACTGCGCTTGCGCATTTCA
Organism: Sphingopyxis sp.; assembly: GCA_013823985.1. Lineage (GTDB taxonomy): Bacteria > Pseudomonadota > Alphaproteobacteria > Sphingomonadales > Sphingomonadaceae > Sphingorhabdus_B. Next base: position 216,933 of record PNNB01000013.1, read on the forward strand.
TGATCAAAAATCGAACAGGCAACGATAATCTCGTCGGCTTTAGTGCGATCACGAAAAGCGGTTACGGCAGTTTTGACGCTTTCGGGTGCACCGATTGCGCTGCATGACAGGACGTGGTCCAGCACGCCCTGTAATTGCGGTGCCAAAGACTCATAATAGCCTTCGACTGGTGCAGGCATTTGTCGTGGATTGCCGGTGCGAAGCGAGACGAAGCTTTGTTGCATTGAAGAGGCAAGATACGCAGCTTCTGCATCTGTCGGAGCGGCAATGATATTGAACGCGGCCATCGCATAAGGTGCATCAAGCACGGCACTTGGTTTAAAATGACTGCGGTAGATATGGAGCGCCTCGTCCAGCATATCCGGTGCAAAATGGCTCGCAAAGGCGAAGGGTAAACCTAATGCCGCCGCCACTTGCGCGCCGTAGAGGCTGCTTCCGAGAATGTAGAGCTGGACATCGGCACCGGCACCGGGTGTTGCCACGATGCCCGTTTGACCGTCGTCCGCGAAGTAGCTTTGCAATTCCATCACGTCGCGAGGAAATGCATTCGGATCGCTATCGAGCGTGCGGCGGATTGCGGTCGCGACCCTCTGGTCGCTGCCCGGCGCGCGGCCAAGGCCAAGATCAATGCGTCCGGGATATAATGCGTCGAGCGTTCCAAATTGTTCCGCAATGACCAGAGGCGCATGATTGGGCAGCATGATGCCACCTGATCCCACGCGGATCGACTGCGTTGCTGCGGCGATATGGGCGATGACGACGCTGGTCGCTGCACTGGCGATACCACGCATGCCGTGATGCTCGGCCACCCAATAACGGGTAAATCCAAGCTTCTCGCAGTGTCGGGCGAGGTCTGCAGCATTGGCAAGGGCAGTAGCAACGGTTCCGCCTTCAACAACGGGTACAAGATCCAGTAGGGAAAATTTGGTCATGAATGTCTACATGGTTATCACGACCGCTAAAGCCAAGCGCAATCGACTATCTTATGCAGCCGTGCCATAGGCTTTCGATGGTCACCGCTTTGTACGTACCGTTTCTGATCACGGCATTGCTCATTGAGCTAACCCCCGGACCCAATATGGCATGGCTGGCGTTGACCAGTGCGAGCAAAGGTCGGAAATCTGGGTTTGCAGCGGTCGCGGGGATAGCTTTGGGGCTCGCGCTTTTGGGTGGCGCTTCTGCCTTCGGCTTGTCCGAACTGGCAACTGGTTCGCCCGTTGTGTTCAATTTGTTGCGCTATGCTGGTGTTGCCTACCTTTTGTGGCTGGCGTGGGAAACGTGGTCCAGTGGGAACGAGACGGCCGAAACGGCCTTGGATCATAGCGGGTTGATGGACTGGTTTCGGCACGGTTTGCTTCTGAATTTACTTAATCCCAAAGCGGCGGTTTTTTTCATCACCGTGCTTCCGGCCTATATCAGCGCTGGCGTTCCCGTTGCTTCCCAGACTCTTCTGCTCTCGTTCAGCTATGTAGGCATCGCGACCGCCATCCATCTTGTCATCGTTGTTTTAGCAGGATCGGCGCATGCATGGCTTGCGCAAGGCGGCCGCCAACTCTTGATCCGGCGGATATTTGCGGTGATGATAGCGCTCATCGCAATCTGGTTTTTACGCAGCACAGCCTGAGTGAAGTTGTGCCAACGCTGCTGGCATCTTGTTAATCTGGCGTTCATCGCGCGGTTTATAGACGAAGCGTGCTATTTCATAGACGAACCGTTTGGCGGTGAAAGGAAAGCATATCATGACATCTGAACGAAGTCCCGGCTGGAAACTCTTCTTTGCCGGTATCATTGGCCTTGTCCTCATCATTCCCCTGATGATGGTCTACCTGTTGCTGGGCGACCGGCAGGAGCAATCCAATATTGCCCAGAATGCGATTGCGGCGGGGTGGGGCGGGCCTCAGGTGGTTGTCGGGCCCGTGCTTGTTTTGCCTTACACCGCGAGCAGCGTGGAAACGGTCGACGAGAACGGCCGGCAAACCACGCGCACGGTGCAGGTGAAAAAGGAACTTTTCCTGTCGCCGGAAACAAATGCGATCAGAACCGAGCTGAAACCGGACCGGAAGAAGAAATCCATTTACGAAAGCGTTCTGTTTGTTGCGGCAAACAGCGGGAAGGCGCGCTTTGCCTTGCCGGATGATTTCGCGCGTTACGGTATCCCGCGCGAGAATATCGACTTTGCCGGGGCGGAGCTGCGCTTCGGCGTATCGGATGCGCGTGGACTGCAGAAGGACAGCAAGGTTCAGGTGAATGGAACGACGCTGGGCCTGCAACCTGGCAAGGGTCTGGCGGCGTCCAACAATTCCGGCTTCTTCAGCTTTGTCGACTGGACAGGCGCGGCACCTCTGGAAGTGGATTACAGCTTCGCAATCCGCGGCAACAAATCGTTAACAATGGTGCCCCGTGGTGGCGAGACGACGTGGGATGTGAAGTCCACCTGGCCCAGCCCGAGCTTCGCGGGAGATTTTCTGCCCGTGAAAAGGGAAGTGAAATCGAGCGGGTTCACTTCGACCCATGCGGTGACCAATCTAGCGTTGGGGCAGGCGATTGTCGCAACGGATGACAACGCTCCACCTCTGACCACCGAACAATATGGCTTGATAGAGGCTTCCTCCGCCCGGGACATCCCGGCGGTTGGCGGGCCGAGCCAGGCGGCGACGATCGGCTTGATTGAGCCTGTTGATCTGTACAGCCAGGTTGACCGGTCGGTGAAATATGGCTTCCTGTTTATCGGCTTCACCTTCCTTGCCTATTTGATGTTCGACGTCATCGCAGGCGCGCGGGTTGCGGCGGCGGAGTATCTGCTGACCGGGGCAGGGCTGGTGCTGTTCTTCGTGCTTCTATTGGCCTTTGCCGAGGTGGTGGGCTTCATGTGGGCTTATCTGATCGCGGCGGGCGCGATAACCGGGCTTTTGACCGCATACTCGGCCGCAGTGCTTAAGAGCTGGCTACGGGCGCGGTTTATCGGCGGGTTGCTGGTCGGGCTTTATGCGACGCTTTACGTGCTGCTCAATCTGGAAGCCTACTCGCTGATCATAGGATCGCTGCTGCTCTTCGTTGCCCTCGCGGTCGTCATGTGGGCCACCCGGGCGATCGATTGGGGTGCCCGGCGTGAGACGGCGGAGGTGCCTAACGCCAGCGCAGCTTAGACGCGTCAAGTTCCGGGACGGATCGGACGCCCATGAGTTTCATGTCGCGCTCGATTTCGTCCCGCAGCTTGCCCACCACCCGTTGCACGCCCGCCTCGCCCGCTGCGGCCAGCGCGTAAAGATATAGTCGTCCGCCGGAGCACGCCGATGCTCCGGCGGCGATTGCTTTGAGGACATGGCTGCCGCGACGCACCCCGCCGTCGCAGATGATGTCGATCTTGCCTCCCACCGCATCGGCGATTTCCGATATCTGGTCAAAAGGTGAGCGCGAGCCGTCGAGTTGCCGCCCGCCATGGTTGGACACCATGATTGCCGTTGCACCGATATCGACCGCCCTTTTGGCGTCCTCAACCGACATGATCCCTTTCAGGCAGAACTCGCCACCCCAGTCCGACCGCACTTTTTCGGCCATGGCCCAGTCCATCGATGTATCGAGCATCGTGTTGAAATATTCGGCCACCGAAACGGCCACATTGGTGCCTGCATCGACATGCGTTTCGAGATTGGGCAGCGCAAATTTCTCCCGGAACAGATAGTTAAGCGCCCACATCGGGTGGATGGCGTAACTGAGGACCGACGCCGGTGTAAATCGCGGCGGAGATGTGAAGCCGCTGCGCAGACAGCGTTCCCGGTTACCCGACACAATTGTATCAACGGTCAAGGCAATGGCATCGAACTTCGCCGCCTTGCAGCGTTCGATCATCGAATGGTTGAGGCCCTTGTCCTTGTGAATATAAAGCTGGAACATCTTGGGGGACGATATTGTCTCCCCAATCTCCTCGATACTGACGGTTGCTAGAGAGGAAATCCCGAACCATGTCCCGAACTTCTGGGCAGTCGCCGCCACCGCACGTTCACCTTGCCAGTGGAAGAGCCGCTGCAATGCCGTCGGCGACAGCATCAAGGGCATGGCGATGTGCTTGCCCATGACGGTCACGCCCATGTCGATTTCTGAAACCCCGGCAAGGACGTTGGGGACCAGATCGCAATCGTCGAACGCCGAGGTGTTTCGGATTTTCGTCCGTTCATCATCGGCGGCGCCATCTATATAATTGAAGATGGGTGACGGCAGGCGAGCCTTGGCGAGACGGCGAAAATCCTCGACATTATGGCAATCATGAAGCTGCATGAAGGTTACTGCACGCCCTGCAAATAGTTACACGCGCTCGGATTCTTGCTGCGGATGCCCCGTTGTAAAGCCTCCATACGCTGTTCCGATGTGCCATGCGTGAACATGCTTTCGACGGGAGCGCGTCCGGCTTGCTGCATAAGGGTATCGTCGCCAATGGCATTGGCGGCGCGCATTCCTTCTTCAATATCGCCTGGTTCGATCCGGTCAGAATTAATCCCCGCCCAAACTCCGGCAAAACAATCTGCCTGCAATTCCATCCCGACCTGCAAACGGTTCCCGTCTGTCTGGCTCGATCGCGCCTGAAGCTTACGCACCTGATCTGCAATTCCCGCCAGATTCTGGACATGGTGACCAACTTCATGCGCAACGACATAGGCGTAGGCAAAGTCACCTCCGGCACCCATTTGCTGTTCCATCTGCTGAAAGAAACTGGTGTCCAGATAGATGCCTTCATCCGATGGGCAATAAAACGGCCCCATAGCGGACTGTGCCGCGCCACAGCCGGATTGCCCGCCGCCCTGATAGAAATTGAGCTTCGCGGGTCGATAGTCGCGCAGGAGTTTGCCCCACGTATCTTCAGTCGATTTGAGAACACGGCAGGCGAACAACTTCTCCTCTGTATCGCACACCACATTACCCGCGCTGGACTGTTGGCTGGCACTGGGCGCGGACACCGGCCCGCCCATTGTCAGCATGCCGCTGGACACGACAAAATAACCCACGACCGCGATCAGCAGGACAGAGCCACAGCCCATTTTGCGGCCAAGAAGCATGGGCAGTAAACCGAAAATTAGCCCGAGCATGCCTCCGCCGCCACCGCCGCCAAAGCCGCCGCCTCCCGATCCTTGATCGCTGACATTTCCGCTCGGGTCTAGATCATCGAGGCGCATGTGATTCTCCGTTATTGCCGTCCGCCAACATTGCGGTTAGCGGGATAAAGCGCAAGTAAAGTTCCCGATTTAACCAAAGGTCATCGCATATGTTTCTCAAGGGTAAAACCGCACTCATCACTGGATCCACGTCAGGCATTGGCCTGGGATATGCCAGGGCTTTGGCGGCCGAAGGCGCGCAGGTTATGATTAACGGTTTTGGCGACCAGACGGCGATTGACGGACATGTGTCGGAATTGACCGCCATCAGCGGCGCAGGTGCCCTACATTCGGCTGCCGACATGACCAAGCCGGATGAAATCCGGGCTATGGTTGCCGATTGCACTGAAAAACTGGGTGCTCCCGATATCTTGATCAACAATGCAGGCATTCAGCATGTGGCGCCGGTTGATGAATTTCCAGAAGACAAATGGGACGCGATCCTTGCGATCATCCTTTCTTCGGCCTTTCACACCACGAAGGCGGCCTTGCCGGGGATGAAGTCCAAGGGTTGGGGACGGGTCATCAACACAGGATCAATGCACAGTCTGGTCGCTTCACCTTATAAGTCCGCATATAATGCCGCCAAGCATGGGCTGTCGGGCTTTACCAAAACGATTGCGCTCGAAGTTGCCACACAGGGCATTACCGTCAATTGCATCTGCCCCGGCTATGTTTGGACGCCACTGGTAGAAGGGCAAATTCCCGATACGATGAAAACGCGCAATCTCACCCGGGATCAGGTGATCAACGACGTTTTGCTCGCTAATCAGCCGCAAAAGCAATTTGTGCAGGTTGAACAGCTAGCCGCGCTTGCGCTGTTTCTGTCTCGTGACGAAGCCAGCGCAATTACGGGCGCAAACCTGTCCGTTGATGGCGGCTGGACGGCCCAATAACCTCGAATATCGAGGCTAATTACCCGCCATTACCCTGCGCAAAGTCGGCAGGATTTTGCGGTTGCGCGCTTGGCTGCGGAACTGCGTAATTCGGCATGGCTGGCTGCGCATAGGAATAAGGCGCGTTGGGAGCCTGTTCCTGCGGAATCTGCACTTCACTTTGCAAATTCTGCTGCTGTTGCATGCTGCTGCCATAGGGGTTGCCATCGATTACAGGATCGCCAACGGCAAGCATGTCTTCGCCGTCTTCCTCGGGCGAGCCTTCGTCAAAGCTTTCTTCGGCGGTAACATCGGGATTACCTTCGTTGACCGGAGGTGCCACGGGTGCTGCCGGTGCCGCTTGGGCAACGGTCGCAGGTTCGCTATCGAACGTAAGGTTGGCGGTGACGAAGGTGATGAGCGCGGCTACACCAAGGACGCCCAGCAGCAGTTTCAGAATATTGTCCATTATCGTTCCCGACCTGTTTCGTGCAGGCGTGTTACCGCAAGGCTGTTAATATTATATTAGCGATGCGAATAAGCGACGGCGGAGAAAAAAGCCGCCGACATTGCTGCCGGCGGCTTAGGCGTTTTCCTCCCCAGGAAAACCGTTAAACTGATCTGGCGGTTATTTCCCGCCCGCGCTTCCTAAGCGATGGTAAAGGCGCGCGAATTTTACCGATTCCGGCTTGTCCTTGATTTCTTCCAAGTAGAATACCAAGGCTTGGCGGAGCAAGGTCAAATCTTCGGTCGACAGAACCGCTCTGGCGCGTTGTGGCTCTCCCATAAATTTTCTCCTCGCCTCAGGCTGCGTTTGCAAACTGGTTCATGGTGTTGTCCTTGCCGCCTGCTTTCAGGGCAGCTTCACCGGCAAAATATTCCTTATGATCGTCGCCGATGTCGGAACCGGACATGTTCTGGTGCTTCACGCAGGCGATGCCCTGACGGATTTCCTTGCGCTGGACGCCTGCGACATAGCCGAGCATACCCATTTCGCCGAAATAATCCTTTGCAAGATTATCCGTGCTGAGCGCAGCGGTGTGGTAGGTTGGCAGCGTGATCAGGTGATGGAAGATACCTGCGCGCTTCGCCGAATCCCGCTGGAAGTTCTGGATACGCGTGTCTGCTTCGGCACCCAGTTTGGTTTCGTCATAGGATGCGCTCATCAGATTGGCGCGGTCATAGGCCGAAACATCCTTACCTTCTGCGCTCCAGGCGTCGAACACCTGCTGGCGGAAGTTGAGTGTCCAGTTGAAGCTCGGCGAGTTGTTGTACGCGAGCTTCGCATTTGGAACGACTTCGCGAATACGGTCAACCATGCCGGCAATCTGCTCGATATGAGGCTTTTCGGTTTCGATCCAGATCAGGTCGGCGCCATTTTGCAGGCTGGTGATGCAATCGAGAACGCAGCGGTCTTCGCCTGTGCCCGAACGGAACTGGAACAGGTTGGACGGCAGGCGTTTGGGACGCAGCAGCTTTCCGTTGCGGTTCAGGATAACGTCGCCATTGCGGGCCGTTGCCGGATCGATTTCTTCGCAATCGAGGAAGCTGTTATACTGGTCGCCCAGATCGCCTGCTTCCTTCGAAACCGCGATTTGTTTGGTCAGGCCAGCGCCGAGCGAGTCGGTGCGTGCCACGATGATACCGTTGGGAACGCCCAGTTCGAGGAAGGCGTAACGGCAAGCGCGGATTTTCTGGAGGAAGTCTTCGTGGGGCACGGTGACTTTGCCGTCCTGGTGGCCACATTGCTTTTCATCCGAAACCTGATTTTCGATCTGCAAGGCGCAGGCACCTGCTTCGATCATCTTCTTGGCGAGCAAATAGGTGGCTTCCGCATTTCCGAAACCGGCGTCAATGTCCGCGATGATTGGAACAACATGGGTTTCGTAATTCTCGATCTTCGCCAGCAATTCCGCTTCTTTCGCGGTTTCGCCATTTTCACGGGCCTTGTCGAGATCACGGAACAGCAGGTTCAGCTCGCGGCTGTCGGCTTGGCGGAGGAAGGTGTACAGTTCCTCGATCAGCGCAGGAACGCTGGTCTTTTCGTGCATCGACTGGTCGGGAAGGGGGCCGAATTCGCTGCGCAGGGCGGCGATCATCCAGCCGGAGAGGTAGAGATAGCGCTTTTTCGTGGTGCCGAAATGCTTCTTTACCGAGATCATCTTCTGCTGGGCGATGAAGCCGTGCCAGCAGCCGAGCGACTGGGTGTATTGGGCGGAGTCAGCGTCATAGGCTGCCATGTCCTGCCGCATGATGTCGGCGGTGTAGCGGGCAATATCGAGGCCGGTCTGGAAGCGGTTCTGGAGCTGCATCCGGGCAACCGATTCGGGGCTGATGGAGTCCCAGGTTCCGTTTTGCGCTGCGATCAGCTTGCTGGTTTCGGCGATTTGTTCTTTGTACGACATTTACAATTCCTTCGAGGCAATTAACTCGGCTGATGCTTGGTTTGCCCAAATCGAGCTGGGAGGGCGAGTCAGAATTGTAATATTTGTTGTGTGTGCGTCGCACAAAATAGGATTAACGTTGTAATGTTGTAAATAATGTGACAAAAGCCGGCCCATGTCCGAGCAAAAGCTTTTCGCGGGCCATGCCGTCCGCCGTATCCGCAGGGCCAATGGCCTGACCCAAGCGTCTATGGCCGAAGCGCTCGAGGTTTCGCCTTCCTATCTGAACCTTATCGAGCGCAACCAGCGTCCTTTGACCGCGACATTGCTGTTGAAACTGGCCGAGCAATATGATTTTGATCCGCGCACCCTGACCGGATCGACACCCGGCGGCGGTGTGGAGGCCATCCGTCGGCGGCTATCCGACCCGATGTTTGCCGATCTGTCTATCGAACGGGTCCAGATCGAAGACTGGATTGCCGCCAGCCCCGACGCCGCGGAAGCCTTTGCCCGCGCCTTTGACCGCGTTTCGGGCGGCTCGCATGGCAGCAGCGGTGTGGGCGATACCGGACACGCCGCGACCATCGAGCCTGAATCCATCGCGTCGGCCCGCCGCGAAATCGAACGGTGGCGCAACCATTTCGCCGATCTGGACGCGCAGGCCGAGATATTGGCCGACGAACTGCGCCTCGCCAATCCTGACCTTTATGGCGCGATTATCGAGCGGCTGCGGGTGAAGCACCAATTGTCGATCCGTATCCTGCCCTTCGACGTCATGCCCGACAACCTTCGCCGATTGGACCTGCACGCCCGCCAGTTGCAGTTGTCCGAACTGCTTGACCCCGCCAGCCGGACATTCGCGGCGGCGTTCCAACTTGCGATGCTGGAGGCGAAGTCCGAAATCGATGCGCTGGTCGCGGGCGCAAGCTTTACCGAACGGGCAGGGGAGCGGCTGTATCGCCGCCATTTGACCAGCTATTTCGCAGCGGCCGTCATGATGCCCTATGCCCGTTTCCTGCGGGCGTGCGAAACGACGGGCTATGACATATTGTTGCTGCAGCGCCGTTTTGGCGCAGGCTTTGAACAAATCGCCCATCGCCTGACAACCCTGCAAAGGGTGGGGCAACGCGGATTGCCTTTCTTCATGCTACGGATCGACCGCGCGGGGCAAAGCAGCAAGCGCTATGCCGGGGCCAGCGCGTCGCCCCTGGTGGAAACCGATCGCCGCTGCCCGCTGTGGCACGTGCATAATGTATTTGCCCGCCCCGGAACGCTGCTGACCCAATTGGTGGAGCTGGAAGATAACAGCCGCTGGTTCACCCTGTCGCGCACGGTCCATCCGCAAACCGCAGTCAGCGGCGCTGTCGAGGCGGAGTTTGCCATTTGTCTGGGGCTCGATGCGAAATTGGCCGCACCCTTGGCGGCGGCCCGCGGCATCGACCTTGAAACCGGCGCGGCCACGGCCATCGGGCTCGGCTGTTCCGCCTGCACGCGGCCCGACTGCCCCCAGCGCAGCGCGCCGCCTGCCGGTCGTGTGCTGGTGTTCAACGACCGCGAACGGGGAATGTCGCCCTTCGCCTTTGACCGGGACTAGCGCAGAAAATCGCGGATGCGATCGAGGACCACTTCCATCGCGGGCTCGCGGGCGCGCAAGATATGGTTGTCGGTGTCGAGCGTGACGAGCGATGCGCCTTTTATATTGGACGCAAGCTCAATCGCCTGATCCATACCAACCCGCTTGTCCCCACGGGCGTGGAAAATCAGGGTCGGGACGTCGAGTTCGGGCAGGCGGTCAACCATCTGGCGAAGCTATATCCCAATAACCGCTTTACCGGCTTTGATGAATCGACCAGTGATATCCGTCAGGCCAAGCGCATGGCGTCGGAGATGGGGCTGACAAATGTCGATTTCTTTGCCGTCGATGTGGCTGCGCTCGATTCAAAGGTGGTCTTTGACCTCATATTGCCGTCGACCCGATACATCACCGGAAGCTACCAACGGAAGTGCGCCCGCATCGACACATGTGCGGAGAAAACCGCAGTCTGCCGGTAACGAAGTCGCAGCGCTCAGGCAAACCAGCCTTCGTCGCTCAGCCGCTTGTAGAAACTGCGGCTGACCGGGGCGGAAACGCCATTTGACAGGTTCAGCGTCGCGCGGCCATCGCCCTTCGACAGATCATCCACCGCCTTTTTGGCGACCCACCAGCTACGATGTGTTTGCGCGCCCAGTGCATCGGGCAATTCCGCAATCGCATCGGAAAGGCGCATGAGGATGAGCGTCGACGCACCATCATCAAAATGCACCCGCAAATAATGGTCTTCCGCCTCAAGCGCGACAATTTCCAGTTGCCGGTACTGCAGCGGTAGCCGCGCCGACAATTTGGATGGGGGTGAAGGTGCGACGGCAGGAGGTGCGGGAGCCGCTGCCGTTTCCGGAATAACCTTTCCGGGCCAATGGATGAAATAGTTGAGCGCGGTCATCACCAGACTGATGGTAAAGGTGATCGCAAACATGGTCGCAAAGGCTTTAAAGGTCGGTGGCCCGACATGGAAGAAAATCGAACTGGTGCCGAGGACCATCAGGGTCAGGGGCAAGGCGATCAGGGTCGCAATCAGCGGCATTTCGGCCCATTGGCGCGATCGCAGGCGGCCCCATTTTTCGACCATCTCCGAAACGCCAAGTCCGATGAGAGCGCCGGACAGCATCAGGATTTCCCAATAGGCCAGCCTTGGCAGGAATGCGATCTGGCCTGTTTCAAGCGCCCCGACCATCGCGAGAAGAAAGCCGACAATCGCGGCGACCGTGAATCCCCGCCGATGGCGCGCGCCGAAGCCGGCTTCTTTTGGCGTATAAGTGGGCGCCATTGGCGAACCGTGAACGGCATTTTCGGTCATGTCGCGCAGAATTCCAGCTCTTTCACGTAAACGGCGTTGAACGATATCAGCAGTCCGCCATGTCTTGGTCATCCCTAGCAAACATACCAACCGGAGCAAGCAACATGAACAATCTTCAATCCATGTTTACCGTCATCGCCATGTGCGCCGCGTCGATTTCGACATCCTCCATCGCCCAGAATGCCGCCGCCAAGCTGGATGTGAACTTCACCGGTATCGAAGAAAAAGAAGGTGCCATATTGGGCGTCGTCTTCAACAGCGAAGACGCGTATAATGGCAAAGGCGCGCCGGTGCGGCAGATCATGATCCCCGCAGACAAGGCGGACGTCAGCACGGCGTTGGAAGGACTTGAACCTGGCGTCTACGCCATCAAGGCCTTTCACGATGTCGACGGCGACATGAAAATGACGACCAATCCTTACGGCATGCCGATTGAACCCTTTGCCTTTTCGAACAATGCGGTCGGCAATATGGGCCCTGCGAAATGGGCCGATGCCAAATTTGAAGTGAAGCCCGGTGCCAATGTGCACGCGATCAGCATCAAGTAGCACCCCGTACCGGAGTATTTCGACCATGACCCAGCTTGACCGTCGCCATTTCCTCGGAAGCGGACTGTTTGCCGCCGCAGCCGCCACGATCATTACCCCAGAAATGGCACTTGCCGGAACCAGCCCCGCCGGATGGAGCCTTGCCGTTGCCGACGTCGACGCAGATGTGCCGGAAGAGACATTGAAGCTGGTTCACGGAAAAGTGCCCGCCAACTGCGATGTCACATTGTACCGCAACGGACCTGCAAAATTCCGCCGGGGCACAGGGACATCGGGACACTGGTTTGACGGCGATGGTCTGGTGCGCAAGTTCCGGGTGGGCAATGGCAAAGCCCGTTTGACCGCCCGATTTGTCGATACGCCCAAGCGTCGCCTTGAAACCAGGCTGGACGCCATTGTGCAACCGGGCTTTGGATCTTCGCGCCGTGACGGTGCCGTCGTCAATGGCCCGGACGATACCAACGCGGCCAATACCAGCGTGTTGATGTCCGGCGGACAGTTACTGGCGTTATGGGAAGGCGGGTCGCCTGCGATCCTCGATCCCGAAACTCTGGAAACCAAGGGCTTTAAAACCTTCCGCCGCGATTTGAAGCAAATGCCCTTTCTGGCGCATCCACGGGTCGAGACCGATGGAACGGTATGGAATTTGGGCGGTAACGGCAAAAGCACCTTTGTCTGGAAACTGAACCCCGACGGATCGCTTGGCAAAGCCGAAATGCTCGAAGTCGGGCGGGCGAGCTATTTCCATGATTTCACGGCCACAGCGCGGCATCTGATTATCGTGCTGCAGCCCTGGGTGCAGGAAGGGTTCAAATTCCCGCTGTCGACAGCGATGGAATGGAAGCCGGAATTGGGGACCCGTATCCTCGTCATCGACAAGGATGATCTGTCGAAAAAGCGGACCTATGAATTGCCAGCTTTTTCCTTCTTCCATCTGGCCGACGGGTGGGAGGAAAGCGACGGCACGATCCGCTTTGACGGCTGTCTGGAAGAAAACCCGACCTTCGGCCAAATCGCGGCGTCGGCATTGCTGCGCGGGGAGCATATCAAGGCGCCGTCGCCGATGCTGACCCAGATTGTCCTGCACCCCGATGGCAAGGCGGACATGAAAACGACGCGCATCTCCGCCGAATTTCCCGCGACGGACAGGCGAAGGGCAGGGCAAGCACGGCGCTTTACCACCCATGTTGCCGGATACCGCCAGACGCCCTTTCCCCATGCCATCGCGACATGGGACTGGAAATCCGGCCGCGAAGACAAACATGGTTTTGGTAGCCACCAACTGGTCGAGGAGTTCCTCTTTGCGCCGACAGGATCGGGCGAACGGGACGGGTGGCTGATGGGCACGACGTTGAACCTGAAGGAACGCAAGACCGAACTGCACCTGATCGATGCGGGCCGCATATCCGACGGTCCCTTGGCGACATGGCAGGCGTCATTGCCGTTGCCGCTGACCTTTCATGGGAACATTGCTTAGGCGTTGGTCAGCCTTAGTCTTTGGCGAAGTCGCGGACTTTCTGGCTGGTGCCGCGGGGCATGATCAAAATCTCGCTGCCATTGGCGACGACGATCAGATTTTCGATGCCATGCACCGAAATGCGGACCCCGTCGCTGTACACCAGATTGCCGGTCGACGCATGCACCCGCACTGCGCCGGACAGGACGTTTCCGGCATCGTCTTTCCCGCCAATGTCGTGGAGCGAATCCCAGCTGCCGACATCAGACCAGCCCATCTGAACGGGCGCGACGGCCACACGATCCGCCTTTTCCATTACCGCATAGTCGATGCTGTCCGAAGGGCAGGCAGCGAAGGCGTCGGGGTCAGGTGTGATGCGGGCGTGGGCGCGCGTGGCGTTTTCCATGGCCTTTTTGCTTTGGGCGAGCATCTCCGGCGCATGGTCGGACAGCACCTGCAGATAGACATCGGCGCGGAAAAGAAAAATGCCGCCATTCCACACATGGTCGCCGCTGGCGATCATCTGCTGTGCGCGGTCGCTGTCGGGCTTTTCAACGAAGCGGTTCACCTTATGGACCGCCGGGGCGAGTTCCGCTGCGTCCATTTTGATATAGCCATAGCCGGTTTCGGGGCCGGTGGGGCTAATCCCGTAGGTGGCGAGCCAGCCGCTTTCGACAAGCGGTAACAGCGCCGCCGTTGCCGCATGAAAGGCCGCGGTGTCGAGGATGACATGGTCGCTCGGCATGACCAGCAATGTCGTGTCGGGCTGTGCAACCGCCAGCGCCGCAAGCGCAATCGCGGGCGCCGTGTTGCGGGCGCAGGGTTCCAGTATCAGCGTGGCATCGGTCACGCCGATCGCAGCCAGTTGCGCCTCGACCAGATCGGCATGGGCCGCATTCGCAACGATGATGGGGGCTTCAAAACGCTGGCGATCCATCGCGCGCAGGACGGTCAGCTGGAACATCGTATGTTCGCCGGTGAGAGCCTGAAACTGCTTCGGACGATCGGGCGTGGACATCGGCCATAGACGCGTACCGCCGCCGCCAGACAGAATGACAGGAGTGATCGTCACTTTTTACCTCAATTAAACTTGCGCGATACAGGCAGCTATCGCTGATGAATGGTTCATCGTCAAACCGCAAAAAACGGCTTTGTTCCAGAAACTTGGAACAGAGGTGTAAAATTAATCGACACTTTACCTTTGGCCGTTAAAAAATCCGACATGTTAGGTGAACCAACGCCATGATCAGGCTTTTCAAACATTATATTCCCTATGCGGTTCTGTTTCTCGCGCTTATCGACTTTTGTCTGCTTGTCGTGGCCGCCGAAACGGCGTGGGTGATCCGTGCGAACCAGATCGGGATGCATGTCGATTATATCGGCAACCGGTTCGGGCAATTGTTCACGTTCGCGGCCTCGGTCCATGTCGCCGGCATGGCCGTGGGCGTCTATGGCCCCGATGCGCTACAGTCGCTGCGCTTCGCCATTGCACGCCTGTTGGTGGCCGTGTCGCTGGGGGTTATCTTCCAGTCGGTGATGGCTTTTGCCTTTCCGGGGCTCACCTTGTGGCGTTCCAATTCGCTCTACGCGATGTTGCTCGCCTTCGTCTTCCTCGCCACCAGCCGCGCCATCCTCGGCAGCCTGATAGGCGGGGAGAGTTTCAAGCGGCGCCTGCTCGTGCTGGGCGCTGGCCGCCGGGCGCAGCGTATCAAGGATCTCGAGGCAAAACCGGGATCGGGCTTTGTCGTCGTCGGCTTCATCGCCATGGACGAAAACAAGCGCGTCATCCCCGAGGCGATCAACCGTAGCGCGATCTACAACCTGTCCGATTTCGTCGTGAAACTGGGCACCAGCGAAGTCGTTCTGGCACTCGAAGAGCGGCGCAATGCCTTGCCACTTGATGACCTGTTGCGGATCAAAACGACCGGCGTGCACGTCAACGACATTTCCACATTTCTGGAACGCGAGACAGGCCGCGTCGATCTGGACAGCGTCAATCCGAGCTGGCTGATTTTCTCCGACGGCTTTTCGTCGGGCCGCCGTTTGTCGGGCATTGCAAAGCGGCTTTTCGACGTGGCAGCGAGCTCGCTCCTCTTGTTCCTGACCGCGCCGATCATCTTCTTTTTCGCGTTGCTCATCAAACTCGAAAGCAAGGGCCCCGCATTCTACCGCCAGGTGCGGGTCGGCCTGTTCGGGCAGCCCTATACCGTGCTGAAACTCCGGTCGATGCGAACCGATGCCGAGGCGGAGGGTATCGCCAAATGGGCCGAGAAAAACGACCCCCGCATCACGAAAGTGGGCCGCTTCATCCGCAAGGTACGGATCGACGAACTGCCGCAAACATGGAACGTGCTGAAGGGCGAAATGAGCTTTGTCGGCCCGCGTCCAGAGCGTCCGGAATTTGTGGCTGATCTGGAGCAGCAACTGTCCTATTATGCCGAACGCCACATGGTGAAACCGGGCATTACCGGCTGGGCGCAGATCAATTACCCTTATGGCGCGTCCAAGGCGGATGCGCAGCATAAGCTGGAATATGATCTCTATTATGCGAAAAACTACACGCCCTTCCTTGATCTTCTGATCCTGCTGCAGACCATTCGCGTCATCATCTGGCCGGAGGGTGCCCGCTGATGGAAGCGGTGCTTCCCTTCATCGGATTTTGGGGACATGCCGCGGTCGCGTTTGCCTATGCCGCGCTGGCGATCTGGCTGCTGCACAAATATGGAACACGCAACCGGCAGCAGGTGATGCTGATCGTTGCGATGGCGATGACCGCCTTGTGGGGGATTGTCTCGACCATCTCCGGTCCGCTCAGCCTAGCGGCCTTGTGCGCCGAAAGCGCGCGCAACCTTGCCTGGCTGTGTTTCATGTTCTTTCTTTTACGCAGCGGCGATGGGCGTGAGCAACCCCGCACCATTAACATGATTTATGGCGTGTTGCTGATCGTGCTGCTGTTCCAGCCGGTGAACGACGCCGTCGTCGCGATTTTCGGCAATCCCAACAGCGGCCCCCATCTGGCCACGCAATCGGCCATGACAATGCGTATGATCTACGCTGTTGGCGCGCTGGTCGTTGTGCACAATCTCTATACCGTGTCGGCGCCGGAGGCCCGGTGGGGCATCAGCCTTCCCATGGCGGCGCTAGCGGCCATGTGGACCTATGACCTCAATCTCTACACGATCAGCTATCTGACATCCGCACCGTCGGACGAATTGATCCAGACCCGCGGCTTTGCCACCGCAGTGCTGGCGCCGGTCTTCGTCATGGCGGCAAAGCGCAACAGCAATTGGGGCATCCGACTGTCCCGGTCGGTTGCGTTCCAGTCCGTGTCGCTGGTCGCCATCGGATTCTACATGCTCGGCATGGTGGTGCTGGCAACGGCGCTGGAGCTTGTCGGCGGCACCTATGTGCGTCTGGCGCAGATATCGCTGATATTCGGCATGTCGCTTGCCGCGCTGCTGATCCTGCCGTCCGGGCGGTTCAAAAGCTGGCTGAATGTCGTCATCGCCAAAAACTTCTTCCAGCACCGGTATGACTATCGTTCCGAATGGATGCGCTTTGCCGATACGATCGGTTTTCCGTCCAAAGAGGCGGCGCCATTTTACGAGCGTGTGGTTAAGTCGCTGGCGGATATTTTTGATAGCCCCGGGGGCCTGTTGCTGGTCCCGGACGATGAAGGACGCCTGACCCTACAGGCGCGGTGGAACTGGGCGACGGCCGATGTGCCCGCCAATTGCGTCACATCGCAAACGATGCCCTTTTTTGAATCCACAGGCCATATCGTTTCGATGGACGAGATACGGGCTGGGACCGATGAACGCTGCGATCCGCGCGCGGTCCCGCAATGGCTGTATGATGAACCCCATGCATGGGCGGTCGTGCCGCTGGTGCATTTCGGAAAGCTTGCAGGCCTTGTCATACTGGCACGGCCGCGCCTGCCGCGTGCGTTGGATTGGGAGGACCTCGACATGTTGCGCGTCGTGGGCCGCCAGTTGGCCAGCTATTTGGCTGAAGCGGCAAGCCAGCAGGCCTTGGCCGAAAGCCAGCAGTTCGAACAGTTCAACCGCCGCTTCGCCTTTGTCGCGCACGATATCAAAAATCTGGTGAGCCAGCTGAGCATCCTTGCGCGCAACGCGGAACGTCATGCCGAAAAGCCTGAATTTCGCGCCGATATGATCGAGACGCTCCGGTCGTCGGTGGACAAGATGAACGAACTGCTCGCCCGTCTTTCGCAACATAATAAATCTCGCCACTCCCTGCCGGTGGTCATCGACATTGGCGAGGCGGTGATGAAGGCGGTGCATGAAAAGCGCCTGATCTACCCCATCGACGCGCAACTGAAGCCGGGTCTGTTCGCCAATGCAGACCCGTCGCGCGTTGAAACGATTATTGGGCATCTGGTGCAAAATGCGATTGAAGCGACAGCGGATGGATCGCCTGTGCGGATCACTTGCCGCAAGCAGGGCAATGACGTCGCCGTGAACATCACCGACACGGGCGTCGGCATGACTGAAGCCTTTGTGTCCAACCAATTGTTCAAGCCGTTCGAATCCACCAAGGACGGCGGGTTTGGCATCGGTGCCTATGAGGCACGTGCTTTGGCGATTTCGATGGGCGGGCAACTTCGGGTCGACAGCCGCGTGGGCAAGGGCACGACCTTTACGCTGTTGCTGCCGATTGCCGACGAAAAAGACAACCAAATCTCCATGGAAGAGGCCGCCTGAACATGATGGACGTGCGCCAGAAATTGCTCATCGTCGAAGACGATCTCGGGCTGCAGAAACAGCTGAAATGGTCGTATGAGGACTTTGACGTCTACTGTGCCTCCAACCGTGACGAGGCCATGGCCCTGTTGCGGTCGGAAGAACCCGATGTCGTAACGCTGGATTTGGGCCTTCCGCCTGATCCCGATGGCGTGACCGAAGGTTTTGCGGTGCTTGACGAAATGCTGAAGCTGAAACCGGACACCAAGGTCATTGTGGCGTCCGGCCATGGGGCCAAGGAAAGCGCCTTGCGCGCCATATCGGCGGGGGCATGGGATTTTTACCAGAAGCCCGTCGATATTGATGAGCTTCACCTGATCGTAAAACGCGCCTTTCATGTGCGCAGTCTGGAACTGCAGAACGAGCTTTTGCAGCAACCCGATGCCGATGGCGAATTGCTGTTGGGCTCCATCATCTCGGGATCGCCCGAGATGGTAAAGGTCGCCCGGACCATTGAGCGTGTTGCGCCGACCGGTGTGTCGGTCATGCTGCTGGGGGCCAGCGGGACGGGTAAGGAATTGCTTGCCCGCGGCCTGCACAATGCAAGCAACCGTGCGGACAAGCCCTTTGTCGCGATCAACTGCGGTGCGATTCCTGAAAATCTGCTGGAATCGGAATTGTTCGGCCATGAAAAAGGGGCCTTCACCGGGGCCTTGAAAACCACCGAGGGCAAGATCGAAATCGCCAATGGCGGCACGCTTTTCCTTGATGAAGTCGGCGATATCCCGCTGCCATTGCAGGTCAAACTGCTCCGCTTTTTGCAGGAACGCACCATTGAACGCATCGGCGGGCGCAAACCCATACCGGTCGATGTGCGCGTGGTCTGCGCCACCCATCGCAACCTGAACCAGATGATTGTGGATCAAATCTTCCGCGAGGATCTTTATTATCGTCTGGCCGAAGTCACGGTGGCCATACCGAGCCTGATAGAACGGTCGGGTGATGCGGTGCTGCTGGCGAAATATTTCGTCAGCCGCTTTGCGCGCGAAATGAACCCGTCGATCAAGGGCATGTCGACCAGCGCCCTGGCCGCGATTGACCACTGGACATGGCCGGGCAATGTCCGCGAACTTGAGAACCGGGTGAAGCGCGCGGTCATCATGGCGGACGGGAAATTTGTCACCGCCGACGATCTCGATTTCGGGGATGAGGACGAGGACGAATTGTTGCTGAACCTGAAAGCGGCGCGTGAAGCTGCGGACCGCAAAGCAATAAAGCGCGCGATCGCACGGACGGAAGGGAATATTTCGGGGGCCGCGAAGCTCCTCGGGATTAGCCGTCCCACATTATACGATCTGCTCAAGCAATACGACCTACAGGTCTAACCGGGCCCGGCCGGTGTCACGCAGGCTCCTCTTCTCTCTTCTGGCGGCGTTGTCGCTGGCGGGTGCAGGCGGCCTGCTGTGGATGCAAGGCAGCGGGGCGCAATCGGGCGAAGGATACAGGGCCGAAGCGCAGGCCTATATGCAGCAAGGCGATTTGCGGTCGGCGCGCGTCGCCCTGATGAACGCGGTCAAGGCCGACCCCCGCAATGTGGAAACCTTGCTGACCCAAGCCAAAGTCTCACTCGACCTGTTTGATTCCGCTACAGCCCTTGTCGCGCTAAACCGTGCGCAGACGCTGGGTGCGTCCAAGGGGGCCACGGCGCATTTATGGGGCCATGCCTATTGGCTGGAGGGTGAGCTTGATTCTGCGGAAACCGCCCTGCAGCGCGCCGATATTCCGGATCGCCGCAAAGCCTATGCCCTGCGCATTGCCGCCCGCGTCGCGATGGACAAGGGCGATTTGGCGCGGGCGCAATCCATTTTTGATGAGGCTCTGCAAATTGCGCCGAAGGATAGCCAGCTTTGGACCGATCTTGCCCGGCTGCGCTTTGTGCAGGCGGATCAAAAGGGGGCGATTGACGCCGTCGACTATGCCTTCAAGCTTGATCCGCAAAATGTCCGCGCGCTGGAATTTCGCGGCCGTCTGATGCGGTCCCAATTTGGAGTGGTGGCGTCGCTGCCATGGTTTGAAAGGGGGTTACAGTTGAACCCGGTCGATATCCCCTTGCTCGAAGAATATGGTCTGAGCCTTGGGGATGCCGGGCGGTATCGCGACATGCTGGCCGTTGCCCGCAAAATCATCAGCCTCGACCGCACCAATGCCAAGGCCTATTATATGCAAGCCGTATTGGCCGCGCGTGCCGGTGAATATGAGCTGGCGAGCCGGATATTGCCGAGGGCGGGATCAAATTTCGCCCAAGTCCCCGCCGCCATGCTGCTCAACGCGATCTGCGCTTATGAGCTCGGGAATTACAACAAGGCGGTTGACCATCTTCAGCAATTGCTGGGGATACAGCCCCGCAACCGGCGAGTGCGTATGCTGCTGGCGCAGGCGCTGTATCGGGCAGGGGACCCGCTGGGGGCACTGGACACGATCAAGGAAATCGCGTCCCGGCTCGATGCCGACAGCTATAGCCTGATACTGACCGCGCGCGCATTTGAAGCGAGCGACCAACCTTTGCGGGCATCCGCACCCTTGGATGACGGGGCATTAGCAACGGTGCGTCCGGCTCTCCCGCTCCCCGAACCCATCTCGCTCGAAGCGGCGGCCTTTGAAGCTCAGCGCGATCCGAATAATGCGCGCAACGTTTTGCCCTATATCCGGCTGTTGGCGGCGCAAGGTGATAATGACGCGGCATGGACCGAAGCCGTCCGTCTGCAAAATGCCAATCCGGGTGTTGCCGATGCGCATGTCATTGTCGGCGATATTGAAATGGCGCGCGGCAACACGCAATCCGCGTTGGCCGCCTATCAACAGGCACGGCAAATCAGTTTCACCGAACCGGTGATGCTGCGTGTCGTGGATGCGTTCGGGAAACTCGACCGGCAGAAAGAGGCGGGCGAGACGCTGTCGGCTTTCTTGCAGTATAATCCCACCAATTTAACGGCCTTACGCCTCGCCGGTTATCGCCATCTGGATGTCGGAAACTGGAATGACGCGATTTGGGCGCTGGAACGGGTGCGCAAACGGCTGGGGAATAATGACGCCATTTTGCTCGCCAATCTCGCAAGGGCCTATGCCGGTGCGAACCAGATGGGCAATGCGCTTGGCTATGCGCGCACCGCTTACGATCTTGCCCCGGCCAATGCGATGGTGACACAGATTTACGGGCAAATTGAACTGAAGAGTGGCAAGCGGCCGAAGGCTGCTTATGAGCTGTTGCAAAAGGCCAGCGCGATGATGCCGGAAAATCAGGAGGTTGCCGCGCAACTCAAACGCGCGCGTGCGGCCTATCTAAAATCAGGAAAGCGCCAGTAATTCGGCGGGATCAACTCCGGCACGCTGCATCTGTGCCTTGACGTCGGGCCATACATTTTTGACAAAATGTTCGCGTTCAAAGCTGCGCAATTTGGCAACCGCACCGCCGGCAACGAACAGACCCACGCCACGCTTGACGTCGACCAGACCGCTGTCCTGAAATAATTGATAGGCTTTCGCGACGGTCAGCGGGTTGGCGCCCTGATCGGCGGCAAAGGCGCGTACCGAAGGCAACATGTCGCCTTCCTTATACTCGCCGTCCAATATGGCCGCGGCGATAACGTCGCGTAATTTCAGGTAAACCGGTTTTGCATCGCTTTTCATCGCAACCTTACTGCCATAATACAGTAGGGCGCGTCAAGTTTTGCGTTCAGGGCCAGTGCCGCACGATATCGGCGGCATCGGGGCGCGGGCGTTCTTCCAAAGGCAGGGCCGGGGAGCCTAGGAAAAACAGTCCGGCAATCTGTTCGTCACCGGTGCAGATTTCCGACCGGACCACGGGGTCATAGCTGGCCCATCCGGTTATCCAGCTTCCGACAAAGCCATGGGCGTGCGCCGCGTGCAGAAGGTTCATGCCGACCGCGCCGACGCTCATCTGCTGTTCCCACAAAGGGATCTTAGCGCTGGGTTGCGGGGCGAAGAGCAGCAGGACCAGCGTTGGTGCCATGCGGGCGGGGGCGACGGCGGCTTCGATCTGCGCCGCGCGGGCGTCCGGATTGGCGGCGGAAAAGGCGCGGGCCAGCAAGGCCGCGAAGGCGTCGCGGTCATCCACTGCGACGAAGCGCCAGGGGAACAGCTTCCCATGGTCTGGTGTGCGCATCGCCAATTTCACGATGTCATCAAGCTGGGCGCTGTCCGGGCCCGGGGCAATCATATCGCGTGGCTTGCCCGAACGGCGGGTGGCAAGATAGCGGGTGACCGAAGAGAGATCATTGAACATGGTTGGTCATTCGTCGAAATTTGCTGAACTGCGCAACAAAATTCTTCACAGCCGCAATTTTTTCGTTAGGGTTTGCCCATCTGCTCGGGGAGAGCATCACAATAATAGACAATCAGAGGGGTTCGCATGACCGACTTCAAACCAATGGGTTTATGGGCCGAGGGCGACTGGATAGCGGCAATCGCTGTCGTCGTACTGGGTATTTTTCTCGCCATGGGGGCAAAGATTGCCATCCAGAAGGAACCGGAATTCGCCGGTCATCCTAAAGGTCTCTACATGTTGTTCTTCGCCGAAATGTGGGAGCGTTTCTCCTATTACGGCATGCGGGCAATCCTCATTTTCTATCTGACACAGCATTGGCTGTTCTCGGATTCCAAGTCCAACCTCATCTACGGCGCTTATACCAGCCTTGTTTACATCACGCCGGTTCTCGGCGGCTATCTGGCCGACCGTTATCTGGGCCAGCGCAAGGCGGTATTGTTCGGCGGCATTTTGCTTGCCATCGGGCACAGCCTTATGGCGGTCGAAGGTACGGGCGGGCAGAATGACCCGACGATCAATGTCTTCTGGGCGGCTCTTGCCTTTATCATCGTCGGTTCGGGTTTCCTGAAAGCGAATATCTCGGTGATGGTGGGCCAGCTCTACAAGCTGACCGACATCCGCCGTGATGGTGCGTATACGATCTTCTACATGGGCATTAACGTCGGCGCGGCTCTGGGCACGATCCTCGTTGCCTATCTTGGCCAGACCATCGGCTGGGGCTGGGGCTTTGGTCTTGCGGGCATCGGGATGCTGGCCGGTCTGGTTGTATTCGTCCTCGGCAAGGCGGCGTTGAATGGCGCGGGCGAAGCGCCCAAGCTGCTCGGCAAATCAAAGGAACTCACGCTTTACGGCATCGGCTTTGCCGCGGTCGCGGTGATCTGGGGTCTGGTACAGTATCAGGACGTGATCCAGGGCTTGCTCGCCTTCTCCGGCGTCGCGCTGCTGGGTTATGTTCTTTATGAAAGCTTCAAACTGCCGAAGGAACCACGGGAACGTATGTTTGCCATCCTGTTCCTGATCTCGCTCAACCCGATCTTCTGGGGTCTGTTTGAGCAGGCCGGTGGTTCGATGAACCTGTTTACAGATCGCTTCGTGGATCGCGGTGGCGTGCCTGCGGGTATCTTCCAGTCGATCAATCCGATCTATATCATTTTGCTGGCCCCGCTGTTCGCTGCCTTGTGGCAGTGGCTAGGCCGCAAGGGCAAGGAACCTTCGGCTCCCGCAAAATTCGGCATCGCTATCATCCAGATGGGCTTTGCAAATCTTGTGCTGGTGTGGGGCGCGGAAGCCTTTGGTGTTGCGGCAATGACGCCCGTTTATCTGGTGTTCCTCTATTATCTGCTCGCCACCACGGCCGAGCTTTGCCTGTCACCTGTGGGTCTTTCGGCGATGAACCGTCTGGCGCCCAAGTTCCTGGCATCGCTGATCATGGGCGCATGGTTCTACATGACCGCCGTCGGCAACTTTGTCGCAGGCAAGATTGGTGAAGCCACGGGCGGACATGACGGCCAGATGAGCAAGCAGGGTCTGCTGGACGTGTATGAACTTTTTGGCTGGATCGCGCTGGGCGTCGGTGTTGCGGTTCTGCTGGTTTCACCCATCGTCAAAAAATGGATGCACCTCGATACGCTGGAAGACGAAAAGATCGAAGGCGCGGCTGAATTGGGCGAGGCACAGGCTGCCGGTACCCATCCTGCAACAAATAGGAACTAAATGAAGATGACATTCACCCGGAAGGCTATTGCAGCATGTCTGCTCCCGCTCAGCATGGCGGCATGTACATCGGCGGAAAAACCGCAAACGGTATCGTCGGTGAAACCGGTGGAAAAGGCTCCAGCGCCGTTTCCGTCGACCTATAAAGCCTATCCGGGTGTCGCCACGGCGATCCGCAACGTCACCATTTATGATGGCGAAGGCGGCAAGATCGACAATGGCGTGGTGTTCATGTCCGGCGGCAAGATCAGCAGCGTGGGTGGTCCCGAAACCGCTATCCCGGCTGATATTGCCGTCTTCGATGGGGCAGGGAAATATGTCACGCCGGGGATAATCGACATCCACTCCCATCTCGGGGATTATCCGACACCCTCGGTTGAGGCGCATAGCGACGGGAATGAAGCGACTTCGCCGACCACCCCCGAAGTATGGGCCGAACATAGCGTGTGGCCACAGGACCCCGGTTTCAGCCGTGCGCTGACCAATGGCGGGGTCACTTCGCTTCAGATTCTGCCCGGTTCGGCGAACCTGATGGGTGGCCGCTCGGTCGTCCTGAAAAATGTCTATTCCCGCACGATACAGGGCATGAAATTTCCCGGTGCACCCTATGGCATGAAAATGGCCTGCGGTGAGAACCCGAAGCGGGTGTACGGGACGAAAGGGCGTATGCCTTCGACGCGGATGGGTAACCTTGCGGTGAACCGCCAGACATGGATCAAGGCGCAGGAATATCGCAAGAAGCGCGACAGCGGCAAAGAATATACCCGCGATTTGGGCATGGAAACATTGGCCGGCGTGCTGGACGGCGAAATCAGCATCCAGAACCACTGCTACCGCGCCGATGAAATGGCGCTCGTCCTCGATATGGCGAAGGAGTTTGGCTATAAGGTCGCCGCATTCCACCACGCCGTTGAAAGCTACAAGATTGCGGACCTGTTGCGCGACAATGGTGTCTGTTCGGCGGTTTGGGCCGATTGGTGGGGCTTCAAGATGGAAGCCTATGACGCCATCCCTGAAAACGCCGCGATATTGCAGAATACGGGCGCGTGCGTCATCATCCACTCCGACGATGAAAACCAGATCCAGCGTCTGAATCAGGAAGCCGCCAAGGCACAGGCCGATGGCCGCCGGATGGGTATCCAGATTTCGGATGCCGAAGTCATCAAATGGCTCACCTACAACCCGGCCAAGGCGCTCGGGATTGCGGACAAGACCGGCAGCCTCAAGCCGGGCAAGATGGCCGATGTCGTGCTGTGGAACGGCAATCCGCTCAGCGTCTATTCCCGCCCCGAAATGGTGTGGATCGACGGCGCGCTGATGTACGATGCGAAGGACCCCAAGCGTCGACCGGTGAGCGATTTCGAGCTCGGCCAGCCCGGTGAAGGAGATGTGAAATGAAGCATGTCCTTTATGCAGCAGCCGCACTGGCGGCTTTCACATCGCCATCCTACGCCGAAACCATCGCGATCACGGGCGGCAAGCTTGTCGTCGGCGACGGCAGTGCGCCGGTTGATGGCGCCACTGTTGTCATCCGCGATGGTTCTATCGTGGCGGCAGGCGTCGGTGTGGCGATCCCCGCCGGTGCGCGGCAGATCGATGCCAGCGGCAAATGGGTCACGCCCGGTGTGTTCGCAGGCTTCACCCGCCTCGGCCTGTCCGAAGTGGACGCCGTGAATGGCACCAACGACAAGAGCGGCGGCAAGAGCGGATTTTCGGCAGCGATCGATATCGCACCCGCCATCGATCCGTTCCGCTCGCCTTTCGCCGTCAACCGGTCTGCAGGCGTGACCCGTGCGGTTGTCGCGCCTGAAGCTGGCGACAATATCTTCGCAGGACAGGGCGCAATCGCCGATCTCGGCGCAGACAGCGATGCCGTGGCCAAGCCCCGCGCATTCCAGTTCGCCGAATTCGGCGAAGATGGTGCAGCAAACGCAGGGGGCAGCCGTGCCGGAACGCATCTGCACTTCCGCGCGATGCTGCGTGAGGCGCAAGATTACGCCGCCGGACGCGACAATTTCGACGATGATCTGCTGAAGGCCGAAGATGCAAAGGCTTTGCTGTCGGTGCTGCGCGGCGAAACGCGTTTGCTGATCCATGTCGAAGGCGCGAACGACATTTTGCGTTTGCTCGAACTGAAGCGGGATTTTCCGACCATCAAGATGGTCTTTGTCGGCGTCACCGAAGGCTGGCGCGTCGCGCCGCAACTGGCGCAGGCAGGGGTTCCTGTCATCGCTTCGGCGCTCAACGATCTGCCCGCAACATTCGAAATGCTGGGTGCAACGCAAAGCAATATCGGGCGGATGAAGGATGCAGGCGTCAAGGTCGCGATCGGCATGATCAACGACCGCGATTCCCACCAGCTTCGCTACACCACCCAATATGCGGGCAATCTGGTCAGTCTGGAAAAGCTGCCCAACGCATCGGGCCTGTCCTGGGACGAGGCGTTCGCCGCGATCAGCTCGGTTCCGGCCGATATCATGGGCGTCGGCGACCGCTATGGCAGTCTGAAGTCCGGCAAGGCCGCTGATGTGGTGGTG
Organism: Sphingopyxis sp.; assembly: GCA_013823985.1. GTDB lineage: Bacteria > Pseudomonadota > Alphaproteobacteria > Sphingomonadales > Sphingomonadaceae > Sphingorhabdus_B. The sequence continues at coordinate 243,535 of PNNB01000013.1, forward strand.
TGGGATGGCGATCCGCTGGAATTGTCCAGCACGCCAACGACCGTGATCATTGACGGTGTGGAGCAACCCTTGGGCAACCGGCAGCAGCGGCTACGTGACCGCTATGCACGACCGACCGAAGGCGATCTGCCAAAAGCCTATGACCGCTAGGCATTAAAGCTGTTAGGGACAGCACAGTTTCGGGGGCCGGAGACGTTGAATTGAACGCATATCTTCCTTTGGCCGCCGCCTGTGCTGCCTTTGTCGGCACACATTTCCTGATGTCGCATCCGTTGCGCGCGATGCTGGTGTACCGGCTTCGGGGCAACGGCTTTGCGTTGCTCTACTCCGCGGTATCGCTGGGTCTGTTTTACTGGATGATCACCGCCTTTGTGCAGGCGCCAAAGGGGGATTATTTCTGGCCGGTAGGTGATGTCCTTTGGGGGATCACCAGCCTGTTGACGTTGATCGCTGCGGTGTTGTTTTCGGGATCGTTCATCCGCAACCCGGCCTTGCCCGGCGTGCCCGATGCCTTGGCCGCGCAAGAGCCTTCCGGTGTCTTTAAAGTCACCCGCCACCCCATGATGTGGGGCTTTGCCCTGTGGGGGATCGGCCATATCCTGATTGCGCCACGGATCGACAGCTTCCTGTTTGCCGGAAGCATCATATTCCTCGCCCTTGTCGGGTCGAAGGGGCAAGAAATCAAAAAGAAGAAGCTGGCCGGTGTTGAATGGGATAGCTGGCTTCGGCGAACGCATTTCTGGCCGCGCCTGACTGCACTGCCGTCGGTGGGCTTGGGCCCGTGGATTGCCGGGATTGTCCTGTGGCTGGTTGCGACATGGAGCCACCCTTATATGGGCGTGGCGGGTGCGGGGCTGTTCCGCTGGCTGGCGCTTTAGAGGCGGCGCGCTGCCACTGGCCTTGAATTGCGTCCAACCGTCATCCTGAACTTGTTTCAGGGTCCATCGTGCAGCCGCTATGTAGGGATAGTCTAAACGCAACCGTGCGTCGCGGTATGGCTTGCCACTGCCTTACCGGTTCGCGCTTCTAAATGGACCCTGAAACAAGTTCAGGGTGACGGTATGTAGGTTCAGGCTGCGGTGTGTTGGTGCAGGGTGACGGCGTGCATATTTGAGAGGGCAACCCCCTACAAACGAACCATCTTCATGCCACGCTCACTATAGCGCGGTCCGGCCGTTCCACCACGCGGTGCCGCCGCTTCCAGCTTGGCCAGATCTTCCGCATCCAGCCGGATATCCGCCGCCTTGGCGCTGTCTTCCATGGTGACACGCCGCTTGAAGCCCGGAATGGGCACAATGTCGTCACCTTGCGCCATCAACCAGGCAAGGGCGATTTGGGCGTTGGATGCCGCGTGTTTGGCGGCCACTTCGCCCACAATATCCACGAGCTTCAAATTGATTGAGAAGTTCTCGCCCTGATAGCGGGGGTCCTGCCGTCGCCAGTCATTCTCCGGCAGGTCGTCAAGGCTGCGGATTGAACCGGTCAGAAAGCCGCGTCCCAAGGGCGAGTAAGGCACAAAGCCGATCCCGAGTTCGCGGCAGGTCGGCAAAATATCGTCTTCAATGTCACGTTCCCACAGCGAATATTCGCTTTGCAACGCAGAAATCGGCGCGACCGCTGCGGCACGGCGCAGGGTTTCCGGTCCGGCTTCGGACAGGCCGATATGCTTGATTTTGCCTTCGGTAATCAGGTCCGCCATGGCCCCGACGGTTTCTTCGATCGGCACAGCGGGGTCGACGCGGTGCTGGTAATACAGGTCGAGGCAATCGATGCCGAGGCGCTTCAGCGTGCCTTCGACGGCCGATTTCGCATTGGCCCCGGAGCCATCGACGCCGACAATATTGCCACCGTCAAATTTGAACCCGAATTTGCTGGCGATGACGAGGCCGTCGCGTTTGCCCTTGATTGCTTCGCCCACCAGTTCTTCATTCGAAAAAGGGCCGTAAATCTGGGCAGTATCGAAAAAGGTAATGCCAAGGTCGATGGCGCGGTGGATGGTCTTGATGGCTTCATCCGGATCGGCTTCCTCACCATAGGTGATGTTGCCGCCCTTGATCATCGGCATGCAGCCGACGCCGATGGCGCTGACCTTTAATCCATTACCCAGAGTGCGATACTGCATCCATCTTCTCCTTTTCGGGTGCCTCAATGGCGGTAGCAAGCGCTACGTCCATTTGGACATTGCCTGTCGTTCTGAAAATATCGGGAAGTGTTTCGACGGCGATCAACAGGGCCAGCGGCTCGACCGGGATACCCAGAGCGAGGCAGATCGGCGCGATGGAGGTGACGAAGCTGACCGTGCCGGGCAAGCTGACTGCTCCCATGGATGTCAACGCGGCGATGAAAATGGCAAAGGCATAGTCGAAGCCATCCAGTTTCACGCCAAACCAATTGGCGACATAAAGCGCTACGGCGAGGTTCATCGCAGGACCCGTGACGCGCAACAGGGCGACGGCCATCGGAAGTACCAGACCGGCTGTGGATTCCCGCACGCCCAACGCCTCGGACTTTTGCAGCATCAACGGCAGGCTGGCGAGCGAGGATTGCGTCGAAACGGCGAAGGCCTGCACCGGTGCGATTTGACGCATATAGTCGCGAAACTTCACTTTGCCTGCGAACACGGCGACCGGATAGGCAAAGGCGCCTACGACGATACCGACCATCGAAACGATGCCGATATAGTGCAGCACCGCGCCTAGCGCGGCAAAGCCGGACCGTGCGCCCACGACAAAGGCCAAGGCGAAAACACCGATGGGTGCCAGTTTCAAAACCCATTCAATCACGATCACCATGGCATCGGCCAGTGCGCTGAAAAAACCGGCCATTTGCTGGCGTGGTTCGTTCGCGAGTTTCGTGATGGCGAAGGCGAAGGTCATTGTGAAGATCAGCAGCGGCAGGATGGAATCGCTGGCGGCCGCTGCAATGGCGTTGGTGGGAACGAGGGCGACGATGAAGTCCCGCAAACCGGGCTGCTCGCCGACCGAGGCCGCGGTGGTCAATGCAGAACGCAGCGCGTCGGCGCTTTCCTGTGGCATCGGGACAAGGGCAAGGAATGTGGGAGTGAGGATCGCGCCCATAACGGCGGACAGGCTCATCATCACGACGATCCATGTGACCGTGCGGGCCGCCATGGGGCCTGCACGCGCGGCCTCCGCGCTTTTGACGATGCCGGTTATCACGAGGGCGACGATCAACGGCACCACCGTCATACGCAACCCGTTCAGCCATAAGGTGCCGATGATATCGAAGGCGAAATCAAGCTGTTTGGCCAAAGCCGGAATTTGTGCGGTCAACAGGATGCCGAGCAAGAGGCCGGCAACCAGAGCGATAAGAATACGTGTTGCGTTAGACATGACGAGAGGTCTTGCCAGCCTGCCGCCCCCTATGCAAGGGAGAGGCATCGCGGTTGCACTTTTTTGTCGTAATTCCGCACGGATATCAGGAACTGGCATGGCGCGTAAATATTTCGGAACCGACGGGATCAGAGGCCGCACCAACGCCAGCGCAATGACGCCGGAAATGGCGATGAAGGTCGGACAAGCGGCGGGCGCCCATTTCTTGCGCGGTACGCACAAGCACCGGGTTGTGATCGGCAAGGATACGCGGCTTTCGGGCTATATGATCGAAAATGCGCTGGTTGCCGGATTTACGAGCGTGGGCATGGATGTTGTGCAGTTCGGGCCGATCCCGACACCCGCCGTCGCGTTGCTGACCCGGTCGATGCGGGCCGATCTGGGCGTGATGATTTCGGCGAGCCATAATCCCTATGAGGATAATGGCATCAAGCTGTTCGGTCCCGATGGTTTCAAGCTGTCGGACGCAGATGAACTTGCGATTGAAGCCTTGCTCGACCAGCCGGCAAAGCTCGCCAACGCGCCGGACGTTGGCCGTGCACGTCGGATCGAGGATAGCCGTGGCCGCTATATCCATGCGGTCAAAGCGTCGGTCCCCGAACATATCCGCTTCGACGGCTTGCATGTTGTTCTCGATTGCGCCCATGGCGCGGCCTATCAGGTGGCGCCCACGGCTATCTGGGAATTGGGCGCGAAGGTGACGCCGATCGGGGTCACCCCCAATGGCAAGAATATCAATGACAAGGTGGGCTCAACCCATGTGTCGACCTTGCAGGAAACGGTGGTTGCCGCAGGTGCGGATATCGGCATTGCGCTGGATGGCGATGCTGACCGGCTGATCGTTGTCGATGAAAAAGGCCGCGTTGTGGATGGCGACCAGATCATGGCGCTGCTCGGCACGGCAATGAGCCGCGCAGGCAAGCTGACCGGTGACGGCATTGTCGCTACGGTCATGTCTAATCTGGGGCTGGAACGCTATCTGGCAAGCCAGCATCTCAATCTGGTGCGCGCCAAGGTGGGCGACCGTTACGTGCTCGAAGAAATGCGCAACCACGGTATCAATGTGGGGGGCGAGCAATCGGGACACATGATCTTGCTCGACCACGCCACGACCGGCGACGGAACCATCGCGGCGCTTCAGGTGCTCGCGCAACTGGTGGAAAGCGGCAAGCCTGCAAGCGAGGTCCTGCACCTGTTTGACCCCGTCCCGCAGCTGTTGAAAAATGTCCGCTTCTCCGGCGGCAAACCGCTCGACAATCCGGCGGTGCAGGCCGTCATCGCGCAGGCCGAGGCGGAGTTGGCTGGCAAAGGCCGCCTGGTCATCCGGCCCTCGGGCACCGAACCTGTCATCCGCGTCATGGCCGAAGGCGATGATGCGGCGCAGGTCGAGAAGCTGGTCGATGCAATCTGCGATGCGGTAAAGGTCGCGGCAGCTTGAACAGCGACGGCAAACCTGTCCGCGTTCTCATCATCGCCGGTTCGGACAGCGGCGGCGGCGCGGGAATTCAGGCGGATATAAAGACGGTCACCATGCTCGGCGGCCATGCAATGACGTCGATCACCGCCATCACGGCGCAAAATACATTGGGTGTGGATGCGGTCCATATGGTGCCGACCGATATGGTCATCGACCAGATTGCGGCGGTGGTCAGCGATATCGGCGTCGATGCCGTGAAAATCGGCATGATCGGAAACGCGGCCACGGCGCATGCGGTTGCCGACAGCCTTGCCGAGCTATCCTGCCCGATCGTATTCGATCCGGTGATGGTCGCCACCAGCGGCGCGGTATTGGCGGATGCCGACACGATTTCCGCGTTCGAACGGCTGATGCGGCTTGCGACGATCACGACGCCCAACTTGCCGGAACTGGAGGCACTTGGCGGCAAGGATGCCTTGCTGGCGCGGCATATACCTTTGCTCATCAAGGGCGGGCATTCGGACGACGATCTGATCGTCGATGAACTTCACCTTGCTGCCGAACAATGCGTTAGCTGGTCCGACGAACGCATCGCGACGCGCAGCACGCACGGCACCGGCTGCACGCTGGCGACGGCGATTGCAACGGGGTTGGGGCAGGGGATGGATCTGGTCCCCGCCATCGAACGGGCGCGCCTGTTCGTGCGGCTCGCCCTGCATGACGCCCCGGGGCTTGGCCAGGGCCATGGTCCGATGGGGCACCAGTCGGTGCGCGAAGATGCCATGGTCGCAGGACCCTCGCTCAATCAGGTCACGGTCGGCTGCCGCGATTATAGCGCGTCGGTCGATTTCTACTGCACGCTGGGTTTGCAGCAGATCGTCGACAGTCCGGAAAATGGCTATGCCCGTTTCGAAATGCCCAATGGCGTGACCTTTTCGGTCCACCAGAATGACGCCTGCTCGACATCGACGGTCGTCTATTTCGAAAGCAAACGGCTTGATGCCTGGGTCACGGAATTGTTGAGCCAGGGCTATAGTTTCGACCAATTGCCGCAGGATGAAAGCTGGGGCTGGCGCGAGGCACGGTTGTTGGATCCGGCGGGTAATATGGTGTGCCTCTACAGCGCGGGCGAGAATAGGCGCTATCCAGCCTGGCGGATATGATTGTCGGTGTCGACGAAGCCGGGCGAGGGCCGTTAGCAGGGCCCGTCGTGGCCGCTGCTGTCGTCTTGTGCGATGAGGGGATCGCGGGGCTGGATGACAGCAAAAAACTCTCGGCCAGGAAACGCGCTATCTTGGAACAACAGATAAAGGCCAAGTGCCGCTGGGCTGTCGGCCTGTGTAGCGTCGAGGAAATCGACCGCCTCAATATCCTGCACGCGACAATGCTGGCGATGACACGCGCGGTGGAGGCGCTGGAGATTGCGCCCAAGCTGGTCATGGTCGACGGCAACCGCCTGCCCAAATGGAGCTATCGCGCCGAGGCTGTTGTGGGTGGTGACGCCATCCACCCCTGTATTTCGGCCGCCAGCATCATCGCCAAGGAACATCGCGACCGCATCATGGTCGAGGCGGACCGGGAATTTCCGGGCTATGGCTGGGCATCGAACAAGGGATATGGCGCCGCGATCCATATGGAGGCGTTGCGCCGTTTAGGCCCGACACCTCTGCACCGCAGGAGCTTTGCACCGGTGGCGCAGATGATTTTGGTGTAACGGAATGTAAAATCTTTGAGTGTGAGTCCTTCGCGCAACACCACCACCCGTTGAGTCCCGCAGGAATCCTGAGACTCTACATCTTGTGTCGGACTCCTTTCGTTCTCTCCATATAGGGCATTTTATGCGCTCATTCCGGCGACTCTCGACGGGTTAACGACCTTGACGTTAACCATTGCTGGACTCACTGCGGGCTAAACAGGGTTCGGGAGTATTGCATATGGGTGTCATCGAAAAAATTCGGCCAGTGACGGCGAAAGCCGCAGCGCCACAGGTCGATTTGCCTTTGAACCAGATTTTGAAGATGGACTGCATCGAAGCGATGCGGTCGCTGCCCGATGCCTGCATCGATATGGTGTTCGCCGATCCGCCCTATAATCTGCAACTGGGCGGCGACCTGCTGCGTCCGGATAACAGCAAGGTTGATGCGGTCGACGATGATTGGGACAAGTTCGACACTTTTGCGACCTACGATGCCTTCACTCGCGCATGGCTGGCGGAAGCGCGGCGTATCTTGAAGCCCAACGGCTCGCTCTGGGTGATTGGCAGCTACCACAATATCTTCCGCGTCGGCACCGCGGTGCAGGACGCTGGCTATTGGATCTTGAACGACATCGTTTGGCGCAAGGCGAACCCGATGCCCAATTTCAAGGGCACCCGCTTTACCAACGCGCATGAAACGCTGATCTGGGCGTCCAAAAGCGAGAAGTCGAAATATACGTTCAACTACCGCGCTATGAAGACGTTGAACGACGAATTGCAGATGCGTTCGGACTGGCTGATCCCCATTTGCGGTGGACAGGAACGGCTCAAGCGCAACGGCACCAAAGCCCACCCGACGCAAAAGCCCGAAGCTTTACTCTACCGCATCCTGCTCGCCTGCACCAAGCCGGGCGACGTCGTGCTTGACCCGTTTTTCGGTACGGGCACCACCGGCGCTGTTGCACGCCGTCTGGGTCGTGACTGGATCGGGTGCGAGCGTGAAGACATTTATTGCGAAGTTGCCGAAGAGCGCATTGCCGCAGCACTGCCTCTGGATGAAAGCGCATTGAAAACGATGCAGTCGCCCAAGGCTGCCCCCAAGGTAGCCTTCGGGCAATTGGTCGAGGCAGGCTATCTGAACCCCGGCGCGAAGCTGTTCGACCGCAAGCGGCAGTTCGAAGCCGTCGTGCGCGCCGACGGGTCCATTGCCTGCGGCTCCGTTGATGGTTCGATTCACAAGGTCGGCTCGACCATCCAGAATGCGCCGAGCTGCAATGGCTGGACCTACTGGCATTATGAGGCAACCGACGGCGCGATGAAGCCGATCGATGACCTGCGCCAAACCTATCTTCTCGCCACCGAACCGTGATCGACCTTTACCTTCGTCCCACCGCTTTCGTTGAAAGTCCGCAGCGTCATGACGGCGCTGCTGTCCGGCTTGCGGGTACCATGCTGTGGTTTTCGCAAATCGAGGTCATCGACCGCACGGGCGCGAGCACCGAACGGCATCTTGTCGATATGCGGCAGTGGGCCGAATTCCTCGCAGGCATTTCTGCGGAAAAGCAGGCACGATGCGCGCAGCTTTACACCCGCCTGACAAGTCCCCGCGCGGCCTTGCAACTGGGTGCGCGGACGATCCGTCTGGACCAGCCGCAGGTGATGGGTATCATCAACATGACGCCGGACAGCTTTTCCGATGGCGGCAAAAATGCGGATATCGAAACGGCCGTGGACGCAGCGTTCGCGATGACGAGTGCCGGTGCCGCGATCATCGATATTGGCGGCGAATCTACCCGCCCCGGCGCACCCCTGGTGTGGGAAGGGGACGAGATTTCGCGGGTTGAACCCTTGATCCGCCGTCTGGCCGCATCCGGCACCGCCATCTCCATCGACACCCGCAAGGCTGCGGTGATGGAGGCGGCTGTGTCTGCGGGCGCGACCTTGATTAATGACATATCGGCCTTGCTGTTCGACGACCGTGCGCTGGAAGTGGCAAAGGCGCTCAATGTCCCCGTCGTCCTGATGCACGCACCCAGCCATGGGACCGATCCGCACAAGGGCGGCGACTATGATGATGTGGTGACCAACGTGTTCGACTGGCTGGAAGAGCGTGTCGAAGCCGTGGAAGCAGCAGGGATACCGCGCGACAAGATATTGGTCGATCCGGGGATCGGCTTTGGCAAGTCGCTGACGGACAATCTGTCTTTGATCAACAATCTGTCGGTATTTCACGGCTTGGGCTGTGCCATCCTGTTCGGCGCCAGCCGGAAACGGATGATCGGCGCGCTGTCAAATGAAGCGCCTGTGGAACAACGCCTCGGCGGATCGCTTTTCCTCGCCATGAAAGCGGTAGAGCAGGGCGCGCATATCATTCGCGTCCACGACGCCGCCGAAACCGTGCAGGCCGTTCAGGTGTGGCGCGGGCTTCGCGATGCGGCTTTGACGGCAAGGGCTTAGGGGCACTTTCCGCCTTTACAGGGCTTTGACCGCATTGATTGAATGCTCTTTTGGGCCGACATCGCGTTGCATAGCTCGAAAAAGGAAATGCCATGATTGCCAAATATATTGTCGGTTACATCGCCACCGGAATTGCCTTTGCCGTGATCGACAGCTTTTGGCTCCGCACCATGTACACCCGCCTGTATCAGCCCGAAATTGGCGAGTTGATGATGAAAAATGGTTTCCGCCTTGGGCCCGCCATCGTCTTTTATCTGCTTTATATTTTGGGGATGATGATCTTTGCAGTCGGCCCCGCGCTGCTCAGCGGAAAATGGCAGACGGCTTTGATCTGGGGCGCGCTGCTCGGGTTCTTTTGCTACATGACCTATGATCTGACCAACCACGCCACGTTGAAGGTCTGGAGCACAAAGGTAACAGTTCTCGACATCATATGGGGCACGGTGTTGACCGGGTCGGCTTCAGTTGTCGGCTATTGGATCACAACCGCCATTTTGGGGAAGAATTAATGGGCGTCCACAACGCCCGTTTAATTATGCCCGCCGTCACCCTGAACTTGTTTCAGGGTCCATTGTGAAGCGGCGACAAGGGGTTCGATCGAACGCAACCGTGCGTCACGGAAAGGCCTGTCACTGTCGGATAGTATGATGCTGACGAATGGACCCTGAAACAAGTTCAGGGTGACGAGTTTGGGTGGAGAGTCGGTTAAAATGCCAACCCTCAAGCGACGTCGCTGATCCCCAAATCTGCCAGCTTGCGATACAGCGTCGAACGGCCAATCCCTAACCGGCGTGCGACTTCGGTCATGCGTCCGCGATAATGGCCGATGGCGAGGCGGATCACATCGGCTTCGATTTCTTCCAGCGGGCGCATATTGCCGTCTGCCTCGTAAAGCGTCACGCCAATCCCGTCGTTCGCTCCAGCTCCATTGGAACCGCCATTTCCGGGCACACCGACCGCAGCCGATATCTGGGGGAATTCCTCAGGGGTCAGCGCATCGCGCTCGCACAGGACAGCCGCACGGAATAGCGCGCTTTGCAACTGGCGCACGTTACCGGGCCAGCTATAGCCGCGCAGCATGGTCAACGCTTCATCGGTTATGCCAAGACTGCGAAGGCCGGGCTGGTTTGCGAGGCGGCCCAGAAAATGGCGGGCCAAGGCTGGAATATCGCTGGTGCGTTCACGCAGCGGCGGGATTGTCAACTGGACGACATTCAACCGGTAAAACAGGTCCTCGCGGAAATCGCCGGCCGCCAATTTGTCGGCCAGGCTGGAATTGCTCGCGGAAATCAGGCGGACGTCGATACGGAAGCTATGCGACGCGCCCAGCGGTTGGATTTCATTCTGCGTTAACAGGCGGACAAGCCGGACCTGCGTTTCCTGCGGAAGATGGTCGACTTCGTCGAGGAATACCGCGCCGCCTTCGGCCTGCTGCAATATGCCGATCCGCCGGTCGAAAGCCCCTGCGAAGGCATCTTTTTCATGGCCGAACAGGACTGAATCGAGAAGGGTGGGCGAAATCGCACCGCAATTAACCTTCAGAAGCGGCAGCTTAGAACGGGGGCTCGCGGCGTGGATCGCGTCGGCGACCACTTCCTTGCCCACACCTGATTCGCCTTCGATGAAAATGGGCGCCCGGCTGCGTGCGGCTTTCGCCGCGATTGCCAGCGCCGCGCGGAATGCGGGGGCGGAACCGATAATCTCTTCGAATGCCAGAGGTTGGGTTATTTTTTCGGTAAGGGGGTGGAGTTCACCGAACTCCTTGCTCTTGTCGGATGCAAGGCTGAGCGCCGCGATCAGGCGTTCGGCGGCAACTGGCTTGATGATATAATCGGATGCACCTGCGCGCATTGCTTCAATCGCCGCTTCGTTCGACCCGATGGCGGTCATCAGCAATATAGGAAGCGCAGGACGCCGTGACTTGAGTTCGGCAATCAAAGACGCCGCGTCAGAGCCCGGTACCCACTGGTCCAGGATAATCGCATCGAGCATCATGCCATCTTGTGTGCCCAACATGGCAATGGCGGTCTCGGCATCGCGCGCAAACACGGTGCGCCAGCCGGCACGCGATGCAATAGCCGATACCAGCCTGCATTGGGCCGGCTCGTCATCGACAAGCATCAACAATCGGGTCTCTTGTTCTAGCATTCAACATCCATGAACAGGTTCAAGGAAAGTTGTGGTAACGCAAAGGAGTAAAGAGCGGATTAAGCATGGCTGATATTTTCTTTGGCGCGCCGGGTTGAGCATAAGGATAGGAGCGGTTAAGGCACGAAGAGGATAAAGTTGTAAAAAAGGAGGCAACATTGGCACAGAATCAGGATTTGGGACCCGCAAAGGAAACTTACGAGGGCTTCATTACCCTCTTCAAATATGGCACCATCGTCGCCGTAGCCGTGACAGCACTTGTGGTGCTGATCATCGCCAGCCGCGCCGCCTGACGTGGTAAAAATCGCGGTATTGAAGGAAACCGCCGCTGGCGAAACACGCGTTGCTGCATCACCGGAAACGGTTAAAAAGTATATTGCTTTGGGTGCCAGCGTCTCTGTCGAAAGCGGCGCGGGCCTTCTCGCTTCGGTGAGTGATGCGGAATATGAGGCCATGGGTGCCTCGGTGGGTGCATCGCCAGCGGTCCTGAAAGATGCCGATATCATCCTCGGCGTGCAGGGGCCGGATCCAAAGGTCCTGAAGGGATTTGCACCGGGCGCATGGCTCGTTGCCGGGCTCGATCCTTTTGGCCAGCGCGCCCGCGTCGATGAATATGCGAAGGCGGGTGTAGAAGCCTTGGCGATGGAATTCATGCCGCGCATCACGCGCGCGCAGTCGATGGATATCCTTTCGTCGCAATCCAATCTGGCCGGATATAAGGCCGTGATCGAAGCCGCTTCCGTTTACGGACGTGCTTTCCCGATGATGATGACCGCCGCAGGCACTGTGAGTGCTGCAAAAGCGTTTATCATGGGTGTGGGCGTTGCCGGTTTGCAGGCGATCGCGACCGCACGCCGCTTGGGTGCGCAGGTTTCCGCAACGGACGTGCGTTCCGCAACGAAGGAACAAATCGAATCCCTGGGTGCCAAGGCCATTTTCGTGGAAAATGTCGCCGGCATCGAAGGCGAAGGCGCCGGTGGCTATGCGACGGAAATGTCCGACGAATATAAGGCCGCGCAGGCTGAGCTGGTGTCCAGCCATATCGCCAAGCAGGATATCGTCATCACAACGGCGCTCATCCCGGGGCGTCCCGCACCACGGCTGATTTCCGATGCACAAATTGCAAGCATGAAGCCCGGCTCGGTCATTTTCGACATTGCCGTCGCACAGGGCGGCAATGTGGAAGGCTCCAAGCCGGACGAAGTCGTCGTCAAGCATGGCGTGAAGATCATTGGCTATGCCAACACGCCGGCGCATTTGGCGGCGGACACATCCGCACTGTTTTCGCGAAATCTCTACAACTTCCTGTCCGCTTTTTGGGACAAGGAAGCAGGCAAGCCAGTCTTGCCCGATGATGATGAAATTACCGCTGCAATCCGTCTGACAAAGGACGGAAAGGTCGTGAATGAACGCCTGTTGGCGTGAGGGGGACTTAATGGACTTTATTTCAATCTTATCCATCTTCGTGATGGCCTGTTTCGTGGGCTATTATGTTGTGTGGTCCGTCACGCCTGCCTTGCACACGCCGCTGATGGCGGTCACCAACGCGATTTCCTCCGTGATCATCGTCGGCGCGCTGATCGCTTCGGCGGCGGCGGGTTCGCCTAGCGCCAAATGGCTGGGGCTGATCGCGGTGGCCCTGGCCAGCG
>PNNB01000014.1 GCA_013823985.1 Sphingopyxis sp.
TGTCGAACCCCTCGACCGCCGGTGCGCTTGCACCGGCAATGGCCTCGCGCGCCGTGGAGGGGAGGACCAGCGGCGAGACCAAGGGGAAAAGGAGAGCGTCGGAATGGGAGTGATCCGGAATTGCCTCGAGAGCAGTTGCAGGTGGGATCTCGTCAACGGACATTGGAGCAGACAGCGGCAAACCTGCAGATTGGTGCTTTTGTTTGAGGCTTTGCCGAAGTTGGTTGCCGAGCGATTGGTTTGGTTGGTTCGGGCTGCGGCGACGCGCCGCTGCCCAATCAGCCTGTTCGACCACTGCCCAAGCCACCGCTTCGTCGCGCAGCGTTCCCTGACTGTCGATATGCGCGGGAAACACGATTTTGATCGTGCGCTCGCCGGTGCGCGCTACATCGCCGGGCGCAATGCCAGCGCGAGCGGGAAGCGGCGTGCGGCCTGACGCAGGCCCATGTGCTACGGCGGTGGCTGCGGCATCAATGGTAGCTGTCGGCGCGCATCCACCTTTGGGCGCGCGGCAGCTGAAGTCACCGGCAACATTTGTCCCAAACGTCGCGCATGCTGAAAGACTGGCGAGCATCAATGGAAGTGCGAGATAGCTATGTTTGATGCTCATGTCTCAGGCTCCGCTGCTTTTGGGGTTCACGTTCAGAAATGCTTTGAGGTCGGACGCGCTGCGGTACCCTTCGATGACCGCGCCGTCTGATGGGCGCAGTATCACTGGCGTGCCGCCGAACCCGTGTTTCCTGGCGAAAGCTTCATTGGCATCAAGCCCGCTGGTGTCGCACGGCTTGGCTCTGGCGAGCGCAAGCCCGCCATAAGCGGCATGCAAGGCCGCTGCAGGGTTAGCCGAGCAATAAACCTGTTCGGATAATTTGCGGCTTGCTGCGCCGAAGATCGAAATCGGACGCTCTTCGACCCGTGCGCCGAGCGATTTGAGTTCATCCGATAATTTGCGGCAATAGCTGCACTGGAAATCGGAAAAGACGATGAGCTTGTGACCGCTCGCTGGCCCCCAGTGAATGGCGCCTTTGGTAGGAAGTCCGCTGAGTGAAACTTTTGCGGGGCTGGTGGGCCGGCGTGGTGTTTCCGCCGCATTGCGGCCGTCGTTGCGCGCCGCGCCTGCGGTTAACAGATCGGGATTAAGTTCGAGCAACCGCGCTGCAGTCAGATCCTGCCGCGCTTCCATGTCATAGATGCGGCCGATGACCAGATATTTGGCTCTGGTGTCGACGTAGAAGAGCGTCGTTTTGGAGACCACTTCGCACAGACCGCCATGGCCTGCGCAATCAAGCGCATCGATCGGTGTTTTGGGCAGGCGCAATTTGAGCGCTGTGCGCAATTGGTCAATATTCTGGTTTTTGATCTGGGTGGAGGCAAAGGTCGCCGCACCCCAACCGGTGGCTGCCGACAGAGTGACAAGTGCGCAGAGGCCCGTGCCGATTTTGAGCCAGCGGCGCGGACGCGCGGGCTTGGTCTCATGTTGCTCGATCATTTAAGAATTCCTCACAAAAACGCCGTCGAGAAAGACGATTTCCACGTCGATACCGGTCGGCATCTCGACAACGGGTTGATATTGTTCGGCGCGTTCGATGAGATATTTGCTCACCGTATCGGCGGCATCGCCTGCACCCTGGCCAATCCCGCCGCCCAATATGTCGCCGCCTGAGAGCTTCGAGCGCTCGCCCGAGGCGCCTGTTGTGACGCCAGAAAAGACGCTGTTGGCATTGGCGGAAAAGCCACGCCCAAAGCCGCCGATGATGCCTGCAAGCAGCGCCTGCGAAATCAGGCTGCCTTCGCGGCTCACCACGCGGCCGCGCACGCCCGATTTGCCGGCAAAGCTTATAAAGCCTTTGACCTCGGAGACCGCAACGCGCCCGCCGGGCTGGTCGCAGGTCATTTTGGCGAGCTTCACATAGACTTTCTCCGATGAGAGATCACCGCGCGCAGCGCCGTTGACGACACATCCGGTAATCCGGGTGGTGAGTATCTTGCCGTTCTTCATCACCGAACGGGCAGGTCCGGTAATCCGCAGCACGACGGGCAGGGGATCGGTCTGGCTTGAGACGCCAGCAGAAGCATCGACCCCTACAATCACGCGCGCTGGCGCATAGGAATTGGGCGGCAAATAATCGGGCGAGTCTTCGACAACCAACGGCGAAACTTCGGGCCGTTGCGCGCGATTAACGGCTCCACCCTTGTCACTCACGCCAAAGCTCAGGAGTTTGACTTCACCCGGGGACAGGCTGTCGGTTGGCGCTCCGCCTGTATTGGGTATTGGAGTACCCGGGGGGCGCCCGCGCGCATCATAGCCGCCTGCTTGCGGCCCGTAAGCCGGAAGCGCAGCAGGAGGCGGAGCTGCTGCCTGAACCGCAATCTGGCTTTTGAGTGCGGCATTCTCAGCAGAGACCGCATCGATCGCCGCTTGTCCATCAACGCGCATCGCTTGATTTTCCGCTTTGAGCGCCGCCAATTGTGCTTCGACACCTTCGAGCGGGGCTTGCGCTTCCTTCAGCGCTTTCTGCTCGCGCGTGACCGCATCGAGCCGGTTGCCGTAGACCGCAACAAATTCGCGCTGTGACAGGTCGCGGTTCACCAGGCCTGCAGTCTCGATGGTTTGCGCCGCCTTGGGGTCGGCCCCGTCGGCGCTATCGTCCGATCCGAAGATGAACCAGCTGGCACCGCTCAAAAGCACCGCACCGACGCCAGCGAGCAGCAACTGCTGGCGTTTGGCGGTTCGGGCATTGAGCGAGGCGAGGCCCGATTGCTGTGTTTCGCGCGGCTCAGTGGCGGCGGGTTTGTTATCTGGCTCAGTCATTTTGTGTCTCCGCATTGGCGCCGACCAGATAGGCAGTGGTGCTGGCGCCGGCTTTGAGTGTGGAGGTGGCAAGGCTGACGGCGACGCTGTCGCGCGGCGCAATGTCGCTTTCGGTGATATTCAGCGCGTCGGCGCTTTTGTTCGTGAGCCGAATGACTTTGCCGAGTAGGCCGCTGCCGCGATATTCAGCAATAAGCTGGACTTCGAGATCGCCAACGCGGGATGGCGAGGCGGCTGCTTGCCGGATAATATATCCGGGAACGATCTGGTTGTTCGCCATTGCCTGGATAAGGCGAACCGCTGCTTCACCGAGGGGCGTTTCGGCTTCCCAGTCCGCCGCATCTGACTTTGCCAGCGCAGGATTGGTTATGAATATTTGCTGGGCGTCGACCGGCTCTGCGCGGCAGCTGAATTTGTAGACGAAGCCCTTCTTCGTTGTCGCAAAGAAGCTGATGGTTGCAGCCGCATAGGTGTCGGGCACCGAGAGATAGATATCGCCGCGCACCGGCTCGTTGGTCACCGCAAAATCATTATACGGATAGCCGGTCGAGATTTTCGAAACGCTGGCAAACTGGTCACCAATGAGGCTGACCCGTGTCAGCTCGCGCTTCGATACGATGCAGTCGATCGCCCCGCCGTCGGCAGTCTGCTTATACTGGTCCGCGTGTAGCGGGCTCGCGGCAGCGAGCAAAGACAACGCCGCAGCAATGGGTTTTACCTTAAGCATCATTGGGGTTCCTTCGATGGGTCTTCAGCTTCGATTTGCGCGAAACCGGAAAGGCCGAGCCGCAGGCCTTGATAGGTCCAGCGGAAGCGGAAGCTGCGGTCGTCGCTGGCAATCACTTGCGCGCCGACAAAGGTTTTGAGGGTGCCGCGCACCTCGGAAGCGAGGCCTTGGGGATCGACCGTCATGCTCTTGATGACGAAGGCTTGAGTCACATCCGAGCCGCGTTGCTCGTCGACAATCCGGACGAGCTCCGATTTGAGCGAACCGTGCGATTTGGGATCAGCCAGTTCGAGGATCTGCGCCATCCAGTAATCGAGATTTTCCGGACTGCGATTAAGCAGCATCAGCGCAGCATCGCGGGTCACCAGCTCGAGATAATCAGCAGTGACTTCGCCGCTTGAGATGGTGAGCGATTTGGATGCTGTCGGCACCAGTACAACTTCCCGGTCGCGGGTGGCCGCCAGCCCTGTTGCAACGATCAGCGCGATGCCGAGAGCGGCACTGCTGAGCGCAAGCATATTGCGCTGCCGCAGTAGGTTCTGCGAGCGCTCGTGTGAAACATCGAAATGCATATGTGCTCTCCTCAACCCGCCAACAGACGGCAATGTGAGGGCGGCGTGCACTTCAGACCGGTCAGCCCGTGCGGCAGATACCAATAGGCGGCGTGCCGGACCCATGAACTTGCCCGCCCTGCCTTTGCCTTTCGCAAGGTGAACCAGGCTCCAAAAGCCAATGCGATGCCTATAAAAATATGCTGCGTCAGAATGCCCCAGGTAAATGGGACAATCAGCCCGGCAAACTCGTCGAGTGTCCAGAACCCAATGAGTTCAGGATCGTCGAGCCTGCGCGGAACAATATACCGGTCTGTCATGATGCCGCCCTCCGTCAGTTCGTCGTCAGATGATGGCCGTGACGACGGACGTGACGATCGGCACACCAGTGCCAACACCGATGCCGACGCCCACCGGCACAGCGATCTGGGACAAAGTGAAGCGGCCCGAAGCGAGACCGATGAGGCCGCCGGCCAGGCTCAATACGGTGATGATCTTGCCGCCCGAGCCTTCGAGAAAGTCGGTGAATTTTGTGAGGGCAGGGGCAAAGGTTGTATCTGCACCGGCAAAAGCGGCAGATGCAGCAAGCGCCGCGATGGCAACCGGCAACAATATTGCACCGACACCAACGCGGCGGGGTTTAAGCGATAAAGTAGTCATGGGGTTCAATCTCCAATCATGGAAGGGCAGCGATCACGTTCGCTGTTCGTTCTTACTGGGACTAGGACATTGAAATAGGAAAGCGGGAACAGCGATATAGAAATGTTTGAGTTGAAAATCATACCGAAGCGGCTTCTGCTGACCGCTAATGCCGCGAGAAACGCCTGATTAGCGTTCTAGACTGGCCGACGAATCGGCCAACTGTGGGCGAGATTTGCGCCATTGTGCCGAATCGTCTCATTATAGGAAATCTTATATGTTCTAACTTTGTTCTTTTTTCTTTCCTACAGTTGTGGACTCGGAATATCACTCCGAGTCGAACGCTGGACGCCAAGGAACACCCGGTTATGAACAATCAAATTGCCGAACCACCCGCCATAGAAGATGTGCTTGCGCGCACGCTTGCGAGGGCCATCGAAAACTCGGGCAGGCCCAAGCGCGATATCGCGAGCGAGACCGGCTTCCACAAGGATGCGTTGTTACGCGTCATTCGCGGAACACGCTCTGTGACCGTCGATGAAGCGCTGCGCTTGTTCGCAGCTGCTGGGGTCCCAGCGCGCGGAACATTGTTCTTGGCTCTTGCTGGAAAAGAGGAGCTTGCCGCAAACTGGATGAATCATGAGATGGGAGAATTCTGGGATGAGCTGGTGTCCTCAATGCCAGGAACCTTGAATGATGCGCTGCAGGACAAGTTAAATGAGGTGCGTCCGCGCTGGGCCGTCGGTACGTCGAAACTGGTCGCACGTTTAGTTTCAGAGCATATCGATGACATAGCGAGCCGCGATCTGTCGCTGGCGTTGGGGCGTTGAGCGCACGCTATGATTCAGCGCCTTCTCCATGATCAACTCGCCAACGGTGAGCATTCTCTTGTTAAGCCGATCCGTTTAATCAGATTGCCAGCAGTTATTGCACGTGTCGGAATTAAAAGGTCGATGATCTATCGCCTAATGAGTGAGGGGAGATTTCCCCGGTCGCGGTCATTAGGACCCAAATGCGCAGTTTGGGTTGAGAGCGAAATAGACGAATGGATCAATGCGGTCGTCGACGCGGCAACCTGACATATGACAATTTACTGGCGCTAGTTACGATGGCTTGTCTGCCATCCCAACAGCTACGCTGACCATTCACTCGCCGAAAAAACCAATTGGCTCGGTGGTTGAATGCGATCCACAAAGAAGCTGCTTTGCCAAAAAGCAGGTGCTCGGAACCAACATACAAGGCCGAAATCCCAAAATCAAAATGTGGGAATGAATGTGGGAACGGTCGCATCGTAGCTGCAATTTAATAATATATTTCAACAGGTTAATAGAAATAAATGGTTCCCCGGTAAGGATTCGAACCTCAATAGACGGAGTCAGAGTCCGTAGTCTTACCGTTAGACGACCGGGGAACAGTGGGCGGGCCTATATGCCGCTGCTGTGGGGTGGTCAACCCGCTGAATCGCAGGCCTTGCATCAGATTTGCAAAAATCTTGATATTTTAACCTGTTCGGCGTAGCACAGACGACAGGTACCGGCGGCTTATCCGAACCGGATAGAAAATAAGAAGAGAGTTACGGCCATGGGCGAAAATATCGCACCATCGCCGCATAAGGCACGTGGGCGTAAAAATAGGAAGTCGCCCCGTCGCAAGAAAGCGGCACCAAGGGCTGCTAATGGGCAGCCGGCTTCGGCCAATGTCGCTGCGCGTTCTGCAAAGCGACCCACCCAAAATGCACGCGCCGCTGCGGATGCGGGAAGTAATGCAAATCCGGAAATGGCTGGCGCAGCGCAGGCGAGCGACAGCGCGTTTTCGCGTCGCAACTGGTTTGAGCGCACGGCCTATGCCGCGCTTGACCTAGGCACGAACAACTGCAGGTTGCTGATCGCTAAAGCGGGTGGTGACGATTTCACCGTTGTTGACGCTTTCTCCCGCGTGGTGCGGTTGGGTGAGGGGTTGACGTCGACCGGGCGGATGAGCGACGAAGCCATGGACCGGGCGGTCGAAGCGCTGACGGTATGTGCAGAAAAACTCAAGAAACGAAATGTGGTTCTCGCGCGGTCCGTCGCGACCGAAGCGTGCCGGCAGGCCGTCAACGGCGCGCAGTTTATCGAACGCGTAAAGCGCGAAACGGGAATACATCTCGATATCATAAGCCCAAAGGAAGAGGCACGGCTCGCCGTTATGGGCTGCCATGCGCTGCTTGAAGAGGGCGAAGGCCCAGCCTTGATTTTCGACATTGGCGGTGGTTCGACCGAACTTGTTCTGGTGTCCACGGATGGCGTGGTGCCCGAAATTCTGGATTGGGTCAGCGTGCCGTGGGGTGTCGTATCGCTTACGGAAAGCGAACGGCAGGATTCGGATGATGCCGAAAGTCTGGCCGCAACTTATCAGGCCATGCGCGACAAGGTCGGCGCAAGCTTTGCTGAATTTGCTGCGCGGTTGCCCAAGGATGGCGGACATCATCGGCTTTTGGGCACGTCGGGGACCGTAACCACTTTGGCCAGCGTTTACCTGAAGCTACAAAGCTACGACCGCCGTGCCGTGGACGGGTTGCATTTACCGACCGACGCGATGCGCGCCATCAGCCGTGAACTTGCAAGCCGCACCATCAAAGGACGTGCCGAGTTTCCGACCATCGGCCATGAGCGTGCGGATCTGGTCGTCGCAGGATGCGCGATTCTGGAGGCCATTTTTGATATCTGGCCGGGCGAACGTCTGGGTGTCGCGGATCGCGGTATTCGCGAAGGTATCCTGCGTGCTCTGATGGCGAGCGATGCCAAACGTCGCAATCGGCGTAACTGATATGGCGGACAATCTTTTCGGCGGTAAAAATTCAGGCCGCAGCCTTGCCGGAAGGCAAAAGGTCAAGACCGCCAAGCGGCGCACGGTGCAATCGGCCCGCTGGTTGGAACGGCAGCTGAACGACCCCTATGTCCGCCGCGCGCAGTCCGAAGGCTATCGCAGCCGGGCCGCCTATAAGTTGGTCGAACTGGACGAAAAATTCCATATCCTGCGCGGAAAGCGCGCGGTGGTTGATCTGGGCATTGCCCCCGGCGGGTGGGCACAGGTTGTTCGCCGGCAGATTCCGAAGGCGGCAGTTGTCGGTATCGACCTGCTGCCCGTCGAGCCGCTGGACGGAGTTATCCTGTTTGAGATGGACTTCATGAATGACAGCGCACCCGATCGCTTGATCGAGGCTTTGGGTGGTGCGCCGGACCTTATCCTGTCCGACATGGCGGCCAATACCGTCGGCCATAAGCAGACGGACCATTTGCGGACGATGGGGCTGGTCGAGGCTGCCGTGGATTTTGCGGTCAATGTACTGAAACCCGGCGGTGACTTTGTCGCCAAAGTGTTTGCGGGCGGAACGGATCCGGCCTTGCTGTCGATCCTCAAAAGCAATTTTACGACGGTCAAGCACGCAAAGCCGCCTGCCAGCCGGAAAGGCTCGGTCGAATGGTATGTGATCGCGCAGGGTAAAAAAGCCTGAGGGCGACTGAGCCCTTTTCAGGCTCCGGCTCACAAACGCATCACTGCTTTCGCGCCTTGGTGATAGCGTCTTTCAGCGCATCATAGCCCAATGCGCCTTCAAGGATCTGGTTACCAATCACAAATGTTGGCGTGCCGCTAAAGCCAACTTGCTGCATCAGGGCCAAGTTGCTCTCAATCTCGGCTTTGGCTTTCGAAGACGCTGCAAACGCCTCCGCAGCTGCGATATTCAGTCCAGCCTTGGCGGCCGCTGCACGGATGCTTTGGGCATTTGGCGGGACAGCGGCAAACATTGCGTCGTGAAAGGCCTGGTGCTTGCCCTGTTGAGCTGCGGCGAGGGCCCATTCGGCGGCTTCACGGCTCGCAGGGGATAATATCGGCAGCTCGCGATAAATGAGGCGGATATTGCCGTCGTCTTTCAGCAAGCGTTTCACATCGGCGACACTCGCGCGGCAGAAGCCACAGCTATAGTCAGTGAATTCCACAAGTGTGACATCGCCCTTGGGATTGCCTGCTTCCGCGCCGGGAAAGGGCGTAGTCACCTTGTCCTGCACCGAGGACAATCGCTTCGCCGATTCCCGCTGTTGCAGGATTTCGACCGCTTCGGTGATGATTTCGGGATTTTCCAAAAGCGTTGCCCGGACGAGTGCCTTGGTGGCCTCACGCTCCGCATCGGACATTCCGGCAGCAGCTACCGCAGAATCAGCGGCGCTTGCGGCCTGCTCGGCCGTTTTACCGCCGTTCGCCGCAGATGCGTCAGGAGACTGCCGCTCAAACATGTAAATACCAACAATGATCAGCAAAATTGTCCCCAGCGCAGCGATGACGAGGGGTATGCGGTTGTTTTTAACTGTGTCGTTCATGGTGGGAGGCTTTACGCGAAAAGGAGAAAATGGCCAGTGGTTGCACGGTGCGGGACTTAGCGCCGCCGCTTCTTTAATTGGGCCAGTTGCGCTTCGGCAACCATGTTGATGTCCTGCGCACGGATCCAGTCCGGCGTATATTCCGGCAGGCCCGCCATCGCGGTCTGCGCGTTGGGCAGCGCAAATTGCGGTGCGCCTTCCATCAGATACCGCTCCGCACTGGCAAGCGCGGCCCGTGCGGTATCGCCCTTTTGTTCATAGACAACGCCAAGCTGATACCAAGCAAAAGGATTCTGGTTGTCCTTGGTGACCGCCGCCTTCAAGACAGTCGCAGCCTCATCAAGGTTCGATTTGTCTTCGGTGGCGATCAGCGCGTGGCCAAAAATTGCGGCGATCAGCGGCTGGTTTCCGGTGAGTTCGACGGCCTTGCGTAGCGGCGTTACCGCTTCGGCCGGTTTTCCGGATTCGAGCAAGATCTGTCCGTGAAGCTCCAGAAAATAGGGGTCGTTGGGCGCGCCGGCGACAAGCGAAGAGGATTCTTCTAACGCCTTTTGCGGATAGGCGCCCTTATGCCAGGCATAGGCGCGGGCATAGCGGGCAGGGACGCTCTTGTCGCTTTCCGGATAATCCCGCATGGTTGCCTTGGGATCCGCCAAAAAGCCGGTCAGCTTGGCCTTTATCCGTTTAAAATCATCTTCCCATTTCTGGTTGAGCGGCTTGGTCCAGGCGGCGTCCTTTGAATAGGTATCTTCCAGCACCGAAATACGCTCACCCGATAGCGGGTGGGTCCGGCCATAGCTGTCTTCCTGCGGAATGCCGAGGCGGAATTCGTAATTCTGGAGCGTCTTGAAGAAGTTGATGGAGCCTTTGCCGGTGATCCCGGCGGCCGATAGATAGCGTGCGCCGGAAGCATCCGCGGTGCCTTCCTGCGCGCGGCTGAAGGCAAGGAACTTGCCGAGAGCGGCCTGTTGGCCCGCCGCCATGATCCCCATGCCGGCCTCGCCAGCGCCCGCGGCAATCGCGGCGGCTGCCAAGATTAGCGTGGCGATGCTAATGCCGCCTGCAGCACTTGCGCCATCGGAATAGCGGATAACATGGCCGCCTTCGATATGGCCCAATTCGTGGGCGATGACGCCTTGCACTTCATTGGCCGTCTTTGCGGCCTCGATCAGGCCACTGTGGATGTAGACAATCTGCCCACCCGCCACAAAAGCGTTGATCGACCGGTCGTTGATCAGGACAATGTCGACATTCGCGGGATCAAGACCGGCAGCCGTGATCAGCGGTGCTGAAATTTCTTCGAAAAAGGCTTCTGTTTCCGCATCACGCAAAATGGATTGCGCCATCGCCGGCTGCACGCACAACGTAAGGGCTAGAACGCACGCGATGACAGCCCGCAGGTGGCGAAGTGAAATACTCAACATGTGCGCCGTTGTGGCGTTAACAAAGTGAACAGGCAATGAAGAATCGGTTTGTGGACCACAAAGAAAACCCTGCCAGTCGAAACGGGCGGGGTAAACTTTATCCATGATTGGTTGTCTTAACCGAACGTGCGCTGCCACCAGCCTGTGCGGGGCGGTGCGTCACTCTCTGCCGCTGGATCAGCGGCGGGCTCTGCTTTCGCCTCCTTTGCAGGGGCTTTTTTACGGGGCGCCTTGGCTTTGGCAGGTGAGGCTTTTTCCACAACTGCCTTGGGCTCTGCGGCGGGCGCTTCGGCTTTCGCCTTGCCGCGCTTTTTAGGTGCAGCCTTTTCGGTTGGTTCGGCTTCCACCGGAGCTTCGACGGCGACTACCGTTTCGGCCTTTGGCTTTGCCCGGCTACGACGCTTGGGCTTTTCCGCTGCAGCCGGTTCGTCGGCGACCGGCTCTGCAGGAGCAGCAACCTCGGCTTCAACAGCTTCTGCGGTGGCTTCACCGGTTTCCCCTTCGCCACGTTCCCGTCCACGACCGCCTCTGCGGCCACGGCGTGTTTTTGGCTTGGACTCTTCGGCATTCGGTGCTTCGGGAGCGTCGTTTTGTTCGGTGCTTTCCGCAGCAACTTCGCTTTGGCCTTCACCATTTTCAGAACGCTCGTCACGATCGCGCGACTTTCCGCCGCGACGGCCACGCCGACGTTTGCGACGACGGCCTTCGCCACCCTCGCTATCGTCGCGGGGACGTTCTTCACGGGCACGGCGCGGCTCGCTGACTTCTTCCTCTTCGACTTCGGTGTCGTCGATTTCGTCTTCGAAATCATCCTCTTCCAAATCGATGATGGGTGGCAAGGCGACCGGTGCTTCTGGACGTGGGCCAGAACTGCTGACCGCCAATTTCGCACCTTCGGTTTCGCCATTGGGCACGATCAGTACGCGGACGTGATAGCGCTCCTCGATATCGGCCAATTCGCTGCGCTTGTTGTTCAGGCAGTAAATGGTCGCTTCCTGGCTGGCTTGCAGAACGATCTGGTTGCCATTGCCCTTCGCGGCTTCCTCTTCGATCAGACGCAATGCGGACAAAGCGGCGGATGATGCGGTGCGGACAAGACCGGTGCCTTCGCAATGCGGGCACTGGCGCGTTGATGCTTCGAGAACGCCCGTGCGCAGACGCTGCCGGCTCATTTCCATCAAGCCGAAGCCGGAGATGCGGCCGACCTGAATGCGCGCACGGTCGTGCTTCAGGGCTTCTTTCATCGCCCGCTCGACTTTGCGGGCGTTCGAATGATGCTCCATATCGATGAAGTCGATGACAACCAGACCGGCCATGTCGCGCAAACGCAACTGACGGGCGATTTCGCGCGCGGCTTCCAAGTTGGTCGAAAGCGCGGTGGCTTCGATGCCATGTTCCTTGGTCGAACGGCCGGAGTTGATGTCGATCGACACCAAGGCTTCGGTCGGGTTGATCACAATATATCCGCCCGATTTCAGCTGCACGATCGGCTGGTACATAGCGTTCAACTGGTCTTCGACATGGTACCGCTGGAACAAAGGCACGGGGTCGGCATAATGCTGCACACGCTTGGCGTGGCTGGGCATCAGCAGCTTCATGAAATCCTTGGCGGCTTTATATCCTTCCGGACCTTCGACGAAGACTTCCTCAATATCCTTGTTATAGATGTCGCGGATGGCACGCTTGATAAGGTCGCTGTCGGTGTGGATCAGCATCGGTGCAGCGCCCCGAAGCGTCCGCTCGCGGATTTCGTCCCACAAACGTGCAAGATAATCGAAGTCGCGCTTGATTTCAGGCTTGGTGCGGGCAAGTCCGGCGGTGCGGATGATGCAACCCATGGTCGACGGCAGGGTGAGGTCGGAAATGATCGACTTCAAACGCTTGCGGTCGGCTGCACTGTGAATCTTTCGGCTGATGCCACCACCATGCGAGGTATTGGGCATCAAAACGCAATAACGGCCGGCAAGGCTGAGATAGGTGGTCAGAGCCGCGCCTTTATTGCCGCGCTCTTCCTTGACCACTTGCACCAGCAATACCTGACGGCGGTGGATAACGTCCTGAATCTTGTACCGGCGGCGCAGGTTCATGCGCTTGGCACGAACTTCGTCGCTGGCTTTGGGCGCACGGCCTTCGCCACCATTTCGGCCACCACGGCCACGACGGCGGCGGTTGTTGCGTGAATTGGTGTCGTCCCGCGCGTTTTCTTCCGCGGATTCGTCGCCATTGGCGCTGAGGTCAGGCTCTTCACCTTCGCTCATATCGATCGTGTCGACGCTGTCGTCGCTGTCGATTTCAATGAAATCGGATACTTCGTCTTCGCGCTCTTCCGAACCCTGCATGATGTCAGAGGGCTCGTCGCTCTCTTCTTCTTCCTGCTCGCGCAGGGCGGCTTCTTCAGCGGCGGCTTCGGCTTCTTCAGCCAAAAGACGTTCGCGGTCTTCTTTGGGGATCTGGTAATAATCGGGATGGATTTCGGCAAAAGCCAAGAATCCATGGCGGTTGCCGCCATAATCGACGAACGCCGCCTGAAGCGAGGGTTCGACCCGGGTTACTTTTGCGAGATAGATATTGCCTTTGAGCTGCTTGTGCTCGGCCGATTCAAAATCAAACTCCTCAATCCGGTTTCCTGTTACGACTGCGACCCGGGTTTCTTCCCGGTGACGCGCGTCGATGAGCATACGCGTGGTCATTGAATTTACTCCAGCGGGTGACCGCTCCGGTTGTCAGCCGTCGGCCGCCCGCTCTATTGTTGGTGCCAAGCCGCATCGGACGCGGGGCGTCGGCGTCGGCGTGGCGATATGGTGGATAAGAAAAAATTGCGTCTGCTGCTTGTGCATGGCGGGCGAATTTCGCGCGCGCTTGATTTCCAGCCCATACGCCGTTCCCTTGAAGGGCGGCGGTGGCGGAAATATCATGCTTCATGCAGCGTCAACCTGTTAAACGGCCACGAAACAATGTGGCCCCGATAAAAGGGACCATAAAATATAAGCCCCACACCGCATTGCTAGCACCCGTTTGCCCTAACGGCAAGGGAATGCGTGAAATCCTTGCACGCTAACGCCATAGTGCACGCGAATGCGCCAACTTTCATCTCCGTGCGAATGCCTAAGCCTCCCATTTTAGGGAAATTCGCGCCGCACCGGTTGGGCGCGAAGAAATTTCTGGACCGTATGCCTGTCAAAATCGCATAAGGCCGACATGCTATCCGCAGCGATCCTGCCGGCCTTTTATATGGCCCTGTCTTTTCCGGTCGTGAACACTGTCCGGCACGACGCTGAGCCCTTGGCTGCCCAATCGACGCTCGTCCCGCAAAACCTTGCGTTTCGGGCCGATCCGCCCAAGCGACGCTATGAAGTATCCGCGCCGATCGTGTCCCGCGTGGGCAAAGGACTACCCATTATCAGCGGGCCGAAGGACAAAAGCTTGCCGCTGGTGGTCCTTGATGCCGGGCATGGCGGCCACGACCCCGGTGCGATTAGCCCGCATGGCGGGAAACGGGAAAAAGATGTGACGCTGGCGATCGCGCGGGCGATCCGAAGCGAGCTTTTGAAAAGCGGACGGGTCCGCGTTGCTCTAACGCGCGATTCCGATAAGTTTCTGGTGCTTCAGGACCGCTACGGCATCGCGCGGAAAATGAATGCGGACCTGTTCATTTCGATCCATGCCGACAGCGCGGAAAATCCCGAAGCGGGCGGGGGAACGGTCTATACCCTGTCCGAGGTGGCGTCGGATCGCGAGGCGCAGCGGCTCGCGTCCAGAGAGAATAAGTCCGACATCATCAACGGGGTCAACCTCGGTGGCGCGGATGCGGATGTATCGTCGATCCTGATTGATTTGACTCAGCGCGAAACGATGAATGTATCTGCGGAATTTGCCAAACTGCTTTTGCGCGAATCGCGGCCGAACATGCGGATCCGCACCAATTCGCACCGGTTTGCCTCTTTTATTGTCCTGAAGGCACCCGATACGCCGTCGGTCCTGTTTGAGACAGGCTATCTCAGCAACGAAGATGATGTGGAATTTTTAGGTTCGGAATCCGGCAGGCAAAAGGTGGCACGCAGTGTCGCCAGCGCCATCCAGGTCCATTTTGCCCGTCGTCTGGCGTCGCAATAGAGGTAAAAACCGGCGGAACGGTCCATTAACATTCTGGACCTTGGCAACAAATCGGTTAGAGAGAGCCCGTAATGACCGACGCCGTGACCCCGCCCGAAGAACCGACAAACATCAGCTATAAGCTGAAGCGCGATGTCGATGGGTTTATCGGCAAGTGGCAGATTTGGTGGCAGCGTAAGCGCTTCCGCTGGATCGTTTACGCTGCGGGTGCCGCATTCCTGTTTCTGTTGCTTTTCTGGGCCATTTTCGCGCGCAACCTGCCGGATGCGGAAGCGTTGATCGAGTATGAATCGCCATTGCCGACGGTGGTGCGCGATATCAATGGTGAACCGTTCCAAAGCTATGCCCGCGAACGCCGGGTGCAACTAGAATATGCCGATTTCCCCCAACTGCTGATCCGCGCCTATCTGGCGGCGGAGGACAAGACATTCTTCAGCCATGGCGGCATCGATTATCCGGGTATCGCGTCGGCTGTTTTCGACAATATTTTCAGCAGCGGCCGTTCGCGCGGGGCTTCGACGATTACGCAGCAGGTGGCCAAAAACCTGCTGCTGACCAACGAATATAGTTACACGCGCAAGGTCAAGGAAGCGATCCTTGCCAAGCGGATCGAAAACGCGCTGACCAAGCCGCAGATTTTGTCGCTCTACCTCAATGAAATTGCACTGGGCCGTCAGTCCTTCGGTGTCGAAGCCGCAGCGCAGGCCTATTTCGGCAAGAGCGTGGACGAGTTGCAACTGCATGAAATGGCGTTTCTGGCCATATTGCCCAAAGCGCCCGAACGTTATGGCCGTGCCAAAAATGCCGACGCAGCGATTGTCCGTCGCAACTGGGTATTGGGCGAAATGTTTGCCAATGGCTGGATCACCGAAAAGCAAATGGCAGAGGCGCGTGCCATGCCCTTGGGCCTGATTGCGCAGCGCGGGACAGGGTACAAGAATATAGGTGGCTATTTCACCGAAGAAGTCCGTCGCCAACTGATTGAGAAATTTGGCGAGAGCGACAAGGATGGCCCATATAGCGTTTATGCCGGTGGTCTGTGGGTTCGTACATCGATGAACCCTGAATTCCAGGTGGCGGCTACTCAGGCGCTTCGCGATGGCTTGCTTCGCTATAATGCAGGTAAAGCGTGGAAGGCCAATATGGGCACGATTGATGTGTCCGATGACAAATGGGTGTCGCGCTTCGCATCGACGAACATCAGCATTGATTACGCCAACTGGCGGGCAGGGGTTGCGCTCGGCAAAAGCCGGGTCGGATTTGCAGATGGAACCGTAGGTCTGCTGAATGGCGGTCCTGCCGCGATGAAGGCGGGCGACGTGATCGCGGTTGTTCCCAATGGGGCAAACAGCTTCTCGGTCCGGTCGGTTCCTGAAGTGGGCGGCGGTATGGTTGTGCAGAATCCGCTTAATGGCCGTGTGCTTGCGATTCAGGGTGGTTTTGACAACCGGATATCCAGCTTCAACCGGGCAACACAGGCACAGCGCCAGCCCGGCTCGACCATCAAGCCCTTCGTCTATGCCACGGCGCTCGACAACGGCATGACTCCTACATCGATCATCGTCGATGGACCCTATTGCGTCTGGCAAGGCGCTTCGCTTGGCCAGAAATGCTTCCGCAACTTTGGCGGGGGCGGGGCAGGGCCGCAGACGATGCGCTGGGGACTGGAGCAATCTCGCAACCTGATGACTGTACGCGCGGCGGCGGATTCGGGAATGGACAATGTGACCGACACGTTTCGCGCCATGGGAATTGGCGACTATCCCGACTATTTGTCCTACGCCTTGGGCGCTGGGGACACGACGGTGCTGAAGATGGTCAATGCCTATTCCATGCTCGTCAATCATGGCCGCGAACTCAAGCCGACGCTGATCGATTTTGCGCAGAACCGCAAAGGCAAGGTCATCTTCCCGGAAAACTGGAAACCGTGCAACCGGTGCCGGGCCAAGGATTGGGATGGCAAGCCGATGCCGCGCTTTGCGGCTTCCGGCAAGCAGGTGATGGACCCGATTACGGCCTATCAAACCGTGCACATGTTGGAAGGCGTCATCCAGCGCGGGACAGCAACGATTTTGCGCGATTTGGACCGTCCTTTGTTCGGCAAAACCGGAACGACGACCGGCCCTACAAATGTATGGTTCATCGGCGGGTCGCCGCAGCTGGTGGCTGGCCTTTATCTCGGATTTGACCAGCCCCGCAATATGGGGGGCTATGCGCAGGGCGGTTCATTGGCTGCCCCTGTATTCAAGCAATTCGCCCGCACTGCGATGGCCGATATGCCCAAGACGCCTTTCATTGCCCCGGCCGGGACACGTCTCGTGCGGATCGACCGCAAGAGTGGCAAGCGCGTCTATGGCGCGTGGCCGGGCGATGATCCGAAGAGCGCGGTGATCTGGGAAGCGTTCAAGGCGGAAACCGAACCCAAGCGTTCGATCCGGCAGGACGAATTGGCGGCGCGCGGCGACAAGCCGAAGAAGAAGGAATCAGGAGACTCCAAGAGCGGGGCAAGCAACGCCAACGCAGGGCAAGGGCCGAGTTCGGCAACCAAGCGCGATCAGGAGTTTATCCAGCAAGAAGGCGGGATTTACTGATTGCTGCCCCGCAGCCAGAGTAAGTTAGAACTTCACCTCGGGCGCGGCGCTGATGGTAGGACGCTCTTCGGCGCCCAGTTCCCAAAATTTTTCTTCACCAAAGCCTAAAGTGCCAGCGAACAGGACAGCCGGAAAGGCTTGTCGCGCACCGTTATAGTCGGCGGTTACGGCATTATAGGCCCGGCGCGATGCGGCCAGCTTGTCTTCGACATCGGCCAGTTCATGCTGCAGCGTCTGGAAATTCTGGTTTGCTTTCAGGTCCGGATAATTTTCCGCCAATGCAAACAGGCTTTTTAATGCACCGGAAAGTCCATTCTCCGCCGCTGCCGCTGCGGCCGGACTGGACGCGCCCAAGGCCGAGTTGCGCGCGGAAATGACGGCGTCGAGGGTTGATTTTTCATGCGTGGCATAGCCTTGCACCGTGTTCACCAAATTGGGGATCAAGTCATGCCGCTGGCGCAACTGGGCGTCGATATCGGCCCAACCCTGCCGCACATTCTGACGTAAACCGACAAGTCGGTTGTAAATAAGGATCGCGATCAATCCTAAAAAAACAACGATACCAATGATGACCAAACCCATCGCTTTACTCCCCCTGTAACGGTCGATAGCATTGGTTATCACGGGGGAAGGGGAAAGCAAAGATGATAGCATTGCCTGATGTCGACACGCTGATGGCGGGTGGCTTGCAGGACCGGCTGGATTCGCTGACAGCGGAAAGGGCCAAGGCCAAGGAAAAAATGATCTGGACAGGCGCGGGCGGCATTGTCGCCGCAATCCTGGTAGGATTTATCTTTTACACGTTCGGGCTTGAGGAAATCGGCTATTTTGCGGCCAGCGTGGTCGGTGGTGGGTCGCTGGCGTGGGCCAGCAATATCCGGCAACAAATGATCGATTCCCTGAAGCACGAGATGAACGGTGCTCTCGCGCGCAGCCTTGGGGTGGATTATTCCGTGTCGGCGTTTTCCGGACAGGAATTTGAACAGGCGCGCAAATATGGTCTGCTGCCGACCTATGACGACAAATATCTGCAAGACCAATGGCACGGCGCAATCGAAGGCACCGATTTCCTCCTCTATGAGGCAAAGCTGACCGAAGAGCAGGGCTCTGGCAAAAACCGGCGGACGGTGACCAAATTTGAAGGTGTCATTCTGCGGTTCCAGTTTGCACGGCCATTTCTGGGCACGACACTGGTTCGCCGCGACGGATTCAAAATAACTCTCTTTGGCGACAGCAAGACATATGACGGGCAAACGCTCGAGCGGATCAAGATGGTCGATCCCCGTTTTGAAGATGCGTTTGATGTCTATGGTACCGATCAGGTTGAGGCCCGCTACCTCGTCCACCCCGCCTATTGTGAACGATTGATCGAAATCGAGCAGGAATTTGAAGGCGACAAGCTGGCAGCGCTGTTTTTGGGCGGCGACCTGATCGTTACCTTGCACACCGGCAACATGTTCGAAAGCGCAACACTCAGCCCGCATAAGGACCGCGAACGGCTGGGCAAGACGATCGCGCAGTTCGGTTCAATAACCAAATTGGTCAAACTGCTCAACGAACGGCCACGTAATTAGCCAAGCCACCTTTGACTTGAGCCGCTAATCGGCTAAAGGCCGCCCACCTGATTTCATTCCCTTGGAGTTTCCCCATGCGCGCCGACGCAGAAGGCTATGTTGCCCGCATTGATGCTGCCCTTAATCTCGTCAAGATGTCGCTTGACTGGGATCGTGCGCTGCGTCGTCTGGATGAACTGAACGCCAAGGTCGAAGACCCGACACTTTGGGACAATCCCAAGGCCGCCGAAGAGGTTATGCGCGAACGCCGCCGTCTGGATGCGGCCATTGCCACTGTGCGCGAAATCGATGCCGACAAAAGCGGTACGGTGGAGCTGATTGAGCTTGCTGAAATGGAGGGCGATGCGGCTCTTGGCGATGAAGGCGCAGCGTCGCTCAAGGCGCTGGCCGACCGTGCCGACCGGGACAAGGTTTCCGCCCTGTTGTCGGGTGAAGCCGACGGGAACGATACCTTTATCGAAATCCACGCAGGCGCAGGCGGTACCGAAAGTCAGGATTGGGCCGAAATGCTGCAGCGTATGTATTACCGCTGGGCCGAACAGCGCGGCTATAAGGTCGAAATGGTCGATTATCAGGCAGGCGATCAGGCCGGTATTAAATCGGCCACTATGCTGGTGAAGGGCGAAAACGCCTATGGCTATGCCAAGACCGAAAGCGGGGTGCACCGCCTGGTCCGCATTTCGCCTTATGACAGCGCGGCCAAGCGGCACACCAGCTTTTCCAGCGTCTGGGTCTATCCCGTTATAGACGACAATATCGATATCGAAATCAACGAAGGCGACCTAAAAATCGATACTTACCGCGCCTCTGGTGCCGGTGGTCAGCACGTAAACACGACCGATTCCGCCGTTCGTATTACCCACAAACCCTCGGGCATTGTGGTCGCGAGCCAGAACGACCGCAGCCAGCACAAGAACCGCGCCACCGCGATGGGAATGTTGAAAGCACGTTTGTACGAAGCCGAACTGCGCAAGCGCGAGGAAGCGGCGAGCGGCGAATATGCCGCCAAGACGGAAATCGGCTGGGGCCACCAGATCCGTTCCTACGTGCTGCAACCCTATCAGATGGTGAAGGATTTACGCACCGGCGTCACATCGCCGACGCCGGCCGATGTACTCGATGGCGACCTCGACAACTTCATCGCAGCCGCCCTCGCTCAGCGGGTTACGGGTGAGGCAGTAGCCGTGGAAGATGTGGATTAAATTACAAATCCAGAAGCGCTAACATAGCGCTCAAGTTCAAAATTATTCAATATGCGAACGTCGGGCAGTTCCATTTATAACTGCCCGACTATTCCAGCAACCCGAGCGGTGAAACCTAGTTAGATGTTGGAGCAGGTGCCGCAGGCGCAGCAACCGCAGTGGGTGCTGCTGGAGCAGCAACGGGTGCTGCAACTTCCAAAGGCGCAGGAGCGCTTGCCGGCTTTACTGTGAAAACAATGTCTTCATCAACATAAGCACTGATCTGCCCGCCCGCGGGAATACGTGCGCTTGTTCCCGTCACAAAAAACCCTACGACCGGGACCAGGGCAACTGCTGCAACAACACCTGCCGTGCCTGTGACACCCTTGTCATCAAAAGCACCGGACATACGAATGGTGCGGCCATTCAAAGACATGTTCAAAACACGTCCTTCGATTTTGCCGGATTTACCCCACATACCCTTATTCCGGACGGCTGTAAGTTCGCCGACTACGGGCGTTCCTTTCGGGACGACAGTCACTCCGTCAATCACAACATTTTCGGCAACTTCAAGCCGCGGCCGGTCACCAACCTTTGATGCCTTGTCTTCAGTAGTAATTTCATGAAGAAATTGAACGCGGATTTGAGAGCCGCCGCGGACGATGCGTGTTGTCGCTTCGGCACTAGGCTCTGAAACCAACGGTGCTACCGCAATGGTTGAGTTCGCTTGAGTGCTGCCATTATCTTGGGCGTTAGCACTATATATTGCTGTAGTAACGATCAACCCGAACAGTATTGCTTTCTTCATTGTATACTCTCCCCATTTTGAGAAGGAAGGAGTAAGCAACGTATTAGAATTTCACAAGTAAATTAGAATGAATTTCAAAAACATTTCATAAACATCGCTTATCTGGATTACACATCCCGTTTCTTATTATACATAGCAATGCAATCTAATATTTATATGAGGCTTATCGTCATTTATTAGACGATCATGCTCGACCTATCCCCCCGGCGACGCCGCCGATCCGGCCAGAAGTCCGCCATCCAGATGCACTTCACTGCCAGTCATATAGGTCGCATCGTCGGACGCCAGCATCAGGGCGATGGCGGCGACTTCTTCGACGGTGCCGAACCGTTTTAACGGCGTATCGGCCACCATGGCGGCCTTGCGTTGCTCGCGGTCGGGGCCGTTGCCTTTCAGCGCGTCCCACATCGGCGTAAATATGGCGGCCGGGTGGATCGAGTTGCAGCGGATGTTCAAACCCTGCTGAGCGCAATACAGCGCGACGGATTTGGTGTGGTTGCGAATGGCGGCCTTGGATGAGGCGTAGGCGGCTGCACCCGGAATGCCGACTAGGCCGGAGCGGGACGACATGTTGATGATGGAGCCGGCACCCTTTGCCCGCATCGCGCCAATCGCATAGCGGCATCCCAAAAAGGCACCGTCAAGGTTTACGGCATGGACGCGGTGCCATTCATCAAGGCTGGCATGTTCGGGGTCGTGCGGGCCAGGGCTTTCTTCGAACCCGGTGATACCGGCGTTGTTTACGACAATATCGATTTCGGGAATTGCGTCAGCCAGATAATTCCAGTCTGCTTCGGACGCGACGTCCAGCGGGAAAAAACGGCCGCCAATTTCTTGGGCAAGGGCCGAACCCGCCTCTTCGTCGATATCGCCGATGATGACGTGGGCACCTTCCTCGGCAAAGCGTCTGGCGATGGCCGCGCCAATTCCGCGCGCACCACCTGTCACTAAGGCGGATTTATTCTGTAATTTGGGCATAGAGGGCATCCTGTAAAACGGACTTCAAGGTGACCGTCCTGCTGAATCCAGTTCAGGCAAGCGGTTTAAATTTCGAGAGGCGTTCTGCTCTTTACCCTTGAATCACCGGACATACTCCACTTAAGCAGATGCCAGCATAAGGCCCAGCGCAGGAGAGAGCAAGTGAGTGAGCATCAGGACTGGTTTCCCGTTCCCGAAAGCGCGACCAAGCACAGCTATTGCTCTGCGGCGGATTATGACCGGCTTTATGCCGAAAGCATTGCCGACCCTGACGCCTTTTGGGCGAAGCAGGCCGAGCGGATTTCGTGGTTTACGCCGCCCAGCAAGATTGCAAACTGGTCCTACGACCCCGTTTCGATCAAATGGTATGAAGATGGCATATTGAACCTGTGCCACAATGCGGTTGATCGCCATGTTGCGGCCGGACGCGGGGATGCGACCGCGTTCATTTTTGAACCCGATGACCCCGCACAGGATGCCCGCCGCGTCAGCTATGCCGCATTGCAAGCCGACGTCATCTGCATGGCCAACAGTCTGAAGCAGCTTGGCGTCACCAAGGGCGAACGCGTCACCATCTATATGCCGATGTGCGTCGAAGGGGCGGTTGCCATGCTGGCCTGCGCGCGGATTGGCGCGGTGCATAGCGTGGTCTTTGGCGGTTTCTCCCCCGAAGCCATTGCCGGCCGGATCGAGGATTGTGCCAGCCGCTTCGTCATATGCGCCGACAGCGCTGTCCGCGGTGGCAAGTCGGTGCCGCTCAAGGCCAATATCGATGCGGCGCTTGAAAAAGTTGGCGGGGTCGAGGCTGTGCTGGTCGTGCGCCACACGGGTGAAGCGGTCGCCATGACCGAAGGCCGTGACCATTGGTTCCATGACATGCAGGTTTCGGGTGAGTGCCCATGCGAGCCAATGAATGCGGAAGATCCGCTGTTCATTCTCTATACTTCCGGCTCAACGGGAAAGCCCAAGGGCGTGCTGCACACGGTTGGCGGCTATTCGGTGTGGACGGCGACGACATTCCATTATGTCTTCGATTACCAGCCGGGTGAGGTCTTTTTCTGCTCGGCGGATATCGGCTGGGTTACGGGCCACAGCTATGTCGTTTACGGTCCGCTGCAAAATGGCGGGACCAGCCTGATCTTTGAAGGGATACCCAGCTATCCGGACAGCGGACGGTTCTGGGACATTATCGACCGGCATCAGGTCAACATATTCTACACCGCGCCGACGGCATTGCGTGCCTTGATGCGCGACGGGGACGGGCCCGTTCAGGCACGCTCACGCAAATCGCTGCGGCTTTTGGGGACGGTCGGCGAGCCGATCAACCCAGAGGCATGGCGCTGGTATCATGCAACCGTGGGTGAAGGGAAATTGCCCATCGTCGATACCTGGTGGCAGACCGAGACGGGCGGCGTCATGATCACGACCTTGCCGGCCGCACATGGTATGAAACCGGGCAGCGCAGGGCGGCCGTTTTTCGGAATCCGCCCGCAACTGGTCGATGCCGAGGGCGGCGTGCTGGCGGATGAACAGATTGGCGGCGCAACCAGTGGTAATTTGTGCATCACGCATAGCTGGCCGGGTCAGGCGCGGACGGTTTATGGCGACCATGAGCGTTTCGTGCAGACCTATTTTTCCACTTATAAGGGCAAATATTTCACCGGCGACGGCTGCCGCCGCGACGAAGACGGCTATTGGTGGATTACCGGCCGGGTCGACGATGTCATCAATGTGTCGGGCCACCGCATGGGTACCGCCGAAGTCGAAAGCGCGCTGGTCTTGCACGACAAGGTGGCAGAGGCCGCCGTCGTTGGTTTTCCGCATGATATCAAGGGGCAGGGCATTTACTGCTATGTCACGCTGAACATGGGTGAGGAGCCTTCGGACGAATTGCATGCCGAGTTGCGGCAACAGGTCCGCATCGAAATCGGTCCCATTGCCTCGCCCGACCATATCCACTTTACCTCGGCCTTGCCCAAGACACGTTCGGGCAAAATCATGCGGCGCATTTTGCGCAAGATTGCGGAGAATGACTTTGCCGCACTGGGGGATACCTCGACTTTGGCAGATCCAAGCGTTGTCGATTCCCTGATCGAAGGGCGGCAAAACCGGTAGTTGACGCTTGCGTCAACCTGTTGGACGGAGTAGAAGGCGAGTATTAATCGCCCGATTAAACCCGCACTTTGCAATTTCCGTAACGGAAAGGATGCCATGACTGATTCCCGTACCCAAACTGGACCGTTGAGCGGTATCAAGGTTGTCGAACTCGCCGGTATTGGCCCTGGTCCTTATACGGGGCAGTTGCTGGCGGATATGGGTGCGGATGTTACGGTCGTGGACCGTCCGGGCGGCGGAATGCCGAAAGCGGTCGACGGGCGGGGCAAGCGGTCGATTGTTCTCGACCTTAAAAAGCCGGAAGCTGTAGAAGCGCTGCTGAAATTGATCGCCAAGGCCGATGTCCTGATTGAAGGCCTGCGCCCCGGTGTCACGGAACGGATGGGTGTGGGGCCGGATGCCTGCCATGCCGTCAATCCGGGCCTGATCTATGGCCGCATGACCGGCTGGGGCCAAAGTGGTCCGTGGAGCCAGATGGCAGGGCATGATATCAACTATATCAGCATGACCGGCGTTCTTCACGCCATCGGCAAAGACGGCCAACCTCCCGTGCCCCCGCTCAACATGGTGGGCGATTTTGGCGGTGGGTCGATGTTTCTGCTGTCCGGGATATTGGCCGCGCTGATCGAGCGTGGACGGACGGGCAAGGGCAATGTTGTCGACGCCGCGATTATCGACGGAACGCACAATTTGATGAGCTTCGTGCACGGCATGGCCGGACTTGGCCAATGGCAGACCAAGCGGGAGGCGAACCTGCTAGACGGGGCAGCGCCTTTTTACCGTTGCTACATGACCGCCGACGGCAAGTTTATGGCGGTAGGCTGCATCGAATCGCAATTCTTTGCCGCGATGATGGAGCGCCTTCCGATCGATCAGGAAGCATTCGGGCATCAGCATGACATGGCGGCGCGGGCCAAGCAGCATGAAATGCTAGAGGATGTGTTCGCGACCAAGACCCGCGATGAGTGGGAAGCGATTTTTGCAGGTACCGATGCCTGCGTCACGCCGGTGCTGGACTATGTCGAAGCCGCATCCCACCCCGCCAATGCCGAGCGTCAGGCCGTAGTTCAGGAAGGCCGCTGGCTGCACCCGCAGATCGCGCCGCGCCTTGCAACGCAGCCGCTCGCTTCCCATTTCGAAATTGCAACAAAAGGCGGCGATTATGCTGCCATTCTCGCCGAGGCTGGCCTTGGCGAGAGCGATATATCCCAACTGATTGCGGCTGGCGCCGTGATTGCCAACTAGGAAGATACCATGACCGAAGCCTATATCTATGATGCGGTGCGCAGCCCCCGGGGCAAGGGGCGTCCCGACGGCGCACTGCACGAAATCACCCCCATCGATCTCGCCGCGCAAGTGCTGGCATCGATCCGCGACCGCAACGGTCTTTCGGGTGAAGAAATCGAAGACGTCGCCTTTGGTTGCGTATCTCCGGTAGGGGAACAGGGCGCGGTAATAACCCGCACAGCAGTGCTTGCGGCAGGTTATCCGCACACAACCAGCGGCATTCAGGTCAACCGCTTCTGCGGCTCGGGCTTGGAAGCATCCAACATTGCGACAGCGAAGGTTAAGTCGGGCGAGTGCGAACTTGCCATCGGCGGCGGCATTGAATCGATGAGCCGCGTGCCCATGGGTTCGGACGGTGGCGCATGGCCCATCGATCCCCGTTCGGCAATTGCCAATTATTTCATTCCGCAGGGTATCTCGGCGGATTTGATTGCGACCAAATATGGCTACAGCCGCGACGATGTGGACGCCTATGCCGTCGAGAGCCAGAGGCGTGCTGCCAAGGCATGGAGCGAAAAGCGTTTCGCCAAGTCGATCCTGCCGATCCATGACGTGATCGGTGAAATCATTCTGGACCATGACGAATTGATGCGTCCTGAAACCGATATGCAATCGCTGGGTGCCTTGGCCCCTGCGTTCCAGATGATGGGCACCATGATGCCCGGCTTCGACGATATCGCGATCATGCGTTACCCTGAGGTTGAAAAGATCAACCACGTCCACCATGCCGGAAACAGCTCGGGCATTGTCGACGGTTCTGCGGCTGTCCTGATCGGCACAAAGGAAGCAGGCGAAAAATATGGTCTGAAGGCACGCGCCCGCATCGTGTCGATGGCGTCCATTGGTTCCGAACCGTCCATCATGCTCACCGGTCCCGAATTTGCCGCGCAAAAGGCGCTGGCACGGGCAGGGATGGACAAAGGCAATATTGATGTGTGGGAATTGAACGAGGCCTTCGCTTCGGTCGTCCTGCGCTTCATGGAGGCGCTCAACATCGACCATGGCGATATCAACGTAAATGGCGGTGCGATTGCCATGGGCCATCCGCTGGGCGCAACTGGCGCGATGATCCTGGGCACCGTGCTCGACGAACTGGAACGGTCCGGAAAGTCGACCGCGCTGACCACCCTGTGCATTGGCGCAGGCATGGGCACTGCGACCATCATTGAACGCGTAAATTGATTGGGATTTAGAACATGACCTACAAAACTTTCTCAGTCGACATCGACAGCGATGGCATCGCGCTCGTCACCATCGATCTTCCGGGCGCCACCATGAATGTATGGAATGGCGACCTGATTTCGGAATTTGGCGCTTGGGTGGATGATTTTACCACCAACGAAGCGATCAAGGGCGCGGTTATCACCTCGGGCAAGGCGACAGGTTTCCTTGCCGGCGCGGACCTCACCATGCTGGGCGGCGCAAAGGCCAGCAGCACCAAGGAAGCGTTCGATCAGGCTTTCGCCCTCAACGCCTTGCTGCGCAAGATGGAAGCGGGCGGCAAGACGGCCAAGGCGCTTTCCAGCGGTCAGGCTTCGGCCAAGCCCGTTGCGTGCGCGCTCAATGGTCTGGCGCTGGGCGGCGGTCTCGAACTGGCGCTTGCCTGCCATTACCGCGTGGTCGCCGATAATCCGAAAATCCAGCTCGGCATGCCCGAGGTGATGGTCGGTCTGTTGCCCGGCGGTGGCGGCACACAGCGCACCCCGCGCCTGATTGGCCTCCAAAATGCAGCCATGATGATCATCCAGGGCAAGTCGCTCGATCCCGCAACGGCAAAGGCGCAGGGGCTGGTGCACGAAGTTGTGCCTGCGACGGACGTGATCGCCAATGCCAAGGCTTGGGTGAAAGCCAATCCGAAGGCAACCGCGCCTTGGGACAAGAAGGATTTCAAATTCCCCGGCGGTGCGGGCGCAATGGACCCACGTTCGGTCCAGCTTTTTGTTGGCCTGAACGCAATGGCGCACAAGGAAAGCAAGGGCAATTTCGACGCTGTAAAGGCCATTTTGTCTTGCCTGTACGAAGGTTCGATCCTGCCGTTCGACACGGCGCTTCGCGTGGAATCGAAATATTTCACCAAGCTGCTTTCGGGTAGCCAGGCCAAGAATATGATCCGCACCCTGTTCATCAACAAGCAGGCCGCGGAAAAAGGCGCAGGACGCCCCAAGGACGTGCCACCCGTCGAAATCAAGAAAGTCGGCGTGTTAGGCGGCGGACTAATGGGTTCGGGTATCACCCATGTCACCGTCAAGGGCGGGATGGACGTGGTTGTTCTCGACCGCAGCCTGGAAGACGCCAACAAGGCCGTGGACTATAGCCGCAAGATTATCGACAAGGCGGTCGGTCGCGGCAAAATGACCAAGGAAGCGGGCGAAGCATTCATGGCGCGTATCACGCCGACCGATAATTATGACGACCTGAAAGACGTCGATCTGATTATCGAGGCTGTGTTCGAACGCCCCGATGTGAAAGCGGACGTGATCAAAAAGGCCGAGGCGGTCATCCGTCCGGACGTGGTCTTCGCGTCGAACACATCGACCTTGCCGATCACCGGACTTGCGAAAAATTCGGTGCGGCCGGAATTGTTTATCGGGCTGCACTTTTTCTCACCGGTTGAAAAGATGCCGCTGCTGGAAATCATCCCCGGCGAACTATCGGGCGACCGGGCTTTGGCCGCAGCATTTGACTATAACGCCAAGATCAAGAAGACCCCGATTGTCGTCAAGGACGTGCGCGGATTCTTCACCAACCGCGTCTTCCCGCCCTATATGGGTGAGGCGATGAAGCTGGTGACCGAAGGCGTGAAGCCCGCCCTCATCGAAAATGCGGCTAAATCGCTGGGCATGCCCATCGGCCCGTTGGCGTTGCTTGACGAGACGACGCTGCAGTTGGGCTATGACGTCATGCAATCGACCAAGAAAGAATTGGGCGATGCCTATCAGCCAAGCGGCACAGAAGATTTCATGGAACTGATGGTCGTCAAATTGGGCCGCAAGGGCCGTCGTTTTGGCTCGGGTTTCTATGACTATGATGACAAGGGCGAACGCCTGACCTTGTGGCAGGGCATGGCGGACCATTACCCCTTGGCAGAAAACCAGCCATCGGTCGAAGAGGTCAAACAACGCCTTCTCTACATCCAGCTGATTGCGACCGCGCAATGCTATGAAGAAGAAGTCGTACGCGATCCACAAAGCGCGGATCTGGGTGCGATTTTCGGCTGGGGCTTCGCGCCCTATACCGGCGGTCCGATGAGCTATATCGATACCGTCGGTCTCGAAAATTTCGTGCGCACCGCAGACAGTCTGGCCCAGCGCTTCGGCAGTCGCTTTGCACCACCGAAAAGCTTCCGCGAAATGGCGGATACGGGCGCGACGCTTTACAAAGCGGCGGCGTAGGAACGAAGATCAAGGGAGAAGGGCGGGCCTAAAAGCTACGTCTTTCTCCAAACCGTCGATTTGAAACTAGGTTTGGGTGACGGGACCGAAAATGTTGTTCTGTTCCCCGTAACCGACAAACAAAAGGGGCGACCTCCACATGGAAGGCCGCCCCTTTTTGGTTGTGTAGCGGTTTAGAACTTCGCGCGTACTGTCAAACCGTACATGCGAGGCTCTTCGACAAAGCCGATCAGCGAACGGGTGCCCGCACCGCCACGCAGCGGCGTGTTGGCGGTGATGCCGCGGGTGATTTCGTTCGACAGGTTCGTGCCCCACAGTTCAAAGGTGAAACGCTCATCCGGCGTGGTAAGCCCGATGCGTGCGTTCATCTTGAAATAGTTTTCCTGCCGCGCGAGCGGGATGGGAAGACCATTGGTGTCGAGGTCGATCGTGCGTGTTGTCCGGCTGTCCGAATAGTTCATGCTGCCGTTGACCAGCAATCCCCAGCCCGAGCTGTTGAGCGGACCGTCATAGGTCAAGCCAACGACACTGGTGAACTTCGGTGCATTGGTCAGGTCCTGACCGCACAGACGGGTGACCGAACCCAGCGCGCCGGGTGCGACGCCCACGGCGCAGTTTCCGGGGTAACGGGCGTCGGCATAGGTCATGGCCAAATTGCCCTTCACATAATTGCCGAAGTCACCGAACAGTTCCAGTTCGGCACCGGTCGAACGGGCCGAATTGACGTTAAAGGTCAGGAACTGGACGCCCGTGAATTCGAGGACCTGGAAGTCGCTCATCTTCATGTCGAACAGGGCAAGGTTGGCCTTGATCGGGCCGAAGGTCGCTTTGACGCCGACTTCGATCTGGTTGACCTTTTCCGATTCAAAACGGGGATCGGCAAAAACCGGGGCGACCGTACCGCCACCGGCAAGGACCGCGGCCGAATTGGTGATATTTGCGGCCGTCGGATCGAGGTTGAAACCACCCGATTTAAAGCCA
Source organism: Sphingopyxis sp. (assembly GCA_013823985.1). Taxonomy (GTDB): domain Bacteria; phylum Pseudomonadota; class Alphaproteobacteria; order Sphingomonadales; family Sphingomonadaceae; genus Sphingorhabdus_B. The sequence continues at coordinate 29,529 of PNNB01000014.1, forward strand.
TGGCTGTAGCCGGCGTAAATCAGCAGGTCCGGATTGACTTTATAGCCGACCTGTGCGGTGTAGGTGATTTCGTCATCCTTGAAGACGTTCGCCCATTCGCGTGGCAATGGCAGGAAACGGCTGGCGAGACCGCCACCCAGTCCGGCAGGAGCCGTCAGTGTGACAGGCGCTGCGAACGGGAAACAGTTCAGGCCGACAACGCCGGACTGGACCGCGCCGGGCAGCAGGGCTGCTGAGAAGGCGCCCGTCAGAACACCGTTGACGCTGGCTTGGCAGGCACCGTTGCTGGCGTTGAGCTGGTCAAAGGACGCTGTCTTCTTTTCATCGACATAACGCGCACCGAGCGTGAGGCTCAGCTTGTCGGTGAAATTGATCACATTATGCGTGAAGACAGAGAAGCTCTTTGCGCTTTGCGTGAACACATTCTCTGCAAATGAACCGCCCGAGTTGACCGGAATACCGCCATTGCCCAGCGCGGTTAGCGTGAAGAGCGGATTGACGCCGAGTGCGTTGGCAAAGTTGAACGCACTGTTGGCGCGTTGGTAATCGGTGCCGAAGGTCATCGATTGGTTCGATGTGATGTCTTCCTTCGAATAGAAGCCACCGACCAGCCAGTCGAGATGGTCATCAAAGGCCGTCCCCTGCAGGCGCAATTCCTGTGTGAAGGTCTTGATCTTGTCGCCGTTGGGCAAAATACCCGGACGCGAGTTCGATCCGCCTGCGCCAGCGGTGAAGATGTTCAGGCTGGTGAAGTCGGATTCTTGGGTCGAGCTCGACTTAAAGTCACGATATGCGGTGATGGATGTCAGCTTTACGCCGCCAAAATCCCATTTCAGTTCGCCCGAAACGCCCCATTGTTCTGCACCATTTTTGAACAATTGGCTGTTCGTGTCGAGACCTCTGAGCGCGCTTGGACCCGAAGCGTCGACGCCATCCGACGTCAAGCCGTGGAAAGCGGCAAATGGAGCGAGTTCGGTTTCACGTACGATAACCGCATCGCAGCAATTTTCGTCGACTTTCGAATAATCGGCAAGCAGACGGATGCTGACATCGGCATTGGGTTCGACGTAAAGCTGTCCACGCAGCATGTAACGGTCGCGGTTGTTGCTTTCCGCGCCGGTCGAGCTTTTCAGATAGCCGTCGCGTTTGCGCCACGTTCCCGACAGCCGGATACCGGCCACATCTTGCGCAATCGGAACGCTGACGCCGCCCTGCACATTCATGAAGTTATAATTGCCATAGCTGGCGTTCGCAAAGCCTTCGAATTCCGAGAGGCTAGGGCGTTTGGTCGAAATATTCAGCGCACCGGCCGAGGTGTTGCGGCCGAACAATGTGCCTTGAGGTCCGCGCAAGATTTCGAGACGCTCCAGATCGACCAGATCGCCCAAAGCTACGCCGGGGCGAGATTGATACACGCCGTCAATGAACACGCCGACCGAGCTTTCCAGACCAGTGTTGTTCCCGGTTGTACCGACGCCGCGAATCTTGATCGAGGTGCCTTGGGTTTCGGTCTGTGACGACTGGATGTTGAAGCTAGGTGAAATCGACGAAAGCGTCTTTATGTCCGAGACACCTTCGCGCTCAAGTGCTTCCGGCGCGACCGCCGTAACGGCGAGGGGAATGTCCTGAACATCCATCGCACGCAGGGTTGCCGTCACGATGATCGGTTCGTTGCCGGAATCCTCTTCGGCCTGTGGGGCTTCTTGGGCATAAACGGCAGGAACGAACATCGTGCTGCACAGCGCAGCCGTCAGTATATGATTAAATCGACGCATTTTTCTCTCTCCTCCTTAACCGGCGATCTGGTTGGCGACATTCCTGTTCATCTTTGCCAAACCGCCATTTACACATTCACTAGGATATCTTCCTGGGGAACAAGCTCTCTCGACTCCCATCCTATCAACGATTTTTGGCAAATCCAGCAATTTAATCGCGCGATTGAATTTGCCAAATAACTGTGGCTTTTCCGTCGCGCAGGATATTATAGCCCTTGGCTATGTTTGACCGCCCCACCATCATTGACGAAGCCTTTGTGCGCCGCGTCGCCGCCCATGACTTTCAGGCACAGCGCAGCAATTCGGCTTCTATATCTGTTCCCGCACATCAATTGGTCGATCTGTTCGACACCCAGATTATGAGCCGCCATCTCGATTTGTGGGCGCGGCGGTCCAAGGGGAAGACCTTTTATTCTATCGGCAGTTCCGGCCATGAAGGCACGGCGGCTATGGCGGCGGCGACGCGGCACACCGATATGGCGTTTCTGCATTATCGCGATGCGGCGTTCCTCATTCAGCGGAAGAAACAGTTCGGCGGGCTGACCCCGCTTTATGATATGGCGTTGTCCTTTGCGGCCTCTGCCGAGGATCCGATTTCGGGTGGCCGGCATAAGGTTCTGGGGTGCGCCAACACCTTCGTTCCCCCGCAAACAAGCACCATCGCCTCGCATCTGCCGAAAGCTGTCGGTGCGGCGCACTCTTTGGGGATGGCGCAGCGGTTGAAGATGGAAGAGGCAATCTTGCCGCATGATGCGGTTATCCTCTGTTCGTTCGGTGATGCGTCGGCCAACCATTCAACGTCGCAGGGCGCATTCAACTCGGCCTGTTGGGCGGCTTACCAGCATTTGCCCATGCCGATCATCTTCCTGTGCGAGGATAATGGCATCGGGATATCGGTTCGCACCCCGGGTGGCTGGGTCGAAGCGAATTTCGCACACCGGCCTGCGCTGCACTATATCCAGTGCGACGGGGCGGATTTGAACGACGCCTTGCGCGGCTGTCAGGAAGCAGTGCACTATGCCCGGTCGCGGCGCAAACCTGTGTTCCTGCATATGCGCACTGTTCGGCTGATGGGCCATGCAGGTGCGGATGTGGAGGCGAGTTATTCCGCGCTTGCCAACATCGAAGCGGCCGAGGCGCAGGACCCGCTGCTGCACAGCGCGCGCATCGTGCATGAACAGGCTGGGCTTTCAGGTGAGGAAATCGTGCGCCGCTATCAGGATATGCGCGCACGGGTCGACCATGTGGCGCAAGACGCGCTCGCCAAGCCGCGTATCGAGACAGCGACTGACGTCATGGCGTCGATTGACCCTGTTGAAGGGATGAAAAGCTCGCCACCTTTGCCGGATATAGCCGCTCGCGACCATATGTTTGCCAAGGACCAGCGCAATTTGGCGAAGCCTGTGACGCTGGCAAAATCGATCAATTTCGCGCTGGCTGATTTGATGCTCCGCTATCCCAATGTTGCCCTTTTCGGCGAAGATGTCGCGCGCAAGGGCGGGGTATATGGGGTGACGCAGGGGTTGCAGGACAAATTCGGCGCTGCAAGGGTCTTTGATACCTTGCTGGATGAACAGACCATCCTGGGGCTTGCCATTGGCATGGGGCATAATGGCTTTGTGCCGATCCCGGAAATCCAGTTTCTGGCCTATCTGCACAATGCCGAAGACCAGATCAGGGGCGAGGCGGCGACGCTTTCGTTCTTCTCGAACCGGCAATATCGCAACCCGATGGTCGTCCGCATCGCCGGATTACCCTATCAGAAGGGCTTTGGCGGGCATTTCCATAATGATAACAGCCTTGCGGTGCTAACCGACATTCCCGGAATAGTGGTCGCCTGTCCCTCCAACGCCGCCGATGCGCCAGCTATGCTGCGCGAATGTGTCCGGATGGCGTATGAGGATGGCAAGGTCGTGGTGTTTGTCGAGCCCATCGCGCTCTACCACACAACCGATTTGCTGGAGGCGAATGACGGGGCATGGACGGCACCCTATGTTGCACCGGCGGACGCACCTTCCATCGGCTTTGGCGAATTGCATCAACATGGGAGCGGGTCGCAACTTGCGATAATAACCTACGGAAATGGTTATTTTCTTTCACGTCAGGCGGAGGCCGAACTGCGCGCTGACGGCATTGACCTACGGATCATTGACCTGCGCTGGCTCCACCCGTTGAACGATGCCGCGATTGTCGCCGCTGTCGCCGACTGCCAAAATATCCTGATCGTTGACGAAAGCCGTCGGACCGGCAGCTTGAGTGAGAAACTGATGACCATTTTGGCAGAGGCCGGACGCGGCGATGTGACGCACCGGATTACTGCCGAGGATTGCTTCATACCCCTCGGACCCGCCGCGGAACTGGTATTGCCCAGCCGCGAGTCGATCATTGCAGCCGCAAAGGTGGCCGTGGCATGAAAGAAACCGCACTCGTCGTTTGCCCGGGCCGTGGCACCTATAATGCGCCGGAGCTGGGCTATCTGAAAAGCCATCATGCCGACCGATGGGCAATGGTAGAGCAACTGGACGCACTGCGCCGTTCCTTGGGGCAGATACCAATTTCCGAACTGGACGGTGCCGACAAATATGCGCCGTCGGTTCATATGACCGGCGATAATGCGTCTCTGTTGATCTACGCCTGCGCGCTTGCCGATTTCGCGGCGATTGACCGGGACCGCTACGATATTGTTGCCGTTACCGGTAATTCCATGGGCTGGTATCTGGCACTGGCCTGCGCCGGAATTCTCGATTTCGAAGGCGGCGCTCGGTTGGTCAACACCATGGGCGGCATGATGCACCAGCATGGTGTGGGCGGACAGATTGTGTGGCCGATTGCCGATTCAGACTGGCGTACCGATCCAGAAAAAGTAAATCAAGTCAGTGCATTATGCGAAGAAGCTAAATCGATTTCGGATATCGAAGTCCATATTTCCATCCACCTTGGCGGCATGGTTGTTTTTGCGGCCGATGAGGCTGGCCTGAAATGGTTGTCGGAGCGGCTGCCGAAGGATGACCGCTTCCCGATGCGCCTGATGCACCATGCCGCTTTCCACAGCCCGCTCCTGGACCATATCCCGCAAATGGCCCGCGCCGCCAATCCTCCTTCGGATTTCGGGGACGGCGCACTTGCCGCCGTAGACGGTAAGGGCAAAGTCTGGTCGCCCAAGGCATTCGATCCAGCGGCGGTTTATGACTATACCTTGGGTGCGCAGCTCAACCGGACCTATGATTTCACGCGAGGGGTGCAGGTAGCTGCTGCCGAATTTGCGCCTGACAAGATCATCGTTCTTGGCCCCGGCACCACATTGGGTGCCCCCACGGCGCAGGCGCTGATCGCGTCGCATTGGCGCGGGCTGTCCGGAAAGGCTGACTTTCAAGCACGCCAGTCCGAAAATCCGGTGATTTTGTCGATGGGAATAGCCGAGCAGAGGGCGCAGGTGGTCCGTTAAGGGCGGTGCATACGAATAAGCGCTAGACGCGGGGGGTCGGCAAGCTAAGGGAAGGCGCGTAATCGACGCGCAGGACGCCGATTGTTGGAGATAGGCTGCATGAGCGAGCATAGTTCGACCCTCTTATTATTCGGCGCCACCGGCGATCTTTCCCGGCGGATGTTGCTGCCCTCGCTTTATGCGCTGCACGCCGATGAACTGATCGACCCCGCCTTGCGCATATTCGGCACCGCGCGCAGCGCGTATAGCGACGCTGAGTTCCGCGAATTTGCCCGTACCGCGCTCTGCGAATTTCTGCCTGAGGACCGCAAGGCAGAGGGCATGATCGATGCCTTTTTACAGCGCCTTCATTATCAGGCGCTCGATGCGTCGCAGCCGGATGGCTTTGCGGCACTGGCCGATAAGATCGGCGATATTTCCGTCGGGCTTTCCATCTTTCTGTCCACCGCGCCGTCGCTTTTCGAACCGACGATCAAGGGTCTGCACAGCGCCGGCCTTGCCGGCGACAATGTCCGCATCGGCCTTGAAAAACCGCTCGGCAATGATCTGGCCAGCAGTTGCCAGATCAACGATGCGGTGAACGCCGTATTCCCTGAAAAGCGCACATTCCGCATCGACCATTATCTCGGCAAGGAAACCGTGCAGAACTTGATGGCGCTGCGCTTTGCCAATATGCTGTTTGAACCCCTGTGGAACGCAAATGCGATCGAGCATGTGCAGATCACGGTGAGCGAGACCGTGGGCCTTGAAGGACGCGCGGGTTTCTATGACGATACCGGCGCGCTGCGCGATATGGTGCAGAACCATATGCTGCAATTGGTCGCGCTGACCGCGATGGAGCCGCCCGCCAATCTGGACGCCACCGCAATCCGTGACGAGAAAGTCAAAGTCCTTCGCGCCCTGCGGCCTGTTGCCGAAGGCGATGTGGTGACCGGCCAATATGGCGATGGCGCGGTGAAGGGTGAAGCGGTCAAAAGCTACGAAGCCGATTTGGGCAAACCCTCGGACACTGAAACCTTCGTCGCGATCAAGGCCTATGTCGATAACTGGCGGTGGCAGGGTGTGCCGTTTTTCTTGCGCACCGGAAAGCGTCTACCTGAACGACGTAGCGAGATTGTGATCCAGTTCAAGCCGGTTCCCCATAATGTGTTCGGCGCGCGGGGCGGAAGGTTGGAAGCCAACACGCTGATCATCCGGTTGCAGCCGGAAGAATATGTGCGCCTGCTGGTCATGGCGAAAGAGCCGGGTCTGGATCGTGGCGGCGTTACCCTGCGGGAGGTGCCCTTGGACCTTTCGCTGACAACCGCCTTCGCCGGATCGCGCCGCCGGATCGCTTATGAACGGCTATTGCTGGACCTGATCGAAGGCGACCAGACCTTGTTCGTCCGACGCGACGAGGTGGAGGCGCAATGGAAATGGGTCGATGCAATCCGCGAGCTTTGGAAATCCACCGGGCTGAAGCCCAAAAATTACGGCGCAGGCAGCTGGGGGCCCAACGCCGCCATCGCACTTGCCGAACGGGATGGAGTAAGCTGGCATGAGTAAGCTGAACGCCATTTTGGAAGCGGTGACGGCACGGGTCATCGAACGATCCAAGCCGGGCCGCGCTGCCTATCTGGACCTGATAGCCCGGCAACGGGACGCCGGTGTCAACCGGCCTACGTTGAGCTGCGGAAACCTGGCCCATGGCTTTGCCGCCAGCGGCGAAGACAAGGCTGCCATACGTGGCGGCAAGGCGATGAATATCGGTATCGTCAGCGCCTATAATGATATGCTGTCCGCGCATCAGCCCTATGGCCGCTACCCCGAGCAGATGAAGATATTCGCCCGCGAAGTCGGCGCAACGGCGCAGGTGGCAGGGGCGACACCCGCGATGTGCGACGGCGTGACGCAGGGTCAGGATTCGATGGAATTGTCGCTGTTCAGCCGCGACGTCATCGCCATGTCGACAGCGGTCGGCCTCAGCCACGGGATGTTCGAAAGCATCGCCATGCTCGGCATTTGCGACAAGATTGTTCCCGGCCTGTTGATCGGAGCCTTGCGGTTCGGACATTTGCCGACGATCCTGATTCCGGCAGGCCCCATGCCGTCAGGTCTTGCCAACAAGGAAAAGCAGCGCGTCCGCCAGCTTTATGCCGAAGGCAAAGTCGGCCGCGAAGAATTGCTCGAGGCGGAAGCCGCATCTTATCATGGCGCAGGGACCTGCACCTTTTACGGCACGGCCAATTCCAATCAGATGATGATGGAAGTGATGGGGCTTCATATCCCCGGCGCGGCCTTTATCAATCCGGGCACCAAATTGCGAACCGAATTGACGCGGGCGGCGGTTCATCGTCTTGCCGAAATCGGATGGGAAGGGGACGATTATCGTCCGCTCGGCCTGTGCGTCGATGAAAAGGCGATTGTGAATGCCTGCGTCGGCTTGCTTGCGACAGGTGGTTCCACCAACCACGCGCTGCATATCCCCGCCATCGCGCGTGCGGCGGGCATCATGATTGACTGGGAAGACCTTGATCAGTTGTCTTCGGCGGTGCCGCTGATTGCGCGGGTCTATCCCAATGGCTCGGGCGATGTGAACCATTTCCACGCCGCGGGCGGCATGGGCTATGTGATCCGCGAACTGCTGGATGCCGGGCTTTTGCACCGCGATATCATGACCGTCGCGGCAGACGATCTGACCGCTTATGGTCAGGAACCGATTTTGCAGGACGATAGGCTGAGCTGGCGTGACGCGCCCGCCGTGACCGCCGACGAAGCCATGCTGCGCCCGCCATCCAATCCGTTCAGCCCCGACGGTGGAATGCGGTTGGTGCTCGGCAATTTGGGCCGCGCCACGTTCAAGACCAGCGCCGTTGATCCCGCACGCTGGACCATCGAAGCACCGGTGCGCGTGTTCCACGACCAGAATGACGCGCTTGCTGCGTTCAAGGCCGGCGAACTGGACCGTGATGTCATTGTCGTAATCCGTTTTCAGGGCCCAGCCGCGAACGGCATGCCCGAACTGCACAAGCTTACTCCGCCGCTTGGCGTGTTGCAGGACAAAGGCTTTAAGGTCGCATTGGTGACCGATGGCCGGATGTCGGGTGCATCTGGCAAGGTTCCTGCGGCGATCCACCTCAGTCCGGAAGCCGCGCGCGGCGGTGCCATCGCCAAGCTGCAGGACGGCGATGTGGTTCGGCTATGCGCCAATGACGGGGCGCTCAACGTTTTGGTCGACGAGGCGGAATGGGCGGGCCGGATGGCGGTTCCCATGCCGTCGGGCCATGTTGGCACCGGACGCGAACTGTTCGCGCTGATGCGCGCCACAGCCGATGAGGCAGAGAAGGGCGGTTCGGCCATGCTGGCGGCGGCTGGTCTGTGATGGAGATTGTTTCGGTCGATATCGGCGGAACGCACGCCCGTTTTGCCATAGCCGAGGTGTCCGGCGGGCGGGTTGTCGCGCTGGGGGAGGCTGTAACGCTCAAAACGGCGGAGCATGCGAGTTTTCAAACCGCATGGGAAGATTTTGGCCGGATTACCGGAAAGCCTTTGCCACGGGCGGCGGCAATTGCGATCGCCGGGCCAGTCGACGCCGATGTGATCAAGCTGACCAACAATCCGTGGATTATCCGGCGTTCGCTGGTCTGTGAAAAACTCAATGTCGACAGCTTTGTCATCGTGAATGACTTTGGCGCTGTCGGCCATGCCGTGGCGCAGGCGGGCTCAGAGCATTTCCTTCATCTGACCGGCCCCGATCAGCCCTTGGCCGACAGCGGCACGATCAGCATCATTGGCCCCGGGACAGGTTTGGGTGTCGCCCATGTCTGGCGCAAGGGTGACGGCTATCATGTGCAGGCGACCGAAGGCGGGCATATCGATTTTGCGCCGCTCGACAGCATCGAAGACGCTTTGCTCGACCGGCTGCGCCGCCGTTACCGCCGGGTATCGGCTGAACGCGTGGTGTCGGGGCCGGGACTTGTAGAGATATACGAAGCCCTGGCCGCCCTGGAAGGCCGTCCGGTGCAGCAATTCGACGACAAGCAGTTGTGGCAATTGGGGATGTCGGGCGAAGACAGCCTTGCAGCGGCAGCCGTTGATCGTTTCTGCCTGTCGCTGGGCAGCGTCGCAGGCGACATAACGTTGGCGCAGGGCGGCTTTGCAGGCGTTGTCATCGCCGGTGGCCTCGGGCTGCGTATCAAGGATATTCTCGTCCGCTCCGGCTTTGCCGAACGTTTCCGCGCCAAGGGGCGCTTCGAATCATTGATGGCCGGAATCCCGGTTAAACTCATTACCCATCCGCAACCGGGCCTTTTCGGCGCGGCAGCGGCTTATGCACAGGAGCATGCGCAGTGAACGCAATCGAAACCATCATGCGCACAGCGCCCGTGATCCCGGTGCTCGTCATCGAAGACGTGGCCCATGCGCGTCCGGTTGCCGAAGCGCTGGTCGCCGGCGGACTTCGCGTCTTGGAGGTGACCTTGCGCACGGCGGCGGCGCTGGATGTGATTGCGGAAATGAAAAAGGTGCCCGGAGCGATCGTCGGGGCAGGGACCGTCGTCGATATCCCGGGTCTGGAAAGCGCCATTGCTGCCGGTTCGGAGTTTATTGTGTCGCCGGGTTTGACCGAAAATCTGGGTAACGCAGCGGTTGCGAAGGGCATTCCGTTCTTGCCGGGCATTGCCAATGCGGGCGATATCATGCGCGGGCTGGATCTGGGATTGACCCATTTCAAATTCTTTCCCGCCGAAGCAAATGGCGGTCTTCCGGCGCTGAAATCGCTGATCGGGCCCTTTGGCCAGTGCAAATTCTGCCCCACCGGCGGCATCAAGCAGGAAACAGCCGCTGATTGGTTGGCAGTTTCTGAAATTTTATGTGTTGGCGGTAGCTGGCTTGTTGGTAAAGGGACACCGGATGTTGTGGCGATAGAGGCCGCAGCGCGCGCCGCCGCGGCGCTACGCACATGATGGAGTAACAAGCAGATGGCCGAAGAGATTGAGTGGTGGGAATTTGATGCCGCCGAGGATTTGATTGATGCGGTCGTTGGCGATGTGAGTTTCATTATCGAAAGCGCGCTAGACGCACGAGGGCAGGCGTTGGTGGCGTTCCCGGGTGGTTCGACGCCAAAGCCAATCCTTGAAAAACTCGCCGAATCGAAGATTCGGTGGAAAAGTGTAACGATTATTCCGACCGATGACCGCCTTGTGCCGGTCGATAGCCCACTGTCCAACGTTGCGATGATCGCGAAGATTTTCATTCCCAAAGGCGCGCGTGTTCTTCCGATCACAAGCGATGCGGCGGATCATAAGCTCGCCGGCAATGCGGCAAATGCGCGGCTTGCCGATCTGCACTGGCCCCCTGATCTGGTGTGGCTGGGTATGGGCGCGGACGGACACACGGCCTCGATCTTTCCCGGACCCGACCTCGACGACGCGCTGAACGGCGGCAAGGATGTGCGGGCCGTCGGCGTTGCGCCCGATCCCTTGCCGGAAGAAGCGCCCGTCAACCGCGTTACCTTGACGGCCGCGGCCATTGCGTCAGCGCGCACGACTATGCTGGTCATTGCCGGTGCGAATAAGCGCGAAGTGCTGGAAAAGGCGATAGAGGACGGTGCGAAGTCCAGCTATCCAGTCGGTCAGGTGCTCGAAAAGATCACTATCCCGGTCGATATTTACTGTCTGGACGCCTGACCTTAAAGGCGGCGGAACTTGTTCGGCGTATTCGGCTCGTTCAGTTTTTTCAGATAGTTGGGCATTTCCAGATCGGCTTGGCCGACAGGCTTGCGTGCGTCCATGGGATTGATCGGATGATCGAAAGCGATGCCGATGCGGCCTTCGGTGACCCAAGCGACATGGCCGCTGATCCACCCGATGCTGCGCAGGTGGATTTCCACAGGCTCGCCACGTGCAACACGCAAGGGGGCTTCCGCCATCAGGCCGCCTGCGGACAGGTTCCGAATCCGGACTTCACGATCGTCACTGATATTGGCAAAGCGCAGTACGGCCTTCAGAAGCAGGCTATCGCGATTGGTCCCACGTTTGGCTGAAGCAGGATTATCATTTTTCAGCAGATCGTTCATATCGCGTACCCAGGAGGCTAAGTTACCTATTTGTTACGCGTAATTACTGGCAGCAAAATGTAGCCAAAAGGTTAATGGCCACCGATTTTTGGGGATGAGACCAAGCTTCCGTTAACCAAAACTGCCAACATATTCGTCAGCATTGCAGAGAACTCGGACGATCTTAATCGTCGCGCGAAACCCGTTCCTGCCGTTCGTGCCGTTCCTGCGCTTCAAGCGTCATTGTCGCGATGGGGCGGGCGCGCAGGCGGGCCAGCGAGATCGGCTCGCCGGTGACCTGGCAATAGCCATATTCGCCTTCGGTAATGCGGCGCAACGCGGCATCAATCTTGGAAATCAGCTTGCGCTGGCGGTCGCGGGTGCGCAGTTCGATGCTCCAGTCGGTCTCGCTCGACGCACGGTCGTTGAGGTCGGGTTCGCGGATGGGACCGTCCTGCAACTGGTTCAAAGTCCCCTGCGCTTCGGCAAGGATGCTGTTCTTCCAGTCGATCAGCTGCCGTTCAAAGAACTTCAGCTGACGGTCGTTCATAAATGGCTCGTCGTCCGAGGGCACATATGATGGGTCTAGATCAATATCTAACCCACTGGTTTCACTGCTATTATCTTGAGGCTTGGCGCTGGCGCCCATTATGTAATCTCCACCTCTTGCGGCCCGGGCGGGAACCCGGGGACCCGCATGAATACAACTCTCGGGCGGCGATATAGACTCGGGGTTATAGGCACACAAGCGGCAAATTGCCGAACCGCATTTTGGCGCTGCAAAAGCTGTGGAAATGGCTTCGGAGTGTAAATAGTCACAATGTAAACAGTTCCAGTTCGGGACGCTTTGGCTTTTCCCCACTGAAATTCCGCATTTTTCACAAAGCGGGGTCTCGAAACAGGGTTAATACAATTGAGCTTAACCAATAGTTCTGCCTTTCTCGCTACATCAGGAGGCGTGAACGAAGGTCTGTAGGTCAGATCACGTTGCCAGCCCCAATGCTGAAGAAGGTCGAGATTATGTCAGTACGCATGGCTTTAGCGAAATTATGTGCCTGCACGTGCGGCGGCGCTTTGATCGGTGGTGGCGCGATGCAAGTCGCCGATACACCCCCCGCTCAGGTGCATAAGGTTGCCAAGAAGAAGCACAAGGTACGCAAGATCGCGCACAAGGCGCCCGTCCGTAAGGTAAAGCGTGTTCGCAAAGTGGTACGCACCACCACAACGAGCACCTGCACGCCGAGCGTCGTCACGGTCGCAAGCCAAGGCATGCCCCCCATTCCCGTTCCTTTCATGCCACCTGCCCCTTATGAAGGCGGCAGCAGCGGCGGCGTTCCTGTCATTATCGGCGGATCGGGCGGCTTCGGCGGCGGATTTGGCGGAGGCTTCTTCGGCGGCTTCTCTGGCGGTGGCGGCGGAAGCAGCGGTACCGTGGTTATCTCTTCCACCTCAAGCAGCACGGGCGGCATCAGCAGCTCGACCTCTTCGGGCGGTTCGAGCACCTCGACTGGTGGTTCGAGCACATCGACAGGTGGTTCAAGCACTTCGAGCACCTCGGGCGGCGTATCAACTTCGACCGGCGGTGTCAGCACCTCGACCTCGACGGGCGGCGTTTCGACTTCAACCGGTGGTGTTTCGACCTCGACCGGCGGGATCAGCACTTCGACGGGCGGCGTTTCTACCTCGACAGGTGGCGTCTCTACCTCGACCGGCGGCGTTTCCACATCTTCGGGTAATGTCAGCACCTCCAGCGGTGCGGTCAGCAGCTCGTCTTCCTCTTCATCGTCCAGCTCTTCTTCATCGTCCAGTTCGTCGTCGAGCAGCAGCTCGTCTTCGGGTGGAAATGGCGGCGGTTCCGGCGGTCACGGCTCCTCGAGCTATGGTGGCTCCGGTGGCCATGGTTCGTCCAGCTATGGCGGTTCGGGCGGCAGCAACGGTTCAAGCGGATCTTCGGGTAGCTCAGGCTCCAGCGGTTCGTCGGGCAGCTCGGGTTCGAGCAGCGGTTCCTCGTCGTCCAGCTCTTCGTCGTCTGGTTCGTCCTCCTCTTCGGGCGGTTCGTCCAGCTTCGGCGGTAGCACATCTTCCTCGTTCGGCGGCACATCCTCGGGTGCGTCTTCCTCGAGCAGCAGCTCTTCTTCGTCCTCAAGTTCGTCGTCATCGTCGAGCGGTGGGTCGACGGGCGGATCCACCGGCGGCACCGATGTTCCGGCTCCGCCCATGGTCTTGCTCTTTGGTGCAGCCGCAGCCGGCCTTTTCGCCCGCCGCCGCGCAGCCAAGAAATCCAAGGATACAATCGCGGCATAGGGGGTGCTGCCTTGTATCTGGTGAAAGGGCGGTTCTCGGAGCCGCCCTTTTTTATTGTGCTGATGACGCGGTGCCAAAGGCTGTCCCCAACAGTTCCGCCCCGCACCCTTTTTCGTTGCGAAACGACCGGCGCGTCGGCATAGGCAACGGCCATGCACGACTTGAAATATATCCGCGAAAATCCTGAAGCTTTTGACGCAGCGCTGAAACGGCGCGGGGCGGATGCTGTGTCGGCGTCGCTGCTGGCGCTGGATGAACAGCGCCGTTCGATCCAGACTGAAATGCAGGCGGCACAGGCACGCCGCAATGAAGCGTCAAAGGCTATCGGCGCCGCCATGGGCAAGGGCGATACCGCCACGGCCGACGCGTTGAAGGCGGAAGTCGCCACGCTGAAAGACAGCATGCCGCAGATGGAAGACAAGGAGCGCGCGCTCGCGTCCGAACTGGATGGGCTGCTTGCGGCTTTGCCCAACCTTCCTGCCGACGATGCTCCCGATGGTGCAGACGAAACCGAAAATGTCGAACAAATCCGTTGGGGCCAGCAACGTAATTTTGAATTTGAACCCAAGGACCATGCTGATCTTGGCCCGGCACTGGGCTTGGATTTCGAAACCGGCGTTGCCATTTCCGGCGCGCGTTTCACCTTCATGCGCGGACAAATGGCGCGGTTGAATCGCGCTATTGGCCAGTTCATGCTGGACCACCACACGGTGCAACGCGGCTATACCGAATGCGCGACGCCCTATCTTGTGAAGCAGGAATCGCTGTTCGGAACCGGACAGCTTCCTAAATTTGCCGAGGATAACTTCCAGACTACCGATGGTCGCTGGTTGATCCCGACCGCGGAAGTATCGCTGACCAACAGTGTGCGTGAACAGATTTTGGACGACGCGGCCTTGCCGATCCGCATAACGGCGCTGACCCCCTGTTTCCGTTCGGAAGCAGGTGCCGCCGGGCGGGATACCAAGGGCCTGATCCGTCAGCACCAGTTTGAAAAGGTGGAACTCGTTTCCATCGTTCGTCCCGAAGATAGCGTGGCGGAACATGAGCGAATGGTCGAATCGGCCGAAGGCATCCTGCAGGCGCTGGAACTGCCGTACCGCAAAATGCTGCTGTGCACCGGCGACATGGGCGCCAGCGCGCGCAAAACCTATGATCTGGAAGTCTGGCTGCCGGGGCAGGGCCTTTACCGCGAGATTTCGAGCTGCTCCAATTGTGGGGACTGGCAAGCGCGGCGGATGAACACCCGCTACCGCCCCGCCGACAGCAAGGGGACGGCCTTTGTCCATACGCTGAACGGGTCCGGCCTTGCCGTGGGGCGTACGCTGGTCGCCATCCTCGAAAATTATCAACAAGCCGATGGAAGTGTCTCAATTCCCACTGCTTTGCTGCCCTATATGGGCGGTATCACCCGATTGGAGCCTATGGCCTGATGCGTATTTTGCTGACGAATGACGACGGTGTGAATGCACCGGGCCTGAAAGTGCTGGAAACAATCGCCCGCACGCTCAGCGACGATGTCTGGATTGTCGCGCCGGCCGAAGAAAATTCGGGCGCTGGGCATTCGCTGACGCTCACCCGTCCGGTTCGCATCCGGCAGCATGGCGAGAAGCATTATTCGGTGTCGGGCACGCCAACGGATTCGGTCATGCTCGGCCTCGGCGTCATCATGAAGGACGCCAAGCCCGACCTGATCCTGTCCGGCGTCAACCGTGGCGCGAATCTGGGCGACGATATCACCTATTCAGGGACTGTATCCGCCGCGATGGAAGGCGCGCTCGCCGGTGTGCGGTCGATTGCGATGAGCCAGGTGTACAGCAAGGAAGGCATGGCCGACAGCGTACCCTTTTCCGCTGCAGAAGCTTGGGGCGAACGGGTTTTGCGGCCCTTGCTCGACATGCCGGCGACACCGCGTACGCTCATCAACATCAATTTTCCCGCGCTGTTGCCGCAGGATGTCAAAGGCATCCAGGTCGCACGGCAGGGTTTCCATGATTACAGCCGCGGCTCGATCGTCAAAGGCACCGACCCGCGCGGTTACGACTATTACTGGTTCGGCCTGCACGGCATGGTGCACACGTCGGGCCATGACACCGACCTAGAGGTGATCGAAGACGGCTATATCGCCGTGACCCCGCTGCAACTCGATCTGACGCACCGCGAGTCGCTTGCGGCCTTGCATCAGGCCTATGGGGGCTGACGAGTTCAATAGCTTTTCGCTGCATTCGTCACCCTGAACTTGTTTCAGGGTCCATTCCGAAGTTATTTCCTGGCGTCAATGTTTGCGCAACAGTGACGCACAGTGACGCACAGTGACGCACAGTGACGCACAGTGACGCACAGTGACGCACAGTGACGCACAGTGACGCACAGTGACGCACAGTGACGCACAGTGGCGCTGTCCCTATGTTTACAGAGCTTTGCTGCACGATGGACCCTGAAACGAGTTCAGGGTGACGGGAATCAGTAACGGCAAATTCAACTATATTCCCGAAGCAGTCTCAACTTCCCAAAAATACAAACACCAGCCCCATCGCGGCGTAGAATACCACCCAATAGCCCGCATCGATCGCGATCAACTTCCCCGATTTGCGCGCGAACAGATAGTTGGTGCCGATGGCCGGCACGATATAGCCCAGCGCAATGCCGGTCGAGATCATCAGAGTCGCCCTGGTATTGGTGTCGAAAAACGCCAATAAATGCCCCAAGAACACCGCCGACAGCACCGAAAAGGCAAAGGTCAGCCCATAGATTTTGAGCATATTGGCCTTTTTAAGCTCTTCTTCGGTAAAACCATTTTCGGCCATCCAGATCTTGCCGAACAGCGGGCCGTACCAAAGTCCACCGACTAGAAATCCGGCAGCGGCAGCGACAAATATTGCGAGTAGATTTGCGTTTGCCATGATGGATAATCCCTCCAATCCAAGGCAGAGAAACATGCGCCTGTTTGCACGCCGTGACAAGCGTGCATAAACCCGCTATGCGCGCGGCCATCATGGCAACTCAAATCAAAGCAGCGCCCAAGGTGGGCATGGTCTCCCTCGGCTGTCCCAAGGCACTCGTCGATAGCGAACGCATCCTGACGAAGCTGCGCGCCGACGGCTATGGTCTGTCGCCCGACTATGCGGGTGCCGATGTGGTGCTGGTCAATACCTGTGGCTTTCTGGATTCGGCGAAAGAGGAAAGTCTGGAAGCCATTGGTGAGGCAATTGCCGAAAATGGCCGGGTCATCGTTACCGGTTGTATGGGCAATGAGGCCGAGGTTATCCGTGCCCGTTTTCCCGATGTTCTGGCGATTACCGGCGCGCATCAATATGAAGATGTGGTGTCCGCCGTGCATGCTGCGGCCCCGCCTGCGCGTGGTGCCTTTGTCGATCTGGTGCCCGAAGGCGGCCTAAAACTGACGCCCCGCCATTATAGCTATTTGAAAATATCCGAAGGCTGCAACCATAGCTGCGCCTTTTGCATCATTCCGTCGCTGCGCGGGAAACTCGCCAGCCGCCGGATCGATGCCGTGCTGCGCGAGGCGGAGAAACTGGTTTCGGCCGGTACCAAGGAATTGCTGGTCATCAGCCAGGATACCTCGGCCTATGGCGTCGATACGCGACACAAAAGCCGTGAATGGAAGGGCCGCGATGTGCGTGCGCACATGACCGATCTGGCCCGCGAACTGGGCGGCCTGCGTACCAGTGAGGGCGTCGCGCCATGGGTTCGCCTGCACTATGTCTATCCCTATCCGCATGTCGATGATGTGATACCGCTGATGGCCGAGGGTTTATTGACGCCGTATCTCGACATTCCGTTCCAGCATGCTGCGCCGAATGTCCTGAAATCCATGAAGCGGCCGGCGAACGAAGCCAAAGTGCTCGAACGCATCCGCAAGTGGCGCAGCATCGCGCCCGATATCGCCATCCGCTCCAGCTTTGTCGTCGGATTCCCCGGCGAAACCGAGGCGGATTTTGAATATCTGCTCGAATGGCTGGACGAAGCGCAGTTGGACCGCGTCGGTGCCTTCCGCTTTGAACCTGTCGAAGGCGCGCAGGCCAATGCGTTGCCAAATCCTGTGCCCGAAGAGGTGAAGGAAGAGCGTTTCCAGCGCATCATGCAGAAAACCGCCGCGATCAGCGCGGCGAAGCTTGCGGCGAAGGTGGGGCGGACTTTGCCGGTTATCATCGACGAAATTGGCGAGCCCGACGAAGATGGCAGCATCGGCGCCACCGGCCGCAGCCAGGCTGACGCGCCGGAAATCGATGGCCATGTCTATCTGCGCGACGTCGCGGGCACGGTGAAGGAAGGCGATATTGTTTCGGTCGCCATCGAAGATGCGGACGAGCATGATTTGTTTGGGGTAATTTCCGCTTAACCAAGCACACCGCTTGCCGCGAAAAAGCATCTGGGATAGTCGGAACGAAACCCGACAACCGAAAGTCCCCCATGTCCGACGATAATCCGCTTCCTACCGGCTACCAGCTTTCGGCTCTGGATCCGACCTATCGCGAGACGCCATGGGTGCCGCTGGACCGCCTGCGCGCAGCCGACCCGGTGCATCATGACCAGCAACTGGGCCGCTATTTCCTGACCCGTGCCGCGGAAGTGTCCGAACTGATCAAGAATCGCGACCTGAACGCCGATCCGCGCAAGGCCAATGACGGCAGTTTTTCCAAAACGCTTTATGGCAATAACAGTAAAGAACTGTCGATCCTGATGCTCGACGACCCGGAGCATAAGCGGCAGCGGACGCTGGTGTTGCAGGCGTTTAACAAGCGATCGGTCGATGCGCTGCTGCCCCGGATTGAGCAAATTGCGCACGATCTGGTGGAGGATATCGCCGCTACGGATGGCGAGTTTGATTTTGTGCAGCTTTTCGGATCGCCCCTGCCGACCACGGTGATGGCGGAATTGCTGGGCATAAACCCTGCTGACCGCAAGGATTTCCGGCGCTGGTCGCTTGGCTGTATGCAAGCGCTTAATCCGTTCCGGACGCCCGAGCAAACGGCGCTATACGAAGAATCGACGACCGTCCTCGCTGACTATCTGGCGCGCGAGGTCGAACTGCGGCGCACCAACCCCAGCGATGACCTTATCACCCGTCTGGCGCAGGCCGAGGAGGCGGGCGATACGCTCACCACGCAGGATATTGTTCTGCTGATCCGCCTGCTGCTGATTGCGGGCAACTCAACCACGACCGATATGCTGGGGGCAGGGGTGGTGCAGTTGCTGAAAAACCCGGACCAGCTTGCGAAATTCCGCGCGCGTCCGGACTTGCACGACAATGCGATGGACGAAATCCTGCGCGTCGAGCCGCCCGTGACCCAAGTGCTGCGCAGCGCGCATCAGGATATGCAGGTGGCCGACAAGCAGGTGAAGCAGGGGGACACGATCCACATGTCGCTCTTCGGCGTGCATTTCGACCCGGAGGTCAATCCCGACCCGCTGAAATTCGATATCGAGCGCCCCAATATCCAGCATTTCGCCTTTGGCGGCGGAGCGCATTATTGCCTCGGCGCAGGGCTGGGCAAAGCGCAGGCCAAGATTGCGCTGCCGCTCTTGTTCGAACGCTTTCCCGACCTCGCCTTCGCGCCCGGGCGGGAGGTGAAGCACAAGATCGCACCGGCCTTTAACGGCTATGGCGAAATCTGGCTGGTGAAGTAACCGCTATCCCTTTTTGGGCGGCAGCGGGAAGAAGCCTGACGTGCGGGCCACATATTCGGCATAGCCCGGCCGCGTCTTCTTCATCCCATATTCCAGCAAAGGCTTGCCCGACCAGCGGGTGAGGGTGAAGGTCAGGAAGATGGGGCCAATGATGCTGATCCAGCCCGGCAGCCCCGTTTCCGCAGCGATCAGCCAGATGCCCCACCAGGTGCACGCGTCGCCGAAATAATTGGGGTGGCGGGTATAGCGCCACAGGCCGGTGTCGAGCACCTTGCCCTTATTGTCGGGGTTCTTGCGAAAGGCGTTGAGCTGCGCATCACCGATGGTTTCAAACGCAATGCCGATTAACGCAATCGCCGCACCGATCGCGCCCAGCGGACCGATCACGGTGCGTCCGCCCTCGCTCGCCCAGATGCCGAGCTGTGCGGGCAGGCAGGTAATGAACAACAGCGGAGCCTGCGTCAGGAATACTGCAATGAGAGACGTCTTCGCCCAGCTCCAGCCCTTTTTCTCCATCCGGCTGGCCATGATCTTGGTGTAACGCGGGTCCTCGCCATGTGCGCGCCAGCGTATCCACAGATGGATCGTCAGGCGCATCCCCCAGAATGTGGTGAGCGCAAGAATGAGGCTCGACCGCGCACCGGGGTTATCGGACTGCGCCCATGTCGCCCATGCCAACACTACCATGCCGAATGCCCAAAAGGCGTCGATGAAGGACACGTCCCGGATGCGGACCGAATAAGCCCACAGCAGCAATATTGCTACGAACAGAGCCACCCCGTTCAGGGCAAGAGTAGAAACCACATCTGTCATTCTTCGTCCTTCGCCAATACCGCGGTCATGCCTTTTGCCGGATGCTTGGGTGTAACCTTGGCGTAGATTTCCGCTACTTTGGCCATATCCGCCTTATAATCGCCGGTTGGCCAGATCGCGGGGCCCAGCCCGCCCGATTTGGACGGATAATCCATCATCCCCACGACAAGCGGCACGCCCGCACCCATGGCAATATGGTAGAAACCCGTCTTCCACGCCTTCACCGGACCACGCGTGCCCTCCGGCGCAATGGTGAGCATGAATTCCTTGCGGCGCGCGAACTCGTCGATCATCTGCTGGACATAATTTTTATTCGAAGACCGGTCGACGGGAACGCCGCCCATTTCGAGCATGAAATTTTTCCAGGGCCAGCGGAACAGCGAACTTTTGGCCATGAAGTGCGGCCGGATACCCAATTCGTCGGTAAGTCCGAGGAAATAGACAAAGTCCCAGTTGGATGTGTGCGGGGCGGCAATCAGGACGAATTTGCGCGGTTCCGGTACCACGCCGTGCGCGCGCCAGCCCTGTTGCCGGTAGATGCCGACCAATGCCTTGCGGAACAGCCGGGAAAACCAGCTTGGTTCTCGGTCTTCAAATGACATTCTTGTCCTCCCCGGCTCTCTGCTTAGCGATGTTGCCGTCTGGTGCAAACGGCTTGTTTCACAGATACGCAGGCGCTAGGCATCCGGACGCAATACCAATTTATAAGCGGGAAAAATAATGTCGCAAAACGCGCAGGGTGCAATACCGGTGATATCCTCAACGGGTTTGTTCACGCCCACCGATACGATCACCAATGAAGAACTGGTCGCAAGCTTCAACGCCTATGCCGACCGTTACAACGCCGCGCATCCGGATGCGGAGCCGTTGACCTACAGCTCCGTCGAATTTGTAGAAAAGGCGAGCGGTATCAAGTCGCGCCATGTGATGGACAAGCGCGCGATACTGGACCCCGACATCATGGAGCCGCGTTATCCCGAGCGTCCGAATGACCAGATTTCGATGATGGCGGAAATCGGCGTTGCCGCCTGTCGCGAGGCGCTGGCGGCTGCGGGACGCGACGTTGCCGATGTCGACGCTGTTTTGTGCGCCGCCTCCAACATGCAGCGTGCCTATCCCGCGATGGCGGTCGAAATCCAGCATGAACTGGGGATGCAGCGTGGCTTTGGCTTTGACATGAATGTCGCCTGTTCGTCCGCCACCTTCGGCATCCAGACCGCAGCCGATTATATCCGCAGCGGGAATGCGAAATCGGTTCTGGTGGTGAACCCGGAAATAACCTCCGGCCATTTGAACTGGCGCGACCGCGACAGCCACTTCATTTTCGGTGATGTGGCAACCGCGATCTTGGTCGAGGCGCGCGATATAGCGCCCGCCAAGCATTGGGAAATTCTCGGCACGCGGTTGAAGACCCAGTTTTCCAACAATATCCGCAACAATTTTGGCTTCCTCAACCGCGCCCATGGCGACGGCCCGGTTGACCAGAGCGGCCCGCGCAACGACAAGCTGTTCGTGCAGGAAGGGCGCAAGGTCTTTAAAGAAGTAGTGCCCATGGTGGGGCAGATGATTTTGGAGCATGCCGAAAGTCTAGGCCTGTCCGGGGCGGACCTGCGCCGCATGTGGCTGCATCAGGCCAATACCGGCATGAACCGGCTAATTGCGCATAAGGTGTTGGGGCATGAAGCCAGCGAAGATGAAAGCCCGACCGTGCTCGACACCTATGCCAATACGTCGAGTGCCGGTTCGATCATTGCCTTCCACAAGCATAATGCCGATCTGGCGGCAGGTGATGTGGGGCTGATCTGTTCCTTCGGCGCCGGCTATTCGGCGGGATGCGTGTTTGTTCGCAAGGTAGCCTAAACGTCCCGGGCCAGTTTCAGTCCGGCGCTGATGTCAGTGTTGCATCGCCAGCGCCGGATTTGTCTTTATGATATGCTCATAAACCGCCGGATAGAGCTTCCGTATGAATTCGCAGCCATAATAATCGTCCTGATGCCAGGCAATCCGGGCTTCCATGGCTTCAAGCCCGGGCATCGTCAGGAATATGGCGCGGTCCTTGGGGATCAGGAAAACGCAGTGCATCCGGAAACCTGATTGCGACAGGTCAACAACGGATATCTTTTGCTTCCCTCCGCCTCTTTCCCGAACTTCACCGGCTATGCGGACCTCGTCCCGTCGGAACAGGCGCGAGTTAAAGAGATGCTCGTCTCCAGCCAACTGCTGCCTCCTGCTAGACGGAATTCTATTAACCTTAACGGCGGCAAGGGGCGTTGTTTAAGTCTGGTGACGATTAATCCAATATCATGGCGAGCAGGATGTAGATCAGGATCGGCGAACCAAAACCGATAAGGGTGGCTACCGCGAAGATCAGGCGAACAATCAACGGGTCAATCCCGGACCAGTTTGCCAATCCGGCGCATACGCCGAGGATTTTCTTATTGGCTTTATCCAGAACCAAACGTGCCATTATTCTAACTCCCTAAACAAGATGAAAGTGGGTGGGTTGTCCCGTCTTAAGCAACGAGGCTTGCAACGGGAGCAACAGCGGGTGCAACGCTGAGGCCGATGGTGATGAATGCGCATACAACTGCTGCAAAGACCGATACGATTTGATTACGCGAAGACTGTGTCATTTTAAGTTCCTTTTCAATCTGCCGGACCATTCCGGCTATGCAGACTACTCTGCACGGGGTGTGCCAGTTTTGAAAATGATATAAAATACAATAGTATAAGCGAATTATGAAGCAATCGTCAGTGTTGTAACATTTCATAAAATGGTGAAATATCCCAATATTTGGTATGTACGTTTCGCCAAATAATCGGGTTGACCCAAGCCCGCCATGATATAGCAGAAACGGCGCATGGCCCTTTCCCGTCTGACCCTGACCGAGTTTCGCAACCACGTCCACCTGACGGTGACGCCGCAAGCGCCGTTCATTGCGCTTTACGGTGCGAACGGGGCCGGGAAGACAAATATACTGGAAGCAGTATCGATGCTCGTCCCTGGCCGCGGCCTGCGCCGTGCGGCTCTTTCCGAAATGGCCTATAGCGGGGGCAGTGGCGGCTTTTCCATTTCGGCCGAATTGGATGGCACCGTTCTCGGCACAGGAATCGATGCGGCCCAGCCCGAACGGCGCAAGGTGCGGATCAACAGCGCCAATGCCACGATCAATAATCTGGCCGAATGGATTTCGGCCATTTGGCTGACGCCAGCGATGGACCGGCTTTTTGTCGACGGGGCAGGCGCACGGCGGCGGTTTCTGGACCGGCTGGTCCTCGCGCTCGAGCCCAACCACGCCCGCAGCAGCAGCCGCTATGAAAAGGCGGTGCAGCAACGCAACCGGATATTGGCAACGCCGGGTGGCGCGGACCCCCAATGGCTGGACGCGATCGAAGCGCAGATGGCCGACGGCGGAGCTGCGATAATTGAAGCGCGTGCACGGATGCTGACGGCGCTGGCGGTGCAATTGGACGCGGCCCCGGCTGCCTCGTTTCCGGTCCCGGATGTCGCGCTGGTTATGGAAGGTCCGGTCACGGCGGACGAGCTTCGCGCTCTATGGCGGAACGAGCGGCGTAAGGACGCGGCAGCGGGTCGAACTCTGGTCGGGCCGCACCGTGCCGACCTCGTCGTGCATAACCGCGCCAACGGACAGGGGGCGGACCGTTGCTCCACCGGGGAGCAAAAGGCGCTGATGCTCTCTCTCATTCTCGCGCATGCGGCGCTGGTGTCCGAACTGCGCGGCGCACCACCGATATTGTTGTTCGACGAAGTAGCTGCCCACCTCGACCCGGACCGCCGCGCCGCTTTATTCGCGCGATTGGGTGAGACGGGCGCGCAAGTCTGGATGACAGGAACAGAGGCCGCGTTATTCGACGCCATCGGACCCGATGCGCATTTAGTAGCCGTTCCGGGTGACGGTGGCGGAATTTGACGCGATGTTAGGGGACAGTCCTTTTCGGAACTGTCCCAATTATCCAATCATTTTGCCTTGCTGGCCTTACCCGTTGCCTTTTTCGGCGCCTTGGGCTTGGCGGCCTTGGGCGGGGCGGGGGTTATTTCGAAGGCGGGTGCGCCGTCTTTCATGTGCACCGCGACTTCGCCGCCATGGACCAGCTTTCCGAACAATAGCTCTTCGGCCAGCGGCTGCTTGATCTTTTCCTGAATCAGGCGGCCCATCGGGCGTGCGCCGTACAGCTTGTCGTAACCGCGCTCGGTCAACCAGGCGCGTGCCTCGTCGTCGAGCTTGATATGGACATTCTGGTCGGCCAGTTGCAGTTCGAGCTGCAGGATGAACTTGTCGACAACGCGGGCCACAACTTCGGTTGGCAGATAGCCGAACGGCACCTGCGCATCGAGACGGTTGCGGAATTCAGGCGCGAAGAGCTTCTTCACCGCCTCGTCGCCGGCATCTTCCTTGCTGATATTATTGCCGAACCCGATGCCTTCCTTGGCCATGTCGCTGGCGCCGGCATTGGTCGTCATGATCAGGATGACGTTGCGGAAATCCACCGTCTTGCCATGATGGTCGGTCAACCGACCATTATCCATGACTTGCAGCAGGATGTTGAACAGGTCCGGATGGGCCTTTTCAATTTCATCGAGCAAGAGCACGCAATGCGGGTTCTGGTCGACCGCATCGGTCAGCAGACCGCCCTGATCGAATCCGACATAGCCCGGAGGCGCACCGATGAGGCGCGATACCGAATGGCGTTCCATATATTCGCTCATGTCAAAACGCTTGAGCGGAATGCCCATGATGGTTGCCAACTGGCGCGCGACTTCGGTTTTGCCGACGCCGGTAGGGCCGGAGAACAGATAGTTGCCAATGGGCTTGTCGCCGTCGCGCAAACCGGCACGCGACAGCTTGATCGCGCTGGCGAGCACTTCGATAGCCTTGTCCTGCCCGAAAACGACGCGCTTCAGATCCGCTTCGAGCGTGCCCAAGGCGGTCTTGTCGTCGGTCGATACATTTTTCGGCGGGATGCGGGCGATGGTGGCAATCACGGCCTCAATCTCGCGCGCGGTGATCAACTTGCGGCGCTTCGACGGCGCAACGAGCATCTGCATGGCACCGACTTCGTCGATCACGTCGATTGCCTTGTCGGGCAATTTACGGTCGTTGATGTAGCGTGCAGACAGTTCCACAGCGGCCTTCAATGCATCGGGCGTGTATTTGACCTTGTGATGGTCTTCAAAGGCGCTGCGCAGACCGGCGAGAATCTTGATCGTGTCGTCAATCGTGGGTTCGTTGACGTCAATCTTCTGGAACCGGCGCAGCAGGGCGCGGTCCTTTTCGAAATGGTTGCGGAATTCCTTGTAGGTCGTCGACCCGATGCAGCGGATGGTGCCGCCCGACAAAGCGGGTTTCAGCAAGTTTGAGGCATCCATCGCCCCGCCGCTGGTTGCGCCAGCGCCGATGACGGTGTGGATTTCGTCAATGAACAGGATGGCGTCGGGCAGCTTTTCAAGCTCCGACACAACAGCCTTCAGCCGCTCTTCAAAATCTCCGCGATAGCGCGTGCCCGCAAGCAATGCGCCCATGTCGAGCGAGTAGATGACCGCAGGCAACAGCACTTCGGGAACCTGCTTTTCGACAATGCGCCGCGCCAGACCTTCGGCGATGGCGGTTTTGCCGACGCCGGGTTCACCCACATAGAGCGGGTTGTTCTTGGACCGGCGGCACAGGATCTGCACCGTGCGGTCGACCTCTGCCGTGCGTCCGATGAGCGGATCGATCCGGCCCTGCTTGGCCTTTTCGTTCAGATTGACGGTGAACTGGTCGAGCGCACCTTCTTTCTTGTCCTTCTTGGTCTTGCTTTCCTCGGGTTCTTCACCCTTTTGCTCGCTGCCCTGCACCTGACGCGGTTCGGCCAGCTTGCCGTCCTTGCCGATGCCGTGGCTGATATAGGATACCGCGTCGAGGCGGCTCATATCCTGCTGCTGCAGGAAGTAGACGGCGTAGCTTTCCCGTTCGGAGAACAGCGCGACGAGGACATTCGCGCCCGTCACGACATCCTTGCCGGAACTTTGGACGTGCAAAATCGCGCGTTGAACCACCCGCTGGAATCCGCTGGTGGGGGAAGGGTCAACCTTGCCTTCAACGCGCAGGCTTTCGAGTTCGCTGTCGAGATAAGTGATCACCACATCGGACAATTCGCCCAGATCAACACCGCAGGCCTGCATGACCTTGGCCGCATCGGCATCGTCGATCAGCGCGAGCAGAAGATGCTCCAGAGTCGCATATTCATGGGCGCGGTCGCCTGCATGCTTGAGCGCGTTGTGAAGCGTTGCTTCCAGCGATTCCGCAAATGATGGCATGGTGTTGTTCCTTAAACTTGGGTCGCTGGGATCAGTTCACTCTATATCGGTTTCGTCTTTTGCGCTTTCAACTGCATTTCTGAAGTTAACGGCAAAAGCGTGAAAAATTCATGCTGCGCCATGGTTTTTCACTTTTTAAATAACGCATCGGCGGCGCTGCGGTGGCGGGTCGCGAAGGCGATTTTGCCCTCGCATCGTGTAATCTCGGCCTTGAGGGCGGCAATCCGCACTTCCAGTTCATCGACCGACAGGGGGTCGAGATCCTGCCGGACCAAAAGCGTCAGCGGGTCGTCACGGCGCAGCGGTAAATTCTCGTCGCTTTCCATGGTGAGCAGTGTTGACTGGACCGCGGTTGCTGTCAATAAGTTCCCGCCAGAATAGGGGCGGAAATGGGGACCAACATGGCAGATTTGCCACAAATGATGACCGCGATCGAGATTTCTACGCCGGGCGGTCCCGAAGTGCTGACGCCTTGCGCGCGTCCCGTCCCGGTTCCCGGCCCCGGCGAGGTCGTGCTGAAGGTGGCCTTTGCAGGCGTCAATCGCCCCGATGTGATCCAGCGAAAGGGCCTTTATCCGCCACCACCGGGGGCAAGTGACTTGCCGGGTCTGGAAGTGTCCGGCACCGTTGTCGCAACCGGCCCGGGCGTCGATGAGGGCGAGATGGGCACACGCTATTGCGCGCTGGTTTCGGGCGGTGGATATGCCGAATATTGCCTTGCCCGCCTTGACCAGTGCCTGCCGGTATCGGCGTCGCTGGGCATGGCAGAGGCGGCGGCTTTGCCTGAGACGCTGTTCACCGTCTGGCACAATGTGTTCGAACGCGGCTATGCCTGCGATGGGGAGACCATCCTTATCCATGGCGGCACCAGCGGGATCGGCACCATGGCGATCAAGCTTGGCAAGCTCTATGGGTTGCAGGTCATCGTCACCTGCGGCTCCGACACGAAATGCGACGCGGCCAAGGCCTTGGGTGCGGACCATGCGATCAACTATAGCAGCAGCGATTTTGTCGAAGAGGTGAAGAACATCACCGGTGGTGCGGGCGTCCATCTCGTGCTCGACATGGTCGCGGGCAACTATGTCCCGCGTAACCTGCAATGCCTGCGCGAAGATGGCCGGCATGTTACGATCGCCGTGCAGGGTGGTATGGTGGCGGAAATCAATATGGCGCAGGTCATGATGCGCCGCCTGACGCTCACCGGTTCCACGCTGCGGCCGCGGTCGCCGGAGTTCAAGGCACTGCTCGCGCAGGAAATCTACCAGTCGGTCTGGCCGATGGTCACCGACGGTGCGCTACGCCCGGAAATGAACCGTATCTTCCCGCTGCGGGAGGCTGCGGCCGCCCATGCCTATATGGAATCGGGTGACCATGTCGGAAAGATCGTGCTCGAAGTCTAGGGTGTCGGCAGGCTTTCCAGCCACAGCCTGACATCCGCCGCACTCTTTTCCGGAACTTCCTCCATCGGGATGTGCCCGACCGCAGGGTAGACAATCAATTTCGACCCCGGAATGGCGTCGGCAAACCATTTCGCCGATTTGACCGGGATCAGATTATCCTCTTCGCCCCACAGGATTAGCGTCGGCACCTTGATCGCAGCGAGGCTTTCCTTGCTCGCCTGCCGGTTGTTGTGGGGCAGGGAGAAGCGCTTCATCGTCGCCTCGCGGTTGCCCGGATAGCGGTTCAGTTCCCAATAGCGGTCGACCAGCTTGTCGTCGATTTTGGACTGCACGCTCATCGATGTCTTGATGCTCGATTCAAACATGCTGCGCGGGGCGATGAAGCGGGTGAGTTCCTTGACCACCGGCATCCGCGCCAGCCGGAATCCGATGGGTATTTTGCGCGCCTCCCACTGCGGGGCACCGGCCGCATCGACCAGAAGGACCGCTTCGGTTTTTTCGGGATGGGCAAGCGCGAACATCCACGACGTGCCACCGCCCATGGAGTTTCCGCCGATCACGGCCTTGGGAATGTCCAGCCGCGTCATCAGCTTGTCCACGACATCTACAAAAACAGGGTAGTCATATACGCCGCCCGGATGGCTTCCGGTCAGGCCGTGGCCCGGCAGGTCGAGGGAAATGATGCGGTAATCCTTGCCGAGCAACGCCACCCAAGGTTCCCATGTATGCAGGGAGGCGTTCGATCCGTGGATGAGCACAATAGGCCGCCCGTCGCGTTTGCCCTGATCCCGATAATGAACCGTCAGACCCGGCTCAAGCTCGACAAAGCGGGACGCTTCCCCGCCATATTTCGCCTTCATCGCCGCCCCATCGGTGTCCGGCGCATAGCCCCAGATAAACAGCGCCGCGACTGCGACCAAGATCAAGGCGGCCAGCCATTTCAGCAATTTCTTCATCACATCTCTCTCCCGTTGTGGCGTTGAAATGCTGCAAAGAAAGGCGTAAAGCAAGCTATGCTGTAAGGAGATATCCGATGAGTTATCCTTTGCTGAGAATTTCCCAGGATAATAGCCATGTCGAAGTCCGCAAAGGCCGCGGTGCGCAGCGGTGGGATGACATGGAAGAAATATTCAAAGGGCCCGCCATAAAAGATCAGGAATGGACAGCAGGCGAAGGCGAGAAATTGAGCGCGCGGCGTTGCAAATGGCCGAATGATACCCCCTGCAATGACATATCCATTGCCTATTCGGTTACGGGGCAATCCGGACTGGACGTCGGTAAACCTCGCACGCGTGTCTTTCCGGCACAGCCCTGATGGATCGGGATGTGCTGCACAAAGCCGCAAATCAGCGACTAGACGCCGCCGTCAATTTGGCCTAAACCCTGCTCCAGCAAATTCAGGCCGCTCCGGTAAGGGGCGGCCCTTATTATTGGAGTAGAGTAGATGGCCACCCCTTTGATGCCGCACGCAACAGCCGCATGGCTTGTTGACAACACCGGCTTGAGCTTCTCGCAGATCGCCGAGTTCTGCGGAATTCACATCCTCGAAGTGCAGGCGATGGCCGACGACATGACCGGTTCGAAATACACCGGACGTGATCCTGTCCATGCCGGCGAACTGTCGATGGACGAAATCGAAAAAGGTCAGGCCGACGAAGATTATGTCCTGAAGATGAGCAAGGGCCCCGAGCAGGTCCGCCGCACCAAAGGCCCGCGCTACACACCGGTGTCGAAGCGTCAGGACAAGCCCGATGGCATCGCCTGGCTTTTGCGCAATCACCCCGAAATTTCGGACGGTGCAATCTGCAAGCTGATCGGGACCACCCGCAACACGATCACCGCCATTCGCGAGCGTAGCCACTGGAACATCGCCGAAATCCAGCCAAAAGATCCGGTAACCCTTGGTCTGACATCGCAGCGCGAACTCGACGCCATCGTCAACCGCGCCGCGAAAAAGGCTGGCATCGACAATAGCGCCGCCGATGACGCTCGTCTTGGCACCGACCGCGAAGCCCTGATCGAAGAACTCCGCGCCGAACGCACCGAAGCCGCCCGCAAGGCCGAAGCCGCGCTGAACGGTGAGGATGAAGCCGCTGTGAAGCCCGAACTGACGGCGGATACGCTGTTCAAGAAAGCCGGCGAGTAAGCTTTTTTCCTGCTCCGCCTAGGCTTTGGGGCCGAATGGCGGAGAGGGGTCTGGCACCGCGTATCCCGGTTTCTGAATTAAGATTGCATAATCGCACATCCGTCACCCTGAACTTGTTTCAGGGTCCTAGTTTTCATCGGTGAAGAAATAAGACCCTGAAACAAGTTCAGGGTGACGGTTGCGTTGTTGCATTGAATTTCATTTCGGTCCCGTCACCTTCCCTAACGTCAGCATTGCCTTAACCGCGTGATTAAGGCACGGCGGAAGGATGGCACCCAAAACACCCCCCGCTTATGATGCTTCCTTGGCCGACCATGGCTTTGAAGCAAAGGAACTCAAGGGATTGACCTATCCCTTGGGCGACCATGCCCCGCAATATGGCGAGATCTATCCACTGGCGCCCGACCTTGGCTGGACGCGGATGCCGGTGCCGGGCAATCTGGCGCATATCAATTTGTGGATATTGGATGACGGCGATGGCTATGCCATTGCCGATACCGGCTTGTTCATGCCCGGCACAATTGCGCATTGGAAGGCAATGTTTGCGGGCGTGTTGTCGGATCGCCAGATGACGCGGATATTTGTCACGCATTTTCATCCCGACCATGCAGGATGCGCAGGCTGGCTGGCGAACAAGTTCAAGGTGCCGATCTGGATGAACCGCACCGAATGGCTGATGGTCCGGATGCTGACCAGCGAGCAACTGGACGAACCGCCGGAAGAAGTGCTGAACGGCCGCCGTTTCGCAGGCTATGACGAACAGCGTATCGAGGAAATGCGTAAAAGTGGATGGGGCAAATTCGCCCGGGCCGTGTCGCGATTGCCGACGGGGCATGTCCGGCTGGATGACGGGCAGGTTGTCCGTATCGGGCAGCGCGACTGGACCGTGATGACGGGCGGTGGGCATACGCCTGAACATGCAAGTCTGGTGGATTTCCACAATGGCATGATCATCGCGGGCGACCAGATTTTGCCGCGCATCACTTCCAATGTTTCCGTGATGGACAGCGAGCCGCAGGCTGACCCCCTGGGTGAGTGGCTTGATTCCATCGCCAAGTTCCGCGCCGCCCTGCCGGCCGATATGCTGGTGCTTCCCGCCCATGGCGAGCCGTTCACGGGCGTCCATGTGCGCCTCGACAAGCTGGCATCCGGCCATCATGAACGGTTGGAAAAGCTGGAAGTCGCGTTGCGGCATAAAGAGATGCGGGCGGTCGATACCTTTGACCTGCTGTTTGACCGTGAAATTGACGATAGCGTCTACGGCCTCGCCACCGGCGAAGCACAGGCGCACCTGCGGCATCTGCACTTCACGGGACGCATAGAGTGCGAAATCCGCGATGGCGTTGGCTGGTATCACGCGGCATAAGAAGGACATGACGACGCGCATCTGGCAAAGCCATTATCTTCACCCTACGAAATGGGACCAGCATTTTGCACCGCTGGCCCTGCACGATATGTTTTTTCAATCGGCCGAACGCATGGGCAAAGCCGCCTTGGCGGACTTTATGGGTCGCAAATACAGCTATGCCGAAATGGCCGAAAGCGTGCGGCGCGTGGCCAAGGGTCTGCAGGACAAGGGGATAGGGAAGGGCGACCATATCGGCCTGTTCCTGCCCAATGTGCCCCATTATATTGCCGCATATTATGGCGCGCTCGCCGCCGGGGCGACGGTGGTCAATTTCTCCCCGCTCTATTCGGTGGACGAACTGGCGCATCAGGTGGCGGACAGCGGGACGTCGATCCTGTTCACGGTTTCGGCAGCGGCGCTTTTGCCGACCGCCATCAAGGTGCTCGACAAATCGAACCTGAAGGAACTGGTCGTCGGCAGCGTTGCCGAAGCGTTGCCGCTGGCCAAAAGCTGGGCTTATCGTCTGTTCAAGCGCAAGGATGTCGCGGCCATACCGGCCGATAGCCGCATCACCTCTTATGCAGATCTCACCGCCAATGGCGGCGATTATGCGGTCCAGCCCTGCGACCCGGAAAAGGACATTGCCCAGTTACAATATACCGGCGGCACGACCGGCGTTCCCAAGGGCGCGATGCTGAGCCACCAGAATATCACCGCCAATGCGCGACAGATCAACATGCTGGACCCGTACAGCCGGATCAACCAGCCGGACAATCCGGCTGAAGACCGGATTTTGGGCGTGCTGCCATTTTTCCATGTGTTCGCAAACGCGACCGTATTGAACCGGACCATTTTCAACGGCGGTGAAATCGTCATGCTGCCGCGCTTTGAGGCAAAGGCGGCGCTGGCGGCGGTGAACCGGACGCATGTGACGTCGCTGCCCGGCGTACCGACCATGTATCAGGCGTTGCTTGATTGCCCCGATATCGCAAAAACCAATTTCACCAGCCTGCGCGCCTGCATTTCCGGTGGCGCACCCTTGGCCGCCGAGCTGAAAGCCCGCTTTGAAGAACGCAGTGGCGCGGTCGTGATCGAAGGCTACGGCCTGACCGAAAGCTCCGGCGTGGTATCGTGCAACCCTTATGAAGGGCTCAACAAATTGGGCAGCATCGGGCAGCCTATTCCGGGCACCGATGTCAAATTGCTCGACAAGGAAGACCCCACCAAACCCGCCCCCGAAGGCGAACCGGGCGAACTGGTCTTTGCAGGGCCACAGGTCATGTGCGGCTATTGGAAGCGGCCCGATGCCGATGCCGAAGTGTTCGTCGGCAAATATCTGCGCACCGGGGATGTGGCGACGATCGATGAGGATGGTTTCATCCACATTGTCGACCGCCTGAAAGACATGATCGCGGTCGGCGGGTTCAAGGTTTTTCCCAGCCAGGTCGAAGATGTGCTCTACAAGCATCCGGCGGTGAAAGAGGCACTCGTGATCGGCGTGCCCGACGCCTATCACGGCGAAATGCCGCGCGCCTTTGTCACCTTGCAGGACGGCGCCACCGAAGACGGCGCGGCGCTGATGGCGTGGCTGAACCCGCAATTGGGCAAGCATGAACGAGTACAGGCCGTTGTGGTGCGGGAGGCTTTACCCAAGACGATGATCGGCAAGCTCGACCGGAAGGCTTTGCGGGCGGAGATTGGGTGCTAGAAGGTAAAAGAGGTGGAAGGAAGAAGGCGAGAGTTTGGGCTTTCGGCAGTGCCTCGGAATTGCACTCCGTTTCTTTCCCGCCCCGTCCCCCACTTATACTCACCGTCACCCTGAACTTGTTTCAGGGTCTTAGTTTTCAACGTCGAAGGAATAAGACCCTGAAACAAGTTCAGGGTGACGAGACGGGAAGGAAGCAGGTTAGAATTTTCAGGCGACGAAGAAAGCCTAGGCCCGCGCCTTCTTCCTTCCAGCGAAATATCCTCAACCAAAAACCATCGGCCAAAGGATTCCGATAGCAATCCCCAAAACTTCCCCATAATCCACACCGGTGTCCAATTCCGACGCCCCGCCACCTGTCCGCAAGATCATCCATGTCGACATGGATGCCTTTTTCGCGAGCGTGGAGCAGCGGGATAATCCTGATCTGCGGGGCAAGCCTGTTGCCGTTGGCGGGTCGTCGAAGCGGGGTGTTGTGGCAGCGGCGAGTTATGAGGCGCGGGCTTTTGGTGTGCGCTCCGCCATGCCCTCGATTACCGCGCAGCGGCAATGTCCTGACCTGATTTTTGTAAAGCCCCGTTTTGAAGCCTATCGCGCCGTGTCGCGACAGATCCGCGATATATTTGCGCGGCATACCGACCTTATCCAGCCCTTGTCGCTGGACGAGGCCTATTTGGATGTGACGCAGGACAAGCAGGGCATCGGCTCGGCGGTGAAGATTGCCAAGGCGATCCGCGCGGCCATCCGCGCCGAAACCGGCCTGACCGCAAGCGCGGGGGTCAGCTACAACAAGTTTATCGCCAAGTTGGCGAGCGACCAGAACAAGCCCGATGGATTATGTGTCATCCTTCCTGAACAGGGCGCGGAATTTGTCGCTGGTTTGCCGGTGCGGCGCTTTCACGGCGTCGGGCCGCGCACGGCGGAAAAGATGGCGAAGCTAGGCGTGCAGACCGGCGCTGACCTGGCGCAGAAGGACGAGGCATGGCTCGCGCATCATTTCGGCAGTTGGGGAAGTTATCTATTCAAGGCAGCGCGGGGGATTGATGACCGGCCGGTAAACGCCAATAGCGTGCGCAAATCCTTGGGCGGGGAGCTGACCTATTTTGA
Source organism: Sphingopyxis sp. (assembly GCA_013823985.1). Lineage (GTDB taxonomy): Bacteria > Pseudomonadota > Alphaproteobacteria > Sphingomonadales > Sphingomonadaceae > Sphingorhabdus_B. The sequence continues at coordinate 63,577 of PNNB01000014.1, forward strand.
CGACAAGCGCAGCGAGGATGAGCTGCGCGAGGCGCTGCACGAGATTATCGACATCGTGTGGGACCGGATCGAACGCTATCAGGCCAAGGGCAAGACGCTGGTGCTGAAGGCGCGTTATTCGGATTTTCGCACCATTACCCGTTCGCGGACTGTCCCGCATATCCTGACCGATCGCACGGAGTTTGCGCAATTGGGCCATGCCTTGCTGGATCAGATATTGCCGGCCGAAATGGGGATCAGGTTGCTCGGTCTGACCTTGGGCAGTCTTGTCGACGAAAGCGGATCAGCAGAGGAAATGCTGGGGCAGGGACGATTTGCGTTCGACGCCATTGAAGATTGAAGATTTCCAACATATATCACAAAACTGTTATGCATCGATAATACAGGATCCCCCCATGGCCCGCCCCCAAACCGATATTGAGGCTGGAAGAGCCGAGTTGCTTGAAGTCGTTGACGACCTGATCCGCCAGCGCGGGGCGGTCGATATTTCGATGTCGGACCTCGCCGCTGCTGCGGGAATGTCGCCCTCCAATCTCTACCGCTTTTTCGACAGCAAAGAGGCGTTGCTGGAGGCGGTGGCCGAGCGTTTCTTCGACGAAAAAGTCCGCATCATGGTGGAGGTCACCGAATCCGACCTTCCGGTGCGCGACAAGATGTACCAATATTTCGCCCGCCGCTTCGTCGTGATGGTCGAGAAATATGAGGCGGAACCCGATCTGCTCAAAAGCTATCTCGAAATCGGGCAGCAATATTTCGAAGTCGTGCGTGGCTATGTTGACCTGGGCGACCATTATCTTGCGCTGATCGTCGCAGAGGCAATGGAGCAGGGTTATTTCACCGGACTGTCGATTGACGAGGCGGTTTCGCTGATTAACCAGATGGTGCACTGCTACACCAACCCTGAATCCATAATATATATTGGAATCAATAAGTTACGCGTGGAAAAGCTGGCCCGGATCATCGACGCCATCTTTAACGGACTCAACGCTGAAGCATCAGCCGAATTAACAAACACCCCGCATATCAAAATCGTATCCTGACCTTGCCAACACCCCCGCGCTCTGGCAAAGCGCGCCCCTGTCCAAACGGACGGGCGATTAGCTCAGTGGTAGAGCACACCCTTCACACGGGTGGGGCCACAAGTTCGAACCTTGTATCGCCCACCATTTTTCCTATCTATTTCAGATGGAAACGTACAAATTTAGTCGCTTGATTAAACGCGTACTTGCCAATCGGAACGCTGGCCTTATGCCTCTGCAAGGAGGAGAGCCGCATGACCAAGATCAGCAACCGAATTACCGAATTACTGGGCGTCGAATATCCGATTATCCAGGCCCCCATGGGCTGGATAGCCCGCGCGCAACTGGCGTCGGCTGTCTCCAACGCCGGGGGCTTGGGAATAATCGAAACGTCGTCGGGCCAATTGGAAGAGGTCCGGGCAGAAATCGTCAAGATGCGCGAACTGACCGACAAACCCTTTGGCGTCAACATTGCGCAAGCCTTTGTCCGGGATCCCGGAATCGTGGACTTTGTCGTCGATCAGGGTGTGAGATTCGTCACCACGTCCGCCGGGGACCCCAACAAATATTGCGGTCCGCTAAAGGCCGCGGGTTTGACCGTCTTCCATGTCGTTCCAACACTGGCAGGTGCGTTGAAGGCAATCGAAGCCGGGGTGGACGGTTTGGTGGTTGAAGGCGGCGAAGGCGGTGGGTTCAAGAACCCCAAGGATGTTGCCCTGATGGTGCTGTTGCCGCTGATCCGTAGCAAAGTTGATGTGCCCATCATCGCGGCCGGCGGTATGGTCTGCGGCCGCACGATGGCCGCCGCTTTCGCTCTGGGTGCCGAGGGTGTGCAGATGGGAACCCGCATGGTCAGCGCAGCGGAATCGCCAGTCCATCAGAACTGGAAAGACGCGATTATCAACGCGAGGGAAACCGATACGTTGTTTCTGAACCGGCACGGCCCGGGCCCGGCCTTACGGGCGCTCAAGACGGAGCGGACGACAAAACTGGACCTCGAACCGACCGACAACATTATGGGCGAGATGCGCGGCGTGCTCGATCTCTATTTCGGCGGGGATATGGAAGCCGCCATTGCGCTGTCGGGTCAAGTTGCGGGGCGCATTGATGAGGTCAAATCCACCAAAGACATCATCGACGACGTCATATCGGAATTTTATGCCATCATGGAGCAGATGGCCAAGGCCTATTTTTAGGAGGAACATTGGACCCGATCCTTGAAGACTTTCTGAGCGATCCGGCTGCTGATCTTTCGGCATTGCACGATGTTGCCCGGATCAAGGCGTTGTTGGAAAATTGCGCACGGGAAGGTCGGGCGATCAGCTATTCCGAATTGTTGCTCAATCTCGGCTTTCGTTTCACGCGCCCTAAAATGCGAGCGGTATGCAAAACGCTTGATCGGATTGATGTCTTGACCGAACAGGAAGGTGCACCTGCGCTCGCAGTTCTCGTCGTGCGCGAAGGTGATGGTTTACCCGGACAAGGTTGGTGGACCGGTCGGACAGACTATCAGGGGCTGTGGACCGGACCGGACGCCCATGCTCACATTTCAAAACTTCAAGCGGCGGTTTTTGCCTATTGGAAGGGGCGTGCTTGATGACCTCTGATTTCCGCGCAACACTGTCCCGATTTGTACAACGTGGACTCGGCGGAAACGGCACGGTCGATGACGTGAAGCGCCTGTCTGGAGGCGCCAATATGGAAAGCTGGTCCTTCGACTATGCGGGGTCGGGCTATATACTTCGCTTCTCCCCTTCCGCGGAGATGATGGCAGGCAGGGCCTATGGTCATGATGTCGAGGCTGCGGTCGTTCGCGCTGCCTTTGCATCGGGGATCAAAGCGCCCGAAATAGTGGCAGAAATAATCCCGACCGACGGGTTGGGAACGGGATATCTGATGCGGCGGGTCGATGCGGAGGTCAATCCAGCCAAGATCTTGGCGGAACCGCCTGCGACTTTATTGGTCGATCTCGCCCGCGAACTCGCGCTGATCCATAATGTGCAACGCGACGAATTGCCCACGCTTCCTGTTACGTCAGCGCAAACTCTGCTTTCCGAACTTAAGGCGCGCTTTCTATCTTTTGGCGGGGATCGTCCGGTCATGGCCCTCGCATTGCGCTGGCTTGACGATAATTGCCCGACTGCGGTTGATCCCGTGCTGCTGCACGGCGATTTTCGTATAGGTAATATCATGGCCGATCGTGGTGGTCTGGCTGTGGTGCTTGATTGGGAACTCGCGCATTTGGGCGACCGGCATCAGGACCTGGCATTTGGCTGTATCAACAGTTGGCGCTTCGGACATATTGACCACCCGGCATTTGGCCTTGGTCCTCTCGAAATATTCTGGGCTGAATATGAGGGCGCAAGTGGTGTTGCGGTCGAAGCGGATCGCTTTCGCTGGTGGCTGATTTACGCGACCCTATGGTGGGGAATATGTTGTCTGCAAATGGCCGATATCTGGCGTACTGGTCTCGACAAAGGACTTGAGCGGGCAGTGATTGGGCGGCGTGCTTCCGAAACCGAAGTCGACCTTTTGATGTTGTTGGAAGAATATGCGCCTACGGAAGCGCGTGGCCCCATTGGCAGCACGAATTTCGCTGAATCGAGCCGTCATGGAGAGCCGTCGACGGTAGAAATGCTCGAAGCACTTTCAGGCTGGATCGAAAGCGACGTGAAGCCGAATGCTACAGGCAGAGACCGCTTCATGGCCTCAGTGGCATTGAACGCGTTGGGCATGTTGCGGCGGGAAGCCGAAGCGCCAATTACTGTGCGGGACAAATCGCTTTCCGACGAACTACTTGCCGGCGAAAAGACATTGTCCACGCCCGGTTTGCTGGCAGAGTTGAAACAGCAATCGCTGCACAAACTGATGGTCGATCAACCTAAATATTCGGCTCTGGCAAAGGCATTGGAGCGTTGGACATGATCAAAAATTGCATGTGTCAAGGTTGCAGATGTGGGCTTCTAAGGTTGAACACATCCAGCCGAGATCTGAAGAAATCAAGAACGGGAAGGGTGCTGCACATGATCGCAGGCACCGGGCCTTGCCGCGATGTGGGAGAGTAGAATGTTGTTCAATATACCAGCAGAAATCACCGACTATCTCCACACGCTCGATGAATTTATCGAACGGGAAATCAAGCCGATCGAAAACCGCGACGACAATATCCGCTTTTTCGATCATCGCCGTGAACATGCCCGGACCGACTGGGATAATGATGGGCATCCGCGTGCCGATTGGTGGGCGCTGTTGGCCGAAATGCGGCAAGTTGCCGACCGTGCGGGACATTATCGTTTCGCTATTCCGAAAGAATATGGGGGGCAGGATGGCAGCAATCTGGCGATGGCGGTCGTCCGCCATCATCTGGCGCACAAAGGTCTCGGTCTCCATAACGACTTGCAAAATGAAAGCAGCATCGTCGGCAATCTGGTTCAGGTGCTGATGCTGCGGGATTTCGGAACAGAGCAACAGAAGCGGGATTTCATCCCTCCCATGCTCGAGGGAATAATGGGGTGGAGTTTCGGCCTGACCGAAGAGCATCATGGGAGCGATGCCACCCATATGGATACGCGCGCGGTTCCGGAAATGCGCGACGGTGTGGCTGGTTATCGTATCAACGGCAACAAAATGTGGACGACCGGATTGCCCTACACGTCACATGTCATGACATTCGCGCGCACCAGTGGCGATGATGGCAAGGCGCGCGGGATCACCTGCTTTGTTGTGCCGACCGATGCTGCGGGATTTGAGATTGGCGAATATCTCTGGACGTTCAACATGCCTACGGATCACCCGAAAGTGAAATATACGGATGTGTGGGTCCCTGAAAGTGCGATTTTGGGGGAGTTGGACAACGGCCTCGCAGTTGCCCAGCATTTCGTGCACGAAAACCGGATTCGTCAGGCCGCTTCGTCATTGGGCGCGGCGCAATATTGTATAGACGAGGCCGTGAAATATGCGCGGGAACGCAAGCCTTTTGGTAAGGCGCTTGCCGTGAACCAAGGCATCCAGTTCCCGCTTGTGGAGCTTCAGACCGACGCCGAAATGCTCCGCCTCCTCATCTACAAGACGGCCGCGGAAATGGACACGATGTCCAAGCCCGAGGTTGCCGTTCGACTTTCCGACAAGGTCAGCATGTGCAACTACAAAGCCAACCGTCTCGTATGCAATGCGGCCGATTTCGCAATGCAGGTCCACGGCGGCATCGGCTATTCGCGGCATAAGCCGTTCGAGCATATCTATCGCCATCACCGGCGCTATCGCATCACAGAGGGTGCGGAAGAAATTCAGATGCGCAAGGTAGCCGGACATCTGTTCGGTTTCATGGGTTAGGGGCAATATGCAACAGGCACAGGATTTTTACGACGAAAGCGCGGCGCTTGATGCACGGCTCAAACCGCTTTCCGAACGTGAATTTGAAACGGCGACATTGTTCAAGGGATGGACGATCAACAACATCGTGCGACACCTGCACGTTTGGAACATCGCAGCCGATTTATCGATCGAGGACGAGGCTGCCTTCATGGAGTTTCTACAGCTGATGTCCGCCGGTGTCAGGGGCGGGCGCTTGCCCGATTTTGAAGCCACCTATCTCGAAGGTCTTGCCGGGCAGGAATTGCGCCAGGCGTGGATTGCGCGGGCCAAAACAATGGCAGACCATTTTACAGCGGCAGATCCCAAGCAGCGTCTGAAATGGGTTGGCCCCGATATGAGTGCCCTCAGTTCCGTGACGGCGCGCCTCATGGAAACCTGGGCCCATGCGCAGGCGATTTACGACATATTGGGTGCGAAACGCGAAGATGGCGATAGGATCGGCAATATTGTGCGTTTGGGCGTGAATACATGGGGGTGGACCTGGAAGAACCGTCGAATGGATCCGCCGGGACCCATGCCGCACCTGAAACTTACCGCTCCGTCGGGTGCGCTGTGGGAATATGGCGAGGCATCGGAAAGCGGTGTTATCGAAGGAAGCGCCACGGACTTCTGCCAAGTCGTCACCCAATGCCGCAACATCGCCGACACCAATTTATCGGTCGCCGGTGACGTCGCAAAACAATGGATGGCCGTTGCCCAATGCTTCGCCGGACCGCCGCAAGATCCCCCAGCGCCGGGGGTTCGACATAGGAAGATGATGTGACGTCTTGCTCAAAGTCAGCAACGGCTTAGAAAGAGCATAGAGAAGAGGAGAGTGTCGCGTGAAAATAGCTACCGCAATTTGTCTTTCAATGTTGGCAATCCCCGTTGCCCTGGCGGCTCAAACGCCGGAGCAGGTCACCGTCATATATGCAGGGCAGCTGCTGGATAAGCCGGGCAGCGCGCCTCGCGGGGCATCCACGCTGATAATTCGCAACGGCCGCGTTGCGGAAGTTCTTAACGGCCACCAGGCTGGCCCGGCTGGCGCGACGGTTATCGACCTCAAAGGTAAGTTCATATTGCCGGGTTTGATTGACAGCCATGTCCATCTCGACAGCGACGCAGGCGGCAACGCAGCTTTGATTGAGGCTGTGACCGATAGTCCGGCACGCGCGGCATATCGCGCCGCGGGCAACGCCAAGAAAACGTTGATGGCTGGTTTTACTACCGTTCGCAATCTGGGCGACGGCAGCGGCGCGACGCTTGCCCTGCGGGATGCTGTGGCGGCTGGTGAACTCCCCGGGCCACGCATCATTGATGCGGGGCGCTCCATTTCAACGACCAGCGGACACATGGATGCGACCCTTTCGCTTTCCGAAGACCTGCACGGCAGCATCGGACAGGAAAATCTGTGCGATGGCGTGGAAAGCTGCCGCCAGGCGGTACGCAAACAGATCCGCAGGGGCGTGGACGTCATCAAGATCGCAACGACCGGCGGCGTCAACAGTCGCATCGGGGCGGGTCTCGGTCGCCAGTTGTTTGACGATGAGGTCAAGGCCTTGGTGGATACCGCCCATCTTTATGGGAAGAAAATGGCGGTGCACGCGCATGGCGAAGATGGTATCAACGCGGCGCTCGCGGCGGGCGCGGACTCGATCGAACATGGCACGATGCTCGACGACACCAGCATCAAATTGTTTAAAGCCTCGGGTGCTTATTATGTGCCGACTTTGTCCACGGTGAATGGCTATATCGAACGCCTGGCCGCCAACCCCAATGCCTATCCGCCCGACGTTCTCGCCAAGGTAAAATGGCGGATTGGTGTGACGGGAAAAAGCCTTGCCAAGGCATATCCCGCAGGCGTGAAGATCGCTTTTGGCACGGACGCAGGCGTTTCGAAGCATGGGCGCAATGCCGATGAATTCGAGCTTATGGTAAAACACGGCATGCCCGCCAGCGCGGCTATTCAAGCTGCAACGCTGAACGCCGCAACTCTGCTTGGTGTTGAAAAAGAAGTCGGCAGCCTCGAACCCGGCAAAGCCGCCGATCTGATCGCTGTCGACGGTGATCCCACCGTCGACGTGACCGTTTTGAAAGCCGTGAAATTTGTGATGAAGGACGGCAAAGTCTTCAAGGATGAATGATAATCCCCTTTTGCGGGTCAGTGCGTCCTTCTAGTGTCTCGACAAAGCTAGTCGCGGCGCTGTCCAGACCGCGGCGCTTGTCGAAGGCGACGACGCCGTCGACCGTTTCCAAAAAGCTTTTCCAGCTTTTGGCCACAGCCTCGCCAAAGCCTTTTGGCCCGAGTTCCTGTATGCTGGCCACGGCATGGTCCGGCGCAAAGAAAAGGATCGGCTTTGGTCCCGCCATCTCGCCACCATTTCCGTTAATGCCCCGTGCATCGACATGCGTTGCCCCCACAAGGCAGCTATATTTAAGATGATCGCCCAAGACGGCATGGATTTGATGCAGCAGCGCGCTGTTGCCTGCAAAATCAACTGAAACCGATGAATCTTGTGCCAGTCCAGCGACGTCATCATAGGCCAAGGTTTGATCATAAAGTCCGCTATTCTCGACAAAGGCGACATTGCCTTTGGAGGTCAGGCCGATCCGCTTGATATCCGGCGACATATCCTTTGCGACACTTGCCAAGCCCATAGCGGTTTTGGACGATGCGCTGGTCATGACCAGATTCTTTGCACCGAACCAACCTTCGCGGCGAAACATGGATTCGATCAGAAAGCCGGTTTTGAACAGCGGGCCAAATAGCATGCGCTCATCTTCTTTGGCCGGATCATGTTCCGGGTCGGCTTTCAAGCGGCTGTACTGGTTGTAGATTGGGCTCATGGGCTGGCGGTGCGCCGCCATGTCGGTAAAACCGCTGGAGCTGATCCTTCCCGGAAGAACGTCAAGATGCGATCCCATCGGTAAATAGCCATAGACGCGCTCGCCAACCGCAATGTCTGGCGCTCTGGACTCCTCAACGATGGCATGGCCCCACATGGGCACAACGCCGAAGTCACCTTCTGCCGGAAAGAAACTCCAATAACCGAACATGTCGCCAATAACGGCATATGTGATGTTGTTCGCCGTGACGGAAAAACTCTCGATTTTCAAACGAACCTCCCCATCACCCAAAGGAGGCAGGACGTCTTCATGAATATGGGTATGGGTTAGCTCTGCCTTCTTGACCCAGACTGTCGATGCCATCGCTGCTCTCCTTTTTTCATTATCGGGTAAATTGATGCTTTCATTGTGCGATATACAATGTCAGGCCATGTTATAGCCTGTGCTCACCCAGTTCGAATTTCCGAAACGCTATTGTGCAATGTGAAATGTCCGGTTGCAAGGCATTGGATAAGCCAGCGGGACTGAATGTAGATTCCGGCCTGCTTTTCATCAAAATGTGAATCTATCTTTTGACAATCACATTACAGTGTGAAAATAGCGAATCATGTCTACACAACTCATCACCAAACTTCGCGCGCTAGTCCATGATGGCGGCCTCTCACGCTCTGGTCTGGCCCGCGCGGCTGGATTGCATGCAAACACACTTCGTGACCTCGATCAACCGGACTGGAATCCGACAGCCGAAACATTGCGTAAACTGGAAAGCTACCTGTTTTCCAATGATGATACGCCGGCACTTGTGCCGATCGAGGAAATTATCGAGGAAGCGCGGAACGGGCGTATGTACATCCTCGTTGACGATGAAGACCGTGAGAATGAAGGCGATCTGATTATACCTGCTCAAATGGCGACGCCGGATGCGATCAATTTCATGGCGACCCATGGTCGCGGATTGATATGCCTCACGCTGACGAAGGACCGCGTCGAGCAATTGGGTCTCGATCTCATGAGCCGCGCCAATGGTACACGGCATGAGACGGCGTTTACGACATCCATTGAGGCGCGTGAGGGTGTAACCACCGGAATAAGTGCTGCTGACCGCGCACGGACGGTTTCCGTCGCGATTGATGCCTCCAAAGGCCGTGACGACATAGTTACCCCGGGCCATGTATTCCCGTTGATCGCCCGCGATGGCGGCGTGCTGGTAAGGGCAGGGCATACCGAAGCAGGCTGTGACATTTCGCGTCTCGCCGGATTAAATCCGTCCAGCGTCATTTGCGAGATCATGAAAGACGACGGAACGATGGCACGGATGGACGATCTGGTATCGTTTGCGCGGCTACACGGGCTGAAAATGGGCACGATCCGGGACCTGATCGCGTATCGCCGCAAGCATGACCATTTGGTCGAGAAGCGCGCAGAAATGAAGTTCAATAGCCGGTGGGGTGGCGAATGGACGGCGATGACGTTCTATAACAAGGCGACTGGGGACGAGACCATGGCCCTCGTAAAGGGCCGCGTAGACCCTGAAAGCCCGACCCTGGTGCGCATGCACACCATGTCCATGTTTGTGGACGTGTTCGGGGAAGAAAATGAGCGTGCTGGTCTTTTGTCGCGTTCCATGGAGGCGATTGCTGCCGAAGGTGCTGGCGTTGTTGTCGTGATCAATAAACCGATGAAAGGTATCGTGACGCGGTTCATGCAATTGCGTGCCGAAGGCAAGCAAGCAGGCGCTCCCGAAGTCGAGGAACTGAGGGATTATGGCGGTGGCGCACAAATCCTTACTGAGTTAGGGGTTCAAGACATGATCCTTCTTACAAATACACATCACACCTTGGTGGGGCTTGAAGGCTATGGTCTTTCCATTGTAGGCGAGCGTCCAATACCCGGCACCGGAGGCGAATAATGGCAAAGTTTCTAATAGTTGAAGCGCGTTTTTACGATCATTTGAACGATATGCTCGTCGCCGGAGCGAAGGCCGCGCTCAAAGCGGCTGGTCACGAGGTGGAGGTGATCACCGTTCCCGGGGCATTGGAATTGCCGGGAACCATCGCGATGGCAGCAGAAAGCCAGCAATATGATGGCTTCGTGGCAATCGGCGTCGTCATCCGCGGTGAAACCTATCATTTCGAAATCGTCGCTGGCGAAAGCGCGCGCGGTATTATGGCGCTGACGATGGACGGAATCGCAATTGGCAATGGCATATTGACCGTTGAAAATGAAGAACAGGCGCTCGTCCGCGCCGACCCCAAGCAAAAGGACAAGGGCGGCGAGGCAGCCAAGGCGGCATTGGCACTTTACGAACTGCAAGGACGCTTTGCGTAATTTAGTTTCAATTGCACCAAATTTTCTGGCAGGGTAGCTCGCGTTATGACCGCACCCACTTTATCCAGCCAGATCAATCCCGAAGCCGACGAATTCCGAAAACGGAGTGCACACAATAAGGCGTTGAAAGATGCCCTTTGGGCTAAGGTTACCGAAGCAGCGCAAGGCGGGAATGAAAAATCCCGCGAACGTCACACGGCGCGCGGAAAGCTTTTGCCTCGCGACCGCGTTGAGCGTTTGTTGGACCCCGGTTCGCCATTTCTGGAAATTGGCCAGTTGGTGGCAAACGGGCTTTATGATGATGAAGTTCCCGGGGCAGGTTTGATCTGCGGAATTGGGCGTGTCTCCGGACGTCAGTGCATGATTGTGTGCAACGATGCGACGGTCAAGGGTGGAACCTATTACCCGATGACCGTCAAAAAGCATCTACGCGCACAGGAGATAGCGGAGGCTAACCGCTTGCCGTGCATTTATCTGGTCGACAGTGGCGGCGCTAACCTGCCGCATCAGGACGAAGTCTTTCCGGACCGCGACCATTTTGGGCGCATCTTTTTTAATCAGGCGAACATGAGTGCCAAAGGCATCCCGCAGATCGCCTGCGTCATGGGAAGCTGTACCGCTGGTGGTGCCTATGTACCGGCGATGTCCGATGAAAGTGTGATCGTCCGCAATCAAGGAACGATCTTCCTTGCAGGTCCGCCTCTCGTCAAGGCGGCGACTGGCGAGGAAATCAGCGCCGAGGATCTGGGCGGTGGTGATCTCCATGGCCGCAAATCGGGCGTTGTCGACCATGTTGCCGAGAATGACGAACATGCGTTGACCATTGTGCGTGACATTATCAGTCACCTCGGTCCGGTCCATAAGCCCGACATCGATTTAAAAGAGCCACGTCTTCCGAAATTTGATGCCCATGAGCTGTACGGCGTCATCCCTGACGATGTCCGTGCGCCTTATGATGTTCATGAAGTGATTGCGCGGATCGTTGACGGTAGCGAGTTTCATGAATTCAAGGCGCTATATGGCACGACTTTAGTCTGTGGTTTTGCGCATATATGGGGGATGCCGGTTGCCATCCTTGCCAATAATGGCGTGCTGTTTTCGGAAAGTGCGGTTAAGGGCGCGCATTTCATTGAGCTGGCATGCCAACGTCGTATCCCGTTACTTTTCCTGCAGAACATTTCCGGTTTCATGGTTGGCGGCAAATATGAGGCCGAAGGTATTGCGAAACACGGGGCTAAACTTGTCACAGCCGTTGCGACTGCGAGCGTGCCCAAGATCACCGTGCTGATCGGCGGCAGTTTTGGGGCTGGCAACTACGGCATGTGCGGGCGAGCCTATTCTCCGCGCTTCCTCTTCTCCTGGCCGAACGCCCGCATCAGCGTCATGGGTGGCGAACAGGCCGCGTCGGTTTTGGCGACCGTCCACCGCGATGCCGACAAATGGACGCCGGAAGAGGCCGAGGCGTTCAAGGCACCCATTCGCCAAAAATATGAAGATGAAGGCAATCCATACTATGCGACCGCCCGGTTGTGGGACGACGGGATCATCGACCCCGCGCAGACACGTGATGTTCTGGGCCTCGCCTTTGCCGCGGCACTCAATGCCCCGGTAGAGGAGGCGCCCCGCTTTGGGGTGTTCCGGATGTGACCAAGATGATCAAGTCCCTCCTTATCGCAAACCGGGGCGAGATTGCCTGCCGGATCATCCGCACAGCACGCGCCATGGGAATACGTACCGTTGCCGTTTATTCGGATGCCGACGTATCGGCGCTGCATGTACAGCATGCGGATGAGGCTGTGCATATCGGCCCGTCTCCGGCGCGGGAAAGCTATCTTGTCGGGGATAAGATTATTGCCGCCGCCAAAGCCACCGGCGCTGATGCAATCCATCCGGGCTACGGCTTCCTTTCGGAAAATGCCGAGTTTGCGCAGAGTGTGATCGACGCGGGCCTTGTCTGGGTTGGGCCAAGTCCGGCGAGCATTACCGCGATGGGTCTAAAGGATGCTGCGAAAAAGCTGATGGCCGAGGCGGGCGTACCCGTCACCCCCGGCTATATGGGCGAAAACCAGGACCCCGCTTACCTCGCGGAACGGGCGGCGGAAATCGGCTATCCGGTACTCATCAAGGCGGTTGCCGGCGGTGGCGGCAAGGGGATGCGCAAGGTCGACGACGCGCAGGATTTCGGCGAAGCGCTTGCGTCATGCCAGCGCGAGGCGACCGCTTCATTCGGGAACGCCCATGTCCTGATCGAAAAATATATCCAGCGCCCGCGCCACATCGAAGTTCAGGTGTTCGGCGACACGCTTGGAAATATCGTCCACCTGTTTGAACGGGATTGCTCGCTCCAGCGCCGTCACCAGAAGGTGATCGAGGAAGCCCCTGCGCCGGGGATGGATGAAGAAACGCGGTCGCAGCTATGCGCCGCTGCCGTCCGCGCTGCGCAAGCGGTCGACTATGTCGGTGCAGGCACGATCGAGTTCATTGCCGATGCCTCCGAAGGGCTGCGCGCGGACCGCATCTGGTTCATGGAAATGAATACGCGGTTGCAGGTCGAACATCCGGTGACGGAGGAAATCACCGGTGTCGATCTGGTCGAATGGCAGTTGCGCGTCGCAAGCGGTGAAGCCTTGCCCAAGCGACAGGATGAATTGGCCATCAACGGTTGGGCAATGGAGGCGCGGCTCTACGCCGAAAATCCGGCCACCGGATTTTTGCCGTCCATTGGCACGCTCGACCATTTGGCCTTTCCGGAAGAGTTGCGGATCGACACGGGAGTGGAGGAAGGCGGCGAAGTCTCTCCATTCTACGACCCCATGATTGCCAAGCTGATTGCGAAAGGCAAAAACCGGTTCGAAGCATCAGCCGCGTTAAGAGAAGGCATTGATGGCACGGAAGTCTGGCCGGTTAAAACCAATGCGGGGTTCCTGGGCAGGCTGCTGGATTTGCCGGAATTCGTGGCCGGCGATGTCGACACGGGTCTCATCGCACGAAAAGTCGATGCACTTGTTACGCCGCCCGAACCTGAAGCAGAGGAACTGCTCGAAGCCGCCGCATTGCTCTGTGCAAGCCCGGGCCAGAGTCCTGTTAGTGCGGCGCTTGGTTTTCGCATCAATGCACCATCCCGGGCCGAAGCGCGCATTATTGACGATAGCGGCACAACGCATGAAGTGGTTTTCGGCGAGATTGAAGCCGATATGCCAACGGCTGATGTTCTGTCCTTTGTGGACGGGTTTGCCCGTCGTTATATGTTAGCTCAGCCGAGAGGGTCAGGCCTTGGGGCCGTGGGCGATGGCGCGATTCTCTCGCCCATGCCGGGACGGATAATTGCCGTCGACGTTAGCGCTGGGCAGTCCGTTGCAAGGGGTCAAAAACTTCTCACCCTCGAAGCAATGAAGATGGAGCATAGCTTAACCGCGCCGTTCGACGGCGTGGTGGCGGAACTGAATGCGGAGGCTGGCATGCAGGTGCAGGTCGAGGCACTTTTGGTGCGGATTGAGGCGATGGCAGCATCGTGAAACAGCCGCATCCGTTCGTTAATCCGGCTTTTGCCGGGGTGAAATCGTCTTTGATGATAGGGTAGGCTAGATGGCGGGACGTTATTTTGACCAATGGCAGATCGGCGATACAATAGTCCATGAGATCCGCCGAACAGTAACTGAAACCGACAATTTGCTGTTCTCGGTCATGACCCACAACCCGCAGCCGTTGCACATAGATGCAGAAGCAGCGCGAGCCAGTGAGTTCGGGCAGATTCTTGTAAATGGCACCTTCACGTTCAGTTTGATGGTGGGTCTTTCTGTCGGCGATACGACGCTGGGTACGCTGGTGGCTAACCTTGGATACGACAAGTTAGTCATGCCCAAGCCCGTCTTCATTGGAGACACATTGCGGGCTGAAACCGAAGTCATCGGATTGAAAGAGAGCAAATCCCGGCCCGGTGCAGGGGTCGTCACGTTTCTCCATCGCTGTCTAAACCAACGCGATGAAGTGGTCTGCAGCTGCGAGCGAGCGGCGCTGTTAAAGCGGAGAGAAAGAGCGTAACCTTGCGATGCGGTTCGGCAAAAGCCTTTGCAGAAACGCTGTTCGAAATGCCCGCAAACGGTCAAATTAAAGAGGCTCAAACCCATGAAGCTCCGCTCTCTCCTTTTTGTCCCCGGCGATCGGCCTGAACGTTTTTCCAAGGCTTCGGCAAGCGGCGCCGACGCGATCATCATCGACTTGGAAGATTCGGTCGCTCTGGACCGAAAGGTGTCGGCACGCGAAGCGACGGCAGAATATCTGTCGGGTGACCGGCCGGTGCCCGTGTTTGTCCGAGTCAATCCACAAGACAGCCATTTAACGCATGATGACCTCGCGTCCGTACTCCCCTTTTTGCCGGATGGTATTGTTCTGCCCAAAGCGGAAGGTGCGCGGTCCATAAACTGGTTGCGTGCCGAAGCGGCTGCTGTCGCAGATAATCCTGACGGCGAAGCGCCGCCGATTTTGCCCATCGCCACTGAAACGCCCGGGGCTGTCTTTGACCTCGGCAGTTTGCGCGAAGTTGCGCCTTGGTTGGCCGGGGTTAGCTGGGGTGCTGAGGACCTGCCAGCTGCTGTAGGCGCTGCCACTTCTAGGGAGCCTGACGGCAGCTATACCGCACCTTATGAATTGGTCCGTTCGCTCACCTTGTTCGCCGCCCACGCCGCAGGCGTCGCGGCGATCGATACGGTATTTCCAAATATCAGCGATGCCGATGCTCTCGACCGATATGTTGCCCGAGCTGCCCGGGATGGCTTTACGGGGATGCTGGCTATTCATCCGTCGCAAGTGCCAAATATCAACAAGGGTTTTACCCCCTCGGAACAGCAATTGGCGCATGCTCAGGCTGTGGTCGACGCATTTGCCGCCAATCCCGGTGCAGGGGTGCTGCAACTTTACGGCAAGATGATCGACGCACCGCATTTGAAGGCGGCGCTGTCGATCCTTGCCCGGGTCTAGACCCGTTTTTTAAGCCGCGAGCTTCCGGAGCACATAGTGCAGAATACCGCCGTTCATGAAATACTCGATCTCATTCGCGGTATCGATCCGGCATAGCGTGTCGAAGGTAAAGGTCGAGCCATCTTTGCGGGTCACATGCACGGTTACCGTCTGACGCGGTTGAAGATTGGATACGCTTGTGATCGTGAAGCTATCATCACCTTTCAGGCCCAGGCTGTTACGATCCTGACCTTCCATGAACTGGAGCGGAAGTACCCCCATGCCGACGAGGTTTGAACGGTGAATACGTTCAAAGCTTTCGACGATCACAGCGCGAACGCCGAGCAGATTAGTACCCTTTGCGGCCCAGTCACGGCTTGATCCGGTACCATATTCCTTGCCGGCGATGACAACCAGCGGCGTTCCGTCCGCCTTGTGGCGCATGGCGGCGTCGTAGATGGGCATGACCTCGCCAGCATAGCTGGACATGCCACCTTCAATGCCTGGGACCATTTCATTCTTGATCCGGATGTTGGCAAAGGTGCCGCGCATCATGACCTCGTGATGGCCACGGCGAGCGCCATAGCTGTTGAAATCTGCCTTGCTGACCTGATGCTCCATTAAGAACTTACCAGCCGGCGAATCCGCCTTAATCGAACCAGCAGGAGAAATGTGGTCAGTGGTTATGGAATCACCCAGGATCGCGAGCGGTTTTGCTTCGATAATGTCAGTTACCGGCGCAGGGGTCATGCTCATGCCTTCAAAATAAGGCGGATTTGCTACATAGGTGGAGCCTGCACGCCACTGATAGGTGTCCGAACCTTCGACCTGGATCTTCTGCCAATGCGCATCGCCTTCATAAACCTTGGCGTAGCGCGCGGTGAACATTGAGCGGTCGATATTTGCCGTCATGACATCATGAACTTCCTGATTGGTCGGCCAAATATCGCGGAGGAAGACATCGCTGCCGTCTGTTGCCTGACCAATCGGCGTGGTCGTGAAATCTTCTGTCACGGTGCCTTTCAAGGCATACGCAACTACCAGAGGCGGCGATGCGAGGAAGTTGGCGCGCACATCGGGTGATACGCGGCCTTCGAAATTGCGGTTGCCCGAAATGACCGAGGCGGCCACAATATCATTCGCGTTGATCGCGTTAGAGATCGGTTCAGCCAATGGACCCGAGTTACCGATACAGGTGGTGCAGCCATAGCCCACGAGGTTGAACCCAACCGCATCCAAATCCGCCGTCAGACCAGCGCGATCAAGATAGTCGGTGACGACCTGGCTCCCCGGTGCGAGCGATGTCTTAACCCAAGGCTTTGGCTTCAGGCCATAGGCATTGGCCTTACGTGCCACGAGGCCAGCGGCAACGAGCACCGACGGGTTGGAGGTGTTCGTGCACGATGTAATCGCTGCAATCACGACATCGCCGTCACCAATATCGTGCGTTTTGCCTTCAACAGCGACGCGCTTGGCGCTGTCATGCTTGTACACATTGGAGAGGTCGCCGTTGAACACATCGTCGACCTGCGTCAAGATAACCTTGTCCTGCGGGCGCTTCGGGCCGGCAAGCGACGGAACAACTGTGCTCATGTCGAGCGATAATGTGTCGGTGAATACAGGATCTTCCATATCGGCATAGGCCCAAAGCCCCTGTTCCTTGGCATAAGCCTCGACCAATGCAATCTGGTCTTCATCGCGGCCGGTTAGGCGCAGATAATCGAGCGTTTTTTCATCGATACCGAAGAACCCGCAAGTAGCGCCATATTCGGGTGCCATGTTTGCCAGCGTTGCGCGATCTGCAAGACTGAGCGAAGCGAGACCCGGGCCGTAATACTCAACAAAGCGACCGACCACGCCTTTGGCACGCAGCATCTGTGTCGCGGTCAATACAAGGTCGGTGGCGGTGACGCCCTCTGCAAGTGCACCAGTTAGCTTGAACCCAACGACTTCGGGGATCAGCATTGACACCGGTTGGCCCAACATCGCAGCTTCCGCCTCAATGCCGCCGACGCCCCAACCCAGCACGCCGAGGCCGTTGATCATTGTCGTGTGGCTGTCGGTGCCTACGCAGGTATCTGGATAAGCGATGGTTGCGCCATCGTCCGTGGTAGAGGTCCAGACGGCTTGGGCAATATGCTCCAGATTAACTTGATGGCAGATGCCCGTTCCCGGAGGAACTGCTTTGAAATTGGCGAGTGATTTTGAACCCCATTTCAGGAAATCATAACGCTCCGCGTTGCGTTGATATTCGATCTCCACATTTTGCTCAGCAGCTTTAGGGTGACCGAATTCGTCAACCATGACCGAGTGGTCAATGACCAAATGCACCGGAACCAGCGGGTTAATCTTCTGTGCGTCACCACCCAATTTGTTCATTGCATCGCGCATCGCGGCCAGATCAACAACGCACGGGACGCCGGTAAAGTCCTGTAGAAGCACGCGGGCAGGGCGGTATTGGATCTCGCGTGTAGATTTGGGGTCCTTCTGCCAATCAATCAGCGCCTGCACATCGTGAACCGAAACCGTAAAACCACCATCTTCGAAGCGAAGCAGGTTTTCGAGCAAAACCTTCATCGAAAAAGGCAAGCGCGAGACATCACCGAGCTTTTCAGCTACTTTCTTGATGGAGAAATAATCCACCGTCTTGCCACCAGCCGAGAGGGTGGTGCGGGTTTGCAGGCTGTCTAATCCGATTGCGGTCATTGATATATACCCCTTTGAAGTTGGGCTTTTTGCTGGATGGGGGAACGGGTCGGCTTATGTGACCGCGAACCAGCGTCAAAGCGGGAGATTCGGTTGCTCGCGCGCTTAGCGCGGCATGACGGGAAAGGGAAGGGCGTTTGGTCCAGAGTGACCTAAGAAAACGCGAGGCAAGTTACCCCTTCCGCAAAATTTCTGTTACCTCTTCCAACGTCCCACGAACGCGTAAGAGCTGGTCTTTGCCGAAGACGATCAGGCATTCGTCATGCGCATTGTCGGCGGCGCGTATGAATTGGACGATTTCGGGATTGACCGAGATTTTCTGACCGCGCGTGTCAGTAAGTGTAACGAAAGGGATCATTGTGGTTCCTTTGTGCTTTGCAAGCCGCCTTGGCAGCTTTGGAGGCAAGGCGCAAAGGCATGCGGTCGGTTAAATCAACACCATTTGCCGGGCAGTGTCGTTTCGAAGCTGCACCCGGGCGTTTTGGGCGGCTGCGACAGCGTTACGATAGTGTATGGTGCCATAACGTTCCGCCTCCTCAAAATTTACGGGCGTCCATTCTTCGCCGGGATAGACAGCTTCATAAATCGCACGGGCGGCGGCGCGCAGTTGGCGGTCGTGCTGCAAAGCGGGCACGGCGGGTCTCCTTTTGCTTGATTCGGGGCATCAGGATAAATGTTCTTTATATGTTCCGCAATTGAAGAACGACTAGCGATCGATACTATTGGGTGCTTAGTCTTGGAAATCCATGACACTGTGGCCGGACACAGCCGCGACTTGCATGAATTGCGGCTTTGTTTGCGGTACACCGGGAATGGTGGCTGCGGCCAATATATAGGGCGAAACGCGGTGGCGGGTACAAAGGCCGCCCGCACCGTCACTTACCAGCGGGGTTTCGAATTCGACGGCGATCATTGCATCCTGTGCTCGGGTCACGGTGCATACGACAAGTTGCCCACCGCCTAAATCAAGTACCAAACCAGTGCCCTCGGGCACGCCCAGCAAACCGTCAATCAACGCACCCGTCTTGGACAGGTTTCGCATTAGAGCATCATATCTATGGTCATCGTGAATAACGCCGATACGGCGGAAGACGGAACGTCGTTCGGGGCGATGGCGTTCAGGGCCGTCGGGTTCAATACTAAGGTCACCACATTTCAGCCGGTGAAGCACCGTTTCCTGAGTCAGTGCTTTGGAATAGATCCATCCTTGAATGAAACGGGCACCCTTTGACTTGACTACTTCTAACTGGTCAAAAGCTTCGACGCCTTCGACAGTAGTTTCCATACCCAAAGCATCAGAAAGGCCGATAATAGCGGCAATGATTTTCGCGCTGTTCTGGTCTTTCTGCGTGCAACTGTCGACAAATGTGCGATCGACCTTGATTTTGTCAAAGGGAGCAGAGCGCAGGTAGCTGAGCGAGGAATAGCCAGTGCCAAAATCGTCGAGCGCAAGTCGGACACCCAATTCTTTCAAAGCCCGGAAAATATCGTCGATGGTCTCGCCGTCTCCCATGAACACGCTTTCTGTTAGTTCCAGTTCGAGGCGATTGGGCTCAAGGCCCGAGGATTCGAGCGCGTGGGTGACGATGTCGATAAGATCCGAATGCGCAAATTGCGCCGCGGACACATTGACAGCGACGCGCACCGATTTCGGCCATTTCATCGCATCCTGACACGCCTTGTTCAATGCCCATGCGCCGATCTGGTTGATCAGATCGGATTCCTCCGCAATCGGCACAAAAACATCAGGCCCAATGGTACCGCGTTCGGGATGTTCCCACCGCATGAGCGCTTCGAACGTGACCACCATATTGTCTTCAGTACGCACAACTGGCTGATAATGAAGCTCTAGAAGTTCATTGGCGAGCGCATCACGAAGACCTTCTTCAAGCAACCGGCGTTCTTCGGCCTCATCCTTCAGGTCGACAGAATAAAATCGGAACTGGCCACGACCACCATTTTTAGCAGCATAGAGCGCAAGGTCGGCGTTATGGATCAGGTCAAGCTTGTCAATGCCGTCATAAGGAGAGATTGCAATGCCGACCGAGGTACCAATCGTCGCGCGCTTATCGTCGATCGAATAAGGTTGCGAAACGATCTGAATGATCTTGTTGGCGAGTTCACCTAATTTGCCGCGGTCATCCAGATCGGGGAGGATAATCTGAAATTCGTCGCCACCCAAACGGCCGATTTCGCCACGGGCGCCAACGACGCGTTCCAGCCGTCGCGCAACCTGGCAAAGGAGATCATCGCCCGCAGGGTGTCCGAGCGTATCGTTGACATGTTTGAACCGGTCGAGATCGAGCATGATGAGCGTGCAGCTTCGCTTTGCCGATTTATAGGCGGACAATATGCTTTCCAGTTTCTTGTCCATGCGGTGGCGGTTCGCAAGGCCCGTGAGCGAGTCAAATTCGGCCAAGCGGGAATCAACAAGTTTTCGCTCATATTCTACAGTGATGTCTTTTGCGCTGCCGCGATAGCCTTGGAAGTTACCGGACTTATCGAATTTGGGATGCCCAGAGATAGACCACCATGTGTGGCGCCCCTCATCCTCCCCAGAATTCAAGGCAAAGCGGACAGTCTGGTCGATAATCTTGTTGCGCGCCGTTAACTGAAAATTGAGTGGCCGGTCGGAGCGTTCGCCGCTGGTGCTGCTATCGGTTTCGAAGAGTGCGGTCAGTGGCTGAGCCAGCAGATCCTCAATCGGACGGTTCAGCTTTTCGGCAGCATTTTCCGAAATATAGATCAACCGGAAGTCGGCATCGGTCGCCCATAACCATCCGATGCCTGCGTGTTCAAAGTCATCAAGTACTTCAAGTCGGCGGTTCGCGTCGGACGCTGTGATGACCGCTACGGAGCCGTAACGCGCGCTATCGGTGGAGCCCACACCGGGAAAGTTACGGAAGAGTTTTGCGACGGCCATCGTCAATCCACATCAGCCAAGGGTAAAGGAAACCGGTTCATAAGAAATACACCCTAAACCGGGTTGGTTACCATAACGCTAATAAACGGCGGTTTTCGCGGTCATTTTCACGAACATAGGGTTATTCGAACCCGCTTATCCCTGCTGGTGTGACCGGAAATGATGGTCACCGTCGCTGATGGTATCTCTAACGTCTTTGCAAGCAGGGCTATCACCGCCTTGTTCGCTTTGCCGTCTTCGGGTGCCGTGCGGATCCAAATTTTCACCGTGGCATTTTCGATTGCTAGCCTTTCCACCTTCGCTCCCGGGACTACCCGCAAACGCATTTCTCCCTCCGCATTCAACAATGCGGTGATGTCCTGAAATGTTGGCGCGGCTGTCATAGGAACCCTATTTATGCTAAAAGTGATGCAGATTTTGCTACCCATCTGCCCTTGTCCCGCGATACACAGGGCTCGACCCGGTTGGTATTCATTCGAAAATGACAGGAATGCAATGAACAAGAGAATGTTGAAAGCCGCTCTACGATTGGCGCCTTTAGCGGCAATTACCGCTGGCGCACTGTTTAACCCGGCACAGGTAGCGGCGCAGGATTTAGCCCGGTCGCCAATATCTTTGACCAGCGAAGTGAAGATTGAGCGCGTTGAAGTCGGTGCCAATGGTGCAGAAAAAGTAAAATTGTTCAGCCCGAACGACATTGCGGTGGTTCCTGGCGACAAAGTACTTTTCACGTTACAAGTCCAGAATTCCGGAGCTGAACCTGCAGCTGGTTTTGTTGCAACCAATCCTCTGCCTGCACCCGTTCGCTTTACTTCGGTAACAGAAGTCTGGGCTGACGTATCCGTGGATGGCGGCTTGACGTGGGGGAAGCTTGCGAACTTAACGGTCAAAACAAAGGATGCAGCCGGCACGACTGAAATCGAGCGTGCTGCTGGTCCGGAAGATGTGACTCATGTCCGCTGGGTGTTCGTCGATCCGATTGCTGCTGGAGCCAAGAAAACCATCAGCTATCGCGGTGTGGTAAAATAGGAAGGGCGGCGCCGGTTTAAGTGCGCCACCGGTCATTCGACTATCGTGACCTCAATATGTGGCCAGCGATCGGTCAACGCCTTGACCCATCTTTCCTGATCGTGCGGGATAACTTCCTCATCGAAATAGAACTGGCGATTGCCGTCAAGGTCATAAAGATGAACTTCATCGCTGCCCTCGCTTTGTTTTACGATACGGATGGCGCCAATGCGCGCAGGGGCAATCTGCCCACTGTCGCCTTCGGACGAGCCGACGCGGTTTTGCCACCAAATTAAGGTTCCGGTTTCCGGATCAATTCGACTTCCCCGCCTTGGGTTGGCTAGAAGTTGAGCAAACCCGACAAGTCCGAATACCGCGCCAACGAAAAAGGCAAGCGGAACGAGCCAAGGGGCGCATTCGCCCGAGCTGCTGCAATTGTCGCGCGGATCAACCGTTGCCCCTCCATACATAAAGACAGCGCCAACGAGGAGCATGAGCCAAGCGCGCAGGTCTGTCCGCGCGCTTCGTTCATAGCATAGTTGGTCTTCCTTATCGCTTTGCGAAGTCATAGCCCGCACGTAGCGGTCGAGATTTAACAAACTGCTGATATAGAGGTCGGACTTGTACACGCTACCGCCGTTAACTTCTGCCTCCCGCCTGTCCCACGCTGGTACAGAGCCGCCTGCTGCGTAAGGTAAATGCGAATCGGCGCGTCTGTTAACCACCTTTAAGACTAGCTTTTGTCCAATTGCGGACGCAGCATTAGACGATGATATTTTCAGGAGTCAGGTTAATGCGTGCATTCCCACGCCTCACATTTCCGCTTTTGCTGGGTATGGCTCTTGCGCTGCCGCTCGCGGCTTGCGGCAACGAAAGTGCAAATGATGCGGCGGTGGCGGATTTGGACAATAAGCTTGTCGGTAAGGGCAGCGACCCTGAAACGAATGCTGCGTTGAATGACCGCATCCTTGTCGATCCCGATTTGACCGATAATGCAAATGCCAACAGCGTTAAAGGATCAAACAAGCCACTTTCAGGCGCCGCACCTGCTAATGGTGGCGATGCTTCGATCGAAACACTTGATAGCGCAAAATTGATGCGGGCGCCCAAGGCGACTGTTGTGGCTGACGAAGAGTGCACAAACTGCAGGGAACGCCGAGCTGCAACATTGGGTGGCCTTGCCGCTGACCAAGGCGTAACGCGCGGAAAAGGCACGTGTGATGCGAAGCTGCAATATGGTGCCGGATGGGCCAATCGTATGCCGCCTGAATTTCCCGTTTATCCACGCGGTCGCGTAAAAGAGGCTGGCGGCGTCGATGGTGGAATTTGCGATATCCGTGTGGTTTCGTTCGTTACGTCCGCTGCGATGCAGAATGTCATTGACTACTACTACACCCGTGCGCGCAAATCCGGCTACAATGCCGAACACCAAATCCGTGCAGGCGAGCATGTTTTAGGCGGTACGCGAGACAACGATGGCGGGGCTTATTTCATCACCTTCAACAAGGCATCCGGAGGCGGCACCTCGGTAGATATTGTGGCCAACAACGGCCGCTAAACAGAATTTTCAGACCGAAGCGCCTGGGGCGGCTGAAATGCCGCCCTATTTTTTTGCTCCGGTCTGTCTCGCTTCCCTTATTGGCCGTCGCCCGCTAAGGCGACGGGATGTATTCCATCCTTCTTGTCATGTCCGGCGGCGCGATTGGGGCGGGGTTGCGCTTTGGTTTGTCGCGAGCACTTCCATATTCCGGGCAGGGTTGGCCGTGGTCGACTTTTACTGCCAATATATTAGGCGGCTTGGCGATGGGTATATTGGCAGCATGGATATTGCGGGGCGACAACTCGGCCGAACCACTGCGTCTGTTTGTGGGCGTCGGGGTTTTGGGCGGGTTTACGACATTTAGCGCGTTCAGCCTGGAAATGGCTCGGATGATTGAGCAAGGGCAAATTGGACTGGCTGCGGGTTATGCGCTTGCATCGGTGCTTCTTGCGTTAGGGGCATTATTTGCCGGTATGACGGCAGCAAAGGCATTTTGGGCATGAGTAAGAACGACGAAAAAGGGATCCGGCAATTTGTCGTCCAACCTGACGATGATGGCATCCGGCTTGATCGTTGGTTTAAACGACATTTGCCCGATGCATCGTTCAATATTGTTTCGCGCTGGTCGCGAACAGGGCAGTTACGAGTTGATGGCAAGCGCGCGACACCAGGTGATCGCTTGCTAGCAGGGCAGGCCATTCGCGTTCCGCCTGCGGATACGTCGGCGGCGGCAAGTGCACGGCCGGTCCGCAAGCGCAGAGAATTGACCGAAGATGAGATGGAGTTCGCTCTGTCCATGGTCATTCACAAGGACGACGCTGCGTTGGTCATTAACAAACCTGCTGGTTTGGCCACGCAAGGGGGGACCAAGACGGAAAACCATGTTGACGGCCTATTGGACGCGTTGTTTTTCGAACTGGATAATCGGCCAAAACTTGTTCACCGGTTGGACAAGGATACATCCGGCGCGTTGCTTTTGGCGCGGACTTCGCGCTCGGCGGGGCATTTTTCCAAAGCGTTTTCATCGCGGACGGCTCGCAAAGTATATTGGGCACTCGTCGTAGGCGTGCCCGACATCGCGGACGGATTTATCGACCTGCCAATCGGTAAGCAGCCGGGTAGTGGCGGCGAAAAGATGCATGTTGACGAACAAAACGGCCAGTCTGCCCGAACACGTTATCGTATCGTCGAACGGGCCGGCAACACCTGCGCTTGGGTAGAGTTGCAACCCTATACCGGACGTACACACCAGTTGCGCGTGCACATGGCTGCGATCGGGCATCCTATTGTCGGCGACGGCAAATATGGCGGGAAAGATGCGTTTCTGACGGGAACCATCAGCCGTAAAATGCACTTGCACGCGCGCCGCTTGCGTATCGATCATCCGCAGGGGCACCAGATCGACGTTCGTGCAGATTTACCCCCGCATATGCAGGACAGCTTTGCTGATCTTGGGTTCGATATTGAACTGGGTGACGCGCTTGTCCTGGATGCACCCAAATATTCTGAAACGGCCGAAGGCAAAAAGCGGCTCGCCGCCAATATCGCAAAATCCGCAAGAAAGGAGCGCAAAGGAGAGCGCCGTTCGCGAGGAACCGCAACCGAAAAGCCAAAAGACAAAAAGCGCAGCCAGCTTGCGACGGGGAAAAAAATTGCGGCAAAAAAGCCTGTCATAAAAAAGGCGGTGGGCAAGAAGCCGGTCGTGAAGAAGTGAGGCACTGGTGACGGGAAAGCTCGCCATATTCGACTGCGATGGTACGCTGGTCGACAGCCAAGCTAACATTTGCATGGCCATGGAGCATGCGTTTGAAGAAGCGGGAATGTCACCGCCTTCGCGTCATGCTATCCGCCGAATAGTGGGACTCAGCCTTGTTGAAATCATGCGCGTCTTGCTGCCCGATGCCAATCCTTCATTGCATACCGAAATGGCAGAGCGGTACAGGTCATCTTATCTCGTCCTGCGAAACAACGGGCTGGAGCATGAACCTCTGTATGACGGAATTGCGGCACTTCTCGCATCCATGGACGAAAGCGGTTGGTTGCTAGGGGTCGCAACGGGGAAATCGGATCGCGGGTTGGAGCGTTGCCTTGATCATCATGCGATAAAGGGCCTGTTTGTTACATTGCAAACCGCAGACCGACACCCTTCTAAACCCCACCCGTCCATGGTGTATCAGGCACTTGCCGATGCAGGTGTAGGAGCGGGGCAGGCCGTCGTAATCGGCGATACCGTTTACGACATCCACATGGGGCGGGCGGCCGGTACACGCACCATAGGTGTAAACTGGGGTTACCATCCGATCGAGGAACTGCGTGAAGCCGGCGCTGATGCCATAGCCGAGTCTATGGAAGAGCTTGCCGCGCTGTTGGGAGATTTTGCATGACACCCGAAGAAGAAACAAAGGCGCAATACCGCTTTTTGGTTATCAATATCTGCCGTATCACGGGCGCCGTCATGTTGGTTGTCGGTTTGGCCGTCATTGCGCGTGGTGCCTTTGACCTTCCCAAAGCTGCTGGTTATGTGTTGTTTCTGGTGGGGATGATCGATTTTCTGATGGTACCCGTGTTCCTTTCCAAGCGATGGAAAAGCACGCCTAAATTATGAGACGTTTCTGGAAGGAAGTTACGCTCGAACAAAGCACGTTCGGCTACGCCGTGAGGCTCGACGGACGGCCGGTGAAAACGCCGACACGCAATGAGCTAGCCCTGCCGACGCGCAGCCTAGCCAATGCCGTTGTCGCGGAATGGGATGCTGTTGAAAAGAATATTGATCCAGCGCGGATGCCGATGACGGGTTTTGCCAATGCAGCAATCGATCGTGTCGGCCCAGACCGGGAGGCCTTTGCGGCAGCCATTGCCGCATATGGGGAAACAGACCTCATGTGCTATCGCGCGGCGCAGGGCGAGGCGCTTGCAGAGAGGCAGGCTGAAATCTGGGACCCGTGGTTGAACTGGGCGCGGGGCCGTTATGACGTTAGCTTTGTGATTGTCGAAGGCATTATTCACAAGCCGCAACCGGAGGGGACACTCGAAAAGTTGCGTGCAGCGGTGGCGGCGCGCGGAACGTTTGAGCTCGCCGCGATGGCAAAGCTAGCCCATCTATCGGGCTCGTTGATTGCAACCCTGGCGGTGGTCGAACATGTTGGGACGGCAAAAGATATATGGAACGCGGCTTGCCTCGATGAATTGTGGCAGGAAGAATTGTGGGGTGCCGATTATTGGGCCCAGAAGAACCGCAGCGACCGAGAAAGCGAATTTCTGCAAGCGGTTCAGTTTTTGGATCTTCTCGGTCCGACGACATAGGTGAAAGCCTAGGTCGCTCACGGAAACGCTCCCGGCTAAAC
Source organism: Sphingopyxis sp. (assembly GCA_013823985.1). Lineage (GTDB taxonomy): Bacteria > Pseudomonadota > Alphaproteobacteria > Sphingomonadales > Sphingomonadaceae > Sphingorhabdus_B. The sequence goes on from PNNB01000014.1 coordinate 90,601, forward strand.
TCGCGCCATGACAAAGAGTACGAACACAACATCTTCCGAACTACCGCAAGCCGCGCTGGTTGCAGGCTATGCGGGTCTGTTGCCCCAGATTATTGCCGTAATGCTCGTCTTATCGGACAGTGAATATCGATGGACGGGTCTCGCAGCAGCCTATGGCTATGCGGCCTTCATTTTCAGTTTTCTCGGCGGCATATGGTGGGGTTTTGGTGTCATTGCCCGAAAGGAAGGCACCGCCGCAGGCCCGATATTCATCCTTGCAGTCGCGCCCAGCCTGATTGCGTTCGCAAGTTATTTGCCATGGATTTGGGGATGGGACTGGCCCGGTCCATCTTTGGCGTGGATCGGACTGTTTTTGATGGCCTCACCGATGGTAGATCGATGGTTGAAGACGCGGTGTCATTTGCCGGACGGCTGGATGAGAATGCGGTGGCATCTGTCATTGGGATTGGGCGGTCTGACCTTCTTGTTAGCCGCGCTGGCCTAATTCCTACGTAGCGGCCAGATCACGGACAAATCCGATCAATCCCTTTTGCCGCCGCCGTTTCATGCGTTCCGCAGCAAGGATTTGGCGGACCTTGTCAAAACATGTCTTTACGTCGTCGTTGATCAGGACATAGTCATAACCGTCCCAATGGCCGATTTCGGCTTTTGCGCGGCTCATACGGTCGGCGATAACTGCATCGCTATCCTGCGCCCTTGTATGCAGCCGGCGTTCCAACTCCTCTATGGACGGTGGTAAGATGAAGACACGCACAACGTCCGGACCAGCTTCTTGGTACAATTGCTGAGCACCTTGCCAGTCAATGTCGAACAGGACATCACAGCCGGCGGCAAGCTTTTCTTCTACCGGGGCTTTGGGTGTGCCGTAACGATGTCCGAAAACATGCGCCCATTCTAGAAATTCCCCGTCGGCTGCCATTTTTTTAAACGTCGGCACATCGGTAAAATGATAATGAATACCGTCAATCTCGCCAGGGCGCGGCGGACGTGTCGTGTAGGATACCGATAGCGCTATTTTCTCATCAGCTTCCAGAAGCATGCGGGATAGCGTGGATTTCCCGGCACCCGAAGGGGATGAAAGAACAAAAAGCAGTCCCCTGCGTTCGAGCTCGTGCGGCTTGTGGTTGTTGCTATCGGCCATAGCCGCTACTGCGCGAAAGAAGAGGCATGCGTCAAGGGGGTAGCTGAGATGGAATGGCCATTGCGGGTAAGTAAGCTCAGTGCGCTGATCGCCCTAATGCTATTCATGCTATTGGTGGCCATATTATTTGCCATGGACCGACCGCCGATCTGCGCATGTGGCGATATTAAGCTTTGGCATGGGGTCGTCCAATCTTCCGAAAACAGCCAACATATCGCTGACTGGTACACGCCGAGCCATATTATTCATGGCTTCATCTTCTTTGGCGTGGGTCGGCTAATCCTGCGAAGGTGGCCACTCGGCCTTTCCTTGTGTGCAGCAATATTTGTCGAAGGCGCTTGGGAAATTTTGGAAAACTCGCCGGTCATTATCGACCGCTACCGCGAAGTGACCATTTCCTATGGCTATTCGGGTGACAGCATTATCAACAGTATGTTCGATATGGTTTGGATGGTTTTGGGCTTTTTTCTCGCGTCGCGCCTGCCTTGGAAGGCGACGCTAGGACTGGCGCTGATGTTTGAAATGTTTACCGGCTGGCTCATCCGGGACAATTTAACGCTGAACATCCTGATGCTAGTTGCACCAATCGAAGCCGTCAAAGAATGGCAGACGGCGGGTTCAAGTTATTGGCTAACGGGTAAGTTAGACTAAGCTTTGCGTTCCTTGCGCTTGTCATATATCGTTTTTGCCGCAATCGCGCCACCAACAAGCAGAAGGCCAGGAATCGAACGGGTGGCGATACGCGTCGCGACCAAACCAATGCCTGCACCGAGTAGCCCATTTCCACGCTTGCGACCGATAACTTCGCCTACAACGGCTCCTGCAATGGACTTTAACATTTCGGGTCTCCTAAACCATATCCTGTGGTCTGACATGGGTATCGAAAGTGGCTTCGTCAACCAGTCCCGATGCTAAAGCTGCTTCGCGCAATGTGGTTCCCGTTGCATGTGCCTGCTTTGCAATTTTGGCTGCATTGTCATAGCCGATAACGGGCGCAAGCGCGGTTACGAGCATGAGCGAATTTTCCATAAGTCCCGCGATACGCACCTTGTCAGGCTCGAGGCCATCGACGCAGTTTTTGGCGAATGTGTCCATACCGATGCTGAGCAGTTCTATTGAACGCAGAACATTTGCGCCAATCAGCGGCTTGAACACATTCAATTCCAGATGGCCCTGCATCCCGCCAATAGTCACGGCCTGATGGTTGCCAATCACTTGCGCCGCAACCATTGTCAGCATTTCACACTGTGTCGGATTTACCTTGCCCGGCATGATTGAGCTTCCCGGCTCGTTTTCGGGAAGCAAAAGTTCCCCGAGGCCTGAGCGCGGTCCGGATCCGAGCAAGCGTATGTCGTTGGCGATTTTTGTCAGGCTAACGGCAAGTGTGTTCAACACGCCCGACATTTGAACCAACCCGTCATTGGATGCTAGCGCTTCGAATTTGTTGCGGGCAGGTTCGAAAGCTATTCCGGTAGCGGTGGAAATTTCGTTTGCGATCGCCATGTCGAAGCCCTCCGGCGCGTTGAGTCCGGTGCCTACCGCCGTGCCGCCCTGCGCCAGTTTTTGAACGTTGTGCACAACAGTGCCTTCAATTCTCGCTCGGTTCGCAATTAATTGGGCCACATAGCCTGAAAATTCTTGGCCAAGCGTAAGCGGTGTTGCGTCTTGCAAATGCGTGCGGCCGATCTTGATGATGTCAGCCCAAGCGGCGGACTTGGCGCACAGCGCCTCGGTAAGAATCGCAAGAGCAGGGAGAAGTTTGCTGTGGGTGGCACGTGCCACCGCGACATGAATGGCTGTCGGAAAGCTATCGTTAGAAGACTGACCCTTGTTCACGTGATCGTTTGGATGCACGGGCGTACTACCGCCACGTACACCCGTTAGAATTTCGTTTGCAATGCCGGCAATGACCTCGTTCACATTCATGTTCGATTGTGTGCCGCTTCCCGTTTGCCAAATGACCAATGGAAACTGATTGTCAAACGTGCCTGCTAATATGCGGTCTGTGGCAACAATGATTGCGTCAGCGATTTCGGGGGCAAGCGCGCCGGATGCCTTGTGTGTTAGCGCTGCGGCGCGTTTGACATGTGTCAGGCCGTAAATAATCCCCAAAGGCATGCGCTCTTGAGCGGGGAAAGGGAAATTCGCGATACTGCGTTGGGTTTGGGCACCCCAATATGCGTTAGCCGGTACGTCTATTGCGCCAAAGCTGTCATATTCAGCGCGGGTATCGCCCGTCACTTTTTGCGTCCGAAATCCACGCTGACGACGTTGGAGCCGTCCTCTACCAAGACTGTAGGTTCGTCATTGCCCGCTTCTTCATGGGGCTCAGGACCGCTCTCGCCAGCATCAACATGGAATTGCAGAGCGAAATCGACGGCAGGGTCGACAAAAGCCGTGATCGCGGAATAGGGAATAACCAAATGCGACGGGATTTGGCTGAACGACAAGCCCACCTCAAAATGGTCCGATTCGACTTTCAAATCCCAATATTTGTGCTGTAGCACGATGGTCATCTCATCCGGAAAACGTTCGTGAAGATGTACCGGTATCGCAACACCCGGCGCTTGGGTTTTGAAAGTAATGTAAAAATGGTGGTCTCCGGGGAGTCCATTCACCGCGACATCACCGAGAACACGACCGACCACGGCACGAAGCGCCTCTTGCACCACGTCGTCATAGGGAATCAGGCTGTCGATATGCTCATCGGTCATGCGCGCTTGGTGGACCGTGGAGCCGCTGAAATCAAGATGCTTGTTGTCGTCATGTCAACTTGCCAAGCGCAATATTATCCGTATAGCGGCGGCCATGCGAACCGGAAACATCAGTCGCAAGACAAGCGAAACGTCGATCGATGTCGAGGTTAATCTCGACGGCAGCGGAGTATATGCGGTTTCGACCGGCATCGGATTTCTGGATCATATGCTGGAGCAATTGTCGCGTCACTCGCTGATTGATTTGAAAGTCAACGCCGTTGGCGATCTGCACATTGACCAGCACCACACGACCGAAGACACCGGCATTGCCATTGGCGAGGCGGTTCTTCAGGCTTTGGGCGACAAGCGCGGTATCACGCGTTACGGCACGGCTTATGCGCCTATGGACGAAACATTGACGCGGTGCGCACTCGATATTTCCGGCCGTCCCTATTTCGTCTGGAAGGTTTCACTGGGCATGCCGCGGTTGGGTGAATGGGACACCGAGCTCATCGAGCACTGGTTCCACAGTTTTGCAACCGCTGCCGGTATTACTTTGCACGTCGAAAATCTCTACGGATCGAACAACCACCATATTGTAGAAAGCTGTTACAAGGCTTTGGCCCGTGCGCTGCGGCAGGCGGTAGAGATAGATCCCCGTAAAGCGGACACAATTCCCTCCACTAAGGGCATGCTTTAGATCGTGTCTCTTGCGCTGATTGATTATGGCGCGGGCAACCTGCATTCGGTGCACAATGCGTTGAAGGCAGCGGGTGCGGTGAACATCGACGTCACTGCCGATCCGCTTGTGGTGGCAAAGGCAGAGCGCATAGTCCTGCCCGGTGTTGGTGCATTTGCGCATTGTATGGAAGCACTTTCGGCCATTGAATCGATGATCGAGGCTTTGGAAAGTCGCGTCCGGCACGACGCGACTCCCTTTTTGGGTATTTGCGTCGGAATGCAGTTATTGGCGGATGCTGGCGTCGAGCATGGGACGACAAAAGGTTTGGGATGGATTGGTGGCACCGTACGCGCGATTGAGCCATCCTTTGAATTAAAAGTACCGCACATGGGTTGGAACGATGTGGCGCCTGCCGTTGGCGCGCCTCTGATCGAGACGGGAGAGGCCTATTTTCTGCACGGCTATCATTTTGACGTAGCGGATCAGGCAGAAATACTTGCAGTCACCGACCATGGGGGCGAACTTGTCGCCGCCGTTGGTCGAGATAATATTATCGGGGTGCAGTTTCATCCCGAAAAGAGCCAGGCTTATGGCATTAACTTCCTCAAACGCTTTCTGGAGTGGCGCCCGTGATGGGAGATTTTGCATGATCGTTTTTCCCGCAATCGACCTGAAAGGCGGCGAAGTTGTCCGTCTAGCCGAAGGCGATATGGACCGTGCCACCGTCTATGCTGACGATCCTGCCGCGCAGGCCTTGCTTTTTGCGGAGCAGGGCGCTGAGTTTTTGCATGTTGTTGACCTCGACGGGGCTTTTGCCGGACGGCCCGAAAATGCCGAAGCGGTGGAGGGGATAATCGAAAATTTCCCGGGATATATCCAACTTGGTGGAGGTATCCGCAATGCACAGACCGTTGAACGCTGGTTCGACATGGGCGTTGCGCGGCTCGTCATCGGTACAGCGGCGCTCAAAGACCCTCAATTTGTGAAAGATATGGCGCGCGAGTTCGAAAATGGCATCGTTGTCGCGGTGGACGCCCGCGACGGGTTTGTCGCGACCGAAGGCTGGGCCGAGAAATCCGACATGCCGGTGGTTGATCTGGCGCGACGTTTCGAAGATGCAGGTGTGGCATCTATACTGTTCACCGATGTCGGCCGTGACGGAATGCTTACCGGTTGCAATATCGAAGCAACAGTTGACCTCGCGCGCGCAGTGAAGATTCCCGTAATTGCCAGTGGAGGTGTAAAAGGTATCGACGACATCCATATGCTGTCGCTGCATGCCAAAGACGGTATCGAGGGCGTCATTACAGGACGCGCAATATACGACGGACGCCTTGATCTGGCGACGGCAATAGCGTTGGCGAACAGGGCGTGACAGTCCGGATACGCGTTATACCTTGCCTGGACGTGGCTAATGGTCGTGTCGTAAAAGGCGTGAACTTTGTCGACCTTCGCGATGCTGGTGATCCGGTAGAGCAGGCGCAAGCCTATGACTTGGCCGGTGCCGACGAATTATGCTTTCTGGATATCGGTGCAAGTCACGAAGGGCGAGGAACCATTATTGATGTAGTGCGCCGGACGGCTGAAGTATGCTTCATGCCCTTGACCGTAGGCGGGGGTGTCCGGAGTGCGGACGATGCCCGGGCGTTGCTGCTGGCGGGTGCGGATAAAGTGGCGGTCAATAGCGCTGCAGTTGCACGTCCGGAAGCGGTTGCCGACATCGCTGAGCGCTTCGGAAGCCAGTGCGTTGTTGCATCCGTCGATGCGCGGCGTACCGGCGATCGTTGGGAAATCTTCACGCATGGAGGCCGCAAACCAACCGGCATAGATGCGCTGGAGCATGCGGTTAAGCTCGCCGATCTTGGAGCAGGTGAACTATTGGTCACCAGCATGGACCGAGACGGAACGCGCGATGGTTACGACTTGGAACTGACCCGGGCGATTGCAGGTGCAGTCAATGTGCCTGTGGTGGCCAGCGGCGGTGTCGGGAATTTGGATCATCTGGTTGAAGGTGTCCGCGAGGGCCATGCGAGCGCGGTGCTGGCGGCTTCGATTTTCCATTTTGGGCAACATAGCATTGCAGAAGCCCATGCCGCATTGCGCGCGGCGGGGTTGCCTGCGCGCGGCTAATCACCAGCGTATTAGTCGTGGAACGATTATACGGCCGAGCACGGCACAGATCATCAACGCTAAGCTATACCACACGCCTATATACACCACATTATTGAACGGGCAGTGGATGTTATAGGCAAAGGCCCCGAGTCCACCAGACGCCAAGCCGGTCAACCAACCGGCGCGCTCTGGCGAAGTGGGAGCGCCTTTGCGCAACCAGATTATCATCGGTACTGCCGTCGCCAAGCCGCCAACAAGGCTGTAGCCCATGCATCGCATACCAGAATCCATTGCCTTTAAAGCAGGCCCGACGTCACCCGTCGTAGCGACAATTATGGCCGCCAGTGGAAACAGGACAGCGGCCGCTAGCGCCATTTTCCAGCCATTTTGACTGCGTCCCACGGCAGGGCTAGCCATCGAAGTAACCGAATGTGCGGTTGCCCCGCCCAAAAGAAGCAATACCCCCGCGCGTATCAAAAACATTTCATCCGGCTTCCCGGCTGAAAGATCGGCACGCATACCTTGGGACCAAATCACAACCACAACGGCCACAATGGTCGTCAATGCTGAGAGTAGCAGCGGAATGTGCGGGCGGAGCGGCTTTACCGGCTCCAACTCCTGGACGAGCGCGGAGATATCGAAGTTGTTGGACATGTTAATCACTCTCAATCAGCGTGGCTAGTTTCTTGAGGCCACGGTGTATGTTCACTTTTACGAGCGGTTCGGATTGACCGCACCTCGCACAGGCTTCGCTAATGCTGAGGCCGTCAATCTTGACCAAGCGGATGACCAAAGCCTGCGCCTCGGGCAGTTTATGGAGGAGTCGGTCGATGCTTATTTTGGCGCCTACTTCATCCTCGTGACTTTCATCGCTGTGCTGGTCCAGAAGTTCATCGGCAGCATGACGATAGGTTTGCCGCAAACGATCGACCCAACGATAACGGGCGATGGCGGCGAGCCACGGCAGAAAGGGACGCGATGGATCGTAGCTGGCCCGTTTCCGATGCAGGGAAATCAACGTGTCTTGAACCAGGTCATCCACTGCATCATCTGCAATCTTATACGCAAAAAAACGTGTAAGCCAGCGTCCCGCCTGTTCCAGAAGAACGGCGTAGGCCTGCTTGTCACCCGATTGGGCAAGCCGCATTAAATCACGCATCGTTTCTTCGCGCGCTATCACGATAAGTTATGCCGCAGAATAGACAGGTAAAGAGCTTGATAATTCGACAATTTGATACTCGATAGCGTTTCAATGCGCTGCGCTGTGGCCAACACAGTTCCTTCTAACCCATATTCGTATTTCCGAGCAGGTAGTTTGTTGCGCACGCCTCCGGTTCGGTAGGACTCGCGCAATGGTTACACAGGCGAATTTTTTTAGTGGCTTGTCCTTGACCCGTCACAAAAAGCTCCTATTTGGGCTTCGTTAGCACTCACCCTAAAAGAGTGCTAACTGACATTCATTGCCGTCCCCTGCTTCCAAGTGGGCGTGGCGGGATGGCGAAACTAATAAAGGAAGGTTCAACATGGCATTTCGTCCGTTGCATGACCGTGTCCTCGTCCGTCGGGTCGAGGCCGAAGCAAAAACTGCTGGTGGGATTATCATCCCGGACAGCGCTCAGGAAAAGCCGCAGGAAGGCGAAGTCGTCTCCGTCGGTTCGGGTTCGAAAGCTGAAGACGGCACCGTAACTCCGCTCGACGTAAAAGCCGGCGACCGCATTCTGTTCGGCAAATGGTCGGGCACCGAAGTCAAGATCGACGGTGAAGACCTGCTGATCATGAAGGAATCGGATATTCTCGGGATTGTTGGCTAACGCCAAACCAGTGTGAACATGCGCAGATTTCTGCGCTTAATTTAAAGGAACAATATCATGGCTGCTAAAGACGTGAAATTCGGCCGCGATGCGCGTGAACGCATCCTGCGCGGCGTAGACATCCTTGCCGATGCCGTAAAGGTTACGCTCGGACCAAAGGGTCGTAACGTTGTTATCGACAAGAGCTTCGGTGCACCACGCATCACCAAGGACGGCGTCACCGTCGCCAAGGAAATCGAACTGAAAGACAAGTTCGAAAATATGGGTGCCCAGATGATCCGCGAAGTGGCTTCAAAGGCTAACGACGCGGCTGGTGACGGCACCACAACGGCCACCGTTCTTGCCCAAGCGATTGTTCGCGAAGGCATGAAGTCGGTTGCTGCTGGCATGAACCCGATGGACCTGAAGCGTGGCGTTGACCTGGCTGTGACCAAGGTTGTCGAAGACCTCAAGGCGCGCTCGAAGCCCGTAACCGGTTCGGCTGAAATCGCTCAGGTTGGCATCATCTCGGCTAATGGCGACACGGAAGTGGGCGAAAAGATCGCCGAAGCCATGGACAAGGTCGGCAAAGAAGGCGTGATCACTGTTGAAGAAGCCAAGGGCCTCGAGTTTGAACTCGATGTCGTGGAAGGTATGCAGTTTGACCGCGGTTATCTGTCGCCTTACTTCATCACGAACACCGAAAAAATGTCGGTCGAACTGGAAAATCCGTACATCCTGATCCACGAAAAGAAGCTCAGCAACTTGCAAGCCATGTTGCCGATCCTCGAAGCGGTTGTTCAGTCGGGTCGTCCTTTGCTGATCATCGCTGAAGACGTCGAAGGCGAAGCTCTTGCTACGCTGGTTGTGAACAAGCTGCGTGGCGGCCTGAAGATTGCAGCCGTCAAGGCTCCTGGCTTCGGCGATCGTCGTAAGGCGATGCTCGAAGATATCGCGATCCTCACTAAGGGTGAAATGATCAGCGAAGATCTGGGCATCAAGCTTGAGTCGGTTACCATTGGCATGCTCGGCCAAGCCAAGCGCGTCACTATCGATAAGGACAACACCACCATCGTTGATGGTTCGGGTGATGCCGAAGCGATCAAGGGCCGCGTTGAAGCGATCCGTGCGCAAATCGAAACCACCACGAGCGATTACGACCGCGAAAAGCTTCAAGAACGTCTGGCAAAGCTTGCCGGCGGTGTTGCCGTAATCAAGGTCGGTGGCGCAACTGAAGTCGAAGTGAAGGAGCGTAAGGATCGCGTCGACGACGCGCTTCACGCAACCCGCGCTGCGGTTGAAGAAGGCATCGTTCCTGGCGGCGGTACGGCTTTGCTGTATGCCACAAAGGCTCTCGAAGGCCTGAAGGGCGCGAATGACGACCAGACCCGTGGTATCGATATCGTCCGCAAGGCGATCGAAGCTCCGCTGCGTCAGATCGCGCAGAATGCAGGCCATGACGGCGCCGTTGTCGCTGGCAACCTGCTGCGCGTTGGCGATCAGAATCAGGGCTTCAACGCTGCAACCGATACCTATGAAAATCTGGTAGCGGCCGGTGTTGTTGACCCGACCAAGGTTGTACGTACTGCTCTGCAGGATGCCGCTTCGGTTGCCGGCCTGCTGATCACCACCGAAGCGACCATCTCGGACGCGCCGGAAGACAAGGCACCAGCCATGGGCGGCATGCCCGGTGGCATGGGCGGCATGGGCGGCATGGACTTCTAAGTCCTGCGTCTTCGGCAAAACAAATAAGAGGGGTCGGAAAGGAAACTTTCCGACCCTTTTTCTATCTCGGTACATGACGAAATTTCCACGAACCTGCATGAGTCGCCATTGTGCAAATGCGAAGTTGTGTTATCTCAATCCGAGCAATTGAGAAAGATATCGTCATATCAAATTGATAAATATATGTTATTTAAATCGAAAAATTACTGTTGCACTGCAAAATAAAAGGCGTATTTGCCGCCGCCCCACAACAGAGGTTTCCGGTCATGCAAAGTTCGCATTCGGGTTCAGTTGATTCTCATAATATTCATCAACATTCACTTGCCGCGCTAACGATTGGCGCAATCGGAGTGGTTTTCGGCGACATCGGAACTAGCCCGCTTTATGCCTTTCGCGAGGCGCTCCATCACAGCGCACCAACAGGCGGTATACAGGAGGCAGCGATATTCGGGGTGCTTAGTCTGGCACTCTGGTCACTCATATTAGTCGTGACCGTCAAATATGTTATTTTCCTAATGCGCGCCGATAACGACGGGGAGGGCGGCGTTCTTGCCTTGCTCGCCCTTGCAGGTCGAGGCATTGGCGGGCGAAAGGGCGTCGTGTTGGCGCTTGGCGCGATTGGCGCAGCCCTCTTTTACGGCGATGCGATCATCACACCCGCACTTTCGGTACTGTCGGCCGTCGAGGGCACGAAGACCATACCTGGCATAGGAGGGGGCATATCGGAGCAAACCATCATCAACATCACGATGGTTATTATGGTCGCGCTGTTTGCCATCCAGTTTCGCGGAACCGCGATGGTGTCAAAACTATTCGGCCCCATATGTGTTCTGTGGTTTCTTGCTATCGGCGGTTTGGGACTGCTCCATATTTCTGATTATCCGGGCATCATCGGCGCACTATCGCCGCACCATGCCGTCAGCTTCCTGGTGAATAACGGTATGGTCGGCTTGATCGTGCTGGGATCCGTTTTCCTGACGGTCACCGGCGCCGAAGCCCTAACTGCAGACATGGGCCATTTTGGCCGTTTTCCTATCCGATTGGGCTGGTTCCTGCTTGTCTTTCCTGCGCTTGCATTAAACTATTTCGGCCAAGGCGCCTTTGCGATGGCGGCTTTAGAGCAAGCGCGTGCGGCTGGGATGCCTTTGGAAACCCAAGACTGGTTCTTCCTGATGGCCCCTGAAGCTGTGCGTGTTCCAATGATCATTCTGGCCGGGCTGGCCACCATAATTGCGAGCCAAGCGGTGATCACCGGGGCCTATTCACTCACCCAGCAAGCTATTCAACTCGGCCTGTTGCCTCGGATGAAGATTGTACAGACCTCTCCGGGGAGTGCCGGGCAGATATATATTCCGGCCATAAACTGGATGCTCTTGTTCGGTGTTTGGCTCTTGGTGGTACAGTTCCGCAACTCGTCGGCTATGGCGTCGGCTTATGGTATCGCCGTTACCGGAACGATGGTGGTGACAACCTGCCTTGCATTCGTTGTGGTGCATAAGCTTTGGAAATGGAGCCTAGCAAAATCTCTTTTGGTGATTATCCCGTTCCTTGTCATCGATCTCATCTTCTTCGGCGCAAATATCTTGCGCGTTGTTGACGGCGGTTGGGTCCCGCTTGCGGTTGGCGCAATGATTTGCCTTGTGATCTGGATTTGGGTCCGCGGCAAACGCTTGATCGACACGAAGGAAAATGAAGGCGCAATGACGCTCGCGGAACTGGGCAAGTCACTTTCTAAAAGCAAAATCGCGCGGGTCGAAGGCACGGCGGTTTATCTGACCGCAAATGCCGAAGGCGTTCCCGGAACCATATTGCACAATCTGAAACACAACCGTGTTCTGCATGAGCGTAATCTGGTTCTAACCGTCCGCACCGCGGGTGTACCGCACGTTCCAGAAGAAGAACGCTCGACTTATGAAAAGATCGATGCGAACTTCGCTCGTATCATCCTCCGCTATGGTTTCATGGAGGCTCCGGATGTCCCGCAGGCGCTTGCACGCGCAATTCCAAAGTCGGACACGCCGATAAATGGCATGACAACGAGCTATTTCGTAGGGCGGAATGTGCTGTCGGCCTCCAAAGATGAAGGCTTGCCATTCTGGCAGGACATCATTCTGATTTTCTTGCAGCGCAATGCCTATAATCCTGCGGAGTTTTTCCACATACCGTCCAACCGAATTGTCGCCCTGGGCGGTCAAGTGGTGGTCTAGAGCTACCAAGGGCGGGGGCGGAGCAACACCGCCTCCGCCTCGCTCTTTTTCAAGACAATTGATCCGATTGGAGGTAGTGCATCCTTCATGTCACGCCTTGTCCTGTTCAATAAGCCGTTCGGAGTCTTACCACAATTCACCGACAGGGGCACAGCCGGGTCAGCACGGCCAACGCTTTCCGACTTCATCCACATCGATAGCGTCTATCCGGCAGGGCGACTTGATATGGATAGCGAAGGTCTGATGTTGCTGACCGATGACGGTCAATTGCAAGCCCGTATTTCGGATCCCAAGTTCAAGATGCCAAAGCGGTATCTGGTGCAGGTCGAAGGCACAATATCCGATTCAGCCTTGGTTGCATTGCGTTCAGGCGTGCAGTTGAAGGATGGCATGACCCGTCCAGCCGAAGCGGAGCGGATTTCGGACCCTGAAATATGGCCACGCGATCCGCCAGTTCGGTTTCGCAAGACGGTTCCGGATTGCTGGATCAGCCTGACAATCCGCGAAGGCCGCAACCGGCAGGTTCGGCGTATGACCGCAGCAGTCGGATTTCCAACGCTCCGGCTCGTCCGCTGGTCAATCGGAGACTGGTCGGTTGAAGGGCTGGGACAGGGTCTGGCGCGCGTTATTGAGGTTTAGGCCGCCGGACGTGGTATCCGCTTTCCTTTAGTCCGGCTCGTGAGATGATATGCGCCGCATCGATCGCATTTGTAGGTTCGCAGTGGAACGTTGCCATTAAGCGCTGCGGATAGGGCCGCATCGTGCACGGGAAAGCGTCGCTTTTTTGCGCATACACTTATCCGCGTTCGCATTTCAGCTTTGTTCCAGTTCGGAAAGTGCGATGCTGCCTTGATTTATCAGTTCGGTCACGAGCTTTTGAAGTTGGGCATCGGGCGCTTCTTGTGCTGCCAAGACTGTGGTGTCGACTTTGCACAAATTTTCGGCAAATCGTGCACTCGCACCTGCGCAGTGGAAGGTGGCGCCATCGACAAAAAGCATAATCGTCGTGTCATCCTGCCGAAGAAACGAAAACCGGCTTGCCGGATTGCGTGATACAGAGGCGCCAGACCGCAATCGGGCGCCGACATCTGCTTCGGTTTCCAGGTCTTCCGGTGACCAGTCTATTTCGGGATATTTCCGTGTACTGCTATAGCCACCGAACCAGCGGGCAAAGCTGGAGCGGTCCTGCAGTTTCTCGATTGCCAGCCGGTGCAACTTGTCCAGTGCTGCGCTCGAAATTTCGCCCGGATTTTCCTGGATTGCCAGTTCAGGGTCGGCATAGCGGTCGTCATCCTCCATTTCCGCGACCAGATCGTCGAGAAAGTGGGTGAGCAGTTCGCTACGCGATGGTGCGCGGAAGCCTACCGAATAGGTCATACAATCATCGCCCACGGCAACGCCATCATGGGCAATGCGGGGCGGAACATAGAGTATGTCGCCGGGCTCCAACAACCATTCGTCAGTTGCCTGAAATTCGGCCAAAAGCCGCAATTCGTCATGCGGGATGAGCGGGCTTTCGTCGTCGCACAACTGCCCAACACGCCAGCGTCGCCGTCCATTTCCTTGAATCAGGAAGACGTCATATTGGTCATAGTGCGGCCCGACGCCCCCGCCATCGGTTGCATAGCTAACCATGACATCATCGATCCGCCAGTTAGGGATGAACCGGAACGATGCGATGAGGGCCGCAACTTCGGGTATGTGATGGTCCACCGCCTGTACTAGCAAAGTCGAAGGCTCCTGCCCGAGCCTGGCAAAGCGCGCTTCGGCCAAGGGGCCATGTTCCACGGCCCAACTGCCTTGCGCCCCGACCACCAGACGCGATTCAACCTCGGCCTCGCATGCCAGACCTGCAAGCTCGTCCGGCTCAAACGGGTTTTGCCATGCCGCCCATGGATTGCGGATCAAGAGAGGCTTTTTCTGCCAATAGTCCCGGAGGAACGCCGCGCTGTCAAAATCCTTCAAAACCATAAACATCCTGACGCCATAGGGCGTTGCATTATCGGGAAATAGGGTATCAGCCGCCTGCGTTGCGGCGTTGTGCTGCGAAACTCTCAGCCGTCATTAATAAGGTTTCGAGGTCAGCTGGGCTTATGTCGAAGGTTTCTTTGGTCTGCGCAAGCGCAAGCTCAATATCTTCGCGTAATAATGCCGCGGGTAAAGGGGCAGGGGATTCGGAAACGCGATGGGGATAGCTATGCCCTGAAATGCGATGGAACAGATATCCGGCAAGTACGAGCGCGGCGGAATTGGCCGCGACAAGCGTCACAGGGTACATATAGCCTGCCGCTATAACGGCGTCGCTGCCGATTATAGCGGTAACCGCAACCGCCCCGCTTGGCGGATGAAGACAACGCAGCAGCGACATTGCCAATATCGCCAATGCGACCGCCAAACCGACGGCCAACAGCGGATCGGGAATGATATGCGCTACCGTCACCCCGACCGCTGCCGAAAGAACATTGCCGCCAAAAACCGGCCAAGGTTGCGCAAGGGGACTGGTCGGTACTGCAAAAACCAGCACGGCAGACGCCCCGATCGGGGCAATAAGAAAGGGTAGGGCTGGCCACATATTCTGAATGCCCAGCCCCGCAACTGCTGCAATAAACACGCCCAATCCGGCACCCAAGCAAGCAACCAGCCGGTCATTCAGACGGGCCCCCGCCATTTTCGGCACGAATATTCGAAAGGAAGGGGGATGCTCGGGTTGCACAGCTCAGCCGGACATCTTCATCAGCATCTCGCCCATTTTCTGGTGGAGCATGTTCACCGCTTTCAGCGGGCGCACCATGACCTTGAAATGGGTGATCAGTCCGTCGTCGTCACAACTGATCATGTCGATTCCGTTGATCGCTATCCCGTCGATGACCGTTTGAAATTCGAGGATAGCCGAGTTTTCACGATGCCATTCCCCGACATAGGCAAAATCGCTATTGCCAAGCGTATGCCCCGCAGCAGCGAGATATTTGGCGGTTATAGCTTTGCCCAATTGGGGGGTATGCACCACCGGGCTTTCGAAAATGCAGTCGTCATGCAGGATGACCGCTATCGTGTCCACATCGCGCGATAGGGCAACCTTGTGCCAGATTTCAGCCGGGTTGTGCGCCATATTCAATATCCTAGGTCCAGATTTACAAGCGGCTCCAGTTTCTCGCCTTTTCGGTAGCGGTCCAGATTCTCGAAGAAACGGGTTGCCGCGCGGAAAAACATTTTATCCTGCGCCCGCCCCGATAAGTGCATACTGACATGGGCGTTGTCGAGCGTCCACAAAGGATGGTCGGCGGGCAAGGGTTCCGGCGTCGTGACGTCAAGGAAAGCCGCAGCGATTTGCTTGGTTTCTAATGCCTTGACCAGCGCGTCCTGTTCGACGACCGAACCGCGGGCGATGTTGATGAGCACCGCATTTTGTTTCATCGTCGCCAACTCGTCCGCGCCAATCATGTTATCGGTCTCTGCTGTTGCCGGCACGGCGAGGATAACCCAGTCAAACTCGCCTAACCGCGCGCGCCACGCATCGGGCGCCAAGCTTGTTGGTCCCGGGGTGCGGCGCACGATCGTGACATCGACCCCGAATGGTTTCAGCCGTTCTTCAATTAGCTTCCCTATAGCGCCATAGCCTAGCAACAGTGCCTTAGAGCCAAAGAGTTCCACCTTGCCGGGCGAGTCCTGCAACCATTCGTGCCGCTCCTGCGCGCGTACAACCTCCCGATACCCTTTCGCGACCGTCAGCATGCCCATTACGACATATTCGGCAATGGTGATCGCGTTGATCCCCGCCCCGTTGGTGACCATGCAGCCCTGTTTTTTCAACTGGGCCAAAGGCATGCCGTCGACACCTGCATATATGGAGTTGAGCCATTTCATCTGTGTGGCGGCGGCGATAACTGCGGCCATATCGGCCTTGTCGTACATGTCGAACCAGCCGATTTCTGCCATCGGCGCCAATTCCAACGCCTCATCTTTGGACATGAACCAGTGTGGCTCTACCCAATCGGGGAGACGAGGTTCGATGAGCGGGCGGACAAGGCCGGCCATAACGAGCTTGGTTTTGGTCATTGCGAGAAGGCCTTCCATGCCGCGAAGAAAAGAAACGGGATTCCGACCAGATCGACCATTGCAATAGTCTTCAACGGTTTCGGGCTATCATTCAGGAAATAGAGTGCAAGAAAAGAGAGCATGCTAATTCCGGTCACCACTACGGCGGCACGCCGTGGCTGGCTGTCGAAGGCCGACCAAAGGCAGAGCGCGAAAACTGCAACGAACAATGCGGCGCGGTGCTGCATTAAAAGGAAAAGCGGATTGGAGCTGTCGAGGCGATATAAGGCGGTGAGAGTAGCGGGTCTGAAAAATGCGAAGGCGGGCGTAGCGTGCACCGCAGCAAGAACAAGCCATGCCATCTTCAACATCATATATCCAACTTCCAATCCCAACCCAATGGATCGCCGTCCATGACTTCAATGCCCTTTGCGATCAGGTCGTCGCGGATCGCGTCGGATCGGGCGAAGTCCTTGGCCGCGCGGGCTTCCTTGCGGGTGGTTAGGGCGGCCTCAATTTCCTCCGCGGTGATGAGGGCGGATTTGGGGCGAACGCGGAGATCGGCACGCGTCGTTGTCAGGAGAGCTAGGCCAAGCACATTCTCCATTTGTGCAAGCGCCAAAAGCTTTTGCCCTGCATCGACTTTTTTCATCGCCAACAGCTCTTCCAGAGCTGTGAGAGCTTGCGCTGTATTGAGGTCTTCCGAAATTGCGGTGTCGAACCTTTCGAACAGCTCAGCAATCCGCTTGTCGTCGACTGTCGTTGCAGGCTGCGCGTCTTGCAATGCCACGCTCGCCATCACCATCCGCTTCAGCCTTACAAATGCTGCCTGCAAGCCTTCCCAGCTAAATTCCAACTCGCTGCGGTAATGTGCTTGCAGGCACATCAGTCGGTAGGCGAGGGGATGGAAGCCCTTATCGATAAGCAGCTGCACGCGCAAAAACTCTCCAGATGATTTGGACATCTTGCCGCTGCGTTCGATCAGGAAGTTGTTGTGCATCCACATTTTGGCGCCGCTGTGATCGCTTCCGCAACGGGCCTGGTTTTGGGCTATTTCGTTCGGGTGATGAATTTCGCGATGGTCAATTCCACCTGTGTGAATGTCAAACGGCAGGCCGAGCAACGCTTCGGACATCACCGAGCATTCTAGATGCCAACCCGGTGCGCCTTTTCCCCATGGAGAATCCCATTCCATCTGCCGTGTCTCGCCTTCGGGCGTTTTACGCCAAATGGCAAAATCGGCGGCGTGGCGCTTGCCCTCAACCTCTTCGATGCGGCCTTCGCCATCCTCTGTCTTCGCCCGTGCCAAAGCGCCATAATTGGCAACTGAAGAGGTGTCGAAATAAAGGCCGCTTTCCAATTGATAGCAATGCTTGTCGGCAATGCTCTTGGCAAATTCGATCATCGCCGGAACAAAGTCCGTGGCGATGGACCAATGCGCGGGTTGGCGGATATTGAGCGCCTTCACATCGGCCCAATAGGCTTCGGTATAATGCTTGGCGATATCCCAGATCGACTGCGCTTTTTCCGCCGCCATCTTTTCCATCTTATCCTCGCCAGCGTCGGCATCATCGGTCAGATGGCCCACATCGGTGATGTTGATGACATGGGTCAGCTTATAGCCCTTGTACGAGAGTACGCGGCCTAAGGTATCGGCAAATACATACGCGCGCATATTGCCTATATGCGGGTAGTTGTAGACGGTCGGACCACAGGTATAGACGCGCGCCTCGCCGGGATGGACGGGAACAAAGGGTTCAAGTTGCCGGGTCAGGCTGTTGAAGAGGCGCAATTCGGTCATGAAGGGGCGATGCTGGAATTACGCGAATAGGTCAACCCACCGTCAGTCTGAACTTGTTTCAAGGGTTTGTCCCATCGCTGCCATTTCGAAAAATAGGATGCCGGAACAGGATCAACGGGACGGTGGAAATTTCTAGAAACCTTCCCAGCGAATTGCCTGGTCGATCTCCACCCGCGGCACCGTAAAGTTATTCACCGGCGCATCCGGATCACGATAGCCGATAGCCATGCCGCAAAAGAAAATATGGTCATCATCAATGTTCAGCAATTCCCGCATATAGATGCCGTACATAGCCCAGATCTCCTGCGCACAACTGTCGAGGCCTTCTTCGCGCAGCAACAGCATGACCGTTTGCAGCCACATGCCCATGTCCGACCATTGCGGCGGACCCATATATTTGCGGGTATAAGTGAACAATTGCACCGGGGCGTTAAAGCTGTCCCAGTTTTTCATCATCTGGGCGACACGGCCAGCGCCGTCTTCGCGCGCAAGGCCGAGGGCATCGAACATGGCCTTTCCGACACCGCGGCGCTGGTCCTCGTAACGGCCTTCCAGACCCTTGGGGTAGATGTCATATTCATGCCCTTCGCCCATCGGAGCGGTCGCAGCTTTCGCTTTGATCTTGGCGGTCAAGTCCGCCAGCGGCTCCCCAGTCAGCAGGACGGCGTTCCAAGGCTGCGTATTGCCGCCGGAAGGCGAACGCTGCGCCTTTTGAAGCACGCGCTGGAGCGTTTCTTGTGGCACGGGTGTCGGCAGGAACTGCCGGATCGAGCGACGGGTAGCGACGGCTTCGGTAACGTTCATGTGTTCTCTCCGACTTTAACTGCTTGGTTAAACCAATGTCATCTCGGTGCAAAAATGCAAGTACGCATTAAAGCCAGCGACGAACCGCGCCACTATATGCGGAGTAAGAGTCCGGATGGAGTGCCCGTAAATGCGCTTCTTCTCCCCGAATCTGTATGGAGATTAGGATATAGGCCGCCAAAAAGACGGTGAGTGTAATCGCATCCGGATGGACGAGGAACAGGCCCAATAACTGAACCATCATGCCAAGAAAAATCGGATTGCGACTTATGCGAAAGAGGCCGTGGATAACCAGCTCGGTTTTAACATGCGTATCGATGCCAACCCGCCAAGACTTTCCCATTTGGAACTGCGCGATCACCACCCAGCAAATGCTCAAGGCCAACAGGCACCATCCGATAGTGGTTGCGTAAATAGGTAGCTGTATTTCGCCCACCGGTGCCAAAAGGCCAAGCGAACCAAGCGCAAGGTAAAGACCTAGCGTGAATATCAGAAGCTTGAACCATGTGCCTACAAAGCCCGCCACGTCGTCGCTTAGTGGCAGCACCACAGGATTGATTCCTGTTTGGCGCCAGACGCGTACGGTAGGGAGCACCAATGCGATGGCGAAGAACAGAAGGAAAAAGATCAACAGCGTCAGCATAATCACGCTCCCCGTTTAAAAGCGCGATCCTGCTATCATGCCGGAAGTTAAGTTGCAATTAGAAACTTATTTATTGTTATAACAAATCAAGGATTTGTTTTGATATATTGTCACTCTTCGTCAAACAATCCCGCCAGTTGCTCGATCATCGTGCCGCCCAATTGTTCAGCGTCCATGATCGTAACGGCACGGCGGTAATAGCGGGTAACGTCATGGCCGATGCCGATCGCCACCAGTTGCACGGGCGAACGGGTCTCGATCATTTCGATTACTTTCCGCAGATGCTGCTCCAGATAGCCGCCATGGTTCACCGACAGCGTACTGTCGTCGACCGGGGCGCCGTCGGATATGACCATCAAAATGCGGCGGTCTTCGGCGCGTGCTATCAGCCGGTTGTGGGCCCATAGCAGGGCTTCACCGTCGATATTTTCCTTTAGCAAACCCTCGCGCATCATCAAGCCTAGATTGCGCTTGGCATGACGCCAGGGTTCATCGGCCTTTTTGTAGATGATGTGGCGCAAATCGTTCAGGCGTCCCGGCATTGGAGAACGGCCTGACGCGAGCCAGTCTTCACGCGCCTGTCCGCCTTTCCAGGCGCGGGTGGTAAAGCCTAAAATTTCTGTCTTCACGCCGCAGCGTTCCAGCGTTCGGGCCAAAATGTCGGCGCTGATCGCAGCTATGCTGATCGGGCGGCCGCGCATTGATCCACTGTTGTCGAGCAACAGGGTTACCACTGTGTCGCGGAAATCGGTTTCGCGCTCGACCTTGTACGACAGCGAACTGCCCGGCGAAACAACAACGCGAGCCAAACGCGCAGCGTCCAGCATGCCTTCTTCCTGGTCGAAATCCCAACTGCGGTTCTGCTGCGCCATCAGGCGGCGCTGCAGGCGGTTCGCAAGTTTGGTGACGACCGATTGAAGGGTCGACAATTGCTGGTCCAGATACGCGCGAAGGCGGTTCAGCTCTTCTTCGTCGGCCAGTTCGGTCGCGGTGATCGTTTCGTCATATTTAGTCGACCAGATCTTATAGTCGCTTTGCGGCAGATGATCCCAGTTGCGCCGCTGCGGGGTGACAGGCTGCATGCCGTCGTCACCCATTTCACCTTCGGCGCTGTCCTGGTCGTCCATGTCTTGGCTGTCATAGTCGGCTTCGGTTTCTTCGCCTTCGCCATCTTGGGGTTGCGCGCGGGCTTCGGATTGGCCGGCTTCGCCTTCGCCATCATCTTCGCTTTCGCCGTCTTGTTCCTGTTGGTCGTCCGAATCCTCGCCACCATCGTCCGCATCGGACGGGTCGATGTCGCCTTCGGTCAGATTGAGATGCTCCAGCATGCTTTGCGTCAGGGCGGCAAAAGCGGATTGGTCATCAAGCGCGAGACCAAGCGCATCCAGATCGCCGCCGGCCTTTTCCTCGATCCAGCCGCGCAGCATATCGACACCGGCTGCGGCACTGTCGGGCACCGCCGCACCGGTCAGCCGTTCGCGCACGATGAGCGACAGGGCCGTCGAAATGGGCACTTCATCCGCGGACTGGGCACGGCTGATCGGATCGGTTCGTAGCTTTAGGTCGAGCGAATGCGCCAAGTTCGCCGCGACGCCTGCCATGTTGCGCGACCCCAGCGCTTCGACGCGGGCGTTCTCCACGGCGTCAAAGGCTGCTCCGGCGATTGCTTCGGATGGGCGAAGTGCGGCGTGACGGGCGGCATTGTGGTGCTTAAGCTTGAGCGCAAAACTGTCTGCAAAACCACGCGCCTCGGCCACTTGTTCCGGCGGCAACAGGCGCCCTGGCATCGGAACCTTGAAATTCTTGCCGGCCTGCGTCGGTGCATCGGCGGTAAATGCGAGTTCGACTTCCGGTTCGTGCGCAATCGCCCGCGCGGTGCCGGTCAAAACCTGTTTGAATTGTTCGAGCGGGGATTCGTTTGCCATTATTCAATCACCCGCTTGCACGCGGCTGCCACCTGTTCCTTGGTGACCTTCCCAACGGGCTTCAGCTGAAACACATGTGCGTTTGATGTTGCGACCCGTTCGTTGCGAGTCCGCGCACCATTTACGGTGGCCGCAAAGTCCTGACATACCGCTACACTACGAAGATAATCGCTATGGCCGCTGCCGCCGCTGGTCACATCGGTAGTGTCGATGATCGAGAATCCCGTTTTGCTCGGCTGCGTTTCATATTTTGTTTTTGTGGCAAAGCAGCGCGCTGGCAAACCTTTGGCGACGAGTTCCTTGGCCTCAAAGGGATTGAAGCAATAGGGGGATCCAAGACGAGGATAGCCGTGCAACGCGCGCGAAACGGCTAAGGCCTTGTCGTTGAGTGATGCGTAAACGGTTATGCGCCGGTCATTATTCACACGCCGTGCGGCGAGAACCTCTTCGGCAATATCCCGCTCGAAATCTTCACGATCAACATCAGGTGACGCCAATATGATATTGGAAATATTGCTGGAATCGGCGTTGGTCGATGTCCTGTCAACATACTCCACCGCCGGGATAACAAGCCGCGCGCCGAGCGAATGCGACACAATCACGATTTCCTTTACCCATTCCTGACGCGCCAATTTGGTCAGGAAATTACGGAAATTGCGCTCGTCCCAATACATGTTGGTTTCATCGACAGCATAGCTGAGCAGTTCGCCTTGTGATGGCCAGCTATATTGGATGATTGGTCCATCAAATTGCGAAAGCGTAGCAATCTGGACGGTATCTTTCGCTGTTGACGTAAAGGTTTCGCGGTAGCCGTGAACATAGAGCAACACGCGCCCTTTACGTAGATTTGCTGCGTCGCGAAGTCCGCTCCACCAATCAGCTTCGGGCTGAAAAGCAAGCGGGACAAGGGTCTGCTTTTTCCCTTTAGCGGGTTTGATCGTTTCCGGAGGCGAAAATCGGGCGTAGCGAACCCGGTCCGTACGGTGATTGGTCAGAAGCACATTGTCGCCTAGACAATCAGGCAAACGGCTCGTCACCGCAAAATAGTCTTTGCCCGCAATCGCGCCAGCATCGCTGCTCGCCGGATTGCACCGCGGGTTCTCGGCGAGTTGGCTGTGCGGAATATCGCCATATTCCACAGCCACGCCGCAGCCCGAAAGCACGAGCGGTGCAAGCAAGAGTGCCGTAAAACGCTGCATCATTTCCCTTTGGGATTTGCCGCGCGCCAATCCTTCACGGCTTTCAAAGCGCCGGAAACATGGCCTTTGACGCTGAGTTCCGAATAGACAAATAACACTTTGCCATCCGGCGCAATCACATAGGTCGTCCGGTTCGACCCGCCCATTACGGGCAGACTGACGTCATAGGCCTTGATGACTTGCTTTGACGCAATTCCGACCGTGAATTTATTCCGGCAGGCCTCTACCGAGAACTTCTTCAAAGTGTCGATCTTGTCTGCGGACATGCCAATAATCGACGCGCCATAGGCAGCAAAGTCATCAGCAGCTTCCGAAAATTCATGCGCCTCAACCGTGCACCCGGACGTAAACGCCTTGGGATAGAAATAAAGGACCACAGGCCCACGCTTCAGCGCCTTGTTGAGATTATAGGTGTAGGTATCACCGGCGAGCACGGCTTGCGTCGTGAAGTCGGTTGCGCGCAGACCGGGTTTCAAAGCTCCGAAAGCCGGCACGGTCGTAAGGGTTAGAGCGATTATGAGGGCGAGACGTTTCATGTTTTGCTCCTGAAGCAATGCTGGGGGGAAATGCCCCGTAACTTAGCTGGATTTGCCAACCACGCTTTCCGGTAAATCCTTGCCGAACACGCGTTGGTAATATTCCGCGACGAGAGCACGTTCTGCTTCATCGCATTTGTTCAGGAACGACAGGCGGAACGCAAAGCCGACATCTTTGAAAATGGCGGTATTCTGGGCCCAGGTAATAACAGTTCGCGGACTCATGACGGTCGATATGTCGCCGTTGATAAAGCCCTGACGCGTCAGTTCGGCGACCTTGACCATATTGGTAACGCTTGTGGCATCGGTGCCCGATGCTTTCGCCATCACGATTTCGCTTTCGACCTGTGCGGGAAGATAGTTCAGGCCTACCACGATGTTCCAACGGTCCATCTGACCCTGGTTGATTGCCTGCGTGCCGTGATACAGGCCACTAGTGTCCCCAAGGCCGACCGTGTTGGCTGTCGCGAAGAGGCGGAAATAGGGATCTGGACGGATCACCCGATTCTGGTCGAGCAGCGTCAACTTGCCTTCGGTTTCGAGAACGCGCTGGATCACGAACATCACATCGGGACGGCCTGCATCATATTCGTCGAATACCAAAGCTGTTGGCGTCTGCAGCGCCCATGGCAGAAGACCTTCGCGGAATTCCGTGACCTGCACCCCATCACGCAGCACGATGGCGTCGCGGCCGATTAGGTCGATACGGCTGATATGGGCGTCGAGGTTGATCCGGATGCACGGCCATTTCAAGCGTGCGGCCACCTGCTCGATATGGGTCGACTTACCGGTGCCGTGATAGCCCTGCACCATTACACGGCGGTTATGGGCAAAGCCTGCCAAAATGGCCAAGGTCGTGTCGGGGTCAAAGACATAGCTGTCGTCGGTGTCGGGAACGCGTTCATCCGCAACGGAGAATGCGGGGCATTCCATATCCACATCGATACCGAACATTTCACGCACGCTGATAGTTTTATCGGGCGCGGCAAGAATGGTGGCATCGCGGCTGTCAGGCTGGATATTGGGAATGTCGGTCATACAAATTCTCGTCAAATGAAGGCAGGAGATGTTTTAAGGTGCGTATAGGCCGCAATCACGTCTTGCAAAGCCTTTTCATAGGACCGGTTCCCGCCATTTTTGTCAGGGTGATAGGCGCGCACCTTTTCCGAATAGGCCGACCGCAGAGCCCGTCTGTCGGCATCCACGCCAAGCCCTAGCGTCTTTAGGGCACTGCGGTCTTGCGGCGACAGCATCTGGCCGTCGGCGCGTTCCTTGGGCATGCGTTCGCGAAAACGTGCGGAAATGGCATCGAGCGGGTCTTTGAAGTCCGCCCATTTGGGCGGCGAATCGGCTCCCGCTGTTGCGCGGAACGCTCGCGTTTCGGAGGGCCAGACGTTGAGAGGGCTCTGTGCCTCCAAAATCTCTTCCATCGTCATCCCGTCAAACCAGTTATATCCGGCATTGAATTCACGAACATGGTCGAGGCAGAGATATTGATAGTCGCCGGGACCATTTGGCGTTGCCGCCTGTCCATAGGGATTGGGCGCGCGAAATTCCCCGGTTTCCGGACAGCCCGGATAGTTGCAAGGGCGGCGCGAGCCGCGCACGCGGCCGTGGAATCTGTCGTGCGATCGATCGGAAGCCATGATTTCCCTTGGCGAAAAACGTCCCATATGGGAAGAGTTCCGAATGAAAAAAGGACCTGCCCAACTGGAAATGGAACAGCTGCTGACCGCAGCCTTTTCTCCTACTCTTCTTGTCGTAACGAACGACAGCGCCAAGCATCATGGCCACAGCGGCGATGATGGTTCGGGCGAATCGCATTTTACGATCGAAGTCCAAAGTACGGCGTTTTCAGGTGTTGGCAGGGTCATGCGGCAGCGCATGGTCATTAAAGCCTTGGGCGATATCCCCGGCACCCGTGTGCACGCGCTCGCGATAAAGGCTACCGCGCCGGACGATTGAATGTCACGTCATGTAACGGAATGTCCTTGCTTATAAAGGCTTTCTTGGCATAGTCTCCACACAACCGGTTTAGCAGGCTTGTCCTGACTAGGGTCGCATCCGGGGAAATGGGGGGTTGATGCTTTCGCGCACCTATCGGCCATCGGCTGATCTAGCACCCTATATTCGCCGTTTTTATGTCTTTGAAGCACCCTTGCCTGATGACGCGGTGGTCGAGGATTTCTTGCTGGCCGAGACCGCTTTTGTCCGTTGCCTTTTGCGTGGCGACTGGTCTGCGGAAACCGAACCCGGCAAATGGAACACTGCAGGAAATATCGTCTTCTTTGGTGCCAACAGCGGACCTTTGAAGGTGCGCGTAAAGGGCGGCTTTGCCGTTACCGGCTTCGCTATCCGGCCCAGTGGATGGCACGCGCTCTTTTCGGATCCGCATAATCTGCTCGCCGACGGCATGTGCCCTCTCCAAGATTTTTGGGGCGATCTAGCCGACAAGATGATCGCAGGTGTAGCACAGGCCACGGATGACAAAGGGCAATTGGATGCCATGGAAAGCTGCATAAGAGAGCGGCTCAAATTATTTCCGGGCCATCTGCCTGACTCCCAAATGGCTCAGTTTGAAATCATTGCGCGTACCGACAGCACGATCCGCATTGAAGACGCGGCAGTTCAACTGGCGCTATCTGTCCGGCAACTGGAACGGCGCTGTCTTGCCGCCTTTGGCCTGACACCAAAGGCCATTTTGCGACGCAGTCGATTCTTGGACGCAGCCACCGCGTTGCGCGGTTTCAGCAGCCCGAGCGAAGTCGAATTGGGCGCACTACGTTATTACGACCAGTCGCATATGAATCGCGAATTCCGAAGGTATACGGGCATGACACCCCGGGTTTTTGCCAATGCGGTGACACCGCTGCAAACCGCAGGTTTGAAATTACGCGAAGAAAGCCGGTTTGAAGACTGACTTTCGATCTTCGCGGCTTGACAAGGGGGAAGGGGTAACAGCATCCTTCCGCCATGCTGACCATCACCCCCACCACGCACGATCTGGGCGCTTTTGAAGTCCGCCGAACATTACCGAGCAAAGCGCGGACGATGGTAGGGCCCTTTATTTTTGTCGATCAGTTTGGGCCAGCCCATTTCGATATAGGTGCGGGCATGGATGTGCGGCCGCATCCGCACATCAATCTGGCGACAGTTACCTATTTGTTTGAAGGCGCAATAGATCACCGCGACAGTTTAGGCACATTTGCAACCATTCGCCCCGGCGCGCTCAATCTCATGACCGCGGGCAGGGGAATTGTGCACAGCGAACGTACTCCAATGTCCGAACGCGCGACCGGATCGCCCATATCGGGGATGCAGACATGGCTGGCCTTGCCGGATGGCAAAGAGGAAATCGATCCGGCATTTGAACATGTGGCCAAGGAAAATTTGCCGCTAGTCGAAACGGACAATGTGTCTGCACGGGTTATCATGGGGTCTCTATGGGGCGTTACGGCACCCACGACCCAACATGCCGAAACCATTTACGCCGACATATTGATGAGCGCTGGCGCGACGATTCCAATTGATGCCGAAGCGGATGAACGCGCTATTCTGGTTGCGCTTGGATCCGCCAGTCTGGATGGCGAAGCACTGGAACCGCACAGTCTTTATATATTGCAACCGGGTCAAGCGATGACCTTGCGCGCGGAAAGCGATTGCCGGGTGATGCTTCTGGGCGGAGAAGCTTTTGCCACACCGCGTCATGTATGGTGGAATTTTGTGTCTTCCTCGCGCGACAGAATTAATCAGGCCAAATCCGACTGGAAGGCCGGAAACTTCCCGCTCGTACCCGGAGACGACAAGGAATCTATTCCCATCCCGGAGGTTCCGTTGACCCGAAGCGCCTGAGTTGCCGATTTTTTACAATCAAAATGGACATAATTCTGTTTGAAGCCTGATGGCGATGCAGATTTCCTATCGCTTACAGAAGGTTAAAACCCGAATGACCGAGCTCTCCCACCACCGCCTGTCTCTCTCGACGGGGATAGAAATGGACGCTTACACGGCAGGCGATCCATCGAACCCCGCCATCATATTTCTGCACGGCTTTCCGGAATCACACAGGACATGGCGCCATCAGATTGCTGCCTTCTCCGACCGCTTTTACTGCATTGCACCGGATCAGCGTGGCTATCGCGGGACATCGAAGCCGCAAGAGGTCGATGCCTACACGGCCGACAAGCTGACTGCGGACATCTTCGCCCTGGCCGACGCGCTGGACGTAGAGAATTTTATAATTGCCGGTCATGATTGGGGTGGCGCGATTGCCTGGAGTGTCGCTTTAAACGGACAAGCGGGTGGATTTAATCCTTCTTGGGCCGGTAGAGTGACGCGGGCGATTATCGCAAATGCGCCGCATCCCTTTCTTTTTCAGCGGTTGATGATCACGGATATGAACCAACGTGCGGCCAGCCAATATATCCGCGCTTTCCGGGACCCAGCCAACGACGCACTTGTGCGTGAAAAAGGTCTGACGGGACTGCTGCTGGAGACCATCAAATGGGACAAGCCGAGCGCGATGGAGCCAGCCGAACGCGCAGCATTGCTTTCGGATTGGGAGGACCGGGACGCCTGTTTCGGTATGCTCAACTGGTATCGTGCGTCTGCGCTTTATGTTCCAGCAATGGATGAAGATGCGGAATTGCCGGCTTTCGCAGCTGGAGAGTTCCCGCAACTGGCGATACCAACGCTGGTCGTGTGGGCCATGGACGATCTCGCTTTGCCCGCAAGCAATATAGATGGAATTGAAAAGCTTGTGCCCGCTGTTGTGGTGGAACCGGTCTATGACTGTGGTCATTTCGTGATTTGGGAAAAACCCGAAGCCGTGAATGCCGCAATGGAGCGGTTTTTAGCTTAAGACTGATCGTCAAACCATTCGACCCAAGTGCCATGGGCTTGCGCCTCGGCCAGCAGATGCCACCGGGGCGGCCCAGGCCAATAGCGTATTTGCAGTTCATGTTTGAAGGTTTTGCGATTCGTTTCCAGCATCATCCAGACGAGCGGGCGTTCGGCTGAAGCTTTCTGTCCATGCTCTTCTATTGCCGCCGTGATGGCTGCGCGGCGGTCCGCTGGAATATATTGCCAAACGATGCTGTGGTGAAAAACGCGGGCGATGCCTGCAATTTGTGGTGCCGATAGTCTTTCCAGAACCCAGTCGAGCGCATCGGCTTTCACAACATCCGGCCGTTTCTGAGCGGCGAGCAAGATGGCTGCATCCATTCGCTCCAACCTTCCGGCATTTTCCGGCCATACATAGCTTTTGACACGCAACGCGGCTTCGGAATCCGACAGGTCGACGGGGGATTGGTCGCAGCCCGATATATGTACGATCTCGACGTCGGCCTTTGGTGGGGGTGGGCCCCGCCATTCCGGTTTGATTCGCATTGGTGATGTTTCTGGTCCGGCTTCGACACCACACAGGTCATAATGGTAACGTTCCATCATGGTATTGATGCCAGCGCTTGCACCAATTTCGTTCAACTCGAAACGCGAGCCGACTCTGTCCGAAAGCCACAGAAGACCCGCCATGAAACTGGCCGACCGTCCCGCTTCGTTCGTTTGCGGCGGTCCATCCAACCAGGGTAGCAGCCGCCGATCATGATCGGTCGTCACGGCCGCAACAATGGCGTCAACCTCCGACTGATCCGTAATTTGTCCGCTATATACAGGCAAAAGGCGCGAATCTGCGCCGGTTAGCAGAAGGTGGTGGAACCCACCGGCAAGCCGCAAGGGCATCGCATCTTCTAAAGGCAAACCCGGCCAATTCGCTATGCGCTTTCCGCATAAAGTGTTCCCGGCCATCAAGGCCAACTGGGCTTCGACGATGCGTGCGGTAACAGGGGCGCCGTTTCGACGGCAATGTTCCGCTTGAACCTTGATGCCTTCGGCGACCCTCTGGTCATCCATCACACCGATACCGAATGAGTCTGCCATATTGCCCTTTCCGCCTTCGGCCCCTAAAGCGCGCCCATTGTGACCGAACGCATCATCTTTGCAATCCCCAAGGGACGGATTTTGGACGAAGCTCTACCGCTTATGCAAAGCGCGGGTATTGAGCCGGAATCGTCCTTTTTCGACGACAGCAGCCGGGCGCTGTTGTTCGCGACGAACAACCCGCACATGAGCATCATTCGCGTGCGCGCTTTTGACGTGGCTACCTTTGTTGCCCATGGCGCTGCGCATATCGGTATTGTCGGGTCGGATGTTATTGACGAGTTCGACTATTCCGAACTCTACGCGCCCGTTGATCTGGGTATCGGTCGCTGCCGGATATCGGTCGCCATGCCTGCGGGCGCTTCGGACTCCGCAAATGGCGGTCATATCCGCGTCGCTACCAAATATCCGACAACGACCAGCCGCTATTATCAGGCGCAGGGTGTACAGGCCGAATGTGTGAAATTGAACGGCGCGATGGAGCTTGCACCGTCTCTCGGTCTTGCAGGTCGGATTGTCGACCTTGTGTCGTCAGGTAGGACATTGGCCGAAAATGGCCTTGTCGAAACAAATATCATTTCGCAGGTTTCGGCCCGGCTTATCGTCAATCGGGCTGCCTACAAGATGATGAGCGGGACTTTACCCGCATTGGTTGAGCGCTTCCGGACATTGTCAGGCGAACGTGCGGCGGCTTGATTCCTCGGCCAAGGGCTTCGACGAAGCTTTTGACGCGCTGGTCAACGACCGGCGTGAAACCGATTCCGACGTGTCGAGCATTGTCGAGCAGACCATCCGGAACGTGCGCGCGCGGGGCGATGTAACGCTGCTCGAGATGACCCAGCGCTTTGACGGGTTCGATTTGAACAAAGAAGGCTGGCAAGTCGATGCCGCCACATGCAAGGCCGCTTTTGATGGTCTCGCGCCTGATTTGCGCGATGCCCTGAAACTGGCAGCAAAGCGCATTGAGGCCTACCATAAGGCGCAATTGCCCAAGGACCGCGACTATACCGACAAGGCTGGTGTTCGCCTTGGGGCGCGCTGGTCGGCTGTGGATGCGGCGGGTGTCTATGTGCCCGGCGGCCGGGCGGCCTATCCGTCCTCGGTTTTGATGAACGCCATTCCTGCCAAGGTGGCAGGCGTAGAGCGCCTCGTCATGGTTACGCCAACGCCGGGTGGCGAGGTGAACCCAACCGTGATGGCAGCGGCGCATTTGGCTGGTGTTGATGAGATATGGCGCGTTGGCGGCGCTCAGGCTATTGCCGCGCTTGCCTACGGAACCGACCGAATCCGTCCAGTCGATGTGATCACAGGCCCCGGAAATGCATGGGTCGCTGAGGCGAAGCGTCAATTATATGGCGTGGTTGGCATCGACATGGTCGCTGGACCATCCGAAATTGTCGTTGTCGCCGATGCCAAAAATAAAGCTGAATGGATCGCCGCCGATTTGCTTAGTCAGGCGGAGCATGATCCGACCAGCCAATCGATATTGTTCACCGACAACGCGGTCTTTGCGGATAAAGTCGCTTTGGCCGTCGATGCTCAGATCGCTGGACTGGCAACCGGTGCCGTGGCGGGGCAAAGCTGGTCGGCCAATGGTGCGATCATCGTCGTCAAAAATCTCGAAGAAGCAATGCCGCTTGTGAACCGCCTGGCAGCCGAGCATCTGGAGCTAGCGGTTGATGACGACCGGGCCGAAGCGCTGTTTGATCTGGTGCGCCATGCAGGTTCGGTCTTCCTCGGCCGTATGACACCCGAAGCCATCGGTGATTATGTGGCGGGTCCGAACCATGTTCTGCCGACGGGCCGCCGTGCGCGCTTTTCGTCCGGTTTATCGGTGCTCGACTTCATGAAGCGCACCAGCTTTATCGCGCTTGATGCGGAATCCATCAAAGCCATTGGTCCGGCAGCCGCAACATTGGCCGATGCCGAAGGTTTACCCGCACACGCCGCAAGCGTCAGGAAAAGATTATGAAATCCCGCAATTCCAAATCCCGCTCGGCTGCGCGTCTGGCCGCTGTGCAGGCACTTTATCAAATGGACATGGAAAAGGTCGGCTTGGCCCGCTTGCTTGATGAATTTCATGCGCACCGTCTTGGAGCCGAGATCGAAGACGCGCAATATGCCGATGCCGAGGTCGATTTTTTCGACGACGTCGTCGCAGGCGTGAACGCACGGCGCACGGAAATTGATGCTTTGGTCGAGGGCAAGCTTGGCGAAATGTGGAAGATGGGGCGGCTCGACAAGACGATGCT
This sequence comes from Sphingopyxis sp., assembly GCA_013823985.1. GTDB lineage: Bacteria > Pseudomonadota > Alphaproteobacteria > Sphingomonadales > Sphingomonadaceae > Sphingorhabdus_B. Next base: position 122,086 of record PNNB01000014.1, read on the forward strand.
GCAGATTTTGCGTTGCGGTACCTATGAGCTCATTGCACGCGCCGACATCCCGACCGGAGCGGTTATTGACGAATATATGGACGTGGCGCATGCCTTTTTTGACAAAAAGGATGCAAAGTTCGTCAACGGTTTGCTCGACGCGGTGGCAAAAGACGTTCGCGGATAAGTCGCACGAAGTCGCGGCAATAGCAGCTCCGCCTAAACCAGTTCTAGATGTGTGCAGCTTGGGCTAGTGTCCCTCCATGACCTCCGAATCCACCTTCATCAATCTCATGCGGGCATTGGCGACCGACCCTTCGGCGCGGAGTTTGCTGGATGATTGTGCGGTGATTAGCGTGGGTGCGGAAAACCTCATCCTGACCCATGACATGATGGCTGAGGGTGTCCACTGGCTATCGAACGCCGATCCCGCCGATGTGGCTTGGAAGCTCGTCGCTTCCAATCTTTCGGATCTTGCGTCCAAAGGCGCCCGACCTTTGGGCGTTTTGCTGGGCTTCATGTTGGGCGAAGATGCATGGGATCGCGCGTTCGCGGCGGGCTTACAAACTGCGTTAGTTCATTTCGACGTCCCTTTGCTGGGCGGTGACACAGTTGCAAATCGCGGGGACAAGCGGGCTCTGGGGCTGACCGCCATCGGTGCGGCAACCTATACCCCCGTTCCCGCGCGCAGCGGTGCGCGGCCCGGTGACATGGTGTATCTGACGGGGACTTTGGGCGATGCCTTGGCCGGCTTTGAATTGATCGAGGCTGGATTTGATGAAGTCGGGCCTTTGGCCAATGCCTATAACCGACCTGAGCCCCGCCTGACCGAAGGTCAGCTATTGGCGCCCTTGGTCCATGCGATGATGGACATATCCGACGGACTTTTGATCGATGCCGAACGACTGGCGTCGGCGAGTAAAGTTGAAATAGGGATCGACCTTGCCCGCGTTCCTTTGTCGCCTTCCTATATAAGCTATCGCGGCGATGCGCTGGAAAGCCGGATGCAGGCGGCAAGTTGGGGGGACGATTACCAATTGCTTTTTACCGCCGCGCCTGAAATTGATCTTCCGATTGCCGCCACGCAGGTCGGCGATGTGCGCGAGGGGACGGGCCTGTCGCTTTATGACGCGGAGCGACGGATAGCTTTGCCGCCGTCGCTTGGATATCAACACTAGGGAGCAAGTCGGCCCGAAAGGCGGCTTTTAAGGGTTGCGTTCCCGCTTGAAGCCGCCCTATAGCCATGCGGCTTGCATCTTCTGGGAGGAGGGTGCCATTCTATGCTGTTCCAGCAAACTAAGAGGGGAGAGGACATTTCATGTCTCTGACAGTAATCGCAATATTATGCGGGTTACTGGCCGTTGTGTACGGCTTTGTAACCAGCCGCCAGGTGCTTAGCGCATCTGCCGGCAACGAAAAAATGCAGGAAATCGCTGCCGCCATTCAAGAGGGGGCGCAGGCTTATTTGGGCCGTCAATATCGTACGATTGCCATCGTTGGTGTCGTCGTGGCGATTTTGGTGGCGCTGTTTCTAGGCGTTATTCCAACCATCGGCTTTGTGATTGGCGCCGTGCTTTCGGGCGTTGCAGGCTATATCGGGATGAACATCTCGGTTCGTGCCAACGTCCGCACCGCTGCCGCTGCGCAAACGGGCTTGCAAGCAGGGTTGACCATGGCGTTTCGCGCCGGGGCCATCACCGGTATGCTTGTTGCTGGTTTGGCGCTGCTCGCGATCGCGGTGTTCTTTTGGTATTTGACCGATATTCGCGGGTTTGCACCAAATGATCGTGCCGTTGTTGATGCGCTTGTCGCATTGGCTTTCGGCGCATCGCTGATCTCGATCTTTGCACGTCTCGGCGGTGGTATCTTCACCAAGGCTGCAGACGTCGGCGCCGACCTTGTCGGTAAGGTTGAAGCGGGCATTCCAGAGGATGATCCACGCAACCCAGCTGTTATCGCCGACAATGTGGGCGACAATGTTGGCGATTGTGCAGGTATGGCTGCTGACTTGTTTGAAACCTATGTGGTGACGGTTGGCGCAACCATGGTGTTGATTGCTCTGTTGGTGAAGGGCGTGACCGATGCCGGTCTGTTCCTCAACCTGATGAGCCTTCCGCTCCTGATTGGTGGCGTGTGCGTGATCACCTCGATCATCGGAACCTATTTCGTCCGTCTGGGCGGTGGTACCAATGTCATGGGCGCTATGTACAAGGGCTTCCTTGTCACCGCGATCCTGTCGGTGCCAGCAATCTGGTTCGCCATCAGCACCGCGTTGGGCGGCATGGAAGTGAATGTCGGCGGGTTTACCGGTCGGACGTTATTCTACTGCTCGCTGCTCGGTCTGATCGTAACCGGCCTGATCATCTGGATCACCGAATATTATACCGGTACCAACTATCGCCCGGTGCGTTCTATCGCGAAAGCTTCGGAAACGGGCCACGGCACGAACGTCATTCAAGGTCTGGCGATCAGCCTTGAATCGACCGCAATGCCAACCATCGTCATCTGCGCCGGTATCATTATCGCGTTCCAGTTGGCGGGCGTTATCGGTATCGCCTTTGCGGCAACCGCGATGCTGGCCTTGGCCGGTATGGTCGTAGCACTGGACGCATATGGTCCGGTTACCGACAACGCAGGCGGTATTGCCGAAATGGCAGGTCTGGATGAATCGGTTCGTGAAAAGACCGACCTTCTCGACGCCGTAGGTAACACGACAAAGGCTGTGACCAAGGGCTATGCCATTGGTTCGGCAGGTCTTGCGGCACTGGTGCTCTTCGCGGCCTATACCACCGACTTGCGGGAGTTCTTCCCTGAATTGCAGGTCAATTTCAGCCTCGAAAACCCCTATGTCATTGTCGGGCTTCTGCTCGGCGCGCTTCTGCCGTACCTGTTCGGTGCGATGGGCATGACCGCTGTGGGCCGTGCGGCTGGGGAAGTGGTGAAGGACGTTCGTGACCAGTTCGCGAATGATCCTGGCATCATGACCTACGCATCAAAGCCCAACTATGCCCGCACGGTTGACCTTGTTACCAAGGCTGCCATCAAGGAAATGATCATTCCGTCGCTGTTGCCTGTTTTGGCACCAATTGCGGTGTATTTTATCATTACTGCGGTTGCTGGTCAGGCCGAAGGCTTTGCGGCACTCGGTGCGCTTCTTCTCGGTGTTATCGTCGGCGGTCTTTTCGTCGCTATCTCGATGACATCAGGCGGCGGTGCATGGGATAACGCAAAGAAGTATATCGAAGACGGTAATCATGGTGGCAAAGGTTCGGAAGCCCATAAGGCAGCCGTAACCGGCGATACGGTCGGCGATCCTTACAAGGATACCGCTGGTCCTGCCGTGAACCCGATGATCAAGATCACCAACATCGTGGCCTTGCTCCTCCTCGCCGCATTGGCACATGGCGGCATGTAACTTCCGTATTACATGCTAAATGAAAACCCCGTCGGAAGCGATTCCGGCGGGGTTTCTTTTTGTCAAAATCGCGCACGTTCCAAAAAAAGCGCCGTAATTATATTTCACCCGGCTTGCGTCTCTTTTCGTCCCGCTTATAACCCGATTCACAACCATTATTTGCCGGGGAGCAATAGTAATGAAGAGCAAGATTTTGAGTGCGTTACTTGTGGGCACTTTTTCGGTAGCATCCACCGCAGCAATGGCGGGAGATCAAGATGCATCGGCAAGTCCCGCTCTATACGCCGCACAAGCAGCAACGGGAAATGTTGATAATCGCACGATCGTGGTCAAAGCACCCCGCGGCAAGGTAGACACTGCCGTTTTTGGCAAGCGCCCCTTTATGCGTTCGCCCGTTTTGTCGCCCGACGGCTCCAAGATCGCCGTCATGATGACCAAGGACGGTGTCGATAATCTGGGCTATATTGACGTGACAAAGCCGGGTTCGGCACCCGTTTTCTTTGCACAGGCAGAAGAGTTCCGCGAAGCAGGTGACCGCACGATCGGTTCGTGGCGCTTTGTCGGGAACCGGACGATTGTCTTCACCGTTTTATCCCGTGAGATTCTGGGCGGTAGCCGCTCCGACGTTCGTCGTCTGGTTTCCTACGACCTGGAGACCAAGAAGGTGAGCCCGCTGGCATGGGACGGCGCCGGTGGCGATGGTGCGAATATTCTGTTTATCGATGACGAAAATGAAAAGCTGCTCGTTGAACGCGATGTTCTGAAGGACATGAAATATAGCAGCAACCCAGAGGTCATCGAGGTTGAGGTGCGGACAGGCAAGTTCAAGACAGTCATGCGCCCTAATGTTGAAGTGGGGAGTTGGATTGTCGACGGCAAGGGCGTAGTTCGCGCTGGTGTGGGCGGCGATGGCGATAGCGGTAAGCAGCGACTTATGTATCGTTCGGATGCTAGCGGAACGATGAAGACTGTTTCTAATGAAGCCGACACTACTTTTACCGGGACACAAATTACGCCCGATATTTTCCTAGATGAGCCTGATATGGCTTATGCGACCAGCAACAAGGATGGTTTTCGCAAGGTTTACAAGGTCAATTTGAAAACTATGCAAATCGTCGGCGAACCGATCTTCGGTGTAAAAGGCTATGACGTTGGTGGTTTGATCGCCAATGAACAGCGAAATAACCTTGCCGGTGTTGCCTACACGAGCACGCGGGACCGTTACCGCTGGTTCGACCCGCGTTTGGCTGAAGTCCAAAAATTGATGGATGAAGATTTTGGCAAAGGAAATGCCCAGATCATCTCGACCAATGACGGTGACACAAAAATACTGATGTATGTGGCTAAACCTAGCGAACCGGGTGGCTATTATCTTTTTGACACCGAGACAGGCAATTTGAACCTGCTGGGTTGGTATCATCCTGTCCTTAAAGATTATGAGATGAATCCAACCGATTCCATCCGTTACAAGGCGTCCGACGGCATGGAGATAGAGGCGGTGGTAACCTACCCACGCCATCGTCCACATCGCAAGAATTTGCCCGTTATTGTTATGCCGCACGGCGGACCTTTCGGCGTTCGTGACCAGGAAGAATTCGGATTTTTCCCGTGGCATCAGGCGATGGCCGAGTTGGGTTATGTCGTAATTCAGCCAAATTATCGTGGCTCGGGCGGTTATGGTAAGGAATTTGTCAAAGAGGGCCGCAAGCCAAATGGCTACGGCCTGCGCATGCAGGACGATCTCAACGATGTGCTGACATGGTTTGGCCAGTCGGGATTGATTGACCCCAAACGCGCATGCATTATGGGCTGGTCCTATGGCGGCTACGCAACTGCGCGTGGCGCACAGCGTGATCCGGACAAATGGAAATGCGCAATCGCAGGCGCAGGTGTCTATGATTTCCCGATGATGAAAGCATATGACACACGTGCATTTGGCGATTTCGGCGCGAACTTCCAGGCGACCAGCAACGACCTGAACGGTATTTCGTCGGCACGAAACACGGATGGCCCGTGGTCGCCGATCCTTATCGTTGCAGGCTTACGCGATGCACGTATTCCGATCGAACAATCGCGCACCCTCGTTTCGCGGTTAAAGGGATCAGGCAAGAAGGAAGGCGTCGACTTCCGTTATGTGGAACAACCTAAGGGGACCCACAATCTTCCCTATGAAGATGTGCATATCGAATGGCTGAAGGAAGCAGAGGCTTGGGCCGAACGTTTCAACCCCGCCTATATTGCGTCCGATCCCGATAAGGCACCACCGGTATCGGTAACGATCGCTTCCAAATAAGCGTGTTTTGATTTGGAAAAAGGCCGTCCTGACCGGGCGGCCTTTTTCGTTGCCCTATTAGCAATTTGTTTCCAGCTTGCTGATAAGCCCGTCCCCATATTTCGGGGCAAAGAGCGAAATGGCGACACGGGCATTGAATGCCGCCAACAGGGCAGGGGAAATCCACCACCAGTTTTCGGACTGGCGGGCGATGACCGATGCCGCTTTCATCGCTGCTTGGGATGATCTCGCGTCCTTCGTAGCAGAGCCAAATGTATTCTCCGAAAGCTGGTTCTTGCGTCCCGCGCTGGAGCAATTTGATGCAGGAGATCGGGTTCGGCTATTCACCCTATGGGATGGTGACCAACTATGCGGTCTGATGCCGCTTTCGACGCTTCCACGTTATGGTCGCTGGCCCATGCCGCACATCCAGAATTGGCTTCATCATAACGCCTTTTTGGGTTCACCACTTGTCCGGACCGGATATGCCGACTGTTTTTGGCGCGAATTGTTGGCGGGCCTCGATGCGGACCCGGGTCAGGGTCTTTTCTTGCATGTGAACGGCCTGACGATCGGGGGCGATGTTGCAGGTGCATTGGAACGCCTTTGCGCAACCCAGCGCCGCCGTTGGGCATTGGTCCAACAAACCGATCGTGCATTGCTCGAACATGGAATGGCGCCCGACGCCTATTATGAGCAGGCAGTCCGTTCAAAAAAGCGCAAGGAGCTGCGGCGGCAAAAGAACAGGCTGGCCGAAGAAGGGGCGCTGACCTTTACACGTGATGACAGTGCCACCGGACTTACGGAATGGATCGATGAATTTCTGGCGCTGGAAATGCGGGGCTGGAAAGGGCGCAACGGTTCGGCTCTTGGCAGCTTTACGGAAACACGCACGCTTTTTGCGGAGGTCTTGACGGGTGGCGCGGCCATGGGGAAAGTCGAGAGACTGGACCTTCGTCTGGAAGGACGTCCGCTCGCCATGCTCGTGAATTTTCATGCGCCGCCCGGCAGCTTTTCGTTCAAGACAGCATTTGACGAAGATTTTGCCCGCTTTTCACCCGGGGTTCTGTTGCAGATTGAAAATCTGAACTTGCTCGACCGGAACGATATCCAATGGTGCGACAGCTGTGCTGCGCAAGGGCACCCCATGATCGACAGCATCTGGACCGGGCGGCGCAGCATCGGTCGTTATTCCATCGCAATTGGCGGTTCGGGCCGCCGCACGATCTTTGGCGCCTTTTTGAAAACCGAACTTGCACGCAGTGCTGCGCGTAAGGTTCCGCCTGTCGACATAACGGATTCCGGAGACGAGTCATGACGGTCATTTTTGACACGGCAGCCCGCCGCACCTTTGCCGAAAACTATCCCGAGACGCCGCACATTCTGGTCCATAACATGCGTGAGCATCCGTTGCTGACCATCCCGGCCCTCGCTGCTTTGGGCGACGCATTACCCCTGCATTCGGTGGAATATAACAAAGCCGATTTGCCCGTCGGAATCGATCCGGAGAAGGTTCCGGCCAACGGCCTGACAATCGGGGAAACGATACGCAGCGCGCAGACCAATGGCAGTTGGGCTGTCCTGAAAAACATCGAACAGAAGCCTGAATATGCCGATCTGTTGATGGGGCTGCTCGCGGAATTGAAGCCGCATATCGAAAGCAAGACGGGACGCATGTTAAAGCCTCAGGGTTTTATCTTCGTCTCAAGCCCTAATGCGGTGACGCCCTATCACTTCGACCCCGAGCATAACATTCTGCTCCAACTGGTCGGAACAAAGTTGATGACCCAGTTTCCGGCAGGCGATGCCCGCTATGCCCCCGATCAGACGCACGAGGCCTACCATACCGGAGGGCATCGTAATCTGGTCTGGCGGGACGAATTGGCCGATGGCGGGACCGAATGGACGCTGTCGCCGGGGCAGGGGTTGTTCGTACCCGTCATGGCCCCGCATTATGTCAAAAATGGCCCTTCGGTGTCCATTTCGCTCTCGATTACGTGGCGCAGCGATTGGAGCTTTGCCGAAGCCGATGCGCGGGCATTTAACCATGTGCTCCGCAAAATCGGTTTGCGGCCAAGGGCTCCCGGTCGGTTCCCGACGCAAAACACGGCGAAAGCAATTGCCTGGCGGGCGTTGCGGAAATTACGCAGCGCCTGAACCGCGGCGAGCTAAAAGCGCTTTCGAAAGCTCAACTCAAACACCCGGCCGCGGGGGTCCAGATAGGCTGGTTGATAGCCTAGGGGCACATCACCATTTTGATCGCGCACATCGATGACGTCGTTCAGGATATTGTCGACTCGCAAGGTGATCCGGCTTCCCTTCAAAAAGGGCATTGCCTTGATAATCCGCGCTTGCTGGTCGAGATTGACGAACAGGAACGCGTTGATCGCGGCAAGGTCGCTGAACCTCAAATCATTGCTGCCTGGCAAGCCGGAGCCGTCGGCGGTTGTGCCGCTTTTATAGGTGCCTTGCAGCCGCAAGCCGAAGCCCTTGTGGAACACGCCACCCGATAGCTCGACTTCATGCCGCGATGCCCCGCCATTGCTGCTCACGGCCGAGCCATTCAGCAAATCGAGAACCGGAACACCGGGGCGGATGAGGATTTCTTCTTCTATGCGATATGTATGGTAAAGGGCTATATTCCACCGGCTCGGCATACCGCCGCCCGGGCCGAACCCGCCGCCACCGCCAAACCCACGGCCGCCACCGCCACCGCGCGGACCTCCAGCGCCGGGAGGACGACCTCCGCCGGGTCCGCCAGCGCCTGGCGGGCCGCTCATGGGGCCTCTGCCTTGCGGTTGGCTTCCAATCCCGCCGGATACATTGAAACCCCAACGGATCCGTTGCGATTTTTCCTGATCAAAGTTCACGGGACGTTGGTCAATGCTCAGCAACTGACCACTTGCATCGCGCGTCACCCGTCCGGGAAAGGCCGCCTCTATTTCCGGCGTCAGCAGGGGAAAGTTCGCGGTTGTATTTCGGCTGTTGTTTTTGAAATAGCTGACTTGAAGCCCGAAATCCTTGATGAACGTAGGGTTCCAGTTCGCGTTTAGGATCAGGTCGCGACGCTTCTCACCGACAAGCGCTGGGTTGCCGCCGCTAAGCACCGTAATGAACGAGCTTTGGCCCGTGACAAAGTCAAAGGTGGCGACATTGGGTGTCACCAAAAGCGGATTGCCCAGCTGCCCGATGCCGGGCGCATTTTCGTCACCCGTTATCGAAGCTTGTATCGTCAAATTCTTTGCCGGTGACCAGCGCAAGCCTGCGCCATATTCTGTCAGACGGCCAAAATCGGAAAGGTCACTAAAGCCGATATTCCCGTTGATAGCCCATTCGCCGATCGCGCGCCCGATACCGAAATCGCTTCCGGTTAGTGGCAGTTCGGCATTCACCGAGTGGTTTATGATATTACGGCGCAAGGAAACGTCCGTGATGACTCCCGACCTGTAGGTATCGCTGTCGAGCATTTGACGGGTAAAGCCCGATGCAAATGTCATTTGAACTTCACCTGCGGGCAGGGTGAAGGGAGATCCTGCAAGGGTGCTTCGCGTGTCGATATTTTGAATAAGGCTGCTGGCCAGATCGGGCGCCAAAAAGAGCAGGTCATTTCCGAAGTCAGCGGCAAAGGGGTTTGCGGTTCCGGCGAGAACTGCCGCGCGAAGTCCGGCAAAATCGACGTTGCGGGTTGTGGTCGTCTCATTGTCGGTGCGCGCGTAGTTTCCTGTCACGGTCCACCGCCATCCGCCAATCAGATGGTTCAACGTGCCGCCCGTTTGAAACACATGTGACTCGCTTTCGCGTTCCAAAGGACGGGGCGTATCGAAATAGCGGCTTACCGTCACATCCGTCCCAAAGGGTGAGAAGGCGCCGCTTCCCGGCAAGACGAAGCTTGCGCCGGGCAGGCCAAGCAGCGATCGGCTGCCGTTCAGTGCGTAATTGGCGTTGATCGATACGACCGATTGCGGGCCGAGTGACCGGCTCCATGTCCCGTTGACCTCGAGCCGTTCTGTTTCGGGCAAGAGTGTTCGGAAATCGCTGATATCGCCGTCATTTAGACGTCCGGCAGTCGATGCAAATTGCGCGAGCGTGGGATTGTTAACCCCGATTGGGACACCTGCCTGTGTTACTACTGTTCCGGATAGTGCGGATAGCGCAGGCGAGATTTCACCATTGGCGCCAAGACCGCTGATATTGCCGCCGCGTGCAAGCAAGGAACTGTCGGCGGAAATCAGGTCACGTTCGCTTTCGGTCAGGCGCGTCTGACGTTCGATTTGCAGGTCGAGGTTGACCCGTGTCTTTGCCCCGATCCGTGTCAGCGTTGCTTCGAATTCATTGGTCGCAAAGCCGCCGTCTTCGGGCTGGGCATGCTCGACTTCGGTGGCAAATGACGCGAAATTATCTTTCAGGATGAAATTGATGACCCGTTGGTCCGGGCGAAATCCATATTTGAGCGCGACCTCTTCCGGGAAAATCTGAACCTGTTTCACCGCTTCGGGCGGAAGGTCGCGTAACTCGCGGAAGCCGGAGATCCGCTGGCCATTCAACAAAATCACAGGCTGCCCGCCGCCACGACCACGCCCTGAATTTGTTTGCGGCGAAACAGCCGCTACCAGGTCGGTCAATGACGAAGCACCGACAGCCGCAATGTCCGCTTCATTGAGTTGCTCAACGGGCGGAACGTCTGTGTCCACCGACCCGCGGATGCGCTCGGCAATCACGACAATTTCGTCAGACGCATTTTCTTCGGTCTGTTCTTCTTCGGCAATGTCCATGCCGACGGTGCTGTTGACGGGTTGGTCTTCCGATGCCGCAATTGCCGGCACTGCCGTTGAGGCGAGCAATAGGGCGCTAAGGGGGATGATACGCATGGGGGAGAACTCTATTATTGATATTGTTATGTGCGTTAATAGACACTTGAATGATGCACGAAAGCTGAACTTTGTCACATTTTGTCGCAATACGGCTTTTGTGCGGTGCCTCTTCCCTTTTCCGCGCAGACAAGCTAAGGGCGCTGCAACATTAGATTTTCAAGCATTTTAAGGGGCCGAATGGCAAAAGAAGAATTACTCGAAATGCGTGGCACGGTGCGCGAATTGCTGCCCAACGCCATGTTTCGTGTCGAGCTGGAAAATGGCCATGAAGTATTGGGCCACACCGCCGGCAAAATGCGCAAGAACCGCATCCGCGTTTTGGTGGGTGACGAAGTTCTGTGCGAACTCACACCTTATGATCTGACCAAGGGCCGGATCACCTACCGCTTCAAATAAGGCGGCGCAGACCTTGGGTCTGGACCCCAAACTTGTTCTGGCATCGTCCAGCCCGCGTCGGCGGGACCTGCTGGCGCGTCTTGGCTTGGTGCCGGACCGGATAGTATCGCCCGACATTGATGAAAATCCACGCAAAGGTGAAATGCCGCGCGTCTATGCGCTGCGGATGGCCGAGGAAAAGGCTGTTGCCGTGGCGCGCCATGCGGGCGAAATTGTCGTGGCCGGTGACACCACCGTTGCGGTGGGGCGCAGGATTTTACCACAAGCTGCCGATGTCGAAATGCAACGCGGATTTCTTGAACTGCTGAGCGGTCGGCGGCACCATGTTCTGAGCGCCGTCGCGGTAATCGATGCCGAAGGACGGATGCGCAGCCGGATTTGCGACAGCATCGTCCGGTTCAAACGTCTCGGTGATGACGAAATCCAGAGCTATATCGTTTGCGGCGAAGGGCTCGGCAAGGCGGGTGGTTACGCGATACAGGGAAGGGCAGAGGCGCTAATTGACTGGATGGCGGGAAGCCATTCCGGGGTAATTGGTCTGCCACTCTACGAAACCCGTGCGCTTTTGCGGGCATCAGGATATCCCGTTGATTGAAATCTGGACCGATAATGCCCCCGGCGAACGGCGGGCGGCTCTGGTCGAAAATGGCAAAATCGTCGAAATTCATATCCAGCGCGACCTCCGGCCGCTGCTGGGGCAGCATGATACAGGCCGTATTGATCGAAAAACGCCAGCAGGGGCCTATGTCGTCGACAGCTCGGGCAGGGAGCTGCTCATTCGGGGGCATGTCGACATAGATGTGGGTGCCTATCTGGCGTTTGAAGTGACCCGCGAAGAAATTGCCGAACCTGGTCGCCTGAAGATTGCCGAGGCAAAAGTGATCGAGGCCATTTCTCCTGATATCGACGCAGATTGGATTTGGCAGCGGCGTCTTGCGGCCCTTGCGCCTAGCGTAGACCCCGGGCCCGCGCCCATGGGGGACTTGTTTGATGTCGCGCAAGCAGGCTTTTCGGCGGTCGAAAGCGCGATAGTGCATTTTCAGCGCACCAAGGTCGGGCTTGTTTTTGATATCGATGGGACAGGCGATCCGTTTGCCATAAACAGCGCGGCCGCCCGAGAGATTGCACGGCTTTTGCGACTGTTTCGAATTGGCGGCATGGTGATGATCGATTTTGTCGCGATGGAATCAAAGGCAAAGCGTCAGGAAGTCGCCGAATTGTTCGACGCAGCTTCGAGCGTCGACAGCCGACCCTTTGAACGCAGCGCCATCAACGGCTTCGGATTGATGCAGGTGGTGCGTAGCCGACCTCGTCCTTCGGTGCTGGATCAACTCTTCGGCACCTCTATCGGCGCGCTTTCGGATGAGACGAAGGCGCTGTGGCTTTATCGGGAGGCCGCACGGTCGACGGGGTATGGCTTGCGCACGGTATATGCCAGCACGTCGGTGGCGACCTTTATGCTTTCCGGCGAATGGCAAGCAATCCGGGCCCAATGTGAACGACAGGCCGGGGCTGCGCTCACCGTCATTGCGGATGAAAAGTGCAGCGGCTATGGGCATGTTCATGTCGCGCAGAGCTAATCAATGTCCCCTTTGCAATAAGCAGCAAAGCCCCGATTTCCGGCCTTTTTGTAGTCAGGGGTGCAAAGATCGCGATCTGCTGAAATGGCTGGATGAAGGCTATCGGGTGCCAGGCCCGCCCGCCGATTATGAAGATAGTATCGATAGCGTTTCACAAGACTGATTTTGCGCTTGCCAAGGGGTATATCGCCTCTCTATAGGCTGCGCTCCCACGCGGTTTTTGCCGTGTAGCCCGAGTAGCTCAGGGGTAGAGCAGCGGATTGAAAATCCGCGTGTCGGTGGTTCAAATCCGCCCTCGGGCACCACTTTTCTGGTGCTTTTCCAAAATATATGCCCCGCCTGTATCTGACGTTGATCAGGCTGTTCGGATTCAAAAATGCAGCAGGCAAAGAAAAAGCCGGAGCAGCATGGCTGCCCCGGCATTCTCCCCTCCAGAGTTAAGCTTTAGAACTTGAACTTGGCCGATGCGCCATAGAAGCGTGGTGGCGGTGGATAGCCCGAAAGGCTGCCCGATTGTGCCACGGAGGCAAAGATAACCGGGTTGTATTTCGGCTCGGTCAAGTTGCGGCCCCACAGGCTGAGCTCAAGTCCGTTTTCCATGGCGAAGGACACCGATGCGTTGAGCGATTCGATGGCTGCCTTGAACGGCAGTCCCTGCGCAATCTGGTAGGCACTGTTGAGCTGGTAATCTGTATGCAGGATCAGGTTGTTCCCACCACCGACTTCGATGTTGTAGGTGCCGCCAACAGAGACACTGTGCTTCGAAATGCCGGTTGGTGTGCGTCCGCTTAGGTCGGTTGGTGCGATGTTGTTGGTCGCATTAAACGCCGAACCGCCGGTGAACTTGTCGAACTTCGGATCCAGATAGGTGTAGGAAACGGTGAAGTTCAGATCCCGTGTCGGCGAGATCGTCGCATCGATTTCCATACCTGTGGTCGATTGCTTTTCAGCATTGCCAAGCACGAAGCCTGTTCCCGAGAACACGTTGCTCTGGAAGCCTTTGAGGACCTGCTTGAACAGGGCCAGGTTAAAGCCAAATCCGTCAAACTGACCCTTCAGGCCAAGCTCGTATACAACTGCATCTTCAGGACCAGCATAACGGGTACCTGTGGTGAGGTTGTTGAGAGCAAGACCGGCGCCCCGGATCGGAGATGCCGCAGGCGCAGGGACCTGAGCAGGCGAACCGGGAATGAAGTCTGTCGGGAAGGGGCGGCTGTCGGTGGACAGGTTAAAGGACGTCGCCTTGAAGCCTGTCGCATAGGTCAGATAGCCGCTGATCCGGTCGCTAAACTTGTAGTTTGCACGCAGAGTGTAGGACAGATCGCTATCACGCGTCTTACCGCTTTCCACCGCATTGGGGAAATTCAGGAACCCTGGCAAAAACTGCAAGGGGCGGAAGCCGAGGAACGGGTTACATGTCCCTGCAGGTGCGCCTGTTGTACAAGCCGTGGTCCGCGGGAACAGCGCTGCTGTCTGGCCCGGGAAGGTGCCGGCAGGAATGGTTCCGGGAATGCCCGCATTCGCAGCCGTCTGGATCAGATCGATCGTCGAGAAAGTATCGGTCGTCGAGTTGTTGGAAGCAACAGCTTTACGATCCTTCGTATAGTTGAACCCAGCGGTCAAAGTCAGGCCGTCGGTAAGCTCTAGATCAACCTGTCCGAAGATGGACCATGCCGTGTTCTTGTACGCGAAATTCTCGAACCGGCCCAAGCCCTGCGAACCGAACGGTGCGACCGTGGCGGGAATGCCGTTGAGAAGACGCAGAAGCGGCTCGTTTGCAACATAAGCCCCGCCGCTGAGTAGATTGGCGTAATTGCGGAAATCGCGGCCAAAGAGGAGCTGCGACGCAATGTCGATATCTTCCTTGAAGTAGAAACCGCCAAGCAGGAAGTTGAACATGCCGTCAAAATCCGAAGCGATGCGCAGTTCCTGCGTATAGGTATTGATCGCGGTATCGGCTTGGTTGTTACCAATCAAGTCGGCGCTGGTGAAGTCCGAGTCCTGGTTTGTGAACGAACGGACCGCGCGATAGGCGCTGATGCTGGTGAGCGACAGGCCGTCGGTGAGATCCCAGTCGACCTGACCGGAAAAGCCATAGTTTTTGATGTCGTTGACCGATTCAAAATTCTGGAACGTATCGAGGCTGAATGGATCGTTGCGGTCGATATTGCCGCCCAATGCGCCGATTGCCGCGCCGGTGGGGCCATTGAATACGTTGGCAACGCCGCAGCAGATTTCATTGATCTTGTCATAGTCAGCAATCAGGCGGACTTTTACGAGGTCGCTCGGCTCCCAAAGGATCTGGCCGCGAACGCCCCAACGGTCACGGTCATTCGACTTGGTGCCGAGGTTGACCACGTTCACATAGCCGTCACGCTTGTTATAATTGCCTTCAAGGCTGACCGCGAGGGTGTCGGCAATGGGCCCGGTGACATTGGCCTTCACGACCATGGCGTCATAATTGCCGTAAGATACTTCAACGCCGCCGCCGAACTCGAACTGCGGTTCTTTGGTGACGATGCTGATGATACCGGCCGATGCGTTTTTACCGAACAATGTTGATTGCGGCCCACGCAACACTTCGACGCGCTGGATATTGGCCAAGTCGCCGATCTGCGCAGCAGAGCGCGAACGATAGACGCCGTCGATGAAAACACCGACCGAAGGCTCGATACCCGAGTTGTTTGCGCCGTTGCCGAAGCCACGAATGATGAAGTTGGTGTTTGCCGAGCTCTGTAACTGGCCAACCTTCAACGAAGGTACGAGGGTTTGGAGGTCGATCAGGTCGCGCACTTGCGACCGTTCAATTGTTTCCGCGCTGGTAACCGAAACCGAAATCGGCACGTCCTGCAACGTTTGCTCCCGCTTTGTCGCGGTCACGATGATGACATTATCTTCCGAAGCTTCTTCTTCGGCTTGTGGCGCAGCATCCTGCGCGAACGCGGCGGTCCCCAACCCGAGCGAAGCGATGCTGATGGTGGACAGCATGGTCGCTTTGATCAACCTATTTCCCAATTTCATAATCTCTCTCCTGTTAAACTTATCTGCCGGTTTTCCGGCTTTTCTTGGGGATGTTTTTATTTTATCGCCCCCAGCATCCCACTGAGCTGCTAAGAAGCATTGGGGAATTAATAACCGCACAAATGCTGCGCAGCAATTATTAGTTTGCGGCGTGAAAATATTGTTGAAAGTGCGATAAAAATGATACGCCGCGATTAACCATAAGCCGCAAAGAAGGCCGCATCTGCATGCCAAAAATGGTACGAAAATCTGACCTGCCCCAGAAGATATGCGCAGCCTGTCAAAAGCCATTTGCCTGGCGGAAAAAATGGGCGAAGGATTGGGAGAATGTCCGCTATTGTTCGGACCGGTGCCGACGGGCGCGATAGCATTTTTGGTGGAGTGGTGCCGGCTACAGGATTCGAACCCGTGGCCCCCTGATTACAAATCAGGTGCTCTACCAACTGAGCTAAGCCGGCACGCTGAGCGCCCCTTAGCCTCAAATAACGCCAAAGGTCCAGCCCTCAGTTCGCGCAATGTGCGGATTCAGGGGTTCAGGCGCCCAAAAGAACGCATTTCCGGCGTTTTGGCGTAGCCACGCCGCGGTCAAAATAGCGTCCGTTGCGTGATCGGTGTAGCGCGAGAGTGGCGCATGTGGCGCGCAGCCCAAGCTTGCCAATGCGCTATCCAGCGCACTGGCGTCACGGATTTTGCTCAATCCCTTACGTATCCCTGACGCGCGCGCCGCAATCTGGGTGTATATCTCCACGATTTGCGGTCCGCTCTGGGACAGGGGGTCGAACGGCCAAACAGGATGCCGTCTGCCGACGAAGTTCAGGAACCGCATCCCGGCAAAGCTGGCCTTTGCAACTTGTGCCGCGCCGATGGCATCATAAACCGTCGAAGATTTTCCACCGCCTTGGGCATTATAGCGCGCTTCGCATTGGCGCAGGTGCATATAGTCCGCCTTCGGCCCATCAGCCGCGCCTAGGTAGAAATGTCGGCGATGGTGTGTTTCCAGAAAGGAAGCGGCGCCCAAATCGGGGTCGGAGCAGATCGAGTCGACATAAGCCCAGAAGGCGCGCCCGGTTTCCGGCACTTTTTCGCCGGGAAGGTAGCTGCCGCGTTCGACAAGGGGCGGGGCAAAGCTGAAATCGAAGCCTATGAGGAGGTCGTCCTCCTGCGCCAGAAGCCACTGCGCTATGCCGCTGCGTGACCAGTGTTTTCCGGGCGGGGCGACAAGCGTGGGTGCATCGGAACCAATTCCGCAGGTGGCGAGTGCTATTCCAGGGTGAGAATCCCCTTTTGCCCCGGACCAATCGACACAAGCGAAGCGGGTGAACTTTCGACCATGTGCTGCACTTATGTTGCGCAACAATTCACCTTTTTCAGCCATTGCCGTTGATGCTTTTCCTTAAATTATCCCAATAGGTCAGGCGCTCAATGACCTTGCGTTCAAAACCACGTTCGACGGGCTGGTAAAGGGAGGCGGGGCTGACTTCATCGGGCCAGTAATTTGCACCCGAAAAGCCTTCATCGGCGTCATGGTCATAGGCATAGCCTTTGCCATATCCAATATCCTTCATCAGTTTCGTCGGCGCGTTCAGGATATGGGCAGGGGGCATAAGCGAACCCGTTTCCCGCGCCAATTTCCAGGCTGCCTTTTGCGCTTTATAGGCCGCATTGGATTTGGGGGCGGTCGCCAGATACAGGCAGGCTTGCACAATCGCCAATTCGCCTTCCGGGCTACCAAGAAATTCATAGGCGTCCTTGGCGGCCAAACACTGTACGAGCGCCTGAGGGTCAGCCAGACCGATATCTTCGCTCGCAAAGCGCACGAGGCGGCGCAGGACATAAAGGGGTTCTTCGCCGGCAACGAGCATACGCGCCATCCAGTAGAGCGCCGCCTGAGGATCAGATCCGCGTAGGCTTTTATGTAGGGCGGATATAAGATTGTAATGCCCCTCACGATCCTTGTCGTAAACCGGCATGCGCTTTTGCAATAGTGCCGCCATCGCGGAAGGATCGAGCGGATTTTCGAGCGCGATGGAAAACAGGGTGGCGGCCTGATTGAGCAAGAACCGGCCATCGCCATCGGCGCTGGAGATCAGCGCAGACCGGGCGTCTGCGGTGATCGGAAGCTTCCGTTGCTCGGCGGCTTCGGCGCGGTCGAGCAGCGTTCCGAGCGCCGCATCGTCAAGGCGACGCAGGACCATGACCTGTGTGCGGGACAACAAGGCGGCATTCAGTTCAAAGGACGGGTTTTCGGTCGTCGCACCGACCAATGTCACGACGCCGCTTTCGACAAAGGGCAGGAATCCGTCCTGCTGGGCGCGGTTGAAGCGGTGGATTTCATCTACAAATAGCAGCGTCTGCTTGCCGGTCCGGGCCATGGTTTCGGCTTCGGCAAAGGCTTTCTTCAGATCGGCGACCCCCGAAAAAACGGCCGAAATGGGCTTATAGTGCATGCCGACAGCGTCAGCCAGCAGGCGGGCAATGCTGGTTTTTCCGGTGCCGGGCGGCCCCCATAATATCATGGAGGACAATGTGCCCGCCGCAACCATACGCCCGATTGCACCATCCGGGCCGGTCAGATGCTCCTGACCGATGACTTCATCAAGCGATGCAGGGCGCAGGCGGTCGGCAAGCGGCGCATTGGCTTTGGGGATATCGTGCTGCTCCGGTAATCCGAACAGATCGGACATCAAACGGCCATAGCGCGTGCGGCCCGCTGACGTATAAGGCGCACATATGTGTCCGCGACGGTCTGGTTTATCGCATCCCAACTATATTCCAAGGAACGCTGCTCACCTACAGAGCCATGCTTCTGGCGGAGATTTTCGTCGGTGCAGTAGATTTGCAAAACATCGGCAAATTGGTTGATAGCCCCGGGAAGAATAAGGCGCCCGGACATTTTATCTTCAACGAGGCTTTGGCTGCCGGTGGCCTTTGCGGCAACGACAGGCAAGCCACAGGCCATCGCCTCAAGCGTCACATTGCCGAATGTCTCGGTCACGCTGGGGTTAAACAACACGTCCATCCCGGCTACTGCCCGGCCGAGATCAGCGCCCCCTTGGAAGCCCACAAAGCGGGCGTGCGGTAAACGGCTTTCAAACCATCCGCGCGCTGGACCCTCGCCGATTACCATGACCTGATGGGGCACCTGACGCCGGTTTAGCTGGTCAATGGTATCGGAAAAAACGTCCAGACCCTTTTCCATCACAAGCCTGCCGAGGAAGCCGATGACGGGTAATTCATCGGTCAAGCCTTGCGACCGCCGCCATTCAAGATCGCGGCGTTGAGGATTGAAAATGTCCCGATCCACACCCCTCGACCAGATGTCGATATCATAATTCATGCGCTGTTCGCGTAAGACCTGCGCAAAGCTTTCCGACGGTGCGACCAGAGCATCGCATTTACGGTAGAGCCGTCGCAACCACGCTTCGACAAGCGGTTCAGCAAACGACATGTTGTAATAGCGGAAGTAAGTTTCAAACCGTGTGTGTACGGAGCATAGAACAGGCAAGTTCCGCTTTTGAGCCCATTTCACCGCTTGTCGTGCCACCCGGTCGGGGCTGGAGATATGGACAACATTCGGCGCAAACTGGGCAAGGTCACGTTTTACCTTGGGCGAAAGCGAAAGGGGAATGCGATATTCGGGCCGGTTGGGAATGGCCATTGACGGCACGCTGACCAGATCTCCTGTTGGCGGAAATGCAGGGTTTTCGACCGTCGGTGAATAAATGCGCACATGCGCGCCTTGACGCAAAAGATAGCCGACCAGTCGGTTAAGGGCCTGGTTTGCGCCGTCGCGGACATAGTTATAATTGCCGCTGAAAAGCGCAATGCGAAGATTGCTCATATGCATCGTTGGGCTTTTAGCCAGCGCTTTCCGGATTGCCAATGTGCAAGATTATTTTCCTTCACAAGGGCGGATCACCCAAATGGAGTTTGGGTTTGTGGATTTGCACGCTATCCTCGCGCCGTGATCATAACCCAGATAGATACACTGCTCATCGGCGGTCCAAAGGACTTTCGCGCGGACGGGACGAAAAGCGCGATGGCGCGTGAGCCCGTGGACCGTCCAGTAATGCTGCGCAAATTGGGCTTTGACGGCGACCAAGTGGCAGACCCGACAGTGCATGGCGGCATCGACAAGGCTGTGCACTTTTATCCGGCA
Source organism: Sphingopyxis sp. (assembly GCA_013823985.1). Classification (GTDB taxonomy): domain Bacteria; phylum Pseudomonadota; class Alphaproteobacteria; order Sphingomonadales; family Sphingomonadaceae; genus Sphingorhabdus_B. The sequence continues at coordinate 141,779 of PNNB01000014.1, forward strand.
GAACATTATCCAAGATGGGTGGCCCATTTTGCCGCCCAAGGCATGGCGCATCCGCTATTGGAAAAGGCGGGCGCCTTTGGTGAGAACATAAGCGCATCCGGTCTTACCGAAGACAAGCTTCGCATCGGCGACCGCTTCCGCATCGGCAAAGCGTTGGTCGAGATTGCGCAAGGGCGGCAGCCATGCTGGAAAATCGACCATCATTTTTCGGTACATGGACTGTCCGCACTGGTCATTAAGAACGGACGATGCGGTGGCTATTTCCGCGTTATAGAGGAAGGCGAGGTTGCCCCCGCAGACAAGATTGAACAAGTCGAACAAGCCCCGCATGATTGGACGGTTGACCGCGTTTTTCATATGTTAATCGGCGGAGGCCACCGCGCTCCCGATGCCGCTACCACTTTAAAGGCGCTTATGGATTTACCGACGCTAGCCGAGAGTTGGCGGAGCAGGGCGGCGAAACTTCTGCGTTAGAATCCCTGAGCGATTATGCGGTTTCGTCTTCTTCCACAGATGTAGGGGCGAATAACCGGATTTTGAAAACGCGCTTTTCATCCGCTTCCACAATTTCCAGCCGCCAGCCACTGGCTTCATGCAGCAGCATCTGTCCGATATTCGGAACCTGACCTGCGATAACAAAGGCCAGCCCGCCAAGCGTGTCGACATCTTCGTCTACTTCAGCGAGTTTTGCGTCAATGGCTTCGGCGAGGTCGTCGAGCTCGACGCGGGCGTCGGCTTCCCACATTTCCGGGCTGATTTGGCGAAGCATTTCTTCGGGTTCGTCGTCATGCTCGTCTTCAATTTCGCCGACAATCTCCTCAACCAAATCTTCGATCGTCACCAGACCTTCGGTGCCCGAATATTCGTCCAGCACGATGGCAAGATGCGTACGCGTGCGTCGCATTTCATCGAGCAGGGCGAGAACGCTCATATTCTGGGGCACGAAGCGCGGTTGACGGATGAAAGCTTCGAGATTTTCCGGCGTTTCGCGATCCTCGGCAAGAACGGCGAATATATCCTTGATGTGGATCATTCCCGTGATGCTATCCAGGCTGTCGCGGTAGACGGGAAGGCGGCTATGGCCATGTTCGGCAAATGCGGCGACGCATTCGGCGAAACTCGCGCTTTCATCGATGGCGATGATATCGCTGCGCGTAACCATGACGTCATCGACGCGATGTTCCGAAAAATGCAGCAGGTTGCGCAACATCGTGCGCTCGACGGCGGTCAGGTCGCCGTCATTATCGGGCTCCCCGCGATCGTCGCTGTCTTCCTCATGTTCGGCAATCGCTTCTTCAAGCTGTTCGCGAAGTGTCGGTTCGTGGTCGCGGCCGAAGAACATCGTCTTCAACCGTTGCCATATTCGTCCGTCGCTATCGTCGTCGCTGGCGGGTTTAGCCCCGCTAAAACTGTCACCCTCTGGCATTGGGGAAAATCGGTACCTCTTTTTGCCCTGAATTAGTCGCTATATGGATTGTGAAGGCCCATGGATGCAAGCGCTTTTACCTCCAGCGCCTCCATAGCTTCGGCTTCATCATCCTCGATATGGTCATAGCCGAGCAGATGGAGCATGCCGTGGATCACCAAATGGGTCGCGTGATGGGCAACCGGAATGCCTCTTTCCGCTGCCTCTGACTCGCATATGCCAAAGGCCAAAATGATGTCGCCGAGCATGATTTCCGGCGCGTCATATGTGCCCTCGACCAAAGCATCCAGTTCGTCGTCGTCGAGCATCGGGAAAGACAGCACGTTGGTCGGCTTGTCCTTTTCCCGCCATTCGCGGTTTAGCGCGTGCACCTCCGCATTATCGGACAGCTTGATACTGACGCTGACCGGAACCACAGGATCCGCGAGTTCGGGAAGGGCTGCAAAACGGACGGCGACATCGACCGCTTTTTCAACTTCAACCTGCCCGAAACCGCTATTGCCCCATTCCAGTCCGATCGTCAGATCGACATCAATCATTCCCGCCCTCATAAGCATCGACAATTCGCCCGACGAGGGGGTGGCGCACGACGTCGCTGCTGTTGAACCGGATGGTCTGGATGCCTTCGACACCTTCCAGCCGCTGAACGGCATCGTTCAGACCTGACATGCGTTCGCCGCCCGGAATATCAACCTGATGTGGATCGCCGCAGATTACCATCCGGCTATTCATGCCAAAACGTGTCAGGAACATCTTCATCTGCGCCGCGGTCGTATTCTGGGCTTCGTCTAGGATGATGAAGCTGTCGGCAAGCGTCCGCCCGCGCATGAAGGCGATAGGTGCGATTTCGATTTCACCGGATGCGATGCGCCGTTCGACCTGTTCGGCAGGCAGGCAATCATAAAGCGCATCGTAAATCGGCCTCAAATAAGGGTCGACCTTTTCTTTCATGTCGCCCGGCAGAAAGCCCAAGCGCTCACCTGCCTCAACAGCGGGGCGCGATAAGATCAGGCGCTGTACGGCACCTGTAATCAGCATCGCGACGGCCTGCGCAACAGCGAGATAGGTCTTTCCCGTACCCGCTGGCCCAAGCGCGAAGATAATCTCGTCGCGGGCGAGCGCCTCCATATAGGGAATTTGCGTCGCCGAACGTGGCACCAGCGTCTTTTTGCGGGTGCGGATCATGATACCGGGCGCGTCGGATACTTCCTTGCGCACGATGCCTTCCAACGTCGGCTCGGCCGTCATCGCGATAATGGCCTGAACCGCTTCGGCATCAATATTCTCGCCACGAAGGACACGCGAATAGATATCGTTCAATATATCCCGTGTACGTGCCGTTGCTCCGGCTTCGCCTTCGATCTGCACGCGATTGCCGCGTGCCGAGATATAGACGCCGAGGCGATTTTCGATGGTGACCAGATTTCGGTCAAATTCGCCGAAAACAGCATTGATCAGATGGGGTTTGTCAAAGCTCATTTCGAGCCGCGACATATCTCCGGCTTGCGCTTGCGCCCTTTTTGCCATTCAGGCTGCTGCTCTCATTATCGGATCGCCTTTCAAACTTAGTGGTCCAGACTCACTCATCGTAACGGTGACAATATCACCGATAGTTAGTCCCGGCGCAAGCACATGCACGGATTGTAGCCAAGGAGATTTGCCGATTAACTGACCGGGCAATTTCCCGGTGCGCTCCAGCAACACGTCGCAGATTTTGCCCTCTGTTTTTGTGTTGAAAGCGGTCTGGTCGGCGATCAGTTGCGCCTGCAGCTGCTGGAGCCGTTCGTCCATGACTGATGTCGGGATTTGGTCAGCCATATCGGCGGCGGGTGTCCCCGGTCGGGGGCTGTATTTGAACGAGAATGCCTGGGCGTAGCCGACCGCGCGGACGAGGCTCATCGTATCTTCGAAATCGGCGTCGCTTTCGCCGGGGAATCCGACGATGAAGTCTCCCGAAAGTGCGACATCGGGGCGCACTGCGCGGACACGATCCAAGATGCGTAAATAGCTGTCGCGGCTGTGGCTGCGGTTCATGGCTTTCAAAATGCGATCCGAGCCGGCTTGTACCGGCAGATGCAGGAACGGCATCAATTTTTCGACATCGCCATGCGCGGCAATCAACCCGTCGGTCATGTCGTTGGGGTGGCTGGTCATATAGCGGATGCGGCGCACACCCTCCATCCGGTCCAGTGCGCGGATAAGACCATCGAGGCCTTGCATCTGCCCTTTGTCATCCTCGCCCGACCAGGCGTTCACATTTTGCCCGAGCAATGTGATTTCCTTGGCGCCGCTGTCGACCAATGCCTTGGCTTCGTCCAGCAACGCACCCCAGCTGCGTGAAACCTCGGCTCCTCTGGTATAAGGCACGACGCAATAAGTGCAGAATTTATCGCATCCTTCCTGCACCGTCAGGAATGCCGAAGCGCCCGTCTTGCGCTTGGGCGGCAATTGCGAAAATTTGTCGAGACCGGGCAGGTCAAGGTCGACCGCGCGCTTGCCTTGGGCCGCATCGGCAATCATCTGCGGCAGATTGTGATAGGCTTGCGGTCCCACAACGATATCGACCGTGGGTGCGCGACGGCTGATTTCGCTGCCTTCTGCTTGTGCGACACATCCCGCAACGGCGATCATTGGCCCGCCTTCTGCGCGGCTCGTTTTGCCGAGGCGGCCGATTTCGGAATAGACCTTTTCTGCTGCCTTTTCACGGATGTGGCAGGTGTTCAGTACGACGATGTCCGCGTCATTCTTATCGTCGGCGGCAACCATCCCCTGGGCATCAAATAACTCGGCCATGCGCTCGCCATCATAGACGTTCATCTGGCAGCCATAGTTTTTGATGGAATAGGTTTTAAGCGATTTGTTACTCATGCGGAGCGCCTATACATAGGGCATGCTCTGGCCGCCACCCTCCATCGCAGAACCGATGCGCGCACGCACTTCGGCCGATATGGCTTTGCGGTCTGGATAATGTGCGGGGTCAAAGGGCTCCAGAAAGTGTAGCGTCGCCGTGATCGGCTTCAGGTAAGACAGCAGCCGCCAGAAATTGTCGGTGACCTTTTCCTCGCCAACCCAGGCGATCCGGTGCGTATGCCGACCATAGCTCAAAAACACGGGTTGGACCAACATGCCGGGGGGAGGGGGGACAAGCGCGGCGAAGAGCGAAGGCTTGAAAGGCAACAGCCCGGAGCCATCATGTGTGGTGCCTTCGGGGAATATGGTGACAGGCTGGTCCCCCGTCATGGCATCCCGAAGGTCATCGACCTGACTTCCCACACTCAATTTGTTTTCGCGGCTGACAAATATCGTATTGTTGATTTTGCAAAGCCAACCGATCAGCGGCCAGCCTTCGATGCCGTCATTGGCGACGAAAGTGCAGCCGGTGACGCCGGACATCACCGGAATATCGACCCAGCTATGGTGATTTGCCGCGTAAAAGACGTTTCGGCGGATCCTCACCCCTTTTGTGGCGGTGGCAATGCCGCTGGTCCAGCTGATCGATAGCAGAAACAGGCGCGGCCAAGGGGAATCCAACCTGAAAAGGCGCCAGATGTTGTGAAGCAAGAGGCCGGCAATGAGACTGCACGCCATTACCAGCAGCCTGAGCACAAACATGACTTGCCCGGCGACGAAAGCGGCCGGATTGCGCCGTTCAATCCTTGCGGTCGATGGCAACGCCGTAAAGCTCCATGCGATGGTCGACCAAACGATATCCAAGCCGTTCGGCAATGATTTTTTGCAATGCTTCCAACTCGGGGTCAACAAACTCTACGACGCGGCCCGTTTCGACATCGATCAAATGATCGTGATGCGCCTCAGGCGATGCTTCGTAACGGGCGCGCCCGTCGCCAAAGTCGTGCCGGTCCAGGATGCCTGCTTCTTCAAACAGGCGGACGGTCCGATACACGGTTGCGATCGAGATTTTTGGGTCGATCGCGGACGAACGGCGGTAAAGTTCCTCGACATCCGGATGGTCTGTGGCGTCGGAAATCACGCGGGCGATCACGCGCCGCTGGTCGGTTATACGTAACCCGCGTTCCTGACAGAGCGCTTCGATATCGATTTTCGTGTCCATTGATGCGGATGTTTAGTGCCAGCGCACGATTCGTCAAAGAAAAAGGCCGGATTTAACCCCGGCCTGTCTCCAACATCTTCATCCAAGGGCCAACGGCCCTTCAGAAGTGGTTTTACTTTACCTTTTTCTTGCGACCCGAACCGGGTGCACGGCCCAGCCCAATGGCTTTTGCCAATACGCGGCGCTGTTCTGCATAAGCAGGTGCTACCATCGGGTAGTCGGCTGCAAGGCCCCATTTTGCGCGATAGTCGTCTGGCGTCATGCCATAATGTGTCATCAAATGCCGCTTCAGCATTTTCAGCTTTTTGCCGTCTTCGAGGCAGATGATATAATCTTTTTTGATCGAAGCGCGCACAGGAACCGCTGGCTCAAGCACGACTTCGGGTGCTGCCACCTCGTTCGACAAACCGGCGAGTGCTGCGTGTACGTTTCCGATTAGAGTTGGCACATCTGACACAGCAACACTATTATTACTGACATGCGCTGCAACAATATCTGCAGTTAATGTGATGAGCAATTCTGCTGCATCATTAGTTTCTTGGGACATATTAGCCTCCTGGACCCTGTTTTTGTTTTCCTAGCGTAAAATCACGTATCGGCGATGTTATGGCGAGTCAACAATGCGTCCAAAAGCTGTGAAACTTATAGTGCGTAAGCCATTGTGATTGCATCGGGGCGGATGCCATCGGGGCTATTATAGTAGTTCTTACGTCTGCCGATTGGCTTGAAACCGATGTTACTATAAAATTCGATGGCTCGATTACCATCTCTACATTCTAAAAAGAGATGGCTTCTGTTCTCGTTACCGGCCATTTTTATAGTTTGTTGAAGTAAAATAGTGCCGACTTTTTGCCGTTGGCGTTCTTTTGCTACACCAATCATAAGTAATTCTTCAGTGTCCAATACCCATCGGCTAATGGAGAAGCCGCACACCATATTTTCATCATGCGCAATCAACAGGCGGCAATCGGGCATGGCGAGTGCGGACAGGCATTGGGCCGACGTCCAGGCCTCGCCAAAGGCGGGGTCGAAGGCATATTCCATAATCGGCATGATGGACGCGATATGGGCAGCTTCGCCTTCGAAAACGCTGATCATGTCGCCACCAGCGCTGGCTTCGCATCGGGCGGACGGCCGTAGACGGGGCTGGGTTTCAAAGCTGTGGCGTCGCGCAGCAAATGCCATTTTTGCGCATCGGGTAGCAGATCGACCCATGTTCGCCCTGGTCCGGAAACATCGACATCGCCTGCGATCACGCGCGATGTGGAATGATCGTCAATTTGCGCAGGCTTGATCGATATGATTTCGCCCAGCGCCTCATTTGCCGTGTCAAAAGCGCCAAAGAAATACTCGCCATGACCGCCCGTCATCAAGACGTCGATCTGTTCCGCGTCCGGATATTCTTCGCGCGCCATCGCAGCGACAAGCGCAAGGCAGCCATAGCCATGAACCGGAACGCCCCATGCCAGTCCAAGTGCTTTCGCAGCGGCAACACCGATACGGATTCCCGTGAAACTGCCGGGGCCAACATTTACAAAGATCTGGTCTGCCTTACCTTTGTCGGGCAGTTGGGCAATCAGGGGCAAGAGGCGCTCGGCATGGCCTCTGCCAATCACCTCGAGATGGGACGCGCGTAACGTTTCGCCTTCGAAGTGGGCAACAGAACAGGCCTTTGTTGCCGTGTCGATCACCAATGTACGCACGGAAACCAACTAGGTTTTCACACGATGGTGTTAAAACGTTCAAATCCGGGGCGTGGGCTACGTTCGAAAATGCTGGCAGGATCGCCATAGCCAAGTGTGGAAATGAAATTGGATTTGATGCTGGTCCCGGCAAAAAAGGCTTCGTCGACCGCCTGATTGTTGAAGCCGGACATTGCCCCGGTATCAAGGCCAAGTGCCCGTGCCGCGAGGATGAAATAGCCGCCCTGCAAACTGGAATTCCGGAAAGCGGTCTTCTCGATCATTTCGGCGTTTCCGACGAACCAGCTGCGCGCATCGGTATGCGGGAACAGCTCGGGAAGCTGCTCGTAAAATTCCATATCCATGCCAATGATCGCGGTGACCGGCGCTTTCAAAATCTTCTCGCCATTTGCAGGCATGCTCAGTGCCGCCAATTTCTCTTTCGCTTCCGTGCTCACGCACCAGATGATGCGGGCGGGAAGACAGTTTGCCGACGTCGGGCCATATTTCATAAGTTCCCAAATCGCGTGCAATTGCGCTTCGCTGACTGGCTTGTCGAGATAACCATTATAGGTGCGCGCCGTGCGGAACAGTTGATCTAGGGCCGTGTCGGATAAGGGGATGGTCATGGTCGGGATAACTTTCTGGATATGTACCGTTTAAGCCGCGCGCACTTCGGTCACTTCGGGAACATAATGTTTCAGAAGTTGCTCGATGCCGTTCTTCAGCGTTGCAGATGATGACGGGCAGCCTGAACAGGCGCCCTGCATTTGTAGGAACACAACGCCTTTCTGAAAACCGCGATACACAATGTCACCGCCGTCATTGGCGACAGCCGGACGCACGCGCGTTTCGATCAATTCCTTGATCTGGATAACGATATCTTCATCAGCAGGGTCGTCCAGCGGATAGTCCGCGTCGGCCGACGGGACGGAAAATCCAGCAGCGGGCGCATGGAAGAGCGGCATATTCGCGCTAAAATGATCAAGCAATATGCCGAGCACATCCGGTTTTAGCGATGCCCATTCCGTGCTGGGGGCTGCGGTTACCGAAATAAACTCGCGCCCGAAAAATACGCCGGTGACATCGCCCAGATTGAAAAGTGCTTCGGCCAAGGGAGACGAGGCAGCCTCTTCGGGATCGGCAAAGTCGCGCGTGCCATTTTCCATGACTATACGTCCCGGAAGGAATTTGATGGTCGCAGGGTTCGGGGTCAGTTCGGTTTCTATCAGCATGGCGTGTATGTGGTGCGCGGCGCAGGAAAGTGCAAGCGAGTTTTCCTTGACAGGGGACAAGCAACTGCCATCTCGGGGCAAAGAGCAAGGAGCGGAGAATATGGCTGATCAAAGTGGAAAAACGGCGTGGATTACGGGTGCCTCGTCGGGGATCGGTGAAGCCTTGGCCAAGGCATTTGTGGCGGATGGAGGATCGGCGATATTGTCGGGCCGCCGCGTTCCGGAACTGGAACGTGTTGCAAAAGAAACTGGTGCACCCGAACGCTGCAGCATTCTGCCCTTCGACACGGAAGATTTTGCCTCGCTTGATCCGCTCGTGAAACAGGCCATTGCCTTGCATGGCAAAGTAGATGTTCTGGTGAATAACGCCGGCATTTCGCAGCGGTCTTTGGCAATCGACACGGAATTTTCGGTCTATGAACGCATCGTCTCGGTGGATTTGATGGCACCCATAGCGTTGACGCAAGCGCTGTTGCCCCATTTGCTTTCCAACGGGTCGGGGCAATTGATCATGATTTCCAGCGTAGCAGGCAAAGCCGGTGTTCCGCTGCGCACGGCCTATTGCGCCGCCAAGCATGGCCTGATCGGCTACAGCGACGCCTTACGGAGCGAAGTCGCCGGGCAGGGCGTCAAAGTGCTGGTCGTTGCGCCGGGTTCGGTGCGCACAAATGTCTCTCGCAATGCCCTTAACGCCGATGGCACGGTTCGCGGAACAAGCGATGCGGCGATTGAAAATGGCATTGATCCTGATGAAGTCGCACAGATCATCTGGCGCGCGGTCGATGATGGTAAGCGCGAGATAGTGATTGCCGAAGGGATGGAGGCGAATATCCCGGTCTTGCGCGCCCAGAATCCCGAACAGCTATTCGATATGGTCGAGGCTATGGTCGCCAACGGCTATGCGCAAAAACTGGCGCCGAAAAGCGAGAGCTAAACCCGCCCGGCGCGAAGTGCTGCACCGGCTGCAAAGGGTGACAGTGCTGCAATGGCCAGCGAGGTTGCGGCGAGCAGTTGCATGGCGTTGCCGGGGTCGTCCGACAAAGTGCCCGCGCCGAAGATCAGGATGGGAATAGCGAGCGGAATAAGCAGCAGGCCGCCCAAAGCGCTCGCGCCATTCAAGCCAGCGGTCAGCGCCGAAATGGTGACCGACAGACCTGCAAGAGCCGGTAAAGCGACCGCAAGGCCAAGCAGGAGCGTCATCAACTTGGCCTCTGGTAAACCAATCAGCGCCGATGCGATAATTGACGCTAGCAACAGTGGCACGGCAAAGGCAACCAATTGCCCTGCGATTTTGACCGCCGCGACCAACTCATCCGACCAGCCGCGAATGGCCAGTTGGTCCAGTACACCCGCTTGCCGATCCGGCAATATGAGCCGCTCAATGGGGAGCAATGTCGAAAGCAAAGCCGCAATCCACAATATGCCACCCCCCGTGCGCGCCAGAAGCATCTTATCCGGACCAGTGACAAAGGGGTACAGCGTCGCCACCGCGAGGTAGAATATCACCGGCAACCAAAGACCGCCGCCCGTCCATGCTAGCCGGATCTCGCGGAGCACCAGCAGAAGGAAGCTCTTCATAGGCTACGCCCCTTTGCATCGAGGACGAGGCTTTCGCTGATATTGATCGATGGCGACTGATGCGCGGCCAACATGACAATGCCGCCGGAAGCGATATGCGACAAAATGGCCTTGTCCAGATGTGCGCAACTGGCGCTGTCCAGACCGTTATAGGGTTCATCGAGCAACCAGATCGCACAACCCGATGCCAATACGCGGGCAATTGATGCGCGCTTGCGCTGGCCTGTCGAAAGGTAGCGGACCGGAACTTCGGACAGGGCGAGCAAATCCATCGCGACCAACGCAGCATCGCGATCCGATGGCGATGCGCCGTCCATATGTGCCCAGAATTGCAATGCCGCTGCGACGGTCAAATTTGGGTCGAGGGCGAGATTTTCATCCGCCAGCGCCAGCTTGCCTTCGGCAAGGACTTTCCCCGAATAGGCGTCGAGCAATCCCGCGATCACCCGCAGAAGCGTCGATTTACCACATCCATTCGCGCCCCGAACCCACACCAATTCCCCCGCCTTCACGCTCAAGTTCAAGTTGCTGAGCACCATGCGGTTTCCGCGTATGACGGCGACATTTTCCAGATGAAGCGAAGGGGCATAGGCTTGACGGGATGTCATGCTGCGACATAGGCATGAAAATCAGGAATTGCAAAATCGGGATCAGACATGGCCATATTAAAGTTGGACGACGCAGCACGCGCATTGGCCTTGAGCCAGTTGCCGCACTGGAGCTATGATCCCGAGGCCTTGGGCATAAGGCGCAGTTTGCGCTTTTCGGATTTTGCCGAAGCCTTCGGTTTCATGACGCGCGTCGCCATCCTGGCCGAAAAGGCCGATCACCATCCGGAATGGTTCAACGTGTACAACCGGGTCGATATCTTGCTGACCACACATGATGCCGGGGGGATGTCCGATCGCGATGTTGCGTTGGCGCAAGCGATTGACGCGATCGCGGCCTAGGGCTTGGTCCCAACCACGTCGCCCAAACCTTCCATCAGCCCCAATGACTTGCGCAGCCGGTTCGGGAACCAGCGCGCGGAAAAGGCGAGCTGCTTGGCCATCTTATTTACCGTGGTGTGGACATTGGCGCCATGAATAGCCTCCCATGCCGCAGGGCCGATAATTGACACCGGACTGACTTCAACGCCCGCGGACTGGAGCTTGTCCTTACCCGACATATTGCTGCCTGGGTCGACTGCGCTGATGATATTGGTGTCAATAAAACCGGGCATCAGGCTGCGGGATTTGATTCCAAGGTGCCGCCATTCAATGTCGTGCGCTTCGGCAAGACCGCGCACCGCGAATTTGGTGGCGCTGTAAACGCTCAATCCGGCCGAGCCGTAAATGCCGGCTGCAGAACTGGTGTAGAGGACGCATGCGTCCGGTGTGTTCTTCAGAAGATCGAAGCAGGCACGTGTGCCGCTGATCACGCCGGTCAAATTGACCGCGATCATCTTGTCGATTTCATCATCGGTCATGTCCTGAATGGGACCGCCCGTTCCGATACCGGCATTGTTGAACAGCACCGTCATATGCCCGCCGGTATGTTTGGCGAATTCGCCGACCGCCTTTTTCCACTGCGCCCGGTCCGTCACGTCCAGCTTATGCGTGGAACTCATGCCCGGAGGCAGCAGCTTCGCGGTTTCAGCGAGCCCGTTCATGTCAACATCGGCAAGACCGATAAACCAGCCTACATTGGCAAAATAGCGGGCCACTTCGCGACCCAGACCGGATGCAGCTCCGGTGACAAACATGCTTTTTTGTTGTTCAGCCATATCGGCGACTCTCTCCCGTTTACACTGTTGTCAGCGACATCAATTTGACGTGCACGTCAACAGTTTCTTGCCGTCGTCATAAAGGCTGGATAAATCCGGTACGCCTAAGGAGTAGATATGTTTCGCATTTTCCCCCTGCTTTTCCTTCTCTTCACATGCCTGAATCCCGTCACCGCCAGGGCGGAAGTGATTGCGACATTCTATAGCCACGATTTCGGGGACCATTTCCCGCACGCGTTCGTGAAGCTGAAGGGCACCGTCGATTCGACCGGTGAGCAGGTCGACACCAATTATGGCTTTACCGCGGTGAGCGTGTCGCCTGCGATCTTGATGGGGTCGGTGAAAGGGATGATCGAAACCAAGGGCGACAAGTATATCGCCAGCAGCAACGCGCATTTTTCGCTGCGTCTGTCCGATGCGGAATATGCAAAGTTGATGGCGATGGTCGATAAATGGCGAAATATGCCGGGCAAAAGCTACAGCCTGAACAGCCGCAACTGCGTGCATTTCGCGATGGAGGCTGCGGCATTGCTGGGGCTTAACGTCAACCGGAAGAGCAAGTTTTTCAAAAAACCCAAAAGCTTCCTTTTGGAAACGATGAAGCTCAATCCGGCGTTGAAGCTTTAGATGGCTTGAAAGCCCTTGGCATAAATGTGCCAGGTGAAAATCGCCGCAGCGCCGCGATGGGGCCGCCATTTTTCGGCGAGGACCCGGATTTCCTTTTCCGAAGGGCGGGCGTCGAGTTTGAGCAACCGTCCGACGCCTTCTTGCACCGCTAAGTCGCCCGCAGGCCATATGTCGGTCCGGCCCTCGGCAAACAGAAGATAAATCTCCGCCGACCAGCGGCCGATGCCTTTGACTTTGGTCAGATAGGCAATGGCTTCCTCATCATCGGCGGGCAGGGCATCGAGGGGGAGTTCGCCGGTCACAACAAGCTCGGCCAGCGAACGGGCATAGCCCTGCTTCTGGCGGCTGAGGCCGCACGCGCGCAGGGCGTCATAATCCTGTTCGATCAGCTTGTGCGGCGCGCAGCCGTCACCCAGCAACGCCTCCAACTTGTTCCACACCGACGCAGCGGCAGCGACGCTGACCTGCTGGCCGACGATCGTGCGCAACAATGTGGAATAGCCCGGCTCGCGTATCCGTGCTTCTGGATAGCCGGTTGCCGCGATAGCATCCGCAAAGCGCGGCTCTATGACCGCGAGCGAGTCGAGTGCGTCCTTTAATCCTTGCGCCGAAATGCCCATCAGCCGACCAGTTTCAGCAACGCCATAGGCGCGCCATAGAGGGCAGGGCCCACGTCCCAGCGCAAGGTTTGCAGGCCGTTGGCTTCTTCGGGTCCGTCTTCGCTATTATTGGCAAGGATGCGGGCATCGGTGGTGAGGGTAAAGGTGCCCTTAATTGCAATGGGTTCGGCAGGCATTTTGTCAGCGCCGCCTTTACCCATGAAACCTGCCGCCATGCTGCCCATGCCGATCAGCGAGCTGAGCGACATTTCAGGATCGGTGCGGAAGGCGGGGGCCTCGACGCGAAGGCGGCCATTGTCCCAGCGGGTGATATGGATCATCGGCTCGCCCAGCGAATAACGCGGGATGACAGGAAAGGCGAAGTCGTCGGCGAGTTTTCCGCTGGTGCTGTAATCAATCATGAAAACGCCATTGCCGAGATGTTCGACCTTGTTCCAGGCAGCAAGACGTTCAACCTCGCGGGTGAAACGCTTGATGGTTTCGGGATTTTCGGGATCAATTCCGCCCAGCATCATCTCGGCCATTTTGCGGCCTTGTTCGTCACGCTTTTTCTTTTCGGCCTGTTCGATTTCCCATTCGGCCTTTTGCTGCTTGATTTCGGCAGGCGTGCATTCGCGTTCCCCGCTATTCCATGAATCGGCAGCTGCATCAGCGGTCGAAGCTGCCGCGTCTGCTGCTGCAGCGGCGGCGGCAGCGGCTTCGGCAGCGACATTGGCATCCTCTTCGGGCGCTTTCTGTTCGTCCTGAAACGCCATCACGCTTGTCCGCCAGTTGGACGCGGGTACAAGGCCGAATACCGGACCACCGACCGCCGCAACATCGTCGCGCTTCAGGTCGATCTCCATCGTTTCGCTATTTTCCGCGGCAGGTTCGATCGCATCGCTCCAGCAAACCGCCTTGAATTCCGCTTTGCCTTCCTTGCCCAGAAAGTCATTGCTCAACAGATTGGCAAGGCCGACCAACTGGATCTGACCCTTATACGTAAAATTGAAATCGCCATTCTTCCGCACGGTCATGGCTGAAACAAACTCACCGGGCAGGATCAGGCATCCGCTCAATGAAATACAGGCGATGGAAGCGACCGCTACCCTTGCCCATGTCGTGACCAGACCTTTTTGCATGGCGATTCCCCTTCGCGTTCAGCCCCTGCGCACCGTCGCCGCATAAAGCGCAATCGCGGCGGCGTTGGAAACGTTGAGCGACTCCATCTGCTCGCTGATTGGCAGCTTTGCCAATTGGTCGCAATGCTCCTCTATATTATGCCGCATGCCGTCGCCTTCCGCACCCAGCACAAGCGCGTTGCGCCCGGGGGTGAGGGCCTGTTCCAGCGTTGCGGTGGCATGGCCGGATAGCCCGATGCGCCAATAACCGGCCTCGGCAATTTCCTCCAGCGCGCGGGCCAGATTGACGACGCGGACCCAGGGCGTAACCTCCAGCGCGCCAGAGGCTGCCTTTGCCAATGCCCCCGACTCGGGCGGAGCGTGCCGGTCCTGCGTGATGACGGCGACGGCGTTAAAGGCCGCCGCGGTCCGGAAGATTGCGCCGACATTGTGGGGGTCGGTCACCTGATCCAGAATAAGCAAGGGACGTGTATCATCTTCGTCCACGGCCAGCGCATCGGTCAGCCATACATCCTCCATCGGCGCGACTTCAAGCACCAGTCCCTGATGCGGCGCGTCCTTGGGTACATAACGGGCGAGATCCGCTGCATCGGCAAATTGCACCGCCAACCCTTCGGGAATCACGATTTTTCCCAACTCTTCCCTAGTGCCCCACAGCTTGATCAACCGCCGGTCGGGGTTATCGAGCGCGGCATAGACGGCATGACGGCCATAGAATTTGGGATTTCCACTGACGGGAGCTGCGCCACGGCGGCGATGGCTTTTATGCGAAGACATGGTTGGGGTTCGTTCCAAAAGAAAATGCGTTGATAGCAGCCCCTTTCCCACTTGAGGCATTGACAGGCAAGAGCCGTTTCGCCATTGGGCTGCTTCCTTAGCGGGACCGGCCCTTATGTTTACGCATATGACCCCGCTAAAGACGTGGACAGGTGGCCGAGTGGTTAAAGGCAGCAGACTGTAAAT
>PNNB01000024.1 GCA_013823985.1 Sphingopyxis sp.
AAGCGATACGACCTACCGATTTTTCGAAAGACAAGGCCGGGTCAGGCGATCATGGCCGTCTTTATGATCTGATCTACAAGCGTGCGATGGCGAGCCAGATGGCGTCGGCACGCTTGGAACGCACGACGGTGGATATGTTAGACGGCACCGGACAAACCGGACTGCGCGCGACGGGTCAGGTGATGAAATTCCCCGGATTTCTTGCGGTTTATGAAGAAGGCCTGGACGACAGCGAGGGCGAAGACAGCGCCATTTTGCCTCCGATGGTCGCTGGCGATTCTCCTGCAAAGCATGCAGTAGAAAAGACCCAGCACTTCACTCAGCCGCCACCCCGTTTTTCGGAAGCGACCCTCGTCAAGCGGTTGGAAGAGCTGGGTATTGGCCGGCCATCAACCTATGCGTCAACCATTCAGGTTCTGAAGGATCGCGCTTATGTTCGTGTCGAAAAGAACCGGTTTTTTGCGGAGGAATCCGGCCGCCTCCTCACCGCCTTTCTCGAACGATTCTTCGAACGCTATGTGGCCTATGATTATACCGCCGGGCTGGAAGACCAGCTAGACGATATCAGCGGTGGAAGGGCACAATGGCAGGCGTTTCTCGAAACATTCTGGCGCGATTTCAAGCCCAAGACCGTAGAGGTAATGGACCAGAAACCGTCGGATATTACGGCAGAGCTCGACAAATTCCTGTCGCCTTATCTCTTTCCGGAACGCGAAGACGGTAGCGACCCGCGCCTTTGTCCGAAGTGCGGTGAAGGTCGGCTTGCATTGCGCGGCGGCAAGTTCGGTGCTTTTGTGGCCTGCTCCAATTATCCGGATTGCAAATATACACGGAAATTTGGGCAACCTGGCGGCGACGATGGAGAGGATACCGGCCCGGAAGTGCTCGGCGTCCATCCTGAGACACAATTGGAAGTGAGCCGCAAGTCCGGGCGATTCGGCCCTTATGTCGAAATGGGCGAAGGGAAGGAGGCCAAACGCGCCTCGATCCCGAAAGATGTCCCGTCGGAGGATTTTGGCCTCGAATGGGCCATCAAACTGCTGTCTCTTCCGCGCACGGTCGGACTTCATCCCGAAAGCGGAGAACCAGTGACAGCGTCCATCGGGCGCTACGGTCCCTATCTGGCGCATGCGGGCAAATATGCGCGTTTAACCTCGACAGCCGAAGTGTTCGAAACCGGCATGAACAGCGCCGTTGTCAAACTGGCAGAGGCGGCTGCAAACCCGGGGCGCGGGCGCGGCGCAGCGCGTGCTCCCTTAAAGGAGTTGGGCAAGCACCCGCGTACCGAAGCTGAAATCAAGTTGATGGAGGGTCGCTTCGGACCCTATGTCACCGACGGAACGACCAATGCGACGTTACCCAAATCCATCGCTCCCGATGCCCTGACTTTGGAAGAAGCGGCGCAGTTGATCGATGCGCGGGCCGCAATGCCGTCGAAGGGCAAGCCAAAAAAGAAAGCAGCTCCGAAGAAAAAGGCGCCGGCAAAAAAAGCGAAGAAAGCCGCCACCAAAGCGAAGTGAACTGGAGTAGCCTTGCGCTACTCCACCCATTCCAGCCCGATATCGCGGTACAGGCTGCGGTCTTCGTCCCATTTGGCGTGCACTTTCACATGCAAGTATAGGTGCACACGCACGCCCATTAACTTGGACAGTTCGGTTCGTGCAGCTTCGCCAATGGCTTTGATACGTGTTCCGCCTTTCCCTAGGACAATGGCGCGTTGGGTCGGGCGTGCTACCAAAATCTGCTGGTGGATTTCGAGAGACCCATCGTCCCGCTCGACATATTTTTCGGTTTCGACTGCACTTGCATAAGGCAGTTCTTCGTGGAGTTGGAGATAGAGCTGCTCACGCGTTATTTCCGATGCGATCAAGCGATCCGTGGCGTCTGAAACCTGATCCTCAGGGAAATGCCATTCACCTTCAGGCATGGCATCTGCCAACGCGGTTTTGAACTCTTCAAGCCCATCACCGGTGGCCGCACTGATGAAGTAGATTTGCTCAAAAGCACAGATTTCGGTGATTTTGGATGTAAGCGACAGAAGCTTTTCCTTCGCCGCTATGTCTACCTTGTTCAGAACCAACCATTTGCGTTCGGGACGGTCTTTGAGGCCTTGCAAAATTTTCTCGACCTTCGGTCCTGCTCCAGCACGACCATCGACAATCAGCGCGATGAGATCGGCATCGCCCGCGCCGTCCCAGGCGGCGGCCACCATTGCACGGTCAAGACGGCGTTGTGCGGCGAAAATGCCAGGTGTGTCTACCAGTATGATCTGCGTTTCCCCCTGCAAGGCAACCCCAAGCATGCGGGTTCGCGTGGTCTGCGCCTTTGGGCTGACAATTGCCACTTTTTGCCCGACCAGCGCATTTACAAGCGTCGATTTTCCGGCATTTGGTGCGCCAATGATAGCCACGTGTCCGCATTTTTTTGTCATGCGTAAGCCTCCAAAAAGGCAAGGGCGGCGGCCGTTTCGGCGGCCTGTTTGCTGTTAGCCGATGCGCTGACCGGATCGAATCCTTTCACGGTAACGGTGATTTCAAAGCGCATGGCGTGGGGTGGGCCTTCCTTTTTTGTGATTTGGTAATCGGGTACTTTGCGACCATGGGCCGCGCACCATTCTTGCAGCGCAGATTTTGGATGCTTGGGCGCGCCTTGTGCGGTTTCGATCATGGTCCCCCAAAGCCGCTCGATAAATCCGCGCGCAGCCTCCAGACCTTGATCGAGATACAGCGCGCCGATCACAGCTTCCATCGCATCGCCAAGCACGTTGTCGCTCTGCTGCGCGCCGTCATCGCGTGCTTGCTTGCCGAGCCGGATATAGCTGTTGAGATTGATTTGCCGGGCAATTTCGGCGCAGGTGCTACCTGCGACAAGAGCGTTCAGCCGATGCGACAGACGGCCCTCTGCTTCATCCGGATAGCGCCGGTACAGCATCTCTGAAATGACCAGGCCAAGGATGCGATCCCCCAAAAACTCGAGGCGCTGGTAGTCGGGCTGCCCTGTGCTTCCATGG
This sequence comes from Sphingopyxis sp., assembly GCA_013823985.1. Lineage (GTDB taxonomy): Bacteria > Pseudomonadota > Alphaproteobacteria > Sphingomonadales > Sphingomonadaceae > Sphingorhabdus_B. The sequence goes on from PNNB01000024.1 coordinate 3,011, forward strand.
GTCAGCGCACGGTTGTAAAGTTCAATATCGGTCGGTTTCTCTGGCAGTAAATCAGCCAACCAGTCGGCTTGGGACTTCTCGGTCAAAATCCCTGTCCTATCCGTTCCGGCCGCGCCGCGCTGAACCAAGTCCATGGCAGCAGCCAACGCGATGAGCCATCGGTCGAGAACACTGTCACAAGAGCGCGTCCGACCAGATATTCCTGCGGCACGATGCCAATTGCTTTGCCGTCCGCAGGAAAGCGGCTGTCCGCACTTCTGTCGCGGTTATCGCCCATCAGGAATAGCTTACCTTCTCCAACCACAAAGGCTTCGGTATCGTCGCCGGGCAACGCATCGTCCAAGTCCAATATCTCGTAAGATTTGCCCTCAGGCAGGGTCTCTTTGTAGCGCGGATACCGGCACTGGGTGCCGCCATTCTTCGCCGGCTCCTCAAAATCCTGACGCCAGCAGGGGAACTGTGTTCCCTCAAGCGACGCAGCTTCTCTCATATTGTCGGTTACAGGAATGACCAGATCGGCAATCCGCTCTTTTTTCACCGCAACGCCATTTATCTCAAGCACACCTGCACGCATCTGGATAACGTCGCCAGGCAGGCCGATGACCCGTTTGATATAATCATCCTTTAACGACGGTGGGGCCTTGAACACTACGACATCGCCCCGCTTCGGTTCCGACGCAAAGATCCTGCCCGGGATGAGTGGTAAGGAGAAGGGCAAGCTGTATTTCGAATATCCATAGGGCCATTTGGCGACGAGCAGATAATCCCCGATCAACAACCGGGGCTGCATGGATTCCGATGGTATGTTGAACGGCGAAATGATGAAGCTACGCAGGATAAAGACAAACAGAGCGAGTTTCAGAAGAAACGTACCATATTCGCACCATTCGGACGCTGATTTGCCACTGGGATTGGCGCTATTCCCTTGAACAGAAGCAGCTTCGGGTTGTTCGGTCGTTGATGTCACATAAACTCGCAAATTAACTGTCATTTTCGGACGTAAGGACTGGCCTTCTAATGCCAAGCCGCGCTATTGGCCAGTGCCGAGATTCCAACATGTTTTAAGCTAGGACCGCAAATGACCGACAGCAACTGGGCGCAACTGGAAAACCATAAGGCGCCAGCCCTTCTTTCTCTGTTTGAAAGTGATGCGGAACGTGTTGCCAAATTGACGGTCGAACTGGCGGGGATACGGTTTGATCTGTCCAAAACCCATCTGGACGATGCCCTTTTGTCGGGATTTTCGGCAATGGCAGAAAATGTCCGGCTAGGCGCAGCGAAAGAAGCCTTGTTCAGTGGCGCTATCGTCAATCCGACCGAAGGTCGCGCGGCCGAGCATACAGCAGAACGTGGTACCGGTAATCCCGATGCAGTCGCCCATGCGCGGGAATTGCACAACCGGATGCGCAGTTTGATCGACGCCATAGATGCCGGTGCATTGGGCGAGATTGAGCATGTCCTACATATTGGTATCGGCGGTTCGGCCTTAGGCCCAAAACTGTTGATCGATGCATTGGGGCGCGAAGACGCGCGCTACAACGTGAAGGTTGTTTCAAACGTCGATGGCGCGGCTTTGACAGAAGCCATCGCAACCATGGATCCGCATAAGACGATTGTCGCGGTTGCATCAAAAACCTTCACAACCACCGAGACACTGCTCAACGCCAGCAGTGCGATGGAGTGGATGCGCAAGGGCGGCGTTGCAGACCCCTATGCCCAGTTCGTTGCTTTAACGGCATATCCCGAGAAAGCCATTGAATGGGGCATCGACGAAAGCCGTGTTTTGCCGTTTAATGAAGCTGTGGGCGGGCGTTATTCGCTGTGGTGCTCAATTGGCTTTCCTGTTGCACTTGGCCTCGGGTGGACGGCTTATGAAGAATTGCTCGAAGGCGCAGCGGCGATGGACCGGCACTTCCGGACGGCTCCGACATTGGAAAATGCTCCAACAATGGCGGCATTTGCCGATCTCTATTACGCCCAGTGCCGTGGCTGTCAGACCCGGGCGGTTTTCGCCTATGATGAACGCCTGCGTCTGCTTCCCGACTATCTCCAGCAGTTGGAGATGGAATCCAACGGCAAGTCGGTGACCGCAGAGGGTGCACCACTTGGTCGCCATAGTTCACCGGTCACCTGGGGCGGCGTCGGTACCGATGCGCAGCATGCCGTGTTCCAACTATTGCACCAGGGCACACACCTGATCCCTGTTGAATTCATCGCGAGCAAAACGCCCGGGCATGATTTTGATACCGCACATCATGAAGCGCTGTTGGTAAACTGCTTTGCACAAGGCGCTGCGTTGATGACCGGTCGCGCGTCCGATGATCTGGCCCGCAACTATGAAGGTAACCGTCCCTCGACGACGTTGTTGCTCGACGATGTAACTCCAGGCACTGTGGGCGCCCTGATTGCCTTTTATGAGCATCGGACTTTTGCAAATGCGGTGATGCTGGGTATCAATCCATTTGATCAATTCGGTGTTGAACTGGGCAAGCAAATCGCAAAGGATATTAGCGAAAATGGTCCTAGCGGTTTCGATCCCTCGACCACCGCGCTTATAGAGGCGGCATTGGGCGAACTTTAACCTATATTGCCTGCTTCGATAACTGTGGTGAACAAAAGCCATTGGTGGCAACCCTTCTTACACCCCACATGGCTGTGTGAACTGAAAGAAATATTCCATGTTCGATTTTGACTATGATCTCTTTGTGATTGGCGCCGGATCCGGGGGCGTACGCGCTTCGCGCATAGCTGCGTCCCATGGCGCGCGTGTCGCTGTGGCGGAGGAATATCGCGTCGGCGGGACATGCGTCATTCGCGGATGTGTGCCCAAAAAACTATTGGTCTATGGGTCGCACTTTGCAGAAGACTTGGCGGACGCGCGACGTTTTGGGTGGGATACGGAAGGCGCCACATTCGATTGGCCTACGTTGCGCGACAATGTCGCTGCCGAAGTGGATCGCCTGGAAGGACTTTACGGTGAGACATTCGCGAACAACAAGGTCGAGGTGTTTCATGAACGGGCGACTTTGTCCGGCCCGCAAAGCGTCAAACTTGCCGGCGGTCGTGAAATAACCGCGCGCACCATTTTGGTTGCAACGGGTGCTTGGCCCTCCGTACCCTCCGTCCCGGGGGCTGAATTGGGCATTACGTCCAACGAAGTTTTCCATTTACCTGCTCTCCCCAAACGGGCTGTGATCGCCGGCGCTGGCTATATCGCCAATGAATTTGCCGGTATCTTCAACGAACTCGGCGTCGAAGTCACCCTGGTGACGCGCGGCGATAAAATGTTGAGGAGTTATGATCAGGAAATAGTCGAAAAACTTATCGGGATTAGCCGGGAAAAAGGCATCGATATCCGCATGAACTTCCCCTTTAAAGGCGCGCAAAAGCAGGCGGATGGTTCCATCTTGATCGACGGCGGGGATGCTGGAACAATTGAAACCGATTTGTTGATGTGGGCGATCGGTCGTGTTCCCAATACGTCAAATCTTGGTCTTGAAGATGTTGGAGTCGTGCTCGATTCCTCCGGGGCAGTTGTCGTGGGCGTGGATAACCGGACGAACATTGAAAGCATTTACGCCGTTGGAGACGTAACGAACCGCGTGCAACTTACGCCGGTGGCCATTCGGGAAGGCCATGCTTTTGCCGATACCGTCTTCGGCAATAATCCGAGGACGATTGACTATAGTTGTATTCCTACGGCCGTATTCTCTAACCCACCCATCGCTGGAGTAGGTCTGACGGAAGAAGAAGCACGGGCCAAGTTTGGGGATGTCAAAGTCTATCGCAGCGACTTCCGGGCGATGAAGAATGTTCTAGCTGGCCGAAATGAGCGTGCACTTTATAAAATGATCGTTGACGGGGACACCCAAAAAGTCGTCGGGTTGCACCTCATCGGTCCGGATAGTGGTGAAATACTGCAAGCTGCTGCAATCGCGGTGAAAGCCGGGCTGACGAAACAGGCTTTTGATGACACGGTCGCCTTGCACCCCAGTATGGCGGAAGAACTTGTTCTGATGAAATAATCAGGGGAAAAATGTGGGCGCATCGCCAGAGCGCCATTGCGGATAACGCTTCATGATCGCGAGAAATAGCGGGGATGAAACGAGGCTATCAAGCCAATGCCGCAATGGTTCCAAAGGCAAGGCTTCGAACCAGTTCGGGTCTGTCGCGGCAAACTGCCGGACGAACGGGAAAAGCGCAATATCGTTAAAACTGGGTCGACTAGAGCCCAAATAGCCGCTCGCGGCTAGTTTAGCGTTCAGCATTTCCAAATGCGCCAACGCGGCGTCGCGGTGGTCATTACCATCCGCCAAATCGTAACGGCCAGGATATTTATAGCGATCCAGATGCTGCTTGAATGGACCATCGTTCGCTGCAATCAAGTCATCGTCGATATGCTGAAGCCATTTATCCGGATCATTGTGCTGAAGCGCCCAACGCATGATGTCGAGGCTCTCGTCCAAAACCCGTTCACCATCCAGAAGAACAGGTACGGTCGCTTTTGGTGATATTTCGAACAGCTCCAGAGGTTTGTCGCGAAGCACGACTTCACGAAGTTCGACTGTCAAACCACTCACCGCAATCGCCATACGTGCCCGCATCGCATAGGGGCACCGACGAAAACTGTAGAGAAGGGGTGGGCTCGTCACTGTTTACAGTGCGCGCGGATTGACGCCGATATGCTGTTTACCCCGCTTCGAGGCGAGCGCGATTTGCTTTTGCCGTTCGGCATAACGCTGACGATCAGCTTCGCTGCGTTCATCGAAGCAGGCAGGGCACGAGACGCCTTCCTGATATGATGGCGATTGCTTGTCGTCCTCCGAAATCGGATGGCGGCATGCCCGGCAGAGTTCTTTGCTGCCCAGTTCGAGGCCATGTTTCACCGAGACGCGATCATCGAACACAAAGCATTCGCCCTGCCACTTGCTTTCATCGGCGGGAACGGTTTCCAGATATTTCAATATCCCGCCTTCGAGATGATAGACCTCATCTATCCCTTCGGCCTTCAAAAAAGCCGTTGATTTTTCGCAGCGGATGCCGCCGGTGCAGAACATGGCGAATTTGGTTTTTCCCTGCGCCAAACTGTCCCGATTTTCGCGAAACCATTGTGGAAAATCGCGAAATGCCTTGGTGTGCGGGTCAATCGCGCCTTCAAAGGTTCCAATCGCAACCTCATAGTCGTTGCGTGTGTCGATCAGCACCGTATGGGGATCGGAAATAAGTGCGTTCCAGTCCTCAGGTTGCACATATGTGCCGACTTCCCGCTTGGGATCTATGCCGTCGACGCCCAGTGTCACAATCTCCTTTTTCAAGCGGACCTTCATCCGGTAAAAAGGCATTTCCTTGGCGTGGGAATATTTGACGTCCAAATCGGCACAGCCGGGCAGGGTTTTCAGGAATGCCACAACCGCGTCGATACCGTCTGCGCTGCCCGCTATAGTGCCATTTACACCTTCGTGTGCGAGCAGGATTGTCCCTTTGATACCGTGCGCAGTGCACAGGTCCGCAATTTGCGGCTGAAGCCGGGCAGGCTCTTCAAAGGCCGCAAAGCGATAAAGCGCGGCCACTTTTATGGGATGGGGCTGGGACATGCCGCGCCTATAGGCAAACAAGGCTTTTCAGGCAATGCGGTACGGCACGACGTCTCGCAGGTTGGGGTCGACTATGATTGCCCGGTCGCTGGGCGGGAAGGCGCGTTGGTCGCAATCGCTGCGCGGACAAATGCGGCACGACGCGCCAATAGGCGTCGCTGCTTGAGGAGAGGCTAGGTCCAGACCGTCGGCATAGATAAAATCCCGCGCATGTTCGACCTCACATCCCAACGCGACGGCATAGCGCCGCGGCGCGCGGGCATAGCTTCCTGACGGTTTGACCAAGCCTTTAGCCATCGAGACATAACGGACACCATCGGGCGTTTCGGCAAGCTGGACAAGGATACGGTCGGGAATCGCGACCGCCTCATGCACAATCCACAGCGGGCAGGCACCTCCAAAACGTGCGAATTGGAGGCGTGTCGCGCTATGACGTTTGGTGATATTTCCCGCCATGTCGACGCGGCAGAAAAAGAAAGGCAATCCACGCGCGCCCGAACGTTGAAGAGTCGAAAGCCTGTGACAAGCCTGTTCAAAGCTCACCCCGAAAACCTGCCGTAACCGGTCGATATCATGGCGCAGATGCCGTGCTTCTTGCCGGAAACGGTTATACGGCATCAAAAGCGCCCCCGCGGCATAGTTGGCGAGGCCTACAAAAAGCAGTTGTTGTGACGACCTGTTGCGCAGTCCCGAACCTTCGACAATGGCGGAGATGTCATCTTGTAACGCCAAAGCAACCAATTGATGCGCGAGTTGGAACCGTTGGCTTTCTGCCGGTTGGCTCTGATCGATCTGCAATTCGCCTGCACCGCTGTCATACTGGCGCAGGCCCGAATGCGCTGTGTAAATGAGCGAGATTGCCAAAGCATCACGGAGATAGCGTTCGATCGCTTCTGCTGATGGAGAAACGGTTTTGCTCGTCAGCTTCTCCGCCAATTCTTCCGCCGCACGGTCAAGCCGGTCGACATAGTTGCCGGCCATATGGAACCAGTCGCGCACTTCTTCCCAGGGCAAACGACTGCCACCCGCATTTTCGCTAGCCAGCGCTTCATCGACAATTTGTAATCGTTCACCCGTGCGGCGATATGCCGCGTGCAGGGCTACGAATTGATCTGCCAATGCGGGCTGTTGTTCGGCAATGCGGGTCAACTGGTCAACCGACAGAGGCGAAGTGAAAAGCGGATCGCTTGCCGCCTCGCGCAATGCTGCAAAGCGGCGGGTCGTCGCGTCCTCTTCGACATCTTGCCAATCCATCGGGAAATCCCGCGACAGCAGTTCGATAAGCGCTGGGGTGAGAGGTCGGTCGTCATGCTCGAGCTGCGACAGATAGGACACCGAAATGCCCAACAAAGCGGCCATTTCAGCTTGTTTAAGCCCGCGCGCGCTGCGTAGATTTCGCAATTGTGTTCCGGCAAAAACGCGGCGTTTCGCCATAATGTCCCCAATGCTGCTAAAGCCACATGTTTCAAGCCCCAGCATAGTTTGCAAAATGGCACTTCGCAACTTTGCAAATTCACATTGGACTTTGCGCAGTATCTGACGCAAGAAGCCCTATTGGATTTTGGGGGATTGCCATGTCGGCAAACATTGCTGAACTTGAAAAAAGACGTGCCGCATCGAAAATGGGCGGCGGTCAAAAACGTGTTGATGCGCAGCATGCAAAGGGCCGTCTGACGGCGCGCGAGCGGATCGATATCCTGCTGGACGAAGGTTCGTTCGAAGAACTGGATGCCTATGTCGAGCATAATTGCACCGACTTTGGCATGGCCGAACAGAAAATCCCTGGCGACGGCGTCGTCACCGGAAGCGGCACGATCAACGGCCGCCTTGTCTATGTGTATAGTCAGGATTTCACCGTGTTCGGCGGGTCGCTTTCCGAAGCCCATGCGATGAAAATCTGCAAAGTCATGGACAATGCCTTGAAGGTCGGTGCGCCAGTAATCGGCCTCAACGACAGTGGTGGCGCGCGTATCCAGGAAGGTGTGGCCAGCCTTGGCGGTTATGCCGAAGTGTTCCAGCGCAACGTGCTAGCGTCGGGTGTCGTACCGCAGATCAGCCTCATCATGGGGCCTTGTGCAGGTGGCGCAGTCTATTCCCCGGCCATGACCGACTTCATCTTCATGGTGAAGGACAGCAGCTATATGTTCGTTACCGGTCCCGATGTCGTCAAGACCGTGACCAACGAAGTTGTGACGCAGGAAGAGCTTGGCGGGGCAGTGTCGCATACCACCAAATCCGGTGTTGCTGATAACGCATTCGAAAATGACATTGAGGCGCTGCTCTCGGTGCGTGACTTTTTCGACTATCTGCCGGAAAACAACCGCACAGGCGTGCCGGAGCGTCCAACAGAAGATCCGTGGGACCGGATGGAACCCAGCCTCGACACACTCATCCCACCCAGCGCGAACCAGCCCTATGATATGCATGAGCTGATCCGCAAGACGGTCGACGAGGGCGATTTCTTCGAGGTGCAGCCCACTCATGCGGCGAACATCATTATCGGTTTTGGTCGGATTGAAGGCCGCACGATCGGTATCGTCGCCAACCAACCCATCGTTCTCGCAGGCGTCCTCGATATTAACAGCAGCCGCAAGGCAGCACGGTTTGTGCGGTTTTGTGATGCGTTTGAAATTCCGATCGTGACCTTTGTCGACGTTCCCGGCTTTCTTCCCGGTACGGCACAGGAATTTGGCGGCATTATCAAACATGGCGCCAAGCTGCTATTTGCCTATGCCGAGGCAACGGTGCCCAAAATCACTGTGATCACGCGCAAAGCCTATGGCGGTGCCTATGACGTGATGGCGTCAAAGCATTTGCGTGGTGATTTGAACTATGCCTGGCCCACTGCGGAAATAGCCGTGATGGGGGCAAAGGGTGCCGTGGAGATTATCTTCCGCGGTCTGGGTTCCGAAGAAATCGCAGAAAAAACCAAGGAATATGAAGACCGCTTCGCCAACCCCTTCGTGGCCGCGAGTAAAGGCTTTATTGACGAGGTGATCTATCCCCATTCGACGCGCAAGCGCATTGCGCTAGGCTTACGGAAATTGCGGAACAAGGGACTCGAAAACCCTTGGAAGAAGCATGACAATATTCCTTTGTGAGATCAGAAATGAAGCTAGGCCGTCTCAACCATATCGGTGTCGCGACACCCTCCATCGCGGATAGCATTCTATTTTACCGCGATGTGATGGGCGCCACCAAGATCCATGACCCATTTGATCTGCCTGAGCAGGGCGTAAAAGTCTGTTTCGTTGATACACCCGGAGCAGATGGAACGCTGAACGGGACGCAGATAGAGTTGATCGAGCCGCTGCCCGGCAATGCCTCAATCGCGGCGTTTCTTGAGAAGAACCCGGCAGGCGGGCAGCATCATGTTTGCTACGAAGTGCCGGATATCCACGTCGCCAAGTCGGAGTTTGAGGCAATGGGCAAGCGCGTACTGGGCGAGCCACGCATTGGCGCGCATGGCACCCTGATTTTCTTTGTGCACCCCAAGGATATGGGCGGTGTGCTGACCGAGATTATGGAAACACCGAAAAGCCACTAATATGCCCGTCCCACGCATGGGAGAGGGAAGGGAGCAGGAATGACGTACAGCACGATTACACTGGAAATTGCAGACCAGATTGCGACAATCACACTCAACCGTCCGGAGCGGCTGAACGCATGTTCGCTCGACATGGCCGATGAAATATCGGACGCGCTCGACTGGTTGGAAGATGCCCGCGTCCTGGTGATCACCGGCACGGGACGCGCCTTCTGTTCGGGGGCAGACCTTGCCGCGCGCAGCGATCGCCCGGTGACCGGCGGACAAGGCAGCTACATCGCGCTGACCGAAAAATATAATCCAATGATTGTAAAACTGCTGCGGCTCAACATTCCGGTGATTACTGCGGTCAACGGCCCTGCTGCAGGTGTTGGATGCTCGATCGGATTGGTAGGCGATTTTGTTTTGGCCGGGAAGAGCGGCTATTTTTTGCAGGCCTTTGTGAACATCGGGTTGGTTCCCGATGGTGGCTCCACATGGCTCTTGCCGCGTCTTGTCGGGAAAGCCCGTGCCACACAAATGATGATGCTGGGCGAGAAGATTTTCGGCGAGCAGGCCGAAGAATGGGGTCTGATTTACAAATGCGTTGCGGACGAGGCTTTGGCAGACGAGACAAAGGCCTTGGCAACACGCCTCGCCACGGGGCCGACCCTTGCCTATGCAACAATGCGCAAGAATATACTGACCTCGCTCGAACATGGTCTCGCTGACACATTACAAGCCGAAGCCGAAGGGCAACGTATCGCAGGCTCCAGCGCGGACGCCCGTGAAGGTGGCATAGCGTTCCTGCAAAAGCGCAAGGCAGAGTTTAAGGGGGCATAACTCCTCTCATGTGCGAGAGGGATGCGTAGACTTGCAAACTTGTTTGCTAGTCGAAGCAGGGTGAGGGGTTCCGCTCAATCGACTGGGCACACCCCCTTACCAACTACATCTAGCCAGCAAGCTGGCAAGCTTTCGTATCCTCTCCCAACGGGAGCGGGGGATAAGGGTGAAATGACAAGTTACGACGACTGGAAAAAAGCAGCGGATAAAGAGGTTAAGGGCAAGGACCTGACCTGGCACACGCCAGAGGGCATTGCCGTCAAACCGCTTTACACATCCGAAGACGCAGGCGACCCGGGCCTTCCCGGCTTTGCACCGTTCACGCGCGGCGTTCGGGCGTCCATGTATGCGGGGCGCCCGTGGACCATTCGGCAATATGCGGGCTTTTCTACGGCGGAGGAATCGAACGCCTTTTATCGCCGGAACCTCGCCGCAGGACAAAAGGGCCTCTCGGTTGCTTTCGACCTTGCGACCCATCGGGGCTACGATAGCGACCATCCGCGCGTAGTCGGTGATGTCGGCAAGGCCGGCGTTGCCATCGACAGCGTTGAGGATATGAAAATCCTGTTCGACGGCATCCCGTTGGATCAGATGTCGGTCAGCATGACCATGAACGGCGCAGTCATTCCGATCCTCGCTTTTTTCATTGTTGCAGGCGAAGAACAGGGCGTTGCGCAAGCCCAGCTGGATGGAACGATCCAGAATGATATCCTCAAGGAATTCATGGTCCGCAACACCTATATCTATCCGCCCGAGCCATCGATGCGGATCGTATCGGACATCATTGCCTACACCAGTGCGAATATGCCGAAGTTCAACAGCATTTCGATCTCCGGCTATCATATGCATGAGGCGGGCGCGACTGCCGTTCAGGAACTCGCCTTCACCATTGCCGACGGCAAGGAATATGTGCAGCGCGCCATGGCGAGCGGCCTGGATATAGACGCCTTTGCGGGGAGGCTTTCCTTCTTCTTTGGCATTGGCATGAACTTCTTCATGGAAGTGTCCAAACTGCGTGCCGCTCGTACGCTGTGGCATCGCGTCATGGATGGTCTCGGCGCCAAGGATGAACGTTCCAAAATGCTGCGGACCCATTGCCAGACTTCAGGTGTGTCACTGCAGGAACAGGACCCTTACAACAATGTGATCCGCACGACCATTGAGGCGATGGCCGCGACGTTGGGCGGAACCCAGTCGTTGCACACCAATGCGTTGGACGAAGCAATCGCGCTGCCCACCGACTTTTCGGCTCGAATTGCGCGCAACACCCAGATCGTGTTGGCGGAAGAAAGCGGGATTACGAAGGTGGTCGATCCGTTGGGCGGTTCCTATTATGTCGAGGCGCTGACAGCGGAATTGGTCGATCAGGCTTGGAAGATCATCGGCGAGGTTGACGCGTTAGGCGGCATGACCAAAGCAGTTGCGTCCGGCATGCCCAAGCGTTTGATCGAAGAGGCTGCTGCTGCTCGTCAGGCGCGCGTGGACAAGGGCGAGGACGTCATTGTCGGGGTCAACAAATATAAACTCGGTACCGAGGATCAGCTTGATACATTCGAAGTCGACAATGACTTCGTACGGCAGGGGCAGATCGCCCGCCTCGCAAAAACACGTGCGGCCCGTGATGAAAGCGCATGTCAGGCTGCCCTAAAGGCGTTGACCGAAGGCGCGAAGGCGAACGAGAACCTTTTGGCACTCGCCGTCAATGCGGCGCGTGCGCGTGCGACATTGGGTGAAATTTCCGACGCGATGGAGGCTGTTTTCGGCCGCTATGCCACGACGCCGGTTCCGGTTCAGGGCATATATGGCAGTGCGCATGAATTTGACACACGCTGGGCACAGGTGCTGGACGGTGTGAAAGCGGTCGAACGGCGTCTGGGGCGTAAACCAAAGCTGTTGGTCGCCAAGATGGGTCAGGACGGACATGACCGCGGCGCCAATGTCATTGCCTCTGCCTTTACCGATATGGGCTTCGACGTCATCAGCGGCCCACTTTTCCAGACGCCACAGGAAACCGTGGTTCTGGCATTGCAGCACGACGTAGATGCGGTGGGCGCGTCCAGTCTTGCCGCTGGGCACAAAACCCTGATTCCCGAACTGGTAAAGGGCCTCCGCGAAGCTGGTCGTGGCGACATCAAGGTGATTGCGGGTGGCGTCATCCCGCCGCAGGATTATGATTTTCTGCGTGAGGCGGGCGTGCAGGGTATTTATGGTCCAGGCAGCAATATTGTCGAATGCGCCGTGGATGTGCTGACCCTCTTGGGCCACAATATGCCACCGCTTTCTGATGCGGCCTGAGTGTAACAATTGGCGGCCCATGAAAATCGTGAAGTTTAAGGAGATAGTTTAGTGGCTGAAGTCCGTACCGATTGGACCCGCGATGAAATTGCCGCGCTGTTCGATTTGCCTTTTGACGAGCTGGTCTATCAAGCAGCCACCGTACACCGCGCCCATCATGCCGTCGGGGAAATACAATTATGCACATTGCTGAGCATCAAAACCGGTGGTTGCCCCGAAGATTGCGGCTATTGCAGCCAATCGGTGAAGGCCGACAGCGGCGTCGAAGCAACGAAGTTGATGGACGTACAGGCCGTCCTTCAAAAAGCCGCACAGGCCGCCGATGCGGGTTCTCGCCGTTTCTGTATGGGTGCTGCTTGGCGTAACCCCAAGGACCGCGACATGCCTGCTATTGTCGAAATCGTTAAGGGCGTGCGGGGTATGGGGATGGAAACCTGCATGACCCTTGGGATGCTGACGCCGAAACAGGCCGGGATTTTGGCTGAGGCAGGGCTCGATTATTATAACCACAATATCGATACGTCGCCCGAGCGTTACAATGAAATCATCACCACGCGGACGATGGAAGACCGGCTCGAAACATTGGACCATGTCCGCAAGGCCGGAATCAATGTGTGCAGTGGCGGGATAGTAGGCATGGGCGAAACCCGGGCCGATCGCGTTGGCTTTATCCATACTTTGGCGACGCTGGAGCAGCATCCCGAAAGCGTTCCGGTAAACGCCCTAGTGCCGGTAAAGGGCACAGTTCTTGGCGATATGTTTGCCGATACGCCATTAGCGAAGATCGACGATATAGAATTTGTCCGCACCATCGCGGTCGCACGTATTACCATGCCGATGAGCATGGTGCGGTTGAGCGCAGGACGTGAAAGCATGTCGGAAGCAACGCAGGCGCTATGCTTTATGGCGGGTGCGAACAGCATCTTTACCGGCGACAAGCTGCTGACTGCGGCTAACGCAGGTGACGACAAGGATGCAGCAATGCTGGCGAAGTTGGGACTGGTTCCGATGGCCGCTGAGGAGCCGCTTAGAGCATGCAAGGCGCTGGAGGCGGCGGAGTGAGTTTTCGGATTATCGACATAATCCGGCGTGGATTTTTCAAGCAACGTGTTGCGATTGAAGCTCTTGAACCGGTTATTGTGGACAGAATACGATTTCGTATCAACGCGGTTGGTATGTCCGTGGTCGCAGCGCATCATGAACTGAAATTCAATAGGGGCGACAGAGCGTCCGTGTGTGTCGCTAAAAAGCATAGTGTCGGAACAATATTAGACACAAGCCAAGTTTCTCACGCGGTGAGTTCGCACCGTTGGGCATGGCTTGCACGGTAAGGAAACAAGATGTTCAAAAAAATCCTCATAGCAAACCGTGGCGAAATCGCGTGTCGGGTCATCAAGACTGCTCGCCACATGGGCATCGAGACTGTCGCAGTATATTCCGACGCCGACGCGCGAGCGCCCTTTGTTCAGATGGCAGACGAAGCCGTGCATATTGGCCCTTCGCCAGCGGCGCAGTCCTATTTGATCGCGGAAAAGATCATTGAGGCGTGTAAAGCGACCGGGGCTGAGGCGGTGCATCCCGGCTATGGCTTCCTTTCGGAACGCACCAGCTTTGCCGAAGCATTGGAGGCTGAAGGCATCGCTTTCATTGGCCCGCCCGTCAACGCGATTGCGGCAATGGGCGACAAGATTGAATCGAAGAAACTTGCCATGCAGGCCGGCGTGAATGTCGTGCCCGGTTTTGTTGGTGAGATTGACGATACCGAACATGCGGTTCGGATCTCCGAAGAGATCGGTTATCCGGTGATGATGAAAGCCTCTGCTGGCGGCGGCGGCAAGGGCATGCGGCTTGCCTATAGCGAGCAGGATGTCCGTGAAGGTTTCGAAGCGGTGAAGCGCGAGGGGCTGAACAGCTTTGGCGACGACCGCGTCTTTATCGAGAAGTTCATTCTCAACCCACGCCATATCGAAATCCAGATATTGGGCGATAAGCACGGCAATATTCTCTATCTGAATGAACGCGAATGTTCGATCCAGCGGCGTCACCAAAAAGTCGTCGAAGAGGCCCCGTCGCCCTTTGTGACGCCCAAGATGCGCAAGGCAATGGGTGAACAATGCGTCGCGCTGTCCAAGGCCGTTGGCTATTATTCCGCAGGTACAGTCGAGCTGATCGTTTCGGGCGCTGACCCCAGTGGAGAGAGCTTCTACTTCCTCGAAATGAATACCCGCTTGCAGGTGGAGCATCCTGTCACTGAATGCATCACCGGCATCGATCTTGTCGAGCAGATGATCCGCGTCGCTTATGGTGAAAAGCTCGCCATGACGCAGGATGATATCAAGATTGACGGATGGGCTATCGAGAACCGCGTTTATGCGGAAGACCCCTATCGCGGCTTCCTTCCTTCAACCGGTCGATTGACCCGCTACCGCCCGCCTGTTGCAGGCTGGACCGATGATGGCGCTGAAAATGGCCGTCGCGGTGTCGATGGCATCCGGGTCGATGACGGAGTGTATGACGGCGGCGAAGTCAGTATGTTCTACGACCCGATGATCGCAAAGTTGATCACCTGGGGCCTGAACCGCGACGTAGCTGCGGACCTGCAAATTGCAGCCTTGGACCGTTTCGAGATAGAAGGTCTTGGCCACAATATCGATTTCGTCAGCGCTATCATGCAGCATCCCCGATTCCGCTCGGGCGAGTTGACGACCGGCTTCATTGCAGAAGAATATCCTGATGGTTTCCATGGCGCAGCGGCAGAAGCCGGCCTTGTCAAATCGCTCGCTGCCATTGCCGGTTTCCTCGCCACCGCAGAAGCTGACCGTGCGCGCCAGGTAGACGGTCAACTGGGTGGACCGCTTCCGCCCCCTTCGCGCTGGCAGGTCAAAATCGGCGAGGCGGTTCATGACATCGAAATGGACGACGGCGCGATCCTTGTCGACGGCGAGGAATTTGCCTTGTCGATGGAATATATCCCGGGCGATCGCCTGGTCGAAGCGGAAGTCGGAGACGAAGAATTGGCGGTCAAAATCGTCAAGACCCGTACAGGGTTCAAACTGACCACCCGCGGCGCGAGCCATAACGCCCGTGTCCTGCCCGGACATATCGCCCATCTTGCGGCGCATATGGTCGAAAAGATTCCGCCTGATCTGTCGAAATATCTGATCTGTCCGATGCCGGGCCTCATCACTGCGGTGCATGTATCGGTCGGCGACAAGGTCGAGGCGGGACAACCGCTTGCCATTGTCGAAGCAATGAAGATGGAAAATATCCTGCGCGCTGAAAAGGCAGGTGTGGTAAAGAGCATTCATGCCACCGCAGGTGAAAGCCTCGCCGTTGATGCGGTCATTTTGGAGATGGAGTAACCGATAGTGACGCTACCTGTAACCGCCTTCGTTGCCGCCATTTGCGCCATCATGTTGCTCATCACCGCGATCGATACGGTACGACACCGGATGAGGGCGAAAGTTGCGTTTGGGGATAATGCGGATCAGGGGATTATCAGCGCGAGCCGCAGCCACGGCAATCTCGCGGAGCATGCGCCAATCGTTATCTTGCTGCTCGCCTTTTTGGAGATGAGCCGCGCCAACCATATGGCATTGATGGCGATAGGTGCTCTGTTCCTTGCCGGGCGGGTTTCGCACATCATCGGTTTGTACGCCAAAGTTGAGCCCGGAAAGCCGCCTTTGCCCCGCAGCATTGGTGTAATTTTGACCTGGCTGACGCTGGCGCTTTTGAGCGGATGGACCATCGGCCTTTTGGCGGTCAGCAACTAGGTTTCGTCTAAAATCGCGACGGCGCGTATCCAGCCAGCGCTGGCGCGTTCGATCTTCACGGGAAAGCAGCTCAGCGTCCAGCCAAAGGCGGGTAGCGAGTCCAGATTGGTCAGTTTTTCAATCTGGTAATAGGGCATGATACGTCCGGCTTTATGCCCTTCCCAAATGATGTCCGGATCACGTGTTTCGGCCCAGCGGCGCGCCGTGTGGCTGAAGGGTGCGTCCCAACTCCACGCGTCGGTGCCGACCACCTGCACACAATGTTGTGTAAGATAAAGGGTGGCTTCCGCGCCCATGCCTACGCCTTGGTCGGTAAAGTTTTCTGTTCCATACACAGCGCCGGATTGAACCAGTACAATATCACCCGCCTTTAATTCATACCCGATCCGCTCCAGTTCGTTTTCGACTTCCTGCGCGCTGACAACATGGCCTGCCGGTAAGTTCGAAAAATCAAGCTTCACACCCGGGCGAAAGAAAAGATCGAGCGGCGCCTCATCAATTGACGGCGCAGGGGTCGCGCCGCTGTCGGTGGTCGAATGGAAATGCCAGGGAGCATCCATATGCGTGCCGTTATGCGTGCTGAGCGTAAGGCTTTCGACAGCCCACCCTTCGCCATCGGGCAAATCCTCACGCGTCAGTCCCGGAAAGAACATGGCGATCTGCTCCCATGTAGTGTCATGGGTCATATAAGTTATCTGCGGCCGCATGACGGGCGGGTCAGAAACGACATCATTGGTGATCGGTATCGACAGGTCAATGAAGCGGGGCATAGGTCTCTCCTCAACCGGGAAGCTAAGGGTGGTTGTGGATAAACGCAACAAGCTGCTTGAACGGCGCTTCGTAAGCGATAAGACAGGGCCTAGAGCTAGAGGGGAAAAACATGGCGGATGCTGTTGCAACCGAAGTCGCGCTTGATCCGAAACGGGATCGGCTCGTTATTACCGCATCGTCCTTGGGGACGGTGTTCGAATGGTATGACTTCTTCGTCTACGGCATATTGGCGGCGCTCATCGGAAAACTATTCTTTCCGGCGGACAATCCAACCGCAGCAACCTTGGCTTCGCTCGCAATATTCGGGGCAGGCTTTGGGGTCCGTCCTTTCGGCGCTATATTGTTCGGTTATTTTGGTGACAAAATAGGCCGCAAATATACCTTCTTGGTCACGATTACTTTGATGGGCCTTGCGACGGCCGCCATCGGTATTTTGCCGACATTTGAAACGGCGGGTCTGTGGGCGGCAGGAATGTTGCTGTTGCTCCGCTGCCTGCAGGGTCTGGCCTTGGGCGGCGAATATGGTGGAGCGGCGATCTACGTCGCTGAACATGCGCCGGACGGCAAACGCGGGCAATATACGAGCTGGATTCAGGCATCGGTTGCCGGTGGGTTCCTGCTGGCGGTCATCGTGGTGTTGGCGACACGCCAATCGATGAGCCCTGAAGCATTTGACGAATGGGGATGGCGCGTTCCCTTCCTTACCTCCATCCTGCTTTTGGCTATTTCGCTGTATATGCGGTTGAAACTGTCCGAAAGTCCGGTTTTCAAGGCGATGAAAGAAGCGGGCACAACGTCCAAAAATCCTTTTGTCGACAGCTTCAAATATCCGGGAAACATCAAGCGGATTTTCGTGGCGATGTTCGGTGTCGCGGCGGGATTGACCGTGATTTATTACACCTCACAATTTGGTACGCTCTATTTTCTGACGGGAACGGCGCGCGTTCCTGAAACCGACGCCTTATTGTATATGGCGGTAGGCGCAGCCTTGGCGGCACCTACTTATGTTGCATGCGGTTGGCTGTCCGACAAATGGGGACGGAAGCGTTTGCTACTTTTGGGCTACGCACTCGCGATTGTCGGCGTATTTCCCATTTTCTGGATGATGGCTGATGCAGCAAATCCGGCGTTGGAAAGGGCAACCAAAAGCAACCCCGTTACCTTGTCGCTTCCGGAATGCGACTTCAACGCGCTCAACCGGGTGCATGAGAGCGAATGCGCAAAGGCGCTCAATTTCATGACCAAGCGTGGCATTGCTTACAGCAAGGTCGAAAGTGAGAGCGTGACGCTGAAAGTCGGGTCAACCGAGTTGAAGGGCTTTGACGAAAAAGCCTATGTCGCAACGCTTGAAAACGCTGGATATCCCGACAAATCCGATCCTGCAGAGCGACAGCCCTGGAAAATTATCCTGTCGGTGTTCCTGATGGTCGCCTTGTCGGGTATGACCTACGGCCAAGTAGCCGCCATCATGGTCGAGATGTTTCCGGCAAAAATCCGCTACACGTCGATGTCCATACCTTATCATATCGGCACCGGCTATTTTGGCGGTTTTCTGCCCTATATTTCGCAATATATCGTGGCGCAGACAGGGCAGCCCTTTTCGGGACTATGGTACACCGTAGCGGTTACCGCGATGGCGTTCATCGTAGCATTGATCTGGCTTCCGGAAACGTCGGGTCAGACCGAGTTGGATTGACAGGGCAGCCAGTGCGGGCAATGGGCGGCTATGACTGATTTTGAGCCCCCGTTACGTCTTACGCTGGATGGAGAGGCGCTGGTGTCCAACTGGCGCTATCTCAAAGGGCAGGGGCAAGCGAACTGTGGCGCAGCGGTAAAGGCCAACGGCTATGGTTTGGGCGCGACCGATGTCGTCCGCCGCTTGCGCGATGCCGGTTGCCGGGATTTTTTCGTGGCCCATTGGGGCGAGGCTGCGGCGATATCCCATCTGGTGACACCGGAATGGATTTCGGTCCTGAACGGCATTACAGCGGCTGATATTCCCCATATTCGCCAGATTGGCGCCATTCCTGTCCTCAATACGCCGAAACAGATCGCCTTGTGGCGGGCGGCAGGGGGCGGGCGGTGCCATGTTATGCTAGATAGCGGCATCAACCGCCTGGGCGTCGGTTCCGAGCAATTTGCAGCGCCTTTGTTTGAGGGGCTGGACATCGATATACTCCTCTCACATTTGGCTTCCGCCGATGAAGACAGCCCGCAAAATGGCGCGCAGCTCAATTTGTTCCGCCAACAGTCTAAGCTGGTCAAAGCAAAACGGTTCAGCTTGGCGAATAGCGCCGGAATAATGTTGGGGCGGGATTTCCATTTCGATCTGACGCGCCCGGGGCTGGCCTTATATGGTGGTGTGCCGCGGGCAGAAATGGCTTCATCGATAAAACCGGTGGTGTCGCTAACTTCGCGCGTGTTGCAAGTGCGGACATTGATGGCAGGGGACACGGTGGGGTATAATGCCACTTACACGTGCACTTCGCCGACCAAGGTCGCAACCATTTCGCTGGGATATGCCGATGGCTATTTACGCAGCTTTGCGGGCAAGGGAAGTTTACATGCCCATGGCGTATCCATTCCGATCATAGGGCGGGTGTCGATGGATTTGGTCACCGCCGATGTTACTGCACTCATCGATATAGGCGAGGGCGATTGGATTGATGTGGACTATGACCTAACCCAAGCGGCAGCACTTACCGGTTTGTCGCAGTATGAGTTGCTCACCAATTTGGGGCAAAGGTTTGAACGGGCTTGGGTTTAAGGCGGATAATAGCATGAAAAAGGGGGCCCATGACCGGCCCCCTTTTCCTTTCAGATAAGGCGCCAGTTAGAAGTTAGCTTCCAAGCCGAAAAAGAAATTGCGTCCGAAGCTATCGAAAGGATCGCCACCGGCTGTACCTAGCAAACCTAGGGGCGGCTGCGTATCAAGCAGGTTGTTGATGCCCGCATAGAAGCGGAAGTCCGTATTTACATCAAAGCCGATGCGGACGTCGTGGTAGAGGACATCGGGGAAAAACACTTGCGGAAACTAGTCGGCGCTTTGAGGAGCGAGCAGCACGATATTGCCGACTACAGGGTCACAAGTTCCACCGTTCAGACCTGTCTGCCCTCGGAATGCGCCGGCTAATGGGCATTGACCATAGAAATTGTTCTGCGCTTCAAATGCCCCGATGGTCTGTTTCCCAATATAGCGGGCGGCGTAAAGGATATCAAAGTCGCCAAAGTCATAGTTGAGCGAAAAGCTGGCCGACCACGCCAGGTCACCCAATTCACTCAATTGGCGGTTTGGATTGGCGGGGTTAGTCGGATCGGTAAAATTGTTCGGCTCCAGAACCTTGGTGGCAATCAGGCGGGTCGTCAAGCGATGCCCGTTATCGAAGGTCTTTCGGTAAGCGAGGTCGAAATCGATGCCTTTGGTTTTTTGGGCCGCAAAGTTTACGCCACCTGAAATGACCGCAGGCTCGACAAAGAGTCCGGTCGCTGGATCGCGCGAAACGGTGGCGCAGAATGGGTTATTGATGCCCGTTGCGTTGGTGTAGCACAGGTTGATGATTTGCTGTGCGCCCAATGCGGCGATCAAGTCTTCCACCTTGATACGGTAGAAGTCGATCGTCAGGTTTAACCCGGGGATGAAGCTGGGTTGCACAACTACGCCTAATGTCAGGCTCTTGCCCTTTTCTTCGATCAGGGTCGGATTTCCGCCCGAAAGGAAGCCCGTCGAAGACGTTCGCGCAGTGCAGTTTACGAATGGAGCGCCCAGTGCGACCGGAAACGCGGTACTGGCACACGCTGCTACAAGTGCCGCATTCGCCGTTGCTGGCACACCGTCTGCAGCACAGTTGGTCGCGGTAATGCTACCAGGCGCCGGGAGGTCGCATGGGTAGGCAATTTGGGCAAAGTTTTCCGACGCGGTTGCAAAAAGGTCACCTTGAGTCGGAGCTCGTACCGACGTTGCGTACGCGGCGCGCAGTCGAATATCATCTATGGGCGCATATACACCTTGGATGTTGTAGGCATAGACCGTCCCTGTCGCCGTATTATAGTCTGAGATCCGGCCTGCGAGGTAGACCGACAGTTCTTTTGCAAAGCGGACATCTTTCAGCAACGGTATTTGTAATTCGCCATAGACCTCCTTGACCGTCAGCGCCGGTGGGCGGAAATCTTGAAGCGCATTAAGGAACGTCGCACCGCTCGACGTTACATCGTCAAAGTCGATCGCGGCTTTTTCTTTGCGATATTCCGCCCCCAACGCGAAGGATACCGGACCTCCCGGAAGCTCGAATATCTGGGACAGATTGCCACCGATAAATGCGGATGCCACGAACTGGCTTGCAAATTCATCCGTGCGACCTTCCGTGTTTACGAAGTCGAGCGCGCGAGGATCAGCATTGCCCTGTCCAAAGACGTTAATTGGTACGCAGCCCGGATTTACGTTCGACACCGCATTTATAGCGCAAATCACTTTTTGACCTGCACTGTTGAGGACGAAGTTAGAGCCGGTGAAAGATGCGGGTGCCAAAATGGCTTGGACAGCCTGATTGAATCCATCGAGATCATTGCCATCCTGTGTCAGCAGCACGAGATTGTTTGTGTTGAAGCCCGTAGCTTCAAATCGTCCGTAATTGAGTGCGACCTCATATTTCCAATCTTCGTTGAAGCTGCCTTCAACCCCGCCGACGAGACGGAATGTTTCGCGTGTTCCACGGAATGCCCGGCCTCCCAGATCGACGTTGAAACGCGATAAGGGCAAAATCGCATTTGGATCAAAAATGCGTTTGCCTGTGGCATCAAGGGCGAATCCGGTGACAGCGCCTGCCGCGTTACGCGTCTTGAGAGCGTAGGATGTGCCAGCACTGGTCAGGCTGCTATCGCCATTGACAAGAAGGTCGCGGTTTTGCGCGGAGAGGAATGCGTTATTGCAGCGTAAGGGAAGTCCGCCCAATGTGGAGGGGATGCTATTGAAAAAGCTCGGCTGCCCTTCCCCTGAGACATCGACGCGTACATATTTCCCTTCAACAAAGGGCTTCAACGCTTCCGATACGTCATAATGCGCCAATATGTTGAAAGCGTAACGGTCAACCGATGACAGTAGATTTCCGGTGTTCCGCAATGTCGAGCCCAAGCCACCCTGCACGTTGCCCGAACCGAAAGCCGCAAAATTCTGAGTGGGTGTATCGATCACCAAATCACCCGCGTCATTGAATCGCAGAAATCTGCCCCCTGTGAGTGCGCCGACCGTCCCGCCGTCCGAGATCGCCGAGTTACGGATTCCGCACAGAAAGCTGTTATCGGGAATGCCATCAGTAGCGCTGAAGCCGACTTCTCCCCCTGCTGCACCCTGTATGTCCGTCAGCTGGAACTGGCATCGGCCGCTTGCGGCACCGGTTAAACTGTCGCGGTCTCGAAGCAGGAGTGGTTCTTGACGGGTGTATTCCGCCGAAACCGCTATATTGCCTCGACCGTCAGCAAAATTGCGCCCGGCAAGGGCGCTGACGAAATAGCTTCCGCGGTCACCTCGCGACGAAATCCCGCCCTGCGAACGCAACGCGATCCCGTCATAGTCCCTCTTCATAATGAAATTCACGACGCCAGCAACGGCGTCGGATCCATAGACCGCGGAATTGCCGCCTGTGACAATGTCGATCCGGTCTACCAGATCAGTCGGAATAGTGTTGACGTCAAATCCATTATCACCGGGTGTCGAAGTAACATGCCGTCGTCCGTTGACCAGCACAAGTGTACGGTCTGTACCAAGCCCGCGTAAATCGAGAAGGCTAAGGCCAGCTGTACCGATAAATCGGCTTGAGTTGCCCGAGCTGAAAGTAGACCGAAGGGAGGGCAGGTCGTTCAACGCGTCGCCCAACGAAACTTCGCCAGTACCGGTTAAGTCATCGACGGTAACAGATGTCAGTGGAACGGCAGACTGCAAGGTGGGTCGCGCAATACGTGTGCCGGTCACCAAAATGGGTTGGTCGGAGACTTCCTCCTCACCCGGTTCTGCCTCTTGAGCAGCGACTTTGGTACTTTCGGTTTGTCCATTTTCCTGCGCGTGGGCGGGCAGGGTGCCCAGCAAAGTGAGGCTCAATAGCGAACCGGTAACCAACAGGCCTGATTTTTTCATTTTGATGCTCCCTGACATATTCACTTTATAACTCAAGATATATCTAAAGTTATAGCCAGGCAAAGCGCAAGATATAAACTGCACCCAAATCAATTATTTCCGGGAAAGTCCTACAGGCACCATTCCCGGAATCAAAAAGGGCGCCCCGAGAGGCGCCCTTTCCGTTTGCGATTTCGCTTCGATTAGAAGTTGGCTTCAAGACCGAAGAAGAAGTTACGACCGAAGCTGTCGAACGGATCACCGCCGGCGGTGCCGAGCAGGCCGAGTGGTGGCTGCTTGTCGAGGAGGTTGTTGACACCTGCGTAGAAGCGGAAGTCATTACCTACGTCGAAGCCCAAGCGGATGTCGTGGTACAGAACATCAGGATAGTTCTTTTGCGGGAACTGATCGGCGTTCTGCGGTGCCAGTTGGACAATATTGCCCAAGACTGGATCGCAGGTTCCGCCGTTCAAACCGGTCTGACCACGGAAAGTACCAGCCAATGGGCACTGACCGAAATAGTTGTTCTGTGCTTCGTACGCACCGATGGTCTGCTTGCCGATGTAACGTGCGGCATACAGAATGTCGAAGTCACCGAAGTCGTAGCTCAGCGAGAAGCTTGCCGACCATGCAGGGTCGCCCAGTTCGCTCAACTGACGGTTCGGGTTCGCCGGGTTGGTCGGGTCAGTGAAGTTATTCAGCGACAATACCTTCGTGGCGATCAAGCGTGCGGCAAGACGATCGCCATTGTCGAAGGTCTTCCGATAGGCGAGGTCGAAGTCGATACCCTTGGTTTTCTGAGCAGCGAAGTTCACGCCACCCGAGATAACGGCAGGTTCAGCGAACAGGCCGGTTGCAGGGTCACGCGATACAGTAGCGCAGAACGGGTTATTGATACCGCCAGCATTTGTGTAGCAGAGGTTGATGATCTGCTGAGCGCCCAATGCGGCGATCAGGTCTTCCACCTTGATACGGTAGAAGTCGACGGTGAGGCTGAGGCCAGGCACGAAGCTTGGTTCCACAACAACGCCCAAGGTCAAGCTCTTGCCCTTTTCTTCGATCAGGGTGGGGTTACCACCCGAAAGGAAGCCGGTCGAAGCGGTACGTGCCGTACAGTTGATGAACGGTGCGCCCAAAGCGACTGGGAAGGCCGTGCTTGCGCATGCTGCAACCAATGCCGCGTTAGCGGTGGTTGGAACGCCGGCAGCGACGCAGTTTGTGGCTGCCGTGCTTCCGGGTGCAGGCAAATCGCAAGGGTCAGCGATGAAGGCAAAGTTTTCCGACGCGGTCGAGAACAGGTCGCCCTGTGTCGGTGCACGAACCGAAGTTGCATAAGCTGCACGGAAACGGATGTCTTCGATCGGTGCGTAAACGCCCTGAATGTTGTAGGCGTAAACCGTACCCGTCGAGTTGTTATAGTCCGATACGCGGCCTGCTACGTTGACCGACAGTTCCTTCGCAAAAGGCATATCCTTAAGCAGCGGGATCTGAAGTTCGCCGTACAGTTCCTTGACGGTCAATGCGGGCGGACGGAAATCCTGAAGTGCGTTCAGGAAGGTCGCGCCGCTCGATGTCAGATCGTCATAGTCGATCGATGCCTTTTCCTTGCGGTATTCAGCGCCGATTGCGAACGCGATTGGACCACCGGGCAGTTCAAAGATCTGCGACAGGTCGCCACCGACAAATGCCGATGCAACAAACTGGCTTGCAAATTCGTCGGTCCGACCTTCGGTGTTGATGAAGTCCAGAGCGCGGGGATCAGCATTACCCTGTCCGAAGACGTTGATCGGAACGCAAGCCTGGTTAACATTCGTTACTGCGTTCATGGCGCAGATAACGCGCTGACCAGCGCTGTTCAGAACAAAGTTGGTGCCGGTGAACGAAGCGGGAGCAATGACTGCCTGAACCGCCTGGTTGAAACCATCATAGTCGCTGCCGTCTTCCGTGAAGAGGATCAGGTTGTTCGTGTTGAAACCCTTGGCTTTGAAACGACCATAGTTGATGGCCAGTTCGTATTTCCAGTCTTCATTGAAGCTGCCTTCGATACCGCCAACAACGCGGTAGGTTTCACGTGTACCTTCGAAACGACGGCCACCGAAGTCGATGTTGAAGCGTGCCAGCGGGAACGTTCCGGTTGCAGGGGTCGCACAGAGGCCAACGCTCTGCAGAGTTGCAAGGTTTGCAGCGGTCAAGAAACCGTTGTTGCAACGGAATGGTTCACCACCAAGAGTTCCAGGAACGCTGGTGAAGAAGCTTGGCTGACCTTCGCCCGACACGTCGGTGCGGACATATTTGGCTTCGATGAATGGCTTGAACGCGTCCGACACGTCATAATGCGCCAAGACGTTAAAGGCGTAACGGTCAACAGCGGCAAGCAAGCTGCCTGTATTACGCAGGGTCGAACCGAAGCCACCCTGGCTGTTACCCGAACCTACGCTCGCAAAGTTCTGTGTCGGGGTATCAATGAACAGGTTACCCGCGTCATCGAAACGCAGGAAGCGTCCGCCGCTAAGGCCACCGATGGTGCCGGCGTCCGAAATCGTGCTGTTACGGATACCGCACAGGAACGTATTGTCCGGAATTCCGTCAGTTGCGCTGAAGCCAACTTCGCCACCTGCCGCACCTTGTGCGTCGGTCAGCTGGAACTGGCAACGGCCGCTTGCGGCACCGGTAAGGGCGTCACGATCACGGAAGTAGAGTGGTTGCTGGCGCGTATATTCTGCCGAAACGGCAACGTTACCGCGGCCGTCAGCGAAGTTTTCACCTGCGAGAATGCTGGCGAAATAGGTGCCACGGTCACCGCGCGACGAAATGCCGCCCTGTGCACGGGCAACGATACCGTCATAGTCGCGCTTCATGATGAAGTTGACAACACCGGCCACAGCGTCGGAACCGTAAATAGCCGAGTTACCGCCTGTGACGATGTCGATGCGGTCAACCAGATCGGTCGGGATGGTGTTGACGTCAAAGCCGTTGTCACCTGGTGTCGAGGTAACATGACGACGACCGTTTACCAGAACCAGCGTACGGTCCGTACCCAGACCGCGAAGGTCAAGAAGGCTAAGACCGGCGGTGCCGATGAAACGGCTCGAGTTACCCGAGCTGAAGGTAGAACGAAGCGAAGGAAGGTCGTTCAACGCGTCACCCAGCGAAACTTCGCCGGTGCCGGTCAGATCTTCAACAGTAACCGAAGTCAGCGGAACAGCGGATTGCAGGGTAGGGCGCGCAATACGCGAACCAGTAACCAGAATAGGTTGAGCGGGGCCTTCTTCTTCGGCCTCATCAGTCTCTTCTGCAGCTTCATCGCTTTGCGAATCCTGCGCGAACGACGGCATAGCCGCGAACAGCGCAAGGCTGATTGCCGAACCCGCAATCATCAGGCGTGACTTCTTCATATATGTAGCTCCCCAGCTAGTTTGTTCATTTAGAATTAATGCGTCGGTTAAGCGCACGAACTTTGGATGCGCAAGAGGCAAGGGGGCATATTTTGCATTTTTGAGATTTTGTTGCCGCATTGCAACAATGTCACTGAAGGGCCAACATGCCGCATACGCAATTATGAAGCCAGATATTGCAATGGAACGTAATATAATTGCGATCTATAAAGTCAATTTGTCGCTTAAATTCCATTATTCACGCAATCCGCCTCTAGATGAATTTATGCAATTTTAGAAGCTGTGATTGGTAAACAACACCGTTTGTAGGCGTGAGACCACATCTTTCTTGTGAAAATAACTTCACAATCGACCGGAGTGATTCGCGCTTCAGGTGACCGAAATTGTGCGGTATGTTGCAGTGCACGATAAACTAGTGCTACGGGGTGAGCGACTATCCCGAAAGGAACACAGTTCATGGCACGCGCAGCCAACAAAAATGGTGACGGCCCGATCATCATTAAAAAATACGCCAATCGGCGTCTCTACAATACGCAGTCATCCAAATATATCACGTTGGATTTCCTAGCCGATCTGACGCGCAAAGAAATTGATTTTAAGGTTTTGGATGCCAAGACTAACGAAGATATTACGCATGGTGTTCTGACCCAGATTATCATGGAGGAAGAAAATAGCGGCCAACAAATGCTGCCTGTTGGCTTCCTTCGTCAGTTGATAGCCATGTATGGGGATTCGATGCAGGGAATGGTGCCCCAGTTCCTCGAAAGCTCGATGGACAATTTCCGCAAGAATCAGAAACAGGTTCAGGAAGTAATCGAAACTGCCATTACGTCGGGCCCATTCGGGCATATTGCCAAGCAGAATATCGAATTCATGCGCTCAGCGCGGGAAGCACTGATGCCGAACCTTAGCGGCAAGAAACAGGAGAAGGCAGAAAGCATCGACGATCTGAAAAAACAGATGGCTGACCTTCAGGCCAAGATCGACAAACTTTCGGCTGACTAATCAGATAATCTATAACAAATATCGCGGATAAGAACTTGATAAAAAATGCATTAAGTGTCACCCGGACCCAGAATTTTGCGGGCTGGTACCAAGAGGTTATTTCCGAAGGCGATCTAGCCGAGGAATCGGGCGTCCGCGGTTGCATGGTCATTCGCCCATGGGGTTATGGCATTTGGGAGCGCATCCAGAAACTGATGGATGCCGAAATTAAGGCCGCTGGCGTTGATAATTGCTATTTCCCGTTATTCATTCCGCTCTCCTTTTTTGAAAAGGAAGCTGACCATGTGGACGGCTTTGCCAAGGAAATGGCGGTTGTTACACATCACCGGCTTGTCGGAGACGGCAAGGGAAAGCTGATCCCCGACCCTGACTCGAAACTGGAAGAGCCTCTGGTCGTGCGTCCGACATCCGAGACGGTCATTGGCGCCGCCATGAGCCGTTGGGTTCAAAGCTGGCGCGACTTGCCCTTGATGGTAAACCAGTGGGCCAATGTGGTGCGCTGGGAAATGCGCACGCGTATGTTTTTGCGCACGAGCGAGTTTCTCTGGCAAGAGGGGCACACGGCCCATATCGACAGGGAAGATGCGCTCAAAGAAACGATGCGGGCGCTCGAAATGTACCGCGCTTTTGCCGAAGGTCCGCTGGCTATGCCAGTTGTTGCGGGTGAAAAGCCTGAAAATGAACGCTTTCCTGGTGCCGTTGCGACCTATTCAATTGAGGCAATGATGCAGGACGGTAAAGCCTTGCAGGCCGGGACATCGCATTATCTGGGTACCGGTTTTGCGGAGTCTTCCGGGATCCGTTATCAGGACAAGGAAGGCAGCCAGCAATATGCACATACCACCAGTTGGGGTGTATCCACGCGCCTGATCGGCGGAGTTATCATGACCCATGGTGATGATGACGGCTTGCGCTGCCCGCCGCAGATTGCGCCGCATCAGATTATCATCATTCCGATGCTACGCGACAATGACGATGATGAGGCGGTGCTGGAATATTGCCGCACCTTGCGGACCGCCTTGTTGGCGCTTTCGGCGTTCGGCGAGCCACTTCGTGTATTGCTCGACACCAAGGCGACCAAGGCATCCAACAAACGTTGGTCTTGGGTCAAAAAAGGTGCGCCGGTCATTGTCGAAGTCGGTCCCCGCGATGTTTCCGAAGGGAAAGCCGCAGTTTTACGGCGTGACCTACTGTACAAGGACGATGGCAAACTAGCCACAGCCTTTACGCCACGCGCTGAATTTGTGGGCAACGCGGTTGCGATGGTCGAAGATATCCAATCGACACTCTATGCGGAGGCAAAAGCCCGCATGGACGCCAATATCCGCCGTGATGTCACGGACCTCGCTGCGCATTTTGCTGGCGATGAAGCTGGCTTTGCCGGCTGGGTCGAAGTGCAATGGGCACGCCCGACGGGCGCGGCCCTCGACAAGATTGTCGAGCAGTTGAAGGCTCTGAAACTGACAATGCGTAATAGCCCGCTAGACGCGTCACCCCCGGATGGGCCATGCTTCTTCACTGGCGAGCCTGCCGTCGAGCGGATTTTGATTGGGCGGACGTATTGAATTGAGGGACGAAGCTCGATGAGTTGGGACATTTTCGTTCAAGATTTCCCGAATGTAGAAAAAATTTCGGACATTCCTGATGATTTTGTGCCAAACTCTATCGGAACTCGTGCAGATATAATCGCAAAAATACTCGGCTCGTTTCCCTCCGCCAATTTCAATGACCCGAGTTGGGGAGTAATTGAAACCCCCGACGGTTCGATCGAAGTGAATATTGGTAACAATGACGACTGCGACGGTTTTATGCTCCACGTCAGGGGAGGCAAAGCCACCTTTGAAGCGGTGTCAGCAATAGTTACCGCTTTAGGTTGTCGTGCTATTGATTGCCAAACAAGCGAGTTTTTTGAAATTGAATCTGGCCGGGCGAGCTTTTCGAATTGGCAAGATTACAGAGATCAGGTGGTTAGCGCATATGAAAAGCCGACAAAGCCAAGTTTTTGGACAAGGTTTCGACGCCTTTGGGATTAACCTACGTGGCTGACCGCAAACGCGTAACCGCGCTACCCACGCGTGACCAGATTATGGCATTTATTCAGGAAAGTAGCGAACCCGCTGGGAAACGCGAAATCGCACGTGAGTTCGGGCTTCGCGGGAATGAGAAAATTGCGCTGAAAGCGCTCCTCAAAGATATGACGGACGAGGGGCTAATCGATATGGCCCCGGGTCGCGCATTCCATAAAATGGGCGGTGTTCCCAAAGTTACGGTTCTGAAAATCGTCGGCATTGACGGCAATCAGCCGGTCGCCGTTCCCGAACATTGGGAAGCCGAAGGAATCCCCATTCCCAAAATCCGTGTGGTCGAGTCCAAGGGAAAGCGCGGGGCACTCGGCATTGGCGACCGGATATTGGCTCGCACCGACGAGCGGGGCAACGGGTGGACCGCACATGTCATGAAAAAGCTCGCTAAAGGAAGCGAGCAGATATTGGGCGTGGTCGAAGGCGGAGACAATGGCCGTTTCTGGCTGAAGTCCGTTGATAAAAAGGCGCGTTTCGACACGCCTATCGGGGAAGTAGGCGAGGCAAAGGCAGGCGATCTGGTGCTTGCGGAACTCACCGGGAATGCGCAGCGCAAATCAGCCCGTGTAACACAGGTGCTGGGCGACCCGTTTGCGCCGAAAAGCTTCAGCCTTATCGCCATCCACAAATATGGTATCCCGTTTGAGATACCCGAAGCCGCCGAAACCGAAGCGGCACGGGTAAGCAGTTTGCCCGTTACGGCGGATCATCGCGAAGATTTGCGACATTTGCCGATCATCGCGATCGACCCGCGGGATGCTCGTGACTTCGATGATGCCATCTGGGCCGCACCCAATGCGGAGACGGGAGGCTTTGATGCTATCGTCGCGATCGCCGATGTCAGCTATTATGTCCGCCCCGGGAGCGCTCTTGACCGCGAAGCCACCAAACGCGGTAACAGCGTCTATTTCCCAGATCTTGTGGTCCCGATGCTGCCCCATGCCCTATCATCCGACAAATGCTCGCTGCGGGCGGGGGAGGATCGTGCGGTCATTGCTTGCCATTTGGCTATCGGAAAGACCGGGCAAGTGACGTCATGGCGTTTTACCCGCGCTGTGGCACGGATTTCTGCCAATATTCCTTATCCCGATGCGCAAGCCGCCATAGACGGGAAGATGGAAAATCCATTGCTGGAGACTGCGCTCAAGCCACTCTGGGCCTGTTGGCGGTTGTTGGCGCGGGCACGGAGCAAGCGGGCTCCGTTAGAACTGAACCTTCCAGAAAAGCGTATCACTCTGGATGAGCAGGGCCGCGTGACGGGCGTGGCCGAACGCGAGCAATTGGAAGCACACCGGCTGGTCGAGGATTTCATGATCGCCGCCAATGTTGCTGCAGCTAAAGCGTTAGAAGCGAAGAAATCGCCCCTGATCTATCGCGCGCATGAACCGCCGAGCCGCGAGAAATTGGTGGCGCTCAAGGAATATCTGCAAACATTCGACATTGATTTCGCCCTGGGACAGGTCATCAAGCCGGAGACCTTCAATACGATCCTCAGCAAGGTGATCGATGAGGAAATTCGCCCGCAAATCATGGAAGCCGTGCTTCGGAGCCAGACTCAAGCCTATTATGGCCCGACCAATGTGGGCCATTTCGGCCTATCGCTCGGCAGCTACGCCCACTTTACCTCGCCTATCCGCCGTTATGCTGACCTTATTGTCCATCGCGCTCTCGTCAGCGCCTATGGCTTGGAAATGCCAAAGCCGAAGATGAAAGATGTCGAGCCTACGACCGGCCTGACCGAGGTCGCGGTCGCAAAGCTAGCCGCGACGGCTGAAGCGATCAGCCGCACGGAACGCCGCGCTATGGAGGCGGAGCGGGAGACGACCGACCGCTATATCGCCGCCTATCTGTCGGCGCATGTCGGCGAAATCGTCCAAGCGCGGATCACTGGCGTCCAGAATTTCGGATTTTTCGCTACAGTTGAAGGTGTTGGCGGCGACGGTTTGGTGCCGGTCTCAACTCTCGGCAAGGATTATTTCCACTATGACGAGGCAAGCCAGACGCTGATCGGGGAAAAAACCCGGCAGGAGTTCCGTCCGGGTATGCGTCTGGAATTGCGATTAGCGGAAGCAAATCCCGTATCGGGATCGCTACGGTTCGAATTGCCCGAGGGTGCCAGCTATCCGTCGGATCGGCCCAAGCACAAGCATAAAGCGGGCAAGTTCGAAGTCGGCAAACGCGGACGGCCGAAAAATATCCGCCATCAGGGAAAGCGGCGCTAGCCGCCTGAGATCAGCTCAATTCGTCAAGCGCCTCGTCGGTCAATGACCCCGGAATCACCATAACGGGGCAGGGCAGAGTGCCCGCATTTATCCCGGTAAAGTGCGCGATCAGCGGACCCGGCGCACCCTGTGCAGCGGCCCCCAACACCAACGCCGCGATTTCGGGCTGTTCGGCCAGCATGACCTTGACCACCTCAATCGCGTCGCCGGATTTAACGGTAATGGCGGGCCGCACGCCCATTTCTTCGAAAATAGAACCTGCCGCGCCCGTCACCAGCTCTTCGGCCCGAACCCGCGCCTCTTCCTCCATCGTCGCCTGAACGCCACCCCAGGCGACAAAGTCGGCCTGCTCGACCAATGCCAAGATATGGACCGCGCCGTCGGTCTTTGCCGCACGGCGCGAAGCGAAACGCAAGGCCAAGCGGGCTTCTTCCGTTTCGTCGATTACAACCAGATATGTACGCATGGGCTCCCCCCGGCCGACCTTGAGCGGTCGGGCCATTATGAATTCGTATAGCCTGCGCGATATTTGAAGCCTTGGCAACCTTATCGCGCTTGACGCTGGGGAAAGCTTGGCTATTCGATGAACGGAAATCTTGTCCCAGAAAAGGCCTTTCGAATGCCCATCGAACTCAAAATGC
This sequence comes from Sphingopyxis sp., assembly GCA_013823985.1. Lineage (GTDB taxonomy): Bacteria > Pseudomonadota > Alphaproteobacteria > Sphingomonadales > Sphingomonadaceae > Sphingorhabdus_B. Next base: position 35,263 of record PNNB01000024.1, read on the forward strand.
CCGCACTGTCCCCAACGATGGAGGAGGGTACGCTTGCAAAATGGTTGGTGAAAGAGGGCGATAGTGTTTCTTCTGGCGATTTGCTGGCCGAGATCGAAACAGACAAGGCCACCATGGAATTTGAGGCCGTGGATGAAGGGGTTATCACCAAATTGCTCGTGGCCGAAGGCACCGACGGCGTAAAGGTTGGTACGATCATCGCCATGATTGCGGGCGAGGATGAGGACTCCACCCCTGCACCAAAGGTAGCGCCTGCAGAACCCAAGGCCGAGGCCGCCCCGCCACCACCGCCCGCTGCTGTCGCCTTGGCGCCCGCCGCGCCTGCGGCTCCCGCTGTCCAGTCGGACGGCGACCGCGTCAAGGCAAGCCCGCTCGCCCGCCGCATTGCCTCCGAACGTGCGGTCGACCTATCCCAGATATCCGGAACTGGCCCCAACGGCCGTATCGTCAAGCAGGATGTCGAAGCAGCAATCGGCGGCGCGCCTGCCGCCCCCGCTGCTATTGCTGCAACCTCCGCTTCGCCATCGGCATCAGCCCCCAAAGCTGCGCCGGCTGCCGCTATCGATACCGATATCCCGCACGAAGTCGTCAAGCTCAGCAATATGCGCAAAACCATTGCGCGCCGCCTGACCGAGAGTAAGCAGCAGGTGCCGCATATCTACCTCACGGTTGATGTCCGGCTCGATGCCTTGTTGAAACTGCGTGCTGAGTTGAACGCAAGCCTTGAAAGCCGCGGCGTGAAGCTGTCGGTCAACGACATGCTGATCAAGGCGCTTGGCCTTGCGCTCATCCAGGTGCCCAAATGCAATGTCAGCTTTGCCGGCGATACGATGCTGCAATATAGCCGCGCCGACATCAGCGTTGCGGTTTCGGTGCCGACAGGTCTGATCACACCCATCGTCAAGGGCGCAGAAAGCAAGACGCTTTCGGCCATTTCGACCGAAATTGGCGAGCTTGCGGGGCGTGCGAAGGAAGGCAAGCTGCAACCCCATGAATATCAGGGCGGCACCGCTTCCATCTCCAACATGGGCATGATGGGAATCAAGCAGTTTGAGGCTGTCATCAACCCGCCGCAGGGGATGATCCTAGCCATTGGGGCAGGTGAAAAGCGCCCCTACATCGTCGATGACGCCCTCGCGATCGCTACGGTCATGAGTGCAACCGGCTCGTTCGACCACCGTGCAATCGATGGCGCGGATGGAGCGATGCTGATGAAGGTATTCAAGGAATTGGTGGAGAAGCCGCTGGGGCTGGTGGCCTGAAGTGACACAAAAGAGCTTCTCGCTCTATCCACAAGGTGCTTTTGTGACGGCTTTGCTGTCGTCACTTCTGGGAGCAGCTTTGTTCCTGATAATCTGCCTAGCAGCATTAGGATTAGGTCTGAGCAGATCGGATGAAAGCGTTTCTTTTGTAAATGTCTTGACCGGGATAGTTTCCGTGGCCGGATTTGCAGGGCTGGTCGGTTTCATTTCTTTTATCCCCATGGCGATACTATTACCGCCGTTAGCAACTGTGATTTCGCTCAATGGGGATCGTAACAGTGCGACTATGACGGCCCTGCAATATGTCTCAGCGATGCTGGTAGGATCAGCTGTTGGCTATTGGATATTGAACTCAATAGCGGCGCAAACGCCGGCATTTCCTCGTTGGTCGTGGCTCTGGCCTGGAATGATTTGGGGTTTTACGGCTTCTTATGTCTGGCGCAGGAAAATGATGAATCGTTCGGATGTTAACTCCGGATTGGAGAATGGTTTTGAAAATGATGGAGCATGCGTGTGAGTGATTACGACCTTATCGTCCTAGGTTCCGGCCCCGCTGGCTATGTGGCCGCAATCCGTGCCGCGCAGCTGGGTCTCAAAACGGCTATTGTGGAGCGTGAAAATCTGGGAGGCATCTGCCTCAACTGGGGTTGTATTCCGACGAAGGCATTGCTGCGATCGGCAGAAATATTCCATTATATGCAGCATGCAGGCGATTATGGCCTGACGGCGGCCAATATCAGCGCCGATATCGATGCGGTGGTGAAGCGTTCGCGCGGGGTTGCAAAGCAACTGAATCAGGGCGTCACGCATCTGATGAAGAAAAACAAGATCACCGTGCATATGGGCGACGGAAAGCTGACTGCGCCGGGCAAACTGACGGTGACGAAAGATGGCAAGACCGAAGAACTAACCGCAAAGAACATCATCATTGCCACGGGCGCGCGGGCCCGTGACCTGCCTTTTGCGCCTGCGGATGGCAAACGGATCTGGACCTACCGCCATGCGATGGTGCCGCCCGAAATGCCCAAAAAGCTTCTGGTCATCGGATCGGGGGCGATCGGGATCGAATTTGCGAGCTTCTACAACGACATGGGGGCCGAGGTCACCGTGGTCGAAATGATGGACCGGATTGTTCCCGTCGAGGACGCGGATGTCTCAACATTTCTGGAAAAGTCCCTGAAAAAACAGGGAATAACCATCATGACAGGGGCAGGGGTCGAAAGCCTGAAAGCCACCGCAAGTGGTGTGTCGGCTGCTATCAAGGGCAAAGACGGCGCCGTACTCAATGGCGAGTTCACCCATTGCATCGTGGCCATCGGGATTGTTCCGAATACCGAGAATATCGGCCTGGAAGCACTCGGCATCAAAACCACAAAGGGACATATCGATACCGATCCCATGTGCCGCACCAATGTTGCGGGTGTCTGGGCGATTGGCGATGTGACCGCACCGCCATGGTTGGCGCATAAGGCAAGCCATGAGGGCGTAATCGCTGTCGAGGCGATCGCCGGTGGTCATCCACACGCAATGGACCCGAAAAACATCCCCGGATGCACCTATTGCCACCCTCAGGTTGCCAGCGTCGGTCTGACCGAAGCCAAGGCGAAAGAGGCAGGATATGAAGTTAAAGTCGGCAACTTCCCCTTTATCGGCAACGGCAAGGCGATTGCGCTGGGCGAAGCGGAAGGCTTCATCAAGACCGTGTTTGATGCCAAAACCGGCGAATTACTGGGCGCACATATGGTTGGTGCGGAAGTGACCGAACTGATCCAGGGCTATACCATTGGCAAGACCGCCGAACTGGTCGAAGCCGACTTCATGCACACCGTCTTCCCCCATCCGACCCTGAGCGAGATGATGCACGAAAGCGTGCTGGGGGCCTATGGCAAAATGTTGCATATGTGATGGCCAAGGGCACGCAGGATTTTACGCCCGATCCACGCAATGAACGGATCCTGATCAACGTCAACGGTGTCCTTACCCCGCGCGCGGAAGCCGTTGTCTCTGTTTTCGATAGCGGTTTCATGCTGGGTGATGGCGTATGGGAGGGCATCCGCGTGTACAAGGGTCGGATGGCCTTCCTGAAAGAGCATCTCGACAGGCTTTGGGAAGGGGCGAAGGCGATCGCGATGGATATCGGGATCAGCCGCGCGGAGATGATCGAGCGCCTTGAAGCGACGGTCGCCGCAAACGCCATGGGCGCGTGCCATATCCGCCTGATGGTGACGCGCGGGATACGGTCTACGCCCTATCAGGACCCACGGGTAGTGGTCAGTCCCGCCACCATCGTCATCATTGCCGAGCATAAAGAACCCCACGCCGAGGTCATCGAAAAGGGTATCAGCCTTTTCACCGTCCATGTACGCCGGGGCGATCCAGCGGTGCAGGATCCCAAGCTTAATTCCCATAGCAAGTTGAACTGCATTACGGCGTGCATCCAGGCGACAGAGGCGGGTGCGAATGAAGGTTTGATGCTCGATCCGCACGGTTTCGTTGCCACTTGCAATTCAACGCATTTCTTCATTGTCAGAAAAGGTGAAGTCTGGACCTCCACCGGTGATTATTGTCTTGGCGGGATCACGCGCGCCAATGTGATCAAGATCTGCCGGGAGCAGGGCATTCCGGTGTTCGAGAAGAATTTTTCGCTCACCGAAGTGTATAGCGCCGAGGAGGCATTTGTAACCGGCACATTTGCTGGGGTCTGTCCTGTACACACAATCGACGGACGCAAAATAAGCGAGGGTCGGGGCCCAATGGTTGAGCGGCTACAGTCGCTCTACAAAGCCTTCGTCGAGCGGGACATCGCCGGATGAGTGTCCGCATTGCGATGTGGTCCGGCCCGCGCAATATTTCCACGGCAATGATGCGAAGCTTTTCCTCGCGCAGTGACTGCCATGTCACGGATGAACCATTTTACGGTGCCTATCTGAAGACCACGGGTGAGCCGCATGCCATGGCGGCCGAGATCATGTCGGATATGGATGTCGACTGGCAGTCCGTTGCCGCCACCATGCGCGGACCAATTCCCGATGGAAAGGCGCTCTGGTACCAGAAACATATGTCGCACCATATGGAAGGGCCGATAAGCGTTGATGATTTTCCGGAGCATCGACATGTTTTCCTTGTTCGCGATCCCGACCTGATGGTCGCCAGTTACCGGCAGAAAAACGACCTCAGGGATGCCAAGCAGTTGGGTTTTGAACGTCTGGTCGAATATCATGACAGAGTATCGGAAAAGATGGGCCGCCCAGCTCCGGTCGTCGACAGCAACCGCATGCTGTCCAACCCCGAGCGCGGGCTGCGCGCATTATGTGAGGCCATTGGTATTGCGTGGGACCCCGCAATGCTAGGTTGGCCAAAGGGCCGGCATTCCAGTGACGGTATCTGGGCTTCGCACTGGTATAACGCGGTCTGGAACAGCACCGGCTTTGGACAGCCCACAGCGCCGTCGGAATTGACCATCCATGAACAGCAAATCGCCGACCAGTGTCGCCCGTATTATGATGCACTGACGCGTTATTGTATTTGATGCATTCTTTGTCCGGGTGCGTGAAGCCGGGTGATGCAAGTGACTTGAAGTGAGGATGTTGCAAATTGTTGCGTAAGCTTCAAATTCTGCCGATAATGCGCGCCGGATGAAAGAATTACGCATCACGTTTCCTGCGCCTTGCGGTGAAAAATGGGAAGACATGCCCTCGACCGGGTGCAATCGACTTTGCACGATTTGTGACACCACTATTCACGACCTGTCGAAAATGGAGTTTAAGGAAGCGGAGGCGTTACTGACTGAGCAGCCGGATGCGTGTGTTCGCGCTGTTGTCAGCGCTGACGGAACTGTGCATCTTAAAGAAAAAACCGCAAAAAAGAGCGGAAAAATGGTGATTGCAGCGGGCGCTGCAATGGGACTGATGTTGGCGGCCGCCCCCACTTTTTCTAAGGCTGAATCGCATAGAGGATCCGTAAGCGGGAAGTTTGTGGGTTACTTTGCTTTGGGCTCGGTGACCGCCACCGATGCTAACGGAACTGTCTACAACGCCAAAGTCTCCCGCTATGGTCATTACAAATTTAAGAAACTACCCGACGGTGTTTATGTCCTGCGCTTCGATACTCAGTGCGGTCAGCCTTGGGTTAGCGGACCTGTTCTTGTATAAAATGGTTCGAAATCAAAACTTCCTCCTGTCTTGCCGGATGACAGTGAGTGTATAATTATTGGCTCTGTTAAATTGGACCAAAATATTGGGTGATAAAAATATAGCTGTCAGGCTGGCGGCGGTGTCATGCATTCTTTTGATTTCCGTCATCGCCCTCGGCTATGCAGTCAACGCAAGCTATTTCCGTTCGTTCGATCTCGCTGTTTCCCACGCACTAAACATGAAGCGTGGCGTTACACCGGAATGGCTGATCCTGTTCATGCAGGGCGTCAGCTGGATCGGCGGCGGGGCGCAGCGTTATGTCATTGTGACAATCCTGACGTTGGCTCTGTGGCGATGGTGGGGCTGGGGCGCGGCTCTCGCTATGGGGCTGACTACCTTGGTTTCGGCCTTTACGTCTGACGTCATGAAGGCATTTTTCGGGCGCGTGCGTCCGGATCTGGTGCCGCAACTGGATATTATCCACAGCCCCGCCTTTCCCAGCGGCCATTCCAACAACGCCGCCGTGGTCTATATCCTGTTTATCATGCTCGTACCGCAGGCCCGGCATCCCCTATGGCAAGTGGCAGCGGCTTTCATGATCATCCTCACCGGAGTGTCGCGCATCACGCTGGGTGTCCATTGGCCTACTGATGTTCTGGGTGGCTGGATGCTCGGCGCGTCTTTTGCCATGGCGGCGGCGGCGGTCATTGCGTATCGCCAGCACCAGCGTACGGCGCATTTCCCATCGGTGCTTTCGCCGTAATGGGTTGGGTCACGTTTTTCTCTGTCCAGCGTGCCGGCTTTTTGCCATCGTGAAGCAATTGGGATTCTATAGGATAACTGACATGCAAAAGACTGGGAACTTCGGGAAAAACGCGCGCATATTGGCTTTGTGTGGGGCTGCACTTTTTGCAACGGCAGCGAACGCACAAAATACCGTGATCACCGCCGACAAGATGGTGGATGTATTGACCGGCAAGGTGGTCGAGTTTCCGGCTATTTTCGTTGGAGAAGACGGGCGGATTACCAGTATTGCCGATGCGCGGACCGTAAGATGGGGCAGCGACGTCGAACATATCAACTTATCCGGCAAAACGCTGCTTCCCGGATTGATCGACATGCATGTCCATCTGGATGGCCCTGCCGATATTGGCGGCTATCGCGGGTTGGAGTTTACCGACAGCTTTTGGGGCATGACTGCGGTCGGCAATGCGAACGCCATGCTGAAAGCCGGTTTTACGACCGTGCGGAATGTGGGTTCCGGCAACCGCAACGATATCGGTCTGAAGCAGGCGATTGAAAATGGTTATGCCACCGGGCCGCGTATCGTTCCCGCAGGCTATGCCTTGGGCGCGACCGGTGGGCATTGCGACTCGACCTTCCTGCCGCCCAGTCTTGAAAAGGCCGAGAAGGAAGAAGGTATTGCCGACAGCCCCGACGAGTTGCGCTATCAGGTCCGGCGTCAACGCAAATATGGTGCGGAAGTCATCAAAGTGTGTGCAACGGGCGGCGTTTTTTCCCGCAATACCGAACCTGGGCAACAGCAATTGTCCGAGAGCGAACTGCGCGTCATTGCCGATGAAGCCCATCAATGGGGCCTGCGCGTGGCGGCACATGCCCATGGTGGTGATGGCATCAAAGCCGCAATCAAGGCGGGGATCGACACGATTGAACATGCCAGTCTGGTCGATGATGAAGGCATCAAACTTGCCGCCGCACGGGTTCGTCCGGTCTGGTTCTCGATGGATATCTACAACACCGAATATACGCAATCCGAAGGGGCGAAAAATGGTGTGCTCGAAGATAATCTCAGAAAAGATCGCGAAGTAGCTCAAATACAACGCGATAATTTCCGTAAGGCCCATAAGGCAGGGGTCAAAATGGTGTTCGGATCGGATGCTGGGGTGATGCCGCATGGCGAGATCGGGAAGCAGTTCCGTGTCATGGTCGAATATGGGATGACCCCGTTGGAGGCTATTCAGGTAGCAACCCGGAACGGCGCTCAGGCGCTGGGTCGGGAAAAGGATGTGGGCGCCATTGCGGTGGGACGCTTTGCCGACATTATCGCGGTCGACGGGGATCCCCTGACCAATGTACGGGAGCTTGAGTCGGTCGACGCCGTTGTAAAAAGTGGCAAACTGATCGATTAAATTGCACGCATTCAGCTTACCTGCAGCGATGTAAGTGCATTGATTGCAGGGCGGCGTCTGTGGTAATCACGCAGGGCAAGGTTCACAGAACCGCAATGAAAATGTAGCTGGGGGTTACGAATATGTTGACTTTGGTCGCAGCAACAATGCTGAGCATGGCCGCCATGAAGGCCGATCTGATGGATGATGCCCGCAAGGCGTTCAACAATTGCATGATCGAAACGCACAATAAGGGCGTTGCCGAAAAAATGTCGCCAAGCAGCTTTACCAAGGCTGCGGACGAGGCGTGCATTCCCGAACGTACCGTTTACCGCGATATCCTGATCAAATCCGAGCGTTCTTATGGCTCTAGCCAAAAGGATGCGGAAAAATTCGCGAGCGAAGAAGTCCAGATGATCGTCGATTCGGTTGTCTCGAGCTTCAACGAAAATGTGGAAAGCGGCGCCAAGCTAACGCCGGAAAAATGAGGGAAGGGCGGCTAAAACGCCGCCCACCTCAAAGCCAGACCGGCGAGGCTCGTCGCGGCCAGCGTCATGATGACGTTCCACTTCAGACGGAATATCAACACTATCGCAAATAGCGAGAGCAAGGCAGCGAGCACATTGAAGCTGTCCATGTTCGGCCAATAGAGCCGGACCGGGCCATATTGCGTTTCGGCAATGTCCGCAAACAGCACATGCAGCGCGAACCAAACGGTCAAATTGGCGATAACGCCGACGACCGCGGCCGTCAGCGTTGCAAGGCCTCCCTTCAGCCAACGGTTATTCTCAAGCCTTTCAATCCACGGCGCGAAGGCGAATATCCACAGAAAGCAGGGGGCAAAGGTGACCCATGTGGTCAGTCCCGCGCCCAATATCCCGGCGATGAGTGGCGTAAAGGGTTCCGGCGCGCGGAAAGCAGCGAGATAGCCGACAAACTGGGTGACCATGATCAGCGGCCCGGGCGTCGTCTCCGCCAGTCCCAGGCCATCCGCCATCTCACCTGCGCTTAGCCAGCCAAAACCTTGCACTGCTTCCTGCGCCATATAGGCCAGCACGGCATAGGCCCCGCCGAAGGTGACAATGGCCAGTTGGGAGAAGAAGCTGCCGATCTGCCACAGCACATGGTCCGGTCCAACCGTGAGCAGCACGACCACCATCGGCGCCGCCCAGATTGTGAGCCAGACCGCAATCGTCCGCGCTGTCTGCCCCCAAGGCCGCGCACTTGACACAGGCTCGGATGCACCTGCCGTCAGGGCGAGCCACTCAGGACGCAGCTGTGCCACCGCAATGCCGATGGCCCCCGCCCCCAACACAACAAGCGGGAAGGGCAGGTTGAGGAAGAACAGCGCGATAAAGGCCACAACTGCCATGACTTGTTTGAAAGATGTGTTCAGCGCCCGCCCGCCAATGCGGATCAGCGCTTGCACCACGATCGCCAGCACGGCGGCCTTCAAACCCAGAAAGAGCGCGGCAAACCAGTCCAGATTGGCGGCATAGGCATAGAGGATCGACAGCGCGAGAATGATCAGTGCCCCCGGAATAACAAACAGTAACCCCGCCGCAAGCCCGCCCTTTACGCCATGCATCCGCCAGCCAATCCATGTGGCTAACTGCTGCGCTTCCGGTCCGGGCAATAAATGGCAGAAATTCAGGGCGTGGAGATATTGCTCCTCGTCAATCCACTTGCGCTCGTCGACCAGTTCGCGGTGCATGAGGGCGATCTGCCCGGCAGGGCCGCCAAAGCTCAGGCACCCGATGCGCGTAAATACGCGGACAAGTTCGGAAAAGGAAGGGACTGTGAATTGGGACGCCATATTTACTCCACGCCTTAAGCGTCCGGAAAACCGGACGAAAAAGACAACACTTGGGCGAGGCGCCTGACCGGGAGGTTGCTTAACCCCGATAGAAGACTGTTACGCCGGATTCATTTTTTTATGCAAGCCCAAAAGACACCGCAGGACTTGCCAAAATAGCCCGGCGGCCTAAGTCATATGGCCGATGCTCGGAAGTAGCATCGCGGCTAGGTCCGCTGTTCAAAATTTTGTCATCGGGGAAGTTTTATGCCACGCGTTGGAATGGCTTTGGGCGTTACCGGATTGGTGTTGGCCACGACTGCGCCCGCCTTTGCCGCAGATGAAGACACAAATATCTGGCTCGCACAATCGGCTAATATCGATCTCGGCGGCGATATGGCGTTGGGGCTGGAGGCGCAGGAACGCTTTACCAATGATGCCTCGCGGTTAAGCCAGATTATCTTCCGGCCCTCTCTCAGCTATAAGCTGGACCAGAGCACATCCATTTCCTTAGGCTATGCCTATGTTCATAATGATCCCCAGACTGGTGCCTCCACGAACGAACATCGCGCGCACCAGCAAATTTTGTTCCGGGTTGCTGGTGACGGCAAAGGCGTAACAATCACTGGCAGAACCCGTTTTGAGCAGCGTTTTCTGGAGGAGATAGACGGAACCGCATTCCGCATACGCCTACAATTCCGTCTCACAGCCCCCTTGTCCGGAAAGGTTCGCGCCGTCGCATGGACCGAAGCTCTTGTCGGCCTGAACCAGACAGGTTTTCAACGAGACGGGCTTGGGCTGTGGCGTAACTATGCCGGAGTGTCTGTACCGGTAAGCAAGTTTGTGTCGCTGGAGCCAGGCTATCTCAACCAATATGTCGTCCGAAACGGCACCGACCGGATCGACCATGTGGCGAACCTTACGCTTTCGGCGGCATTCTGAAGGAAAAAGTGGCGGACAGGGTGGGATTCGAACCCACGGTAAGCTTGCACCTACGACGGTTTTCAAGACCGTTGCCTTAAACCACTCGGCCACCTGTCCGCGAAGAAATTGCCCCTAGCCAGCAATGCTTGCGCTGGCAAGTGCTTCGCGCGCTCGGCCTTAACGTGAACTGCTTGACCCGTGATCCCATGCCGGAACGCCTGTCAAATGCGGCAAAGCGTACCGGATTGCCGTGCAAAGCAATTCCCATATCCTCCGCACTATGGCACACTGACCTCAAGACGGCTCACAGGGGATAGATTTTGGTCACGCGTAAGATTCTGTATTCATTGGGCATCTGCGTGATTGCCTTTCAGGTGCCGCAAAGCTCCGACGCGCAAGAGACGATCATGCCTTCGCAACCTGCGATTGCGATGGAAACCGGTTTTCGCGCCTATCTTGCCGAAGTCCGTCAAAAGGCGCTCGCCGATGGTGTTAGTGCAGCAACACTGGACAGGGTGCTGCCTTCGATCAGCTATAATGAACGTGTCGTCCGGCTTGACCGCGCACAACCGGAGGGACCATCCGACGCGCCTATTCCCAATTTCGCACCCTATAAGGCCCGCCATGTCGACACCTCGCGAATAACGCGGGGGCGTGCCAAATATACGGAACTGCGTCCCTTGCTTGGCCGGATCGAGGCCGAAACCGGCGTTCCTGAAGAAATGATGATCGCCATTTACGGGCATGAAACAAACTACGGCACCGTGACCGGCAATTACAACGCGCCCGAAGCGCTTGCGTCTTTGGCTTATGAAGGCCGGCGCCGTGCCCTTTTTGAAGCGGAACTGATCGCGGTTCTGAAGATGATCGATCGGGGCGTTCCGCAATATGCGATCACGGGAAGCTGGGCAGGGGCGTTGGGCAAGCCCCAGTTTCTGCCTTCGGTCTATCTCCGTCTGGCACGCGACGGGGATGGGGACGGCTATGCCGATATCTGGAAAAGCGAAGTCGACGCGATGACCTCGATCGCAAATTATTTCGTCAATGCCGGTTGGCGGCGCGGTGAGGAATGGGGATTTGCGGTCAATGTCCCCGCAACCCTTGACCGCCGGGCCATTCAATCCCGTATGAAGGCCCCACGCTGCCCGCGCGTGTTTGCCCGCCATAGCCAATGGAAAACGGTCGCTGAATGGCGCCAACTCGGCGTCGTGCCCCAGCGCGGTTACTGGCCAAAAGACACAATGCTCGCGACTTTAATCGAACCCGACGGGCAGGGGCAGACGGCATATTTACTCGGTGGCAACTACCGCGTGATATTGGACTATAATTGTTCCAATTTTTACGCGCTTTCCGTGGGGTTATTAGCTGATGAGGTTCGCAACTGAAGCATTTGGCGCCGTCGCATGTCTGGCCTTGCTGTCCGCCTGTGGGGCGGGTGGCAGCGAACGTCCTTCAACTGCAATAGGCACAAGCGCGGCTGCGCCTGAAACCGTCACGGATGGCCCCGCGGTGCTGGGTGCGCCATTTACCGAACATGGCGTCACCTACACACCGCAGGACAACCCGCTTTATGACGATGTCGGTTATGCTGGTGTCGTCGCCGCCGACCGCGTGGGGAAATCCACTGTCAATGGCGAGCTATACAATACTGCCAGCATTTCTGCCGCCCACAGGACATTACCCGTTCCGAGCTATGTCGAAGTAACGGCGCTGGACAGCGGTCGGACGATATTGGTGCGCGTGAACGACCGTGGCCCGGTCGACAAAGACAATGTGATCCAGCTTTCCGAAGGTGCAGCACAGCAACTAGGGCTGAATATGGCCGCCCCCGCGGCTGTTCGGGTCCGGCGTGTAAATCCGCCCGAGCAGGAAAAAGCCGTTTTGCGGACTGGTGCGCGGGCAACCGAGCGGATTGAAACGCCGGATCAGCTTTTGCGCGTTCTCCGCAACAAAATCGCAAAGCCGCCTGTTCTGGTTGCCAGCGCCGAAGAGGTTGCCCCAGCTAAGGTCACGACGCCCCCGGTGAAGTCGACTAAAAACCCTGAACCGGTCAAAAAGGCACCTGCTGTAAAGAAGGCTCCCGTGACTACAAAAGTGCCCGAGCCTGTAAAAGCAAAGGCCCAAACACCGGCATCGGGTGGTTATGTCATTCAGATAGCCGCTCTCTCCTCCCGCGCTCGCGCCGACGCGCTGGCATCAAAGGTAGGGGGTTCGGTATCGAGCCAGCCCGGTTCGGCACTGTTCCGTGTCCGGCTTGGTCCATTTGCAACAAAAAGCGAAGCTGACCAGAAACTGGCTTCGGTGCAAAAAAATGGCTATCCCACCGCTCGCGTGTACCGCGAATAATTTACTAGCAGAAAAGGAGAGTGCCTCGTTATGAAGACGCCATGCGTCTTTGTTTTGCGGCCCTTGCACTTTTTTGTGCGTCCCAAGCGCACGGACAGCCGGCGTTTCGCAGCACGGCGCAAATTGCCTATCTGATAGATATGTCGTCCGGCACCGTGCTGCTGGAGAAAAACTCGAAACGGTTAATGGCTCCAGCTTCGATGACGAAGATGATGACGACTTATGTCGTCTTTGACCTCATAAAGCAGGGTAAAATCGATCCCGCCCGTAAAGTGCAGGTAAAGCCAGAAAGCTGGCGAAAATGGGAGCGGGTCGGTTCAACAATGTTCCTGAAACCCAAGCAATATGTGTCGATTTCGGATCTGTTGCATGGTGTGGTGACTCTTTCAGGAAACGACGCGGCTGTCGTTTTGGCCGAAGGCGTATCAGGGTCCGAGAAGGATTTTGTAGCCCGGATGAACCAGACGGCGCGGCGCCTTGGTATGAAGGACAGCGTGTTTGGCACGGCAAATGGTTGGCCAGACCGACAGCGCACTGTTTCCACCGCGCATGATATGGCAATCCTCGCTCAACGCACAATTACCGACTTTCCGGACCTATACCCGCAATATTACGGACTTCGGAAATTTAGCTGGAACGGGATATCGCAGATTAATCGCAACCCCATTTTGCAGCGCGTTAAAGGCGCCGACGGAATGAAGACCGGGCATACGCGCGAAGCTGGTTTTTGTTTTACAGGAACGGCCACCCGGGATGGCCGCCGGTTAGTCCTGGTCGTAGCGGGCCTTCCGAGCGCCGAGGAAAGGCAAAAGGAATCAATCCGCTTGCTGGATCATGGCTTCAACGACTGGCGCAGTGTTAAACTGTTCCGTGCAGGATCAAATGTGACCACATTACCTGTTCAGGAGGGTGTTCAAGACAGGATTTCCGTGCTTACACCGCGTAACTTCGCACTGTCCTTGCCAGTGCACACGCCACCACGTTACAAGCTGGTCGTGCGGTACGCGGGACCCGTTAAAGCACCAATTAAAAAGGGAAGTATATTGGCCAAACTCGTTGCCGTTTTTGATGATGGAACGACCAAAGAAACTGCTTTGGTCGCTTCCAGATCGATACAAAGAGCCGGATTCTGGTTGCGCACATGGAACGGCCTGAAAAATTGGGCGATTGGTCTATGACGCGCGGACGCTTTTTATCGGTCGAAGGGGGCGAGGGCGTCGGGAAAACGACCCAGATTATCGCGCTTGCCGATGCGATCCGGAACGCCGGATTTGAAGTCATCATCACCCGCGAACCCGGCGGCACCCCGGGCGCCGAGACCATCCGGCAACTGCTGTTGGGCGGAAGCGACGAGCGTTGGCTACCCCGCGCCGAGGCTTTACTGTTCGCGGCCGCGCGCAGCGATCATGTCGAACGCTTGATCGAACCTGCGCTCGAAAAAGGTAAATGGGTGATATCGGACCGTTTCATTGACAGCAGCCGCGCCTATCAGGGAACCGGTTCGGGTCTTTCGGATGCCGATATCATGGGGCTTCATGCCATAGGCAGCCGCGGGCTTTTGCCCGACCGCACTTTGGTCCTGCGCCTTGACCCGACCGAAGCAGGCCGACGGGCCGCAATACGGGATCAGGGACAAGCCGATCGGATCCAAAGCCGCGATCCGTCTTTCCACTCCGAAGTGGACATTGCCTTTGTCGGCTTTGCGGAAAATGACGCACGGGTGCGGCTGGTCGATGCGTCGGGCGATGCCGCTACGGTGACCGCGCGTTTGCTGGCCGAAATCGACGATTTGCTCGTTCAACCATGACCAATTTGATCGGACATGATGCCGTCTGGCGCCATTTCACGTCCGCATTGCAATCGGGCAAGCTGCATCACGGCTGGATTTTGGCCGGGCCACGCGGCTTGGGGAAAGCGAGTTTTGCCTTGCGCGCCGCTGCAGTGCTTGTCGATGCTGAAGACCGCTATTCCAATCTCATCGCGCGGGGCACGCATCCCGATATTCTGACGATCAAACGGCTTCCGAAGGATGCCGCAAAAGATGATGACGAACCTGACGCCAATGCGGAACTGAAGCGCAGCATCACCATTGAACAGATCCGTTCATTGCAAGCGAGCCTGACAACAAGGCCAGGCTTGGCCGATAAGCGCGTGATCATCATCGATTCCGCCGATGATCTGGAACGGGGCGGCGCGAACGCGTTGCTCAAATCGTTGGAAGAGCCCCCGGCGGACACCTATTTCCTTTTGATTAGCCACGCGAGCGACCGTTTGCTGCCGACAATCCGGTCGCGATGCCAGATGCTTCGCTTTGATCCGCTCGACCATGACCAGATGACTGCCGCGCTTTCGGATGCAGCATCGGAAATTGACCCGGCAGATCTGGATGCCCTGATCCGCGCGGGGAAGGGGTCGCCCGGCCAAGCAATTGATTTCATGGGGCTCGATTTGGGCAAATTGGATAACGCCATGCATGCGATTATTCAAACTGGTGATCCGGGCAATGACCTGCGCGTTGCGCTTGCTGAACAACTATCCTTGAAAGCGGCGCAACAGCGCTATGAAGCCTTTTTGCGCCTCGCGCCCTCGCTGATCGCTGAGCGGGCGCGGCGGATGGATCCAGCAAATGTGCTTGCCGCGACCGAAGTCTGGACCGCGGCCTCTGCCCTTGCTAACCGGGCGATTGCGCTCAGTCTTGATAAGCAGAGCGTCATTTTCCAAATGGGAAGCTTGCTGGCTTCGCTCCAAACCCATAAGGCCGCTTGAGCCCCAAACATTAAGAGTATCCATGTCTCAGCCCTTTTATATTACCACGGCCATCGCATATCCAAATGGCAAGCCCCATATCGGCCATGCCTATGAAGCCATTGCCACTGATGCGCTTGCGCGTTTTCAGCGACTACAGGGTCGCGATGTGCGCTTCGTCACCGGAACGGATGAGCACGGACTGAAAATGGTGCAGACAGCACGCGCCGCGGGACGCGAGACGTTAGAGTTTGCAGATGAAATGTCGTCTTATTTCAGAGATATGTGCGACAAACTGAATATCACTTATACGGCATTCATGCGTACCAGTGAGGAGCGCCACCATCAGGCGAGCCAAGCGCTCTGGACCGCCATGCAGGAACGCGGCGACCTTTATCTTGATCGGTATGAGGGCTGGTATTCGGTCCGGGATGAAGCTTTTTACGACGAAAGCGAGCTGGTCGAAGGGGAAGGGGGCGTCAAATTGTCACCCCAAGGCACGCCTGTTGAATGGACGGTCGAAGAAACATGGTTCTTCCGCCTGTCGCGATATCAGGATGCATTGCTCGAACTGTACGCGCAAAACCCCGATTTTATTCAGCCCGAAAGCCGCCGGAACGAGGTTCTTCGCTTTGTCGAAGGCGGTTTGCGCGACTTGAGCGTTTCGCGCACCAGTTTTGACTGGGGTGTCAAAGTTCCGGGTTCGCCGGATCATGTGATGTATGTCTGGGTCGACGCCTTGACGACCTATCTGTCGGGTATTGGATATCCCGACACGAGCGGCGAATTTGCACGCTTCTGGCCCGCGGACGTGCACATCATCGGTAAAGACATTGTGCGTTTTCACGCGGTGTATTGGCCGGCTTTTCTGATGTCGGCCGGTCTGCCTTTGCCAAAGCGCGTGTTCGGCCACGGCTTCCTGCTGTCGCGGGGTGAGAAAATGTCGAAATCGCTGGGCAATGTTGTCGATCCCATGGAGCTGGCGGACGTGTTCGGCGTCGATGCGCTGCGCTACTTCTTCTTGCGCGAAGTCAGTTTTGGACAGGACGGTAGTTACAGCGCCGAAGCTATTGTCACGCGCGTCAACGCAGATTTGGCCAACAGTTTTGGCAATCTGGCGCAGCGCACCTTGTCGCTGATCTTCAAAAATTGCGATGCCTATCTGCCGGCCATTCGTGGTCATGCCGATGAAGATGCGGCCTTATTCGATCTGGTCGGATCTGTTGTGGCGTCCGAAATTCCGGCGCATTTTGAAAATCTGGCTATGTCGCAGGCGCTGGAAAGCTGGATGAAGGCCGTTTTTGCCTGCAACGCCTATATCGACGCACAGGCACCCTGGGCCCTTAAAAAGACAGATCCCGAGCGAATGGAGACTGTGCTTGCCACATTGTTCATCTGCATTGCGCAACTCGCAATGGCGGCACTTCCCATCATTCCCGAGGCTGCAACGAAGCTTTTGGACCAAATGGGTATCCCGGAACCGGTCCGTAATTTCGCGCAAATCGGGTCACACTGGTACTCCCCATTGGCGGAGAGCGATTACCGCCTCGAACAGCCAAAAGGCCTGTTCCCGAGGCTCGAATTAGACCTCGAAAATGGCGGAAATCCTTGATGTACATCGATTCGCACTGCCATCTCAATTACAAGGGCCTAGTCGAACAACAAGCTGACGTTTTAAGCCGCGCAAGGTTCAGCGGCGTTAACAAAATGCTGAACATCGCAACCCGGGAAAGCGAGTGGGACGACATTCTCCAGCTCGCCGAACGGGAACCCGATGTCTGGGCAACGGTAGGCATCCATCCTCATGAAGCAGACAGCCATACAGGTGTCGATAGCGCAAAACTGATCGCCAGAGCGCAGCATCCCCGGGTTATCGGTATTGGTGAGACCGGGCTCGACTATTATTACGACCACAGCGACCGTGCCCAACAACGCGCTTCCTTTACCGAGCATATCGTAGCGGCACGCGAAACAGGGCTGCCACTAATCGTCCACACCCGGGATGCGGAGGAAGATACAGCGGCCATCTTGACCGCAGAAATGCACGCCGGTGCTTTTCCGGGCGTTATCCATTGCTTCACGGCTAGCGCCGATTTCGCACGCATTGCACTGGATCTAGGCCTGTATATTTCTTTGTCGGGCATTGTGACCTTCAAAAATGCGAAAGATTTACAGGAGGTTGCCCAATGGCTGCCATCTGATCGTCTGTTACTCGAAACAGACTCCCCGTTTCTGGCACCCGTTCCCCATCGGGGCAAAACGGGGGAGCCATCATTTGTCGCCGACACCGGCAAATTTGTGGCAAATCTGCGTGGAGTAGGCGAGGAGACCCTCGCCCGCCAAACGACCGAGAATTTTTACCGTCTCTTCAAAAAGGCCAAGCCATGAATGTGATGGAAGATGGACCATCCCTTATCTGGGGCGTAACCTGTGCGATATTGCTCATCGCTTCATTGGCTGCGCGGCGCTTGCCCTTGGGGCAGCTGGCAAAGATGATTTTGGCCTGGGTTGCCATCTTTGCCGCGTTGTTTGCGATATTTAGCTTTCGGTTCGAATTCCAAGCCATTTGGGAGCGTGTTAAGGCAGATTTCAGCGGAGTGGCCGGACAGAATGTATCGAGCGAAGCTATCACGCTTCTCCGACAGGACGATGGGCATTATTGGCTCCAAGTAATGGTCAACGGCAACCCTGTGCGTTTTATGATCGACAGCGGCGCCACAACAACAGCGGTCAACGCAAACACGGCTGCAGCGACCGGCGTTGAAGTCGACAGCAGCGGTTACCCGATCATTCTAGATACGGCTAACGGACGTGTTGCGGCCAAACGTGGATCCATAAAAACGCTAGAGATTGGGCCGCACAGGATTTTGGATCACCATGTGGTCGTGTCTGAAAATTTCGGCGAAACAAACGTGCTTGGCATGAACTTTCTGGATTCCTTGCAGAGTTGGAAGGTTGAGGGCAATGTGATGACGTTACAGCCCTCATAATGGATATTACTTAACATAATATATATTATCGAACTTATTTTGGGATAGTTGTGAAACCAACCGATATCACCCCTCTCACCGAAATCATGGCCCGCTTGCGGGATCCTGTAGACGGTTGTCCATGGGATGTGACGCAAACTTTTCAAACAATCGCACCATATACAATTGAAGAAGCTTACGAAGTCGCCGACGCAATTGAACGCAACGATTTGGATGGCCTTAAGGACGAACTTGGCGATCTTTTGCTTCAGGTTGTTTTCCATAGCCAAATGGCTGCTGAAGCCGGAAGTTTTGATTTGCAGGACGTGATCACCGGCATCTGTGATAAAATGACCCGGCGTCATCCGCATATATTCGGTGACGTTGAAGCCATAGAAGCAGCGCAAGTCACCCAAAATTGGGAGAACATCAAAGCCCAGGAACGTAGCTCGCAACCGGACGCTAGTGCATTAGCAGGCGTTGCCAAAGCACTCCCCGCCCTGCTCCGTGCGCAAAAAATTCAAAAGCGTGCCGCCCGAACAGGTTTTGATTGGCCTGATGTCGATGGTGCCAAGTCAAAAATATTCGAAGAACTGGACGAGATCGCGTCAGCAAATACGGATGCAGAAAGAGAAGATGAAGTTGGCGATTTACTGTTTGCCGCCGTCAATCTGGCCCGTTTTTATGACGTCGATGCAGAAAATGCCCTGAAAAATGCCACCGCAAAATTCGACCGCAGATTTAGAGCGATGGAGGATATGGCGGGTTCAAGCTTCCCTGCGTTGTCGCTTGACGAGAAAGAAGCTCTATGGAGCCAGGCAAAAGATCAAGAAATCAAATGAGGCTAAGCACGCGCCTCGTCTTTTGTTTGAAAGTTGAATTTCTTCTCAAACTGGCCCCAAAATTGACGGCTCAACGAAACTTCCAAATGAAGCAGATTCTTTGTCTCGCGCTTCACATCAACCTTCCCTCTTGCATGCAACCAAGCAAAAGCAGCACCATCACTCGATGGTAAAGCTATCGACCGCGTGACATTCTTTTTCGCGATCAAGTCAGAAAGGAGATATTTAAAGTTTTCAATTCCCTCACCGGATACGGCTGATAGCAACAATATATCGGAATTACGCTGCGCTATCCCGCGCATTTCCAACAATTTATTCTCGTCGAGTAGGTCAATCTTATTCCATATCTCGATCATTTCCGGCCGAACACCCCCTTCGACATCACTTCCGATGCCCAAATCGCGCAATATGGATAGGACGTCGTTTCGCTGAGCGTCTGTTTCTTCGTGTGCGATATCCCGCACATGAACTATGATGTCGGCGGAGATTACTTCCTCTAAGGTCGCACGGAACGCAGCGACCAATTGGGTAGGCAAATCAGATACAAATCCCACAGTATCAGAGAGGATAGCCTTTTCGACCCCCGGTAATGAGATTTCACGCATCGTAGGGTCAAGTGTTGCAAACAGCATGTCTTCCGCGAGTACCGTTGCACTTGTTAAGCAGTTGAATAAAGTTGATTTTCCAGCATTGGTGTAACCTACTAAAGCGATTACTGGCCATGGCGCGCGCTTGCGACGTGCGCGGTGAAGCGAACGTGTCCGTTTCACCTCTTCCAACTCCCGGCGTAATCGAGCCATCCGGTCGCGGATCATTCGGCGGTCGGCTTCAATTTGGGTTTCGCCGGGTCCGCCGAGAAAACCAAAACCGCCACGTTGCCGTTCCAAATGGGTCCAACTGCGCACCAACCGTCCGGCTTGGTAGTCGAGATGGGCAAGCTCCACCTGCAAACGCCCTTCGGCTGTAGCGGCACGCTCGCCAAAAATTTCGAGGATTAATCCTGTGCGATCGATAGTTTTTAAACCTGTTTTTTCTTCTAGGTTACGCTGCTGAATGGCGGTGAGGGTCGCGTCGACGACAAGAAGGTCGATTTCCAGCGCCCGACCGGTTTCTGCTATCTCCTCGACCTGCCCTCCGCCCAGAAGTGTCGATGCGCGTGGGTTGCGCACGCGATAGTGCGTTTTTCGCACAACATCCAAACCGATAGCCAAAGCAAGCCCTTCCGCTTCGGCAAGACGCGCAGCAGGGCCAACCGACGCCTTCCCAGGAAGTTCGGGATAGATAATGAGAGTGCGATCGCCGCGGGCAAACTCGTCGGCGTCGCTCCGGTCAAAAACACTCAAACATCGCCCTCGTCTAAGCCCTGATTATATTCGGCCAAGTTAACCGGATGTGCAGGCTGCACCGTCGAGACAGCATGTTTGTAAACAAGTTGAGTTGTCCCATCGCGTTCGAGTAACAAAGAGAATAAATCATAGGCAGCAATAGCGCCCTGCAACATCACTCCGTTCACCAAGAACGTGGTGACCGATTCGCGTTTATCACACATAGCGTGAAGGAAAACGTCTTGCAGCATCCCAGCCCTGTGACTGGTTCGCGACATCAACTCTTCAAATAACGCACGGTCGGGCGAAGCGGACGGCATGATGGTTGAAATGGAGTGCTTGTAAACAAGCTGGGACATTCCATCCCGTCTTAGTAATACGGAAAAATTGTCGAACCACGTTACAACGCCCTGTAGTTTAACCCCTTTTACAAGGAACATCGTTACAGGTGTTTTCGACTTTCGCAGGGAGTTTAGAAAGAGGTCCTGTAGACCGTTATTCTTTTCAGTCATTGTCATTATCCGATTATTTTATGTTTTTGCGAATATGCCCCATCGCTTCGAAGAAGACGCCGTTGCACGTACTCGGTGTAACATACTTACATCATCGGCACTGTTTTCGCAATTGTCGGATTCAATCCTCTTCATCCCCGCTTTCATCACCATTTTTACGCACCGAGATCCCGAGTAGTTTGAGCTTCCGGTGCAATGCTGATCTTTCCATACCAACAAATGCGGCCGTTTTTGAAATATTGCCGGAAAAACGTTTGATTTGAACCCGAAGATATTCCCGTTCAAAGGCTTCGCGCGCTTCACGAAGTGGAGCCCCCATCAACGACGTCACATTATGTTCCGACCCTTCATAACTGTTGATGATCTCGGAAGGCAACATGTCGGCCTCGATCCGGTGCACCCGGTTCGAAGGGGCTAGTATGATGGTGCGTTCAATAATGTTTCTTAACTGCCGAACGTTCCCGGGCCACTCACAAGCTTGCAGCGCGGCCATAGCGTCGTCGGAAATTACCGGGGGAGCAATCCTATGCTCTGAAGCAAATCGGGCGGCATAATGGTTGGCAAGATCGGGAATATCTTCACGGCGGCTAGCAAGAGGCGGTATCTCGACGGGGACGACATTGAGACGATAAAATAAATCTTCTCGGAATCGTCCTTCTGAAATCTCCGTCGCGAGATCACGCGCGGTTGCCGAAACAAACCGAACGTCTACCCTTATTTGACGGTCTCCCCCGACACGAACGAAGCTTTGATCGGTAAGCACGCGCAAAATCTTGCCTTGGGTCGTCCACGGCATATCGGCAACTTCGTCGAGGAATAAGGTTCCACCATGAGCTTTTTCGAGCATTCCGGCTTGTACTAATCGCCCATCCTGCTCGATACCGAACAGTTCCTCATCAAAGCGTTCGGGGGACAATCGTGCTGCACTCACGGACACAAATGCCGATTCAGCGCGGGGGCTCCAGCTGTGCAATAGACGTGCGGCAACTTCTTTCCCGACCCCTGCGGGACCGGTGATGAGCATTCGACTTCCCGTACCGGAAACTTTCTTAAGCGTTGCTCGTACGGTGTTAATCGCTCCCGACGACCCGTTCAGTTCCTCGGCATGTCCTACCCTTGCCCTTAGCGAAGCATTTTCAGCCCTAAGCCGTTCCGTTTCAGTCGCCTTGGCAACCAGATGCAAAAGCTTCCCGGCCTCAAATGGCTTTTCGATAAAGTCGACAGCCCCTTGTGAAATTGCGGCAACGGCTGTGTCGATATTTCCATGTCCAGAAAACACGATAACAGGGATTTGAGGATCGCGGCTTTTGATCGCCTTTAGAAGCTCGATACCGTCCATCGAAGATCCGCGCAGCCATACATCGAGCAATATCAAGGATGGCAGGCGTTCATCTAGAGCGGCAAGCGCCTCATCCGCTGTGGCCGCCGTCCGAGTTCCATATCCGTCATCGTCCAGCACGCCGGACACTAGATCTCGGATGTCCTGCTCGTCATCTACAATTAAAATATCCAGAGCCATGTCTAAGCTAAGTCCTCTGCCAATTTATCCCGGCTACCTGTTTTTAAATCGGTGCCAACTTTTTCCGCCACCATGAGCGGTGCGAATATGAGTGTAACGATTGCCCCTCCCCCAGGCGCATCTCGCAATGAGATTTCTCCGAAATGCTCCTCAACGATTTTCTTGACGATCGCTAAACCTAACCCGGAGCCTGTCGCGCGGTTTGTGATATAAGGTTCCATGATGCGATCGCGATCTTCGGGTAGACCAATACCATTATCGCCAATTACAATGGTTATGCGCCCATCACGCTCGGCAATTTCTACAGTGATAATTCCCTCGTCCGGCTTACTTTTTTTCCGCTCTTGAATCGATTCCACGGCGTTCTTCAGGATGTTGGTAATTGCCTGACCGAGTTGACGGCGATCCGAAATTAGCATTGGGGCATTCTTTGGTGAATGAAAGCCGAACTGAATATCAGGGTGCGCTACTTCAAACATAAACACGGCGTGGCCCACGATGTCCTGTAGGTTTTCATTTCTGAAAACAGGCTTAGGCATGCGCGCAAAAGACGAGAATTCATCCACTATGTTACGCAAATCACCCACCTGACGAACAATCGTGCTCGTGAGTTGCTGGAAGACGGCGCCATCTTGCTCCACTTGCTTACCAAAGCGGCGCTGCAAGCGTTCCGCAGCGAGTTGGATTGGTGTCAGTGGGTTTTTGATTTCATGTGCAATGCGCCGAGCAACATCCGACCACGCGGCGCGCCTTTGATCCGCGAGTTGCTGGCTGATATCTTCGAATGTGACAACAATTCCTCTCTCACGCTGTGTTGCTTTTACCGCCACAGTAAGGGGTTCAGGGCCATCGCCAAGTTGGACGACGCCGCGGGATCTATCTTCGGTTAACTCGGCAAGTGCCGGTGCGACTGCTTTGAAATTCAGTCCAACAATCGTCTGCTCTTTTCCACGCAGCATCTTCTCAGCTGTCGAATTTGCCAGTTCTATTTCTCCATTCTCATTTACCGAAACGACCCCTGCAGACACCGATTCGAGCACAGTTTCTATAAAAACCCGACGTTCCCCCAATTGGTGATTGGTGGCCAATAATGCTCCTGTTTGCCGTTCGAGACGTTCGGTCATACGGTTGAAAGATTTGGAGAGGAACCCAACCTCATCGGCGCGATGTTGATCTTCACTAACACGTGCAGAAAGATCGCCATCGGCAATACGTTGGGCAGCATCAACGAGATTGTTCACAGGGCGTACCAAACGGTCAGCAACGCGTAATGCAATCCAGAGTGTGATACCAATAATTAGGAGAGAGACGACGTACAGGGCTATGTTAAACTGCAACTGCAGCGCCCGGGATCGTGCGACCATTTTGTCGTAATCCTGCAGCACGGACTGTGCTTTCTCGCCCAGTTCAAAAGACGGCACCGATAATGCGCGACTGGCATAAAGATAGCTACGTGGTGAATCGAACAGAACCGTCACAACCTCAATGCGGTCAGTGCGGTTTGTTACTATAGTACCCTCCCCTGCCTGGAGCTTAAGAAGAATATCGGGTGCAATCCATTCCTGAGTACGATTTTGGTTTTCTGTGGCAACTGCCTCGGTTCGTTGAATCCCATCTGAACCGACGGATACGATTGCGGATTCACTCAGGCGTCGACGAAAGACCTGCTCGAAATAGTAACTCAAAAAAGCGGGATCGTCGGGCCGTGTTTGGCTCAAGGCATTGCGAAAATCACCCGCCATGGTCAGCGTCTCGTCACCGACGTCACGTGCGTTGACCTCATAATATCCTTTTGCCAACTCGCCGGCATTTTCCAACATGCCGCGTGCGGAACCTGAAAACCAGAATTGCACGCCACTTTGGAATAGCAATGAGGCAAAGACGACCAAAAGCAACGTCGGTACGGCCGTAATCGCGGAAAAAATGGCAACCAAGCGGACATGAAGCAACTGTTGGCTATCAATGTTGCTGCCAACCGCACGACGTAGAGCAATCCGTCGACCAAAAAGTACCAAGAGCAAAGTGGCGGGCAGTAAATTTGCAACGAGCATAGTTGCTGATGCAGCAGGAGACAGCGGTTCGGACTGGGGCCCTTGGTCCAGAAGAATGTAAGCCGTCGCGCCAGTAATCAGCAGCAACATTATGGCGCTGGCGATTTCCAGAAATTTGATCGACTGGCTATTTCCGAGGGCATATATGATGAATTGGAAGAGCCGTTTGAAGAGCGGCTGCCCTTGTCCTTCGTCAATCATCGGGGTTGTTGCCATATTGCCACTGTGACATTGTAAGCGTTGCCTGAAAAGCACAAAATTGTGACTGAAAAATCACATTATCGCGGTCAACGGTCGCTTCACCCTCAGGAGCCCGTCCCAATCCCGTAATCGGTAAGTTTCTTTCGAAGGGTATTGCGATTTATTCCAAGGAGCGCAGCAGCTTTGAGCTGATTGCCCTTCACCTGCCGCATAACGTGCTGGAGCAACGGCGTCTCAAACTGCGCGAGGGCTTTTGGATAGAGTTTATCGCGCGAAGTGCCCCGCAATTTATGATCTCTTAAAAATTGAACCACAGCAGCTTCAAAGCTGGCTCCCTGAACGGGCGCATCGGATTCGGGCGCGCTATCGACATTTTGGGCGATTGTCGCTTCAGTTATAGTGTCCTCTCGGCACACTAGGGCCAAGCGATAAATTAGATTGCGCAATTCCCGAATATTTCCCCGCCACGGCATTGTCATAAGGGCTGCAATGGCGCTGTCGTCGATTTTCCTTAAGGGCAATCCATCCTTTGCGGCCAACAACAAGAAATGTTGCGCGAGAAGTCCGATATCATCAGTCCTATCGCGCAAAGGTGGCATTTGAATTGGAACTACATTCAGTCGGTAGAAGAGATCTTCACGGAACTTGCCGCTAGCGATCAACTCCTCCAGTTTTTGATTAGTTGCGGCGACGATGCGCACATCAAGCCGAATGCTCGCCTTCCCGCCGATCCGGCTGATCACACCGCTTTGTAACGCGCGCAACAAGCGGGTTTGCGCATGTATAGGCATATCCCCTATTTCATCGAGAAAGAGCGTGCCTCCTTGTGCCTGTTCAAATCGACCGATGGCCTGCCCTACCGCGCCGGTAAATGAGCCTTTCTCATGTCCGAATAACTCAGCCTCGATAAGTTCGCTGGGAATAGCGGCCATATTTACTGCAACAAACGGCCCGGTTTTGCGGTGCCCCAGACTATGAATAGCTTCGGCCACCAACTCCTTACCCGTTCCGCTCTCGCCAGAAATCAGAACGGAAAGGTCGTTACGCAAAAGACGCGCGACCATGCGGTACACATCCTGCATGGCAACACTTCGGCCAATCATCGGAAGATTGGCCTCTGATAGTGAATCCGTCACACTGTCCGGAGCGGCGCGGCGCTTGTCGATCCCCTGCTTTACAGCCAGAACCAGATCGTTGAGATCAAAGGGTTTAGGAAAATATTCGAAGGCATTTATTTCACTCGCCCGAACGGCCGTCTCTAAAGTATTCTGGGCGGACATTATGATCACCGGCATATCCGGCGTTGATGCCATAACTTCTTTCAACGTCGCCAGACCATCACTGTCTTTGAGAACCACATCCGTCAGCATCAGATCGAAATGGCCGTTCGCGAGGGCGGCGTCTCGCGCGCTGACAGAATCACAAATCTGGGTCTCGATATTCTCTGCGGTTAACGCAGCGCTTACGACCAAGCCGATCGATGCATCATCCTCTACGATAAGGACCTTGGGAACAGTCATGCGTCACCCTTCTTTGATGCCACAGGAAGAAACAGCCTGAAGACCGTTCTTTGCTTTTGAGTGTCGCGCTCGAAAACTATGCGACTATTCATTTGCTGCACAAGATTACGCACGATAGCGAGGCCAAGTCCCTGCCCATCACGTTTGGTGGTGACAAAAGGAGAAAATAACTCATCTTCGATATGCTGCGGTACGCCTGGTCCATTGTCGGAAATGGCGATTTCGACGGGCAGCTTGACCGTGCGTCGTTCCACATCAGCCTCACGGAGTGCGCCGCTCATGACGAAGCGCGTGGAAATTCCAATGACCCCGTCCAGTCGACCTTTGAGAGCATCGACCGCGTTTTGAAGCAGATTGATTAAAATCTGAACCATACCGTCGGCATCAATCAGAACCTCTGGTAGTGACGGATCATAATTGATGGAGAGTTCCGGCATTGCCCGATTTGCTGCGCGCAACGAACGGATCGCTCTTTCGATAAGCAAATGGACGTTTGCAGGAGCTAGTTCGCGTTCTTCTGATCGACCAAGTTTCTGCATCTGGTCCAGCAATCGAGCGATCCGGTCGACCTCATTTACAATCAATTCTGTGAGTTGCTGATTTTTTTCATCAACATGGCGAGCCAAAAGCTGGGCCGCGCCCTTTATGCCGGCGAGCGGGTTTTTGATTTCATGCCCCAATATGGCCGGCGCGCCCATTCCTTGCTGTTGGCCGCTGTCCTTTTGCTCCCCGATATGCTCGCGTCCACCGTGCCTGGGTGAGATGATCGCGATACGCCAATCGGTTTCACCAGGGAGGAGAGAAATATTGATATCCACGGTGATGCTGCCATGGGCGGACTTGAGTTCCATGTCCTGCGCCGAAATGTCATTCTCGGAGGAAGTGAGCGCGAAATTCATGCGCTCGCTTTCAAAGCGAAGCACTGCGGCGGTTGGTTGTCCTTCTAACCGCTTACGGCTTCGCCCGAAAAACGCCTCGCTGGCGTCGTTCGCGTAAGCAATGCTGTTGTCCGGAGCAATAAGCAGGACGGGAACAGGGATATTGGCTAAAACATGGCCGTTATCCGGCCGATTCCCCCCCGAGTTGAACATCAGGCGGCCGTGCGCGTTAAGAATGACTGGTAGAAGCGGCTCAATTCATCAATTACGACTTCCGCATCATCAATTCTGTTGACGAAATTCCGGAACTCAGCCGACCCGGTCAAACCTTTTGTATACCAGCCAATATGCTTACGGGCACAACGCAAGCCTACCTCATTGCCATAATGATTGAGCATCGCCCGATAATGTTCGATGACCAGTTCATATTGCGCGTCGATACTGGGATCGGGCAAGGTAGTGCCGGTGCGAAACCAATGCATCATTTGTCCCAAAAGCCATGGTTTGCCATAGGCGCCCCGCCCCACCATCACACCGTCTGCCCTGCTTTGCACTAACGCAGTTTCCGCATCAGAAATGGTGCAAATGTCTCCATTTACGATCACCGGAATCGAAACAGCATCCTTAACCTTGCGTACAAAGGCCCAGTCCGCGGAGCCCTTGTACATCTGGTTGCGTGTGCGGCCGTGTACGGTGACCATTTTGGCGCCCAGATCTTCCGCAATATGGGCGAGTTCCGGGGCGTTTAGACTGGCGTGGTCCCAGCCCATGCGCATTTTGACGGTAACCGGAACCGATACCGCCTTCACCGTCGCCTCGATCAGACGGGCAGCAAGCGGCAAATCACGCATCAACGCCGAGCCTGCATCGCCATTCACCACCTTTTTGACAGGGCAGCCCATATTGATGTCGATAATCGCCGCACCTCGGTCTTCATTCAGCTTCGCCGCCTCTCCCATTTCATAGGGCGTACAGCCCGCCAGCTGCATGGAAACAGGCTCTTCTATGGCATCCCATTCGCATTTCTGCAGCGACTGGCGCGTTTCACGAATCATCGCTTGGCTCGCGATCATCTCGGTGACGTTCAGGCCCGACCCGAAGCGCCGGACTATTTTGCGAAACGGCATATCGGTGACGCCAGTCATCGGCGCCAGAATAACCGGACACGCAATATCAATATTGCCAATGGATATGGGTGCGAGTTTCATGGTACCAACATTGCCTAAAATTTAGGCAGGCCGTTACTCGGTTTCGGCTTGGCGTGCAACAGCGGGATGGCTAAGGCGCGGCTATGGCCTCTCGTCCACATATTGTTGCTCTCATTGTAGCCGCAGGTTCTGGCAGCCGGGCTGGAGGTGATACGCCCAAGCAGTTCCGTTCTGTTAAGGGCCGACCCATGCTGGCCCACAGCTATTCGGCCCTCGCACAACATGCAGATATTCACGCCGTTTTCGTGGCTGTGGGTGAAGGACAGGAAAGCCTGGCAACAGAAGCACTGGACGGAATGCAAGTTCCGATTCTCGTAAAAGGGGGCGCAACCCGACGCGAAAGCGTCCATAAAGGGCTGGAGGCGATCGCGCGCCAAGGCGGAGCGGATTTTGTCCTGATCCACGATGCGGCACGGCCGTTCCTGCCGGAATCGGTGATCGATAGCCTCATTGACGCTTTGTCGGGGTCCCCCGGTGCGGTTCCGGCTTTACCTGTTGTCGATAGTCTTTCGCGCGGTCGCTACATTTTGACCGAAACCGTGGATCGTTCACATCTTTGGCGCGTTCAGACACCACAGGCTTTTCATTTTGACACAATATGGGATGTCCATCGGTCATGGTCGGGCGAAGAGCCGACGGACGATGCCCGGATGCTGATGGCTAAAGGCGGGGACGTTCGGATTGTGACGGGTTCGGAACGTTTAACAAAATTCACTTTTTCGGACGATTTTTCAGGAAATGATATGGCCCCTTCGATACGCAGCGGCACCGGCTTTGATGTCCATCGCCTGGTCGAAGGCGAAGAATTGTGGCTGTGCGGAATTCGTATTGCCCATGACAAAGGCCTCGCAGGCCATAGTGATGCCGATGTCGCGATGCACGCCTTGACCGATGCCATATTGGGTGCGCTCGCATTGGGCGATATCGGCGATCATTTCCCGCCGTCTGACCCCCAATGGAAAGGGGCCTCTTCGGACCGGTTTCTGGTTCATGCGCTAACCCTTGCCGCACAGGCAGGCTACAGCTTGGCGAATGCAGATGTGACGATCATTTGTGAGGCCCCTAAAATCGGGCCACACCGCAAATCGATGCGCGCACGGCTTTCGGAAATTATGAACGCCGAACTGTCACGTATTTCGGTCAAAGCTACGACCACCGAATTGCTTGGCTTTACCGGCCGTGGAGAAGGTATAGCCGCCCAAGCAATTGTCACTTTCGAGAAAACCAACTGATGAAATCGGTCCTTCCACAAAAAATTGCCAAATTGGCTGAACGTGTAGTCGCCGAGAACAAGGCGGCAGGCCGGATTATTGCTACTGCAGAAAGTTGCACCGGCGGCCTTGTTGCTGCCGCGATCACAGAGGTGCCCGGAAGCAGCGCCGTTTTGGGAAGCGGCTTTGTGACCTATTCGAACGAAGCCAAGATGAAGATGCTCGACGTCAATTCCGACATCCTTGATACATTTGGCGCTGTATCGGTTGCCGTTGCATGGGCAATGGCGCAAGGCGCTCTAAAGAAAAGCGGTGCCGATATCGCCGTTGCGATCAGCGGCATTGCCGGTCCGGATGGTGGAACCGAGAAAAAGCCGGTTGGAACTGTGGTTTTTGCGGTCGCGGAAAAAGGCAAGGATGCCGAAGATATGGTCGGGGACAAAATCCAGTTCGGTTCGGACAAAAGCCGGGCCGATATTCGAGCATATGCAACGCTTCACGCGCTGGGATTGCTGCTTCCACCCACACCGTAAAGTGTATCCGCACGTTCGATAAAGGCAGACGTCATTTTTCGCAGTGCGGAGTCGAAAAACTGGCCTGCAAGCGCTTCGAACACTCTGTTTCGAAATGAAAAATCAACGGTAAAATCAACCGACGATCCGCCGTCGGGCAAATCTTTGAACAGCCATGCATTGTGCAAATGCTTCATGGGTCCATCGAGATAATCCACGACAATTGACGATTTCGGCGTTTTTAGAACTCGGCTGCTGAAGGTTTCGCGCAAGGATTTAAACCCGACGACCATGTCGGCCAGCATTTCCTGGTCATCATTTTTGCGTATTCGTATGGCACTTACCCAAGGCAAGAATTCGGGATAGCTTTTCACGTCAGCAACCAGATCAAACATCTGTGCCGCGCTATGTGGCAGGATACGTTGTTCGTGATGATGCGGCATGCCCCTGCCCTTTTTCGTTACCCAGCCTTGGCCAACTGCGCCGCACGTGCGTCACGCATCTTGGCGAAATCTTCCCCGGCGTGGTAGCTTGATCGCGTGAGCGGACTTGACGCGACAAGAAGGAAACCCTTTGCACGCGCAATGGCCGCATAGGCATCAAATGCCTGCGGCGTCACAAAATCCATCACTTTGGTATGTTTTGGTGTCGGCTGCAGATACTGGCCCATGGTCAGAAAATCGATATCAGCGCTCCGCATGTCGTCCATGACCTGATGCACTTCCAGCCTCTGCTCGCCTAGTCCGAGCATCACTCCTGATTTCGTGAAAATGGACGGGTCATGCTTCTTGACGGACTCAAGCAGCCGGAGCGATGCATAGTAACGGGCACCGGGGCGTATTGTGGGGTACAGACGCGGCACTGTTTCCAGATTATGGTTATATACATCGGGCCTTGCCGTAACGATCGCCTCAACTGCGGCGTCTGCCTTGTTCCGGAAATCCGGGGTCAGAATTTCAATCGTCGTGTTGGGCGTGTTGCGACGCAATGCTTCGATAACCTTCACGAACTGGCTGGCGCCGCCGTCAGGCAAATCGTCGCGGTCGACAGACGTGATAACGATATGCTCCAGCCCCATTTTGGCAGCCGCAATCGCGACATGTTCAGGTTCCAACGGATCGACCGCTTTAGGCATTCCTGTTTTAACATTACAAAAGGCACACGCTCTGGTGCACACATCGCCCAATATCATCACGGTTGCGTGCTTCTTGGTCCAGCACTCCCCAATATTCGGGCACGCAGCCTCTTCGCAAACCGTGTTCAGATTCAAATCGCGCATCAGGCGGCGGGTTTCGTTAAACCCGGCGCTTGTCGGGGCCTTTACGCGGATCCAGTCGGGTTTGCGTTCGCGCGGAGCACGATCTGGTGATGTAACGGGTGCGTTCATGGGGTCCAGATAGCGGGGCAACACCCACTTGCCAACTGCAACTTCGCTGCTATCGGAGGCATGTTTTTGCAATCGGGAGACGCTATGATCATCGAGACGCTAACATCCCCCGTCATATTGTTCTTCGTATTGGGCTTTCTGGCTGCGCTTGCAAAGTCGGACCTTTCCATTCCGGAAGCCTTTGCAAAGGCAATGTCGCTATACCTCATGGCCGCTATCGGCCTAAAAGGTGGCGTCGAAGTCGCGTCGAGCGGAATAACCTCTGACCTGATCGCTGCTGCCGTGGCGGGGATAGCATTAAGCTTCCTGTTGCCCGTTATTGCCTTTACCCTTCTCCGCAGTTTCGGCGGACTCTCTCAGGTTGATGCAGGGGCAGTTGCAGCGCATTATGGCTCCGTCAGCGTGGTCACATTTGTTACGGCAAAGGAAATATTAACCGGACAGGGGCTTGGACCTGCAGGATATATGGTGGCGGTTTTGGCCTTGATGGAAACGCCGGCGATTATCAGTGGCTTGGTTTTGGCACGACGCGGTCAGACAGCGGCAGGAAATAGCGTCCCATGGCATGAGGTGCTGACGAACGCATCGGTCGTGCTTCTGGTCGGCAGCTTCCTGATCGGTATGATCGCGGGCAAAGACGGTTTTGCGCCGGTAAAGCCGCTTTTCGAAACCGGTTTTCGCGGCGTATTATGCCTTTTCCTTCTCGACATGGGCCTGATTGCCGCAAGGCGATTGGTACAGTCTCGCAAAATTACCTATAAGTTGGTCATCTTGGCAGTCGTACTCCCGATTTTGAACGGGGCTATCGGAACGACATTGGGCACCTTCATTGGACTGGACGTGGCATCTGCAGCCGCATTGGGTATCTTGGCGGCGAGCGCATCCTATATCGCGGTTCCTGCCGCTATGCGCCTTGCTCTTCCAGAAGCAGATCCCGGCATTTACCTGAGCATGTCGCTTGGAATAACCTTTCCATTCAACATCATTTTCGGAATATCGTTCTTGGCGGCGTACGCGCAGTTGATAGGATAAATCATGGTTGAAACCGTAACCCGGAAACGCATAGAAATTCTCGTCGACACACCGCTGGTTCCGAGGATCACAGCCCATATCAAGGCCGTCGACATTTCCGGCTGGAGCGTAATCCATGTTGATTCCGGCGGTGGCCGAGCGGGTCAATGGCAACAAGATGATGTCACCGGAGCGGCTGCCAAAACCATCGTTCTGGTTGTTGCATCAACAGAAAAAGCAGATCGTCTTGTGGACGCGCTTGCTCCTTTGCTGGATAGCTATCGGTTGCTGCTCACAATTGGTGAAGTACAAGTCGTCCGTGGAGAACGTTTTTAAATGCCAGAATTTGCTTCGTTAATTGAGGGATATAAGCGGTTTCGTAACGACGCTTATGTCAAGCAGAAGGCTCGTTTTGATGCTCTGGCCAGTGATGGACAAGCTCCACCTGTCATGATCATTTCCTGCTGCGACAGCAGGGTCGATCCCGCGACTGTGTTTGACACTGTCCCGGGTCAGGTTTTTGCGTTGCGCAATGTCGCCAATCTGGTGCCGCCCTATGAAACTGGCGGTGGTTTGCACGGTGTATCGGCCGCTATCGAATTTGGGGTACTTGGTCTCGAAGTCAGGCACATTGTCATTCTCGGCCATGCGCAATGTGGCGGCATTAAAGCCTCACTGTCCGGAAGCGACCTAGGCCGAAAGGGACACAGCTTTGTCGACAAATGGGTGGGCATAATTGACGATGCGCGCGAGGCGGTTCTTGCATCACATTGCGATGACCCGCAGCACGCGCTCGAACTGGAAACGGTCAAAGTCAGCCTTGCAAACCTGCGGACATTTCCCTTCATTGTGGAGCGGGAAAAGGCTGGCCAACTCAAGCTCCACGGGGCTTATTTCGGCATTGCCGAGGGCCAATTGCATGTGCTCGACGAAGCGACAGGTATTTTTGCGCCGCAATGATGTCAAACTCTTCTCCGCCGGATTATTATGACGACTTGGAACTGAGCTTTACAAAAGCATGGGACCTGATCGAACCTGGTGCCAGCAAACGCGCATCTCCTGCCCATACGCCCGTTGTCGGAAGTATTGATGCGTCCGGAATAGCCCAATTGAGGGTCATGGTGCTTCGGGAAGCGTCCCGGAACCTTCGCCGTCTCCGTTTTCATACCGATTCGCGGTCTGCCAAAATGGACGACTTTGCGAAAAACGAACGCGTTTCGATCCTGATGTACGATGCCACCGAAAAGCTGCAATTGCGGCTATTCGGGACGGCGCGTTTGGAGACAATCGGCCCGGAGGTGGACGCGGCCTGGACTGAATCCACCCCATTTGCCCGCCGCTGCTATCTTGCGGAATCCGCACCGGGTCTGTCCGCGAATGGGCCGACGTCCGGCCTGCCTTCCTGGATCGAAGGAAAACAGCCGACCGAAGACCAACTTAACGGGGCGCGGACTAATTTTGCGTTATTGTGGTGTGAGGTCACAGAATTGGAGTGGCTTTATCTAAAAAATAGCGGACACCGCCGTGCGCGCTGGAAATGGGATGACGCGATGCAGAGCTGGTCAGGGCGCTGGCTTATCCCCTGATATGCAATGCTCAAGATAAGCGTCGATCATGACCTTATGCCGGGCAGCGGCCACCGCTAGATCGATTTCCGCACGGCTTTCGGCATTGAAATAGAGAATTTCTGGCCGGTGCAGGATGAGATAATTGGACATTGATCCATCGCTTTTTGCCACACGTTCATGCCAGAAGTGCACGCCAGAATTGGCTATTTTGCTTCCGCAATCCTGCGCCGACAATGACGGCCGCCCTTCCTTCGCGAGATAGGCCGTTAAGCCCAGAGTATCGAAATTTGCCATGGTCTGCGTGGGGGAAACAGCAAGCAATCCATCCGCCCTTGGGGCGGTCACGCCCTGACGATAGCCTGCTTGATCAACAATAGTTATATCCCCTCGTCCGCCATGTCCATCACCCGAAAAGCCGGGACTATTGGTGTGCAGCGCGATGATCGGCTGTCCGGCTGAACGTTGATTGACGATCGCCTCCGTAAATTTCGGCGCCTGTGGATCAAAATTTCGGTTGGGGTCGCAAGTGGGGAGCACACCAAAGCGTACTCCGCACACTCCCGCTCCGGATTGCATTCGGAGGCTTCCCGGTCCGGAATTGACCGCAATTCCGACGCCACCGCGCTCCTTCAAAGCCGCGATCATCGCGTCGAACGCCGCATTTTCGTCATCGTGCGGAACGAGCCACAGGGGGCCTATCTTATCGGCTACAAGTGAAAAACGGAGCAGGTGCCATGTAAAGCCGTTTTCGGTGACCCGGATTTCACGCACCTCGATCGCGTCAAAATATGCGGGCTGACTGACATTTCGCCGGACATCATCATCAATCTCCTCCAGCTGCGAAATCTCGACCTTGTTCCATTGGAATGCCGTCAGGCTAGGCGGGGGTGTCGGGGTGACCAAAGTCTGGGCCCATAGCAGTAATGCCAGCGATATCATTGCGTGTGCACCAGAAACTGGACTTCGGACATTACGGCGTGACAGCGGATTGGGACCGTAAGTTCGCTCGCCTCTCCATCGATGAGGGCCGAGGCTGCGCGTTCTTCAGATGATATCGTGACATCACCCATGATGCCCAGATCGACATGTGGGCCATCCCTGAAATCCTTGCGTAACCACGCCAAACCGTGCCCGACCATATCGCCAATGTTGGACGCGACAAAACCGATCACCGACAGGTGGCCGCCATCAACCGGTTCAACGAACAGGCTGGCAAACTGATTTTCCCTATTGTCTCCGACCCATACGCCCTCGTCGGACAGCGTTTCGAACCAAGCGGTCGGTATGGTTTCGGCTAGGCTCTGCAAATCGGCATGACGCATACCCTCCCGCACCTCCGCCCAGCGGGTAGACGGGCCGACGGTGAGCCCTGTCAGAACATGTTGGTCGGCAACAGCGATCAGCGGAATTTGCTTTGAAACAAGGCTATCGGTGCGAAGCTCTTCCAGAAGGGCCATCAGGGCAATGTCGCCATGTAACCGGCGCGAAAGGAGGTTCATTGTTCCGCCCGGCAACACGAATATGGCACCGGACCATTTTGCCAAACTTGCGTGCAGGTTGCTGATCGTTCCGTCGCCGGAGATTATAGCGACGACGTCAATCGAACTATCGTCCAAATCGGCCCGCGCTGGCAAATCCTGTTCAGGCAGAACCCGCCTTTCGACGACGTCCAGACCAGCCTGTCGCAAGCTGGCCACAACGGTCTGCTCATCAACACCACTCGCGCTGCCGCTGCTGGTGTTGGTGATGAGCAGTGTCCGTTTCATACGCCTTTAACGTGTCATCTTCTTATAAGTTGCACGATGCGGGCGCGTTGCTTCGTCTCCGAGGCGTGCGATCTTGTCTTCCTCATAGGATTCGAAGTTTCCTTCGAACCATTCCACATGACTGTCACCTTCAAAGGCCAATATGTGCGTTGCAAGACGGTCGAGGAAGAAGCGGTCGTGGCTGATGACAACCGCGCACCCTGCAAAGCTTTCCAGAGCCTCTTCCAAGGCCGACAGTGTTTCGACGTCAAGATCGTTGGTCGGTTCGTCGAGCAGCAGAACATTGCCACCCTCTTTGAGCATCTTCGCCATATGGACGCGGTTACGCTCACCACCGGAGAGCAGGCCGACCTTTTTCTGCTGGTCCGTTCCCTTGAAGTTGAAGGCTCCGACATAGGCACGGGTCGGCGTTTCGTGCTTCCCAAGCTTCATAAAATCCGCGCCACCCGAAATTTCTTCCCAGACATTCTTGTTCGGATCGAGATCATCTCGGCTTTGATCGACGAAGCCGAGTTTAACGGTCTCACCAATCTCGACTTCACCGCTGTCCGGCGTTTCCTGCCCTGTGATCAGGC
This sequence comes from Sphingopyxis sp., assembly GCA_013823985.1. Taxonomy (GTDB): domain Bacteria; phylum Pseudomonadota; class Alphaproteobacteria; order Sphingomonadales; family Sphingomonadaceae; genus Sphingorhabdus_B. The sequence goes on from PNNB01000024.1 coordinate 71,652, forward strand.
GGAAGAGTGTCGACTTGCCGGCACCGTTCGGACCAATAACGCCTACGATACCGCCCTGCGGAATTGTGAAGGACAAATTCTCGAACAGTAATTTATCGCCATAGGCCTTGGTCACATTCTTGACCTCGATAACCTTGCTGCCAAGGCGTTCGGGTGTCTGGATGACGATCTGTGCCTTGCCCGGGGCACGGTTCTCCTGCGCCTCGACAAGCTGGTCGAAGGACTTGATACGTGCCTTGGATTTGGTCTGCCGTGCTTTGGGACTTTGCCGAATCCACTCTAGTTCATCCTTAATCGCCTTTTGACGACCTGCGTCCTCACGCGATTCCTGCTCAAGCCGCTTAGCCTTCTTTTCAAGATAGGTCGAATAATTGCCTTCATAGACAAAATAACGTCCGCGATCGAGTTCGAGTATCCAGCTGACCACATTGTCGAGGAAGTAGCGGTCGTGGGTCACCAGAATGACGTTGCCCTTATAATCGACCAGATGCTTTTCGAGCCATGCAACGGATTCGGCGTCGAGGTGGTTGGTTGGTTCGTCAAGCAGCAGAATGTCCGGCTTTTCAAGCAGCAGGCGCGTCAACGCAATCCGTCGCTTTTCACCGCCCGACAGATTGGTAACGGAGCTGTCGGCCGGCGGGCAACGCAACGCGTCCATCGCAAGTTCCAGTTGGCTGTCGAGACTCCAGCCATCGACCGCATCAATCTTTTCCTGCAACGTGCCCATTTCTTCCATCAGGGCATCAAAATCGGCATCCGCTGGCGGATCCCCCATGAGCATCGAAATTTCGTTAAAGCGATCCACGAGATCGGCAATGGGGCGCACACCGTCCATCACATTTTCTTTGACCGTCTTGGTCGGATCAAGTTCCGGCTCCTGCGCAAGATAACCGACGCGGATATGCTCGCCGGGCCAGGCTTCGCCGGTAAATTCCGTATCCATACCGGCCATGATTTTCATCAAAGTCGACTTACCGGTACCATTGGGACCCACGATGCCGATTTTGGCGTCGGGATAGAACTGCAAGTTAATGTTGTTAAGGACGGGCTTGTTCGCACCAGGAAAGGTTTTGGTCATTCCCTTCATTACGAAGCTGTATTGCGCTGCCATTTCGGTAACTTTCCTGTCTGGGATTATCTTTGAATTGGCCGCATCCCTAGCTATCTGGTCCAGTCCTCGCAAGGCGGGATTGCAAATCTTTGGAAGCTGATTATGCCTGCAACCCATGAACTTCTTGAACAAATCGTCCGCCGCGGCTTCATTGCTGCTCGTCACAACCGCATTCACCCCGCTTTTTGCCGCACCCACGCTCGAAGACGTACGTTCCACCGCGCTTAACTCGGATGAAATCGCCTACGAAATTGTAGAAGGTCTCACGACGGAGATCGGGCCACGGCAGGGTGGTACCGAGGCTGAGGCACGGGCGCGTGCGTGGTCCGTTACCAAGCTGAAGTCACTCGGCTTCGACAATGTCCGTATCGAAGAATATCAAATGCCAACCTGGGTACGTGGCGAAGAGGCGGCTGAGATCGTGGCGCCTTTTACCCAGAAACTTGCCGTAACCGCGCTGGGCAATAGCGGTAGTACAGGCGACATGGCGCTTGAAGCGGAAATCGTATATTTCCCGACGCTCGACGATTTGCGCGCGGCACCCGACGGAAGTTTGAAGGGCAAGATCGCATTTGTCAGCCATGCGATGATGCGCACCCAAGATGGCAGCAGCTATGGCGCCTTTGGTCCAGCGCGTTTTGTAGGGCCCAATATCGCCGCAAAAAAAGGTGCCGCCGCGATTGTCATCCGTTCCGCAGGCACCGACTATCATCGCAATCCGCATACGGGGAACACGAATTTTGATGCAGGTGTCACCCCTATTCCAGCTGGTGCGCTTTCGATACCCGATGCCGAAAATCTGGAACGAATGCTGAAACGCGGCAAGCCCGTGGTCATGAAATTGAAGCTGACGCCGAAAAATGTGGGCATGCAAGTGTCCGGCAATGTGTTGGCCGAGGTTAAAGGATCAAATCCCCAACTGCCCATCATTGTCATCGCATGTCACCTCGACAGTTGGGACTTGGGAACCGGCGCAATTGACGATGCGGCAGGATGCGGGATCATTGCGGCGGCCGCGAAACATCTAAAGACACTGGGGCAACCCAAGCGTACCGTCCGCCTGTTATGGGCGGGGGCAGAAGAAGTCGGCATTTGGGGCGGCAAGGATTATGGGGCAAATCATGCCACCGAACCGCACGCGCTGGCGATGGAATCCGACTTCGGCGCCGGCAAAATATGGGCCGTTGACTTCACGCTTCCTGAAAGTGCGAATGATCAGAAGGCCAAGATTATCGCCGCATTGGCTCCCTTAGGCGTCGTCCCGCGTAAAGCACCTGCCGGTGGCGGGGCAGATGTCGGTGCCATTATCGCCGCACAAAAACTCGGCATTATTGACCTGCAACAGGACGGAACGAAATACTTCGACCTCCACCATACGCCGGACGATACCTTGGACAAAATTGACAAGGCTGAAATGCGTCAGAACGTGGCCGCATGGGTTTCAACCCTCGCGATCGTTGCAAATTATGACGGGGAATTAAAGCCATGAAGACTTGGTTTGGGTTGGCCCTTCCCTGTCTGGCTTTGATGGCCTGCACGGAGGAGCCGACCCGAAAGACTGCAGAGGAAGCCAGCGCGACATTGGTCAATGAATCGGCACAAGAGGCGGTGAAAGAAAAGCAGCAGTCCATGGAAGAGGCGGCGGAGCAGGCTACCAAACTTATCGAAGCCGATGCGAAGGCCGAGATTGATGCGACGAAGTCGTCTGCGGTAGAATAAAGTTAGAACTTAAGCCGTTCTGGGGGCGACAATCCCTCCCAATTTCATCCCAATATATTTACAACCTTGGTTAACCGGCGGCACTTTCCCGTTTCTATAATATTGTTTATTATCAATATGATGTAAAACGTTACATCTCTTAACCATCAATTATTTCGACAGGATTTTTGCACACGTTTACACAAAATTAATCAGTCGATTCGGGGCCTAGAAATCTCGGATTACTGAGGGTCGCAAACCACTGAAGAGTCCCTCCTGAATATCTGGGTGGCGACAGAAAAGAAAATAACGGGCGGTGTTTTGTGCGGTTTTTAGGGACGAAATTTTTTGCGGCTTGCGCGTTATTCAGCGTTGCATGTGCAGTCATTCCTGAAAATGTTCAGGCCAACGCTCCTTCGGGAAATACGCTTCGTATCGATATCGAGGCATCGATTAGCCAACGCTGCGGTATTGCGGCACTCGGTTCAAATTCCGACGATGGCGGGCGTATAGACGAACCAACGCGTATCGCATTTCGGTTCGGCCTCGATTGCAATACGCCGTTTAAAATCGGTGTTGCTGCACAAAACGGGGCACTGCAACTCGTCGGCACAACTGGCCAGAACGCCGGAACTTCGGGTTTTGCGCATCGAAAGAATTATGTAGCGGGACTACAGTTCAATACCGATCAGACAGGGCTGGTGCGCGCAGGCGAATGCGTTTCATCGGCCTTAACCTCGGCAAACACCAGTTGCCGTTTTTATGGATCAGAACCCGGCTCAGGAATTTATTCGGGGCGCAATACAACGGCGATCGGTCGTGAGGGCGAACTTACCGTGACATGGCAAGGCGAAGAAAGCGATGCCGTCCGGCTCGCTGCTGGCGCCTATCAAGAAATTCTAACGATCATTGTGGCGCCGAGCACATGATGGCCCGCCGCATCTAATGCAATTCCAAACTGCGTTTCACTGGAGAGAAATGCGGTGGGGCAAGGAGAGGGTCTGATCTCCCCCAAAATCAGGCAGTTTTTGAGTATAAAGGAACAAGCTGATGAAAATATATCTCGTAGCGGCCGCGACTTTTGCTGCACTGATTTCGGCTCCGGCATTTGCCGACGGCAATAACCGCAGCACCGACACCGAAATTTTCACTATCAATGCAACGAACCCTGCAAAGTGCAATCTGGAAGCGACCACTTACACGCTTAATCTGGATACGAATGCGCTTTCGAATGACGAAGGTTTTGCACTGGCAACCGTTTCAAGCTCCGTTGCCAACAAAATGAACCAAGCCAACGTCACCGCATGGTGCACCGGTGCAAAGAACACCTTGCAAATGTATCGCACCGCATTTGTAACCGATGGCGGCGTGAAGGGTACCGACGGCTTCAACCGTGCTGTTGTTTACGACGTTAACATGAATATTGCTGGCGCAGTCCGTTCGGATGGCTTTACCCCGACCGAAGGCACGTCCGATGGCCAGGGTAATGGTCCAGGCGTTGGTTCAGGCGCAGGCATCACTGTTGGCCGTTTTGGTGCAACGGGCACCGGAGCGCAGGTAGTATTTTCTGCAGAATTGAATTCTGAGGCTGTAACCAACGGCAACAGCACAGCCGCACGCGGCAATTTTACAGCCGATGCAAACCGCTTGATCGCAGGTCAATATATCAGCACGTTAACCATCGAGTTGACACCCGGCGTATAAAAAATGGATAGAGACACCCGGGGGCGGTATTGTCTGTCCTCGGGATTCTTTTTGTCCTGCCCTAGGGGCAAAAAAATGGGGACTTATCTAAAATGCCGCTTCGGCCTAAACCAGCGATCTATGCTGCTCTCGCGGTTGCAACCAGCGCGAGCATAGCGACCGCTCTTTATGCGATGACCGTTTCACCGGTTGTTATTGATTTGCAGACATCAGGACAGCGTATGTCCCAAGTCGTCACAATCGAAAACAAATATGCAAAACCTGTCATCCTCGAAGTGTTGACACAGGAAGCTGAGTATACCGACGAGGGTGTGCGCGGAACCGGGAAACCGACCGACGATTTGCTGGTTTTTCCTCCACAAGCTCAGATAGCGCCAGGCGGCACTCAGGCCGTGCGCATCCAATATGTGGGCGACCCGGAACTCGGAAAAAGCCGCCACTATTTTGTGACCGTCGCGCAATTGCCGGTCAAAATTCCGGACGGGGAATCTGCCCTACAGCTTCTTTATAACTTCCAGATCGTGACTGGTGTCAGCATGGCTGGCAAACGGCCAAATATTACGGTTTCGAATGCCGAATCCTATGTCGGTGGTGATGGCAAACCTCGGGTATTGCTCGTGCTGAACAATGTTGCGGACACGTACGGATATCTGTCCAACGGATCCCTTCGCATTGTTCAAAAAGATAATTCCGGAAAAGAAATCTTCAAAAAGACAATGACCGGTGACCAGATCTCGCAGGAAATCGGCTTTGGTCTTGTGGGCGCTGGACAAGTTAGGAAAATGCAGACCGGAATTGTGTTGCCGGTATCAGGGGGTAGCGTTGAGGCGTATTTCACACCATCAACACGCTAACCCGACGCACCTGCGGACGTCTTCGATAATCCTCCTGGGTATGGGAGGTTTGTCTTTCTCAAGCCCCGCAATTGCATCCTCAGGCGCAAGCACGGCTGCGTTGGCTCTGTCCAATCCTGGGCTTCTGCAGGCCCTTTCGGCGGATTTTGATGCAGACCTGCTTGGCGACTTGGATCAGTCGCAGGCACTTGGTCAAATTACAACCGACGCCGCATCGATACAGGCTGCAATTGCTAATCCGCCCCGATACCATGTATTCGACGATTCATTGTCGGGTGCGATAGCAAATGCCGGCAAACTTTCCTTCATCGGGGCTAAAATAGCGACTGAAAATCCGCATGCTCCAGCTGCAATCACGGCCCCGCCCTCTGCGCCGGAATATCAATTTTTTGCCGACGATGCACCAAAATCGCCTCCCGCTTCTGCGGTCCAATATAATTTTGCGCCCAAGCAATCTGTCGATGTGGCGGAGCAGCCTGCGGTTCGCCTCAATCCCACTGGCCGTGATGTCAATCTATCTGCGCCGTTGCGCGACGGCACATTCATATTGAATGAAGTATCGTTTGTTCTGACCGCCGACGACAAGATCAAGGTTGAATCCAAATCCTTTATCGAAGCTGTTCGGGCTGTTCTATCGACGGAAAAGCTCCGTGCACTTGAAACCGAACTTGCTGGGCTCGATTATGCCTTGGCCGCACAAATTGGTCGTTTGGGATATGTACTGAATTACGATCCCGCTAGCATTAGCCTCAAAGTGCAGATTCCTGCCGATGCAAGAGATACGCAGGACATCTCCTTACGCCGTTTCGAAGATGGCGCCACCGGCCAATATTCGGAACCGGCAACGTTAAGTGGCTACATCAATTTTCGAAGCTATGGCGATTATGTCTGGAACGGGATTGATTCCGGCTTCCAGTCGCCCACCAGCCTGATTGACAGTGCGATCCGTTACAAGGGCGTCGTACTGGAAAATGAAGCGACCGTCCGGCTGGATTCGGATTCTCAGAAATTCTTCACCCGCGAAGGTACGCGGTTAGTGTATGATGACCGCCAACGTCTCGTCCGTTTTGCCGCAGGTGATCTGATCACAAGCGGACGGGGTTTTTCGGGCAGTCCACAGATCGCTGGGTTATCCGCGACGCGCGTCTACTCGATTGTCGATCCGCTTCGTAATGTCCAACCGCGCGGAGATCGGTCCTTTACCCTCACACGGCCCTCCACCGTAGAAGCCATGATCAACGGGCAGCTTATCCGTCGGGTGCGGTTGCAACCAGGTGTTTACAATATTCGCGACTTCCCCTTTGTCCAAGGGACGAACAACGTCGAATTCAACATTGAGGACGATGCAGGCGGGACGCAGCGGATAAGCTTTTCGCAGTTCTTCGACAGGACTCTGCTTGCCGAAGGTTTGAGCGAATTTTCCTTCCAGGCCGGGATACTCGCTCCATTCCGCCGGTCGTCGCGCGATTATCAGACGAGCGAACCAGCCGCATCGGGATGGTATCGCCGCGGAATGAGTGAGAATGTCACGCTCGGCGGTAATTTCAACTTCAACAAGGCGGGGGCGACTGCCGGCGTCGAGGCGGTAATCGCCAGCGCGATCGGGATCATCGGCATCGATGCCGCAGCCAGCGACGTAGACGGAATCGGCACAGGTTTTGCCGCCAATGTCGGCTTGCAGAAAAGCTTTGGCGGATACAATGCGGCACCAAAGTCTATTGCGGCAAGCGTTGAATATCGCAGCGCAAAGTTCGCCAATCCCGGATTTGCCGGTGTCGACAATCGTATAAAATGGAACCTTTCGGCATCCTACGCGCAGCCAATCGGCCAATCCCAATTCATATCGCTCAGCGGTGACTATGGCGTTGCTCGCGGTGCCTTCCGGAACGAAGTCAGTACGCGCCTGACTTACGGCTACACCATAAATTCCCGCCTAAATCTGACGGTGGATGGCACTTATGAGCGCCGCGCCTTCTTTGGCAGCGAATTCGGCGTACGTGCTACCCTCGCGGTTAAGTTGGGGCCACGGTCCAATGGCGTTGCAGAAATCGACACGCGCACGGAACGGGCCCGCATTGGGTACCAGACCGCGTGGGGCGAAGGTGTCGGAAGCTGGACGGCATCGGGTGACCTCGACGTGAGTCAGGAAGATGTGGGCTTTAACGGCGGATTTAACTACACCGCTAACCGCGCAGAACTCGGACTGACTCATACCACTGTATACGAGTTGACAGGTCGCCGTACAGACTCGCAACGCACGTCGCTTCGACTCGGCACAGCTTTGGCCTTCGCAGACGGGAAATTCGCTCTTTCGCGGCCGATCTACGATTCCTTCGCCATGGTCGCCGCGCATAAATCTCTGGGTGGAGCGCAGGTCATCATCGATCCACGTGACGACCATTATACAGCCAAATCCGGGCTATTTGGCCCCGCGGTCGATCCCAATTTGGGCGCCTATATCCGCCGCACCCTGACCTATGACGTACCGCAAGCGCCGGTTGGATATGATCTGGGCACGGCAAGCGCCAAGATATTGCCCCCTTACCGCGGCGGCTATCTGGTCACGGCGGGATCGGACTATTCGGTGACGGCGCTCGGCACATTGATCGGGCCCGACAGGTCACCCGTCAGCTTGCTATCGGGTAAAGCCACCGAAATGGGTGTCAGCAACCCCCGCACTATGACCATATTCACAAACCGCACAGGCCGCTTCGGTATTTCGGGCATGCGCCCGGGTCGCTGGCGGATCGAAATGCCGACAGAGCCGCCCACGATTGTCGAAATCGTTATTCCGCTAAAGAGCCTGGGCGTGGTACGCTTGGGCGACGTTGCACTAGGAGACGCGCAATGAAGCAGGTGATTATGCCTTTGGTAGCAGGCGCAGCCCTGCTCGTGACAACCCCGGCGTTCGCCCAGACGCAATGCGCGCAATTCGAGCTAGTGGGCAACGGCGCGCGCGTCGCTTACCAGCCATTCGAAACCAGCCCCACTATCGAAACCTTCGACCTGCGTATCCGCAGATTAGCCGACGGCATTAGCGGCGTTCGCTTCCTTCTGGTCGACACAACACCGCATATGAATGGCCCGCAGATCGGCACGACCGGCCCGTCGGTATACGACATTAGCTGGCTTGAAGATAATACGCGCCGATTGCTCGTCGTCGGTAACGAACAGCCGCAGCCGACCACAGGCGCGCAGATTCAGTTTGCAGAGCGTGCTGGCGTCCAACTGACACGCTTTCGCCTGTCGGTACCAGCGGGGCAGCAGGCCCCCGCGCAGGTCCACCGCGAGAACCTGACCGTACGTTACCAGTGCCTCGATTCCCAAAGCCGCCAGATTGGCGCGACACAAGAGCAGCCCGCCTCGGTGGAACTTTCCCTTACGGTCCCGCGCTATGTCGCAGCCTATATCGGCAGCGCAGGGCAAACCCGCGGCACAATCAACTTCGGCGATGTCGGTTCCGCATCGGCCACGCTGAACCGCGCGATCAATATCACAGCCTTAAGCACCCTGCCCTTCGCCATTAAATTTGAGAGTGAAAATGGCGGATTGCTGAAACGGCGTGCGACCGAATCTCAGGGCATCGTTTACGCCATGAACTATGCGGGCGTCGCGGTAAGCCCCGGCGACACCCTCCAGTGCCCGATGACGCCTGCCCCCATGGGAATAGGCAAGCAGTTGGAAGTCGGGTTGAACCGTTCGTCCATCACGTCCCTGCCCGCCGGTAATTACCGTGATACAGTGACGATGACGTTTACGCCGCGTGACGGGATATCGTCGGCCGATTGCGCGATAAGGCGCGAAAACTAGAAAGCGAACTGCGTCCGGATACTTAGTAGACCGAACCCTTGGGATCGATGCGGAACGACAGGCTGCTGATCGGAACATCTACGCCGCGAACGTCGAGATGCACGTCGCTATATTTCGACGCCGCATGGTTTTCATCGGCGATGACCGTTTCGTTACCCTGCGAAATCGGCACTGCACGACCGTCCCAGAACAGCGTAGCGCCCTCCATATTCGCCGGGTGGCGCATGACAACGCGATATCCATTGCGCGCGTTGCACAGTTGGTAAAATGAGCCGAAATCGATAATCTGGCCACCCGCCGCCGCACTTGCACCGGGAAGTTCCAGACGGCAAACCGTGTTCACGACAGCGGAAAGGCGAAAGCCTGCGCGTTCACTGGCGGCATGAACACCGCTTCCGATCGTGGACAATGCGAAACACATTGTACCGAGCAATAGTATTGATTTCCGCACAGACCGCACTCCTTCTGGTCCGATGACGGCTACCGCAGATCGCTAAACATTGCGTTAACTTGACAGGACCAGAGGTCGATAAATCAACGCGGACAGGAACAATTGCAGCCCAAACATGTTAAGCTCTTAACACATTTGCAGGGTGCAGATCCGTGTTGATCGAACACATTTAAGAGACAGCAATATGTTTGCGAGCTTCGATGTTCCCATCACTGGTACGAATGAAATCGAAACGCGGCTCACCGACGGTCGCCGTGTAAACCTACGCCCCATTCGGCCGAGCGACCAAAGCCGAATCCGTGACGGGATCATCGAAATGTCGGACCAAGCACGCTATTTGCGTTTCTTTTCCACATTCAGGGAGCCCCCCGAAGGCATCGTCAAGCGGCTAGGCGCTGTCGATGGCCATACTCACATTGGCTGGGGGGCACTATTGATAGAGGGGGACGAGCACCCGGCCATGGGCGCTGTGCACGCCATACGAACGCAGGAAGATAGCCCGACTGCAGAATTGGCGATTGCCGTCCTTGATGAATATCAGGGGCTTGGTCTCGCACGCATGCTCATCGCGGCCGTGCTAGCGCACTGTTTAAAAGCGGGCATCCAGACGATGGACATTCACATCCTTCCCGAGAATAAGCCCGCAACAACACTGATGCTGTCGCTGGGTGCAAGAAGGACGCCTGCACTCGATAGCGTCTACCATTATACACTCGACGTCAAAGACGCATTGCTAGCCCTCAGCCATACCAAGCAGCCTGCCGGAGTAGCGGATGTACTTGCTTCATTCGATATGTTGGAACCGGTCTGATTTGGTTGGCCAGTATAGGCCGCATCTAATTTTGGCAAAATGGCCTCCGGATCGGTAATCTGTTAGATCGGAGCAGATACCGAACCATTATATGTTCTTCGTTCAACAAGCGGCAGATGTCAGTGAATTGACCAGTTCGCCGATCCGGACAGATCGCTAGCTCGCCTAGATATACTGCTCTTAAAACCTTAAACAACGGCAGCTATAGATGGGTTGAGATTGTAAGCCGAATGGCCGAATTGTTGTGGTAAGCGGACACTTCAGTTAGGGTAGCTTACCGGAGGAACCCAGACATGCACAAAAGAAAATTGCTTCGAGTGCTCGCGGTCCTTTTAGCCGTATCGTTCGTATATTCAGCTTACATGGAGTATATGACTGGCAAAGTAGTGTATTTTATTCTGGCCGGGTTATCGCTGATTTTGTCAATGCTGGTGGGCGTTTTATTGAACAGAAATACAGCTTAATAGATTTTCGGCTGATTGCTTGATCAACGCCGCTTCTTTCAAGGTTGACAATAGCGACGCTTTAACGCCGAACCATTGTCCGCAATGTTATCGTCCGCAGCCCGACCGCTTCAGCGAATTTGTTATGGGAAGCAGACATTAGCGACGGCGGAAAATCACCCATGTAACCAATCCGTAGGTCAGCATCTCCGCAATCAAAAGCCAATGCGTAAAAGCGCTGCTTTGGTTTCGACAGGCATCCCCGTCGGCACCTTGCAAACAATCGCCGCTAGCTGAGAACGCAAATAATGCTCCTGCCACAATGATATATGCAAAAGTCCACCAGCAAAGTGCGATCAGTTTGTTGCCGTTCGTGGGGTAAGACTGACGCAATAATGAAACGTCCTCAATGTTGTCGTATCCGGACAGTCTGGTTTTTATGTGGATTGATATATAATCTGTCGTTCGTACATCATTCAGCAGTTTAAAATCAGACTATCCAGCGAACTGAACGTCATTGCACGCAAATGCTACGAAGAATGTTACGGAAAGAGAAGGGATATCGATAGCGGGAACCCGAGAAAACCAACACTTCCAAGAAGTGGTCGGGGAGACAGGATTCGAACCTGCGACCCTCTGGTCCCAAACCAGATGCGCTACCAGGCTGCGCTACTCCCCGACTGGTATAACAATGTCGCGATCCTTTCGAACCGCCTTCTGCCAACATTGTTGGCAGGGAATCTTCGCTTCGAGCCCGCCTGACGCATCCGTCGAGGACGTTGCGAAGGCTGGTGGGCCCGGAGGGACTCGAACCCCCGACCTAGCCGTTATGAGCGGCCAGCTCTAACCAACTGAGCTACAGGCCCCGACCGGCTTTCCAATCGCAAGCGGGCCGATAGCGGAACTTGGGGACTGCTGGCAAGTGTTTATCTTATGCAAGCCAAGGAAACTGGCTGGCGGTCTTGATTTCGGCCATTGTCGTGGGCCGGATGCCGCATTCATGCAGATGCTGGAACACATTGCTGAACCACGTATAGAGTTCGTCCAACTGCTCTTCGGTGCGCACATAGGGCGTATAACCGACCGCTAGCGAGGGTGAATGGAACGACAGGTTTATGACCGGGATACGTTCTTCAATGGCGAGATCGATTCCTTCAAGCGCTTTGGCCAAAGGAATGCCTTCCGGCGTCAAGGCGATACGCTCCAGCATGCTGGAGCGCGCGAGGACCGACCGGGCGACTTGGGACCCGAACCATTCACCGAACACGACATTGCCGGCAGACCGCATAGCGCCCGAAAAGACGGTGGTCAGCGGCAGTTCGAGCAGGGAACCCTGTCGGATCCAGTAAGGATTGACTGGATGGTGGGTATAGTCCGGGCCACCCTGTTCGGAATAATCGAATCGTGCCCGTACAGATGTGTCGATCGTCAGCCCCAGATCGGCGAGAATATCGGCGGTATGGGACCCTGCCCCGTAACGACCGGCGCGGTACGCATCGGGTGTAATTCCGGTGCGCTCCACGATGGTGTTGAACAAGTTGGTGAGTTTCGCGCGTTCCAGCTCTGGCGGCAAATTGCAGGCATAGCTGTTATGGCGGCTCAGCACCTCGTTAAAAGGTGGATTTACCCACGGGTGAAGCTGCACCCCGATCTCTGCGCGGCCACCATGAATGTAGCTGCTGACGAGTTCCACACCCAAGGGGTCTTCCATGATTGGATAATCGACCAGATAACAAGGCTTGATGCCGTACCGGTCGCACATTTCCTGAAACTTCGGCAATGCCACGAGGTGTTTCGTTCCATAGCCTTCGCGGGAAAAGGGACTATCCCAATCGAACTCTTCTTCGGTATCGACGGTTACAAGAAAGCGCTGGCTTCCGAGCGCCGTGAGATCGGCAAATTCGAAATTGTCGGAGTAATCGGTGGAGAGAACGGATTTTCGGTCATCTGTCCTCTGCGCCAACATGTCACTCTCGCTCTTCGTCTCTAATTCCTGTGCGGCCGTCATTGGTCGCTGGCAACGACAATATCAGAGCTTCATTGTAGAAACGTAAATCGCCGCCGACATTTTTCGCGAGGCTGCGGACGAGCCGCAGGGAGAAACCAAGGCCGAGCAAAGGTGCTTCCGTCGAATCATCGAGCGCGGCGGGGCCGGAGCCGAAGAGTTCGGCCTCTTCCAATTCGAGCAGCTTGCGCGGAAGCGTCAGGACGAAGCGGTTTGTCGCGTTGATACCCGGTTCGGTGCGGAACCGACCGTCCAGCACTTCGTGGGGCTCGCATCCGATAATGACCGCCGAAAGAAGCCGCGAGAATATGCGTTCGGCGAGTTCTTTTTCCACCGCAAACGGGCGCACCGGATGTGCGTGGACCAGATTGAGCGTTACCTGGAGAAGATCGCTCAGTCCGCGGAGCCGGTCGGCAAGGCGTACTGTGAGCCAGTCGCAGTCGGTCGCACCGGGTTCGGCGTGGAAATTCCCCGCTTCGATCTTTGCGGCGGTCGTCAGGTCGTCAAAACCTGCCAGCAACCGTTCGGCATCGTTCAAAATGTTGCGCGCCAACTGCCGGTAATCTTCGGTGACAGGACCGAAGAGCTGCTGTTCGATAATCTCCGAAAAGCCGATAATGGCGCCGAGGGGCGTGCGCAGTTCGTGCACCAGCTGCTGGATATGTTCCGAACTCTGCTGGGCGGCGGTTGGTAAAAGCGCGCTTTCCGCGACGGTTGGCCGACGGAAAATGCCGCGATATCCGTTAAAGCGACCGCTGACCGGATCAAAAAAAGGTGATGCGTTGATGCGCCAGTCCCCGGCGACCGAAGGCGCGCCGCACAGGCGCATCCGGGCATTTTCAAGCGGCATCCGCTGACGGAAGGCGGCTGCACCATAGGCATCGGGCCCGGGCCCCTCATCAAATGCGGGCTCCGCGATGTCCACGCCGACTACCGCACCCGATGGCGCACCTTCGATCCAGCTTACGGTCCCATTTTCGTCGGTTTCAAAGCGGATTTCGGTGACCGGAGTCAGCAATTCGCTGAAATGATCCATCGCGCTGCTGATGTCAGCGACCGGCGTGGATTGCCGTTCGGTTCGCAGGCGCTCGATCCGCTCTACGATGTCGCGAATTTGAACTCCATTTTGGTTTTGCGCATCCGCAGACTTGGCGGGCAAAGGCAAGACGAAGTCCGCACTCGACCAGACCGACAGGGCACGGCGCGTTTGGGGGCCGAGGTCCTTGCGGTTCCGTAAGAAGCCTCTAGCGCGGACGGGCATGGTGGGAACAATTTCGGCCCATTCTTCATCCGAAAGACGCGCCCCTGCAACCGCAGCCGAGGCAACAGCAGGAATATCACCCGACAACAGCAGTACCAAAGGCGCGGACATGATGCGGCCAGCCAAAGACTTTACGCATTGTTCGCGTGTCTTCGGGGAGATAATAGGAAGAAAATCGCGCACCTTCTGAAGGCCACGCGCGACATATTCTATGTCGAAGTCGATGGGATTTTGCGCCAGAATATCAACAAGTTGTTGCCACTTCGCGGCTGCGCCATAATCACTGTCATTTGCCTGTCGCAAAGCAGTTTCGAGGCGGTCGTCAAAGCGCAATTGAAAATATTCCTAATGTAAAATTATCCCTGCCCGTATACCGATATACCTGCTGAAAGCTATGCGAAAGCGGCAAAATATGCGCGTCACACTATGGGACAATTGCAATTCGCTATAATAATATTATAAGCGCGTGCACAATTGGAAACGGGAAATGTCGCAAGCATGGCTAATATGAACCTTGATTCGATAGATTTGAAGCTTCTTGCAGAATTACAGGCGGATGGCCGAATCACGAATGTGGAACTTGCAACCAAAGTCGGGCTGACCGCCCCGCCCTGCCTTCGGCGCATGCGCGCGCTTGAACAGTCGGGCACGATCAAATCCTACCATGCCGATATCGACGCCGCATCCCTGGGCTATACCATCACCGTTTTCGCCATGGTCAGCCTCAAGAGCCAAGCCGAAGACGATCTGAAAGCTTTTGAGCAGCATGTGAGGGCGTTGCCCGACGTGCGGGAATGCCACATGCTCAACGGCGAGATTGATTTCATCCTGAAGATCGTGGCCCGCGATCTGCAATCGTTTCAGGAATTTCTCACGTCGAAGCTGACGTCGGCCCCCAATGTAAATAGCGTCAAAACGTCGCTAACGATCCGAACGGCCAAGGATGAGCCCGGCGTGCCAATCCCAGCAGCATAAAAAAGGGAGGCCGAAGCCTCCCTTTCCTTTTTCCATTAAAGGCGCCTAAGATCAGGTCGTCGGTGCGGCGGGCGCGGCCTGCGCGGCAGGTGCCTTTGACAATTGGTCGATATACATCACCCAATATTCGGCAATTGCCTTGCGATTTGCACCTGTTATCAAGGCGAAGTCTGCCTTTGCGCCGACGTAATCGGCTAGCATCACCTTTGACATTGCAAGACGGAAACGGGTCCGCTCAGACTGATCCTTGCCATCCTTGTCGAGCACCGGTCCCTTTGAAAGAGCAGATTCATAAAGCTCTTTCGCGGTGTCATATTTCTTGTGCGAAAAGAATGAATCGCCGGTCAAAGAGGCCAACATGCCCTTGGGGCTCGCTTTTGCGGGTGCCAAGGTACCAGCAAGTGTTGCGGTATCTTCAGTCAAACGCGCCTTTGCCTCAGTGTATTTTTCGCTGAAGGTCACATTGTTGCGGGAGATGACGCCCTTGGCGAAACCTTCCTCAAGTACCGAGACCGCTTCGGCCGGATAACGCACGCCGATATAGCTCAGGCTATCAAGATATTGCGCATATTCCTGCTGAAACCGAAGTCCGTTGGTCACGCGCATCAAACGCATTACATCAAGCTCTTCTTCCGGATTCAGTGTCAGAGAACGGTCAAAGAATGCCAGAGCATCGTGCCAGTAATCCGGGTTGTTTTCGGTCGCGAGCAATTGCTTGTACCAATTAGCCGCGCCTGCATAATTCTTCGTTTTGGCAGCCAGATTAGCTGCGCGAACAAAATAAGCCTTATTCACCTTGCCGGCGGCCTTGTCGGCATCAATTGCCTTGCCGAGCCAAGTCATGGCTTCCGCATCCCGGTTCTGCTGGGACTGGGCGTTGGAAATCAAAAATTCGATATTGTTCCCGCGATGCCCCATATTATATGCTTCCAGCATCAGCTTTTCGGCATTTACGTAATTCTTGCCGTCATACGCAATCGCGCCCTTCCGGAATGTGTATTCCGTTTTGATATTCGCGGGCGTGGTCGCCGAAGCCAGCAGGAGATCGATGCCCTGTTCCTGAAAAGCGAGATCCTTCAGCCCTGCGCCAATGTTAATCGCCAGAATTCCGGCTTCGTAGCGGTCGTCGTCGTTGGCGATCGCAGCGACAATTTTCGGGAACTCGACTTTGGCGGCGGCTGGATTCTTCTGCTTGTTCAAAAGATCGACCACCGGCGTATAGGCCGCGATGAAGGGCTTGGAATAGTTGCGCTTCGGAGCCGCAGGTGCAGCTTCCTTCTTATCCTTGCCCTTTTTCTCCTTGGCAGGCTTTTCCTCAACGGCAGCCTGCGACGCCGTCAACGGCAACGCCACAAGCGACAAGGTAAGGACAAATTTGGAAACAGACTTCATTCTACTCTCCGCGATTAGGGTGTTTAGGCATATTATCTCAGATGGGAATTACTATAGATATTCGCCCTGCATAGAGCAAATAGGATAGCGACTGCTCATGAATTGCGGTTGAACGATAGAAATTGGATATCAAATGGCAAATGGCGGGGCAGTTATCATCGGCGCGACGGGCGGGATTGGTGGCGCGCTTTTGGAAAAGGTCTCCTCAACCGGCGATTTTGAAACCGTCTTTGAATTTTCCCGTCGTTCTTTGCCTGCCATCAATGTCTTAAGCGAAGACAGCATCACTGCGGCCGCTGATCATGTCCGGCTTTCAGGGATGGCCCCGCAGCTCATTATCGTGGCCACAGGTTTGCTGCATAAAGAGGGACGAGGCCCGGAAAAGAGTTTGCGGGAGTTGGACGCCGAGTGGATGATCGAAAATTATCGCCTGAATGCGGTCGCCCCTGCCCTGATTGCCAAGCATTTCTTGCCCCTGATGCCGCGCACGGGTCGAACCTGTTTCGCAACCCTGTCCGCACGCGTGGGCAGCATCTCAGACAACCGGTTAGGCGGTTGGCATAGCTATCGTGCATCAAAAGCCGCCCTCAATATGCTGATCCGAAATCTGTCCATCGAGTGGCAGCGGAAAAACCCCGAGGCGATCATTGTCGGGCTGCACCCGGGCACAGTCGAAACCGGCTTGAGCGCTCCTTTCAAGGGCAATCCCGAGCATGAGCGGTTTACCCCTGCCAAAGCAGCCGACCAGCTGCTCAATGTGCTCTGCGGCCTTGAATCAAGCGATTCAGGTCAAGTTTTCGCCTACGATGGGCGCATCATCGCACCCTAGCGTCCGGGCAGCCCTTATCTGTGGATAAGTTGTCGAAAAAGTCGTTTTTCGGACCCCTTCGGGTGGCTTTCGGTGGCTAGCTGGTCTAGGGTCGGAACATTCTAAAAATATAAGGATTTTCGCGGCGTGAGCGATGATAGTGCCACTCTAGACCCCTCCGATATTTCTCCGGTCGACATCGTCGATGAAATGAAGTCGAGCTATCTCGACTATGCCATGTCTGTAATTGTGGCGCGCGCGCTTCCGGATGTGCGCGACGGTTTAAAGCCTGTGCACCGCCGCATTCTTTTTGCCAGCCAGGAAGGTGGGTTCGTAGCAGGCCGCCCGTACCGGAAATCGGCAAAGATCGTCGGCGACGTGATGGGCAACTATCACCCGCATGGCGACAGCGCGATCTATGACGCACTCGCGCGCATGACGCAGGATTGGTCCCTGCGCGTGCCGCTTATCGACGGCCAGGGCAATTTCGGCTCGATGGACCCAGATCCGCCCGCATCGATGCGTTACACCGAAGCGCGGCTGAACAAGGTCGCCAATGCATTGCTCGATGACCTCGACAAGGATACGGTTGATTTCCAGCCCAATTATGACGGCAGTCGGCAAGAGCCTCAGGTGCTCCCTGCCCGTTTTCCAAATCTGTTGGTAAACGGTGCGGGCGGTATCGCGGTCGGCATGGCCACCAATATTCCGCCGCATAATTTGGGTGAAGTCATCAAGGCCTGCCTTGCCTATATCGATAATCCCGGAATTTCCGTGGATGAACTGATCGAAATTATTCCGGCACCTGATTTTCCCACCGGCCCGCTGATTCTCGGTCAAGGTGGCGCGCGTGCTGCCTATCGCGAAGGTAAGGGCTCGATCATGATGCGGGCACGTCACGAAATTGAAGAAGGTCGTGGCGACCGGCGCTCGATCGTTCTGACCAGCATTCCCTTCCAAGTCGGCAAATCCGGACTTGTCGAGAAAATTGCCGAGGCAGCAAAAGACAAGCGGATTGAAGGCGTTTCCGACATTCGGGACGAATCGAGCCGAAAGGGCGTTCGGATCGTCATCGATTTGAAGCGCGATGCAACGCCCGACGTCGTGCTGAACCAACTTTGGCGCCATACGCAGGCGCAGTCGAGCTTCCCGGCCAATATGCTCGCCATTCGCGGCGGCCGCCCCGAAGTCTTGAACCTGCGCGACATTATCGAGAGTTTCGTCCGCTTCCGCGAAGAAGTAATCACCCGTCGCACCAAATTTGAGCTAAACAAAGCACGTGAACGGGCTCATTTGCTGCTCGGATTGGTCGTCGCCGTTACCAATCTGGATGAAGTCGTCCGCATCATTCGGGGTTCTGCAAGCCCCGCCGAAGCACGTGCCGCGTTGCTTGCCCGCCAATGGCCGATCGCGGAGATTGCGCCCTATATCAAGCTTGTCGAAGCGGTTGAGGCCGACGTTACCGGCGACAGCTATCAATTGTCCGAGCTTCAGGTTCGCGCGATCCTCGAACTGCGCTTGCATCGCCTGACGGCGCTTGGCCGGGACGAGATCGGCAAGGAGCTTTCGGGCCTCGCTGTCAGCATTGCCGAATTTCTCGCTATCTTGGGCGACAGGTTCAAGCTGTACGAAGTTCTGCGGGCCGAACTGGTCGCGATTGACGCCGAGTTTTCTACGCCACGCATGTGCGAAATCACAGCAAGCTGGGATGGCTTGGACGACGAAGACCTCATGGAACGTGAGGAAATGGTCGTTACGGTTACCCATGCAGGCTATATCAAGCGCACACCCCTTGCGACCTTCCGCGCCCAAGCACGCGGCGGCAAAGGCCGCGCGGGCATGGCCACCAAAGAAGAAGATGCGGTCACCGAACTATTTGTGACCAGCACCCATACGCCGGTGCTGTTCTTCTCAAATATCGGTAAGGTCTATCGCCTGAAGGTATGGAAATTGCCGGAAGGTGGTCCGCAAACGCGGGGTCGTCCCATGGTGAATATTCTGCCTTTGAGCGAGGGCGAGGTTATATCCAACGTCCTCACCCTACCGGAAGACGAAGCCGAATGGGGTGGGTTAAGCGTCGTATTTGCAACCGCAAAGGGCTACGCCCGCCGCAACAGCATGGACGCCTTTGCCAATGTTCCTTCAAACGGCAAAATTGCCATGAAGTTTGAAGGCGAAGATGCAGACGACCGCTTGATCGGCGTCGAGTTGCTCAGCGCCGACGACGACATCTTGTTGGCAAGCCGCAATGGTAAGGCGATCCGCTTTGCCGCTGACGATATTCGGGAATTCCAGAGCAGAGCCTCAACGGGTGTCCGCGCCATGAAGCTGATCGGCGATGATCAGGTTATGTCGCTCTCAATCCTGAAACGGGTCGGTACATCGGCGGAAGAACGTGAGGAATATCTGCGTTTTGCTCCATGGAAACCGGAAAAGGATGGTGAACCAACGCTGACGACTGAACGGATTGCCGAAATGGCGGAGAAGGAGCAATTCATCCTTACGGTATGCGCCAATGGCTATGGAAAACTATCGTCCGCTTATGGGTACCGCCGTACCGGACGTGGCGGACAAGGCATCACCAATATCGACAATGTCGAACGGAACGGCCCTGTCGTGGCGAGTTTCCCGGCGACCAAGGGCGACCAGCTCATGTTAGTGACAGATCAGGCCAAGTTGATACGGATGCCGTTGGACAGCCTGCGCGTGTTGGGCCGTGGAACAGCCGGCGTGCGTTTGTTCAATGTTGGCGAAAATGAGCATGTGGTCAGCGCGGCGAAGATTGACGAGAGCGATGAAAGCGACGATTCGAACGATAGCATGGATGCTGGATATGCCGCTTCCGATGAGGGGAATGCTGCGGAATAGTTGGCCACTTATATCAGCAACCGCGTGATCGCGATGCTGATGGAAGGTCGATATATCCTGAAATGTAGGAATTGAACCGTGAAATCAGCAAGCGGTTTTTTGTGAACCGCTTTGCTCTTTCACATGTGAAACATACTGAAGTTTTCTATTCAATTCCTTTAATTTAAAGCAACAAAGGATTCAGTTTGAGAGCGGTTTGGGGTACCCTTTGTATCCTTATGCACCCCGGTCTGCCGGGCTTCGATCGACCAGCTCACTCTTCGCCGTGCGGAAAATGGCCCCTTTTCACTAAGGTCTGGGCAATTCCTATAGCGATCATCAGCACGCCGAAATAATAAAGATACCAGATGGCGATGCTGGTTATTTCGGAATTGGCTAACGGCCCAAGGCGCGCGGCGATCAAAAGATCGGAGATAACAAAAAAGACCGCACCGACGCCGACACGGTAGCGGGGGAAATTGCTGCTCCAGGCCATCGCGGCCATGGCGCCCAAAATTGTGCTATAACCGGCGAATTGAAGGCCTTCCTCGCTGTTTCCCGGCAGAAAATAGGCGATAACCGGCGTTAGCAAAAACAGGCAAGCAGCCAGAAGCCGTTGGCTGAATACAGCGCCGACGCGTCGATGGCGGAAATATATGGCGATCGCGACGAGGTGACCGGCGGCAAACGATATTGCCCCTGCAACCATGGAAAGCTCAATCAACCCATCCCCGAGCGCGTATAACGCGAGCATGAGAGCTAGAAAGACAAATTCACCTTCGTGATGGCGTCGAAGTGCAAAGGGCAACAAAAACCCTACCGCCGCCATTTTCCAAATGAGTGCATAAAGGCTGCCTTCCAGAGGCAGGAACAGCCATGTCGCGGGAAAACTCAATCCCGCCAGCAAGCTTGCCAATAACCATGGACGTTTATGCGCGAGATCTTGCGCCATATACTTATACCCCTTTGCCTCAGTCTTCTTGCAAACAGCCGCGCAAGACAAGGGGAATGTAATCGGGCATAGCATCGGCAATCAGGCCTGGACCGGCGCGGAAACCGATATCGCCATGCAGCCATGCCCCAATGGCTGCGGCGGCGAAGCTATCGACACCCTGGGCGAGAATTCCGCAAATTAGCCCCGTCAGCACATCACCCGAGCCTGCTGTTGCAAGCCAAGATGACGAATGCCGGTTCACCGCGCATCTGCCGGACGGCGCGGCGATTACGGTATCAGGCCCTTTTAAGAGTATGACACATCCAGCGAGGCGTGCAGCCGCGCAGGCTGCGGCAACGGGCTCTTCCATGGCAAGTTCAGGAAACAGCCGGCCAAACTCGCCAACATGTGGCGTCATGACGTCATTTGAACTCAAGTGCTTGAAAAGCAATTGTGAATTTTCGCAAAAAACCGTGATTGCATCGGCGTCCAGTATCACCGGGATATTGCCTTGAAGCATTTTTAGTACCTGTTTTTGAGTGCCGGGCGTTACCCCTGCCCCCGGACCAATTGCCACTGCCCTGACCCGGTCGTCCAGGCTGTCGCACTCGGGATCAAATTCCTTGAGCATGATAGCCGTTACATGCGCGGCCTGTTCCTCCAGCGCCGCACGATTACCGATAAGGGTCACCAACCCCGCACCAACCGCAAGGGCTGCTCTGGCCGCCAAACGAGAGGCGCCTGTCTTCAATCTAGGTCCGCTGACGATCACGGCATGGCCGCGGCTATATTTGTGAATGTCCTTCGCGGGCATCGTCAACACCGGTTGCGCCACACCATTGTCGTCTGCGAGTTGGAATTTGAAAGTCATCCGCATATCATGCCGCTTTTGCCTGTGCTTTCCCATGAAATTTTGTTAGCCGCGCCCGCATGACCAAAGATTATGACGTGCATATCATTGGCGGTGGGCTTGCTGGCAGCGAAGCAGCATGGCAACTCGCCCGGCGAGGCTTCAAGGTACGCCTGTCCGAGATGCGGGGTTCAGGGGATAGTACACCCGCCCATCAGACCGACGGGCTGGCCGAACTCGTCTGTTCCAACAGCTTTCGCTCCGACGACGCCGAAAGCAATGCGGTCGGCCTTCTACATCAGGAAATGCGGTCTCTCGATTCCCTGATCATGGCAGCGGCAGAGGTCGCCAAAGTACCTGCAGGTTCCGCCTTGGCCGTGGATCGGGATTTATTCTCCGAAACTGTCACTAAAGAACTGCATAATATCGGAAATATAGACATTGTGCGTGAGCGGGTGGACGAGATTCCATCGGATGTGCCGGTCATCATTGCGACGGGTCCGCTGACAGCTACAAATCTTGCGCATAATATCATGGCCAAAACAGGGGAAGACCGCCTTGCGTTCTTCGATGCGATTGCGCCGATCGTGTATCATGACAGCATCAATATGGACATCGCATGGTACGCCTCCCGCTGGGACAAGGGCGAAGGTAAGGACTATATCAATTGCCCCATGGATGAAACGCAATACCGGGCCTTTCACCAAGGCTTGCTAGATTCTGAGAAAACGGAATTCAAAGAATGGGAGACAAATACGCCTTATTTCGAAGGGTGCATGCCGATTGAAGTGATGGCATCCCGGGGCTTGGACACCCTCCGCTTTGGTCCCATGAAGCCGGTTGGGCTTGATAATCCGAAGACTGGCCGCTGGATGCATGCCGTGGTGCAACTGCGTCAGGACAACAAGCAAGGCACGCTCTGGAACATGGTTGGCTTCCAGACAAAAATGAAGCACGCAGCCCAAGTTGAATTGTTCCGGACCATTCCCGGGCTGGAAAAGGCGGAATTTGCGCGGCTTGGTGGGCTGCATCGGAATACGTTCATTCGCTCACCGATATTGCTGGACCGGCAATTGCGCCTGAAATCGGCGCCACACATCCGTTTTGCGGGTCAGATAGCAGGTTGTGAAGGCTATGTGGAAAGCAGTGCAGTGGGCCTGATGGCCGGGATCATGACGGCCGCACAGCTGAATGGCGGCGAAATCGTGCAGCCACCGACTACCACGGCATTCGGAGCCTTACTGGGACATATCACGGGCGATGCGCATGCCGACGACTATCAGCCCATGAACGTCAACTTCGGTCTCTTCGCCCCGCTGGACGACAAGACCCATAAAAAACAACGCAAATCGGTCATGACGGCACGCGCCCGGGCAGACTTGGCCGAATGGATTACCACCCACAAATTGGCGCTCTAGAACCGCAACAGCTTGGTTCCTGTCTGCCACGAGTGCGGAGCCCCGATACATCCCCAAGACTTTGACGAACGCTCACTTTGGACCTATCGCTTCTCTATGCCTTATGTCGCACCCGATCTTGCCACATTGAACATATCGGAAATTGCCGATTTGGTTTCAGCGCGTAAATTACCCCCTGTCGAACAATGGGATCCACCGCATATTGGTGAAAGCGAAATGCGTATCGCGGTGAACGGGACTTGGTATCATCAAGGTAGCGAAATCCGCAGACCGGCAATGGTCCGTGCCTTTTCCAGCCTCTTGCGCCATGATTCCGAGGGCAAACACTGGCTGGTTACTCCCCAGCAAAAATTATCGATCGACGTGGAAGACGCGCCATTTGTTGTCGTTGAACTGCACAGCGAGGGCGCGTTCGAACATCGACGCCTGGCATTTCGTTTGAACAGCGATGATTTGGTAATGGCAGGCCCAGACTCAGCGATAGAGTTTCGAAACGGCCTGCCCTATCTTCATGTCCGCAACGGACTTTGGGCAAAAATTGCCCGTTCCGTTTATTATGAACTTGCCGAAATAGCTCTTTCGGAAAGTTCCGAAGACCCAAAGATTTGGAGCGATGGCGTCGCCTTTGCCATAGGTGCTGCAGAATGACGTGGATCGAGCGGATTAGCGCCGCATTAAACTCTGACTTGAGTTTCCCCGTTGAAGACGAGCGGGATGTGGGATTGATGGAGCATCGCGCAGCCGCGGTCTTAATACCTATCACCGATCGGCCTGAGCCGGGGGTCATATTGACGCAACGACCGGATTGGTTGCGCAGTCACGCGGGGCAAGTCGCTTTTCCGGGTGGGAAAATAGATGAGGACGATACAGGCGCTATTTCGGCAGCCTTGCGGGAAGCGCATGAGGAACTGTCGATCCAGCCCGCCGACGTCACGATATTGGGTGTGGCCGACACGTATTATTCGGGTAGCGGCTATCGCATCGAACCCGTGATCGGCGTTATTCCACCCGACCTTCCGCTCATTCCCAATCCTGACGAGGTAGAAGACTGGTTTGAAGTGCCGTTATCCTTCTTGCTTGACCCCGCAAATGCTGTGAAAAAGAGTGCGGAATGGAATGGTCGGCAAAGAACCTATTACGATATGCAATGGGGTGAACGGAGAATTTGGGGCGTCACGGCCGGTATAGTTGCAAATTTGGCTCGCAGGCTGGCATGAGCGAAAATATCCTTTATTCAGAATGGTTTAACGTAGCAGGCCTGCGCAGTGTCATCAATGCGCTTTCGGATGCAGACGGCGGACCACGCATTGTAGGCGGAGCAGTTCGCGATAGTTTGCTCGGCCTCTCCGTATCCGACGTGGATTTGGCTACCAAGTTGGTCCCAACCGAAGTTATACGCCGACTTGAAGGGGCAGGCATCAAATCTGTCCCGACCGGAATTGAGCACGGAACAGTCACTGCCGTTTCCGATGGCAAAAATTATGAAATTACAACCCTGCGAAGGGATGTCGCTACAGACGGTCGGCGCGCAGTTGTCGCTTTTTCATCCGACTGGAAAGATGATGCGGCACGGCGTGATTTCACGATCAACGCGCTGTACGCCGACGCTCATAGTGGAGAGGTTTACGATTATTTTTCAGGTCTGCCCGACCTTGAACAGGGAATTGTCCGGTTCATCGGGGATGCGGACCAGCGTATTGCAGAGGACTATCTGCGCATCCTTCGTTATTTCCGTTTTTTCGCGCGTTTTGGAAAGGGGGATGCAGATCCCGACGCTATCGCCGCATGCGCCAAAGGCGTGCATGGACTAACCGCGCTTTCTAGAGAACGCATAGCGCAAGAATTAACCCGGTTGATCAGTCTGGCGAACCCCACATTATCCATGAAACTGATGGTAGACCATCAGATTTTTGCACCCTTTTTACCTGAATTGGACGCGTCGGCAGCGGAAAGGATGGCGTCTATTGTCGATCGCGAAGTCGCGCATAGCCTTCCGGTATCGCTCCCCGCCCGCCTGTTGACGTTATTGCCGCGCGAAGCGGCCGTTGTTGATCGAGTTTCTGCGAGACTGAAGATGTCAAATCGATTGAGAGAGCAACTCGCGCATCGTGTGACCGGAGAATTGCCGTCGGAAGTTAATATCCGCGAAATTGCGTACCGCAAAGGCATCGGTTGCGCGACGGATGCGGCCACACTTTACGCAAACTCGATTGAATTCGAATTATGCTTGGCGCGTTTGGTGAACTGGGATGTCCCCACATTCGGGATCAGAGGCGGCGATGTAATTGCGATGGGCGTTCCAGCCGGCCCCATGGTTGCCAAAACTCTGCAGGCTATTGAACAAGCTTGGATTAGCGACGATTTTCCAGCGATCGACAACTTTCTGTCGAAATCACGTCAAATTGTAGGGGCGCTTTTATCCGCAACCAAGAAAGCATAAGCGGCATCGCCGGTCATCGGCCGTGCGAAGTAATAGCCCTGCCCAACCGAACATCCCAACCGGCGCAAAACTTCGGAAATTTCGCTGCTCTCAATGCCTTCTGCCGTCGTCTTCATGCCTAAAGCCCTGGCGAGCGACAGCACAGTCCGTACGATTGCCCGTTTGTCCTTGTTGACCATCATTTCCGATACGAAGCTACGATCGATCTTGAGAACGTCGATCGGCAACTGCTGGAGATACGCAAGGTTTGAATAGCCGGTACCAAAATCATCCATCGCCAAATTTGTGTCCAGCGATTTGAGGCTATTAAGTAAGCGCTTCGCGCCTTCCGGATCGTTGATAAACGCGCTTTCCGTCAACTCCAAAGTCATCCGGTTGCCCGCAATGTTAGCGCCACGAAGCGCCGAAGAAACCGCTTCTACCACGTCATCGCGTTGAATTTGCACCGCCGACATGTTGACCGAAATACGGAAGTCCTGCTCCCCTGAAAGACGCCCGTCCCATAGCGCTATCGTTTTGGCCGCTTCTTCCAGCGCCCACCGCCCAAGCGGGACAATCAAACCGCTTTCTTCGGCAACTGGAATGAAATCGACCGGCGAAATTGCGCCGAGATCAGCATGTTGCCAGCGCGCCAATGCCTCGAATCCACTCAACAGTCCGGTATCGAGATCAACCAGCGGTTGATAATGCAGTTCGAGCTCACCCATTTGCAACGCCCGACGCAGGTCGGTTTCCATGCTGAAACGACGGCGTGCGGTGTCAACTGTGCCTGGGGTATAGAGTTCAAATGATTTCGTGAACTTCGCCTTTTTGAGAGCGATCTGGGCATGGCGCAGCGTGTCCATCGGATCGTCACTGCCTACCCGACCGATCGCAGCGGCGGCAGCACAGTCTACCTGAATTTCCAGACTGGAAAGCTGGCACGGTTTCAGGAATGCGTCGGTCAAACGCTGGGCGATGTGTCGGACATTCGTCGTTTCGTCGTCCAGTTGAACGAAAAGGGCGAACTCATTTCCGCCGAGGCGGCAGAGGATTTCGTTTGAACGAATGCGGGAGTTAAGACGGCGGGCGACGGTGATAATCAGCTCGTCACCGACCATGGCGCCGGCGGATTCATTAATGCGGCTGAACCTTGCGAGGTCGATCAGGATGATGGCGTAACCCTTTGCAGAGCCGCTTTCAACCAAAGATTCCAGCCGGTTTTCGATCTCTTCTTCAAATCCGGTGCGGTTGCAGAAGCCGGTCAGGCTATCACTCAGCATTTCGCGCCTCAGATTGAGGCGGCTGGTCGCCTCTGCCGTCCGGTCGACCATCGACAGCAGTATCATGCTCCCGTCGATACCAAAGCGGGCGATGCTGATTTCGAGCTCACGCTTGTTTACCGGGTCCGGCGATTGCCAGCATTCGAAATGGGTTTCGCGGCCTTCGTCCACCATCGTGAAAGCGCGGTCGGCGAGAGTGCCCAAGTCTAGGCCTGCTTCACGTTCAAAACCCAAGGCCAGGTCATCGAACTTGGGATTGCTCAGAACATATTCGACCCGGTCCGCCTGAAGCCGGAAAATGGCCCCTGCGATGGGCAGTGAGGCCAGCCAGCCATATTCAAGCCGGGGATCGACCGGATTCACCAAGGCGACCTTTGGCAGCTTTGTGCTGAAAGGGGTTAACTCGGCAATATCGCGGCGGATAATATGCTTCATTCCAACAGGCCATAAGGGCCAGTTGTAAAAAATAGTCATCTAAGTTGTGGTGGATATTTGGTTAACTTCCGGTCTGTCTAAAGTTAGTCAAACCGGTTATTCCGCGGAAATCCTTGGGGTGGAAGCCTTCCTGCGGCCCCGCGCGCCACGCGCCAAAGCGACATGTCGTTCTCGGTCCGCGTGCGCCCGCTGTCGCCGCCCATTGCCCAACTCAAACCTTCGCTCAAAAGGAAGCACATGGCATCTGCAAGACCGCCATCCTTATAGCGCTGCAGCGTCACACCCTGCCCCTTGGACATTTCCGGTACCTCGCTCAACGGGAAGACAACCAGCTTGCGGTTATCGCCAACGACGGCGAGATATTGGTCCTTCAACAAGGCCTCATCCGTGGTTTCTGGCGGTGCCGGACGCACGACCTTTAACCGCGCACCGGGCTTCAGCGTTACGACGCCGCGCCCCTTGCGCGTTTCGGCAATCACATCCGCCATCTTCGCAATGAAACCCTTGCCCGTGGAGGCCGCCAACAGCATCCGTCCATTGGCGGTGGCGGGAAAGACGGACACAATGTCATTACCGGCTTCGATATCGACCATCGACCCGACCGGTTCGCCAAAGCCACGCGCACCGGGCAACTTATCCGCACCCAAGGTGTAGAAACGGCCATTTGCCGTGGCGATCAGGATCTTGTCTGTCGTCTGCGTGTGGAAGGCGAAGGCAAGGCTATCGCCTTCCTTGAACTTATAGTCTGCCTTTGCCGACAGGTCGGCATGGCCTTTCATGGCCTTGATCCAGCCTCGTTTGGACATGATGACGGTCACCGGTTCACGCTCGACAAAGGCTTCCAGAGAGATTTCCCGCGCCTGCCCGGCTTCTTCGAGTGACGTGCGACGTCGGCCCAATTCGGTATCCTCGGCATAGCTTTTGCGTAATGCGGCCAAATCCTTCTTCAGTCTGGTCTTCTGCCTTGCAGGGCTTTCGATCAGCTTCACAAGATCTTCGCGCTCGGCCCGCAACTCCTCCAGTTCGCGGCGAAGTTCCATTTCCTCAAGCCGGCGAAGCGACCGAAGCCGCATGTTCAAAATCGCTTCCGCCTGCCGGTCGTTGAGCTGGAATTCCTCCATCATCACGGGTTTGGGTTCATCCTCAGTGCGGATAATCTCGATTATGCGGTCGAGGTTGAGGAAGGCGATGATATAGCCTTCGAGCAGCTCCAGCCGCGCGTCGATCTTGTCGAGCCGGTGCTGCGACCGGCGCACCAATACTTCCAGCTGGTGGTGCAGCCAGTGCCGCAACACTTCCCCAATGCCCATGACGCGGGGCGTGCGCTCGGCATCCAACACGTTGAGATTGAGCGAAAAACGGGTTTCCAAATCCGTCAGGCGGAACAATGCATTTTTGAGGTCATCGGGATCGACATTGCGGCTTTTGGGTACAAGCACGATACGGATGAGTTCGTCACTTTCGTCCCGAATGTCTTCCAATATCGGCAGCTTTTTATCGGCAATCAGTTGGGCGATCTGTTCGATCAACTTGCCCTTTTGCACCTGATACGGAATTTCCGAGACAACAAGCTGCCATGTGCCACCCGATTGCTTTTCAACGCCTGTTTGTTCCCAATTCCCGGCCTCGTCACGCCCGGTCGAAAAGCGCGCCCGGACCCGCATCGCGCCGCGACCGCTGGCATAGGCGGCGCTGATAACGTCCTTGCTATCCACCAACAGGCCGCCTGTTGCAAAATCGGGCCCCTGAACAATGCCCATGATTTGCTCATGCGAGGCGGAAGGCTCGTCAATCAGCAGCGTCGCCGCATCGATGATTTCCGCGACATTGTGGGACGGTATGCTGGTCGCCATACCCACAGCAATCCCGCTCGCCCCGTTGGCGAGCAGGTTGGGGAAAAGCCCCGGCATCACCTCGGGCTCTTCATCTTCGCCATTATAGGTGGGCCGGAAATCGGCGGCGTTTTCGTCCAGACCATTCATCAACTCGATGGCGGTCTTGGTCAGGCGGGCCTCGGTATACCGGTAAGCTGCCGCATTATCACCATCGATATTGCCAAAATTCCCCTGCCCGTCGACCAGCGGGTACCGAAGCGAAAATGTCTGCGCGAGGCGCACCATCGCGTCATATACCGACTGGTCGCCATGGGGGTGATATTTACCGATAACATCGCCAACAACGCGCGCGCACTTTTTATAGCCCTGCGACGGATCAAGTTTCAGAAGTCGCATCGCCCATAACAAACGGCGGTGCACCGGTTTCAGGCCATCGCGCAAATCCGGAAGGGACCGCGCGGTGATCGTCGACATCGCGTAAATCAAGTAGCGTTCCGACAAGGCCGCATCAAAGGGCGCATCAACGATGGCGTCGAACGGGTCTTCGGGCAATGTATCAACTGTATCGGACATTGCAGCCCCGATAGCGGCGGTTACGCACGGCGCAAAGTGGCGAATTCAGCAATCCACAGATTTGTTATCAAACGCCCGCTCTGCTAACGGGGCCGCGACTCTGACATTCTGCTGAAAGCTGCGCCCATGATCCCTCGCTATTCCCGCCCCGCCATGACCAAAATCTGGGAGCCGGAGAACCGGTTCCGCATCTGGTTCGAAATTGAAGCGCATGCGACGGATGCTTTGGCTGATCTGGGCGTCGTCCCAAAATCCGCTGCCGAAGCGCTTTGGGCGTGGTGGGCGACGAACCCGGCCATCGACGTTGCGGCAATCGACGCCATCGAAGCGGTCACCAAACATGATGTGATCGCGTTCCTGACATGGGTGGCCGAACAGGTCGGCGACGAAGCACGCTTCATGCATCAGGGGATGACATCATCCGACGTACTGGACACCTGCCTTGCCGTACAGCTGACGCAGGCGACTGACCTTCTTCTGGCCGACATGGACGCCTTGCTTGCGACCATAAAGACCCGTGCGATGGAACATAAGTTCACCCCCACAATTGGCCGTAGCCATGGCATCCACGCCGAACCGGTGACTTTCGGGCTGAAACTGGCGCAAGCCTATGCGGAATTTGCGCGCGGACGCGAGCGCCTGGTTGCCGCGCGGGCCGAAATTGCGACATGCGCAATTTCCGGAGCGGTCGGCACTTTTGCGAATATCGATCCCAAGGTGGAAGCGCATGTGGCCGCGAAACTGGGCCTTTCGGTTGAACCTGTTTCAACACAGGTCATCCCGCGCGATCGCCATGCGATGTTTTTCGCAATATTGGGCGTTATCGCATCGTCCATCGAACGGCTCGCCATCGAAATCCGCCATCTGCAACGCACCGAAGTTTTGGAGGCAGAGGAATATTTCTCGCCGGGACAAAAGGGCAGTTCGGCCATGCCGCACAAGCGCAACCCGATCCTGACCGAAAATCTGACGGGTCTAGCCCGTATGGTGCGAAGTGCGGTTACCCCCGCCATGGAAAATGTCGCGCTGTGGCATGAACGGGATATTTCGCACTCCTCGGTGGAGCGCTATATTGGCCCTGACGCGACCATCACACTCGACTTTGCCCTCAGCCGTTTAACTGGGGTCGTCGAAAAGCTGCTGGTTTATCCCGTCCGGATGCAGAAGAATCTCGACCGGATGGGCGGCCTTGTCCATTCCCAGCGTGTTCTGCTCGCGCTCACGCAGGCCGGAATCAGCCGTGAGGACAGTTATGCCATAGTGCAACGCAACGCGATGAAGGTCTGGGAATCCGACGGCGCCCTGTCGCTTTTGGAACTGCTCAAGGCCGATGCCGATGTGGCGGCAAAGATGAGTGCGGCCGAGATCGAAGACCGGTTTAACCTCGATTACCACTTCAAACATGTCGATACGATTTTTGACCGGGTGTTTGGGTAGGTTATTTACGTCGAATTGGGGCGTTCACGTTAGGCAATGGCATGGGTGACGGTTTGGGAACTTTGAAGGGGCAGGAGCAATTATAAATTCTTCCCCCTACCCAAGGCGTCAAACATTCCATAAGATAAGATAAAAGGAGCAGTCCCCCCATGCGATTTCTGAAAACACTTATCTGGGTGACCGTCATTGTCGGCCTGATCGTGTTTGCGACCAACAATTGGGTGCCTGTTTCGATCAGCCTTTGGGGTGGCATGCGGCTCGACACCAAATTGCCCGCATTGGTTATCGCAGCGTTCATGCTGGGCTTCTTTCCTCTATACTTCATCCACCGCACCCTGTTGTGGCGCATGAAGCGGCGTATTTTGACGTTGGAAGGTAATCAGCGAACGACCGCTTTCCCGCCTCCACCGCCCGCCACGCCAAGGCCAAGCTACGTTCCGGGGGATGCTGCATGACAAACCCTCTCTATGTCGCCATCGACACGCCCTATCTTGAAGACGCGCTGGAATTGACCAAGCGGATCAAGCATCATGTCGGCGGTGTCAAACTAGGCCTCGAATTCTTTTGCGCCAATGGCCATCATGGTGTGCACGAGGTCCAGAAGCTGGGCTTACCGATCTTTCTCGATCTGAAATTGCACGACATTCCCAACACGGTCGCAAAAGCTATGCAGGCCATCAACACGCTTGAGCCTGCCATTGTGACCATCCATGCCGCCGGCGGCCTCGCGATGATGGAGGATGCCAAAGCGGCCGCAGGCGCCCATACCAAAGTTGTCGCCGTAACGGTGTTGACCAGCCTCGACGATCATGACTTGAGCCGTGTCGGCGTGCCCGACAGCCCCGACGCACAGGTCGCGCGCCTCGCCGCCTTGGCTCAGGAGGCTGGTCTCGACGGCATTGTATGCTCCGGCCATGAAGTGAAAGCGGTCAAAAAACTTTGGAAAGACGGCTTTTTCGTAGTTCCCGGACTTCGCCCGGAAGGTGGCCAAAGCGGCGACCAGAAGCGCACCGTCACCCCGCGACAAGCACGCGACGATGGCGCAAGCGTTTTGGTTGTGGGGCGGCCGATAACCAAGGCCGAAAATCCGGATGAAGCAGCGCGGGCTATTGTCGGGACGCTTTAATGGCGGATCACGCAACGCCAAATCTTCCTTCCCGCGATTATGCGAGCACGATCCGCTTTTACGAACAACTGGGATTTGAGACGAGTTGGCACGACACCAATTGGTTGATTCTGGAACGCGGCGGCGTTTGTTTGGAGTTCTTTAGATATCCCGATCTCGATGCCTCGCAGAGTTCCTTTAGCTGCTGCCTCCGGTTAGACGATGTGTATGCTTTTCACAAAATATGTCTGGATGCAGGAATCCCCGAAAAGACAGCTGGCTGGCCGCGGATACATGCGCCTAAGCTAGAGCATAGCGGTATGGTCGTCGGCTATTTTGTCGACCTTGACGGCACGTTGTTACGACTGGTGCAAAATCCCGATTGACGAACGCGGAGCCTAACTTCCGGGTGACGAATGCATTGAGTTCGGCTAACCGCGCCCACATGCCAACCCAAATCAAAATATGCGGCCTTAAGGATGAGGCCGGTGTCGATGCCGCCGCACGTTCCGGGGCGTCCCATATCGGGCTCAATCTTTATGAAAAAAGCCCGCGCTACGTCCCGCTTGAGCAGGCAGCGGCCCTGCGCATGCGGACGCCCGAACAGGTGAAGGTCGTTCTGCTGCTCGTGAATGCGGAGCCCGGTTACACGGCAAAGGCGCTCGAAATCGTGAAACCCGATGTGGTGCAATTTCACGGCACAGAGACACCCGAATGGCTTCGGGTCTTGAAGGGAGTGACTTCGGTCGAAATCTGGAAAGCGCTCGGCGTGAAAGACGCAGAAACGCTGAAGAATAGCGCGCGTTTTGTGGGCGCGGCTGACCTGTTGCTGTTCGACGCGCCGGCGCAGGCTTTGCCCGGTGGTACGGGAATGAGGTTCGACTGGTCGCTGCTTGCCGATCACCGGCACGAGCTGCCCTGGGGCCTGGCGGGCGGCCTGACGCCGGCAAATGTAGCCGAAGCACTGCGCCAAACACGGGCGCCAATGGTGGATACTTCTTCGGGTGTAGAATCTGCGCCCGGCATCAAGGATATGGACAAGATTGCCCAGTTCTGCAAAGCGGTGCGCGACCATGACCATAGCTGACCCCACCCCGAACTCTTTTCGCAATCAACCCGACGAAAATGGCCATTTTGGTCAGTTTGGCGGGCGTTATGTAGCGGAAACGCTGATGCCGCTCGTGCTCGATCTCGAACGGCACTATCGGCTTGCGAAAACCGATCCGGCGTTTCAGGCCCAGTTTGACGATTTGCTCGAACATTATGTCGGACGCCCATCCCCGCTTTATTATGCCGAGCGGCTGACCGAAGAGGTGCGCAAGACCGCGCCAGAGGGCAAAGGCGCGCAGATCTGGTTCAAGCGGGACGAGTTGAACCATACGGGTGCGCACAAGATCAACAACTGCATTGGCCAGATTTTGCTGGCCATGCGTATGGGCAAGACACGCATCATCGCCGAAACCGGCGCAGGACAGCATGGCGTTGCGACGGCGACAGTCTGCGCGCGTTTCGGCTTGCCCTGCTTCATCTATATGGGCGCCAAGGATGTTGAGCGGCAGCAGCCCAATGTGTTCCGTATGAAGCTTTTGGGGGCCGAGGTCATTCCGGTGACGTCGGGCGCAAATACCCTGAAAGACGCAATGAACGAGGCGCTGCGCGACTGGGTCGCCAATGTCCATGACACCTTTTATATCATCGGCACCGCCGCCGGACCGCATCCCTATCCCGAACTTGTCCGCGATTTCCAGAGCGTCATCGGCAAGGAAGCCCGCGCTCAAATGCTCAGCCGGACAGGCCGCTTGCCCGATATGCTGGTCGCCGCGATTGGCGGAGGGTCGAATGCCATCGGGCTTTTCCACCCGTTCCTCGACGACAAGGACGTCGCGATGCTCGGCATCGAAGCGGCAGGACATGGTCTGGAAAAAGAACATGCCGCAAGCCTTGCGGGCGGACGCCCGGGGATCTTGCATGGCAACAAGACCTATCTGCTTCAGGACGAAGACGGCCAGATTGCCGAGGCGCATTCGATTTCGGCGGGGCTCGACTATCCCGGTATCGGGCCAGAACATAGCTGGCTCAAGGAAATCGGCCGCGTTCGTTATGATAGCGTGACCGATGTCGAGGCGCTCAACGCATTCCAGTTACTGTGCCGGACCGAAGGTATCATTCCTGCCCTCGAACCGGCCCACGCGATCGCCGCAGTGGAACGCGAGGCCAAGAAAATGGACCGGGACCAGATCATATTGGCGAACCTGTGCGGACGTGGGGACAAGGATATCTTCACCGTGGCCGAGGCGCTGGGGACGGCGATATGACACGCCTTTCCGCTGCGTTTTCCAAAGATCACCCCGCGCTCGTCACATTCATCACTGCGGGTGACGGCGACACCGCGGCCAATCTCGACGCCCTCGTCGCAGGCGGCGCGGATGTCATTGAGCTTGGGATGCCCTTCACCGACCCGATGGCCGATGGCCCCGCCATTCAGGAGGCGAATATCCGCAGCCTGGGCGCTGGCACCACCACCGCAGACATTTTCGCCATCGCCGCCGCATTCCGCGCCCGGCATCCCGACACGCCTCTCGTGCTGATGGGCTATGCCAACCCCATGACGATCCGGGGCGGCGAATGGTTTGCCTCCGAATGCAACAAGGCCGGCGTCGACGGCGTGATTTGTGTGGATATTCCGCCGGAAGAAGACGCCGAACTCGGCCCATTGCTGCGGTCAGCCGGAATTGATCTGATCCGTCTTGCCACCCCGACCACCGACAAGGCGCGCCTGCCTGCGGTGTTGGATGGCGCCTCCGGCTTTCTCTATTATGTCAGCGTTGCTGGCATCACCGGACTGCAACAAGCGGCGCAAACCAGCATTGACGAGGCTGTCGCCCGCTTGAAAGCCTATACAGACCTGCCCGTCGCCGTCGGCTTCGGCGTCCGCACGCCGGAACAGGCGACCAATATCGCCCGCGTTGCAGATGGCGTGGTTGTGGGCTCCGCCCTTGTCGAACTGGTCGCACAGCATGGCAGTAATGCTGCTGGTACCCTGCAAGATTATGTGGCATCCTTGAAACACGCAATTGTCGCAGCCAGAAAGGCCTGAATATGAACTGGGTCACCCGCGTCCGCAACGCCATCCCTTTCATCGCCAAGCGCGAAACAGCCGAGACGCTCTGGCATAAGTGCAAGGGCTGCAATGCAATGATATTCCTCAAGGAATTTGAGGAGAACCAATCGGTCTGTCCCAAATGCGACCATCACGGACGCATCGGACCGGCGGAGCGTTTTGCTGCCCTGTTCGACGACGACAGCTATGATGTGCTGAAGCCCCCTGTTGTGGGTGAAGACCCCTTGAAGTTCAAGGACACCAAAAAATATACCGACCGCATCAAGGCGGCCCGCCTCGCCACGGGCGAACAGGACGCGATGATCAGCGCCAAAGGCGAAATCAACGGTCAGACCGCAGTCGTCAGTGTGCAGGATTTCGCCTTCATGGGTGGCTCCATGGGCATGGCCGTGGGGGAAGCGTTTATCGATGCGGTGAAGGCCGCGATCCGTGCAAAGTGCCCCTATATCATTTTCACCGCTGCAGGTGGCGCACGGATGCAGGAAGGGATTTTGTCCCTGATGCAAATGCCGCGCTCTACCGTCGCCATTCAAATGCTTCACGATGCAGGCCTGCCCTATATCGTCGTACTGACCGACCCGACAACGGGCGGTGTGACGGCGTCCTACGCAATGCTGGGCGATGTACAGATTGCCGAACCGGGTGCGCTTATCGGCTTTGCCGGTCAGCGGGTGATCGAACAAACGATCCGCGAAAAGCTGCCTGAAGGATTCCAGCGCGCCGAATATTTGCTTGAACATGGCATGATCGACATGGTCACACATCGCCACGACTTGCGCGGTGTTTTGTCGCAACTGATTGGATTTCTGGCACCCGAGAAAAAGGCGGCCTGAGGCACGAGCGTTGGTTACTACCCGTCGTCATCCTGAACTGGTTTCAGGATCCATCGTGCAAATGAGGGCGTTAGGCGCGCCCGAAAATCGGACACTGGTTTAGCGCATGGCTGACCACGCCCATTCGACCAACCCCGCGGTACAAATGCAGTTGGACAGGTTGACCATGCTGTCCCCGGGCCGCGATGTACTGGGCTTGGAACGAATTACCGCCTTACTCGAAAGGCTTGGAAACCCGCATCATCATCTGCCGCCCACATTCCATGTTGCGGGTACAAATGGCAAAGGGTCCACCTGCGCCTTTTTACGATCGGCTATTGAGGCCGCCGGAATGACAACGCATGTCTATTCTAGCCCCCATCTTGTGCGCTTCAACGAACGCATCCGTGTGGCCGGAAAATTGATCGACGATGCTCCGCTCGCATCTCAGCTGTCCGAAGTACTCGACCACGCCGAGGGGTTACAGGCGAGCTTTTTCGAAGTTACCACGGCAGTCGCATTCCTTACCTTTGCCCGCACGCCTGCAGACGCCTGCATCGTTGAAGTCGGCTTGGGCGGACGTCTCGACGCAACCAATGTTGTCGAACACCCGGTCGCCTGTGGAATTGCGTCGCTCGGCATCGATCACGAAGCATTTCTGCTCGCGCCCGAGGCGGGAACGCCTGACGCCCCGCTTGATCGCATCGCATTTGAAAAAGCAGGCATTGCGAAAGACGGTTCGCTCCTTCTTATTCAAAAATACGCGGCATCGATGGTCGATACGATCACCGCGACCGCCCGGCGGACAGGCGCAAAGTTGCTCGCACGCGGAACGGATTGGGACGCAGCGGTCTATGAAGGGCGCCTCCATTACCGCGACGATAAGGGGAAACTGACCCTCCCCCTGCCCCGCATGTCCGGCACGCACCAGACGGATAACGCCGCCCTTGCCGTTGCAATGCTGCGTCACCAGACAGCGCTCTCCATCCCCGAGGCAGCTTTGTCGGCCGCCATGGAATGGACCCGTTGGCCTGCGCGAATGCAATTGTTGGCGGATGGCCCGTTGAAAGCTAAATTGCCCGCAAGTCGCTCTGTGTGGCTCGACGGGGGTCATAATCCTGACGCCGGCGTTGCCATTGCAAAACTTCTTGCCGACGGTCCACCGGTGCACGTCATTCTCGGCATGCTTAAAAACAAGGATGCGGTCGGTTTCCTAAAGCCCTTCGCCGATAAGATCGCATCCCTTCATGCCGTGCCCATCCCCGGACATGAGCATCATGATCCGAAAGATCTGTGCTATTTGGTGCAAGACGGCATGGGCGTTTTGAACGCAAACCCCGTCGTTACGGTATCCGAGGCGCTGGACCGGATTGCTGCATCTGAGGCAGAAGGCGACGTGCTTATCTGCGGTTCGCTCTATCTGGCGGGCGAAGTATTACGCGAGAATGCGCAGATACCGGATTGACGTTGGATGACTAGGGCAAAGCGGCCTTCCGCTTTCCTTGCCCTTTCCATGCCAGCAATCCACCCAGTACCAAAACCGCTGCAAAAATGGCTGTGATGTTATTTGCCAGTTCCAAGGGCTGCGACAGAAGAAGTCCAATCAGACCGGCTACTACGAGGACAAAGCCCAAAATACGCACGGGGCCGACAGGTTCTTTCAGTGCCTTTTCATCGACAGCCTCCACCTGGTGGATGCTCTGTACCACATAGCCTTTGCTCCACAGGACCCAGAGCAAGATCATACCCGGAATAGCGGCCACAACGGTAAAGCCCCAGAAACCGACCCAACCAACCTTTTCGGCCACAATACCCGCAGGTCCGGCCATGAAGGTACGGCCAACACCGGCAAAGGAGGACAGCAACGCGAATTGTGTGGCGGTATAAGCAATGCTGGATAGCCCCGACAAATAGGTGGTGAACACCGTCAAACCGATGCCACTGGTCATATTTTCGGTGCAGATCGCGGCCACCATCATCCAGTAATTATTACCGGATGCTGCCAACAGCATGAACATGACGTTCGAAAACATCATCATCAGGCCAGAAATCAGGAGTGCACGGCCCATGCCAAGCCACAATATGAAAGGCGCGCCCAATGCCGATCCGACAATCAAGGCGCCAAAGCCCCAAAGCTTGTTTGCTGAAATATAATCAAGATCGGAAAAGCCAAGATCGACGATCATGGGACTGAGCATTGCCTGCCCCATCGCATCGCCTACTTTGTAGACGAGCACAAAACCCAAAATGATAAATGCCCCATGCCGGGTCAGGAATTCGCGGAATGGATTTACCACCGCTTCGGTCAACCACTGCCCGGGTTTCATGCCGGAAACATGCGCGAAGCGGTCCACAAATTTGCCTGGTCCAGCCCACAGCGCGCCGATGATAGCGGGAATGATACAGAACGCAGTCAGCCCATAAGCCGTTGCCCAACCAAGACCCAATCCTTCCTGCGAAGCGAAATAAATGGTGCCCGCGCCGGCGATAAGGTTCCCGGTGCGATATCCGAACTGATTTGTCGCGGTGCCATGGGCAAATTCGTCTTCTTCCAAAATCTCGATACGATACGCATCGATAACGATATCCTGCGTCGCAGAGAGGAAAGCCGTGATGAGCGCCCAAATCGCGAACAGGGTCATGTTGCCCGGTTGCGGGTTGCTTGCCCCCAATTGCCATATCGAAAAGAACAGCAGTGCTTGTACGAAAAACAGCCAACTGCGACGCTGCCCAAAGGCTTTCGTTAGAAACGGCAAATGCAGTTTGTCGACCAATGGGGCCCACAGAAACTTGATCGTATAGGGAATCCCCAAGGCCACTGCGAAACCAATCGTTGCGGTATCGATGCCCACTTTCGCCAACCAGAATGTCATAGTGGCGACGAGCAGGGTCAGCGGAAAGCCGCTCGATATTCCCAAAAGAAATGTGATGACCGGATTCTTGCGGAGATAGGGGCGAAAGGCGGGGACCATCAATGCGATCACGGGCAGAGACGCAAGAATCGCAACAAAAATGAAAAAGCGTATTAAATCGACCGACATCCGGACCCCTCCGATATTCTTTGTCTGAATGACTAACGCTATTTTCCTGAATGGCCAGTGACTTTAACAGTGACGTGACTTTTCGATCGCAATGCGTCAAAGGCGCATTCATGGCCAAACCACCGACCAGAGCGCCCGCGCGCCCCGCCAAACCGCCCCGCCTGCGCTGGGACACGAAGCCCGTGCGCAAACCACGGCCCGATGCTGCTCCTTCCAAGGGGGCATTGGAACGCGCCGATGGGGAGGAACGCATCGCGAAATTGCTCGCACGCGCGGGTGTTGCCTCGCGCCGGGAAATTGAGCGGATGATCGCCGATGGCCGGATCACCCTGAATGGCGAGAAGGTCGAGACGCCTGCGACATTGCTTAAATCGCTGCATGGTGTGGCCGTGGATGGCAAGGCTGTGGGGCAGCCGGCACCGACGCAGCTCTATCTGTTTCACAAGCCAGAAGGATGTCTGACGGCCGAACGTGACTTTAGCGGGCGCAAAACCATCTACGATGTGTTGCCCAAGGATTTGCCGCGACTGATGCCGATTGGACGGCTCGACCTGAATACCGAAGGTTTGCTGTTGCTGACAAATGATGGCGAATTCAAACGGCAGATGGAGTTACCTTCGACCGGCATTGAACGCACCTATCGTGCGCGCTGCTTCGGCGATGTCACACAGGAACAGTTGGAAGAGTTGATCCACGGAATCGAGATTGAGGGCGTACGCTACGGCCAGATTGACGCTAATCTGGAACGTCGGACCGGACGCAATGGCTGGATCGAAATGACCCTGACCGAAGGCAAGAACCGCGAAGTGCGGCGCGTGTTGGAGCATCTCGGCCTTGAAGTCAGCCGTCTGATCCGCACCCGTTATGGACCCTTTGTACTGGGCGATATGGCCCCCGGAACAGTCGGAGAGGTGCGCAGGGTCGACCTGATCGAGTTTCGAAAGACATTGAAATAATGCGGATCATCGCCGGCCAGTGGCGGTCGCGCCCTTTGGTGGCCCCCAAGGGGGATACAACCCGTCCAACGGCGGATCGTACCCGCGAAACGCTGTTTTCCATGCTAAACAGCCGTTTGGGTTCGTTCGAGGATTTGGCTGTACTCGATCTGTTTGCCGGGTCGGGTGCATTGGGGCTGGAAGCCCTGTCGCGCGGTG
Organism: Sphingopyxis sp.; assembly: GCA_013823985.1. Lineage (GTDB taxonomy): Bacteria > Pseudomonadota > Alphaproteobacteria > Sphingomonadales > Sphingomonadaceae > Sphingorhabdus_B. The sequence continues at coordinate 112,239 of PNNB01000024.1, forward strand.
CAGCGCATTGCACATTTGTCGAGCACGATGCCAACGCGCTGAAAGCTCTGGAAACCAATATCGATAAGCTCGGTGCCAAGTCGCAGTCAGATATCCGGCGAGGATCGGTGCTTTCACTTGGTTCGGCCATCAAGCCCTTTGATCTGGCGCTGATGGACCCACCCTATGCAAGTGGTGCCGGATCCGTTGCGCTCGATAAATTGGCGCGCTTGCGCTGGTTCGCCCCGTCTGCGTGGATCAGTGTCGAAACCGACACCAAGGAAAATATCGACGTCAAAGGTTTCGTAATCGACACCGTCCGCGATGTCGGGAAAGCGCGGCTGACGTTGCTTCGTCCGGACGACACGCTTTGACATCTCCCAAAATGACAGGGGGCGATTGGGGCATCATCCTCTTCCTGTCGCTCCTATGGGGCGGCGCGTTTTTCATGATCGCGCTGGGCTTACGCAGCTTTCCTCCCATAACCCTTGCTTTCATGCGTATGGCACTTGCCGTCCCGCCGATGCTGCTCGCGTTGAAATATCTGGGGCAGAAGCTGCCAACCGATAGCCGGAGCTGGCGGCAGTTGTTCGTGTTGGGCGGATTGAATGCAGCCTTCCCCTTCATGCTGTTTTTCTGGGGGCAGTCTTATATCAGCACAGGTCTTGGATCGATATTGAACGCGACGACGCCCTTGTGGGGCGTGGTGCTGGCGCATCTGTTCACACGTGATGAAAAAGCCACGCCGTCGCGGCTGTTGGGCGTATTGCTCGGGTTGGCGGGTATCGTTGTGATGGTCGGGACCGGCGCGCTCAAAGGCATGACCAGCGATGTTCTGGCGCAGCTTGCCTGTCTCAGTGCGACGGTGCTCTATGCCTTGGCGGCGATTTACGGGCGCACGCTGTCGCAATCCACCATGACGCCAATTGTTGTCGCAACCGGACAGGTATTTACCGCCGCGGTCCTTATCCTGCCGTTCATGTTGGTGTTCGACCAACCTTGGACCCTGCCCTTTGCCCGTTGGGACGCCTGGATTGGCGCCATTGGCCTTGCCATTCCATCAACCGCTTTTGCCTATTTTCTCTATTTCCGGCTCATCGACCGTGCGGGCGCATCTAACGCGATGCTGGTGGCCTTCATCATGCCGGTTGTCGCCATCGTTCTTGGTGTTGTGGCCTTGGGCGAGTCTGTTTCGGTGAAGGAAATGATCGGAGCGGCGCTGATTGCTTTGGGTCTTGTCGCAATTGACGGACGGGTGTTTGCAAAGCTTGCGCGGAAGCGTTCCGTTCCCTAACTGTTCGCTGATGCCCGAAGCTAATTTACAAAATGATCCGCCGTGGTTGAACGGCCTCAACGCTCCACAACGTGAGGCCGTGCTGACGACCGAAGGGCCAGTCCTGCTTTTGGCTGGCGCCGGTACCGGCAAGACGGCTGCTTTGACCGCACGCATGGCGCAGATTCTCTATACCCGTCTGGCGTGGCCCTCGGAAATTTTGGCTGTCACCTTCACCAACAAGGCCGCGCGTGAAATGCGCGAACGGATTGGTACCATGGTAGGTGAAGCGGTTGAGGGCATGCCGTGGCTGGGTACGTTCCACAGCATCGGTGCCAAACTGCTCCGCAGACATGCCGAAGTTATCGGATTACAGAGCAATTTCACGATCATCGACACCGACGACCAGATTCGCCTGTTGAAGCAGCTGATCCAGTCCGAAGACCTCGATGAAAAGCGCTTCCCTGCCCGCGGCCTAGCGGCGTTGCTCGACAAATGGAAAAACGCCGGAAAGTCGCCATCGGACCTCGATGCGGCCGACAATGAAGCCTATGCCAATGGGAAAGGCCAGCGGATGTATGCGCTTTATCAGGCGCGGCTTCTGGCCTTGAATGCCTGCGACTTTGGCGATTTGTTGTTGCATGGTTTGAACCTGCTCAAAAACCACCGCGATATTCTCGAAAAATATCAGGCGCAGTTCAAATATATATTGGTGGACGAATATCAAGATACCAATGCCGTCCAATATCTCTGGCTGCGCCTGCTCGCGCAAAAGCGGAAAAATATCTGCTGTGTTGGTGATGATGACCAAAGCATCTATTCCTGGCGAGGGGCCGAGGTTGCCAATATCCTGCGTTTCGAAAAGGATTTTCCTGGCGCGAAAATCATCAAGCTAGAACAGAATTACCGCAGCACGCCGCATATTCTTGCCGCAGCCAGCGGCCTGATCGACGCCAACAGCGCGCGTCTGGGCAAGACCTTGTGGACCGAACTGGATGAAGGTGAAAAGGTCCGCATCATCGGTGTGTGGGATGGACCGGAAGAAGCACGACGTGTCGGTGAGGAAATCGAGAGCCTGCAATATAAGGGCGAAAGCCTCGACAGCATCGCTATCCTCGTCCGCGCCCAGCATCAGACCCGCGAATTTGAAGATCGCTTCATACAAATCGGCCTTAACTACCGGATAGTAGGTGGTTTTCGTTTTTATGAACGTGCCGAAATCCGGGATGCCATAGCCTATTTGCGGATCGTCAACCAACCGGCCGATGACCTGGCCTTTGAACGCATCGTCAATGTGCCGAAGCGCGGCATTGGGGATAAGGCTGTGGAAAAAATCCACATCATCGCCCGTGCAGACCAAACCCCGCTCAGTGTCGCGGCTGCCCGGTTGGTGGGTACGGACGAACTTTCGGGGAAGGCGCGCAAGTCGCTGGCCGATCTCGTCGTCGACATCGCCCGCTGGCGGGACGAGGCATCGCGCATGACCGCTGCGGATCTGACGCGCCTGATCCTCGACGAAAGTGGTTATACTGCTGTGCTGCAGGCCGAACGGAGCGTGGAAGCATCCGGAAGGCTTGAAAACCTGAACGAACTTGCCCGCGCCATGGAAGAATATGAAACTCTGGGCGAGTTTTTGGAGCATGTCAGTCTGGTCATGGACAATGACCGGGGCGATCCCGGTGCAAGTGTCACGATTATGACAATCCACGCGGCCAAAGGCCTCGAATATGACAATATTTTCCTGGTGGGCTGGGAAGACGGCATCTTCCCGTCGCAGCGCGCGCTCGACGAAGGTGGCCTTGCCTCTTTGGAAGAGGAACGCCGCTTGGCCTATGTCGCAATCACCCGCGCACGACGGAAATGTACGATTATCCACGCCGCGAACCGACGCATCTATGGCCAATGGACATCCAGCATACCAAGCCGCTTTATCGAAGAACTGCCGCTCGACCATATAGAAGCCGAACAAACGATGACGGGCGGCGCGTCGCTATGGCGTGCGAACTGGTCGGAACAGGCCGATCCCTTCGCCCATCTCGCTGCGTCCAACCAAGGCCGCAGCAACGCGCGCGGTCCCGGATGGCAGCGTGCCGCGACCAGCGGTGGCTTTAACCCCCGCCCGCAACGTATCGCCGAAAACACGCGCAGTACCGTCAGCTTGGGCAATAAGGGGCGCAGCGACCTTTCGGTAAGCATGCGCGTTTTTCACGAGAAATTCGGCTACGGCACTATTGCCGAGATTGAAGGCAACAAGCTGGAAATCGACTTTGAGGTCGCAGGCCGTAAGCGCGTTATGGATAGCTTTATCTCCATAGCCTGACGTCAAAACATGCACATCATCATGGAACGTGAAATCAGGTTCGGCGTTTCCTTCTTTTGAAAAGGAGAACGGAAATGGCGATGATTGAAACACGCGACGGTGCATGGCTCTACGTGAAAGATTGGGGCAAAGGCGATCCGGTTGTCCTGATCCACGGTTGGCCGCTATCGTCGGATAGCTGGGATCCGGTGGCGGATGCTTTGGCAAATGCCGGACACAGGGTTATTTCTTATGACCGTCGCGGGTTCGGGCGTTCGGAACAGACATGGGATGGCTACGACTATGACAGCCTGTCCGATGACCTGGCCGACGTGCTGCAGGCAACAGGAGCCACGGATAATGTTACCCTAGTCGGTTTTTCCATGGGTGGGGGTGAAGTTGCCCGTTACATGTCCCGGCACAGCGGCGCAGGGGTAGTTCGCGCGGCGCTGATCGCTTCGGTCGTCCCCTATATGTTGCAGACGGACGATAATCCTGATGGCGTACCGCAGGAAACATTCGACCAGATGACCCAGCAAATGCTTGATGATCGTCCTGCATTCATGAAGTCATTTCTGAACGATTTTTTCGGCGTGGGTTGGTTCAGCAAGCCTGTTAGTTCCGCGGTGCTGGATTGTGCATGGCGCTTGACGATGCAGGCGGGATTACGGCCAACGCTGAAATGCGCCGAGGCATTTTCGAGCACGGACTTCCGCCCCGAACTGCCATCTTTCCAAGTCCCGACGCTGATCATTCACGGAACTGCCGACAAAACTGTTCCGATCCAGGCAACCGGACGAATGGCGGCGTCAATGATCGATGATGTCCAACTGGTCGAATATTCCGGATCCCCACATGGACTTTTCGAAACGGATCGTGACCGGCTGATCGGCGATCTCATGGCGTTTCTAAATGGCGAGGAAGTAAGGGTTCATATCCTAGAGGAACAAATGGTCGATCCTGTGTTGCCCATGGGCAGCTATTAATTCCGGTTTAACCAATCAGCATCGCAGAGGACGGATGATTTTCCATGCAAGCCTCCTCTGCGGTGCGATAATGGTTCCAAATGCTGCGCAATTCTAAAGCGCCGATAAAATGCAATTTTTCCAGGTCCGAAAGCTAAAGTTTTGAAACCGATTGCCGTAATTCCATGAAATGCACGGCGATCTTTTCGAAACACCCCAGAAACGGACCATTTCATGGAACTGAACTATTCGTTGGATACAGCTTCGGGCCCGGCGATCGACGAATGCGCGCCTGCGCGGGAACGCCGGTCATCCAATCGTCAAGTGTCCGTTATGCTCACGGCAAAGCTGGAAACATCCGGCCGCCAACAACCATGCCGCATCCTCAACATATCTAGCAAAGGCGCCAATATTGAGTCGCTGATTAGCCTCAAGGTTGGGCAACCGATTGAAATCGAATTTCGCTCCAATTTGAAATCGAAAGGCACAATCCGTTGGGTCCGGGACGCGCAGGCGGGTGTCGAATTTAACGAGGCCATCGACCTCAACGAAATCTGGAAGCGCTCGGAAGTGAGCATCAAGCGCATCAAACCGCGGCCGCCACGTTACTGCTGTTTTGCACCAGCCATGGTCGAACATGGCGAGAACCGGCAGCAATGCCAGATTATCGACATTTCGGCGTCAGGTATGCGTGTTGTCGACGTAAAGAAAATGGTTCTGGGTGCGACAGTCATGATTGAGCCCACTGGCCTCCCGCGCCATCGTGCAAAGGTCGTCTGGTGCAACAAAGAATCGGCCGGTCTAAAGCTTGTTAACCCCTTCAAATATCACGAACTGGAAATGTGGCTTTTGCAGCAAGAGAGTTCGCACTTTCGGGACGGGACATGCTGATTGAAGTCGGGACCGAACAGCTCTCGGTCGGAATGTATGTCCATTCACTGGACTTGGCTTGGTATGAACATCCCTTTTGGAGCCGCCGCTTCCTGATCCGCGATCAATCCGATTTGGACGCCCTGCTGAATGCCGGCCCCAAGGTAATTGTGATCGATGATAGCAAGGGTGTCGGGCTCTCCGAACCGTCGGAGGTTGATACAACCGCAGAAGCCGACATCGAAGCAGACGAAAAGGAAGCAGACGAAGTCTCCCCTAAAGTGACAACAACACGCAAATTCAATACACCCCAAATGCCAAATGCAATTTTTATTCCGGAACCGGAGTCTAGACCGACGCCGCTGCTCGGCGATGCACGGGTGACGGAAATGCGGCGCGCTACGAAAATGCTGGAGAGGTCCAAGACAGAAGTCATAAATCTGTTCGAAGACGCCCGCTTGGGTAAAGCAATTACGACGGATAAAATTTCTAGCCTCGTCTCCCAAATATCAAAAAGCGTCAACAAGGATCCGTCGATCATCCTCAACGTTGCGCGGCTCAAGTCCAAAGACGAATATACCTACCTTCATTCGGTATCCGTGTGCGCCCTCATGATAAATTTGGGTCGAAGATTGGGGCTCGATGAAGCCGTTGTGCAGGACTTGGGTTTGGCCGGTATGCTGCACGATCTTGGCAAGATGTCGATCCCGGACCTCATATTGAACAAGCCGGGAAAGCTGGACGACGATGAGTGGAAGGTTGTCCGTAGCCATCCGGAAAAAGGCCATGCCATACTTTTGCAAGCTGACTGCGGCACACCCACGGCGCTTGATGTCTGCCTTCACCACCATGAAAAAATGGATGGCACCGGCTACCCCTTCCAAATTCCGGGAGAAAACATCAGCCTTGCTGCACGTATGGCTGCAATCTGCGATGTGTACGACGCGATCACGTCACAGCGTAGCTATAACAAGCCTTTATCGGGTGCGATGGCTTTGGCAAAAATGATGAGCTGGAAAGGCCATTTCGACCAGAAGTTGCTGCGCGCCTTCGTTGAAAGTCTGGGCATATTTCCGATTGGAAGCATTGTGCATCTGACGAACGAAACCCTGGCTGTGGTCATTGGGGAGGACCCCGAGGATTATTCGATGCCCCTGGTACGGATCTTTTACGATCTCCCAAGTCGAAGTGCAGTCGAAAGCCGGGACATCCAGATCATGAGGGATTCAGGGTCGATCCAGTTTCACGCAACCCATTATGATCCCGATCCGGCAATCGAAGCCTTGGCGAAAGACGCCCTTCACCAACGCGAACTTGTCTAGGTTAATTTCGCAATCGGAAACTTGCCTGTGCGTGGGCACCGCAATCTTGCGCTGGCCAGCCGCAATAATATTTGGCAAGTCATCGGCTATGCGCGATCAAAGCCAATCTTTAATGAACGAAGCCCGTAATGCCTTACAACGGCGAGATGGCAATACGGCGCGCAGGCTCATTCTGGAAATTGACGAGCGGGAGCGTCCTTGGCTGTTGCTTGCACAAGCCTGCAACATGGTCGGGGACAACGACGCGGAAGCAGCGGCCCTTCAGGCGCAATTGAAATTGAACGCCCGCGACATTCCCGCACTGATCCTGACGGCCGAGATGAAAGCACGCCTTGGCGACGACCGTGCCGCTGTGGCATTCTTTAAAGCGGCCATCAATCAGGCATCCGCGCAGGGTGATATTCCCACGGCGCTGCGCCCCATGTTGCAACGCGCGGAAAACTTTCTGGTGGAGAGCCAGAAACGTTTTGAACAGCATCTGCTCGATAGCCTTCGGAAATGTGGTGTGACGGGCGAAGCGCGCATCGAAAATGCGATTGACCTCTTGCTGGGCACGAAACAGCTCTATCTCCAGCAGCCCTCTAGCTTCTATTTTCCGGGCCTACCCCAGAAGCAGTTTTACGAGCGGTCCGAATTTGACTGGGTTGCTGCCGTAGAGGCAAAAATTCCGGAGATGCGCGCTGAGTTGCTGTCGGTGCTATCCGACGGACAGGATTTCGTTCCCTATGTCGAATCCAGCGCCGACCGACCGCACGCCGCCAATCCCTTGATTAATGACCCGAGCTGGGGTGCCTATTATTTCTGGAAAAGCGGCGAGATTGTTGAAGAGCATGCCACGCGTTGCCCGGCAACAATTGCCGCACTGGATGTGGCGCCGATGCCGCGCATCGACAAACGGTCGCCCATCGCCCTTTGGTCTTTGTTAAAACCCGGCACCCATATCAAGCCGCACCACGGGTTGCTCAACACGCGCCTGATTTGCCACATCCCGCTCATCATACCGGAAAACTGCGCCTTACGTGTCGGAAACGAGACCAGGGCGTGGAAAGAAGGGGAAGCGTTGATCTTCGATGACAGTATCGAACATGAGGCCTGGAACCGCAGTCAAGAAACGCGGGTGGTTCTTTTGTTCGAAGTGTGGCGGCCTGAAATCACTATGGCCGAACGTGAAGCGCTGACCGCGCTTTTTGAAACGATTAACGAATATCAGGGTGTTCCTGAGGAAATTTGAAATCAATTCGTTACAATTGCCAATTTGATGGCTAGCAAAACATTCTCTTTCTGTATGTTTTGCTAAAAGCCGATGTCCACCAAAGAAATCCATCCTCTCGCAATAGCCGATTTCCGCTATTATTGGCTTGCCCGCTTTATGGCGGTCCTTGCGACGATGGGAATGGTCGTCGTAATTGGCTATCAAGCCTATGATATCGCCCGCAGCGATTATGGCATGTCGATCCGCGAGGCTTCGCTTCAGCTAGGTCTGCTTGGACTGTTTCAATTTGTCCCGTTGGCGCTCTTAACACCCGTTGCGGGATGGGCCGCCGACCGTTGGGAACGTCGTACTGTCGCCCTGATTGCGAATGCTATCGACATGCTTGTGGCACTGGCCTTGGGCTGGTTCACATATAGCGACACGCTGACGTTGCCTTTGCTTTTCATATTCGCTGCGCTGCATGGGGTTGCGCGGGTGTTTGTCGGCCCGTCGATGTCGGCAATCGCGCCTAACATCGTGCCGCCCAGTTCCCTTCCCCGCGCGATCGCCATGAGCTCAATTGCTTGGCAGGTCGGGTCAGTCTTCGGTCCTGCAGCCGGAGGGCTTCTTTTTGCGGCGAATCCATCATCGCCCTATTGGGTCTCGGCCGCATTGTTGCTGCTGGCCTCGACAAGTCTCAGCTTTGTGAAGCCGGTCTATCCGCCGCCAATGGAGCGTAAGGTGCATCCTGTGCGGCAGATGATCGATGGCATTCGCTATACCTGGTCCGAACGATTTTTGCTGGGCGCTATAACGCTGGATCTGTTTGCCGTGCTGTTGGCAGGGGCGACCGCGCTTCTGCCGGTGTATGCGCGTGACATATTGCAGGTCGGACCCGACGGACTCGGCCAGTTGCGCGCCGCACCCGCAATTGGTGCGTCGCTGGTTGCGCTTTTTCTGACGTTCCGACCATTGCGGCATAATGTCGGTAGCAAAATGCTGTGGGCGGTCGTGGTCTTTGGTTTGGCGACGATCGGGTTTGGATTGAGCCATGAAATTGGCGCACACCTGTTTGGCAATGGCCGGATCGCTGCGCTGAATATGGGCGCGGGCATGGCCGTTGCGCTTGTCATGCTCATCTTGCTTGGCGCTTCAGACATGCTTTCCGTATATGTGCGCTCGTCTCTGGTGCAATTAAATACGCCCGACGACATGCGGGGGCGGGTAAGCTCCGTCTCCGGCCTCGCCATTTCCGCATCCAACGAATTGGGGGAGTTGCAGTCTGGTGTGGCGGCCGCTTTACTCGGTCCCGTAGGTGCGGTTGTAGCGGGCGGAGCCGGCGCCATTTTCGTAACGGGCCTTTGGACCTGGCTGTTTCCCGAGCTTAGAAATGCCCGGACATTCGAACCGCAATACCGCAAACAGGAACGCCCCACCCACCCCGATTCAGCATAGCGAATATCGCGCGCATTTCGTCGCAATCCTATTGTCTACTATTTTGATTGAGATACATGGTGCTATCCGTCGCAAACGGCCTAGCAACTTTATTCCCCTCAAAATTGCACAAGGAGCCGACGATGCCCAAGTCACCTCAAGAACCGACAATTCTCATCATTCCCGGCCTCAGCAACAGCGGACCGGAGCATTGGCAAACAAAATGGGAGGAACGCCTGCCCAAAAGCAGGCGAGCACAACTTGGGGGCTGGGACAGTCCCCGCAAGTCGGCGTGGATCACGAATCTTGGCATCGCAATCCGCCAGATCGCTGGCCCCAAAATTCTTGTTGCCCATAGCCTTGGCTGCCACGCGGTCGCATGGTGGGCCAAGCAAGAGCCGGAATCTGCGGAACTGGACATTGTGGGTGCGCTTCTGGTCGCTCCGCCCGATGTCGACAATATTGCCAAGGGGTCGCCTTTAGCCGATTTCGGGCCTGCACCACGCACATTTCTACCCTTCCCTGCCCTTCTCGTTGCGAGCCAGAACGACCCCTATTGCGGCATACAGCACGCACAGAAACTGGCCCGACGCTGGCGCGCGCGGTTCGTAAATGCGGGGTTGTTCGGGCATATCAATGCAGACTCCGGCATTGGTGAATGGCCATATGGCCTATCGCTTCTTGACACCCTGATGTTTAAGGGCAATCCGATATCAAATCCGGCATTGGTCGCGCGTATCGAAACATTGCGGGCGCAGCGACAACAAGCCGATACTTTCGTCTGAGTAAGGAGCGAACAATATGAAAGCCCAATCCATCCTCGAGACCATCGGCAACAGCCCGCATATCCGGCTTGCCCGCATGTTTCCCAATGCGGAAGTGTGGGTAAAGTCGGAGCGGTCCAATCCCGGTGGATCAATCAAGGACCGTATTGGGCTGGCGATGATCGAAGCCGCCGAACAGGACGGAAGCTTGAAACCCGGTGGCACCATTATCGAACCGACGTCGGGTAACACCGGCGTCGGGCTTGCCATGGTCGCAGCAGTCAAAGGATATAAGCTTATCCTTGTGATGCCCGAGTCCATGTCGCTGGAGCGCCGGCGGTTGATGCTCGCCTACGGCGCGACCTTCGACCTGACGCCGCGCGAGCGGGGGATGAAGGGCGCGATCGAGCGTGCGATGGAGCTGGTGGCAGCGACTCCCAATTCGTGGATGCCACAGCAGTTTGAAAATCCGGCCAACATCAACGTACACGTCCGCACCACGGCGCAGGAAATCCTTGCGGACTTCGCCGATACACCGATTGACGCGATGATAACGGGTGTCGGAACCGGCGGCCATATTACGGGCTGTGCAGAGGTCCTCAAAAAAGCGTGGCCGAACATGAAGGTGTTTGCCGTCGAGCCGACCCTATCCCCGGTCATCAGCGGTGGACAGCCTGGGCCGCACGCGATCCAGGGCATTGGCGCAGGTTTCATTCCTGAAAACCTGCACACTGCACTTCTGGACGGCGTTATCCAGGTCGATCCGGATGTCGCCAAGGAAACAGCACGCCGCGCAGCACGGGAGGAAGGAATGCTGGTTGGCATATCCTCCGGTGCGACGCTGGCCGCCATCGCGCAGAAGTTGCCCGATCTACCCGCAGGCAGCCGCATATTGGGCTTTAACTATGACACTGGGGAGCGTTATCTTTCGGTCCCAGATTTTCTGCCTGTAGAATAACGAAAATAAGCCGGGGCATTTTGTGCCCCGGCTCAGTTCTGCATGCCCCATTATCGGGCGCTGCTTGCGACCGTTCAGCGCTCTTATTTGGGTGTCATTGCCTTTTCGGATTTTTCGTCCGGTTTCCCATCTCCGTCATTGTCGAACTTGTCCGGCTTTCCATCGCCGTTGACGTCCCACGCGTCGGGCACGCCGTTACCGTCCCGATCCCATGCATCGGCTTTCCCGTCTTCGTTCGAATCGATTGTGGGGGGCGGCACCGACCCTTCGGGCGCTGGTGCCGGTTGCGCGAAAGCCGCGCCGTGTAAAGATACCGCACCTACTGCGCCAAGCAGGGCGGTCATGACCCATTTATGTGAGTGTGACATTGGTTGCTCCTTTAAAGCCAACCCCCTGCCTGCATTCACTGTCCGCTATTTAGCGCATCATCGCCAGTGGCTTGCGCCGATGAGAGACGGACGAGAGGTTGCCCGAAAGCCAACTCCCATCCGTCGCTAACGTCGTGCGTTTTGTCTCTATGCTACCGCAAACATTTCCGGTTCGAGCGCCATGATAGCCTCGGACCCAGCTTCAATCTTGCGCCGCAATGCACCGCAATCGGGCATGAAGCGTTCGGCAAAATAGCGCGCGGTGACCAATTTGGTCTGGTAGAAGGCAGCATTATCCGTGCCCTTTTCCAGAGCCACCTGCGCTGCTTCCGCCATCCGCAGCCACTGCAGGCCGAGCGCCACAATACCCATGATATGCATATAGTGATGTGCGCCTGCACCGACATTGTCGGGGTTCGCCATGCCGTTTTGCATGAACCACATGGTCGCGGCCTTCAATTCGCCGTTCGATTTTTCCAAACGGCCGGCGAGATCGGCCAGGGGTCCAGCTTTAGCGGACGCACATTCCTCGTCCACGACCTTGAAGAATGCCTGAACGGCACGGCCGCCATTCTGCGCCAGCTTGCGACCGACCAGATCCATGGCTTGCACCCCGTTGGTGCCTTCATAGATCATGGCGATACGGGCATCGCGGACATATTGTTCCATTCCCCATTCGCCAATATAGCCATGTCCGCCATAGACCTGCTGGGCGTTTGTCGCGACATCATAGCCCTTGTCCGTACCATAACCTTTGATGACCGGGGTCAGCAGCGACAGAAGATTGTCGGCCATCTGCCGCTCTTCTTCGGTTTGCGCGTGGTGTAGCAAATCTGCTTGCAACGCACCCCACAGACACAGAGCGCGCATACCTTCGGTAAATGCCTTCGAATCCATCAGCATCCGGCGCACGTCGGGGTGCACGAACAAGGTATCTGCCTTTTGGTCGAGATCTTTGGGACCGGTCAGGGCGCGGCCCTGACGGCGGTCGTGCGCATAATGCACGGCATTTTGGTAAGCGACTTCCGCGATACCAAGTCCTTGTTGACCAACGCCGAGGCGGGCGATGTTCATCATGATGAACATGGCGGCAAGGCCCTTGTTTTCTTCACCGACCAGGTAACCCGTCGCGCCATCATAGTTCATGACGCAGGTCGAATTGCCGTGGATACCCATTTTATGTTCGATCGACCCGCAGGAAAGCATGTTACGCGCGCCGAGCGAACCATCGTCGTTCACCAGGAATTTGGGAACGATGAACAGCGAAATGCCCTTCACATTATCGGGTGCATCCGGCGTTTTGGCCAGAACGAGATGGATGATATTCTCCGTCAGATCATGCTCGCCCGAAGAGATGAAAATTTTCATCCCGGTAATGGCGTAACTGCCATCGCCATTGGGAACAGCCTTGGTGCGGATGAGGCCCAGATCGGTGCCGCAATGTGGCTCCGTCAGGTTCATCGTGCCGCCCCACTTGCCCGAAATCATGTTCGGGGCATATTTCGCCTTCTGCTCTTCACTGCCCTTTACCAATATCGCTGATACGGCGCCGTGGGTAAGACCCGGGTACATCGCAAAAGCCATGTTGGAGCTTGCCATATATTCTTCGAAAGCCATCGAAACGATATGCGGCATACCCTGCCCACCAAATTCTGCGGGTGCGGATAAAGTACCCCAACCCGCCGCACAATATTGGTCATAGGCATCTTTAAAGCCGTCGGGCGTTGTGACGCTCCCGTCGGCATGCCGGATACATCCCTGCGCGTCACCCACCTGATTGAGCGGAAAAAGGACGCCTTCGACAAATTTCGCACCTTCGTTCAGAATCGCCTCGATCATATCGGAGCTGGCATTTTCAAAACCGGGCAGATTTGCGAAACGCTCAATCCCGAGCACCTCGTTGATAATGAACTGCGTGTCGCGAACGGGCGCTTTATAGCTAGGCATGAGACTTCCTCTTTGAATTCGTGTCAGGATGGGGGCAATGAGACAACGGGATCAGGCGGCGCTTTTATTTTCGGCGGCTTCGACATTTTCGACCATGGCGACGAAATCCGTCAATTCCTTGATCGCACTTTCGATATCGTCGCGCTGGGCTTTCAACAAATTGATACGATCGCGGCACTTTTCGATTGTAACGCGACGCTGGATATTTCGGCCGTCGTTGAGGTCATACAGATCGATCATCTCGCGAATTTCGGCGAGGCTGAAGCCAACCCGCTTGGCGCGCAATATCCAAGCAAGACGGGCACGGTCCCGCTTTGAATAAATGCGTGCGAGACCCATTCGTTCCGGTGAAATCAGGCCCTGGTCTTCGTAAAAACGCAAGGCGCGCGCCGTCACATCAAATTCGGTCGACAAGTCGGATATTGTGAAGGAATCCCGATTGAACGCATCCGGCGTATCGATGGTGGCGTCGGCGCGCCTTTCATCAAGTGTGAATTTATCCATGGCGACGCTTTCCCTCTTCGTTGCACTAACGTAACTACTTTACGTTAGCGTAAACGTCAACCGGAATTGTGCCGAGACTGCTATGTTTTAACGGGTGCGGGTGTCACGGGTGCTGGCGTAATGACAGGTTGCACCGGTGCCGGAACTGGGGTCACTGGGTCTATGACAGGTTCAGGCTTGGGTTCCGGACGCTTCGCGGGCGTAGCCGTATCTTTTAAAACCACCACTTCCTGGTTCATTTGCGTAACCCCGAACAGGAGCTTGGCAAATTCATGCGGCAACCGGATGCAACCGTGCGATGCTGGGTATCCGGGGATATGCCCGCCATGCAGAGCAATGCCGTCCCATGTCAGACGCTGCATATAGGGCATTGGAGCATTGCTGTAGAGGTTCGACTTGTGGTCGATATTCTTCTGTAGGATGTTGAAATATCCAGTGGGCGTTTCCTTGCCCTTTTTCCCAGCTGAAATAGTGCTGAAACCGATCAGCTTGTCGTTCTGGAAGATGTAAATCCTCTGGATATCGAGCACGGCTACGATTTTCATCGGCCCTTCATAGGCAGCCTGTTTATCCCACACATATTGACCGGGCTTGAGAGAATCCGTCGGCCCTTTTTTCTTCACAACTTTGGGGGCAACCGGGGCCACAGGCGCTGCCACAGCTTTTGGCGGATCGACGACCACGGGATTGGTCGTTTGGGGTGTTGTTACCGGTGGGGGTGTTCCGGGGGCCGTGACCGGCGCCGATGGTGCGGGTGGTGTCAGGCTTGTGGGCGTCTGGGGAACGGGCGCGTTAACGGGTGCCCCGGCTGACGTCTGTGACCAAAGAGGGGCTGATACCGACAGCAATAGGATGGCCGATAAACTGCGAACACTCGCGCGGAACTTCATGAAAATGCCCCTGGAAGAAGATTAGCTTGTTTCCACCAACGGTGGTTCAGTTCGATATAGCAAGCAATGAACACAGTTTCGACAGGATTTTACCAATGCAACGGTGCCACCATGTAAATAATCGCGCTTAACTGCATAGTATTTGCGCCCAAACGCTCTGCGTAAGTCTTTTGGCAACCAACATGAGCCATTATCTAGGATGTGATGACACAGATGGGGCGCAGACAGTTTTTTCATACGGCAGCCGCTGGCTTTGCTATGGTTGCCGCGCCGTCCACAGCAGCCGACATCATTTTTCGCTCTGGTACCGGCCACACTAATGGCGACTCCCCTTCCCCGATCCTGCTCAGCCGAGCAAAAGCTGCGCTCGATGGGCACAAGGGACGGATCCGTAATCGCGACATGCTGGCAATCGCCGACTTTTCAAAACCATCGCGTGATCCCCGTTTCTATCTTGTCGATTTACGTAATGGACATTCGACCTCTTTTCTCGTTGCGCATGGCAAGGGGTCGGATCCCGCGCATAGCGGCTGGGTTCACAACTTTTCAAACACCCATGGATCGGAAGCCACATCGTCCGGCGCTTATGCTGTCGGTGAGACCTACATCGGACAATATGGCGAATCCCGACGGCTGATCGGTCTTGAGCCCCAGAATGATCAGGCCGAGGCTCGCGCCATTGTCATTCACCCGGCGTGGTATGTGAACCAGACGCTCATTCAGGAACAGGGCAAGATCGGCCGAAGCCAAGGCTGTTTCGCTTTCGCCCAGTCGGATATCGCACACATATTACAGCGGGTTGCACCCGGAACTTTGCTTTACGCCGACAAAGTCTAACTCAGATCCGGTTGCCGGATTTGAAGACCCCGCAAATGATCCGCTTTCCGCTGTTTCCGCTCGGATCTGTCTTATAGTCGTCGGCTTTTTCGTGAATGATGATCGAGCCGCCATCATTGTCCAAAAACCCGCCCTCGCCTTCCAGTTGCATATCCTGCAGCTTGTATTCCAGCGTCAATTTCTTGTCCGCACCCGCCACAATATTGGGCAAATCGCCGTTATGTGCCCCCATCGGGTTGTCATGCCCATGCTGTTTCATGGCAGGATTCCAGTGACCACCAGCGCTGGCGAAATCAGGCGCTTCACATTTCCCGACGGCATGCAGATGCATCCCGAATGTACCCGGCTGAAGCGACTGGCCTTCTAGACTCAGAAATATGCCGTCGCTGCGCTTGGAGATAGTCGCGACACCGGCCCATGACCCGTCCGCCCGCGCCAGATCGGCAGAAATAACTTCCGAAACCGTCTTTCCTGTAGACGGCGTCATACCGGCACAACCGGCCAACACCGGTAGGAGAAGGAAGGGAAGGAATTTCTGCATGATAGTCTCCTGTGTATTCGCGGCCCGCTATGTGTTGGGATAACCTTTTAAGACGAAATTTGTTTCTGGGGTCAATTGATCCATTCTGCACGGGGAACACCCTGCGCATAGAGCAGTGCCGTCAGATCATTATGGCGGACAGCAAAATTGGCTTGCGCGGCCAGTAAGGGCCGCGGATGGAAACCGACGCCCAGGCCACTCTGTTCAACAGCGGCGGCGATCATGGGTATGTCATTGGCTCCATCGCCAACGGCCAAGACATTCCCGGGTGCGATACCTTTTGCTGAACAAGCGACCTGCAAAACATTCTTCTTGGTGGTCGCGTCCACAATACTA
>PNNB01000055.1 GCA_013823985.1 Sphingopyxis sp.
GATGCCGACCGGGATCGATGTCGAAATCGTGTTTTTGGAAGGCGTGTTCATCAGCGGTTGAGGAGAGTGACAATGAAGTGGAAGCAACTTACCTGGGGCTTGGCCGCAGCGCTTCTGGGAAGCGGCGCATCGCTCGTCCTGGCATCGAACACCAGCGGATATGTGGCATCCGAGACGGACAAGTCCGTGCTTGCCCAGCTGAAGCAGCGACTTCCCAAAACGCAGGTTTCGCGGATCAACTGCCAAATTGTCAGCGGTGTTTGCGAGGTCACCGCTGGTTCGCAAATCTTCTACATCGATCAGGGCGCGCGCTATTTGATGATCGGGCGCATATTCGACCTCGAAACCCGCCAGGACCTGACGGCGGCCCGGCTGGTCGACGTCAATCCCGATCTTCTGATCGGTGGCGCTGCGGGTTCACGCCGTGAAGCAGAAACGAGCCAAGCACAATTGCGGGGCCAGAACAGCGCCACGGGCAGAGGCATGGCCAAGACCTTGTCGCTCGCCAGCCTGTCCGAGGCGGGCGCGATCATTTGGGGCAATCCGGCGGGTAAGACGGTCACCGTCTTTTCGGACTTTTCGTGCGGCTATTGCAAAGCACTGACCGTCACGCTCGAGCAACTCGACGTCCGCGTCATGGAACGGCCGATTTCCATTCTCGGCAGCCGCGCCATTGCCAACCAGGTATTTTGTGCGCGTGACCGCCGCAAAGCCCTGAAGGCTGCCTATTCCGGCCAGAGCATCCCAGAGACACGCAATTGCGACACCTCGGCACTTGATGCCAATGAGCGTTTTGCGCGTGACAATGGGATTTCGGGTACGCCGGTACTGGTGCGCTCGGATGGTGCGGTGATCGAGGGCTATCGTCCCAAAGAGTATATCGCGAAGTGGTTGAACGAGGTCCGATCATGAGCCGGTTGCTCTCTCGCACCGAAACCCGACGCCTTGCAGACGCGATCGCTGCGCGGTCGGGCCTGCGTCTTACGCAGTCGCGCCCGGCCTTGAACGAAGCCCAGGCTGTAGCATTGTGGCGGGCCGTTTGTGCGGAAGCGCCTCTCGTCACGAGCCACGACCCTAGCCGCGTTCAATTCCTCCGCGCGGAACAGATGGCGAGGCTCAATCTGGTGTTGACGCGCCAATCCGGTGGGTTGCTGGGCTGCGCGCAGGATCGAGTGACGATCGCTGAAGCCTATGCTTATTGGCGCATCGCAAATGCGGTGGCGCCATCGCCGGTGACCCACCGGAGCAATGACTTCGCGCGTCGAGGCGGTGCCGCTGCAGCAGCCTGTCTCGCGGCGTTGCCGCTCGCTGCCTGTGCGACGCTATTCGGCGGGAATGTGAAGGGAAATTTTTCCTGCTCGGCACCTGGCGGCACCTGTGCGCCGTCGACGGTGATTGACGATGCGGCCCTTGCCACCATTCAGAATGCGCGTCCAATGACGCCGTCTTCGGGTCGATGGCCACAGCCGCACATTCGCGGTGAGGGCAAGATCATTACAGCGGGGAACGGCGTTGTGCATCGTGATCGGCGCGTTGTGAAAGTTGTCTTCCCTTCTTATGTCGACCAGCGCGGCTATCTCCATGAAGCCCGAGTGGTCCATGCAGTTGCCGACGCAGGTGGCTGGATGGAGCTCGGTGCTGCTGGCCCTGAACCGCAAGCACCGACACCCATGTCACGTGAGCAGGCGGCTCAGATTGCGCCCCTCCCTGCGGAGCACGGCGTTTCCCAGGTAGGTTTGGCGGGTTGGTCGCTGGCGCGGGGTCAAGGCGGGTCCAGCACACAGGAACCGGATGGAGCGGGCGTGGGTGCACGCGCGCCCGATCCCGCAAGCGTCGCTGCGGCGCGTGCGCGCGGTCTTGGGCGGCGGCCGACGACGCCAGCTGAGATCAAGGCTGCCGTCGACGAGCAGCTAAGAGGCAAAGCACAATCGGTCGCTGCCGGGCCCGGGCTGGGTGCTGAGAGTTTGACCCAGAATCCTCAATCGATGCCGACGGTCGGACCGGACTCAATGCCACCGGCCCGCGAAACCGAATTGAGCGGCGACAGCAAACCCAAGACCAAACGCCCAGCAGATGAGCAACCAGCAGTTGTGAACCAACCCACAAACTTTCCCGGTAGAGTGGAGCAGGACTGATGCCACAAGGTACCGGCCTTTGGGACCGATTCCTCACCATGTGTTTTGGCGATGCCGCGCAGCCCGAAGGCGAACGCGGTCGCTTGGGTGCGCCTATGCTGGCAAGCTGGGTGCCCTATCGCTCCTACGACACGCGCACACGGATGTTCGTCAACACCGACTCGCTCGGCTTTGTGCTCGAAACGGCTCCCATGATGGGGGCTGACGAGAAAAGCGGCGAAATACTCACCCAATTTCTGTCCGATGCGGTGCCTTCGGGTTGCCACATCCAGTTCATCCATTGGCAAAGCCCGAGTATCGGTGAAAAAATTGCCGACTGGGTGATGCCGCGGGTCGTCGCCAAAGGCGTTTACGGACGCGCCGCCCAACATCGCGCGCGCTGGCTTCGGCGCGGCGCTTGGGAATCGCTGTCGCGCGATGCACCCTTTTATTTGAGGAATCACCGGGTCTTCATCAGTCTTGGCGCACCTTTGAACGGGGGTGTGACGCCCGAGACTTTGTCCAGCGTCCGCGACAGTCTGTACGGCACGTTACAGGCCCTCAGCATCCCCCACCGCGACGTCTCGCCTGTGGAGCTTATCGGCTATTTTGACGATTTTCTCTGCGCAGCTGTCGACAATGGCGACAAGCCCGAGACCTATAGCGAGCTCGATCCGATCGCCTATCAATGCGTGCGCCGCGATCTCGAGACACAGGTCACGCCCGACCGGTTGCTCTTTCACGCCGAACGCTTCCGCGCGACCGGCGAAAGGGTCGATGGCGTGCCGATCATTGGCGAAATCATCCCCGACCAGTTTGACTGGCGCTTCTTTTCGGTTCGCAATTTTCCAAAGCAGTGGGCGCCATGGGACGTCCAGAAGATCATCGGCGACATGATCAATGACAAGCTGCGCTTCGGCTGTAACGTGATGACGGTCCTGGGGCTTACCTATCCCGATGAGGAATCGGCCACTTCCAAGGCCGGTTTCAAGGTGATGCGCACGACCAGCCTTGCAGACACCAAATCCGCTCGTTTTCTGCCACAGCTCGCCGACCAGCGCGACGAGTGGCAACATGTCCAGCAGGAGATGCGTCAGGGCCGGAAGCTGTGTCAGGCCTATTATGGCGTCGGAGCGCTTTCGCCGCTTGGCCGTGGCGACATCAACGAACGGATGCTCAAGAGCGTCTACAAAGGCGCAGGCTGGGACCTGATCGATGAGCGCTATCTGCAGTTGATGGGGTTGCTCGCGGTGATGCCGCTTTCGCTTCCCAACGGGCTGAGTACCGACTTGTCGCGAATGAAGCGGTTCCGCACGATGTTGACGACAACTGCTG
Source organism: Sphingopyxis sp. (assembly GCA_013823985.1). Lineage (GTDB taxonomy): Bacteria > Pseudomonadota > Alphaproteobacteria > Sphingomonadales > Sphingomonadaceae > Sphingorhabdus_B. Next base: position 3,450 of record PNNB01000055.1, read on the forward strand.
CCTCTATTGCTCCCATCCAGGGCGAATATTCGGGTGGCGCTATTCCGCATGTCCTGCTGATCGGGCGGCGCGGTCAGCCCTTCTTCTGGTCGCCGTTCCAGAACGCAGCGGGCAACCACAATGTCGCGGTGTTCGGCAAATCGGGTTCGGGCAAGTCGGTCTTTCTGCAGGACATCTGCGCCGCCATGGCCGGAGCCGGTGCCAAAGTCATTGTCATCGACGATGGCCGATCGTTCGAGCATATGGCCCGCGCCTTTGGCGGTGCCTTTGTCGAGTTCAGGCTCTCCTCGGGCTTTTCTTTAAACCCATTCGACATGATCGACGTCGACGCACTCGATCATGCCGAAGATGGCGAGGATTATGAAATAGAGTGCCTGGCAATGCTCAAATCGATCGTTGGCCAGATGGCGCGGCAGCAGGATCGATTGAGCGACACCGAGCGCGGATTGATCGATGTTGCGGTTAGCCAGGTGTGGAACGCTCGCAAGCGCGAAGGAACGATTGACGATGTTGTTGCGGCACTTCGATCACAGCCGTCACCCTATGCCAATGACCTTGCCGACGCGATGTCACCCTTTGTGCGGGGCGGGACCTATGGCAAATTTTTCGATGGTCCCTGCTCGATCGATTTGAGCGCAGGGCTCACCGTCTTCGAGCTGTCGGACCTTTCCTCCAAGCCTGAGTTGCGGTCGGTCTCGCTGACAGCACTCATGTTCCTGTCGCTGCGCGTGATGCGCCAGATGGACCGGTCTATCCCCAAGGCGATGATGATCGATGAGGCCTGGCAGCTGCTGGGTGGTGGCCAGATGGGGCAGGCGATCGAGACCTATGCACGAACCTGCCGTAAATATGGCTCTTCGCTGATCACGGCCACCCAATCGCTCAATGATTTCTACAAGTCCGAAGGCTCGCTCGCCGCGCTTGAAAATTCGGATTGGTCGGTGGTGCTCCAGCAAAAGGAGGAAACCATCAATGATCTCGCCAAACACCAGCGGTTCGAGATGGATCATTATACCGAGGCGTTGCTCCGATCGCTCAAGCGCAACGGGGTCGAGTATTCCGACGTGCTGATCAAAGGGCCCGAAACGCTGGCGGTGGGCCGTCTCGTCCTCGATCCCTATTCGGCGACGCTTTACTCGTCGAGCCCGAGGATATTTGCCGACATCGAAGCGCTGGCCAAAAGCGGCGTGCCGCTTGCCGATGCGATCGAACGGATTGCCTTCCCGAATCATCAGCCAGAGGCAGCGGCTGAGTTCCTGGAGGCGGCAGAATGACCGCCCAGGCTGCAACAACGGCTGTGCAGGCCGCAGGGCAGGGGACTCGCTGCGCTTTGCTCCACGGCATCCGCGTCGCGGACCTTTGCTATCTGGCGTTGCGGCTATCGGGTTGGGCGGTGGTGACCACCTGCTGCGTTGTCGCGGTCTATGCCGGCTTCTTCTGGATGCTCGGCCAGTTCAGCCTGGCCGGATTGATCCTGCACTTCGATAATTTCGGCGAGCGCTTCCTCGCAGCCGACGCGGTCCGTCGGTCGCGGTTTGAAGCGGAGCTTGCCGGCCTGAGTGCAGCTCTTTTTGCCCTGATCGGGTTTTTCCGGCGGCATTCATTCCCGCCCCTTTTTGCCGACAAGAAGGAGATAAGTAATGTCAGCAAGTAAACCTAGAACGCCGGTTTCGGGTGACGGTCCCCTGTTTGAGGGCGTGACGACGATAGCTGCTGCAACCACAGCGCATTCCATCAGCTGGGTCCCGGTTGCGGCTGTCTGCGCGCTCGTGTGCACGGGACTTTGGGGCGCATGGGTCACCCGCGAACTGGTCAGCAAAGAGCATATCGCCCCCATGGCACGTATTCAGCTGTCAACGATGGTCGGCGAATATGTCCAGGCACAGGCGCGTTCGGCAACGCCGCCCGACCAGGTCACGGCAGAAACCAAGGCGTTCATGGCCGAGGTTGAAGGCAATCTCAAAGCCAGAGGACAAAAGGGCCAGATCATCTTGGTCGGCGAGGCCGTGCTGGCAGGTGACGTCCCCGATATCACGGCCGAAGTGCGAAAGCAGGTCTTTGCCAAGGTGAAGATGCCGCAGCCGGCCCCGGCCCAGGCGGCGAGCGTGATGGGAGCGATGCAGCAGGCGATGGCAGACCCGGCTTTGCTGCCGCCGGTGGGGATTGGCGATGGACCACGCAAATAGGCAACCCGATCACAAACGCCGCTATGTGAGCATTGCGCTGCTTGCTGCCGTGCTGGCGGGTATACAGGTGCTTGGCACCTGGCGCGACAGTCACGCGCTCTTCATCAACAGCAGTGCATCGCTCGCGCATTGGGCCTTCTTTGTCGAAAGCGGGCAGATGCCGAGCAAAGGCGAATATGCCTTTTTCCGGGCGCCCCAAACTGCGCTTGTGTCCCGCCATTTCGGGCGGACCGCGCCGCCATTTGGCAAGATAGTCTACGGTGTCGCGGGCGATGTTGTGAGCCGGTCTGACAATATTTTCGCTGTAAACGGCAAACCTGTGGCGGCCCTGAAACCTGAGTCACGGTTCGGAGAAAGGCTACTGCCGGGCCCCACAGGCGTGATCCCCGATGGATGCTATTTCATGGCAACCCCGCACCGCGATGGGTTCGACAGCCGCTATGCCGATATTGGCTTTGTGTGCCGCCGTCAGATTATCGGCACCGGAAAGGCAATCTTGTGAAAAGCAAGATCGTCTTGGGTTCGCTGTTCGCCCTGTGCGGCACTTCCGCGCTCGTGTACGCAGCCCATGTCCAGGCGCACGACTTTGGCCAGATGGGCGAAACCTTCCCGATCATCGAGCAGGATTTGCTCACGACGATCGAGGCCAGGCTGCGGAATCTTGAATCGTCGGGGAAACTCGAAGCCCTCCAGGCGCAAATGCGCGAACAGGCCGTCGCCAGTGTCCGGCGCCCCACACCCGTCGCCGGGCTGAGCGCAGCGACGCAAAAGCGCGCATGGCTTTTTGATCCGTCCACCGTCGTCACAGAGGACATTCGCGACGATAAGGGCAATGTCATCGCAACACGCGGGCAACGCGTCAACCCGATGGCTTTCGTCAAGCTGACGCAGGATCTGGTATTCGTCGACGGTCGCGAAAAGGCGCAGGTCGACTGGGCGGTCGCGCGGTGGAGCACTTTGAAAGCAAAGATCATCTTTGTCGATGGCTCTCCCTTCGACCTGATGAAGCCCTACCAGCGCCGCTTCTATTTCGACCAGGGCGGGCAATTGACCGGTCGGTTCGGTATCCGGCACACGCCTGCGGTCGTCACCGCCGCAGGCGACATGCTCAGCATAAGTGAAACGCCGATCGGAGTATCTCCGACATGACACGGCATGTGCTCCTCGAATTTATTGCGACGCCCATGGCTGCCCCCGAAACACCTGCATTGCGCAGGCTTCGCTGGGCTTGGGTCACGCTGTGCGCCTGCCTGTGCGTGGGCGTCGGCCTGATCCGCTTCTGGGCAGGGATATTTGGCCTTTGGGCTTCGGTCGCGGTTATCGTGCTTGCGATCGCCACATTGTGGATCGGCTGGGTCTACTTCACCACCAAAAACCGTGCTGATGCGGCATGGAATGCAAAAGAGCCTGAGGCATGATCGGGCGTCTTTTCAAGCCTGTTTGGGCAGCACTGGCGTGCATATCAGCGTTTGTTGCGGCGCCCGCACAGGCGCAGAATGTGACCTGTCACGGCAATTTTGTGAACCCGATCACCGATATCTGCTGGTCCTGCCTTTTCCCGCTGTCGATCGGCGGCCTTGACATCTGGAAGGGCGACCGACCCGATCCCAAAAACCCCGCCAATCCCATCTGCGCCTGTGGCAGCCCGGTACCGCGCATCGGTATTTCGGTCGGGTTTTGGGAACCTGTGCGGCTTGTCGATGTCACCAACAAGCCCTGGTGTTTTCCCAATCTTGGCGGGATCAAGCTCGATCCGGGATTCGACATTGGCCATGGCCATGTCCAGGGGCGCTCACAAATCGGCGGCAAGACGCAAAACTCGTCGCAGTGGCAATCGCATTATTACATCTATCCATTGCTTTACTGGATGGAAATTTTGGTCGACTTTCTCTGCTTCGAGCAGAGCAGTTTCGATGTCGCCTATGTCACCGAACTCGACCCGCTGTGGCAGGATTCGTCGCTCACCTCGATCATCAACCCTGAAGTTGCGCTCTTTGCCAATCCGATTGCGGCCGCAGCCTGTGCCGCTGATTGTGTCCAGTCTACGCGCAAACTTCCAATCGACCAGCTCTTCTGGTGTGCCGGATGCAATGGCGGCATGTATCCGCTCAATGGCCATGTCGCGGCCCATGTAACCCAGGTGCAAGCTTCGCGGCTGGTTGCTGAACGCATGCTCTACAAGGTGCATCGCCAGGCCTTGGCCTGGGGTACCATGGGCTCGAAGGCGCTTTGCAGCAAATATCTGATGCCGGTGGTGCGCAAGCAGCAATATCGTCTCCAGATGACCAATCCGGTCGCAACCACAAGCGGCAGATACGCCTGTGCACCGATCGGTGCCACCACCATCATCCCGCAGACAGGCAAAGCCTATCCGGTGAAGGGCGAGGATTTTGGCTATCTGGTCTGGCGCAAACGCAATTGCTGCATGCTGTGAGGGGGGAAGGACCGATGAAGTCAGCAATTGGATCCGCCGCTGCCCTTCTCGGCATCGCACTGGTGTCTGCCGCCGTCGCCCAGAATGTCGAAGGCATCGATGTGACCGCCATCAAGGCAAAGACCGCAGCAGAGATGAAGGAAGCTGAGGATTTTGTCGCGGGCGTCCTCGATCGCGGCAAGGCTTTTGAGGAAGAAGCGCAGGAGATACAGTCGAACGGGATGGCCGCACTCGCCAACATCCGGCCCGAGGAGTTGCCCAAAGGCCCAACCGGCGACATTGATTTTGATGCCCTTGTTGCAGGTGCCGCAGCCAATGCCGACGCCCCTGACGGCAGCGGACCACTCTTCATTGTCTTTGCAAGCCTGTCGATGCCTCGTGAAGCGCTCTCGCGTTTGATCGTCGATACAACGCGGGCAGGGGGCGTAGTCGTTTTTCGCGGCTTTCCTGGCAATGACGCCAAAGCCTTTGTGAAAGGAATGCAGTCAGTCCTGAGTGGCCCTGAGCAACAGGCGCAAATTGCGATCGATCCGCGACTGTTTCGTGCCTTCAAAGTATCGGCAGCCCCTACCTTTGTTGCTGTGTCGACCGATTTTGAGCTGTGCTCAGGATTGAACTGCACATCGGCTGTGCCGGCGCATGACCGCATGATTGGCAATGTCACACTTGAATATGCACTCGAATCCTTTGTCGATGGCCGCGGGCCTGGTGCGTCTGTTGCCGGGGTCGCGCTTGCCCGATACCGAAAGCAAAATTGATGAGGGTCGGTGCGCTCGTCTGGACGGCAATCCTGCTTGCCCTGCTTCCTGGCCAGCCCCTCTGGTCGCAAAGTCCGATCTATGTTCCGCCGCCGGTCGACCCGGTGGAGCCCATTGTCATGGAGCCAGATATCGATCCCGGCTTGCCCCTACCTGGCAATCCGCCTCCGCCAGCGACGGCGCTTCCGATGACAAATGCCGAAGCCAAAGCTGAGGCAAAGGCGATCGGTTCACAATTGCGCGAAAGCTACAAAGACATTCCACTCAAGCCCGGGGCGGCAGGGCAGATTCCCTTTTATCAGGAGGGTGTTCCGGCCCAAACTCGCTATTATGATGATGCCGACGCCTTGTCGGGAGATGGCGTCGTCGCCAGCCTGTCGAATGAGGCTTACCAAACCGCCAACGACCCCAACCGCCCTGTCGTAGTGATCGCTCCTACCGACATTGCGCGCGCTGTTGCGATTGAGGATGCACCACAGGACTATCTCGAGGGAGAAATTTTGGGGTCGGGGACGGGCAGCTGTGTGCCTTTGCCGCCCGGCGGCGGCAGCACAAATTATGCCGAATGGACGTGCAACATCGGCTCGGCGGTAATCGATCAACCGCAGTCTTGCCGGCGCAGCCTGAGTGTCGAGAAATGGAACGGGACCGCCTATCAATATCTGTGCGCCTATGGTGGCGGATTTGACAATTGTGGCTCGCTCGCAGGCAACTTGCAGTGCCGCCGCACGCAGAGTTTTCCTATTCCGGATTTTGGCATCACCATCGACTACTATGATTGTGCGACGCCGATCAGCGATCCCAATGTCTACCTTTATGGCACGACGATCCTACCCCCGCCACCCGGGGCGTTCGAGGTCAGCGACTCTGTCTATCGTTGCAACAATGAAGGATTGACGGGCGCATTCAACGTCGATCCGGTCTTTGGTTTCATCAACGGCTATGAAACCGGACTCCAGTCCTGCGCGCCAATGGCGGCAAGCCCAACCTGTACCAGATCTTCACCTTCAGCTGCGGGCGTCTCCGAGCGCACGCTCTGCAAAACGGTTGATTTCGTTGGCGACCCCTTCAGCGGCGGGTACCTGATATGCGCCGAATTTGCCGCGCCTGAAGAGATTTACCAATGCTCTTCGGCGATTGCAGGCGCGGTCGCGGAACGCAGAAGTTCGAAGTGGTTCACCGAAAGCTGGACCGAGCCGCCATGCAATATTGATCCCGCGCACTGCACCTACGCAAGCGAGCAGTGCACAGCAGGCGTCAACGAAACGCGGATCATAAACGGCGTCGCAATCACACGCAGCTGCTGGGAATATTCCAAAACCTATCAATGCCAGTCGATCGTTGGTGGCGGCAATGACTGTATAGCGCTTGCATCCAAACCATCCTGCGTGCTCGATCGCGAGATCTGCCTCGACGATCCTGCAGACGGCGCGTGCCAAGTCTCCGAACGGGTCTATCGCTGTCCAATTCCCGGAACAACGCCGGAGCCGGCGCAATATATCTGTGGCGACGATGTCTATTGCATCAACGGCGATTGCGAACCGATTGAACGTGAAGCGTCGACCGAATTCAAGGACGCGGTCGTTGCCTTGAATGCACTGGGCCAGGCCAATGCCGAGTTTGATGAAAATACGCTCACCCTGTTTCGTGGCACCCGCGAGACCTGCCACAAAAAGGTTTTTGGCCTGAGCAATTGCTGCTCAGGCAAAGGTGTTCCGTTGCTCACGCCGTTTCTGTGCAACGCGGCCGAACGCCAACTCGACGAGAAGGACGACAAGGGTCTCTGCCACAAAGTTGGCACCTATTGTTCCGACCGGGTGCTCGGCATCTGCGTAACCCGCAAGGATGCCTATTGCTGCTTCCAGTCCAAGATCAGCCGGATCTTGCAGGAACAGGGGCGGCCGCAAATTGGGAAGCCGTGGGGGGCGCCCAAGACCGAAAGCTGTCAAGGCTTCACCATCTATGAGTTTCAGCAACTCGATCTATCGGTCATGGACTTCAGCGAAGTCTATGCCGAGTTTCAGGATGCAGCGCGGCTCCCGGACGAAGCCGCAGCCCTGTCAGACATCCAGGCCAAGATCGAAGCCTATTACGCCAATCATGGGGGCAGGAATTGAGCGTGGCAGACAGGAACATCATCCCTTTGGGTCGTCACGGTCTGGTCACCGACATGTCGGTGACCGAGTTTCTTGTGGGCATGGCCCTGTGTCGTTGTGGCCCTTCTTCCTCGACCGTGATCGCGCGCGAAGTGTCCGGATGGCTCGATTGCAAACTTCGGGTCGCTGAACTGCGGCCGACATTGACCTCGGTCACGGCGCGTGGCTGGGTTCTCGCCGATGCGGGCGTCTACGCCATTGCCGATCCCGGCAGCGAGGCGGTGAAGGGTGTGTATGCCGCCGTAATCCGGCTGCTCGACCGCGGACAGCGCTTCCTCGATGTCGGGGTGTTCATGTCGATCATGAAGGATTTTGAAAGGAGCCTTGATCATGAAGTTGGGTGAACTGTGCACGACAGCCGTGATTGTTGCCTTGCTGGTCTCGAGCCCGATTGCTGCAAGCGTCGAAGATGGTGTGGAGGTCAGGCACCAGGAAGATGCCCTCTACTGCGCTGAGCGCAAGCTCGGAACCTGGTTCTATTGCGAAAAACCGAAGCTTCAAACCAAGCCGTCGCAGACCCCCCCAATGGTCTCCGCCAAAGCGCGGCTCGCGGCGATCACTGCCCAGCTCGAAGAGATGAAGGCGGCAGCGATTCTCGATCCTTCGCCGGAAAATGTCACCGCCTATGTCCGTTTCCAGCGCGAACAACTTGATCGATCGTCGCTCTTTGCAGACGTCTGGCAGCGCGCGTTGTGGCAAGATCCTGGCCTCGACTATACACTCCAGCGTCCCGTCTCGACGCTCGGCAAAAGGGCGTGGCTCGACCAACGCAAGGTCGATCGCGATATCATCCTGTCGCAATTGTCACAGCGCTACGGCGTCTTCTATTTCTACTCTTCGTCGTGCGGCGCCTGCGACATTTTCTCGCCGATCCTGAAGGCCGTCAGCGACAAATATGGACTGTCGGTGCTCGCTGTGTCGATGGACGGCGGCCCATCTGCGGTCTTTCCCAACTATATGGTCGACTCCGGCCAGTATGAGCGGCTCGGGCTCGGCGATCAACGCCAGGTCCCGGCGCTCGTTTTGTTCGACAGTGTGACCAAGCAACCCATGCCCATCGGCTACGGCATCCTGTCGCAGGACGAAATCATCGATCGCGTGTTCCAATTGACGCAAGTCGAGGCCGGAGGAGATTATTGATGTCTGACACCTGCAAGAGCCGTCGCCGGCTCAGAATTGCAAGCTGCGCCAAGCACATGGGTGCGAGCCTTGTTGCCTTGTCTGTGATGGTGGCATCACCAACGCCTGCTCTCGCCAGCGTCGATGGCGAGATGCAGTCCTTCATGAGCGATATGGGTGTGCAAGCGAATGCCACCGGACCGATCGCCTATCAGGGACAGGCCGCGGGCTATTATTCGCTCGGCAATGTCTGGTCCCGCTTTCCGCAAAAAAATGTGCAACCTTTCAACCTGCAATTACCACGCGCCCGTGCAGGTTGCGGTGGCATCGACCTGTTCGCGGGCAGTTTCTCCTTCATCAACACGGCCGAATTGGTGGCGATGCTCAAGGCAACCGCCAATAACGCGCTCGGTTTTGCCTTCAAACTGGCGATCGACACCATCTCGCCAGAGATCGGCAAGGTGATGGATGAGCTGGCACAGAAGGTTCAACAGATGAACCAGATGAACATTTCGAGCTGCGAGTCTGCCCAAACGCTCGTGAATGGCATCTGGAAAGGCGAGGCTGCGAGCAGCATCGTCTGCGAAATGATCGCCAACAGCCAAGGGGCGGCAAGCGATTGGGCCAAAGCCCGCCAGAATTGCAACAATGGCGGGCAACGCGAGTCCATAAAGTCGGCCAACAATGACCCCGCGATGGAAGACCAGCCATCGATGAAAGCCAATTACACCTGGAAGGCGCTTCAAGGAAAATATGGGGCGTTCGACGACGAGTTTAAAGAGTTTCTGATGACCATGGTCGGTACCGTCATTTATGTGCCAGCCGAAACCGACGGAGCCAGACCGCAAATCCGTTATATCGGCCCCGCAGACGCCTCCCTTATTAGCGCCATGCTCGATGGAACCAGCGCGGTTGGCTACAAGCGCTGGAAATGCGATGGCGGGAACGATCTTTCGGGCCGCTCCACCTGCCTCAATCCGACCCAGATCGATCTGGTCATTTCAAACGGAGCGGCGATCAAGCCGCGTGTGCGTGCGCTCATCACCAGCATGGCCAACAAGGCACGCAATCCCAATCTCGCACTCACAACGCCGGAACTGCAGCTGCTCGGGATGGCGAGCATTCCCGTCTATAAGATGATCACGGTGAGTGCTGCTGCCGAGTTCGGGCTCTCCAACCAGCAGATCAACGACTTGTCAGAAATTGTCGCGGTTGACTTGGTCGGAACCATGGCGAGCCGGTTCATCGAGATCACTCTGAATGCCAAGTCCGATTTTCAGGGAGCAGACCAGGAATCCTTGAGTGACTGGCGCGAGCAGTTGCAGGCTGCACAGCGCAATCTGCAAGGGATATCGGCGAAGACCGCGGACCGTTTCGACCAGACGTTCCAGCTGATTCAGCGGACCCAGATGCTGGAGAAGACGCTCCGCACGCAGATGACACCGCAAATGACGGCATCTTTGCGCTTTTCGAAATCGCTCAGTTCGCAAATGCAATGAGGCAGCGTCATGCTTGAGGTGTTCACGGTCGGCGGGGGTGACTACCTCGTCAATACGTTCAATGCTGTTTCAGCATGGACCGGCTCGGGCGGTTTCAAGTCTCTGATCCGTGTTGTTATGGTGATGGGGCTGATTTTTGCGCTCACTGTCACCGCATTCAATCTCGACTGGCGGGCCTGGTTCCGATGGTTCCTTCAGGCAACGCTGATTTACAGCTGCCTGATGGTGCCAACCGTGGACATCAAGGTCAACGACCGTATCAATCCAGGTCTTGCCCCAGCAACGGTTGCAGATGTCCCGTTGGGGCTTGGTATGATGGCGTCGTTCACGAGCCAGGTCAGCGACTATTTCACGCGCCAGGCAGAGACAGTGTTCGTGATGCCCAATTCGCTGCAATATTCGAATGGCGGCATCGTCTATGGCGCGCGGCTTTGGGACAAAGTGCGCAGTTTCGAGATCAAAGATCCGGTGTTCAGGGCCAATCTCGATGCGCATTTCAAGCAATGCGTGTTCTACGACATCCTCTATGGCAATATAAGCATGCGGACGCTCAGCGAGTCCACCGACATGTGGGTGGAGATCGGCAACAATCCCGCCGTCAACCGCGCCCAGAAATATATGCGCGAGACGGGCGGTACTGTCGACATCGAGTATGTGACGTGCCGCGACGCCTATGCCGCCCTCACGCAAAGCTGGAACACCTATCTGACCGCCAATGTCCCCAAATTTGCGCGAACCTTTTATCCCAAGCTGACCGAGGCGGCCGCGAACGCGCGGTTGGCCAACGATGTCCCTGTGGTGAGCCAGTTGCTGCATGGAACCGCCAAGACTGCTCCAGAGGTCTTGCGACAGAAGTCGCTGGTTGACGCCTTTGCAGCCGCCCAGCTCGATTTCGGCAATGACGAGGCGGATGGCTTTGCGCTTGAGCGTGCCGACACACAGGCCCGCAATTCCATGACCTCGGTGGCGCAGCAGGCCATGGTGTGGGTCCCGGTGCTGAACATTGTGTTGACCCTCGTCTTCTATGCGATGTTCCCGGTCATATTTCCTCTATTTCTCTTCCCGCGCACCGGCATTCCGGCTCTTAAGGGCTATCTTGCAGGCTTCTTCTATCTGGCGGCCTGGGGCCCGCTCTATGTTTTGCTCCACATGTTCATCATGGACAGGATCGCAAACGAAATGGCGGCCGCTGCCCCTGGCGGCATTTCGCTCGCAGGATGGGGTGGGATCCAGGCGGTCAATCAGGACACTGCAACGCTTGCTGGATTCCTGATCATGTCGGTCCCGGCGCTCGCGGCCATGCTCGCGCGCGGGGCGATGGCAGCATCCAACAGCGCGGCAGGGTTTCTCCAGTCGGTCCAGAGTGGCGGCGAGGCTGCAGCGCTCGAACGCACAACAGGCAATTATGCTTATGGCGATGTCAGCTTCTCGAACTTCAACGGCAACAACCGGCAGGCCAATCAATGGACCGAAGCCGGCAATTATTTTGCGGGCGCCGCGCGCAGTTCGTTCAGAGGAAATGACGGCGTGACCTATTCCGAATATGGCAATGGCCGCACCGTCATCGACTCCTCAGGTGGCATATCGCAGCTTCCGTTCAAGCCAATGATGACGGCTGGCTATGCCAGCGACCTGCGGATGCAGGGCCAGAACTATCTCAACGAGGCCGACCGCATCGAGAATGGCACTTCGACCACCTGGTCAACCTCCAAATCCGCGTTCAGCTCGGCTGTCACGACAAATTCGAGCGTGACCGGCGATCGAAGCGAAAGTGGCAAGCAATCGAGCTTCACCAAGGATCGCAGGGAGCATCGTGGGACCGAAGGATCGGTCGGCGTTTCGGAACGGACATCGACCAATAATGGGCTGCGGATTTCCCAAGGGAACAACCTGAGCAGCACTTTCTCTGCAACCGACACAACGGGCTTAAGCGGTAGCGCATCAGCGAGTGCAAAGATTGGTACGCCACTTGGAGGAATTGTTGGCTCGGAGGCGAATGTCGGCATCTCCGGTTCTGTGTTCGCCCGGCGTGAAAACACTGATGTGTCGTCGCGAACCAACAGCCGAGGTCTTGAAACATTCACCACCCGCGCAACCGACAATTCGGAAGACAATAGCGGTCGTTTCTCACTTGGCACCACGGATTCATCGACCTCATCTTCCGGCAGTTTCACACGGAATTCCAGCTACAGCGATAAGAGTCGCAGCGAGAGTTCGGCCACCGGCACCGAGAGCCGCACAAGTGAAGCGGATGAACGACGCGTCGCGGCTTCCCGTTACCGCGAAATCGGGAACCGGTTGGTCGCGGAAGCAAGCTACGCCCAAAGCAACGGATTCCAGATGTCCTCGGACCTCTCCAATCTGGTACAGGACCGCTATGAGGAGTTGCGGCGCCAGCAGCCCGAACTGCACCTTCCCGACCTCGCCAATCCAAATCTCAGCCTGACCGAGATGCAGCGGCGTGATCAGGGCGTTACTGCCGTCATGGCTGACCTCTTGTCTGATTTGCGATCGCGAAAGCTTTCAGAACTAGGCGATGTCGCAGGTATTGGTATTATCGGTACGTTGGGCTCTAACGCTGACCTCGGTATGCCGTCCGCGTCAGGCATTAGGTCAATTGCAGTGGACGAGCCCGGATCGGCTGCGTCACTGCCAGATGCTCCCGAGAGTAATGTCGATGGCCGGCCCTATGCGCGCGAACTTGGCATTGGACTTAAGCGAGGAACCAATATCAAGAGCATTGATGGCGATATGATCCCGGCAATGGCGGCGGTTGCGTCCGAAGCGCAGCGGCTAGGTCTTCCCAAGCCAGTTATCACGTCGGGCAACGATAGTACGCATACAAATGGCTCAGCTCATTACGACGATCGCGGGCTCGATTTTCGAGGCAAGACCATAACTGTTGAGCAGGGAAGGCAATGGGCTGACGGTGTTTCAGATACTCTCGGGAAGGGCTATGGCGTGCAGTTCGAGGTTTTCCCGAACGAGCCCGATCGCAATCACCTCCATGTCAGTAGGCGCAAAAACTAAATCGTGAGAAAGAGATAGGCTAGCAAGACAAACAATACTGCCACGACCGCTGTGCCCAAATAGGGGATGTGAGGTTGGTTAGTGTGCCCCCCAGCTAAATCTGTCTGAACGTAGGCAGGATCGGTGATATCGCGGGTAAGTGGATCTGCAGACTCAAGAGGCAGGATGCCGTCTTTACCGATTCCGATATACATTGATGGATCGTGTTTCATTGACCATGCTCGCTTGCTTCTGAATGCTATTCCTCCTCACTTTCCGAGTCAATTCTCTACTATCTTTCATCACCGCAAGGTGTTCCGAACCTGCGCGACATTGACACTCCGACGCCGACTGCCGATTAAACCATGTGCATTACGGGAAATCTCGAGTGGGATCTAAAGCGGGAGTTTACCTGGTTACCAGAATGCATAGCTGAACTTAGCAAATATCAAATATCATAAACTAGACATTGGTTTGGGAATGTGCCAAAACACTAAGCATGGCTACGCGTTCCGATAGCAAATTAAACCGACTCCAGCAGGAACTTCCCGAGGGCCTTCTGGTCGATGCTGGCTGGCTGGAAGCCCACGGCTATTCATCGGCACTCCGTAGCCAGTATGTTCGTGCCGGATGGCTCGATAACCCGGCGCGGCGCGTTTATCGCCGTTCGCGAACGCCGCTGACATGGCAACAGGCCGTCATATCTCTCCAGACCTTGCTGAATTTACCGCTCGCCGTTGGCGGGCGCACCGCGCTCGAACAACTGGGTTATGCGCATTACCTCTCGGCGGAGCTGCAGGAGGTCCATCTTTACGGGCCGAAGCGAGCGCCGACATGGTTGGTCGATCTGCCGCTCGACGTGAAATTCCAGTGGCATAACAGCATACGGCTGTTTCCGAGCGATGCCGATGCACCGCCAGAGCCAAGTCCCGTCATGTTAAGCGCCGCAGGGATGCACTTGCCGATCCGATATTCGAGCAAGGAACGGGCCGTGCTGGAATTGCTCGACGAGTTGCCCGAGCGCGAAAGTTTCCACCAGGTCGATGCCCTGATGGAAGGGCTGAGCGACCTCAGCCCGCGCCGCCTGCAAACCCTGTTGGGAGCGTGCGCCAGCGTGAAAGTGAAGCGGCTATTCCTGTTCTTTGCCGACCGCCACCGCCATGCTTGGCGATCCCGGCTCGACGTGTCCCGCGTTGATCTCGGATCGGGCAAGCGCGTCCTCGTTAAAGGCGGCAGGCTCGACCCCACTTACCATATAACCGTGCCTTCCGATCTGGGAGGCAAGTGAATTTATGGCCTTTCTCGATACCTACCGGCAGCAGGTCGCGCTTCTCATTCGCACCATTCCTTTCGTGGCGAAGGAAACGGCATTCGCGCTCAAGGGCGGCACAGCCATCAACCTGTTCGTGCGTAACATGCCGCGCCTGTCGGTGGACATCGACCTGACATATCTGCCCGTCGAGGACCGCGCCACATCACTTGCCGCAATCGACGCAGCAATGCTGCGGATCGCCGAACGGATCGAAGCTGGAATCCCCGGCGCGAAGGTCAACCCGTCCCGCTCAGCGGATGAGAAAATCGTCACGAAGCTAATCGTTCGCGCCGGAGGCGTTCAGATCAAAATCGAGATTACGCCTGTGCTGCGCGGCACGGTTTACGATCCAGTGGTGACACCCGTGATGCCGTCGGTGGAGGACGAGTTCGGGTTTGCCGAAATGGAGGTCGTGTCCTTCGCCGACCTCTATGCAGGCAAAATCGTGGCAGCGCTCGACCGCCAGCATCCGCGCGATCTGTTCGACGTGCGCGACCTGTTGGCACATGAAGGCATAAGCGACGAACTGCGGCGCGCTTTCCTAGTCTATCTCATCAGCCACAACCGGCCCATGGCCGAGGTCCTGGCACCGACCCGCAAGCCACTGGCAGAGGAATTCGCGCGCGGTTTCGTTGGCATGACGCAAGATCCCGTTGCCCTTGCAGATCTTGAAGCCGCGCGTGAGGCGATAATTGCGGCAATGATCGCCGACATGCCCGACGCACATCGGCATTTCCTAGTCGGCTTCAAACGAGGGGAGCCGGACTGGGACCTTCTCGGGATACCGGGCGCCCCGCACTTGCCTGCCGTGCGCTGGAAGCAGCACAATTTGAGCAATCTCCCCGCTGACAAACGCCGAAAACTGGTCGAGGCATTGCAGCGGGTACTGTTTGGCCAATAATCCTTGCGGTTCCTGCTAAAATTCCCTCGCAATCCGGTCAGACGATATCTGAACGCGAAAAGAACGCGCAGATTAGGCCGAGCCTGAGCCTTATTCTCGCTGCCCAAATGCATCACCATAGAGTTGCTCGACCTGAACCACCTCTTCATCGGTCAGTGCTTCAAACTCCCGCGTTCTTGCCCGCTGCGAGAGGCGGCCGTCATTTTGTTGCAGAAACTTTTGCAAAATTTCGATGCGGTCAGCAGGCATATCGACGATTTCCTGCACACCTTGGCTGAAGCGATCAAAGGCTTCAAGGAAAGCCACTTCTGCTGGAAGATCTTCGACGATGGTCTGTTCGACGCAGCTATAGAGAAATTCTGTATGCGCGGTGGCATCGAAAAACCGATAAAACCCCGCAGTGTCATTCAGCACCTCAACATTGCCCTTGGCGGTTCGTTTCCATTCGATTTCCGGGAGAAGTGGCCTGGAATAGCTCTCGAGCACAGCGCGATAATCATCGAGGCGCCGCAATATTGCGGCGCTCACGGGGAAGACGAGCCCCGGGGGGTTATAGTCTGCAGCTGCGAGAGCGTGGTGCACAAGCCATCGGTGCAACCTGCCATTTCCGTCGACATAAGGATGAATATAAACAAATCCGAAAGCGAGCACGGCGGCAGTCGCCACAGCATCGAGGGCCCCGGCGCGGGCTCTTGCAGCATAAGCGACCAAGCCCTCAACAAGGTCGGTTAGGTCTTCGGCGCGCGCGCTTATATGGTCGGGGAGGGGATCACCGCTTTCGCGATCATGGACTCCTACAAAACCGCCTTCATCGCGTAGCCCCAATCGAACGAAGCGCGCGTCGCCAATGACGATGCGCTGCAGGCGATCAAATTCGGCGATGCTGAGCGCGCTGTTTCCGGCCTCGGAGATCGCTTGCCCCCAGCGAACCGCACGGTTTCCCGAAGGCCGCTCGCCTTCGATGGCAAAGGAAGATTTCGAGTCGTTGAGAAGTAGGAACGCCGCAGCGCGTGCGATCAAGTCGGGGCGCACCCGGCCAATTTGCGCGCGTGCTTGCGCATCGAGCTGTTTGGCTTCCGCTTCGACCAACAAATGCGAACGGCGCACCATCGGACAGAAGCTCGGCGTACCGGGCAAGTTGTTGTTGACCCTGTGGCGAGGTGATGGTTCGCCTCGATCCAGGCAGAATTGTTGCTCTTGATCGACGACAGCAGTGTACTTGACTTTGCCCGCATCGGGAATGTCCAGCTGCCTGCCGGTCAACCATTCATAGAGAAACCAGATCCTGCGCGCGAATATGCCCGTGGGTGTCGCTTTGATGACAGCGGTTATGGTCGCGATTTCAACATTTTGGAAGAGCTTGGCGAGAACGGCGAGATCAATCCCTTCCCATTTGATGGCGAAGGTCAGCTGGGCTGCAAGATTTGGGTCAGGCCGGTGGCGCGGCGTAAGCAGAAGCCAGTCCGCAGTCGCAACCGGATGGTGTCGCTCCGCGATGGCCGCCAGTCGCGGCGGGAGCGGAAGGGCGAGATCAAAGGCGGCGATCAACGCAGCATAGCCGACTGGCGTCGCAGGCTCAGGGAGCGCCCGTGTGCGAAAACTGTTCACCGCCTGTGATGGCCATTCACCCATATACTTCTCCGCGAAAATCAATCACCTCGGCTGCCGTCTCTCGCGAATCTCCTTCACCTTCTGCGAAACGCTATCACATGTAACAAATTTTGTGAATATTTATCACCACTCCATTGTCATGGCGCAGCTGTCAGGGCGGTCCGAGGTATTGGCGGTCTAAATCGCAAATCGCCCTCGGGGGACAGGCTGCTGACGCAGGAAGCATTCCTCATTGGCCGGAGTCCGGGCGATGTTTCTGGCTTGCGCCCGCCACAGAAGTGTATTGGGATCGGGATTATTCCTTACAATTGCGTGTTGGGACATTTTGGTTTCCTGCATCAACAGCTTATCATATGAGACATGCTCCCAGTTCTTCGCATGACATATCATTTTTAATTGAACTTTTACACATGATATGTCATGTATATAAGCATGCCCCGTTCATCTCGAGCCGCCAGCGGACTGCCGCCCCAAAGCCATCGTGCCATCGTTCAGCTTGGCAAGGATATCGCTTTGGCCCGTCGCCGGCGCAAATTGCCCCAACGGCTTATGGCGGAACGCATGCTTGTCTCGGTTCAAACGGTGCAGCGGCTGGAAGCGGGCGATCCAACTGTGGGGCTGGCCGTCCTTGCGAGTGCGCTGCACGTCTTCGGCATGACGCAGCGCCTTGCAGCACTGGTCGCACCTGACACGGACCTTGCAGGAATCAGCGAAGACCTGGCGCGCCTGCCCAAGACAACTCACGCCGCTAGTGACGACGGGCTGGACTTCTAGATCATGGCAACCGTGCGCTCCTATGTTTTTGTCCATCTGCGCCATGGGGCGGTCCCTGCTGGATTGCTCACCATGACTGATGAGCCGCGGAACAAATTTGCGACCTTTGCTTATGGTCGCCGCTACCTTGAGCGGTCGGACCGGATTGCCGTCGATCCATTATCCCTGCCACTCCACGATTCCAGCGAAAGCCAGACCTTTCGGACGCAGGAAGGCTTTGCAGTTTTTGGAGGCATTCGCGACGCCGCGCCTGACGGGTGGGGCCAATATCTCATGTACAAGGCCCTGGGCGACCGAACACCAAGCGACATTGATCTCATTCTGGCATCGGGTGACCACCGCGTCGGCGCATTGGCCTTCGGACCCACTTTGGAACGGCCCGAGCGTCTAACGCCATGGGGTGATGGCGATGCACCTGGGGAATATTTCACACTCGAAGAATTGGCAGAGGCCGCAGAACGCGCGCAGCATGTCGAATTGCTTGATGAGAATCTGCGACGATTGCTCACCGGATCGTCCCTTGGCGGAGCCCGTCCCAAGGCTGTGACCGAGATCGGCAAGCAACCCTGGATTGCCAAATTTCAGGCGCGCAATGACAGTTTTCCGGAATGCCGGGTCGAGCTCGCGACGATGCGTCTTGCCGCAGAATGCGGGCTTGATGTCCCCGCACTGGATTTTAAGCGCGTGCTCGACCGCGACATCTATTTGATCGAACGCTTTGACCGGATTGCGCACGGCAACTGGATGGAGCGGCGCCATTTCGTCTCGGGACTGACCATGCTCGGCGCGCATGAAAGCGAAGCCAGTCTCTATGGCTATGCGGACTTGGCGGCAGTCCTTCGCCGGCACGGAACACTGGTCCGCAATGATCTGCACGAGCTGTTTCGCCGCATGGTCTTCAACATCCTGGTGACAAATGACGACGATCATCTGCGCAATCACGGCTTCTTGTGGGATGGGCAGGGGTGGCGGTTGTCGCCGCTTTACGACGTCGTGCCAAAGCCTCAGGTCGGTTTGGAACGCCGGCTGGTCCTTGCAGTCGGCCCGGCGGGGCGTGCGGCCACGATTGATAACGCGCTCGCTGGCGCTGCGGTTTTTGACCTTGGAGCGGCCGACGCGAGGTTGATCGTCGACGAGATGCGCAGCCTTGTCGCTTCCCGCTGGGAAGCGCAATTTGAAAGCGCTGGTTTGGGAGAGGCAGATCGGCGTCGATTTGCGACCTGCTTCAGGCTAGCTTGCAACGATGGCTGAGAGCTCAACCACCAAATCGATTTACCTCGAGGTGCGCTTTGCAATCCTGCAAGGAGCTTATCGTCCAGGCCAGATTCTGGACCGCAACGAACTTTGCCTGGTCTATGGTTGCAAGTCAGCGATCGTCGTTGATGCGCTCAATGTTCTGGTCCACGAAGGCTATCTCGACATTCCCAAGCGAGGCGTCTTTGGCGTTCGCACGTGGAGCGCGGTTGAAATCAATGACCTGTTCGACATTCGAGCAACGATGATGGCGATGGCTGCGGCGCGTGCTGCAGAGCGGCGAACTGACCTCGAAGTCGGCATTCTGGGCCGCGCCTTGGAGTTCGCATCACCCTTTGATTATTCGGATGCAGATGCCACCGAAAGGTTCATAACCAGCTGCGCCGGACTCCAGAATATGGTCGTGCAAATGGCGCGTGTTTCAACAATTTCGGAGATTGCTCGGAGCATGGGGCCCAATGCCCTGTTTCGTAAGAGCGTCTGGTCGCAAAACCCTCGACAGTTGAACAATATGTGGAAGCGGATGGCGCAAACCTGTCAGGCGATTGCCCACCGGGACACGAATGATGCCCATGTCAGGATGACCGAATTTGTCGAGGCAACGCGCGCGCCGCTTCTTGTGTCGTTGAAGACGCTTCCCAGCGCCGCCTGGCCTGAGTTCCCCGCCATTTCACGCATAAACTGTTCGATCACCGTCAATGATTGTCGCTACGGCCCTGGCGACCGCGAAGTTGGTCTCGACGGTCGCACCATTCCATTTGGCGCACACCAGTCTCGACAATAACCACATCAAGTCCTGAGGTTGAGTGCCTTGAACGCCGCCCAGGACAATGGCTCGCGCATGCCGCGATCGAAGCGAGGGAGGTGCGCATCCTTCGTCCGGAACAGCGGTGCAAATGAAGTCATACCAAGGCGATAGTCGACTTCATCTTCGCGGGCGAGTGTGTTGAAACCCTCGTTCGCAACGGATACCATGGGGGTAAAGGCTGCGAATTGATGGTCGAGCAACGCCCGACCTTTGGCGGTATCGCGTGCAGCCAGAGTGTCGATTAGCTTGGTCATGTCACCAAGCATCGAGCGCAGCCCCTCGCCGTCAAGCGCCGTTATAACCCGCCGCCGCAGCGCCGGGGGCATTCCCGTCAGCATCATCTTGCGGAAATTACGAACTTCAATCGTTGATATGATGGTATGGAAAAATATCCACCATCGGATCTGGAACGCCTCGACCTGTCCCGCCGTGATTGGATCACGAAACCCAAAATCGAGGGCTTCGCGCAGATGCGACAAACCTTCTTCGTCTATGCGCGACATGCATTTATCGATCGCAAGTCCGATCAGGTCATGACAAGCTTCAATAAGATCGACAAGTTGCTGGCTCGTCCAATGCACGACGCGCGCGGCTTCTGCGGACTGCATGGTCAGATAGCCATGATCAGAGAGCGCTTGAAAGACAGCGCGCGAAAGCGATTCTGGGACACCTGCCGCTGCTGCCAATTTGGCTGCGTCGATCAGCTGTCGCGGGGCAAAATGCGCCGTCAGGATCTGGTGGCGTACGTCAAGAAAGAGGGAGTCTCCTGTGGGGCCCAGGCTTTGCTCGCTCTCGAACGAGAGCATCTTGTGCTGCGATCCGACCACGCGGGGCTCTCCCATGAAAATCTGCCGACTTTGCCATGACCACCCGGACCGACTGTGAAGATGTCGTGAGTGCATGGCAATAGTTCGCCGCAAGATTTTCGCCATGAGTGGCTGTTCTTTAACAAAAAAACAAAACCCAACCGTGTCGAAGCCGAAAAGATGATCAGCCGTGACACTTTACCTTCGGGTAAAGTGTCACGGCTGACAAAATGCACGAGATCCAAGAAAGGGGATTCACAGGATTCACCTTTTGTGCTCAATACTGGTCCATGCAGAACCACACGCACTTTTCGGGCATCGGCTCCATCTTTGTGACGCTGGCAAAAGTGTCGGCGAGGCCACGTTACGCCTTCCTGGTCCTTCAGCTTGTTATCGAGGCTGCCGACGCAAAGGGCAGGGCTGGACCGCTGGTTCGGGATGGCAGCAACCAGCCGCTTTACCTTCGTGACTGGCTATGCACCCAATTGCTGCCGTTGAGCGAACGCGATGATCGCCGGTCTGCGCTTCGAGCTCGTGTTGTCGCATCGCTTGGCGACCGTCTGACGGGCAACATCGAAACCGATGAGGCCGTGATTGCTGGGGCCGTCGAAGAGCAGGTACTCGCGGCGGGTAGAAGCAACATCAGCCGCGCGATTTCCGATCTGGTCAAGGCTGGCTTCCTGAGCCGCCATTATGCTGGCTACGCCACCAACCATGCAAATCGAGGCGGCGGAAGGCATGCTGTCTATGTCGTCCAGCCCCAAATTCTTGGCGCGCTGCGACCCACGGCACTGCCGACGCCACGCGCTGTCGGTCGCATTCCTGCGCAGGGACAGCTGTTCGCGGTCGGATAGGTTGACCCACGCTGAGTTTGAAGAAATCTGGAGACGAAAGTTTTGGCATTGGTTCCAATTGTTCAGACAGCCGTCTCCGATGGATGCAAAGGAGCACCATCGGTAGGTCGAGCAAAGCTGCCACTTCAGACCGGTTTGAGCTACCTTGGCATTCGGGCTATTCGGCAACGTCAGGTCCGCCGATATCGACGTCACTCGCGCGCCACCACCGCATCCGTAAAGCCGGACATTCGTTCAATCGAGTTCAATTGCTGAAGTAATATGTTAGATTCTGGTGTCTTCAAAGCGACACACGAGCCTTTACTATTGTGATCGGCCCCAACCCATTGTGCTAGTTGCGTGCCCTTTTGAATTTAACATTGTTGCAAGCGCATTTTGCATTAAGTTACGATCCAATATGCTGGGGGGTCGTGTGGGATGCAATACATCGAGCGGCGGGTGGTTTTGCGACCGAAGCATAGCTGCGTCCATGCTTCACTGTTTGGCGAATTCAGGTTGAAGAAGGCTGACGGTACCGAAATCCCGATTTCAAACCGCCGGGCAAGGGCATTGCTGGCACTATTGTTCCTTAACGCCGATCAGGCCATCAATCGCGAACAGCTCAGCAAGCTTTTGTGGCCTAGCCGATTTGAAAGTCACGCCAAGGCCAGCCTCCGGCAGTGTCTGTTCGATCTGGGAAAATTGCTCGAGCCGCTTGGTCCTAGAATATTGCATGTGACGCGCAGCAGTGCCTGCCTGAACGGTGCGGCCATCGCCAGCGACCTTGGCGATCTTGAAGCCGAATTGGCCGCCGGGAATACTATTGGCGCCGCAATGCTGCTTTCGGAAATCGGTACCGCGCCGTTGGTCGCCGGGATGGACTTTGGCGAAGCCTTCAGCGCTTGGCTTGCCAATCGCAGGATGGAGGCTGAACATAGGCTGCAAGTAGCGGTGGATGATGCACTGGAAGCGGCGATGCTGCGCGGCGATTTGGGGGGCCATGGCGCGCTCATAAAGGCGTGGGCGTTGCGCCAGACATCGGCACCCGTTGATGTGATTGGTGCCCCGACCATCACGAAAGCCCGCATAGCCGTGCTGCCTTTTGAGGCGCTCTATGCCAAGGACGGTGAGGATTATTTTGCCGATGGTATCGTCGATGAATTGATCACCACTCTGGGCCAGGTACCGCAGTTGTTGGTGGCGGGGCGCACATCATCGTTCCATTTTCGGAGCAGCAATCTGACATCCGCCGCCATCGCTAAGGAATTGCGCGTTGCATATTTGATCGAAGGGTCGGTGCAACGACAAAGCGAAAAGGTCCGAATATTCGTGCGGTTGATCGATGGTGCGACTGGCTTCGAAAGCTGGGGGCATCGCTATGACGGATCCATCGACAATCTCTTTGCTTTGCAAGAAGCCGTCGCACAGGCAGTCACAAGTGCGCTGGCTGAAACGCTGGGCCTCGAGATGGATCAGCCGCTCATCCGAAACACAACCAACAGCAAGGAAGCTTATGATCTTTATCTGCAAGGCCGTGCTCTAGGTTCCCGGATATTTGGCGATGGCGTGCTAGATAAAGCGATCCACTTTTTGCAACAGGCTGTGACGATCGATCCGCTGTTTGCCGAGGCTTGGGTCGAACTTGCCGAGGCGCATCACAATGTCGCGGTTTACACCCAATGCATCGACCGCAACGCGGCAGCGCTGCGCATGGCCGACTGTGCCCGAAGGGCCATCGCATTGTCGCCCGAGCTTGGTTATCCTTACGCGCTGCTGGGCACTTATGAATGGACGCGGAACAATCTGGTCGGCGGGCTTGATTATGCATTTGAAGCCTATCGGCGCGAACCGAACCACCCGGGGGTGGCAATGCGTGTGGCATCCTTCCTGATTTATTGCGGGCGCACGAACGACGCGTTCCCTTATGTCAAGGCAGCGATCGAACAGGATCCGATCGATCCGCGCAAATATGCCCTGTTGTGGGCGGTGAAGTTTGGTCAGGGTCAAATGGACGAAGCGCTGAAGGCCGCGCAGCGGATTGTCGATCTTGGTTGGCCTTCCATGTATCTGGCGCTCACATCGGCGGTTTTGGGCAGGAACGATTTGGCAATCGAGCAGTATGTCCTGACCAAGCGGCTGGTGAATTCCATCATTCTGCCACCAGTCGGCAGCGGCACAATGTCAGATGAGGCGATGGATGCCTATTGGCTGATGGCTGCAAAAGGTGTGTGCAGCGGACAGGAGGCCGATCGTCAGACGTATTTTCAGATGCTGAATGTGATGTACACAGTGCTGCACGACAAGGCCGATCTGGCAGTAACCGGCCCGGCCATATTCACGGGCAATGCCGAAATGGTGTTCAAGGCGTTTGGACACCATCTTACGCCCGCCAATATTCTCAGTTTCATACAGCTCTGGGCCGATGTCGAACCCATCCGTCAGATCTGGCAGCACCCGGAATTCATACCCTTTGCCCAGCGCATCGGCATGGCAGCGGCTTGGGACAAATATGGCTGGCCCGACCTGCTGCCGCCCCCGAGTAACCGTTAAGGTTGGCGGCGCTCTGGCACCGCTGCCAACAACAGTGCCAGCGCGCGGTTTAAACTCGCTGTGCCCGGCCGCGTCCCTGCAAACCTCCCCAGACGCACCACGACCAGATGATGTGACGGGATGATGATCGTATACTGGCCGCCTGCGCCCGCCATATAGTAGGCATCCCTGGGGATCGGCATTGCGCCATCGCCATTGATCCAGAACAGTCCGCCATAGATGGGGCGACCATCGGCCACCCATGCTGGGGCGAGGGTGCTGACGAACTTGACATAGCCCTCTGGCAAGATGCGTTCACCGTTCCATATGCCGTCCTGCAGGTATAGATTGCCCAGCCGCGCCCAATCGCGCCCGGCCATAAGGTCATAGCCCTGCGTCAGAAAGTTCCCGTTCGCATCGACCTCCAGCACCGCTGACCTGATACCTATCTTGTCGAACAGCGCGCGCTGTGGGAAGGCCAGGTAATCGCCTCCGCTTTTTTCGACACCCAGACGGATCAGGTAGTTGATCAGCACCGGATCGGTGTTGCGATAGCGCCCCACCACACCCGGCGCCCACTGTTGCGGGCGGCTCGAGGCGTAGGCGAAGGCGTTGTTGCCGGTGTAATAATACCAGTGGTCGGGATAGCCGCCATCATAAATATAATCAGGGTCCTGCTCCGCCCGGATACGCAGACCGCTCGACATGTTGAGGATGTCGCGGATCCGGATGGCCTTGCGCTTGTCGCCTGCACCCTGCCATTCGGGGATCGGGGCGGGCTGATCGAGTGAGTAGAGGCCCTGCTGCATCTGCACGCCGATCAGGCTTGCAGCGATGCTCTTGCCCATCGACCAACCTTCGAGAGGGGTTTTGGCTGTTGCACCTGCGCCGTAGCGTTCGGCGACGATCTGCCCCTTCCACGTCACGACAAAGGCCTGGGTTAGTGCATCGTCGGGGGCGAAGGCGGCGTCGACGACGGCTTGAAGTTTTGCTGGATCAAAGCCGATGGGGGCAGGGCCTACAACATCGCCCATCGGCCATGCGGTCGTCGCGGCTTCGGGCAGGTTGCGTGGCACGGGCTTGGGTTTGAACGCCAATCCGTCCCCGCCTTCGGGAATGCTGACACAGCCCTGATCACCGATGTACCGCGCGGTACGGATTAGCCCGCCTTTGGTCGTGACGCGCACTTCGCGGCGCTTGCGATCGACCACCGGAATTCCTGATTTCGTACGATGCGCAACGGCGGCGAGCGCATTGCCGTCGCCCAGCGTCGCACGCGCAAATTCGGGATCAAAGCCGCTGACGAACACCGCGCTGCACATCAGCTTGGCATAGGCGACGGTGAAGTGGCTGAGGGGTTCGCCCGGTGCCGGCGTCCATGCGGCGCTGATCTCGACGGCCTTCGCGCGGGCGAGCATGGCATCACGCTTCGCATCGCCGGTCTGCGCTATGGTCGGACCCGACCAAATCAAACCGATGATTGAACCCAAAATGATAACGCGCCGCATGATGCTCCCCTCTCTTCCACGTCCCGGAATTATGGGCGCGCTTCGCGCAACTCGTCAAAGGCAAAAAGCGGATTGACGCTTTATTGACGCTTTATTGACGGTTGGGCGGATTGCGCTTGACGTTACGGCAGCGCAGTATCTGGCCTGAGGGAGTCGCAGACATTTTAAAGCTTTGGCTGGGCGGGGGAACCCGTTTCTGTCGGCGGGAAAGCTGTGTCTGCGGTGATGGAGGACGATGGTGAGCTCAGACGCAACCACAGCCCAGGCAATCGGCAAATCGGCGATGAACAAGGCGTTCTGGCGCATCCTGCCGCTGATCCTGATCGCTTATCTCTTTGCCTATATGGATCGCGTCAATGTCAGCTTTGCCGCCGCCTCTATGAACGAGGATCTGGATTTCAGTGCGACCGTATACGGACTCGGTGGCGGGTTGTTTTTTCTGGGCTATGCGCTCTTCGAAATCCCTTCAAACCTGATGCTGGTCCGCTTCGGCGCGCGCAGGTGGATCGCGCGGATCATGATCACCTGGGGGCTGCTTTCGGCGGCGATGATGTTCGTCCAGACACCGATGCAATTTTATGTGCTGCGGTTCCTGCTCGGGGTTGCGGAAGCGGGATTTTACCCAGGCGTGATCTTCTACTTCGCCAGCTGGTTTCCGACCTGCCACCGCAGCCGCGCGGTCAGCCGCTTCTTTATCGCGTCACCACTCGCGTCGGTGGCAATGGGAGCGATGTCGGGCTGGCTGCTGGCTCTAGATGGCACTGCCGGGCTGCACGGCTGGCAGTGGCTGTTTCTGGTGCAGGGGCTACCCACCGTATTGTTCGGACTGGTGGTACTACGCTGTCTGCCAGATTCGCCAGCGACTGTGTCTTGGTTGACGCAGCTGGAAAAGAACTGGATCGCGGACGAACTGGCCAGGGAACAGGCGCAGATCGGCGAGCCTGCGCGGCACAATGTTTTGTCCGCCTTCCGTAATCCGCGCGTCCTCCTGCTGGGCCTGTTCGGATGCCTGCTGATCGGTGTCATCACGACAATCATTCTCAACGCTCCACTGATCCTGAAAGGCGCGACTGCGCTCGACGACAAGGCGATCGGTTATGTGGTTGCGCTGGGCGGACTTCTTGGCGCGGCAGCGATCCTGATCCTTGGCAACCATGCCGACCAGCACGGTGATCGCTGGGGCAATGCCTTCTGGTGCTGCATAGTGCTGGCAGGGGCGGTACTGGTGATCGGCCTTGCGCCGTCGCCGACGTTGGTTGTCATCGCCTATCTCGCCTTTTCGACCATCTGTTTCACCATCCCGATGCTGACCTCGTCGGGTTGGGCGGAAGTGCTGCACATCCGTGAACTCGCCGTCGGCGCAGCCGCGATCAACACGCTGTCGCAGATAGGGGCTTTTATCGCCCCTTATGGCTGGGGCGCGGCGAAGGACGCGACCGGCAGTTTTCAGCCCGCGCTGATCACCTTGTCCATCATCGCTTTGGCGATGTCGTCGCTGCTGCTCGTGATGCGCCATCAGGTGCGTGGGCGGGCGTTGCGGGCGGCAGCAACGGCCTGAATTTTTGGGAAGCCTTGTCAATGCGACTGGGCAGTTAAGAGGAGTGAAGATGATGAAGATGATGAAATCACTATTCGTTGGTGCGGCCGTAATCACCGCGACGCTGGCAACCCCGGTGATGGCGCAAGAATCGAGCTACAAGCCCGGTACGGTTTGGGAAGCAGGCCGGATCGACGTTATGCCCGGTCAGTTCGAAAACTATATGGACTGGCTGGCCGGTCAGTGGAAGAAAGTCCAGGAATTGGGCAAGGCCGAAGGTATCGTTGTCGAATATCATGTACTGGCTGCCAACAATCCGCGGGCGGGCGAGCCCGACTTGATCCTCATCGTTGAATATAAGGACTATCTGACGACCGCCCAGCAAGAGGCATTCAACAAAAAGGTAAACGCGATGCTCGCCTCGGACGACCGCAAGCAGGCCGCTGCAAGTGGCGAACGTACCAAGATGCGCGAGCCGCTGGGCAGCGTCCAGTATCAGGAATTGATTCTGAAATAACCCATTTCAGGATCATGGCGGGCGGCAAGATCCCAGCGTTGCGCCCGCCAGACCTTTCCTCAAGCCTGCGGAGGCCATGATGGCTGCCATCGACGACGTTGCGCACGATTACACCGCCATGTTGCGGCTCGGCCAGTTCGAGGCGGCGGGCGAGCGGTACTGGGCCAACGGTGTGACCAGTGTTGAACCGGCCGATCTGAAAATCGGCATCCCGGCGTCGGTGTCCGGCATCGAAGCAGCCCGCCACAAGGCCCGCGTCCGGTTCGGCACGGACCGCATAGACGATCTGGGTATCGACGGGCCTTTTGTGACTGGGGACCAGTTTGCTTTGTTCCTGGACATGCTGATCACCGACCTCGCAAGCGGCATGGCGAAGCCCTTCACCGAAATCGCCATTTTCACCGTCCGCGACGGACGGATCATCGAAGAAAGGTTCTTCTATGACTGACCCTTTGAACCGGCTTTCACGCCGTGCATTTGGCGTTTCCGTCCTTGCTTTCGGCGCGCTTAGCGCAATGCGGGTTGCTGCTGCCGAGCTGAAGCCGACGCCCACACAGACGCTTGGACCGTTCTACCCGATTGAACGCCTCGCAGAAGACGATGCGGACCTCACATGGATCAAGGGTCACGCGAAGCGCGCCGAAGGTTCTGTGATTCAGGTGAAGGGGCGGGTGCTTGATAGATATGGTCATCCAGTCAGCGGCGCGCGGCTGGAAATCTGGCAGTGCAATTCGCTCGGTCGCTATGCCCACGCAAATGATGTCTCGACGATGCCGCTCGATCCGAATTTTCAGGGATATGCCTCCATCCGGACGAGTGCAAAAGGCGAATGGCGGATCACGACGATCAAACCGGCCGCCTATGATTCGCCGATTGGGAGGCGGACCCCGCACATTCATTTCGACGTGCAGGGCAAAAGTCACCGGCTGACCACGCAAATGTACTTCTCGGATGACGACGCAACCAATAGCAAGGACTTGCTCTATCAGGAGCTGGGTGGCAGCGCAGAACGCACCGTCGCCAAACTAGGCGCGCCGGGGCAGTATGACTGGAATGTCATCCTCATGGATGGGGTCTGATGGCCACCGCTACCACCGCAGCGCCCATCGCACAGCCACCGTTCGCGCTTTCAGAACATCGCAATTTGCGCTTCGCGACGCTCTTTCTGCTCTACTTCGCGCAAGGATTGCCGTTCGGCCTGATCGATTTTGCCTTGCCAGCATGGCTTGCCCAGAACGGCGCGTCTGCGGCTGCCATCGGTGGCGTGCAGGCGATGGTTATCCTGCCGTGGACGTTCAAGCTCGCGTACGGCCTGTTAATGGACCGCTATGCCTTCCTTGCCATGGGGCGAAGGCGACCGTGGATCATCATTGGACAGACTGGTCTTGCCATCGGCTTTATCGCAATGGCCTTTGCCAGTCCCGGCGTGCACCAGATCGGACTGATCGCTGTCTTCGCTTTCGCGCTTGGCCTGTCCTCCGCGGTGCAGGATGTGGCGGTCGATGGGCTGGCAGTCGATATCCTGCCAACCGATGAAATCGAGCGGGTCAACGGCTATATGTTTGGGGCCCAGGCCATTGGTATCGCCCTCAGTGCCGCACTTAGCGGATATCTTATTGCCTATGTCGGGCTTCCAGCAGCCGTTCTGACATTGGCCGCGATCATTGCAGGCATATTGTTGCTGGTGCTCCTCGTTCGCGAACGACCCGGCGAGCGACTTCTGCCTTGGACAAGCGGTACATCTGCACAGCGTAACCTTGACCTGCATCTGGGCGCGTTTGGACCGATCATCCGCAGCCTGTTTGCAGCGATGTTCATCAAACAGACGTTGATACTTGTCCCGGCCCTTGTCGCGATCGTGGCTGCGTGGGGGATATTCCTCGGCGCGGCCCCGCTCTTCGCGGCCAATGTGCTCGGCTGGGAGAAGGCAGTTTATAGCGGATGGAGCGGTCAGGCCAGTCTGGCCGCCGGGCTTGCTGGAGCCCTGTTCTTCGGGGTGATAACGCAACGTTGGGGTGCGCGGCGCATGTTCATTGGGACCGCATTGACGGGCGCTGCTGCGGCTGGAGCGATGCTGTCACTACAAAGTCACTGGACGAATCCATCCTTTTTCATCGCCGCTATCTTCACCTTCAATGCGCTGGTGGTGCTCAGGGGTGTCGCATCGGGTTCACTCGCCATGCGGCTTTGCACTCCGGCGATTGCGGCTACGCAGTTCGCGGTATTCATGGCAATACTGAATCTCGGTCGGACACTGGCATCGGCCTCGCTCGGCTGGCTCGATAGCCTGGGCGGCTTCCCTGCGATGTTCACCGCGATGATCGTCTGCAGCCTCACCGCCGCGGCCTTCGCCTTTGCCGCGAAAGTGGGACGCTGAGATTGGGGATCAACGGGCCACAAGCCCGACAGCTAAGACTGGGATTCCATTCTGTTGGATCCTTGGCAATTTGCCAACGTCGGGTGCTTATAAGTTTGCGTTCGTCGCCTTCCAAACATCGAACCGGGAAGCAGACACAATCGAGGCCATTGGCTCGAAACAGGTTCCGTCCAGATCCCCAGCCTGTCGGTGATCGGCTCCTCCTAATCCTGCAGGAACGGCTGCAACCGGTTGAGCACTTCGTTCCATCCGGCGCGCCGTTGTTCGGCGGTATCCGCATCATCAAGCAGAGTGATCTGATCGCTAACGACGAGTTCACAGCCGTCGGCGGCCTCGATGAATTCGACGGCGATTAGCGATGTCGAAATTAGTCGACCGTCGCCAGCCAGAATGCGCTCAGAATTGATGATATGCTGACCGGCCCGAATATCCAGATATTGCGATTCTTCGCGATATGGCGCCTCTCCCTCGGGCCCGAAGACCGCACGTTTCATGCCCCCGACGACAAAGTCATGGGCTTCGATGCGGCTGGTCCAGTTGGCATCGCCGGGATAACACCATGCTTCGAGCTGGTCGGTTTCCTGCCAGGCCCGGAACGCGTCACCAATCGAAGCGTCAAGTACACGGCGGACGATGATTGTGTCATGCACCAAGGTCATGTTCGGTCTCCCTTAATGTGCGTCTCGAGCCGGTCGAAGCGACGATCCCAGTGCAACCGTCGTTCGGCGAGCCAGTTTTCAGCGAACGCCACGCCGTCGCCATCGAGCCGGCACTGCCGCACCCGGCCGAGCTTTTCAGTCTTCACCAATCCGGCCCGCTCAAGCACGCCAAGGTGCTGCTGGACTGCGGGCAAGCTCATCGCCAGCGGTGCCGCCAATTGCCCTAACGACGCTGGACCTACAGCAAGTCGATCGATCATGCTTCGCCGGCCGGGATCCGAGAGAGCATGAAAGACGCAATCTAGCCGCGACTCACACTTAAGCATATGCTTAAGTTATGTGATAGGACGTTGAAAGTCAAGCTGTGCCGTCGCACTTATGAGATACATTTGTCGATCGCGGGATGCCCTGAGGACGACAGCCTTCTAAAACCATGCAACTCCTGCATTTTAAGGCTTTACCCTGCATTAAAGCGGTAACTGCGATTTGCAGGGTAAAGTATGAACTTCCGGCAATTTTCCGACGAGCAGGGAAGGGTGATCGTCAATCTCGACCAAGCCAATGAGGTGTAGATGGCGGCTCTGCGCACGCGCAATGAGATGCCCTATTGCATAGGAATAAAGGAAGTTTTCGGGCGGGAGATCTCTACAAAGTCACCGATCATTGTGGCCAGAAGGCGTCGTTGATCCCGAGAAGAAGGAGGAAGTCGGCCAGATTAGAGCCCAAAAAGGCCGAGATCGACGACCACCTTGCGCGCGACAGCGCCACGCTCAAGGAACAAGCAAGCCTCTACCGCGCACTGCGTTGTCCGATGCTCCCAGGGGGGCGGGCAAAATATTGCGCCAGCGCGCTACAAAAAACTCTGGCTCGCGGAAAAAGCCGGCACGCGGCCTGCAGAAACAAGCACCACAAACAAGGCATTGCTGTACTCGACGCAGTTTGGCGCGCCACGCGTTATTATCCGCTCGACAATGCTTTCTACAACGAACTGCCCGAACCCTTGCAGCCTCATTCTGAACGATGCGACGCCCAAAAGCCTGAGCGAGAATGAGACGTGCTGCGCGGCCGTAAATTTTGCGCAGGGCGCGCTCGTCGACTGGGTACCCCCGAAACGGAAATCTTCTGCGATTGCTCTTCAAACGCCGGACGCCGGTACAGAGATTAAAGTGCGATAACAAAGATTATGTTAAGTAATATCAAGCGTTTGTGTATTTCGCCTTATGCCGTGTGCCAGGCAACCGATCACCTGGAGATGTTACGATATGCGCTGATCCCTTAAAAGCCCTGCGCTCGGCGAGAATGGAAAGTTCATCGACCAAGGCACATTCATTGGAATGATAGAGCACGGCGGATATCGGTCGTCGAGTCGATGGCAATAACCTATGGATATTTATGGGTCGATTTGCGGATATGGTTGCGCTTATGGATATTTATGGGTATGAATGCGGATATGCCCATCAGCACCGCCTCGCTCGTTATCACCCCGCAAATGCTCTCTTTGATCGCCGAGATCGACGAATTCAAGGGCGCATGGCGCGCTCTGGGGACGCTTGCGCCTGATCGGCTATCGGCCTTGCGGCGCGTGGCGACGATTGAAAGCATTGGCTCTTCGACCCGGATTGAGGGGAGTAAGCTGTCGGACAATGACGTTGAGCGGCTGCTCTCCAACGTCGAAGTGCGTCACTTCGATACCCGCGATGAGCAGGAAGTCGCGGGTTACGCCGAAGTGATGGAAACCATCTTCACCTCGTTCGACGCGATTGCGCCGACCGAGAATCATATCAAGCAACTGCACCGCGACCTGTTGGCCCATAGCAGCAAGGATGCGCGGCATCGCGGTGACTATAAGACCAACACCAATCATGTCAGCGCCTTCGATGCTGACGGCAAGGAAATCGGCGTCGTGTTCGAGACGGCGACGCCGTTCGACACACCGCGATTGATAGCGGAGCTGGTCGAATGGGTGAATGAAACGCTGGATCAGAGGCAGCTTCACCCGCTGCTTGTCACAGCGATCTTCATCGTCGTCTTTCTCGAAATCCATCCCTTTCAGGATGGCAATGGCCGGTTGTCGCGGGTGCTAACCACCTTGCTCTTGCTGCGTAGCGGTTATGCCTATGTGCCATATTCGTCGCTCGAAAGCGTAATCGAGGCCAGCAAGGAGGGCTATTATCTGGGGCTTCGCCGGACGCAGGGAACGATCCGCAGTGAAGCGCCCGCTTGGGAGCCGTGGATTATCTATTTCCTCCAGTCGCTCCGGCAGCAAAAGACCCGCCTTGAAGTGAAGATCGCCCGTGAGCGTTTGATGGTCGAGCGGCTGCCCGAACTTGCGGTACAGATACTCGAATTGGCGAAGGCGCACGGGCGGATCACCAACAGCCAGATTGTCGATGTGACCGGCGCAAACCGCAACACGGTGAAGAAGCATTTGCAGATGCTGGTATCGGCCAATCACCTTAGCCAGCACGGCAGTGGCAAAGCGACATGGTATAACCGCGTCTGACAGCCATTTGTCCCGTCCGGCAATGCTACCCGCAATCTCATTTGTCGCAGGGTATAAGGTTTTGCCGCTTGTCCAAAAATGCAGCATATATGTGTATTACATCAGTTGCTTGCGAATTTCGCCCTGTGTCGCACGGTAGGCAATCGATTGCCGGGAGCAATCACCATATGCGCCGACCCCTTGAAAGCCATGCGTTCGGCGAGGATCGAGAGTTCGTCGGCCGAGGCGCGGCCATTGCTATGATAGAGCGCCGTGCTCATCGTCTCGGTATCGGTCAGGATGACGGCCGCTATCGGGCTGTCATGGGCAAGGTTCATCCGCATGCCCTTGATGAAATGGCGCTCTTCCTCGATGCACTGGGTAACAAGCGCCAAGTCCTCGGATGATTCATAAGGGATCCATTGCTCATTGACCGGCATCAAGGTGAGCTCGCAGACATGCGGATAGTCCGCACGGCTCATCTCGAAGGTGGCACATATGATGAGGTGCGATCCCATATTCTGTGCCACCAGCTCGATCTCGCGTTCGAAATTGCTCCGCAGGCGTCGTGCCAGGACATTGTTGAGGAACAGATTCCAGTCGGGCAGATGCTTGATGACGATCCGCTCGCCATTGATCGACACGTCGAAGCCTTTGACCTCGCCGATAATCATGCCGAGCTGCTTGGTGTGCTGCTGCGCGCGGGCGGTGATCTCGCGCCGTCGCCGCGCGATTTCATATTTCTTGGCCGCCTGAAATGGCTCAGGTATATAGAGCATCTCGGAGAAATGCTTGCCCTTCGTGATCTTCTGCTCGGCGGCGCGCAAAAGTTCGTTGCGCACCACGGCCCATCCCCTTTTGCCCTGCATTCTCGGATGCCAGTGGGTCAGCTGTGCCTCGTTCCAGAGATAATGGAGCAGGCCGCGGATCGAGAGTTTGGTGCCATCGGATTTGACCGAAGGCTTGGTTTCATTGGCTGACGCCATTGCAAGGCGAGCCGGGCCCCGGCTCATCGGAAAGGCGAGCTTCAGCAATGTTTCGCCGGTCGCTTCATCGTCGATAATCGCCTGTCCGCGGAGCTGCCCGAGACCGGTCAGATCATCATGGGGTTCATAATGGTCGCAGCCCGGGGCATGGCTTGGCCCGCTATTGGGCATGCGTTTGAGATGATATTTCTCGAACCGGCGGGCGACATAGACTTCAATCCCGTTCCCGCCCGGCACGCACATGCATAAAGGCCGGATCCGGCGCGAATGGGCCATTGCGACCCGCGACAAGAACTTCGCATCATCGCTTGCGAGGATTTGTTCGCCAAATTTATAATGCTGTGACATGGGCTCTCTTCCTTCCGATCACATGAGCAGCAAGCCAAAAAGGGCGAGACCGATAAGCAGCAAACCAAAGGCACATTTGATTGAAGACTGGCGGCGCGCGGCCGCGCCGATATAGGGTCGCTGCCAACTGCTCATATGGCCCGAGCGGAGCCCCAAAAGGCCATCTGCAAGATCTGTAACTCCCTGGAGCACGAAGGCTGCAACACTTGCGCCAACAATCCAGCCAAGTGGTAAAAGCCGGGCAACGAGCGCGATGAGCAGCACCGATGCTAAAAGCGCCAGGACCATGCGCACAGCTGCAAAAAGGCGAATGAGCCGATAAAGCTTGAAGGGTTTTCCCCTGACCCGGAGCATCAGCATCGGCCGCAAACATCGTTCGCAACATTGAACGAGCTGATGCTGCGGCCAGGATGTAATCCTGACCGCGCATGAAGGGCAACATACGCTGCTATTAAGCGCAGCATTCATCGCAGTGCCATCTCAGACCAAGCTGGCTTGGTCGGGGCAATCGACGCAGTCGAGCTTGGGGCTTGAACGACGCGTCTGGATAGTCTCCAGGCAGCGATCGTCGGCGCATGTTTCGCAGTCGGCACAATCATCGCATGCGTCGCAAACCGGCATGGTGGGGCCGTACCGACCGATCGAAACCGCATTGCGGTGCGCAGGTGCGGCTAGCGCAAGGGCGGTCTCTCTGAGCGCTTTCGCAACAGCGTCGCTACCTCGCTCTCCGCAGGGCCAGCCCCGCGCTTCCTCGCCATGCATCAAGGCGTGATCGGCAACAAACTGCTGCACTGCCGCGGCTTGGCTTAAGGCGGCCCCGATACGGTGCTCCACGTCGCCTCGAGACTGCTCCGTGGTTTCCCGAGCCAAGGCTGGTGTCGCCGACAGTGCGGCGGCACAGGCACAAATCAACGTCATCTTTTTCATGTCACTCTCCTTCAGTCTCACGAGAAAAAGCCGGTCCGACGGCCATAGGTAAGATCGCTCCTTGCGCTGTCGCCAAGCGCTGAGCGGCGGACACTCAAGGTCACGCCGCGGTCACCGCGATTGCGGATATGAAGATCAGCCAGGTCGATATTGTTGCGCTCGGCCCACTCGCGGGCGTCATGCTCCGACCCAAAATCACCTGCTTCATCAAAATCAAACGCCATTTTCTTGCTCCTTTCTGTTGGTCGATTTGTCGGTCATCACATGAGGTCGAGCCCAAGCTTCTTCTCAGGCACGGGCAAAGCGCGCGGCGCGGCTGCGGGACGTAGGGCCTTGATCTTGGCAAGCAGTTCCGGGCTCATCGCAAGCGGCGGAACTTCGCTCTTGCGTATCTGGTCAGCTGGCTTGGGATCAACGGCAAGATGGCCCAGCGCCTCGAGCGCTGAGGTCTTGTTGCCGGGGGTGCGATCGAGCTGCTTCTTCAACCGGTCGAGATTGTCGGTCACCACCTTGATGTCGTCGGTCGCCCTTGTGTTGAGCACATTTTGGGTGCGCTGGGTGGCAAGGTTGCGCTTGTAGGAGCCAATCACCTCGATGCTCTCGGGCTTGGTCATGCCCTGTGCCATATGGGCATTGAGCGCATAGCCAAGATCAAGTTTGGCGAGCATCGGATCCCTGCTCGCAAGCGTGAGTTGGCGCTTATCTGCCAGTTCCACCGTTACGCCGTCACCGTCTGCTTTCAGCACCTTGGCATAGGTAGACTTTTCGATTCCGCGCGCGGAATCGCGCTCGCGCCACAATATCGTTTCACCATCGTAAAGTTTGAGCACGACACGTTCGGAGAGCGACATCCGGTCATGACGGTTCTGGGGATCGATACGTTGAGGATCGAATTTGAATGTCTTGCGGCCGTCGCTCACGACGACCCGTCCGCGCCGGTCGACGCCGGAGACGGTATAGTTTCCTTTGGCCAGCCCTATTTCAGCAACCGCTCTACGCACCTCGAAGATCTGCCCGGCCCGATATGTCGAGCCATGCCGCAATTCTTCGCGGCTCGCATTGACGCTCTGGAGTGTTGTAACCTGATGCCCCTCGCCGGAAAGCTGCCCTTCCTTCAACAACCCTGCCTGCACCAGTTGGTTGATTTGCGCCCGATCGTCACGCCCGGCTGTGAATATGGCGGTACGCTCACGCGCCTCGGGCGACAGCCCCAGCCAGATTTCAGCCGCCTTAGCGACATGATCCGTCCCATCCTCGATCACGCGGCCATGGGCTGCCAGCAGATCGAGCGCCTGGGCCGCAAAGCCCTCGTTCGACAGTCCTGCGACGGCCAGAAGCAGTGGCGAATTGCGCTGGCGGATATTCTCGTCCATTCGCGCCATCGGCGCTCCTGCCGCTTGCGCCACGGCAAAACTCTTGCCCTGCTCGATCGCTGACAATTGCTGGCGATCGCCGATGAAATGGAGGCCGTCGATCGCGAAAGCGTTGGCGATTTCGCTCAGCCGCAACATATCTCGCGACGAGACCATCGAGGACTCGTCGATCAGCAGGACTGTGTTTTTGAGCTCGGCGCGGGCGGCCTCAAATTTCGCACGGGTGCCACGACTGGCGAGCCCACCATAGCGACCTATGAATGAGGCGATGGTTTGCGCCTCAATGCCCTCCCCTCGCCCACCATCTGGCTGGGCTGGGCCGCGCAGATCGGCAACCATCTTGTTCTGAAATGCCAGGCCAAGCACACGGACGCCTTCACTTTCCGCCGCACGGGAGACGGCATTGATCATCGTTGATTTGCCGGCTCCGGCAACGCCCTGGATCAGCGTTGAACGGTCACCCGACGACAGGATCATCACCGCGGCTGCGGTTTGCCCGGCATTGAGCTGGCGGCCTCCTGCCGCCGCCTGCAGACGATCGAGCACCTTGTCCGCTGACAGGATGACTCGGCCTTGTCCCTTGCTGGCATCGATATGCTCGAGAATGGCTTGCTCCATCGCAAGCGCAGCCGGCGTCGTCACCAGATCGACATGGCCATCCGCCCTGTCCGATTGACCCGGAATGAGCCGACCGGTGCCAATCAATTCTGTAATGCGCTTTGTAACGCGCTCTACTTCGACGCCCTTGATCTGGAAGCCGAGCGCCGTCTTGATGATCTCGCCTTGCGAAAAGGCCGCTTCGCGCTCGGATAGATGCCGGACGGCCGAAGCTACGGCATGCTGCGCCTTGATTGTCTCAGCTGGCAGGAACAGCGCCGCGGCACCCGACACTGCAAGCGGATCGCTCGGTCGCAGCAACCCGCCCAGACGGTCGATCAAATCGGCCATGGTCGCAGCGGCCGAGCCTACCCGGCCTGGTGCAGGACTGTCTTGCGCGGCCTCGCGGGCCGCTCTTTGAAGGGCTGCGCCGTCAAAGCCCAATGCTTGGGCACGGTCTTTCCAGCTTGCAACCAGCGCGCCGCGATCTTCAACCACGCGTTTGTCGTCACGGGTGTTGATCACCACCTGGTCCCGCCCTTGCGGTGAACGTACTCCCAGCTCGCGGGCCTTGTCGTCAATCACCTGCTGGCGTTTGGAAAATTCGTCGCGAACCTCCTTGGGCACACCCTTGATTTCAAAGCCGCCATGTTTTCCGGCCGCTTCGGTTTCATAGCCCAGCTTTTGCAGTTCGGCGCGCAAAGCTGCGTGATAGACTTGTCCGATAACCGTATTGTTCTTCCAGATTTCGCCGTTCCAAAGCGCCTTCCAGCTGCCGTTCACCAACCGCGTGACATTGGCGACCACGGCATGGATATGACCCTGCGGGTCGAGCGCGCGGCTCGTGTCATGGGGGAAGAGCGCATAGACAAGCTTGCCGGTTTTTACCGGTTCGCCATTACGGTTGCGATCGTAGTTCCGGGCTTCGGCATAGAAGCGCTCGACAAAAGACATGGTCTTCTCGACCGCGCGCATATTGGCGCCAAGGATGCGGTCGTCGCCTGCAACATAGGCCATGACCGAGGCAGATTTGGGCATTGAGAAAGTGAGATCGAGACCTGCCCGCCTACCCTCGATCTGCCCGACCTTCTCGCCGCCCGGCAAATGGCCGTTGAGCACGGCCTCAAACATGTCCTTGTCAACCATGCCCTCCAGCCCGAGATCGCGCGCACCCGCCCCGCCCCAGACTCCCTTTTCCGCGTTCTCCTCGGCTGTGTAATAATTGTCCTTGGCAAAATAGGTTGCAGCACCACCGGACGAGCGAACAGGAGCAATGGAGTGCATGACGCTACAGCTCCGGCCCGTCAGTGAGCCCTACATCGGGAGCAGATACGCTGCGTTCGGTCCGGCTGTCCGGTTCGAGCGCTTCGCCAAGGTCGCGGCGTGCCAGATCGAGGCGATATTGATCCTGGACCGCCGGCAAACGGGATCCGGCTATATGGGCGCCAGCCTGTTCATCTCCTTCCTTGGAAGCTGCAGCGAGATGACGTGTGTTTTCAGCTGAGCCGATATCGCCTTTGAAACTTCGGTCAATAAATGCCTGGCGCGTGGCAATCAGCGAAGCTGCTGTGCTGGCTGTCGGCTCAGCCTCCGGCGAAGTCTCGGGGTCGGGCTCGTCGGCCAGACCGTTGCGCAGCGCGGGAATGGAGAGGGCTGCTGGCTTGTTTTCAATCAGGATTTCAGGCGTTGCATTGCCTTCGCGCCCGCCCGCCTCGTTTTCGCCATTCTCGGCGGCGTCTTCTGCCAGAAAGTCCAGCGGCTCTACATTCTCGCGCGGTTCATAAGGTGCCGCGAGGCTAGGAAAATCCCTGTAGTGAAGTTGCACGCGTGCGGCATCAAAGCCTTCGGGAAACACAAGGAAGCCGCGCAGCGACGGCAATTTCATGATGTCATCGGGGAGAACGAGCGGCTCGACCTGCTGGCGCGGGGTAATTGTCGCCGCATCGCGGATATTGGAATAGCCATAGCTATAGGCCTCATCCATCATCCGCACTTCGCGGTGACCGATATAGTCCGAGCAGCGCTGCGCGGTGTCACGATCGGCGGTTCCGAGAATGAGTTTGGTGCGGGCGAGCGATGCGAGATTTTGCGCACCCTCTTCGCCGTAGGTTTCGGACAATTTGGCAAAGCTGTGAATGCCGAGAACAAAGGCGCCGCCAAAACCGCGCGCCGTTTGCAGACCATCCTCGATCGCCGGCAGACGGTGCAGCGCATGGACTTCGTCGAAGAAGAACCAGGTCCGCAAATCGCGCGTGCGCGGCAGCCGCATGAGGCGATGGACCGCGAGGTTCATCCAGACCGTCAGCAGCGCGCGGTTGAGCGCGAGCTCGTTATGCGTTGAGGTGATGAACAATATGCTGCCAGGATTGTCGGTCTTGCCGATCCAGTCGCAGATCGAGAAAGGCGGATTGTCTTCGGGCAGGAAGCGAAGCGCCTGCGCATTGGTGTTAAACACCGCGCGGATCGATTCCGCCATGCGCGCTGCCTCTGGCGCGGTCAGCGGATCGGCCACGGTGTTTTCGAGGAGCTTGTGGACCGTTTTGAGGTCCGCCATCATTAACCGGCTCGCAAGATCGCGGTTGGTTGTCTGGCCCTTTTGTTTAAGCCGGATGCAGGTTTCGACAAAGAGCGTGCGCGCCGCGAGGATCCAGAAGGGTTCGGACGCCCCGCCATCGATGGGCATCAGCGCTGCCGCGACGCTGCTGAAATCGGCATGGTTCTGGCATTCCAGGAAGACCGACCAGGACGGGCATCTTTTGTCCATCGGGTTCAGGATGATGTCGGTTTCAGGGTTGTAGAAGGCCTCGACATAGGCGCCGGTCAGATCGAAGACGACCGCCCGGTCCTGGCGCGCGCGCATTTGCGCAATCATGTCGCGCATCTGCGTGGTTTTGCCTGTCCCGGTCGTTCCGATGAGCATCGTGTGCGACTGTTCGGTGCGCCAAGGGTAGCGCACGCCTGCCAGCTCATAGGGATGGTGCACACCGCAAAGCTTGCGCTTGATGAAATCCATCGCAAGGACTTCGCTCAGGCTGTTTTTGGGAAAGCAGCGCTGCGCTTCCTTTTCGAACTCCGCCATATTGTGTGCAGCAATCACAGCCGACAGGTCGTCAGCGTCAACAAGCATCGCGCCGCGCTGGTGGCGTTCCTCGAGAATCCCGCGCCCGCGTTTGTGTGACAAATCGACAAACCAGATGGTCAGCGGAACCGCGATCACGGCAGACATGAAGGCGGATCCCCAAAAAGCACGCATCAACCGCGCCCAGGCATCGACCACCGCCGGATGGCTGCCGACCATGTTGACGGGGGCAAGGATTGTTTCGCCGGACGGCAGAGTGAGGTTGATGACCTTGGCGGAATTAAACTCCATGAACTGCCATCCGGCAGCATAGATTTTCATGAGGATCATCTGCGCCTCATTCTCGTGGATCACGAGAAAGGAGGTGATCATGAAGGCGATCAGGAACAGAAAAAACCAGACGGTGAGCGGAATGCGCACCGAGCCAAACCACATCATGAACTCGTGCGTGATCAGCTGGGAGCCGCGGGTAAAGTTTCCCGCATTGCGCGGCATCGCTCCGCGCGCCGAGTGATGCGTCAGCTTCCCCGAACGACCGGTATCGGAATAGGTGTCGGGCCTAGGCACAAAGAGCTTTCGCACGCTCAGCGGCCTCGTCAAGAATGCCTTGATAGGCGCCGTTATGCTTTTCGCGGATGATGACGTCGAGCGCGAGGTAGATGAACTCGTCGGCCATCAGCCGGCGATATTCCATCTCGGATAATATGGTGTTCCGCTCGGCGAAGAATTGCAGCCCTTCACGCATGATATGCGCACGGGGCTTGCCGCGCTTCTTGGCTATCGCGTCGAGTTCATGAAGCAGCTCGGGCTTGAGCCTGAGCGGAACATATATCAATGCCATCCATCCAGCTCCTATCGCGGAGCTGGTGGTTCTTACGCGCGTCTTTGGTAGCCTCTGTTCGGCAACATTGCAACAAGGACGTGATTTGGGTCTTGGCCTGGCGCCGGCCTAACAGCTCTAGTGTTAGACCTTTGTCCCAATGCTAAATGGCTGTCATCGATGCGCGTCGCCGGGCCTTGAAGAGGCAACAACGCGATTTCTTTGTAGAAGCGCGCGCCTTCGGTGGACCATTGTGACCGCCCTGTCCGGGGACCAAATAGCATGCAGATTGGCGGATCGCTTGTGTTCGGCATAACTATCTGAATATAATATATTTATCCACCGAGCGGTACACCGAACACAAGCGGATCGCTCAGGGGCCCTCCTGGAAACCTCAGGATTTCTGGGATTTCTCAAAACTGCCCGCAGTGTAGGGTGTACCCCCTTATCCAGATTTTCAAGTCGGTTCATATTTCGCTTGTGGGAGTGCTCGTGTCGCATGACGCGGGCATTGACCGGTCGGCCCACAGGCGCCCTGACAGTAATGCCAGAAGGCAAGCAACGGCGTGGCTCAATGCCGCGCCGGGGCTTTGGGTTTCGCACAAAAACGGGGGAAGGAGCCGTTCGGCCCCTTCCCCTGTCTGCGTTCAGAATGGGCAATCCTCAGCATCGAATTCGAGGTCGATCCCGGCGGCGATATGGGATGCGCGGCTATAGTCGGGAAGGTCGAAATCGTCTGCCATCTCCCCGGCTATGCTGTGGACAATCCGGTCGATCATCTCCTGCGTCAAGCCGTTGTAATCGCCTTCGTCGATGGCGATGAATCCGGCCTCCTCGTCCTCTATGATATGCTGGTCAAAGAAGCTGTGCTGGGCCCGGATTGATGCCGTGCGATAGGCTGCGTCATAAGCGGGCTGATTGAATGTGGCAATGGTCTGAACGGCAAGTGCTGACATGATAACCTCCTTGTTGAAAATCGAAGAGGCTTCGTGACCGAAGATCGGAGCTGGTCCGGGTCAAGGACCGAAGGCCGCGATAGCGGGGCGCGGGGGTGCCGATTTTTTCTGGAACGGAGCTCGAGCGCAGTGGAGGAAAAAATTGGGGGGACCGCGCATCCTTGAGGCGGGCCAGTTCCGGTCTTCATCCTTGGAGGTCTTGCGAGAGTGTGTGTTTGGGTTTTGGTTAAACCACCCTCCCCGCACCCGCGCCGGACAGGTGCGAACGAACAAAAAAGGGCACCAGGCCAAATGACCTGGCACCCTTGGTGGTGGGGCTGCGGCGACCCTCAGCCGTGCATCGCCGACCGCTCGCGCAACACATGAAGCGGCACGCCTGCGGTCCGCAACTTGTCGGCGAGATTGGCCTGGATACCGGTTCCGCTGCACACGATCGCTTCCACCGGGCGGAAGCCAACGATGCGGTCATTGCGCACAAAGGCCGCACGGTTGCCCAAGGTACGGTCGAGACGGCACAGCACGACTTTCACGTCATTCTTTGCAGCCCAGCTTGCTGCGATCACGTCGGCGCCCTTGTTCTGCGCGGTAGTCGCTAGGATCATCGACGGGATGCGCGCCTTGATGCAGTCGAGATATTCCCAGATCAATTCATGGTCAGCCCATGTCTGACCGCCCGAAAAGGCAACGACGGCCCCCGATGGTGCATATTGTTCGCGGCGCTGTTGGGCCCGGCTGGCGATATAGTCGCGTGCT
The DNA here is from genome assembly GCA_013823985.1 of Sphingopyxis sp. Lineage (GTDB taxonomy): Bacteria > Pseudomonadota > Alphaproteobacteria > Sphingomonadales > Sphingomonadaceae > Sphingorhabdus_B. The sequence goes on from PNNB01000055.1 coordinate 46,358, forward strand.
TCGATCATCGATGCGGTCGCTTTGGAGGCAACCCGTGAGCCGCGCACCGGCGAGAAAGGCCTGCCGGTTTCGACATGGTAGATGCGGGCCGCATGTTCGCGCATGCATTCCATCGCGTCACGGCATTCGGACAGGCTCCGTGCTGTCATCGTCAGCTCCTCAACCTCGGTCTGATAGACTTCCGACGGGTCCCAGGTCTTGAGCAAGTCGGTGAGCTTCTGGCTCGCCGCATCCTCCCGGTCATCGAGCCGCTTGGCAACGACATGGAAGCTGTTGGCAATGCCCCATGCAACCTCGCCTGAGAAGTCTTCCATGCGGGTATCGCGGAACAGGTCGAAGACCGTTGCCATGATCATTTCCATGGCTGCCTGCGCCTTGTCCGGATCGGGCATCTCGGCTGTGGTGGGTTCCTCTGCGATCGACAGCCGCGCCATCTCGGTCTGTTCCATAAATGCGGTGCCATAGTCGGGTGTTGCGATCTGCTCGGCATAATGATCGGCGAGATCAGCGAAATTTGAAAAACGTTGGGTCATTTGATCCTCCAATTGAAACCCTCTCATCCCCGATGGATGAAAGATGGAGATCAGTTGGACGCTGGTGCCAGGCGGTCAGGGACGACGCGCGGCACGCGCCGTCGCGGCCCCGCCCGCCAGTGGGGGAACCGATTTTGTGCGCGGACAAGCGAAGCGGTCCGATGCGCAAAATTGGGGGGACCGCTGGTCCTTGACCGCCGCCAGCACCCAAGCGTCATGCTATGGCGATGAAGCGTCAGCCTGATGGCGAGATGAGAGAGAGAAATGGATTTGCCTGGCCCGCTTCAGCGGGCAGGTTAACAGCAAATCACCGTTTACTTTAAATCTGGACTAACTGCGCCTACAGTCTTGTGGATGGCTGGCTGTCCGCTTCTCTGTCTGCCGCGCTGAAAAAATTCAGGAGAAGTCATGTAATGTACCGTTTCAGCGGTCGTTTAGTTTGCCCAGCCTTCGGTGCAGGTCAGTAGCAACTTTGCGCTCCTGATGCGGTTGTGCGTTTTTCCAGCTTTGGCACTCGGGCTTGGTGCGTCCGCATCCTCGGCACGAGCCCGTACGCCCGTCAAATGAACAAAGATCAATGCACGGCGATTTCATCAGCTCAACGCATTTCGACAGTGAGATGCGCCAGCTCGTGAACAGGCGTGAGACGGGCACGGATCATGTCGCCATCGACCCCCTGCCGGCCGACCACACTTACGATTGCCGCATGAGCCTCCGGGCCGATCCGCCAGACGTGTAAATCGGTGATGCGCGCGTCGCCCGGCGCTTCGACCAACTCGCGCACTTCCTCGGCAACATGGTGGTCGGTCGTGTCGAGCAGTATAGAGGCGGTGTCGCGCATCAGCGCCCATGACCAACGGGCGATGACAATCGCACCGACGATGCCCATAACAGGGTCCATCCATCCCCAGCCAAGATAGCGACCTGCCAGCAACGCGGCGATCGCCAGAACTGAAGTCAGCGCATCAGCGAGGACATGGACATACGCTGCACGCAGATTATTATCATTGCTCTGCCCCGCATGGCTGTGATCGTGTCCGTGATGATGATCGTGCCCATGTTCGTGATGGTGGCCCCCGGACAGGAGGAGGGCGCTGACGATGTTCACGCCCAGCCCGACCACGACGATAATCGTGGCGGTTCCGAATGCCACGTTGATTGGCTCGAACAACCGCAGGACAGACTCGGCGCCGATCCCGAGCGCGATCACGCCTAGCATTAGTGCAGAAGCGAACCCCGACAGGTCGCCGACCTTGCCCGTCCCGAAGCTGAACAGCGGGTTGTTGGCGTGCCGTTTCGCATAGGCATATGCTCCCGCAGCGACACCCAGCGCGCCAGCATGGGTCGCCATGTGAAACCCGTCGGCGAGCAGCGCCATCGAACCGGTCATATAACCGGCAATGATTTCGCCGACCATCATCACAGCGGTAAGCGCGACCACCCACAGGGTTCGCCGTGCGTTCTCGTCATGCGACGAGCCCAAATAGACATGGTCGTGGGTATGGCCCGCAATGTGGGGCAAGGTAGCCAACAGCTCTTTCCTTATTTCGAGTAGCGACGGATTGCCGCAATGAGTTCCGCGGCACCTGAGGCGCGCTCGGAGTCGGTGAGATCGGGACGGGCCACATGTTCATGAACATGCGCCTCGATGATTGCGTCCATCAGGCCGTTCATGGCGCCTCTCGTCGCCGCTGCTAGATGGAGCATGGTCGCACAGTCTTTCCCCGAAATCAGCGCGCGCTCGATTGCAGCAACTTGTCCTGCGATCCGCTTCGTCCGCTTCAGCAGTGCTTCGTCGTTTGCAATATGTCCCATAACCTACCCCCCTATCCTATCTAGCTCAATCTGTCAAATATTGCACTGTTGGTCGCTACCGAGTCGTGCATAGGTCGCAGCGCTTCATTGGTGGTGTCCGGAGGTCTGACGAACCGATTGTGTCCAGCGGGAGCGCAGATAGCTGGACGGTGGACGTCCAAAAACTCGCCGGAAATTGACATCAATCAACCACGCGGCGGCACCGGCCCGCCATTTGCTGCAGCAAATGTCTCAAGCCGCTCAAAATAGCCCGCCTCGCAGATCGTCAGCACGACCCGGTCATGCTTGGTGAGCGTAACGGGCTGTACCAGCGCGAGATCGAGAAACTCACCGGTGTTGTTGTGAAAGCGGGTCAGAGGCACACTGACGCGCTCCCGCGTATCTTCTCGGCCTTTCTCAACCACGATCGAATCTCCTTGACAGTCTTTGCACCAAAATAGCAATTTTGGCCAATATGGGAAGAACGCTCGCGCTTCCGCAAAGAGCAGAAGGCATGAAAAAAGCGGCACTGCCCCGAAGGGCAGCACCGCCTGACGCCGGTCGGTTCGGCTTAGAGGAAGAGAACTTCCTCGGCGATGATTTCGACCGAATAGCGCTCGACCTGCTCCTTGTCGGTCCATTTGGAATAATGGAGCCGGCCCTGGACTTCGACCATATCGCCCTTCGCCTTGTGCTTGGCGACGGTCTGGCCAAGCCCGTTGAAGACGGTGATGCGGTGAAATTCGGGGATGGTCTCGGTGTAGCCCGCCTCGTTCTTGACGGTCTTGCCGTCGACGATGCGGGGCCGGTCGGTGACCAGAGTGAAGTTGGTGACGCTGGTGTTACCGCTGTTGCGGGTTTCGGGGGCCGAAGCGATGCGCCCGATGAGAATGACCAGATTTTTCATGACAAGTACCTCCTTGGTAAAACTCGCCGGAACTGCCCGGCGATGAACAGGAGGAGCGGCGGGATAAGGGGCGGAGGCACACCGCGCAAAGCCGCGGGGAACCGGTAAAGCGAGGAGTGGTGCGGCAAGCCCGCAGGGCTTCCCGGTCCGCTGCTTTACCGGTTGTGCCCCGACCTGACCGCCGCATGGTTCATCGCAACGCACGGGCAGATGCGGCAGTTTTCAAGTGAAGCCCGAAAGTGAAAAGATGCGTCATCCAAGCTTCGCGATAAGTCCACGCACTGCACAGGCGATAGCTCCCAGCCCCACTGTCCGGGCGCCGGATCGCCGCGGTTGGCAACCCGTGCTTTGAAAAGGCGAAACCGCCATCCGATTCCATCGCATTTCCGCTGGGATGGAAGAGCGTCAACGCTCGGCCGAGGGGATCCGAAGTCCGAAACGGCACAGCATGGTCATGGACACAAAGGATCAGGCAATCGCGATCTGGAAAAAGCCAAGGGCCCGCTCGCCGAAGCGAACGAGCCCTTGGTGGAGGTGCTGGCTGTGCCCGGGAGGGATCAGGCGTCGACCAGCGGGGGGAGCGCGTCTTCGGTCTTGGCACCGGAGCCAGCATCGACATCGGCATCGACGCCGGCCTTGGCCTTGCCCTTGCGCGGGCCTTCGGCGGTGCTTTCGCCCAGGCCGTCGCCGCCCCGGTCTTCGGGGCCGCCGCGATTGTCCGCACCGTCGAACATGTCGCCTTCGCCATAATCGGCGGCCTCGAGCGTGGTCGCGCGTCGGCGCGTCGGGCGCTGCCAGGCAACGTTGAACGAACCGTCTTCCTGCGCGAACAGCGCGATGTAGAGCGGGCTCGCCATGCTCGGATCGTCGATCTTGCCCTGGTAAAAGCTCTCGCCAGTGGCATTGGCGGTGAGCTCGAACAGGGCTCCCACCACGACCCATTGGCGGGCGGCGTTGAGTGCCACGATTTCGAACTTGGGCGCGCGCGGATTGTTGCTCATCACGCTGCGCAGACCAACGGTCAGCGTGACAGCGAGCGTGCTCACCTGGCCAATGAGCTGGCCAGCGGCGTTCTTCTTGATCGTTCCGATATTCATCGATTGTCTCCTGATGGATGTTCTGGCCAAACCCTTGTCTGACCACTTTCCCCAATCCCCCTTCCCTTTCGGCCGCACGGCCGATCGCTGCGCGCTTGCCAGCGCGCAGTTTGACTTTGTGATGTGCTTGAAGGGCTCTCCCGCAACGCGGGAGGAGAGCGAAGGCCGCTAGATCGCTTCCCAGTGATAGTCCGGGGTGCCGGCCCAAATCAGCCGGAACATATCGCCCTGCACAACCGACTGGACGACATTGGGCCACAGCGCTGCGATACAGGTTCCGTGCTCGTGGCGGACAGAGGGATAGATGATCCCATTATGGCCCTGCGCACGTGCCGAGGCAGCAAGCGCATTGCCCGCCGCATAGCCAGTGGCGGGATCGGGATCGAGCGCCGGGTGGCCCGCTGCCCCGCGCAGGTCGATGAACAGCCCCGACATGCTCGCAAGCATCTCGCCATATTCAACCACGGCATTGAAATCGCCTGCATCGCCGAGCGCTTGCGTCAGATGATGACCGACCTCGGCGATACAGGTCTCAAGCGCGAGCGCGGCATACCAGGCACCCCGGTTTGCCGGATTGAACCGCATCGGCGCGTGCGGTTTGGCATAGGCGAAGCTTGCATTGATGAAGCGGGCATGGGGAATACCGTGGACCAGTTCATCGGGAGCAAGCGCGCCGACGCCGCGTTCCTCGGCGATCAGCCTGGCACTGGTCGCACTCTCGATTTCGGCAAGAAGGGCAAGTTCGCCGTCGTCATCGGCCAAGGGCGCAAGCACGGCTTCGCGCAACCGTGCGCTTGCCACAAGCCGGATTGTGCGCGGAAAGGCTTCACGGACCAGCGGCGGCAACGCCGCTGCCTCAGAGCCCGCCACGCAGCGCGTCGATATAGAGCCGGGTTTCAAGCATCCGCGGGATGCCGCCTTCGATCATGGCCGCGATGGGGGATTTGGAAGCAAATATCGGCCCCCGGTTGGGCAGGCGCGGCCAGCGATCGGCCATTCCATCAGCAAAAAGCAAATGGAGCCCCTTGAAGACGCCAATGAGCGCGGACGCGCGGGTCAGCTGGTCCTGATTGAGCGTACCGTTCCATGTCCCGGCCTTCATCCGGTCCCAGGTGCTTGGCGACACGCCGAGCAGCGCGGCACCTTCCGCATTGTCGCTGCCCCAGGCCTGGACAAGCCGGAGCACGGCTTTCACAGCAGCAGCGGTCAGCCGCCTGCGATCATCGTCACCGGCAAAGTTTTGAAGCCCGGCGGGTGCGGCAGGATGTTTCTCTTTGAGCGCGGCACTGGCCATAAAAACGTCTCCTGATGCGGATATACACATCATGTGGTGCGATTGTCAAGACATGTTGATCAACCGCCCATCAATATCCCCCTCTCCTCTCCCGAATAGAGATAAAGGGAGGACCGGAGCGGAGCACCTATTGAAGCGTCCAGCTGCTCATATTTTTGGGCAAGCGGTGTTCATCGTCGATCACCTGCAGCCGGTGCGGAAGAGCGTCTGACCAGTTGAAAAAGATCATGTTCCTGTCGCGCGCATCGGCCCTTGCGGCAAAGCTTGGCACAATGATCGCAGCAGCGCCTTCGGCGCGCAGCCGTTCGGCCAGCGCCCAGCTCGGCGGTTGCTTCTTTTGCCGAGCGAGATCTTCCCAGGCGCAGGCAAGAACCGCCATGTCCGACTGGCACCCAGCCAGCACATTCGGATCAGTCAGATCAAGCACATCGGTGCAATCGACGTCATAGGCGCACAAAGTCAGCGGCTGCGCCTTGAAGGCGAAGCCCTGCTGCGCCTCGGTCCAGGCGGTTTCGGGCCGCAAGGCGGTATAGAGTGTCGGCAGGCCCGGGGCGTTGAAGCGACCGCCAAAGCGTGCGGCACCAGCGCCCGACAGCGGGTCATAGGCCCACATCGGATGATGGCCGCGATAGACCGTGCCGGTAAACCGGCCGAACGGCAGGGTCACGCAAAGCCGCCTGCAGCAATCCGGTCGAGATAATGGCGTACATCGTCGGCTCGGCCGTCACGGACCAATTGTTCGGGGGTGACATCGCCGAACGATGGCAGGCTTTGCGACCGGTACCATGCATAAGCGGCGAGCGGTGAGCCTGCCCAAGGCAACACACGGTTGAGAATCTCAACGAGTTCGCGCAACCGCGTCTGAACGGTCACCGTTCGCACACGGTTCGACTTCGATACCGCTTCGCGCGGAATGCCCAAAGTGGCAGCGAGCTCAGCCTGGGTGATGTGAAGCACGTCAGTGATTCCGCCAGGAACGACAATGTCGCCAGCAAAGGCATTGGGGAAAATGGCAATGTCCATGCAATAAGCTCTCTTAACGGCCATATTTAGGGTCTCTATAAGAGACATTGTCGGTAAAATCAAGGCAGAATGGCCGCAGCCACAAAATCCCCCTCCCCTTTTCGTCCACGCCGCAGGCGCTGAACCGCTTCGGACATCCACTGTCCCGGCCTAGGCCTTACCGTCACCCGCAGGGCTGAGACCGGCGCAGCCGGGCTCAGTGAGCCTGGCCGCTTGCCGGCCAAAGGCGAATAGGGAAGGTTGCCCGAGCGCTGCCGAGAGGCCAGCGCGAGGGTCCTCCCCCAATGCAGACCAAAGCTTGTCTAAAGAATGGCTGACAAACCATAGTCCTTCCCCGCTGTCACCCGCATCCAGACCATCTGCGCGTGCCGACAGATCATGTCGGCACGCGCAGGAGGCCCGACGGTTGCTTGCAGCGAACCAGATGATGGAAATCCCGGTGCCAGCGACCAAGTGCGCGGGAGCGCATCGCCGGCGCTGGCCAGACCAAAACGGCACCCTGACCGGCAGGCCGGATCAGAGGCCAGGCGCGAAGGATGCGTGTGCCAGACGGGCGAAGGTCGTCTGGTCCGCACCCGAGCAGCAGGCCTCCCGGCAGGACGGCAGAGTGCCTGCGCGGTTTCGGATAAAGCCGCCCCCTGGCGCAGCGCAAGCGAAGCCAGTGGGCGACATCAGCCCGCGCACCTTTGTCGATCGCACGATCGCGACAACGAGAGATGTGACGGATAGGCTTTGGGAGGAAGGACAGACCTAAGTCTGGGGTCCAAGCCGTGGCAGATCATGCCAGCGCACCTGAATTTTGCCGCGCTTGGCTCGCGGCAGATATTTGCGGTCGATCAGCCGGCCTGCGATTTCAAACTCGGCATTGATCTTCACAACGAACAGCTGGCTGAAATTGCCGCTGGCCTTCACCTCGACGACATCGGTGTTTTTGAAAGGGGTGATTGTCTTCACTTCAACATGATCCTTGCCCAATCGGCCATCGGCTCCAGGGGCATAATTGCGGTTGAGTTTCATGCCATGGGTGATGGCGCAGAACAGCTCGCCGATGTCGCCATAGACCTGCAAATGGCTACCGGTCGCATTATGATAGTCTTCTGCAAGCGACAATAGGCCTTCGAAAATCGGAATGAGCGACCGATCCGCATTGGGATATTTGGCGCCCCATTCCTGATATTGAAGCTGCTGGTTGATCTCGTCCCAGCTCACCCATTCGCCATCGTCCCAAATGGCATTCTCCGGTCCGAGCATGCTTCCCTTTCGTGCTGTTTCTGAATCGGCATCTACCACGGTGCTGGAACCGATCCTCGGCTAGGCCTGGGGGCCAGACTGGGCGCGTTGGCGGTGGCGCAGAAGGTAGACGCCAGTTGCCGAAGCGATGGTAACGACCAACTCAGCCTCTTCGAAACTTGGTTCGCGGCCTTCGACAATGTGCCGTCCCTGCTCGGAGGCAAATCCCCACAGCTTATGGAGCGCAACATCAAGTGGTGGTGGGAAGGTCAGCCGAGCGATAATTTTGCCGAGCGTATCGGTGGACCCATCGATCTCACGCGCGACGCATTCCAGCGAAGCCATGGCATGCTGGATTGCACCCGTCACATCGGCATTTGGTCTGCGGGAGATGTCTTTCAGTGACTCGTGGATCTCCTGAGCAGCGGTCGGCATGCCCGCATTTTGCATGACGGCGACGGCGTCGCGCGTTGCCAGCGTGAAGGCTTCCGATCCGCGAGCGACCAGCTTGCCTTGTTGGAGTTCCCATCCGACGCCGAGCTCTCGGAAGCTCCGGTTGAGGCGTTCCTCAAACGAGCGCTGCCGATCTCCGGAAAAGTCGCCCTTCCCAACTTCGAGATAAAGCCGCTCAGCGAAATCGTAGATCTTGTACCAAGGCGCGCTGTCAATCAGGCGATGCACCTCGTTCTCGATGTTTCCCGGAGACCAGTTGCCAGGATCGGGGCGTTTGAGCAGAACTTCGCACAGGAGGTCGCGCATGCCGCCAGGTCCGAGATCAAAGGCATAGCCGAGCATAGCCACTGCACTACGCATCTCTTCAGGTGCATCTTCGCGGATCGTGATCTCGGCATCGGGTGAGTGAAAACCGAATCGCGCTGAAAAGGGTGTGTTTCCGTCATGCATTGCCCAGCTATAACAGATTGAAATGCTTGCGCACCGCCCGAATGACTGTTGGTGATGTGCTTCTCGCTCTTCAATGCATTTCAGGCTTTGGCCGTGTTTTTGTTCACATTCGGTGCTTATGCGGGAACAACTTGTGGGGAAGCGAGAAACAGTTCATCTGTCGGCGCAGGAGGGAAGTACGCGTTGTTCATCAACTGGTGCTATAAGGGAATCGCAGAGAGCGCGAGCTTCGATGATGCGATGGCCGAGCGGGTGATTGCCGACACTGGTCTGCTGAGCAATTGGGTTGTCGCGAATGGCGCCGCCGTTTTGGCAAGTGCACAAGGAGCATCGCAGAATGCGCTGTCGGCCGCCGCGCTCGACGATCACGTGAACGATTACAAGAAGGTTGCGGCGACGACTCCGTACATCTCACTCGGTGCCGGATGCGTCGAATACCAGGGGCGAAAGATGCCAGCTATGGTGGTGCCGGCACTGGCTACCGCGCTCAACTTCGCGACGCGCGGCGGAAGAACACCGGGCTATATTTTTCGATTGTGGGTTGTCACCACGCCCAAGCCAGCTGCTGACATTCCGGGGCTCGCTGAGGATGTCCGGGATTTGAGGCTATTTTCCGGGTTTCACAAATATCACTATCAAGGCGAGGTGACGGCCAAGCTCTACGTGCCGCGACGTCAGGTCGCCTGGGTCATGAAGGTTGATGCTCGGGGTGATCCTTTGGACGCGAGCTGGACGGGCGGTGACAGTGTAATTGCCAACACGGATTTCATTGCGCCACATGCGGTTTCAAATGTGATCGGTTCGCTATGAGGCTGCCAGGCACCGAAAGCTGGTCGGACGCGGACATCGAGGCGGCACTCGCCTTCGCCGACAATCTACGCGTCGCGACCGTGTCGATCGTGATTGCAGTGCGCGACAAACAGCTGCCGGGCGGTCCGATCGCTGCTGATGCGTGGGAGCCCACCGATCTCGTTTACCAGCTCGGTGACGCTGCTGGCCTGGCCTTTGCGACTGGAAGGGTTCGCGATGGCCTGGTGATCGCGTCTTCGCTTTCAGAGATCGGCGGTCCGCCGCCCCGCATGACACTCATGCAGACGATTTTCGCTGCAACGCTTGGAGCGATAGCAGGTACCATTACCGTTACCATGGTTGAGGATGAGGTGAACATCGAGATGGGCGCAAGGCGCGTCTACGTGAGTTTCGACCTTTCCGACCATGGGCTGGCGCGTCGGCGGCATCTCTTCGAACTGATAATTCCCGCCGCATTCGCTTCGCCGACTTTTCTAGACAAAATTCATGGGTTGGCAATCGGTGGTTTTGATCAGCCATACCATCTCCCCCCGCTCGATATGTTCGCGCGACTGTCGCCGATGGTTCGTTTTGCGCGCGACTGGAGGCGGGAAAGTCAGATGGACCAAAGGCTGCTTTTGGGCAGCCTCCTTGACTATGAAGGCTATATCGGAATCCTCCAGGCAGATAAAGAGGCCTGGATGGAGATGCCTTTTCGAGGCTCTCTGATCGACTGGCCGTTGCTGGCGATGCTAGTCGGCATGCATCGCTGGTCCGACACGCCGGCGGAGAACGATCTCGTGGTCGGCCCGGCCACCCGGTTTCTGCATGATCTGGCAAGAGAGATCGCCGCGGCGACTTCCCCGAAGGAGGAGATGGGTGCCCCAGCTTAAGTCTGCTGACCGAAGCGTCCGTCATTCCGTCACTGGCGTTAAGGGCTACCGGTCGCGGCCTTCAAGTTCCCGACACCTTTCAAGGTCTGCCATTCGCCTTGGGCGAGAATGCCGCCAGAAATGCATGGCTGGCCGGGTCGGCAACGCTTGCGGGTTCCGCTTCGCGGTCATTTGCAAGGTGGACCGCCAGTCCCTCGGGTATCGTTGCATAGGCTGCGGCAAGATCAACAGCCGCTTCGGGTGTCGGGAGCGCGCCGGGTGCTGTTCCTTCCCAGACGAGCGGCAAGAGTTCGGTTGCCTCGCAAGGGCCGCGACCGTCGTCGTCGGGGACCCCGAAGACGATGACAAAATAGGTCGCAAGCGCGCGGTCCCAACCAATGGCGACCTCGTAAACCGTGCCGAGGCCCGTCAAGGGCTTCAGGCTGTGACGGCTCATGTCGGTGGTTCCTTGCCCATGCTCAATATTCGCTGACGAGCATGATGGTGAGGACGCGGTGGGTCTTGGCGAGGTCGGTCGGGTCCTCCGAACCAAAGCTTAAGCTCGGATCATAATAGTCGATCTTCCAGAAGAGCCGTTTGCCCCGATGCTCAAAGGCACCGAAATCGCGCTCGCCATGCGGATCATCGCCTTCGGCAAAGACATGCCCGCACACCTTGCCCAGAAGTTCGGCCTGCACCGCAAACAGGCTCAGGCGATCGTCGGGATCGCAAAAGGCGTCAATGCACCCCCTGGTAAAGACGGTCCGGGACTGTTTGAGGGTCCCGGCGCGGCATAGATCGTTGACACGCGCGCATTGCTGCGCCCGAGCTGCCTCGCTGTCAGTGGCTGTGGTCGTCGTCATCGTCACACTCCTGTTGGTTTGAACAAGAACGGCCGCGCACCCACGCGTCCCACAACGAGCCCACCCCCTTCCCTCTCGCCGTGATTGACGCGCGGTCTATGTTCATGTTATGTTTCACGGCCAAACAGGAGATGAAGATGGACCGGCACCCGCAAATTCTCGCCGATTTTGACCTCGATATCGGTTTGCGCGATGCCGCCTGCGACCCGGAATTGCTGCCGCAGCAACGGGTTGTCGCCAATCTCAGCCTCGGCATGGAGATTGATGATGCCTATCTGTCGGTCCGCGAGCTGCACCAAGCCGTGGATTGGGTCCATCACGGCGTGCCAGAAGGCAGGGCGAAGCTGGCTGCGATCCTCAGCAATGGTTGCGATGATTTCCAGCGGGCGCTTTACTTTGCGCTTGCCGGCCGCGGCGTGATCGAAATGCTCGATACGCTTGAATGGCTTCAAGGGCTGCTCAAGGCACGCGGGCGGATCGCCGCTTCGTTGAGCCGGGCCCGGATCGCGCGGCGACCGCTGGTGACACCTTATGTTGCAGCAGAGCCTGACGGCCCGCTGGTTTCGGCCGACAGCGAGTTCGAGCTTGGCGCTGCCTGGTCGGTCGATCAAGGACCGCGAGCCTGCTGAAACACCGGCTCGGTCGTGGCCGTGTATCATCTCAACCTTGCGAACATTTGACGGTGCGCGAGACGATATTTCCGGCGACTGCGCAATTGGCGAGCACAACCCGGTAAGGCTGGACCGGGTTACCGGTACGCACCACGACCGTGTCACTTTGCGCATCATCGGCGACCTGGACTGCGAGGCGGTTGGCGTTTTCGATACTGCACAGCCGTGCACGCAGCGGTGAGCGGCCGGCGTCCTTGGGGCAGGTGGTCATGGGCAATCTCTCTTGAACCCGTGGAACCAGGATCACTGCTTGGTGGTAGAACCGGGCACAAGCGACCAGCGCCGTTCCATCAGCCGGGAAAGTTTGTAGAGGACACGCGCGTCGGGACGCTGGAGCAGGATTGCGCGCTGCCGGCGCACAACCTCAAACTCGCGACCTTCGTAACCGTCGGTGAACCGGATGGGTTCAGGGAAAATCAGCCGGTCGCCGCTTTGGGGTTGTTTGCGGCCCGTGAGCAGCAGCCGCGCCCAGCAGCGTGCCCGCCATTCGCGAGCATAGTCGTTCGCAGGCTCGGTGAGCAGATCAAGGATCCGTGCCGGGCATTGGCATTCATTGGGGCCGCAGCTTTCGTCCATATCCTTATAGGCAAAGATATAGCCATCGCGCGCCTTGGGGTTCCACCGGGTCAGACAGACCACCGCAAAGACCGATTTCGAGCTATCCGCATCGTAATTTTCAACCGCGGCATAATAGACCTGCCCGACCATCGACGAGCGCAACACGCGCAGGCCGGTGGGTCGGTCCTTCGCTGGGTCGGGCGCGAAGGTGAGCTGTGCATCGAGATAGGCCTTGGGCCGCTTATGGCCGCCCATTCCGGCAGCCGTCATCGAGAGCCAACCCATGATATGTCTCCTTTCAGAGGTTCGCCCGAAAGTCCGGGCGCGGGAATGTGGGCGCTTTCAGGCAGCCGTCGCGGTGGGAAGCGCGTCTTGCCGGGCGTTTCCGGGGGCGAGACAGAGCTCGCGCTGCAAGGTTCTCGCGAACCGCGCCGCATCGATGGCCAAAGCGATGTCGGCGAAATGGTTCCGGTCGCCGCAATAATCGCGCCGTCCCTTGCAGCGCCTGTAGAGGATCTCGCGCCCTGGCCCCATGATGCCGCAACTGATCTGGACATAGAATTTCTCGGAATGGAGCGTCACTTCGCCCGAAACCGCGATACCGCCTACGTTGATGCGCAGGTCATAATCGTCCGGCACCAGCCCCAGCTGGCGCGCAAGCGCTGCCAATGCCGCCCGGGCTTCGCGGTGAAAGGCGCGCTTGGCTTCCGGGTCATAACCAACACCGCGCCGCGCGAGCGGGACCAGCGCGGGCTTGGCGCGCAGGTCGGCAATCCGCTCGAAACAGGCCTGCCGTATGGCACCGTCCGCCGGATAGCTTTCCGCTGGATCGAGCCCCGATGCGACGCGACCCAGATGGCGGCCAAGCAGGATCACTGCGGGGTCACGCTCGATCTCGCAGCCAGCGTTTCGTGCGTCTTTCATGGCATCGACCAGCGCGGCGCAGGCATTTTGGATCGTTGTCAGCCCCTCGGGCTGGAGCGCGCGGGCAAAGCGGAATGCTAGGTCATAGTTCATTTGGGGTCTCCCCGCCCGGCTCGCCCGGGCGCACGAACAAAGTTCCCCCTCGCCTTTCATTGTCGCTCAGGCGGCGATCTGCGCAATCGCAGCGTCGTTGGCGGTGCAGGCGCGAAGCCAGGCCACCGCCTGCTCGGCCTTGGCGGCGGCATGGATGATCGCGGTCTTGTCGCGCTCGAGCACTTCAATCCATGATGCGATATAGGACGCGTGGCTGTCGTGAAGGCTGGCGGGAAGACCGAGTTCAGCCGAAATGAAGGATTGGCCCAGGCAGGCGACCAGCTCCTCAAAAGCATAGGCCTTGTCGCCGAAGCGCTTGCCGAACTGGCGCTTCAGCCGGTGCGCCGCGCCCGTCGCGTGGACGCATTCATGCCCGCGCGTCGACCAGTAATGATCGAGCGACTGGAAATGCCGCGCCCGCGGTAACTGGATATGGTCGCTTGCAGGGCTGTAATAGGCACGCTCACCGCCATGTCGGACGGGCACGGGAATGGCGTTGAAGAAGTCCTCAATTCCTGCGCGCTGCTCGACCGGATCCTTGAGACAATCAGCGGGCTCGGGATGATAATGCGCCGGCAAGCCCTCAATCTGGTCTGCGTTGAAGACCGCATAGCATTTGAGGAAGCGGAAGACCCGGTCGCCTTGCTCGGCTGTTTGCGCGCGAGCAGCCGCCTTTTTGGCGGTCGCATAATAAACGCTGATCGCGTACCGCTCGCCTTCCCGGACTTCGGCCCCGAGCTCGGCTGCCTGCCTTGCGGTCATCCAATAGGGGCTGGTAAACCCGCGCGCATCGGCGACCGCCCAAAGATAAAGCGTGTTCACGCCTGTATAGGGCAGGCCGTTATGGCGCGCCGGGCGCATCCCGGTCGTCGACCAGGGTCGAACCCAAGGCGCCGTTCCGGCACGCAGTTTGTCGAGAATGAGCGCGGTGACGGTCGCCGCCGCGTCGATCTTGCGAAAGCGCATATTGGGCTCCTCAGCTGCGTTGAAAGCAAGTGCCGCGCCGCCGCTCAAGCGAACGGCGCGGCAAAGTCGGATGCGAGCGGTCAGGCTTCGACAAGATCCTCCACGTCAAGCTGTTCCTCACCTGCGCTCTCGACAGGTTCGGCGACCGGAGGCTCCACCGCATCACCTGCATCGCGGGCATCATCGCTGACAGCTTCAGTTGCCGCGCCGAACCGGATTGCATCAGGGACCCAAGCAAGCGCCGCGGTCTTGACCTCGGGCGCCACGATCGTTTCACCTGCGAACAATTTCTCGCAGGTCTGCGAAAGATCGCCCTTCTTGCTCGCCATATAGCTCGCAGCCATGGTCGTCCCGCCAATGTCAGTAATATGGCGCAGAAGCTGCTGCTTGCCGACGCGGTCAAAATAATTGGCTGCGGTTGGGCGCCAATGCTGGGCCGCATCGATCTGCATCAGCCCGGCCAAATGATCGTGCAGATCATTGCCGCTCGGACCCTGAGGGCCAGTGCGCGCACCGCCGATGCTGGGCTCGAGCGATTTGGCCACGACATAAGCGAGCCAGCCAGCCTTTGCATCATCGTCGATCCCGGCAAAGGCACTGAACCGGGCTACGGTGGTTTCGTGTTCGGTCCAGCTCGAATCCAGCCCGTCGCGGACCTCGGCAAGTTGCTCGAAGGCTGGCGAAGCCGGATAAGCGTCGAGATAGCACGACGGTTCGGGCGCGCGGATTGTCGTGCCGCGCTCATCGCGGCCATAGGTCGGTGTGCGATCGGCAATGGCAAATATCAGCAAATCGAGCGCAACTGCCGGGTTAACCGCCAGGTTGGCGGCCAGAATGTCGCGCCGCTGGACCGACAATTCGCCAATCAGCCGCTGTGAGAGCGGCTTGATCGCCACCTCGACATTTTCGCCGTCGCCCGTGCCGTCGCCCGCCCCGCTTCCATCGGTGCTGCCGTTCATTGCTGCCGTGCTGCGTTGCTTGCGTGGCGCAGTTTCGCTGTAGAGCGTGGCGTCGATGACGGGCATGCCTTCAGCATCCAATATGACAAAGCAGCCCACGCTTGGTTTGAGGTCGTCGGACACAATACCAGGCTTGTCCTGGATGCGCGCGAGTTCAGCCTCGAGTTTCGCATACCGGTCCTCGAGCGCATCGGCATCGCCGTCGTCGTCGAGACCCTCCTCAAACTTGGCTTCGATCTCGGCCATTTCGTCCGCGATGGACGCGATGCGGGCCTGTTCGTCCTCGCTCAAAGGTGCGGGCTCAACATGCACGGGATGCAGCGCTTCAACAGCGGCATGGTCGACCCGGGTGCCAACGAGCGGACGTACCCAGCCATAGCCAGTCTTGGTCGCGACCTCGACCGCAAAGGCCTGCAGTTTCTCGCCAGCGATCCGCAGGGCGATTTCGCTGTCGAGCCACTTGTCACCGGTTTCGGCTTGGAACAGGTCGGATTCGATCCGACCTCCGGCTTCGCGATAGGCGGTTTCGCCGACATAGCGGGCGATGGGCGAGGTCGAGGGCAGCGATGCATGTGCGATCATGCGGCGGATGGTGTCGGCATTGTTGCCTTGCCAATGGTTCGCCATCTGCTCCCACACCATCAGCTGACGCTCATGGCTCGCGGTGCTTGCATAGGCTTTGGCGATGTCGAGCGTGATCGTGCCTTCATCAAGTGCCGCAAAAATCGGCTCGGCCAGATCGGCAAGCCGCAGCCGCGCTTCGATATGGCGGCGGGTCAGCCCCAGACGCCGGGCAATGGCATCGACATCGCTGCCTTCGTTGATGAAATGCTTGAACGCGCGGATTTCGTCGGTGACGGTCATCTTCAACTGCAGGAAATTCTCGGCAAAAGAGACTTCGCTTTGCTGCGCCGTATCGCCTTGGAGCGACCGGCAATCGACGCTCGCATCTTTGGGCCATTGGTCCAGCTCAACAAGCCGGTTCATCGCGCGCAGGCGACGACCGCCTGCGGTCACGCAATAATGGCCCTTGGGCTTGGCCATCGGGGCGACGACAAGGTTCTGCAAAAGGCCGTTCTCACCGATATTCGCGGCGAGCTCGTCGATGAAGAGCTGGCTGTCATTCTTGCGGACGTTGGCGGGCGAAAGATGCAGCTTGGAAAGCGGAATCTGGATGATGCTCATCTGGGGTCTCCAATCAGGGTCAAGGCGCGACACATTGCAGCGCCACTCCTACCCACCCCCCTCCCCTCTTGATGTCGCAGGTGCCCTCAGGCGAGCAACTGGGCGAGGATCTCAGGTGCCGCATCAAGCGGAATGAAGACCCGCGTCTTGTAGGCGATGATTTCGGTAAAACAGCCCATCGCCTTGAGGTGCGGCAATTGTGCAGCTTCCAGCCCCGCAATCTCGAGCCGCTTCTGCCCATTGACGCGCGCTGTCTTGATTGTCGCATTGAGCGGGTGTTTGAGCGCGTAGCTGCGCCCGGCAAGGATCGCTTGCGCGAGCTTGTCGGGGGCGAGCACCACCCGGTCACTGACCCCGAGCCGGTCGAGCACGCCCTCGACATAGATGTCCGGAATGCGCCGCCCGAGCCAGCCATTGCCGGTCTCGTCGAGAATGCGCATCACGGACAGGTCTTCCTTGGGGAGAGCACCCCAGATGGGCAACAGCAGGCCCGTCGCCAGATAGAGCGTATCGGAAACCAGATCATTGGCATCTTCTTCGAACTCAACCTGCCAGGCAGCCTCGAACTCGGATTGGGTTATGATCTCCCAGGCACTTTCGGCCAGGTTGCGTTCGAGAATGAACTCGCTGCGCAAGGGCCGGACCAGCTCGAAGCGGATGAGCGTATTGCCCTGATCGTCCATATGCGGGTGTGCGGGGATGCGGAGCGCAACCTTGCCGCTGCGGCCATTGCGCAAACAGGCGGTGCGTTTCATCTCTGTCATCGCCTTGAGCCGATCCAGCGCCAGCGGCTGGCGGCGGCGCTGGGTGAGAATTTCAAGGAGGTGCGAAGTCGCCCCGGTTTGGGGATCGGTGCGTATGATCGTGTCGCCCAAGAGTTCGCAGCTTTCGACGAGAAATGTCTCGACCCCGACATCGAAGGTGCCAGCGTCTTTTGCGGCAGACACCCGTGTTTCGACAAGCGCGATGAATTCGTCGAATATCGCATTCTGGGTGGCGATACGAAGCGCCAACAGCCGGTTGAGCCAGCGCTGGATCGGCGGCAGATCTTCGCAGATCACGCCGTCTTGGTCGGTCAGCTTCAACCCTGTGTCGCGTTCGAAGCTCGCAAGCGTGCAGCTCTGGAGCTTGCCGCGCACCAGCAAATGATACCAGTCGATGAGGGCAGCCTTGGCGTAATCGCTTTCAAGATTGTCTGAAGGATCGAAAAGATTTTGCCCACCGGTCTGGCGCTGGCCGCGGGTGAGCGCACCCAAGGCATCGAGACGCCGCGCGATCGTACTGGTGAAGCGCAATTCACCCCTGCAATTGGTGGTAACCGGACGAAACAGTGGCGGCTGCGCCTGATGGGTGCGATGCGTCCGGCCCAGCCCCTGGATTGCCCGATCCGCGCGCCATCCCGGCTCGAGCAAGAAATGCACACGCCGCGCCTGATTTTTGGCGTCAAGGCTGGCGTGGTAGCTTCGCCCGGTGCCGCCGGCATCCGAGAAGATTAGCACCCGTTTGGTGCCGTTCATGAAAGCCTGGGTCTCGACCAGATTGGACCGGGCCGAGCGGGATTCGAGCCGCTGGCTCCCGTCGGCCGACCGCATCAACCGTTTTGACCGGCCTGTCACTTCGGCCACCAGATCGGCGCCAAAGCGCAAGATGATCGCATCAAGCGCGGAATGGATCGGTGGCAGCGCGCAGAGATGCTCGAGGAGCGCGTCACGCGCTGCTTCAGCCTGGGCATTGTAGACCGCGTTGCCATCGGCATCGAACATCGGGCGCGAACGGGTCTCACCGGTGTCATCCTGATACTCGACCATCTGCCGGGTTGGGAAAGCGCGGGTGAGATAGTCGATCACCAGCTCGCGCGGTGACAAATCGAGGTCGAGCGCCTCGCGTTCTTCCGGGGTTAGTTCGGCAAGCCGGCGGTCGAGGATGGCTTCCGCAGTCGAAACAAGCTGGATGACGACGCTGTCGCCCTCGGTCAGATGTTGGTCGATCGCGGGGAAGAGCGACGGCAGTTTCATCGAGAGGAGGAGCTGGCCGAAGAAGCGCTGCTTGGCGCTTTCGAAGCGCGAACGGGCTGCAGCCTTGGCTTGCGAATTGAGCGTGACGTTTTCAAGCGGATCGACAATTCCGGTGAACTCAAGCGCGTCTTCCATATTGCGATGGATGATCGACCAGCCTTCCGAATATTGGTCGTAGATCTCGATTTGATCGGGGGTGAGGTCGTGCTGGAGGATGTCGTATTCGACCCCGGCAAAACTGAGCGCCCGCGAGAGATAGAGCCCGCTCGCCTTGAGATCGCGGGCTACCAACTCCATCGCTGCAATCCCGCCTTCGCGGATTTCGGTGATGAACTTTTCGCGGGATGCAAAAGCGGTTCCGGGACCCCAGAGGCCAAGCCGCACGGCATAAGCCAGATTGTTGATGTCGGACGCGCCCGTCGCCGAGGCGTAAAGCACGCGTGCTCTGGGCAAGCGGTTTTGGAGCATGACGCCAGCAATCCCCTGCAAAGAGCCATCTTTTTTGCCCATTGTGCCTTCGCCACCGGCGACCCCGCCGAGCTCATGGGCTTCGTCGAG
Organism: Sphingopyxis sp.; assembly: GCA_013823985.1. Classification (GTDB taxonomy): domain Bacteria; phylum Pseudomonadota; class Alphaproteobacteria; order Sphingomonadales; family Sphingomonadaceae; genus Sphingorhabdus_B. Next base: position 65,592 of record PNNB01000055.1, read on the forward strand.
CACGATCACGCCTTCAAAATCGGCGCCCGCCCAGGCAATGATCTGGTCGAGACGGGTCTCATCGACCCGCGCTGATCGGAGCGTTCCGTAGGGCACGAACAAAATGCCTTCGGGTGCCGAAATGGACTGGTTGATTTTCCATGCGGCGAGCTCGATGAGGTCGGCAGACAAGCCGCCGAGCGCTGTCCAATCGCGCCGTGCATCCTCGAGCAAGGGCGCGTTCTTCGAAATCCAGATGTGCCGACGCTTGCCGCGCAGCCATTGATCCATGATGCAGGCGGCGGCCTGCCGCCCCTTCCCGGCGCCAGTGCCATCCCCCAGAAAGAAACCGTAGCGATAGGCGTCACCATCGGCGGTTTCGCTGATCTGGACCGATTTGGGATCGACGACAAAGCGGCCCGGTAGCTCGCGCGACCAGGCGTCGCCTGCATAAACTACGGTTTCCAGCTGGGCCGCCGACAGCAGCCTTTTTGTGGCAATCTGTTCGGGAAGTCGCGGAACATAGACAGGCTTGGGGGCGTTGATCGACGCCATGGCGGCGGATTCAACCAGCATCGTTGGATGCTCGCCCGCGTCGGTCAACACCAAACGCGAAGGGCGAAAGGATGAATAGACGCCCTGCTGTTCGCCTGCAGGAGCAGGTTCATCAAGCACGGTATAGCCAACATCCGCCACTTCATTGCGCTGTGGCGCGCGCACGATGACCGGACGTGGTGCTGCAGATTTGACCGAACGGAAGAGCGAGAGCTTGCCCGATCGCGGCAAGGCCGGTCTTTCCGAAGGGGCCAGCAACGCCCGGGAGGGCACTGTGGAAATCGCATCAAGCAGATTGGCGGGTGTCGCGCGGCTGATGGTCACGCTGGAGAGTGAGCCCGGCACCTTGTCGATCACGTAGAGCCGCACCGCAACCGATGTACCGTGTTTGGCATAAGCCCCCCGGTCGAGGCGCAAGGATTGAACAACGCGCATCCCGTCGAGCGTCGTGCGAAACACCTGCTCCATGCGCGGGCCAGAGGCAAACCAGTCGGGCATGATTGCAACGGCGCGGCCACCGCGTTCGAGCCGGTTGAGGGCCGAGGCCAGATGGCGGGCAGCTGCATTGCGGTCACCGCCGCGCCCCAGCGATATCGAGAAAGGCGGGTTGATGAGAAGGACGCTTGGTCGGCGATCGACTGCGCGCAGCGTCGCAATCCGGGCACCGTCATGTTCGCTGACCTCACAGTCTGGAAAGATGTGGCGGAGCAATTGCGCGCGGACCGGATCATATTCATTGAGCTGGAGCGAGGCCCCTGCCCGCTTGGCGAACGCTGCAAGCAGGCCCGTCCCGGCGCTGGGCTCAAGCACAATGTCGGATGGTGTGATGGCGGCGAGGTGAGCCGCAAGCCAGCCAATGTCGGCAGGCGTCGAGAATTGCTGGAGTTCATATTGCGCTTCGCTGCGCACGGTTTGGGTCGGAAGCCGGGCAAGCATTGCCGTGATATCAGCAAGCTCCGCCCTTGGATCGCTTGCCCGAGCGCGCTGCATCACCCAAAGACAGACTGCCGCTTCTAGCGCCTCAAAGCTTTGGCGCTGCGTCCAGGCCCCTGTCGCATCAGTAGCCCCAAAGGCGCGTTCCATGGCCGCATTGAGCGCAGCTCGGGTGATCAATTGATCTGTATCGATAAGGCTATGGATGTCGCGGGCGGCAAGGTCGAGCCCCTCCCCCAAGTCTGTCATCATGCGCATGGCTGGCCTCCTGATGCCCGTACCGATCATCCGGCACGTCAGGCCCAGCCCCCCTTTCCTCACATAAACAGTTGGTCGGCCCAGTCATTTGCATGAGTCGGTGGGGGCGCATGTTCGACCTCCAGTCCCTGGGCACTATAGGCGATCACGGCCTTGCGCTCGGCCGCCTCGCCCTCGGGATCATTGTCGCGCAGCAAAATGACCGTACGCACTTCAGAAGGAAAACGGACCTGCGGCAGCCGCTGCGCCCCCATGCTCGACCAGGCCGGGATGCCGTGCAGTTGCGTAAAAGCAGCTGCAGTCTCGAACCCTTCGGCAAGTGCCACAGTTTTGCCCGCAACATCGTTGGTCCAGGCCGCGCCGATGGATTGGCCAAGGACAATCTTGGTGGTGCAGCGCGCGGTAGCAGGATCAAGAAACAATCGCTGGATTGCCGTCAATCGGCCGCCAAGGTGCATCCCCACAATGAGTGCCGGTTCAAAGGTCGCGGCTTTGCCTCGTCCGCGCGGACATTTTGGGTGAAAACGTACATTGTTCAGCGGCTTGGTGAGCCTGCGGACGTCGCATAGATAACGCTCGCCCAGCGTTCCTGCGATCCTCTGTGAACCTTGCCAAATTGCCCAATGGGGGTTGCCCGACACTCTGGTTGGGCGCTCGATTTTCTCTTTGTTGGCGGAAGGAATGGGTGCCAATCGTGCGATGGCCCTGAGCACATCTTCGCTTGCACAGCCGGCAAAGCAGGTAACAAGAATCGCGCGGTCGCCCTGCCGGATGCTGAGCGACGGCGTACGGTCTTCATGTGCTGGACAGCGGCACATCGCGACATTTCCGTGCCAGGTGCCCCCGAGGCGGTCGATGAGTTGCAGGGTCTGGATTGTAGGCTTGTTGGCAATCGGACGCATGGTGCACCTCCTGCCTTACCGATCCCCCTTCCCTCCCGTCGCTGGTTGCCCGCAGATATTGTCGTTGGAGCGCCCAAGGTTGGGGGTTATACCCTTCAAATCCAATCCATAAAAAATCCCCAAACGCAGTGCGGGAGTTTTCTAGATTCAGGGATTCTAAGATTCAGGGCCATATTTTTGAGCAAAGCCAATGCGTTAAGGGCCGTCTTCATGAGGCCGCGGGGGCTGTAGCATGAGCACCCGGGGGCTTCAAAATGTGGAATCGGGGGACAGATCGTGAGCGATTGGGGGATTATGTGAGATATCGGGGGCGCCACCGATTCTGAATCAAATCAGCGCCATAAGCGACTGATTCACAGTGGCCTTGTTCAATAATCAGCGACGATATCGTGCCATTCGATTCGTTTTACATGAGCAATTGGGGGTAAGCTCCGATCGCAGGTTGTTTCTCATGAGCGGATGGGGGCTGGTCGTCGACGGGCTGTTCAAGCCAGGCGGAAAATCGTGGATGATCCATTCGCACCATGTTTATGTGAGCGATTGGGGGATGGCGCCAAAACCGCCTATTTCCGGGGCTTTGCGAAGGCCTTCATGTGAGTCGGCGGGGGTGGCCCGATTCTCGATCAAAGGGGTATTTTTCCGGCATCTGGAACGCACTCTTCATTGTGAGAAATCGGGGGCTTTCGGCCAAAAGCCGCAGGAATCCAAACCCTTTATATGAGAAATCGGGGGCTTAGAGTGAGTTGCTTAGTGTGAGCCACTCATGCTAAGAGACTCACATGGAGGTTGAGGCATCAGTCGAATCGGACTCGCCACAAGTTGGCCTGACCCTTCGTGTCGCCGAAAGGATCACGAAGAGCAACCAGGACTTTGTCAGCAAGCCAGGCGAGCTTGTCGAATCCGAGTTTGAAACCGGTTCGTTGAGCGCTGCTGCCCGCAAGGCATTTGCACTGATGCTGCGCAAAGCCGGAGGCGACGCGGCCGAAGACCGTGTGTTCACCATCACCAAGAAAGAACTGCGCCGCTCGCACAAGGGCAATGAGCGCATTCAGGCAGTGATGGACGAATTGATCCGCGTCATCGTCCGCATCAAGACCACGTCAAGCAAAGGTCGACCGGCAACCCTGTCACAGTCGCTTCTCTCGCGCTGCGTTGAGGAAGTGGCTGAGGATGGTTTGAGCGTTGTCGAGTTCGAGCTGTCCGATGCACTGCGCACGGTTCTGCGCGGCTCTGATTATTATGCGCGGGTCAATCTGGGTGTGACCCTGTCGCTCCAATCCCGTTATGCGTTGACACTCTACGATCTTGGTTGCCTGGTCATCAACCGGCAGAACCGCACGGTCAAAATGTCGATCGAGGATCTGAGGCGCCGGCTTGGCGTTCCCGATGGCAGCTTCAAAAATTATGCCGAGTTTCGGCGCGACGTCCTCAACAAGTCCAAGGCCGAGATTGACCAGCTGGCTGATTTCACTGTCGAATGGAACGAGATCAGGGGCTCGGGGCGCGGCAATCCGGTGAAGGAAGTGATGCTCAACTTCATTCCCAAGCCGAACGAGGATCAGGAGGCAGCGGCGCGTGAACTCGATCGGCCGCGCATCGGCCGCAAGGCGCGCCGCGATGGAACGGTCGAGCAGATTGTCCGGACCCCCCTCCCCCGGATCACCCAGGAACCGCTATTCCCTTCAGACTCGCTCCATTTTTGCGGGGACCAGAAACTGCTGACGATCGTATCCGACCATGGCGGCGGGTGGGACAAAGACATCGTCGCTCAAGGCTATCGCAAGTTCATGGGCGACAAGTTGCAAACGCTCCGCGGAGACAGGCTCTACAAATCCTGGGAAGGCTATTGCAAAGGCTATGTTAGGTCGCACGGCCGGCCTTGAAGTTTCAACGCGATGTTGAAATCGTTAGTTCGCTGAAAATTTTGTTTGCGCTTTTCACAGCCTAGGTGCTTCGAAATCTGCCAATTATGATTCAACGGGCGGTGTTCAGCAGCGCTCCTTCGCGTCCGATCGTGAAAGAGATAGCCTTCTACACCCGCCAGCATCTCAACCTCGATATCGATTTGCCTCCATCGCGAAAGCAGCTCGTTCTGCTAAACAAGGATGAAGTCGATGCCGCAGTTGCGGCTGCGGAAGCGGCAACGGTCGAAGCTATGCGCAAAAACGGTCATCTCGCGGAATGATTTCGAGACGCGCGGCACCAAATTGGCCGGTCCGACGCGGTGCTGCAACCAACCAAGCTAGAACGCTTCTTCGGAGCAATTATCGGGCTATTTCGCTTCCGCGCATTTTTGAACGTCTTTGGCACAATCGGGGGTGCGCTCCGGCGGCGGGATGACCGTAGTAGCCTTCGACGGTGGCTCTAATGCAGGCTGTTGGTTTGCTGGCGGTCTGGCCTGTGTCCGCTCGATAGGAGATGGATTGGCCTGTGGAACCGAAGTCAGCACACGTTCTACAACAATAACTTTAGGCACCGGCAGCTGCTGCACCGTATTGCGAAAACCCATAGCGTAAAAAAGCGGATCGAGCAGCAGCAGGAGGACGAACGTACCGAAAGCCCTCAGAAGGTGTTCATGAGTCACTCGGATGCGGGTGATCTTGGCGTTAGGCGCCCGTGATTTCGGAGAGGCGGAATTCGCCGCACGGGCCGGAAAGCGACAAGCCCGCGGGATCTCCTTCTTCCATCACCAGCTCGTGCTGCGGCAAATCCTCGGTGTTTAGCCGGATGAATGGCAAACCGCGACGGCGCATCTCGAGTACGACAAAATCTGTCGTGACATCGCGCTTGTTGGTGACGAGCAAGATCAAGCCGAGTTGCCCGTTCACCAGTATGGGTTCAACGCCTCGTCGTCTCGCTCTTGCTGGACGTCGGTTTTGGTTGTCCGCGCCGGAAGGCAGAGCGATGCATCTTCGTCGTCCGCCTCTTGGCGAACCTTTGTAAAGGTCCCCGTTTCCATCGATCCAAACTTCGCGGCATCGTCATCGTCGACCTCGACGTGTGTCATTGTCTTGCTTTGCGTCGCGACGAGCGAACCGCCTGCGACTTCGATGATCGGAACTTCTCCCTCCTCACTATCGATCACCCACACATCCAGCTTCGACGAATAGCGGCCTGGCATCTCCGCCTCGGCAGAGCGCGGCGTGGCAAAGCGGAACAGAAACGGATCAGGAGCGGTGATCGACGAGTGAAAGCTCATTTGCTTCAGTCCCTCATAGCGGTTATCATTTTAGAACGTATAGAGAATGCGGGTCGGGAAGGTAAGTGCCTAGATGATCAATTCGGTTCGGAAGAATGGTAGATGACGTTTTCTAAGTCTTTTTCGTCTATCCAGAAAAAGATGTCGTTAGTTTTGATTGCGTGAAGCCGGCTGAACTCCGCCAGCGCGTCCAGCGCTACATCCATGGCGACTGCAGAGTCGCAGATCTCGACCGGATCTTTTTGGGTTTGCGCGACCACTGCTACGGACTTGCCACCATTCGAGAGATTGGCGACTTCGTCGCGCATCGCAATCAGCGGGAAAAAGGGCCAGTAACCGACAAGATTAGAGACATCCAGCTTAGCCTGGAGTCCTGGCTCAAACAGGGCGAAGGCCGTTTTCCTGACCTAGCAACGGCCAAACGGATCAGTGCAGCCAACCTACGGACAGCCACTGATGCGCAACTGGATGCACGTCTGAATCTAAGGCGCGAAGTAGTGAAATCCGCTCTCAACCAAGCCATCAAAAAGATGCAGAGTGATCGCTTCGAGAAGCTGACACAGCGGGAGCGAGCGGTCTTCAACTACCTCTCGGCCGCATTCATCTGGAACCCGGCGTTTACAGATGAACAAGTGACCGAAGATTTAGCGGCCCTACTCATCAAGTGCGGGGCCCTGTTGGAGGAAGAACGTCACGCATTTGATGCGAACCAAGCCTTCCTTGCGCTATATGTCACAGCATTGATGCACGATTCGACGGTGGTCATGGATGGCGGCTCACGGTTCGAGCTTGTCGCAGGCTTTGCCAACGATGAGAACCGGATCGAGGTAAAGGCGCGCATCGAGCTTGCGGGTTTTAGCAAATCTGTCATCGCTCCAGTCTGTGTGTTCTGGACCAAGCTGATCGGCACAGAGCACTGTTCAGACGATCTTGCCGCAGCGCCCGGTGATTGGAGTGGAGCGATAGAGATTGATCCCTCGGGTCGCCTTGCACGCATCGTCCGAACGTGATCGCTATTCCATGATCAGAGACTTAGTTGGCGTCGTGCATCAACGCTTCGGATGCGGGCCTCCGGCCTGTGGGTTTGGAAACCAGCTGTGCCCTGCCCTCTGCGCCAACAGTGTTCGTTCGAAATTTTCGAGACTCTCCAAGTAAATTTGCTCACATCGTCCCAGAATTCTGCGATTGAATCAGAGAGTTAACGGAGATGGTCCATACGCAGCTTTATGCACTGAGCGCTCGGTATCGATGTCTTGGTTAGGTCAAGGTTCGGTGCGACATGTCCGGAATCCGCCTACATATTTCGGACATGAATAAATGGACATTGTCCGAAATCCTGCTACATATTTCGGACATGAGCGATGTGCCATCCGGTCTGAAAGCACAAATTCTCGATCGTATCGGCCGGGGAGCACAGGGTGCTGTCTGGACACCGTCCGATTTCCTCGATCTCGCCGGGCGTGATGCCGTCGACAAGACGCTCCAGCGCTTGGTCAAAGGGAGCGATCTGCGCCGGATCGACCGAGGACTCTATGACAAGCCGAGCTTCAACTGCCTGACACAAAACGACAGCGCCCCCGATCCTCGGGCGGTCATCGATGCCGTCGCGCGCCGTGACCAGATTCGTGTACTGGTCGATGGCATGACGGCGGCAAACGATCTCGGCTTCACCAATGCCGTGCCCGCGAAGATCGTTGTGCATAGCGAGGCGCGCCCGAAGTCGATCAAGCTCGACAATCTCACGATAACCTTCAAGCAGACCGCGGCCAGCAAGCTGTTCTGGGCCGGGCGCCCCGCCATGCGCATCGTCCAGGCGCTGCACTGGCTGCGCGACACCATGTCCGGCGGCGAAACCGACCAATGGCGCGGCCGGCTATCATCCCTGCTGGCCGACACCAGGCACGGCGCTGTGCTCAGGGCCGATCTTGCTGATGGCCTGACCACGCTTCCAGCCTGGATGCAGGATATGCTGCGGCCGCTCGTGAGCAGCGAGATACCTCTGGCATGAATGCCGCTTTTGACGAAATCCTGCGCGCAGACGCACGAACACGCAGCGGGCTGTTCATCGCCACGGCTCAACGCCTCGGAACGACGCCGCAGAATGTCGAGAAGGACTTCTGGGTTTGCTGGACGCTGGATGCGCTGTTCAACGGATTGGGCGCGGGACCGCGCCTGCTCTTCAAAGGCGGCACCTCGCTCTCCAAGGCATTTGGGTTGATCGAGCGATTTTCCGAAGACGTCGACGTGACCGTCTTCCGCGACGATCTGGGCCAAGCGGCATCGATCGAGGAACTTGCGGCGCTCAGCGGCAAGAAGCGCCAAGCTGCTCTCGACGCGATACGCAGCGCCTGCGAGGCTTACATAAACGGGCCACTGGCCGAACGACTGGCCGATATCTGCGCCGAAACCTGCGCGCGCGCAGGATTTGGAAAGGATGCCATTCGCGTCGAGCCTGATGCGTACGACGGCCAAACGCTCATGCTGGTCTATGCGAGCGTGACGCCGACCGATGCCTATATCGCCAAGTCGGTGAAAATCGAATCCGGAGCCAAGTCGGCGCTCGACCCGCATTCACGCCGGACGATCACGCCCTATGTCGATGCCGATGTCCCGGATATTGACCTCGCTGTGCCCAACGTGACCGTGGTCGATGCCGAGCGGACATTCTGGGACAAAGTGGTCATCGTTCACGGGCTGCGCCGGTGGTATGAAATACGCGACCAACTGCGCGGCAACGGCCAGCGAATTTCGCGTCACTATTACGACCTTTATCGCCTGATCCACTCCGAGACTGGCAAGGCCGCGACGGCAAATCTGGAGCTTGGCGAAGACTGCGTTGTTCACGCCCGCATGTTCTTCAACCGGCCCGACTTCGACCTGGCGTCCGCACGCGTCCCGACATTCGCGTTATGCCCGGAAGGCGCCATGATCGATCAACTGCGACAGGACTATCAGGCAATGAGCGGAATGATCTTTGGCGATCCGCCTCGGTTCGATGATGTGATCGAGGCCATTGCCGAGCTTCAAAATTCGTTAAACGCTGCCGCATGAAGGGGTTTCTCAAAGGATTGTTCGGCGGTGGCCGTGAAGTGGAACGGGCAGCTCAACCCGGTCGCGCCGTACCCCTGGAAATCGAGCCATTCAGCCACGGGCTTGTCAGCATTCCCAGCCTCGACTTCTTTGGCCCACATGCCGCATCGCCCAATGGCCGGTTTCATCTCATCTGGCAGGACCGAAACCCGGAAGGCACTATCGGCGGCCATCGCTATGAAGGCCACGGATCCTGGTCCTTGTTGAGCGGCAATGGAAATAGGCTGGCTACGGGCCGTCTCGAAAGGCCGCAGCATGGTCATGTCGCAGACACTGGCACGTTCATCCTGAGCGACTCGATGTTCGGCGATGGCTTGAGCGGCAGGCTCGTCGCCTTCAGCGCCGATGGTCACAAACTCGTCGAGCGTGAGTTCTCGGCCAACCTGGCAAGCAGCGACGTCTCCGCCGATGGCCGCTTTGCAATCTGCCAGACCGCCAATGCACCAGGCAGCGCTGACAGTTGCCGCTATTTCCTGTTCGATCTCGACCAGGGCTGCGAGATCGCGAACTGGGAGCAGGAAACAGGCTGGAGCGAAGACTATGCGTTCGATCCGGCCAACCGCCGCGTCTATTTGATCGGCAAAGAAGGTGAGCGCGTCGGCTATGATTTCGGCGGAGCAATGATCGATCGCGAGGGCTGGCAGCGCAATCGCATAGCGGCCGGCGACATCCGGATCATACGGTCAATCTCGGACGCTTCTGCTGGCGAGCTTTTGCAGGAACAGCGGACTGCCATATTTGCCGGGCTCGACGTTGCGGAAGCTAGCACAGAGGTCTGGCGGCAGGCGCAAGCCCTTCGCCTGCGCGGCGAGTTGCACGAGCACGCCGGAGAAACCGAGGCAGCGATCGCCGCTTATGACAAGGCGCTTTCAATAGATCCTCAGGTAGGCGTCTCCAGGAAACTGGCAAAACTGCAGCGAACTGCCGTGCCGAAGAACTCGGCGCGCGCGACAGTCAGGATTGGGAAATTCGAGCAGCAAGCCCAACGCTTCGGCATCGAGCATGAAGTTATCCACCTCGAGCGGGGGGCTGGAAAGGAATGGCGCCTGCGCCGGGACGATACGATGAAGCCGGTGGAACTGGCGGCGCTCGATCACTATGCGGCAGATGGGTGGAGCGGTGCCGCAGCCGAGGGCGGGCTAATCCTTACCTTGATAAAGGCAGCATCGTTCAATCCCCTTCCCCAGCGCCATGCCGACACATTCATTGAGGCACTCTATGCCCAGAATGTCGCTTTTCCCGAGGACCGCCTCGATCATGAACAGCTTCTCGGGACATTGGGCAACGCTTCGCGCAGGCAGGTCGAGAGCAACTGGGCGATCATTGCGGCAACCGCGGGTCATAGCCCGGCATATTATCCGGCGGTCAGACGCGAACATGTCCTCGGCCTTTTCGACTGCCTCGGCACTAAGCGGTTGCGCGAGATTGCCGAGCGGTTCGCCCAGGCCCCTTATGATCTGCGTGCTGGTTGGCCGGATTTGACGCTGTGGCGTGAGGGCGAAATTCGATTTGTCGAGGTTAAGGCTCCTGGAGACTCGATGCACGCAAGTCAGGCTCGGCTGATTTCCAAGATCCTCGTGTCGCTTGGATTCAGAACCGGTCTTGCCGAGATCCGGCCAGGCTGACCGGATAGACTTGCGGTTGGCCGCATCCAGCGATCACCGAGACGGCAAATGACGCCGAGGGCGGTGAAGCTGAACCATGGCGATAAAGCGGGCTCCTAGGCCAGAACTAGCCCCAAGTAGGGCAGAAGTTGAAGTATGCCCCTCCCCTGCCCCGGCGTTATGTCTGCGTTTGTTTATAGTGCGCGATCAAGATCATGATCGTGTCTGGGATTGATCGATTCAGCTCGTCGCAAAGCGCATTGAGCGCCGCCTGCTCGCTTGGCTTCATCCGAAAGTTTATCGCCTTGGTCCTGGTTTCCAGGTCCCCTCGCCTCCTGGGGCGCCCTCCCCTGCCCGTGTCTGGCGCAATATTGGCAACCGGAATTGTGGCTGGCAGCGAGTCTTCAATTGGCTTAGGGGCAAAGGCGGAAAGCGTATCAGTCAATGACGGCTTCGAGTCAGCCGATTTGGGCGCCTGTGTCCGCGCAAAGGGATCGGGCGGCGTTGGACGTTCTCCCATGGCCTATTTCCTTTCTTCTGCTTCGGAGGCCTTGATGTCTTCGATTGCCTGGTGCAGTATCTCTGCCGCATATGCCCTGGGCTTTTGGGCGTTGGCTACGCCTTGCTCTGCCACTTCTTCGAGCGTCAGTCCGTAAAGGTCCATCGCGGCATAAGCATCGTACTGACGCAGCTCGGCGTCGAAGACCGGCGCCTTGTTGCGCGTGGCGTTGACGACATGGCGTTCGTTCTTCGACATGATCAGCGGGTTGGTCATCGTAAAGAGGATGCGATGCGGAATGGGCCGCCCTCCCCTCATCTCGACGATCGCTTCCATATCGACATCGAGCAGATTGGCGGTCGCCGCGGCGTCGAGCGACGTTGCTTTTTGCGGAATGATCCACATGTCGGATAGCGATGCGGCCCATTGCATGCGCTGTGAGCGCATGCCGGCAGGATCGACGATCACGAACGGATATTTGGCGGCGGCATCCTTGATATGGGCGCGAATATCGATGTCGCGATTGAGGTTGGAGGCATCGATCACCGTAATCCCGTCCTTGGCCTGCCATTTCTGGTACCAATTATAGGCGCTCAGCTGGTCATCGGCGTCGATGATGCAGACTTCGGACCCTGCCGAGCGGATTTCTGAGGCAAGCGCGAGAACGGTGGTGGTTTTGCCGCAACCGCCCTTCGATGATCCCACGGTGATGACTGGCATAGGAGACTCGCTTTGCATTTGTAACGTGACATGTAACGCGCTTCCGCCTCGGAAAGACAAAGCACATTGCCGTTCGATAGTGCAAGGTAACGTGATAGCGCAAGCGAAAACGCACTATAAAAAGCGTTGCAACGCGAAAGCGCTAGACAATGCGAAGCGCATTGCAAGGCGATAGGTAACGCACAATGTAAAGCGCTTACACTCGGAAAGTCGCAGCTAATCGTCAAAACGATCCAATGTCGCCGGCTCCTCATCGACCGAATAGGACCGAAGCCAGGGCGCTTGTGCCCACCCAAGCCGAAAGCGCTCCACATGTCCATAAGCCGGGGCAGGGGGGCTGTGCCGCGCAAAGCCCGCGGCCACTAGCTGTCTCAACATCTTCCGCGCGCCAGGCTCAGAACAGTCCAGCAACTTGCCAAGCAGGGCAGGGGCCAATTCCCCGATTCCAGCCAGATAGGCATAGGCCAAACCAAGTCGGGAATGGTGTCTAAGCCCGGAAAACTCGGCTTCAAAGGCTCTTTGCCCATGGATAGCACCCAAAATTGCCTCTGAGAGCGTATGGGCAGACCCAGCAAGGGCCGAGCGCAAAGCGCGATCGCGCCATGATCTCGACCGATCAAAGCGCAGCATTTCACGCAGGAAGAGGGCGGGGAAGGGGGGTGACGCTTTAGTGCCCCCCAGGACCTTCATATGGAAAGCGCCGGCGAGGTTTAGCGCCCAGCAAATATCGCGGTCGTCCAGTTCTTCAAGCTTCTGACACCGATCGATCAGCAAGGCGCTACGACCTGTAGGATCCAGATCGACCGGAAGTCGCTGCAGCTGGTCGCAGACCTCAAGGAGCCTTTGCTGCTTCTCTTCAAATTCGCTCACATAGATGAGGCGTTCAGGGCCTGATAGGGCAGGGGAGTGCGCCCGAACCGCCGCGACGGCCGATCGAAGCGGTGCCCATTCGGCCAGCTCATCGACCAGCGCCGCGAACAGACGCAGTTCATAGCCATTGTCGAGACTAAAGAGAGTGCGGCCGTGGCCTATTCCGCAATCAACCCGGTATTGTGCCCAGAGCTTCGACAGCAGCCGGTAGGCCAGGATGGCGGTGACATTGTCGCGGGACGTCTCTGGTAAAAGTGTGAGAAACGAAAGGCTTGCACCGGCATGGCCGAGCATGAAAATGGCAAGGGCAGGGCTTGTCGAGTCGGTGATGGCGATCATCCCTTGCACAATTCCGGCTCCTCGCAGGTCGAGCGCGATGAATTTGGAAAAACCTAACTAGCCCATTGGGTTTGCTCCGTCTAGAGCCTTTCAGCCACTTTCCGTAATAATATGTTACGGAAACTATATATCTGGACAATCCCGCTGCAAACCAGCAAAAAGCGCGCTGTGAGCACGCTCCCTGAACCTGAGGCCGTCAATCGGCCCTCCATGGCCGCACAGGCTGTCGAGAGCGTTGTCATCGAGATGGCAGGAGCCGACCATCTGCCGGTGCGCAGAAAGGGAGCCGCCAAGCCTGTCAGCGTCGACCGTTTGGCCGCGTTGGTGGAAGCTGCGTTGCCCGACAGCTTTGGCGGGATAAGCCTGATCGGTTTTGAAACCGCCTGGGAAGCCATGGCTCCGGAAACCCGCCGCGCGCTCACCGATGATCTGACCTGCTATCTGGGCTGGAGCGCTTTCGAAAAGCGGCAGGCCTTTCCGGCAGACTCTGAAGATCTGGTGCGCTACCTCAGATGGCTGGAGCAGGGCAGGGGGTTCAGGCCCGCGACGCTCACCCGCCGCATTGCCAGCATCTCCCGAATCCACCGCATGCTGTCACTCTCCTCCCGCGACACGCTGCCGACGCGCGCGGCAATGGTCGCTGATGCGCTCAAGGCTGCGCGTCGGCGGAAAGGCAGCCAGCAGCGACAGGCCGCAGGCGTCAGGCTAGGACCAATGATGAACCCGCAGGACGAAGTGGAAGGCGTGACGCTCGCCATGCTGTTCTATGTTTGCGGAAGTGATTTGCAGGGCTTGCGCGACGGTGCGCTGCTCGCGGTCGCGTTCGAGTCCGGGCTGCGCGTCAGCGAACTGGCTGCGATCCACATACGCGACGTTGATCCGCAGGCCGATGGGCGCGGGATTCTGGCGATTGGCAAGACCAAGACCGATCAGGAAGGGGAGGGGCGCTACGCCTGGCTCTCGACCGACACGATGCGGCGGATTGGGGCATGGCTCGAAGCGTCGGGCCTTGATGACGGGCCGCTGTTCCGCCGTGTGGGCGTGGACCGGCGTCAAGGCCGTCCTGCGCGCTCGCCACAGGCATATTTTAGCATTCCGGGGCAAACACGTCGCTGGCAGGAACGGTTGCAGGGCAGTCCCGCTGAGCCGCCATCGGCGCGTTATGCCATTGGCGAGGGGCAGCTCACAAGGCAAGGCATTGGCGTGATCTACAAGCGGCTGGTGCGCGCGGTGGCCGACGAAGGCATGGTCGAACTGGAGCCGGGTAGGGAAGGGGACCTTGTCCGGGCTATCAGCACACATTCGATGCGGGTCGGGCTCACGCAAGATCTGTTCGCCAGCGGCGAGGACGGGGCAGGGGTGTGCTTGGCGATTGGCTGGACGTCAGTGTCGACCGCGCTGCGCTATGTCCGCAAGCAGTCAGTCAAGGGCGGGGCAGTGTCCCGGGTTATGGACGGGCTGCGAAATTGAGGGCGGAACAAAGCGGTGATGTAAGCCCTGTTCGACCAATCGTTGGCGGTAACGCCCGGCCTGCCGTGGGCGTGTCGACTTGGGCTAGAAGCCACGCAAACAGCGCCAACGACGCAGGTCAGGCAGCAGCCACCAGACCGACTGTCCAAGGTGCAACCAAGTCCAAAAAGCGAAACAGCCCGCAATTTCGACAAGCGCGGCAGCGGCATAAAGTAATGCCGTTGAGAGGATCGGCAGGGTCACAATTTCAACCCAACTCTCGGCCCTGCCCAGAGCATTGCAGGATAGAGCGCCATGCGGCCCAAAAATGATCAGCCAGCGTTAACTCATCCCTGCGTTTCAGGCGTGAGTGGGCAGGCTGTGCTCTGAGTTGTTAGTCATCATCGGTTTGCCTGAAATGCACCAAGAGCGACCCCCCCGGTTGTTCGTGCCCTGACGTGCACAATCATCACTCCTTGATTCTCAAGACCCTGCCTTGATATCGGGCGGGATCGATGTGCTTTCTGACCTTCCTGATGCGAGTTGCAGGGCTGAGAAAAGTTACTTCGACGGTGACTCGACCGTTGGAGGCTAAGCCAAAGTGAACTGGAAGGGCACTTTGCGAATTGTAGCCCTCGCCAGTGGATATCTGACGAGTTGCGAACACCTTACCCTTGTCATCTAGCAGCCGGACTTCGGCACCCATGCGCGTGAACCGTCCGTACCGGTCGAGTACCAGCACCGAAAGACTGCGCTGGCGCGAACATTCGTAGAGATCGTTGTGGAAGACGAAATGGCCACCCTGATCCGTGTAACCCCGCGTGACAGAAAGATCGAGTGCGCCATCCTGGTCGTAATCGACCCATTGCACACCATGGTCGGCCACGTTGAGCATCGAGCCTGATGCGAGAACATTCGCAAATCCCTTGCCGCCAAGATTGCGGTAGAGCCGGTTGTCGGGGCGCTGCATTCCGGACGCGCCTGAATAGGCCGTCACGAACAGATCAATGTACCCGTCATTGTCGTAGTCGCCCCACGCAGCGCCCACCGCATGCTGCTTTTCATCCAGCCCCAGCTTTGCTGCTACATCAACAAAGCCTCCACTGCCATCGCTTCGGTAAAGCGCGCCCGTGCCGTAGCTGGCCACATAAAGGTCCAGGTCTCCATCATTGTCATAGTCGGCCAATGCGCACCCGACGCTGCCCTCGTCCTTGGGTCGGTTTGGTCGATCCATTCCAAGTTGGGGAGCAACATCCACGAAGTCCGCGCCATCGTTGCGCCACAGGGCATCGGTGGCACCGGCCTGGTTCGCAAGGAACAGATCCAAGTCTCCATCGCGGTCGAAGTCGAACCAGCAGGCACCAACGGTCGGCCTTGGATCCGACATTGGTCGCTCTGATCCAGTGCGCATGAACCCGTTCACGTCATGACGGACCAGTGCGTTCGGGCCATTCCGATTAGCCGCGAAGAGGTCAAGGTCGCCGTCATTGTCGAAGTCGACCCAGCTCGACTGACGGGACGAACGGCCAGCTTCGGTCAGGGCGGAAGGCGTATCGACTTCGACAAATGCTTTGCCGCCGTTGTTGCGGAAGAGCCGGCTCTTCGACGATGTGCTTGTGGCTCCGCCGTAAAGGTCGATCCAGCCATCCGCATCGAAATCACCCCAGGCGAGACCTCGCAGTTCCTGCCCAGAGATTGGCAGGCCCATCGCCAGGCCGACACTGACAAATGTCCCGTGATCATTCCGGTAGAGGCGGACTTCGCCCGTCTTGATCGAGACCGCGAGGTCGGCATCGCCATCGTTATCGAAATCGGCCCAACTGTTCGACAGAGATCCAGGCACAGCAAATTGTACGGCCTGAATCGGGCTGAAGGCGGGATGTACGTGCAACTCCTGGTCGCTTGCCGAAGCAAGCGACCCTGGTACCAGAAGAGGCAACGCGCAAAGGACGCGCCGAACCATCCGGGTGTCCACGCTCAGAAATTTACCGAGATGCGGCCGTAATAATAGCCGCCATAATGGCCGAATGGACCCGCGCCAAAAGGTGACAGACCAATCGTGTTCGCAACGGTAGTGCGATCCGGATAGACATCGAACAGATTGTAAGCACCCACTGCCAGTCGCAAGTTTTCCGTAAGGCCGTAGGACAGCTCCAGGTCGGTGACCCACTTCGCCCCAAAGCTCTGATCGTTGGCTGCGCTGTTATCTAGCAGCTTGAAGCTGTCGTAACGTGTGCCCTTGAGGTTGACACCGAACTGGCCCAGCTCCCAGTTGAGACCGAGGATCAGCTTTGTCTTGGGACCTTCGGTGAACCATCCCTGCGTCCGACGGTCAAACAAGGTAAGGCCGAGCCCGCTCAACTGGGGAGGGTTGGCCGCGATCTTGGTGATTTTAGTCTTGTTGTAGTTGAAGCCGAGCGAGGTCCGGAACTGGCCGATGCTGGCGGTGTCGAAAGAATAGGTTCCGACAACGTCAAACCCCTGGGTCCGGGTATCGACTGCATTGGTGAAGAAGCGGACAGACTGATCACCGGAAAACCCGTTGTTGATCAGGATGTTCCGGACACCTGTTCCCGAAAGCAGCCCTGTCAGCGTGATGCGATCGTCGAGCTCAATTTGATAGCCGTCCACCGACAGGGTCAGGCCTGCAGCGGGCGTCAGGGTGAAGCCGAGGCTGTAATTCATGGATTTTTCTGGTTTGAGCGGCTGGGCGCCAAGCGCCAGCGCGATCGGAGAGCCCGTCTTGACCACCTTGGTGAGAACCGGCACGAAGATACCACCCACGAGATTGATCGAGGTCGAGGTCTGCGCGAAGGACTGTTGCGCCAGCGAGGGAGCCCGGAAGCCGTTGCTGAGCGCGCCGCGGAGCGCGAGCCAGTCCGTAACCTCGTAGCGAGCGCTCAGCTTGCCGCTCCACACGCTGCCCGAGCTGTCATCATATTGTTCGAACCGCCCGGCAGCCGTTACCAGGAATTTCGGAGACACATCGAGCGCGAAGTCGAGATAGGCAGCCCAGATATTACGGTTTTCCCGGGCAGCGTCCTCGGGGGTCACTACGATTGCGCCCTGCGCACCAACCTGCGCCGGACGGCCTGCCAGCGGTCCGCTTGGATAGAAATATCCGCCGTTGCTATAGGCCGCTACGTCGAGCGGCTTGGTCACATAGGATTCGTAGCGATATTCGCCTCCAAGCGAGATCTGGAGTGCCATGGAATCGCTCAACTGGGCACTGCGGGTAAGGTCGAGGTTGTTGGTCCACTGATCGAATGCCGAACTGAAGGTTTCGAATTCGGTTGGACTGGAGGACCCCAGCGAAGCGTTCAAGGTGTCGGTGGCACCATTCTTGGCGTGGTTGCGACCGTAAGTACTGCTGAGATCGATGTTCCAGCCAGCGGCTTCTCCGCGCAACCCGCCCGTCAGCTGGAAGTCGGTTTCCTTGAGTGTGTAGAAAGGCGTGAACCCGTCAGGGTAGATCGCGATCACGTTCTGGTTGCTGTTAGGCCGTCGACCGGCCTGGCCGACACTTGCTTCGCGATAGCCGAAGGTCCCGTCCGAGTAGAATTCGACATTGCCGAGCGGGAGGACAAGCGTCTGGGCCAGTTTGATGTCCTTGACCTTCGGCAGCCCGCCCAAATAGGTGCGGCGGTTGGCAGTCAGTTCGCGTGGATCCGGCGATCCATTTGCAAGCGGAAAATACAATGTTCCGGTAACATCGCTGTTTCGGACAGTTGATCGGCCGCTCTTGCCTTCGACCGACAGAGTCAGAGATCCGCCGTCTCCCAACGCAAAGCCCTTGGAAATACTGGCCTGGATCGTTTCGCCATCGCTGCCACTTCCATCCTTGCCGTAGCGTTGCCCGGCCTCGAACGTCGCGCGTCCTCCCGAGCTATCCGTCTTGAGAATGACATTGATCACACCAGCGATGGCATCCGATCCATATTGCGCCGACGCACCGTCGCGGAGGACTTCGATCCTTTTGATCGCGCTTGCCGGAATGAGGTCAAGATCGACCGGATTGCCGCCCTGCGACGTCGCGCCCGAGTTGAAATCAATGATTGATGTGTTGTGCCTGCGCTTGCCATTGACGAGCACCAGCACATGGACGCCAGAGAGACCGCGAAGTCCGGCTGGGCGTGTAAGGCTGTTGAAAGACGAACTGCCGACCGTCGTTGACTGGAACGAGGGGACCAGCTGGGTGAGGGCGTCCCGCAGTTGCATGCCACCGGCGAGCCGCTCGACGTCTTCCCCGCTAATTACATCGATTGGCGTCGGGCTGGATGTGATAGTCCGGGCAAGCCCTCTTGAACCGGTCACCACGATCTCGGATGACGGCACATCGGTATCTGTTTGGGCCATCGCTGGCGAAAGAACTGCGATGCTCGCAGTGCAGCAGGCGCTAGTCATAAGTTTCCAACGTGTCATCGTCTGGTCTCCTGTTCAAAAGTGGCGGGCTACTCCAATATGTTCAAAGTCAATGCGGCCATATCAGCCGACTGCCCTGACCGGGCTGACCGCCACGTGCGGGTTCGCCAGCTGGTCCAGGCCGTGACGCAGGTCTGCGATCAAGTCATCGGCAGCTTCCAGTCCGACATGGATGCGTAGCAGCGGGCCCGCGAATTCGACGCTGCAGGCGCGCGTTGAAAGCTGCGAGCCGCAGGGAAGGATGAGGCTTTCAAAGCCGCCCCACGAATAGCCGAGACCAAATAGCGAGAGCGATTCGAGCATCTGCTTGACGGCTGTGTCAGCGACGGGATTCAGCACGATACTGAACAGGCCGCACATGCCACTATAGTAGCGCTTCCAGATGTCGTAACCAGGATCCTGCGGCAAGCCGGGGCACAACACGGAGTGCACTTCGGGTTGCTCAACCAGCCATTGCGCAACCTCCAATGCAGTCGAACCATGCTGCGTCAATCGGGGATGAAGGGTTCGCAATCCGCGTAGGGCCATGTAGGCATCGTCGGGCGATACCGCCCATCCGGTCTCGTAGTTCGAAGTAGCAAGCAGTCCGACGGCTGCTCCCTTTGCCGCCGCCAATCCCATAAAAACGTCCGAGTGACCGCAAACATATTTCGTGAGCGACTGGATGCTCACATCCGCGCCGTGATCGAGAGGTTTGAAAAGGACGCCTGACGACCATGTGTTGTCGACCACGGTCAGCACGCCCATCTCCCTGGCCATTCGGGCAATGGCGGGAATGTCTTGCATCTCGAAGGTGTTAGAGCCCGGAGACTCGAGAAAAATGACCTTGGTTGCCGGTGTGATCATGGCCTTGATAGCCGTCACATCGGTCGATGGCTCGAAATAGCGGGCGGTGACGCCGAAGCGGGCCAACGTGCCTGCCAGGTAACGACGCGTCGGATTGTAGACCGAGTCGCACGCAAGGACCTCGTCGCCAGCGACCAGTAGCGCAGACAAGGTTCCCGTAATCGCTGCTAGGCCGGACGGATAAATGAACGCTTCATCGGCATGTTCAAGATCGCGCAGCGCGTCGCGCAGCGTGCGCTGGGTTGACAGACCGACGCGTCCGTAGGTCACCAGCGACGAGTCATATAGCTCATCGCAACTTGCCAGCAGCACCGTCGATCCCCGCTGAATGGGCGGGCCGGGTGTCCGCTGCAGGCGGTCACAGGCACTGTCCCCGTGAATAAGCCGCGTTGATTCATTGATATTCCTGCGAACATTCATTTTATTGTTCCATTTTTGTGGGATGCAATTGTTATGCCGCGCAAGAAAAGCTGCCGCTCACGGTGGTCCGCTTGCGCAAGGCGGTGTCTCTTGTCTTTTCCAAAGCCTTGAGTGCTTTTGTTACGTGTTTTTCGATCGCGCTCGTGGAAATGTCATATTTGATGGCGAGCGCCTTGAGGCTCGCGCCTTCCAAGCGAACTGCGATGATTATTTCTCTCGTTCTCTCCGGAAGCTTGTTCAGAACTCCTTCCACGGTACGGAATTCGTCGCGTGCAATCAGGATACGTAGGGGATGGAGATCTTCGACCGGGTGCATTTCTTCCATCAACTCGCAGTGGAAGAATGCCTTGCGGGTGGTTCGCCTGCGGTGCCGGTCAATCAATGCCGCTTGCGCCACTTGGAAAAGATAGCATTTGGGACGTTCAATCGTTGTTCGTTCGACCCTCCGGAGAATCCGCAGCAAGGCGTCCTGTAGTACATCATCAACATCGTCTGTAGGAACTCTCGCCTGAAGGTAGCGGCGCAGTGAGGGTACATGCGGAAAGATCAAATCCAGGATATTATTGTCAGTATCTTCGAGCGTCTTGTCTTCCGACTGGGAATTGGGAAATATTGAGGCTTCATCCAGCCAAACTTCTACCGACGAGCTGTCACTCCACGCAGTGTGTTCGGTAAAATCCAATGCTAATAACGTCATTCCACGTTCCCCCGGTCAAAATGTTTATGGCACAATCTATGCGGTGGGGTCATTACCGATATTTAGATTGAATCAGCCAAAAGTGGGATATATGTCCCTTATTTGTGTTAGAAGTGGGATAAATATTCTATAGAATGGTGATTTCAGCAGAGGTTGATTCATCGGTTTCATATGGAGATCGCTGAGGTCCTTCCATGTGATCGATGTCGCTATGGGGTAGACTGGTTGGGGAGCGTCATGTGCTTTGTGCGAGGCATGGGCTCGCGAAGGACAAGACGAGGCATTTCATGACACGTACATGGCTTATACTTTCGGCGCTCATCGTCGGCCTGGCCCTCGGCATCACATCGGTACGCTTTGTGCCCGACAACTTGGCCACCATGCTGAAGTTTGCCGACGGACTTGGTGGGGTCTGGCTTGACGCGCTGAGAATGACGATCATTCCGCTCGTGGTTTCGCTGCTCGTCACGGGGATCGCAAAGACACTCGACAGTGCGCGGGGTGATAAGGTCGCGCTGCGCTCAGTTGTTGTGTTCATCGCCTTGCTATGGATATCCACTGCTATGGCGGCGATGCTCATTCCGACGCTGCTGGCCTACTGGCCGATGCCGGAAGCGGCGGCTCGGGCGTTGGCTTCCAGCCTGGGACAAGGCCATTCTGCTCCGGCCTCACCGCCCGGTATCGTCGATTTTGTCCGTTCCATCGTTCCGACCAACCCCGTCGCCGCAGCTGCCAATGACGCGCTGCTTCCTTTGATCTTGTTCACTGCGGTCTTCGCCCTGGCCTTGGCGAGACTGCCTGCGGGTCAACGCGAACCGGTCGTCAGCTTCTTCGAAACGATTGGTAACGCCATGCTTGTGGTAGTCGATTGGGTGTTGAAGGTCGCTCCACTTGGGGTGCTGGCGCTGGCTTATTCTGTCGGTGCGCGGGCAGGCACCTCGGCGATTGGTGCGCTGGTGCACTATGTGCTTATCGTATCGAGCGCGGGGCTAGCCGCATGGGTCCTCGCTTATCCGGTCGCCAGATTTGGCGGTAAGGTCGGGCTGATTGACTTTGCCCGGGCGGTGTTGCCGGCGCAGGCGGTTGCGTTGAGCACCCAATCTTCACTTGCTTCCTTGCCGACCATGCTCGCGGCGACAGACAAACTTGGAATAGGTGACTCAATCGCGCGCGTTTCCTTGCCGATTGCCGTCGCGATTTTTCGCGTGACAAGCCCGGCCATGAACTTGGCGGTCGCGATTTATGTGGCGCAGCACGCAGTCCTGCGAGATCCGGTCTCACGTAAATTTTGGCGGTTTCACCCTGTTATCGGCGATAACAGGGAGGTTTTTTGCTTATTTCGGAACATCGGCTCAGGCTATGCGCAGGCAAGCGCCAATTTCTTACGGAATCCGCCAAAAATTATCAGGGACGGCGCTTCGAATTTTCGGCTGCGAACAGGCATTGGTAAATGTCCGAACAGCGATCGACAGAGCTCGAAAACGGTTCATTCAAATTTCTCTCAAAATCATCTGGGTAATTGCGCGGTGATAAGGTAAAACCCTGCTCAACGAGGATGATAACGAATCATCCCGACACACTGCCGCCAAGGCTCTGTCCATGGACCATCCAACCCGACAATCGGGTTGGACCGATGGTCACTTGAAAAGGAACTTGGTGGTGAATAACCTAACATTGACATATCGTTCGCCCGGGCAGATCAAACCGCGGCATAAACAGTGGCGTCCACATACCCCTGAACAGATTGGCCTGATTGAGAAGTCGCTACGTGAACACGGGTGCGTAGAGCCTGTGCTCATTGACAGCGAGGACCGCGTTGTATGCGGCCAGGCTGTTGTCATCGCCGCACAGAATATCGGGCTCAATAGCATACCGGTAATTTGTGTGGACCATCTGAGCGACGAGCAGCTTCGCGCCTATGCGATCAAGGCAAATCGCATCGCCGACATTGCCGGCTACGATGAGGCGTTGCTCGCACTCGAGCTGAACGAGATCAACGAGCTGCTTGGTGGTGACCTTGATTTTGCCGATTTTGGATTTGAGCCGGCCGAACTCGACAGAATTTTAGGGCTCACGGATATTGAGCGAGACGAGCTGCTCGACGTGGTTCCTGACATTCTGCCTGAACAGGCTGTGAGCAAGCCCGGTGATCTGTGGCTGATTGGCGACCACCGACTTTATTGCGGTGATGCGCTTATCAATGACAGTTACGTGATACTGCTTGACGGTCAGCTGGCGCAATTGGTCTTAAGCGATTTGCCATATAATCTTCCTGCTAAAACGATCTCGGGAAATGGCAAATTCCAACACCGCGATTTTTTGCAGGCAGCCGGCGAGCTGTCGCCCGACCAGTTTACACGTTGGTTGACCAAAGGTCTCCGACTGATGCGTGCGCATAGCGTCGATGGTTCATTGCATATGCTGTTCATGGGCAGACAGTTTTTGCTGGAACTGCTGCGTGCTGGAAAGATCGTTTATGACGACCTGAAGGACATCGTCACATGGGTTAAAAAGTCGGGGGGACAAGGACCTCTATATCGGTCGCAAACAGAGTTTATCGTAATCTACAAAAGCGGAAAAGGCAAATATATCAACAATGTAAAGCTCGGAAAATATGGGAGAAACCGGACAAACGCGTGGTTTTACGACGGCATGAACACCCCGTCGGCCGAGCGGGATGAACTTCTGGCTTCGCATCCAACATGCAAGCCGGTCGAACTTTTGGCCGACGCGATACTCGACACCTCCACAAAAGGCTCGATTGTTCTAGATCCCTTTGCCGGCTCTGGCAGCCTGATCCTGGCAGCCCACAAGGTCCAGCGCCGCGCGTATGCAATGGAACTGGATCCGCTCTATGTCGATGTCAGTCTGCGCCGAATTTACAATACGCTCGGCATAGATGCCGTCCGTGCATCGGACGGTGCGTCGTTTGCCGATCTCGATGCCCAGGCGCGGGAAAAATCCGATTCCAACAAAACCGCGATGGAGTCAGCGGTATGACCAAGAATTCAAAGCGCGCGGACCCGTCACGGTCCGGTCCTCGCCAACCCAACCCTGACGGATATCAGGTTGGACCGGGTTATCCACCCTATCACACACGCTTTGAAAAGGATGCACCGTCCCCAAACCCACGCGGGCGTCCAGCGAAGAAGAAACAGGAGGCTCTAATGAATTCTCTCGACACTTTTCAGAACAGCATCATCAAACATGGGGAGACTAAAATGCCCCTTTTTCGCGACGGTGAAAATGTGGAACTGACGCGGATTGAGGCGTTCCTAGACGTCGTTTTCAAACAAGCCGTCAAGGGAAATGCCAAGGCGCTGGCGCTATATATGATGGCACAAAAGGAAGCTGCAGAGGCCGCGAAGGAATTTCGGGAAGGGATATTACTTGCTGCGAACGAACACATAGATCGCTGGCTGGCCGAGTTCCTTCAGAATGAACGCAACGGTAAGCCGATGCCCCCATTTGTCTATCCCGATCCTCGTGACATTATCATCAATCCTGACGGCTCGGTTGAAATTGTTGGCCCGATTAATGTGCAGCAGCATCTGCTCATGGATGAGATGATGCACCATCGAGACGAGCATATAGAGCTTTGGGATAAAGTCCTGATGGTTCGCAAATCATCCCGAAATGATCTGGAACGCGAATGGCGCAAGCGCTCGAAGTTCATAGAGAAAATGAACAGTGTGATGCCGCCGAGATTGCGAAAGGCGTTACCACCTCTGGAAAAGTATCTTTGCGAATAGATGAGATTCAAATCGTATATTCTGAGGACGACCATCCATCGTTGGCCAGAGTTTTTTGTTGAAATACAACGTCTGCGATAGTGGCAAATACCTTTTCACTGTAGCTATGAATCTATAAAAACGGTGTGCCGGACGTTCAGAATATCTGGAACCCGGTCACCGATTTGCTCTTGGTCGACACCTCGCATATAAAATCATGCCGCGACCATGCTCCGAAACCGTTTTGCAATTTGAGACCACTGCCATGAACGGTAACGGTCACATCGCCGCCCGCTGTCACCTTTCGGTCGATACCTTTTTTATCGGGGATGCCGAACATGCTCTCCCAATCATATTCCCATTTGGCGCTCGCCTCCGCGTAATATTTGCACATGATAAGCGCATCGTTGTCATCGATTTCGGTCATTTGCGACGCTTGGCTATTTTTGTTCAGTTGGCTGACCGTGCCTTCGCCAGCTGGATCAGCAGGTGCTCTGTCCGGTGCGGCAACAAATGCGATCGTTATTACTGCACCAATCGCGAGCAGCACTCCAATACAAGACAATAGCCCCTTTTGCGCAGCGGGAGGTGGCGGTTCCGAACCAGGTTTGTCTATATTCTCAAATTCATCGACATTGACCCCCAACAATTTGGCCTGCTTAATAAGCTCCTCATGTAATTTTCCCGCCACATCGATCTCCGTCGTTATCAACATAAATACATATTATAGTTGATAAACTCGGTTCGCATTCAAAGCCAATGCTTTGTGCATGGACATGCGCAAACTTGTTGGAGAGAACACAGCCCGGATCCGGAAGGAAAAGGGCCTGACGCAAGAGGCGCTTGCGGAGAAATCTGGGCTTAGCCAGCAGTATATTTCAGGACTGGAAAACGGGCAGCGAAATCCAACGATTGTGACGCTTTACGAGCTAGCGAACGCTCTTGGTGTTAGCCATGTTGAACTGGTTGATCCGCGCTAGCAGGCCCGCCATGCAGAATGTGGTCCTTGGTGATGAAAACGGCGCCGTTCTGTACAAACCTATCGTGCGACCCGGCGACCTCCGCGGGTTCATAGACATACATGTCGGCTGACGGCGCTATTTGCTAAATCAGCTTCGCCATAGCCAGCGCAGTGTCCGCCATGCGCGTCGCAAAGCTCCATTCGTTGTCGTACCAAGCGAGAACGCGAACCAATCTTCCATCGACAACATCGGTCTGGCGCGAAGCAACGATGGAAGATTCTGTACGGTGCGTCAAATCGACGGATACCAGTGGTTCGGCCGTCATGGCCAGCACGTCCTTCATCGGGCCATCTGCAGCCTTTTGAAGGGCTTCATTCACCTCTTCAATCGAAACCTCGCGTGAAGCAGACACCGCTAAATCTATCACGGACACATTTGGGGTTGGTACGCGGATCGACGACCCGTGCAGCTTCCCTCGCAGTTCGGGCAAAACGAGCCCAATCGCATTCGCAGCGCCGGTAGATGTTGGGATCATCGAGAGAGCTGCTGCCCGTGCGCGGTAGAGGTCTTTGTGAACGGCATCGAGCGTGGGCTGGTCGCCGGTATAGGCGTGTACCGTTGTCATGTAGCCGCGTTCGATGCGAAAGAGATCGTTCAGTACCTTAGCCACGGGCGCGAGCACGTTGGTCGTGCACGAGCCGTTCGAAACCACGACATCGTCGGTGGTCAGGGTTTCATGGTTGACCTTGAAGACGATTGTCTTGTCCGCCCCTTCACATGGCGCCGAAACGAGGACGCGCTTTGCACCTGCTTCAAGGTGAGCCTTTGCCTTCTCTTTCGTTGTGAATAGTCCGGTGCATTCGAGAGCGATATCTATGCCAAATTTCGCATGCGGCAGGTTCGCAGGTTCGCGTTCCGAAGATATGATGATCTTCCCTGAACCAACATCAATCCAGTCTGCGCCGACTTCAATTGGTCCGGAATACGGGCCATGGGTCGAGTCATATTTCAGGAGATGGGCTAGTGTTTCGACAGGACCCAGGTCGTTGATTGCGACTACCTCGATATCGGTACGGCGAAGCTCGATGATCGAACGTAAGGTGAGCCGTCCAATGCGTCCAAAGCCGTTGATTGCAACCTTCACGGTCATGCGCGTCTCCTCTGCTTTAAATCGCGGGCCGCTACGAACGACAACCGGCTTGAGCATCCGCTCTGGCGCCAGCCTGAACTGTGATGTATGCGTCGTGCATAGATCTATCACCCGGCAATGCCAAGGTCAACACGGCAGCAACGTTGACTCGCTCAATTCAGGCCGGATGATTAACGCCACACCGACATTGGCCGTGGCATGTCGCCGCAACAACCATGAGGAACGTGTCCGATGTCCAGACTCGAATCGGAAAAAGCGCTCGCAGCAGCGAGAGCAGTTGACGAAGTTCGCGCTGGCATGCTTGTCGGGTTAGGGACCGGGAGTACTGCCGCATATGCCGTGAAAAGCCTCAGCGATCGTATACGGCAGGGCCTTCGCATCACTGCGGTCGCCACATCTCAAGCGACGGAAACCCTTGCTCGCCGTCTGCAGGTGCCTCTTGTCCCGTTTCAGCGGATCAGTTCGGTTGACCTGACAATCGACGGCGCCGATGAAATCGACAACCAATTCCAAGCCATCAAGGGCGGAGGTGGCGCGCTGCTTCGAGAGAAGGTCATAGGTACCGCATCCACCCGCATGATAGTCATAGCCGACTCCAGTAAACTCGTGCCGCAACTTGGCAAATTCCCATTGCCTGCTGAAGTGGTGCCCTTTGCTACCGAGTTTGCACGTGCACGCCTAGCCGAACTCGGAGCCAGCGTCACGCTTCGTGTGGCCGGTGCAGCGCCCTTTCTCACCGATCAGGGCAATCACATCTTGGACGCGACCTGGAGCAAGCTAGCCAGTCCGAGCGAGATCGCAGCAGCGCTTGCTGCGATTCCTGGCATTGTGGAACATGGCCTATTTCTTGACCAGATAGATACGATAATGATCGCGCGTGGTGACACAGTCGAGGTGCGACACCGGGGACAGGCTTAGGGCCTTGCTGGCAATCACGATGCATGGCGGCTCAGACAGCAGTGATTTTTCGGCTGCAACCTATGTGAATATCGCGCAGAATAGGCTTTTCTCATAGCGTATAGCTATCGCCTCGTACCGACCCTTTGATAAACCGAACAATTTTTACGGCGCGTTCGATGTGTCAAAACCTGTCAAAACCTTTTCAAACAGAGCATTCTCCATCCTTTACACGCACCAAGAGGCCAAGGGTATGACTTGCTGTCTATGCACCGCGCGCATATAGATGCGGCGATGCATGGATCTAGAGACCGCAATATTTTTGGCGCATTCGCGCTTATGATCAGCGATGACATTGTACGCGCAAGTTCATCGCGAGCGCCGGAAGCTGGACCCGCGGGGTCAGCGCTTGCACTGCTAGCGCACAAGCCCGGGATTTCGATCCGCATGCTGGCGGTCGGCGTGGGACTTTCACATGCAGGGACAGTGCGTCTCGTCGATCGCCTGGTTTCAGAGGGATTGATCGAGCGAAGAGGTCATTCCACAGATGGACGCACCCGCTCCATCTTTCTTACTTCACTTGGTAAAACCGCTAGCGACGAGGTCCTAGCATCGCGAGATGAAGTGCTCGCTGAAGGATTGTCGGTCCTGGATGCAGCCGAGATGAAGATCTTGTGCGACATCGCCGAACGCGTGCTACGCTCTCGGCTTGAAAATCTTGCGCAATCATACCGCATCTGCCGCCTATGTTGCTACGAGGGCTGCACAAATTGTCCGGTTGACGACGAGTTATATAAGCGCGGGGTTGATCGTGCGAATAGTACTAGCGGGTTGGTCGATCCGCAAAGCTAAGCCGCTTAATATTGAGCGAGAAGATAAGCGGCCAAAAATCCTATAACCGTGATCAGACCTATGAACGGCGGGGCATTCTCAAAGGCTTCCGGGATCATTGCTTCGGCCAGCATGGCGATCACGGCACCAGCAGCAAACGAGAGGATGGTCGGCGCGTGGGTTTCTCCCGAGCCTAACAGCGCGTTACCTGCCGCCGCCGCAATGCCTATAAGCAGCGGGATGCCGACCCACACCGAATAAATGTAGCTGCGCGAGCGACCGGCAACTTTCATTCCTGAGGTACTCGACAGTCCCTGCGGCAAATTTGCAAGGAAGAAGCCGGCAACCACGGCTAGACTGATTTTGCCGCCTCCGGCGACAGACATTCCGATCACCAAAGCTTCGGGAATACCGTCGAGAACACTTCCGACAGCGATTGCGGCTCCGCTGCCGTGATGATCTTGCTCACTCGGTTGCTCGGTGCATTCGCCGCACCGCTTACGGTGCTCCGCTCCGCTGCGGGCAAGATACCAGTTCGTGCCACTGAAAATCGCGGCGCCGGCTAGCAAGGCGAGGATCGACCATGGTCCCATGCCTTCTGTTACTTGGCCGCCGACAAGTTCGGTTGCGACGACAGCGATCAAGACGCCGCCGCCAAAGCCCATGATCGCCGCAATCATCCGGTGGGTTAGCTTACCGAAGAAAATGTCTGCTGCGATCGCGCCGATAAGCAGACCGCTGCCCGATACCAACCCCCACAAGCCAGCGATAAGGAACTCAGACATCGGCGCGATACTCCTGTGGGCAATGACGGGGCGCGTTCGCAAAACCCTTATCAATGAATCGAGAAGGCGGCTTCGTCTGGATCATCAGCCTATTCAATCCAAACGCCAATATGGCCGTGCAATGTGGCAGCTATAACCGTCCGGATGGCGCATGAGATATTTTTGGTGCTCGGGTTCGCCCTCCCAGAAATGCTCCTCCGGGTTAATCTCAGAGACAACTGGTCCGGGCCAACGCCCGGACGCCTCAATCTCGGCAATCGTCGTCAAGGCAATCTCCTTCTGCTCCTCGCTGGTGTAGAAGATCGCTGAGCGGTAGCTCGGACCAAAGTCGCTGCCCTGCTGCTCATAAGTCGTCGGGTCATGGATCTGGAAAAAGAGTTCCAGTAGTGAGCGGTAGCTCAGAACGTCAGGATCGAAGACCACTTCCACGGCTTCCGCATGGCCATAATGATTGCGGTAGGTCGGATTGGGCAATTCACCGCCGATATATCCTGTGCGCGTCGTCACCACTCCGTTGGCTTGGCGGAGCAATTCTTCAACGCCCCAAAAGCACCCGCCAGCAAGGATCGCTCGTTCTGACTTAAGCCCATCCATACCGGCGGCTGATCGGCTCATTTTTCGTTCGCCTTCCGAAATCTCACCAGCTTCGTAGTCACAAACTCAAGCCGGATTTGCAGCATCTCAAGTTACCTTGGAGACATTCGCAAGCTCGGTCTGGACATCTGAGCCTCTTATA
This sequence comes from Sphingopyxis sp., assembly GCA_013823985.1. Classification (GTDB taxonomy): domain Bacteria; phylum Pseudomonadota; class Alphaproteobacteria; order Sphingomonadales; family Sphingomonadaceae; genus Sphingorhabdus_B. The sequence goes on from PNNB01000055.1 coordinate 95,466, forward strand.
AGGGTCAGATCCACGGGACAGCGATCCGCGATTTCTAGGATTCGGGCCCGCTGCTCATCATCTAAAGGTCCTTCAAGCACAACATTACGGGTAAATCTGTCGGGCGGCATCATGCCTGCTACTTTCTCGTGCGTCACAGTGGTACTCGCCCGCTCTAGCGGAAATCCCTTACGCTCGGCGTAAAGCCGCATCGTCATCACCGTACATGCCGCGAGCCCGGCGGAGACCAGCTCGTAGGGCGACAGTCCGCTTCCAAGGCCCCCTACCGAAGCGGGTTCGTCCGCGAGCAACATATGCTCGCCGCTACGGACAGTCAGTTGAAATTTCCCCGTAAGGGTCTCCGTAGCGACTACGCCCTTGGCGATTTCAACTTGTGGAAGATCGGCTGTAAGCGGCGGCAAATAGCGGTTGGCCCATGCAGCGACCATCGACGACGCGTAGTTCGCGTCGTCGACGTTCGTGAGAAGATGATCCGCTGTGTCGAGCGATATGAAACTTTTTGGATGGCGGGACGCCACGAATATGCGCGACGCATGGTCGATGCCGACCACCTGATCCAGTGGGGAGTGCATGATCAGCACCGGGCGGCGCAGAGCGGCAATGGATTTATCAACATCAATGCCCTCAATTGCATCGACGAAGCTGCGGCGGATCAGAAACGGTCGGCCAGCGATCTCTACCATGGCCTCGCCGTCACGTGCGATCGTGTCGAGATCATTCTGTTCAAAGAGGCGCAAGATATGCTGCAGGTCGGCAGGCGCGCCGATCGTTGCTACTGCGGCAATATCTGGCATCTCTGCTGCGGCCAAGATTGCTGCGGTGCCACCCAGGCTATGCCCAACAAGCAGCGAGGGTGTCATACCCGCAGCAGTCATCGCCTGTGCGGCTGCCCGCAGATCTTCGATGTCTGCGGCGATGCTTACAGCATCGCCCGGCGCAATGCTCAACCCTGTACCGGCAAAATCGAACCTTAAAACGCCTATACCTGCCCGTGACAGCGCACGGGACATGTGTACGGCAGCGCGACTGTCTTTCCCGCATGTGAAGCAGTGCGCGAAGATCGCCCAGCCGCGCGGTGTGCCTACCGGCGGTTCGAGATGCCCGGTGAGTTGAGAGCCACCGTCACGCGTGAACGTAAATGTCTTGCCTGCCATGTCGAACCTCCGGCGCGGGGTGTGGCGATATCGCTCCCAGCGCGCCTGAAGAAGCGTCAGCGGAGCGCCCCGCCAGCCAGTTACGTCATTCCGATGGTTCTATTCTATATGCGGGGTGCATATAGGCAAGCCCCCGGATCATTATTTATATGCGCTGCGCATATATATGAGATCAGCTATTGCGGCGGTTTCAAAGGAATATATTTATAAGAAGCATCGATAGATGAATAATTTTCTCAATCGAATCAACTATTTAATCAACCTAGCTCATACTTGAACTGACCTAAATGATTCACTGACCTACTTCACTGTTTCCAGATACGCGACGATGTCTGCGCGCTGTTTTGCGTCCTGCACCCCTCGCGGGAATAGATTTGCCATTCGGTTCCCAGGAATAAGCTCCTTGGGCTTTTCAATATGCTTAGAAATGTTCTCGGGCGTCCAAATTACTTTAGATTTCGACATGGCAGGCGAGTATTCGTAGCCGGGTAACGCTCCGGCTTTTCGCCCAACCACGGCAGCCAGAGAAGGACCTATCCCTGTTCCACCAACGGTCACGGAATGGCACGCGGCACAATTTTTGCCGAACGCAGCTTTCCCGCTATCGACACCGTTGCCAGCGACTTTAGCTATCACCTCGGCGCTGTGTTCCAGCATAGCCTCTGCCTGGTGACCTGTAACGGCATTTTTTGGACGGATTGCTTGAGCCTTAGGGCCGAGTATGGGATAAGCATATGCGTATACCCAGTCCGATTGACTTACTGGAATGTGGCAGGTCTGGCAGTCCGTTTTGTAGTTGGTCGAGATTTGCTTTTTGGTAGCCGGATTAAACTCGGCCCAGCCCCAACCATCACCCCATAACGGATTCGACGGAAAGCGCTGCTTTGAATCTTTGATCATCATGAACCAAGTTTTGGTATCATTGGCCCAGAATGCGTTGCCGGTCGTATGCGGGGATCCCAGTGTATTAGAGACTTCCTTTACCAGCACTGCGCCATCAAGGAATTTCCCTGTCTCCTGATAATTGGACACATCCGTTGGCCGGGCATAAACGGCATGAATTTCTGACACGCCCGCAGTGCCGCTGACGGCCCAAGACCCAATGAAGACGAAACCGGTTGGAAAATTAGATGGAAATTTGATATCTCCGGTATCGCTGACGAAGGACGAATATGCGTCTACATCTGTTGGGCCTCTATCGGTGCCTTTGCATCCTGCTGTGAATAGCAGAAGCCCTACCGCAATCGCGATCCGTCGTCCGTTCTGCGAATGTAGATTGCTCATGTTGCTCGTCCAATCATTGTCTCCACGCGCTACCCGATTTGCGTTGAGGGCACCCATAGAGCACCCTCAACGCAGGGGGAGTATATCAATTTGTAGCGGTAGGCAGGGGGTCGAGGATCGGCTTGTAAAGATCGACATAAACCATGTCTTCGTGCGCGTTGGCAATGTGGCAACCGGCACATTGGTCAGACGGCTTAAGGGCTGCTTCGGCAAGATATGGCGGAGCGGCATGATTGAAGTTGAAATAACCCCAATTATTTGTTTCCGCGAAACGCTTGCTGTCCTTAACGGATACATCCAATCCATTAACGGCCCCTGGAAAATATCCTCGACCAGAGGGCAACACGCGCGATCCGTCTGGAAAATCGCCTTTGGGATCATCAACCAGTTGCAGTTCCTTGATCATCATTGTGCCTTCTGGCCACTTGCCTGTCGCACGGTATGCTTTGAAAGCTGCGGGCTGGACGTAGACATTGTGAAATTCTGGAAAATTTGCTTTGCCGTCATTCAGGCCATGAGGCGTTAATGGCGCTCCGATGAAAACCATTTCTCGGAAATCCTTGGGTTGAATCAACTTGCCATCCGAAGACCAAACAGGAGGAATATCTATTGCTGGATATGCCGGATCCGACCCAAGTGCCAATGTCGTACTCTTGTCCGTGCTAACCGCGCTCTTGTCCGCGCTGGACGCGCTGTCGCCGTCCGATTTGCTTCCACAGGCAGCAAGAACAAGCAATGACAGAGTTAGAGCTATACTACCAAAACTGCGAAAAGACCTTGAGTAGTTGACACTCATGATAAAACTCCCTGATGGACTATTGAGAAACGGGCACGATCTCATACTTTCATAGAAACATGAGGCTGTCAAATAGCCTTAAAGTATTGAATCTATGTCTATAGAGTATGACTAATTAACTTGAACAACTGTCCGTATCGTGTATTTTTCACAAGTCTGAATTTAACAACATCAGTTTAAATATTGTGGTCGATTTGGCAGAAGACTCGCAGCGCGCGCCGCTAGGTTTGGACTTCGCGCTTATCCTCAACCGCACGACATGGAATGTGGCGTGAAGCAGCAGTGAATTCGGTCGCGAACTGCCGTGATTTAGAGCAGATTTGGCTTGTAGCCGATGGAGATCGATCCGTTTCCGTCCTGACGACTGCCCTCGACCGATTTTTCACCAGCGCGCTGGTGGGAACCAAATCGGGAACCTTTAGGCTGTCGTTGCTCGTGCGTAAGGCTGGGCTTTCCTCCGCATGTTTGTGCACGGGTTGGGCCTTCCCATTAAAGTACTGTTCGTCTGCTGGACCGCTTGGGGCCCAATGAATTGGTGAAACGGGAATGTGCATCAGCATCATGGCCTGTCATCTCAAGCTATATAATCTATATGCGTGGCGCATATAGACAAGCGTCCCGAATTATGATTATATGCGCCGTGCATACATTTTTTTGACTGCCAATGTGGCAGTTTTACATGGTTGCATCTGACATGCGCATCGATCGAGGGACTATGGAACTCAACCAAATCAACTATTTCATCAACTTGGCTGAAACGCTGAACTTTACCGCGGCTGCGCGCCTGAGTGGTGTTTCACAGCCAAGTTTGACTCGGGCGATTCGCCGTTTGGAGGAGGAACTTGGCGGCCCTTTGATCTACCGCGACGGAAAAGACAGTCGGTTGACCGGGCTAGGCCAGGACGTCGAGGCAGAATTCCGGCGAATATTGGTCTCTATTGAGAGTGTGCGGCATAACTCGGAAAACTGGGCTATGGGAAGGCATCGTGTACTGGATGTCGCAGTGGCACTTAGCATTGGCCCGCAGGCATTTACGCAGTTTTTCGAGGCAGCTTTGGAAGACGCGCCCTCGATCGAAATTAAGCTGCATTCGCTCCAGTCAGGCGATGGCACATCGGAGGTGCTGTCAGGCAAATATCACGCGTGCATCCTTCCGCGTGAAACGAAGCCTGACCGTAAGCTGGATGTGCTTCCGCTTTTTCGGGAACGCTTCTTACTCGGTTGTGCTCCAAACCATCCCCTGGCGAAGCGGGAAATCGTGCGCGGCCAAGACCTGCTTGAGTATCCTTTTGTCGATCGCCTCAAATGCGAGTTCCGCGAACAGATATATGAACACTTTGTGAAACAGGGGATGGTCATCCGACCCCGGTTCCGCTCCGACCGCGAGGACTGGATCCAACGCCTTGTTGCCGAAGGACGTGCTATTTGCATTCTTCCGGAACGATCTGGCGTGGGCCACGGCGTGGTTACCCGGCCTATCGAAGGGCTCATGTTGGAACGCGAGATAGTAATGGCGACAGTATCTGGTTCCACGGCTCCGGTTGAAATCCGAAAGATGGCCCAACTCGCAGCGCGGCACGACTGGAAATGAGCCGCGCTGATAAAGCACCTAAGCTATTGAAACTATACGCACAGCGTATTGGATAAATCTCAGTGTCACTGCGATAGTCGGCGTATCGATGGTTACGTAACCATAAGGAAATGCATCTGTCCCTCTGACTGAGTAATGGAGACCATCATGAAGTTTGAAAAGTCACAGGCAGCAATCGACAGCCTTACGCCCGATCAACGCCGGATAACCCAGGAGGCTGGTACCGAAATGCCCTTCACGGGCGAGTATAATGATAACAAAGAGCCCGGCATCTACGTCGACATCGTCTCGGGGGAGCCGCTGTTCGCTTCGACGGACAAATTCGACTCCGGTTCGGGCTGGCCCAGCTTCACCAAGCCAATCGTACCTGCTCATGTCAACGAGATACGGGACAGTGCGCATGGTATGGAGAGAACAGAGGTCAGATCGGTACACGGGGACAGCCATTTAGGCCATGTCTTTCCGGACGGACCCGAAGACCAGGGAGGTCTGCGCTATTGCATCAATTCAGCGTCTCTTCGCTTCGTGCCGCGCGATGATATGGATGCCGAAGGATATGGCGATTATCTCGACCAAGTAGAGGAGGTTTAATATGCATCAGCGCGCTGTTCTGGCGGGCGGATGTTTCTGGGGCATGCAGGATCTGATCCGCAAGCAGCCTGGGATCGTCTCGACCCGCGTTGGTTACACCGGCGGCGATGTTCCGAACGCCACTTATCGCAATCACGGCACGCATGCCGAAGGGATTGAAATCACTTTTGATACTGAGGTGACGAGCTACCGGAACATCCTGGAATATTTCTTCCAGATACATGATCCCACGACGAAGGATCGCCAAGGAGGCGATCGAGGGCTCTCCTACAGGTCCGGCATCTACTATGTCGATGACGAACAAAAACAAGTCGCCGAAGACACGATTGCCGACGTAGATGCATCCGGGCTTTGGAATGACAAAGTTGTTACCGAAGTCGTACCGGTCGGTGATTTCTGGGAAGCCGAACCGGAGCATCAAGATTATCTCGAGAAGCGGCCGGGTGGTTACACTTGCCATTTTCCACGTCCCGATTGGGTACTTCCTAAGCGTCAACCTGCTGGCGACACGCAACCGGCAGACATTGCCCCAGCGGGGTAGTCAAGGCGGTCCGTACGCGCTACCTTGCTCTGGTCGCAATGCTCGTGCGAACCGAGACTAGACTAGGAAGCGCCGCCAAAGGCCTCCATCAATGCAGCACTAGGATTCCATATTCATGTCTGACTTGTCGTCCTTTCCGATTACGCAGCGCTGGCCTGCATCGCATCCCGACCGCCTGCAATTTTATGCAGCTCCCACGCCCAATGGCGTAAAGGTCTCGATAATGCTGGAAGAAATCGGCTTGCCGTACGAGCCGCACTACATCGACATCTCAACAAACGAGTCCAAAGATCCAGCCTTTATATCGCTCAACCCGAACGGTCGGATTCCGGCAATCATTGACCCTCACGGGCCTGGCGGCGAGCCGATAGGTATGTGGGAATCTGCAGCGATCCTTGTCTATTTGGCGGAAAAGACCGGCAAGCTTATCCCCAGCGCACCCGGCCCGCGCTATGAAGCGCTGACATGGGTGTTTTTCCAAATGTCGGCCATGGGTCCGATATTTGGTCAGCTCGGATTTTTTCTTCGCTGGGGCGGTAAAGACTATGAAGACAAACGTCCCCAACAGCGTTTCGTTGACGAGTCCAAGCGACTTCTTGGGGTTTTGGATCGCCAGTTGGCAGACCGCGATTGGATCGTCGGCGCGTATTCGATTGCGGACATTACAGCAATTGGATGGGTGAATGCTCTGGTGACGTCGTACGAAGCTGGTGACATCCTTGGTTTCGGCAATTTCTCGAACATTACGGCATGGCTCGAACGCGGATTGGCCCGGCCAGCAGTGCAACGTGGTCTACTTATCCCCACGAGGCCTGCATGACCGTTATCGCCGCAAACTATTACAGTGAAGGCAAGTTAGTTCGGAAAATCGCGATAGACGAGCATGTCGAACTCGATATGGGGCGCTCGGGCTTCTGCTGGATTGCGCTGCTTGAGCCAACCGCCGACGAACTTCGCGCGCTGCAAACGACGTATAATCTTCATCCGTTGGCAGTCGACAACGCTATGCATCCGCTCTGCCCGCCCAAGCTCGAAGCCTACAACGATGAGCTTTATGTCGTCGCGCAGACCGCCGCGCTGGACGGAGACCGGATCCGTTACGGCAAGACGGCGATCTTCACCGGTCACAACCATCTCATCAGTGTACGGCATGGTGACGGCGGCGCGCTCGGCAACCTTCGGGAGCAACTCGAAGCTTCGCCGACGCTCTTTGGAAAGGGTGTCGACTACGTCCTACACGCTATTCTGCACCGAATCGTCGATCAATATCTCCCGATCTTCGAAATGATCGAGGATGACGTTCTGGAGATGCAGAAACGATCGCTTGACGACTTTCTTGGGCGTGAAGAAATCGACCGCATCTTCGCACTTAGTGGCGAACTCACGCGCTTCCAACGCACGCTCGGAGCGATGGCAGAACTGGTCAGAAAGCTCGTCCGCGGTCATTTCCCATGCATCAGCGCCGAAGTAAGGCCATATTTCAGCGATGTCGCGGATCATGTCGCCCGCGTGCAGACGATGGTCGATGGGCTTCTGCGCGTCCTATCCACGGTCTTCGAGTTCAGCAGTCTTCTGGAAGCACAAAGGACGGGGGTGACCACCCGCCAGCTCGCAGCTTGGGCAGCCATATTGGCAGTTCCGACGGCAATTGCTGGAATATACGGCATGAACTTCAAGAATATGCCCGAACTGGACACGGTCTATGGATATTTTGTCGTGCTCGGGCTGATGACGATGTTGTCGCTGTTGCTGTTCGTTCGGTTCAAGAAGGCCAAGTGGCTGTGAGCAGCGCATCCGCATCTAGCATCTGTTCTGGTCCCTATCGTTTCGCAACGCGCCTAACGCCGTAGTCGATCCAACCAACGCGAAGCAAAGGTAGAGCTATGACATCCCAAGTGACTAATGTTTTAGATGCGGTCCAGTCCTTCATCGCTAAGGGCTACGACCGCGAGTACCGAGTCAAGGACGGCAATCTCGTGGATCTCGAACTGAGATCGACCCTCGAACCGTGTTCGATTCAGGTTGACGCTGCGTTGCGCCTCGAAAGCGGGGATGATGCCGAAGACGCTTCGAACATTTACGCAATTACCGATCCGGCGACGGGGAATAAAGGGCTGCTGATCGACGCGTTCGATGTGTTCGATGAAATATGTCACCGCGACCTTTCTGAGCGGCTTGTCGCACAGCGCGAAACGGCGCCATCTGGTGACCAGGATGTGCCAAGTAAACATGGACTACGGAAAGTCTATAAAAACGAGTTTGACCGTGATCCCGAACGTTATGTTTTGCGGGAGGGCTTTCCAGACTTCCCGCCATGCCCGTTCGGGGGAGCCTTCAGCATTCTTGGTTTCGATACTGCCGAACAGACCTATGTCTGGCTCGTCACCAGCATCATCCGAGATTCTCGGCTGATTAATATCCCGTATCAGGGAGAAGGCACCATTAACGAAGAGTAGCAGGTCGGCCCGCCATATGAGACCCTCCATTGGTGGGGGTCAAGCAGCAGACTTTTTGAGCATTTATATCAACAAAACACAACGAGGTGATTATGGACTGGAATAAAGACCACATCCGAGAAACTATGCTTTCGCTGGAAACAGCAGCTTTGCACAGCGCTCGCGACAATTATCTGGATTATGTATCTGCCGCTAAGCTTGATCGGAGCGAACCGATCGAGAATGACGAACAGGCACAGGCCGAAGTTGCAAGCGACTTGGCTGAAGCACTTGATGACACACTCCATGACTATGCCGATAAAATCGAAAAGCTGAAAATGATCGATTTTGGCCCTCAGTCGGCCGTCAACGAAGGTGCCGTCGTCAAGCTGTCCGGCCGCTACTTTGTGATTGCAGTGTCCACGAGCAAGTTCACCTGTCAAGGGCGCGAACTCATGGGCATTTCCACGATGGCGCCAATTTTTCAAGCGATCGAAGGAGCCCGAGCAGGGGAGACCGTACAGTTCAACGGCCGGGACCTTGTCATAGAATATGTTGCATAGGGCGCCTTGGCTCCAACGAGCTGCGCTGTTAGCTATCCCAATATATGACGTTGCGGCTGCGGCGCTAATTGGTGCGCCAGCAATGGCTGCGGCCAAGAACAAATAGGTGGAGGATCGGCATAATCCGCCGCCGCATTTTTTAGGCTTAGTCCAGATCCTTCACGAGGCTGTCCTCGTCGAAATGGAAGTCCGAGAAAAGGATGCGGCCGCTAGGGTCGATAAACGTGAACCACGGTGTTCCTCTAGTGTGGTAGTCTTCCATGAAGGTAGGATGTAGCGCGCCGGTCGGTGGCACATCATGACCAAAAGCTATCGGAAGATTATATTTGAGCTGGTTTTCTCGCAACTTCTCGAAGGTATTTTCCTCCGCTCCTTCAAAAACAGTCTGGATCACGGCGAACCCCACGCCCTTGTGGCTCAACGCAGCATGCAACTTTTGCAGCGTCGGAAAGCCATGCAAATGGCAACCACGGCACCAATGCTGGAAGGCAAAGATAATCTTCGGACCGATTCCGAGATCCGACAGCTTGAGCGGCGAGGCGACGCTTCCTCCATCCTCGCCAATCCATTTTTGCACCCGCAATTCAGGCGCTTGTCGGTCATCCACGCTCATTTAATCCTCCAACTCCGGTACAAGCCCGGCTATTAGTTTAGTGCCGCGACGGCAGGCGTACACCCAGCCTTACTTGCACCTTGTATCCTGAAGTTCTGCTCGACCATTCTTGCGAGCAACGATTGGAATTCAAAGTTTTGCCTGTGAGATTATGAAGCCATGCCGATGTTATTTCCAATAGCGAATGGACATAGTTTTCATGACGAAAGAGCCTTGCAATCAAGCGATCACCGCACGGATATGATCGCTTTATTTAAGCTGGCAGATGTCGAGCTTGTTCATGTCGGTATAATCGAGATTTTCGCCACCCATGCCCCAGATGAAAGTGTAATTGGACGTGCCCGAACCCATGTGAATCGACCAAGGCGGACTGATGACCGCCTCACCGTCGGCCGTGACGATGTGGCGGGCGTTGTCGGGCGCGCCCATGAAGTGGAAAACACGGTCATTCTCGCCCAAGCCGAAGTAGAGATAGGCCTCGGAGCGGCGGTCGTGCAGGTGCGGCGGCATGGTGTTCCACACGCTCCCTGGCTTCAGCACAGTGACGCCAAGCAGGAGCTGGCAGGATTTCACTTTGGCCGGGACGATATATTGGTAGATTGTACGTTCGTTGGAAGTTTCAAGCGCGCCCAGCTCGAGCGGCACAGCCTCGTCCATTTTAATCTTGGTCATTTCGTGGCGCGCATGGGCAGGGGTCGAGATCAGATAGAATTTAGCTGGGTTCGCTTCATCAATGGACGCGAAGCTGACTTGGCTGGAGCCCATCGGTACGTAAAGACCGTCGCGGAAAGCCAGGTCGACGGTCTCGCCGTCCACGATGATCGTGCCGCTGCCGCCGGTGTTGACCACGCCGAGTTCACGCGCGTGCAGGAAGGGCTTGCCTTCCATGGACGGTGGCTCGCTGTGGGTTGGCAAGCTGAGTATGCCGATGGTCGGCGTGGCACCGCCGAGAACCATCCGCTCATTGTGCGAATAGTTGAGTTTAACCTTACCGGGCTCGAATAAGCCGGATACCAGATATCGATCGCGCAGTTGGTCGTTGGTCGCGCCGGCCATCATGTCGGGATGTGTCGCGTGATAGATTTTGTCGTACATGGATCCTCCTTGTCGCCGCAGCTTCCTCTAGATCCACTTCTGCACCCGCAGCTCAGCCACTCGTTGTTCGGCGACGCGCGCTATCATAATATCTCATGCCAAACGCATCGGACCTTGGTTTCGTGCTCTGCGACGCGATCAACATGTTTGGCGACGGTTTCCTTCGTCGCATCGAAGCGTTCGCGGTCGGTGCCCACGAGTCTCAGGGTGAGGCTGTCGCCATCTGCGGTCAGCACGAGCTCGCCACCAGGAAGCTGGATTTCGGCTGTCAGCGTATCATATCGAACCGGATAGGTGTGAACCCATGCCTCAGCGAGTTGGGTAAGGTATCGACTCGATTCTATCGTAGCGATGCGTGCCTGGGCCTCGATCATTTAGAAACTCCCAATGTTTGTGCATGGTCGCACCTCGTGGTCAGTGCTGCCGCCCTCAAGCCGCCTGTCACGGCCGCCCCTCCACGATAAAGGCGCGGTATCGGGAACCTGCAAAACGATGAGCAGCGATCGTTTGGTAGGCGGGGCTATGATACCAATCATGGGCGGCCTGCATCGTCGGAAACCGCAAAATTACGGCCCCTTCAACAGGCGGCCCTTCCAAATGCTCCATCTCGCCGTAAGCCGCGAGAAAGGTTACGTCGTGACCATCAAAGGATGAACCGACCCCTGCAGAATAGGTTGCAAGCTCTTCCGGATCGGTGGTTTCTTCGCGCGTGAAGACGATGAACGCTTCCATCCTAGGTTCCTTCATAAGGTCGCTCCAGTACGGCCATCACCACTGGCGATGACCTTAAAGTTGTCAAGCTGGCAACTCGAACCCGATTTTTGTGAGTGCCTCTACGCACGCATCTTGATCCTGTTGATACGTCCCTCCGGAGATGCCGATACCGCCGATCAACTTCCCATCTTCCAGGATCGGATAGCCGCCGCCGACAGCGACCATCCGAGGACGAAAGGCTAGGGGTGCCACTTTCGGATCGTTGCTCACATAGTCGTTCCAGACATGGGTCGGAAACCCAAACGAGGCGGAACTCCAGGCCTTGTCGATGGCAACATCGACAGTGAGGAAAGGTGCGTCGTCAGTACGCTCGAACGCGCGCAGGTTGCCTGTGGCGTCGACGACGGCGACAGCAGCCGGGATGCCGATTTCACGGGCTGCGGCGATCGCTGCGTCAATAAGGGCGACTGCGGTTTCGAGGTTGATAGAGGCGGTAGCAATGGATTTGGTCATGGGATTTCCTTTGCGGGGTGTAAACTTCCGACGTTCTTGGGGTTGGAACAGATGTTGGGAGGTGGCAGGCGTCAGAAGCCTTCGAGGACGATCTTGCCTCTTGCCGAGCCGCTTTCGATCAATGCGTGCACGGTCTTCATATTGGCTGCATTAATCGGCGATAATTTCTCGGTCAGCGTCGTGCGAATTTTGCCGTCGTCCACGAGGGCTGCCAACGCATTAAGGATCTTGCCTTGCTCGTCCATGTCGGGCGTACCGTATAGCGACCTTGTGAACATAAGCTCGTGGTGGATCGACACCGCCTTGCGCTTGAACAGCATGACATCGAATATCTTGGGATCGTCGATGAGTGCGAACCGTCCTTGCGGGGCGATCAGTTCGGCAATGTCGGCCACATTCTGCTCGGTATGCGTGGTCGAAAACACGAAAGCGGGAGCGCCGATACCGAGCTCGGCGATTTGTGCCGCGAGCGGCTTTGAATGGTCAATAATGTGGTGAGCGCCAAGCTCTTTCACCCAGTCGCGGGTTTCGGGCCGGGAGGCGGTGGAGATGACGGTGAGGTCCGTGCATTGTCGCGCGATCTGTACAGCGATCGACCCGACCCCGCCCGCGCCACCGATGATAAGGATTGCCGGCGCTGCACCGGGAACGGACTTCAACACGTCCAGACGGTCAAACATCGCCTCCCATGCCGTCAACGTCGTCAGCGGTAGCGCCGCTGCTTCCGCCCAGTCGAGCGACGCAGGCTTACGGCCCGCGATCCGTTCGTCGACGAGATGGAACTGTGCATTGGTGCCGGACCGTATAAGCGATCCTGCATAATAGACCTCGTCGCCTGGCGCGAACCGTGTGGCGTCGGGGCCGACCTCGCGCACGATCCCAGCCGCGTCCCATCCCAGCACCTTCCATTCGCCTTCGGCGGGCGGCGTGCTGCTGCGGATCTTGTAGTGACCGGGTTCACCGAGACTGCCTTTACTTCAACCAGAATATCGCTTCCTTTAGCAACAGGCTGAGGCAAATCGATGTCGACAAAAGAAGCATCCTCGGTAATAGCTCCCGGAATCTTGTAACCAACCGCTTTCATCAGTGTCTCCAGCTTGCTGTATTCCAAAATGCCGATCGATCAGATCAACATCGTTTGATACAGACTCTCGGGGTATAAGGGGTTTGCATGCCAGACTATGACGGAATGCACGGCGTATAGCCAATAGCTTTGCAACATAGTTTTGATACCTTATCACTGCCCGGCTTATAGGTCGCACATCATTAGTTCGGAGGTACGTCGGCAAGCAGCACCCGGAGCTTCCGCTCACATGCTGTTCCTTGTTATGCAAGAACGACAGGACCAGCTTGGAACCTGATTGGAAGATATCAAAACTATAGCTACAGAGTATTGGGAAATTATGATGCCTTGGCGCTATAGTTTTGGTGATATAATCACGTTTCAAACCAGTATGACATATTTCTATCCTGATAGAACACCCGGTATTCTCATTTTCAGTCAACTGCCTCATTCGGCGGCTATCCGTGCAAAGCTGTTGTACAAAATTCTGAAATGAATCCTGTTCCGGTCTATCGTAACGAGCAAAGGGAGCGGCATGGTCACCAGAGGTTTCACGGGTCGCGGTTCAGGTGGCGACAATTCTAATCGGATCCCGCCAGGTCAGCATTTAGCGGACAATTTCCCTGTTTTGTCAGCCGGCCCAACACCGAGTGTAGAGACCTCTGACTGGAAGTTTACCGTCAAGATTGGCCCGAAGCCTGTCAAGGTCTGGAATTGGAACGAGTTCAACGCCTTACCGAAGACCAAAGTGACCAAAGATATTCACTGCGTCACCTCCTGGTCCAAGCTGGATACTATTTGGGAGGGCGTGCTCATCGAGGACATTCTTGCGGACGCAGGTCTTGATCAACCGACGGGCTTCGTCTTGGCACATGGCTATGATGGTTACTCGACGAATGTTCCGCTAGCGGATCTGCTGTCCGGAAAAGCAATGGTCGCACTCAAATATGCAGGCAAGCCGCTTCCGCGCGATCATGGAGGGCCAGCGCGTCTTTTGGTTCCGCATCTTTACTTCTGGAAGTCGGCCAAATGGGTAAATGCGCTACAATTTACTGCACGCGATGAGCCTGGTTTCTGGGAATCGCGCGGCTATCATATCTACGGCGATCCATGGCGCGAGCAACGATACACCAATGACTGAAAACGACACGCAAATCGGATCGTGGCAGCCATGTGTGATCGAGGAAATCGTCCAGCAAACCCCGAGTATCAAGAGCTTTTTCCTTCGGTTGAGTAAACCATTTGCGCACATTGCAGGTCAGCATGTCGATGTGCGGCTGACCGCGCCTGATGGCTACAGCGCAATGCGGAGTTACTCGGTCGCCTCATCAACCAACTCTTCCCCAATCATCGAACTCGCTATCGAGCGCCTGCCCGATGGCGAAGTTTCGTCGTTCTTTCACGATGTCGCGGCGATCGGCGACGAAATCGAGCTTCGTGGTCCGCTCGGTGGCCATTTCCTGTGGCCTGAACCCGCTGTAGACGCAATATTGTTGATCGGCGCAGGCTCCGGCCTCGCGCCGTTAATGGCCATGATCCGACAGCGCCGCGCAACATCCCCGGCCGTTCCGACCGCGCTGCTCCTGTCCGCGCGAACCGCTGAAGATGTTCTCTTTTCAAAAGAACTGCATTCTAACGAAATCAGTGATGCAGCATTCGTCCTAGCGCTGGCAATCACACGCGAAAAGCCGATCCGCGCATCCGACTTTGGGCGACGTATCGACGGCGAAATGGTTCAAGAAGTTGTCGCTCGGCTTCACAGAAAGCCCACACAAATTTTCGTGTGCGGGTCCAACGGCTTCGTCAACATCGCGACCGATGGCGCGTTGCTTGCTGGACTAGACCCATCCATTATTAAGACCGAGCGCTATGGAGGCTAGCAGCGCTTAAGCGCCAACCTGACAGGAATTCATTGCGCGCTGAGAACCGCGGCAACGGAGAAGCAGCACAGGATTTGATGTCGATTGAGTGGCCGGATTCTCGCCGCTTGCAATCTTCAGTGATCCCGCTATTTATATGCACGACGCATACAAATAGGATTGCGAGTGACCAACGCGGCATTACCATCTGATCGGCTAATAAATCTGTTTGGCGCTCTAGTTCAATGGGTGTCGGATGAGCTGCGCGGTACAATATCAGAGCGCTTTCCAGCAGGCGGCGAGACCGCTGCAGCGCTTAGCCTTATCGGCCATGAACCCGGCATGTCGATTGACCAGATCGGCAAGGCACTGCGGCTATCGCATGCTGGGGCTGCCCGCGTGGTCGAACGGTTGATGGCGCGGAATTTCGTCTCGAAGTCGCCATTTGCCGGAGATCGCCGCGTGATGCACGTGTGTTTGACCGACACCGGCCAAGCGGAACGCAAGACGTTGTTGAGGCGCCGCAGTACCGTGATCGCCGGACTGCTGGCTGCGGTCTCCGAAACGGATCTGGCTGCACTGGAGCGGATCGCGGAGACCGTCCTCGTGTCGTTACCGCTGGACGAAATCAGTACGCGCGCGACCTGCCGTTTTTGCGATGCAGACAAATGCACCAACTGCCCGACGGAAATCGTCGCTCCCAATAAAGCAAATTGACACCTCCCGCCACATTGCCACCAATAAAAGGATAAATGATTGTGAACTTATTAGAAAAATATTCATTCAGCATCTCCGAGCATCAAATGCGCGAACTCGCGCTGCTGAGATGGGCCTTGGTTATCGTATTCCTTTGGTTTGGCGGCATGAAATTCACGGTATATGAAGCGCAGGGCATTGCCCCCTTCATCGGGCATAGTCCGATCATGAGTTGGCTTCATTCGATGTTCGGTGTGCAAGGCGCCAGCCACTTCATCGGCACGATCGAGCTTGCCACGGCCGCCGCCCTGATCATCGGCGCATTCGCCCCGCTTTTCTCGGCAATCGGCGCCACCATGTCCTCGGCGACCTTCGCAATCACGTTGACGTTCTTCCTGTCAACGCCAGGTGTAGCCGAGCAGACTGCGGGTGGGTTTCCTGCAATTTCGGCCGCCCCCGGGCAATTTTTGCTGAAAGACGCCGTATTGCTAGCTGCTTCGCTGGTGCTTTTGTCGGCAGCTGTCCGTCGGCGGGATCCCACCGATGCCACGGCTAAGGCAACAGAAAATCTGAACCAGTGATGCAGTTTGGGCGGGTAGATAGCGAGTATTTCCCGCCCGATTGCCGATGGGGGCGGAAACAGCACATCTCCCTTAAAAATGTGCATGACGCATATTGTTCCGAACCCAATTCGGGAGCAGGACCATTTGAGAGACTAGATGTCCATCGAGGCACTCAACCAACGCTAGGAATTAGATAGCTCGGCTTGATGGTTGTATAACTGTAACGTTGTGGGACGCGGACGTTCACTTCGGTCGATCGGTGACCGCTTTGTTGGACGATCGTGATGGTCCGCTCTGAGGAGTATGAGCACTATTTTCAGCCGTTCGTTAGGCCGGGAGCTGAATTGTTATAGCCTAGTAGAGAGGCGGCGCCCTATCCCCCAGAGCTATCAGCGCTAGGACGATTGTCAGTTTCGGCAAATGTACTATCCGTGATGTGCCAGCGCAACTGATCTGCGGTGGCGCCCGGAACATCGTTTACACGGCGCAGGGTTATTTTCCCGGTTCGCGGCCGGTGACTATTTGTTTTAAGCACGGCAGCTGCTTCGCAATACAGGGAACCAGCACCTCCTTCGACGCTGATTTCGCCGAGCTCAAGCGATACCGGTTGTTCAGCCGAATATCGCTTTTCTAAGGTTGCAGCAGTTACACCCCAATCTTTGCCCCACACACGCGCTGCCTCTCCGTAAAGCCGTGCATGCAGTGCATCGGCGTAAAAGCTCAGGACCGTTTTGCAATCGCGACTTTCTAGCAGTTCAGGATCTAGCGCGGTTAGCGCAATCGGGGTCGGCGTTGGAGATGTGCTTGCTACCGGGGCGCGCAATTCGGTGGAATTGGCAGGCACAGACGCCGTATCCGTCTTTTTCTGTGCGGCGCCAACGTCGTTATCTTGGCAGCCGGCCATGACAAAGAGCGAGAACAGCGCAAGCGGCGCGAGAGATATTCGGATCGGTATCATGGCTTAAAAACGGTCGGAGCGGCTGCTTGTTCCCGCTGGTGGATATAGTTGGCTTGCTTCGCCTTGCGGGCCCCGGCTGATCAGTTGATGGCACGATCTGCCGATAATGGAACGAGCTACCGCTTGCTTTGTTTACCTGAAATGAAATATCCGCTTCTCGTCGCCGTCGCGTTTACAATCGCTGCCTGTTCGCCTGAACACTCAGCCACCCCTGATACTGATAGCGCAAAACCCATGAACGAAAATAATACAATCAACGGCAATAAAGTCGCGCCCACGCCCGCGACGCCTTCAGTTGGTGCGTCGTCGAGCAATGTACTTACACTTGAGGGGCTCGGCGACCTTCTTATAGGTCGAGCAGTTCCAGCGGGAAGCAAATGGACCGAACGTGGTGCACAAGCCTCGGACGCATGCCGCACAATTAGCTCGCCCGATTACCCCGGCGTCTATGCCATAACTGAGCAGGGTAAGGTGCGCCGGATCACGGCAGGGCAGAACTCTGTTGTCAAACTAATCGAGAATATGCGCGTGGGATCGACAGAGAAGGAAGTTTTAGAATCGTTTCCCGGATTCCGCGCCGAACCTCACAAATATGTGGCGAGCCCTGCCAAATACCTGACCGCGCCGAACGCGGCGAGCGGTGATCCCGCAGTACGTTTTGAAATTGGAGCTGACGGTAAGGTCAGCCTCATCCATGTTGGGATGATGCCGGTACTAGGCTACATTGAGGGCTGTGCGTGAAGCGTTACTGCAATGATTTTAGTATGTCACATTTTAGTCTGACGTTGATTGGCAGCGGGATATGCAACAACAAATTTCTATAATCACACTAGGCATAGAAAATTTGACGCGCTCCCGCCGATTTTATGCCGAGGGTTTTGGCTGGACACCCGTGTTCGAGAATGAAGAAATCATCTTCTATCAGATGAACGGTTTGGTGCTCGGGACATTCGAAAAGTCGGCGCTCGAAAACGATATGAACCGCTATGGCCTATCGCCGCGCGGCGCATTCTCGTTGGCCCACAATGTGCTAACGCAAGCAGACGTCGAACATGTGATCGAGCAACTGGTGAGTGCGGGCGGCCAAATAATCAGACCGGCAGAGGCTCCGCCGCACGGCGGCTTTCGCGGCTATGTGGCCGATCCTGACGATCACGCTTGGGAGATCGCATGGAATCCGGCCTGGCGCATCGATAAAAACGGCCTAGTGACATTTGCGATCTGATCTCACTTAACGTCCGCTTTCCTGTGCCTTCGCTGTGAAGCGGACCGTCTACAAACGACAACATTTCAGCCGTTGGTATCGCTTGATTTGGGCTATGTAATCAGTTGTAGAAACCGAGAACATGTGAGTTAAACGAACGGCAGGTTTTACAAAACGCGAAAAGCCTATCGAACACCTGAAAAGTTAGCGGCATCCGCACCAACTGCTATTTCCGCAATGTTGTCGTGTCCGGATAGTGCGCTTTTTGGTGCATATGGTGTGTAGCTGCCCTTCGTGAATTCTATGAACCAACGACGGGTATCAAGGGCATCACTTAGTTGTCGGTATGACCACAATGTTGTGGAATATTGACTGTCCGCTATTAAGTGGAAACGGCGGAAAGCCGCCGTTCTGGCGGTGCCACAACGGTTCGGTTGTCACACTTATCGCTTGGGTCGAGTAATATAATCAAAGGAAACTAACATGTGTCGTCAAGTACCCGTTAAATAGCGTCCATGATTATCAGCACGCCTAGAATCACCTTGCGCGACTTCGAGCCTGCCGATCGAGCCGCGTTCGTCGCCTATCAAATGGACCCGCGTTATCGTCGTCTCTACGATATGGACGATTACCCGGACCGCGCCAACGAGTTGTTCGACCTTTTTGTATTCTGGCGAGGCGAAGGACCTCGACGCAACTTGCAGCTCGGTGTCTTCGATTCAGTTACGAACCGGCTATGTGGGAGCGCAGGATTGCGCGAGCGGCCTGAGGACCAGGGAACGGCCGTGTTCGGCATCGAACTCGCGCCGTCCGATTGGGGACGGTTCCGCATTGCGCTGGACGTGACGGCGTGTCTTCTCGAGCACGGCTTCAATACCCTTCGTCTGCGGATGATCGTCGGGGATACCGCTAGCGGCAACCAAAGGGTGGAAAAGCTTGCCCGCTGGTTTGGAGCTCGCATCATTGACCGACGCGACGGCCCTGAATGGATGCGCGCTCGCGGATGGCAGGAAGTGGACTGGGCGCTTACTCGCGACGAGTGGCAGCAGTCAGATCAACGACGGAGGGTCACAACCGCTCGGTTTTGACCCGCTGAATGACCCATGCTTCTCCGGGAGTTGCACATTGTCAGAAAAATGTGTCAACGAATGACAGCTTTCGATGCTGACAGCAGGGCTTCGTTACGACCGAAAAGTTGTGGTTAGCTGTCCTTGACCCGTTCTGGATGAAACGGAGGATGACCTCGCATTACTACAACGATTTTTGCACTTAGATGGGCAGGTAATGCCTGAATCAATCCAAACATTGGATTGTCTGGCAACGGTGAGAATACCAGCGAAACCATGCCATTCCCGTCCTCTTCAATACGCATTGGGTAATAACCGCGCTCGCGTAGATGCGCGACCGCAGCTGATCCGCATAAACAGACTTTACGCTACCTAACCGATGCTGAGTCAATGCGGCAGTACACCCTTCAGGGCAATAGCCGCAAGACGAGCAGTGGCAAGAAGTTGAGCCAAGCCATGACCATTACGGGCTTTTGCGGACAAGCCGGACATCGTCGTGCTCACAAAATCTGCCACGCAATCGGCATTCTCAGGATGACGCAGAGCGATGTATTCCCGAATAGCGTCTTCGGCTGCAACGTTGAAAGAGAGTGCTGCTTCGCGCGCATCTTTATCATCGCATCGGGTGTTTTCCAGTACAAGGCATCCGGCGGCAGAAGGGTCTGAGGCATAATGCCGTGCGGCCTCTTCAAGCAGGACGGCAAGCGACAACGAAACCGGGCGATCAGGCCGCAATATGCTCTCCATAGGGATAGCGCCGCTACCCGCCCAATAGTCAAGAACCCGCTTAAATAAGGAAATCTTGCTGCCAAAGGCAGCGTAAAAGCTAGGAGGATTTATACCGAGCATCGTCGTCATATCTGAGACGCTGACTGCGTCATATCCCCGAGCGTGAAACAAGATCCTAGCGGAGGCCACAGCCTCGGCCGGATCAAAAGTTCGGGGGCGCCCCCGCCCTCGCAATTTATTTGTAGTCATGATTACAAAAATCCTTGAATTGGATATCGGAATATTTATATAGCGGTCACTACATAAAACACAAGGAGTTTGAAAATGTCTGAATTTAAGAATAAATCGGTATTAGTGCTTGGTGGTAGCCGGGGCATCGGTGCGTCCATTGTGCGCAGGTTTGTAGCAGATGGTGCAACGGTAACCTTCACATACAACGGTTCTCAGGCTGCAGCTGAACAACTAGCTGCTGAAACGGGAAGCACAGCGGTGTTAACTGACAGTGCCGACCGAGATGCAGTTATCGAACGCGTGCGCCAAAGTGGTCCGTTAGACGTTCTGGTCGTGAACGCAGGTTACGCAATATTCGGCGATGCGTTAGATCAGGACCCTGACGAAATTGACAAATTGTTCCGCGTGAATGTTCACGCCCCGTATCATGCATCAGTGGAAGCGGCGCGGCAAATGGGCGAAGGCGGCCGGATCATCGTGATTGGTTCCGTAAACGGGGACAGAATGCCTATCCCGGGCATGGCGTCTTATGCGTTAACAAAATCCGCGCTGCAGGGCATGGCCCGTGGTCTCGCCCGAGATTTAGGACCACGCGGAATTACGATCAATGTTGTACAACCGGGACCGATCGATACGGATGCGAACCCTGAGAATGGTCCGATGAAGGACCTCATGCACAGCTTCATGGCAATCAAACGGCACGGACGGCCCGAAGAAGTTGCGGCCATGGTGGCTTGGTTGGCTGGGCCCGAGGCAGGATTTGTCACAGGCGCGATGCATACAATCGATGGCGCATTTGGGGCTTAGTCGTCCATGACGACCATTGGGATCATTGGCGCGGGCGAAGTGGGCAACCACATCGCCCGCGCGGCCATCGCTTCGGGCTATCGCGTTGTCATTGTTAATTCGCGTGGAACTGAAACCCTGGCAAAAATGATAGAAGAACTGGGGCCGCATGCCCAAGCGGGGACTTCAGCGGAGGCTGCAGCAGCCGGAGATATTGTCGTTGTGGCAGTTCCCATGAAGCTGATCAACGATATGCCCGAGAAGGAACTTGCCGGAAAGGTGGTAATAGATACTAACAATTATATGCCTTGGCGCGACGGTCAGTATCCGACCATCGACCGCGGCGAAATTACCGAGCATGAGATCCGTCAAGCGCAATTGCCTGCGTCGAAAATTGTCAAGGCATTTACGCACATCCAAGCGCCACGTATCCTGCTGTGGGCAAAGGTGTCTGGATCCGCCGACCGCGTCGCCCTTGCAGCGTCCAGCAACTTCCCCGAAGCTATCAAACTGGTGACAAATCTATATGACCAGTTCGGCTTCGACGCGGTCGACAACAGCCCACTGAGCGAGTCGTGGCGCACCCGTCCGGGCCAACCGGCATGGCGGCAGGAGCGTCATACACGGGCCGAGCTGGAAGCCAACCTCGCCAGAGCACATCGCAATACTAGGAGATAGGCGGATGATAAAGGCGGGAGATATATTTTTAATTGGCCAGCAGGTGGGATGCTGATCCAAAAGCAGATGAACGCGCTGATAATATCTGCGCATGCTGCAGCTGTCCGCATTTTCAATTGAACCAACCGAGCAAACCGCAGCCTATTGCAATAAACCAAGTTGCCGCTGGAGGCCGACAACATCCATGGCGTAATTCATCTCGTAGAATTTGCTGTCGCGTGCCTTGTGGAAGGCGAATTCAAGCGTCTCCACCGTTCGTCCGGTTGGTTCGATGCCAAGCCACGTCTTGGTGGGCGTGCCAATGTTGTACATCCTGCAATCAGGACTATCGGCCACAGTGAAGCTACTCTCATGGGGTACCTCCCTTCCTGAACATGCCTTGCCAGACAGATATCCGCAATTTCTGTTTTGTTGTCGTTCGTTG
This sequence comes from Sphingopyxis sp., assembly GCA_013823985.1. Lineage (GTDB taxonomy): Bacteria > Pseudomonadota > Alphaproteobacteria > Sphingomonadales > Sphingomonadaceae > Sphingorhabdus_B. The sequence continues at coordinate 117,614 of PNNB01000055.1, forward strand.
CCTGACCGCTATGTGAAAAATGTTGTGGCAAGGGGTCGTTGGCCTCGTCTATAATGTGCCTATGTCCTTAAAGACTTTCATTGCTAGATTGCTGACCAATTCGATGCCAGCCTCAGAAGCGCTGCTACTTCATGTGGAAGGTCGCGGCACGGGATACGAGATTGATGACCTGATGAGCTGGTCACCATCCGAGGAGCAGAAAGAAAAAGCTATTGCGCCGCTAATGGAGATTAGCGAGCGGTATGCTACCAACGAATACCTAATCGGTATCAGCAACCCAGACTCATTCGGTGAGCTTCGGTCGTTGGCGGAGGGGTTGCGAAAGCAGGGCCTCTAATGTCCGCAATGTTGTCGTTCGCGGCCCGACCGGTTCGGCGTATTTGTTGTGGATAGCAGATATTGACAATCTGCGCCAATACTCCGCACTAGAAAGCATGTTCCGAGCCAACCCAACTGCACGTGCGGATTTAAAGTCTGGGACGCTTTATGCCATTTCTGGTGAAGCGCACTGGATTTATTATGGGCAAGTAACGCCCGACAAACGGATCGGGTTCTTTCACCGTCGTGACCACGAGCTAGCCAGTCCCTTTGAAATCCTGTCCAGCCAATTGATGGCTGTTGTGGGCGTGGCATATCCCTCAATCACGAGGGCGTTGCGCTCCGGTGCATGGTTCAAACTCGGCAGATTTGCGTTGGCTGATGACCTGTTGATGCCTTTGCCGATGGTTCAATGGCCGGTCGGCACGCTCAGTGTTGGGGTTTCGGATGGCACGCATGAATACGATACCCGTGTCGAAGACCCTGCGATTCAAAATATGGAAGTCATGGCAGTTTGGGATGCGGAACATCACATTCCGGCGAGACTAACCGCAGACTTCGGCCAAGAAGAAGCCGCGTGGCACGTTGGCGGACCGGTTTGGCGCGCACGCAAAGTGAAAGAGGAGAACGCCCACCGGTTCCCCGATGCTCCGTGGCATAAGCTCCCCGATGACTGGGTGCCAACGAATGGCAGCTAAGTTGTCGTGTCCGGACAGTCCGCTTTAGTCGACGATTTTTGAAAACTGACCCTTTGTTCAGCTTAAGAGCCGAAGGCAGGAATTAGCGCAAGGGTGCAAAAAACAGAAGCACCGTATGCATGGTGTCTATGCCTTACGAGAATAGTTCATGGCCCATAGCAGGAGCGTAAGCGTTAACGTCATTCCAAGATAGGCGGTGAATGCATGGGGCGCGAAAGAGGGCAGGCCGTATACGATAATGACACCATTACCCCCTGGAATCAGTTGTGTGGCTGCCCCCATTGCGGTGCCGCCAACAAGATGCCGTGACCCTTGCATCCAGCTTGTTCCGCGCAGCCGGAAGCTGGAGGAACGGACAGCGGCAAACACTCCGCCGCCGATCATCGTCGCGGTACCCAGAAGGGCTGGCAGCGTTGAGGTGGGCGTAAAATCGCGCATGACCAATTGCGAGGCATAGCTCGATAGGAGGCCCATATAGGTCCAGTTCCCTGCACAGGAATATAAAAGGCCGCCGCCAATGCCGATGAGCAACATTGCTTCGAAGGGCCGCATCCGTGCGCGTCCAAGCAGCATCCTACGCCAACGAGACGGGTAGCGCAGCAGCCGAAGGCGAGGGAAGCTCCACCAGCAAACTGCGGCGAAAGCCAGCCACGCCGCGACGGCAGCGAGCGGCGATGTCTTGAGCAGAGAGGGCGACGGGATATGCTGGGGTCTGTAAACTTCGGATATGAAGGAGGCGCCGATCGCCCAACCGACGAGAGTCAGAAGATATCCGAGCCTGCCACCCGTCAAATGCGCAAGCGTTCCAAATCCGCAAGCTTGGTTTGCCCACGCTCCGATCCCGTAAAGAGTTCCGAACAATAGAGCCTGGTTAAGTTGATCATAGCCTGGCGATAGATGAAAAATGGCCGGTGCCGCCCACGCCAATGGAACAAGCAGGAGCCCCGACCAGCAAGCCGCGGTCGCGAACCCGATGAACATGTCGGGTCGCCGCCGCACGACTAGGTCCCGCGCGGCAGCAACCACGCAGACATTCCCTCGCCTGATCGCGAAGCCCATCGCAAAACATAGGATCGACGCAGCAGCGGCAACGGCCAGGCCGCTCACGGGATCACGCCTGGTTGCTCATTGGCAAAGATCGCGTTCATTTGTGGACGGAGCCAGTCGAGAAAAGCGCGCACTCTCGCAGTCTGGTCGCGACCGGCGGGCAGCAAAGCCCATAAGTCGATATCTTCGAGCATATGTTGGGGCAGATATTCAACGAGATCACCTGCATCGATCAGATCTGCAACAAAGGGCCGTGGCAGCATTGCATATCCCAGACCGGCCAGTGCTGCCGACCGGGCCGCGTCGTCGCTGTCGAGAACGAGGGCAGGGCGCACCAAGACCGCGATGCGTGCGCTGCCTTCGCGGAAGATCCAGCGGTTCTTCTCGTGGTGAAAGCGCGAGATGATCGCTGGTTGCCCCATGAGGTTGTGGGGGGCGTGCAGGTCCCCATCGGCCTTGGTCGCAACCAGCGCCATACGCGTACGCGCCATTCGAGAGGCGACCAGCGCGGTGTCGGCGAGCGCTCCGATCCGCAGCGCGACATCCACGCCCGATGCCACGACATCGGTTTCGCGGTCGGTGATCTCGAGGTCGAGTATGATTTCGGGAAAGCGATCGGAAAATTCCCGCAGTCGCGGGATGAGGTGCAGTTGGGCAAGGGAGGTCGGTACCACGACGCGCACGGGTCCTGCGAGCCGTCCCCCATCTTCCTTTGCAGCAATTTCTGCGGCCGCAGCAGCAGCAATCGCGCGTTCGGCACCGTCGCGGTACCTGCGTCCTGCCTCGGTGAGTGTAAGGCTTCGGGTCGAGCGCTGGAGCAGCCTGACACCGAGATAGGCTTCGAGTTGCGCCACGGCTTTAGAGATCGACGGCTGTCCGATGTTGAGCCTGCGGGCTGCCGCAGAAAAGGAGCCCGCCTCGGCGACGGCGAGAAATTGCTCCATGACGGCTAGTCGGTCCATTTCATTCCCTCACGGAATAGGTCCTATCGTTTCGACCGATCTTCCGCAAGCCATCGCTGTCGCGTAAATGACCGTCATCCGCAAAAACGGACGTAACGAAAAACCTTCAGGAGTATTGAGATGACAGTCATGAATTCAATATCCGAACAGGCACCGCCCTCACGGCAGTGGAACGTGCGATCCGTTGCGTCTTGGATGGCGGCTCCTTTTCTGAAACGCCGCAAAAGCCTCATGGTCGGACATTACGACCAGCCCGGATTTATCCGTTCTAGGCTTCGTGCCTTTCGCCTCCTCGATATTTGATGCAAAAGATTGAAATGAACTTCCGAACAGACATGACCATGATTGAGCAAGCCTATTTCAACGCCGCAGGCGACGATGGGCGGGCGGCGATCGCAGCAGGCGACCTGGAGATCCTGGAAATGGGCCTTGAGGCCTCCGCGGTCCAAGCGGGGGACGTGGCACCGGAGTTCCTTTTGGAAAATGCTCTGGGCGGCACGGTCTCGCTACGAGGCCGACTGCTCGGCGGACCGGTCGTCTTGAGCTTCTTTCGCGGCGGCTGGTGTCCTTTCTGTCGCGCTGAACTTCGGGCGATGTCTAAGGCCGCGAAAGCAATCGAAGAAAGAGGAGCGAGCTTGCTCGCGGTCTCCCCGCAGTCCCTCGACGACAGCCGCGATATGGCGCGGACCGAGGAACTCGATATTGTGTTGCTCGCCGATTCCAAAATGACGGTTGCGAGCGACTATGGCCTTGCGTTCGAACTGCCCAAGAGCTTGCGACTTGCAGCACTGGCGGGCGGAATGGTTGCAGGCGACGAAGACGCTGGCTGGCGCGTTCCAATGCCGGCGACCTATGTGATCAGTACCGACGGGATCGTCAGATATAGTTTTCTCGATCCCAATTATCGCAACCGGCTCGACCCGGCGGTTCTCATGAGCATCCTCGACCGCCTCTGAGCCAAATTTCGAATTTCGGGCCTGTCTCCACCGGCGCGCATGCGGCGCACCGGGGTGGAAAGACGTGCCGCAACTGTCAGACAAAGGAGATATCGAATGACCTACCTCAAGACCAGCGAAGCCATCGCGAAGCTGACGCCCCAACAGCGCCATGTCACACAGGACGGCGGCACCGAGCGTGCGGGCAGCGGGGAACTGCTGCACAATAAGGAACCCGGCATCTACGTCGATATCGTCAGCGGCGAACCCTTGTTCGCCTCGACCGACAAATTCGATTCCGGCAGTGGATGGCCGAGCTTCACCAAGCCCATCGTCCCCGCCAATGTCGATGAAATACGCGACGACAGCTACGGGATGATCCGCACCGAGGTGCGCTCGGCTCATGGCGACAGCCACCTGGGGCATGTGTTTCCCGACGGTCCGCGCGACCGTGGCGGCCAGCGCTACTGCATCAACTCGGCGTCACTCCGCTTCGTCCACCGCGATGACATGGAAGCCGAGGGCTATTCCGAATTTCTGAACCAGATCGAGGAGAATTGATCATGACCCAACGTTCCATCCTTGCCGGCGGCTGCTTCTGGGGCATGCAGGACCTGATCCGCAAACTCCCCGGCGTCGTCAGCACCCGTGTCGGTTACAGCGGCGGCGATGTGCCGAACGCGACCTATCGCAACCACGGCACGCACGCTGAGGCGATCGAGATCAATTTCGATCCCGATCAGATCAGCTACCGCCGGATCCTCGAATTTTTCTTCCAGATTCACGATCCGACCACGCGCAATCGCCAGGGCAACGACCGCGGCGGGAGCTATCGCTCGGCGATCTACTATGCCGACGAAGCGCAGCGTGAAACCGCGTTGCAGACGATCGCGGACGTCAACGCATCCGGTCTTTGGCCGGGGAAGGTCGCGAGCGAGCTGGAGCCGATTGGCCCCTTCTGGGAAGCGGAGCCCGAGCACCAGGATTATCTGGAGCGCCGCCCCAATGGCTACACATGCCACTTTCCGCGCGCCGACTGGGTCCTCCCATCGGCCGGCGAACGGTCTGAAGCAGCCTGATCGGAGACATGAAATGAAACCGAACATCATCCTCTATACCAAAGACTATTGCCCCTTTTGTCACCGGGCCAAGGCGCATCTTCGCGCCAAGGGGGTGACCGACTGGATCGAAATCGACGTCGAAGATGATCCGGTGCAGTTCCGTGCAATGCAGACAGCGTCCGGTGGACGCAGGACGGTTCCGCAGATCTTCATCAACGGTACGCATGTGGGCGGGTCGGATGATCTGTTGGCGCTCGATGCCGACGGCGGCCTCGATTTGCTGCTGCGCGAAGAGATGCTCGTCTGAAACTAACGGGCGTCCGCCGAACGGCGGGCGCCCGTTTGCGCTTTACCGTGAGCCGCCCCGGAGTTGCTAGCGCTTAGAGCCAACGGCGATCGGCCGTGAAGTCGATCGTGAGCCAATATCCGGGGCGCAGCCCGCCCATCGCGTCCGCAAATTCCTGACGAATGGCGTCCTGCTCGCCAAGCGTCATCGTGGTCGATGCCGCGACACCGACAAAGCCGATCTCGATAAACCCTGCGCGGCCGACCTGGGTCACATAGGATTGATGCTCGACGAAGCCGTGCCGTGCCGCGACTTCGCGTGCGATGCTGCTGACCTGCGCGTCGAGATCGGCTGGCGCGATCTGTAGTATCTCGCGACCGGCCGCTGCTAAGGCCCGAAGGGGAAGCGGAGCCAGGAAGATTGCAAGGAGAATGAGGATGGCCGGATCGAAATAGGCCGCGAGCTTCTCCGCCTGCGTTCCCTCGAGCACGACCGCGGTGACAAATGCGGCGCTCAGCCCGGCGTTGAGAAGTCCTCCGAAAAGCCACGCGGCCGCGTCGATATTCAGCAGCGATGACCCGAGGCCGCGAGCGCGGCGCCGGATGTAAATATGCATCCCGAAGCCGATGAGCGCGCTCGCGCCGGCATATCCGATACCGGGCCCGAAACTCACGTTCCGTCCTCCCATCATCACGGTGTCTACTCCGTCAATCAATGCATAGACGCAGGCGAGGAGCAGAACGCTGCCGTTGACGAACCCAAGCATCGGCTCGATGTGCCAGTAGCCATATTGGAACCGGCGGTCTGCGCCACGCGCGATCAGCCGCGCAGCGAAAAAGGCGGCCAGCGTAAGCCCTGCGTCGGCAAGGCTGTACACACCGTCGAACAAGATCGACTTTGCGCCGCTCAACAGGCCAATAGCGATGCCGACAAGGGAAAGGGCGAGGGTGCCGGTGGCGGAGAACAGGAGAAGCCGTTGTTCCTTGCGCTCCGAATGCGGTCCCAATTTTCGTCTCCAATATTACAGCCGTCCAACGGCCGTCGCCTGAGGCAGTTATCGTAGCGTGTCACGCCGCCGGCGATGTATTTCCAATTGGCCCAACCTAAGGATGAAGCTGCAGCAATATCTGCTATTCAAGCCCGCCCCGCATATCAAACATGATGTTGCACCAGCAGAAACGCCGAAAGAAAGCCCGTCACGGTAATCAAACCGATCATCGGCGGCGCGTGATCGAAGGCTTCCGGGATCATGGTTTCCGCGAGCATCGCCAGCACCGTGCCTGCAGCGAAACAGAGAATGACCGTCGTTGCGTCGGTTGAGACTGATCCCAAAGCAAAATTCCCGAAGGCGGCTGTGAGTCCTATCAGGAGCGGGATGCCCACCCAGACCGCGTAAATGTAGCGTCGTGATCGTCCAGCCAGTTTCATCCCCGAGGCGCTTGAGAGTCCCTGAGGGATGTTGGCGAGGAAAAACCCGGCGACGACGCCCATCCCGATCTTCCCGCCGCCAACCATAGACAGGCCGATCACGAGTGCTTCGGGAATGCCGTCAAGAACCGTCCCAACAGCAATCGCGACGCCGCTTCCGGCATGCTCATTTTCGGTCGTTTGCTTCACGCATTCGCCGCAACGTTTCCTATTTTTCGCGCCGCTTGTGGCGAGATACCAGTTGATGCCGCTAAAGATCGCTGCTCCTCCCAGCAACGCTGTGATCGCAGCGGCGGACATGCCAGTTTTGATCGCGTTCCCCATAAGCTCGACAGCGACAATGGCGATAAGCACGCCGCCGCCAAACCCCATCACGGTCGCGATGAGGCGATGAGACAGCCGGTTTGAAAACAGGTCCGCGACAACGGCACCGATCAAAAGGCCGCTGGCTGTAAACAGGCCCCAAAGGCCAGCTCCGAGGAAATCAGCGATGACGCGACTCTCTTTCGTTTCGGATTTTACTGGCCTAGCACGGGTTTTGGTTAGTCTGGAATGCGGGCGATTACCTTGATCTCGAAATCGAATCCGGCCAGCCAGTTCACACCAAGTGCTGTCCAGTTCGGATAAGGGGCTTCAGTGAAGATCTTGCTCTTCACGGCCATAATCGTTTCGAACTGATTTTCGGGATCGGTATGGAAAGTCGTTAGATCGACGATGTCGTCAAATCCGCATCCCGCAGCCAGCAAGGTCGCTTCCAGATTTGCGAAGGCCAGCCGAACCTGCTCCGCGAACTCTGGTTCCGGCGAACCGTCTTCACGACTTCCGACCTGGCCGGATACGAAAAGCAAACGATCCGACCGAATGGCTGCGGAATATCCATGCTCTTCGTAGAGAGCATGTCGGTTTGCGGGGAAAACCGCATCACGTTTGGCCATTTGTAAATCCTTTAATTGCAGCGAAGTTTGATATACGTCTCGCATCTGAAGACCATACATACGTACCGTATGTCAATCTGAAAGGATGACTTGATCACAATGAATTCCGTGCGTGCAAGGCCTCGGGTTGAAACGATGGCGGAAAACCGGGCGAAGCTGATCGCGGCCGCGCGCAAGGCGTTCGCGACGAAGGGCTTCGCGGCGGCGTCAATGGATGAACTCACCAAGGAGGTCGGGCTGACGCGGGGCGCACTTTATCACAATTTTGGCGACAAGACCGGCCTTCTGCGCGCGGTTGTAGCCGAGATCGACGGCGAGATGGCCGCGCGTGCAAGGCAACGTGCCGGACGCGCGAGTACCGATTGGGACGAATTGCTTGCTGAAGGAGCAGCCTATATCGAGATGGCGCTGGACGCAGAGGTGCGACGGATCGTGCTCCTCGATGGCCCCGCTTTTCTCGGCGATCCTTCTCACCGGCCAAGCCAGAACGAGTGTTTGAACTTGACGAAGCAAGCGGTGCAAAAGCTCGTTTCGGACGGTGTCATGACTGCTGTGGATGTCGAAGCAGCCGCTCGCCTTCTGAACGGAGCAGCGTTGAACGCGGCGCTATGGGTTGCGGCGAGTGACGAGCCGCTTTTGACACTTCCCAAAGCTGTCGAGGCATTCCAACTGCTCGCGACAGGCCTTCTAGCAAACCGAAGCTGAGCAACGCTATTTTCGAAATGCGCTTTGTCCTAGCTTCGCGGACAGGCGCTTCACACGTCGGGAGTTCGCTATCGCGATGACTGCGTGCGGATTTTCCGCGCTGGCGCTCGCAAAAGGATTACCCATGATATTGCCATTCCGAATTCCTTATGACGAGACGCAGGCCAAAGATCTGGTCCGGCGCCTTGACATGGTGCGATGGGCGGATGCCGTGATTGCGGATTGGTCGCAGGGAACCGAGGCCTGTTTTCTGAAAGAACTCATCGCTTTCTGGAAGGAAGACTATGACTGGTCGGCGCGTGTCGAACAACTGAACCTGCTGCCGCATTACCGCGCCAATGTCGACGGCTCCGGAATTCACTTCCTGCATTTCCGGTCCGGGCATACGGGCGCGGTGCCGCTGCTTCTGATGAATGGCTGGCCGTCGAGCTTTGTCGAATATCAGCGCATCGCGCCGCTGCTGACTTCGGGCTCGCCCGCTTTCGATATTGTGATACCCACGATGCCCGGTTTCGGCTTTTCCGATCGGCCCACCGAGCCCTATCAGTTCGAGCCTGCCAATCTCTATCCTAAGCTTATGACGATGCTTGGATATCGGCGCTTCGTTGTCGCCGGCACTGATATAGGCTCGGGAACGGCAACGCGGATTGGCCTTCAGGTCCCAGAACGTGTGATTGCGGTTCATGTTTCGGCCGTTGCGCCGAAGCCGCGCGCGGACAATGCGCCGCCCCTCACGCAGGCCGAAAGAGACTATGATGCGCGACTGGCGCTCTGGCAGCGCGACGAAGGCGGATACCAAGCCATTCAAAGTTCGAGGCCGCAAACGCTGGCATTCGCGCTTGCTGACAGTCCAGTCGGCATTGCTTCGTGGATCGTCGAAAAATTCAGGGCGTGGTCCGATTGCGGCGGCGATGTTCTGTCAGCTTGGCCTGTGGAAACCCTGATCGATACGTTGATGATTTACTGGACCACCAACACGATCGGATCGTCGATCCGCTACTATTATGATGCGACGCGTCTACGACCGGTGCTCGGTACCGGGGACTTCGTGACGCCGCCCACAGGTGTCGCGATGTGGCCGCACGACATCGCGCTGGCACCCCGGGAGGCGGCTGCAAGAGTCTACAATGTGCAGCGCTATAACGTTGCGTCGAAGGGTGGCCATTTCCCGGCATGGGAAGTGCCCGAGCTCTATGCAGAGGACATCCGCGCCTTGGCAAGAATCGCCTTTGCCTGAGTAGTCATGTCATGTTTTTGCGGCGCAAGTCCATTCTGACTGGCCACATTCGCTGGCTCATGCGTCTCACCGCCGCTCGCGAGCGGGACGCTATCGTCGACTACCCTGGGACGCTTTTCAGATAGATGATAATATCGCGGCGCTGCTCTGAATCCCTGACCCCGTTAGGGAAGAGATTCCCCATGCGATTCCCGGGAATAAAGGATTTTGGCGCTTCGATATGTTTGTCAATATTCTCGGCTGTCCAGGTTATGCCGGAATTCCGTATCTGGTCCGAATAATCAAAGTTTGGCACGGTGCCCGCCTTGCGGCCAACGACCCCAGCCAGCGTTGGTCCGATGCCGGCACCACCAGGGTTTATGGAGTGGCATGCCCTGCAAGTCTTGTCGAAAGTCATCTTGCCTGCGGCCGCGCCGCCCGTCATGGCCTGAGTGGCGACGTTGGGAACCATCCCGGGCGGTTCAGCCTGATGAGAATTTGCGGGCAGACCGACCTGGCCTTTCATACCCAATGCGGGGTAGGCATAGGTGTAAACCCAGTCCGATGACTTGGCCGGAACGTGGCATGATTTGCAGTCGGTTTGATAATTCGTCGCCGTTTGCTTCTTGGTGTCGGTCGGGTCGAACTGCGCCCAGCCCCACCCGTCACCCCAGAGGGGGTTGCCCGCGAACCGTCCCTTGCCATCCTTGACCATGAGGAACCAAATCTTGCGATCACCGGCCCAGGATGCGCGGCCTGTGACGAGGTCGGCGCTCCTCGCAGTTGTGACTTCCTTGATCA
>PNNB01000061.1 GCA_013823985.1 Sphingopyxis sp.
TCTCGATGACCGGCTGATATTGCTCAGCGCGCTCAATGAGATATTTCGAGACCATGTCGGCAGAGGTCGCGACCCCCTCGCCTATTCCGCCTTCCAGAATGTCGCCCGTACCCAGTTTCTGGCGTTTGCCATCGACGCTGACGTTGGTGCCCTGGAACAGCGATTGGGTGTTGGCCGAAAAGCCCCGGCCAAAACCGCCCGCAAGACCGGCTATGAACGCTTGACCGATAAGCGAGCCTTCACGGCTGACCACACGGCCGCGCACGCCGGTCTTGCCGCCAAAGGCAATGAACCCTTTGACGTCGCTGACGGCATATCGGCCGCCCGGCTGGGGACAGGTCATGCGCTGCAGTTTGACATAGACTTTTTCCGAACTGAGATCGCCGCGCGCAGCGCCATTGACCAGACAGCCGGTGATGTTGGTGGTCAGCAATCTTCCATTGTCATAGACCGACCGTGCCGGCCCGGTAATCCGCAGTACGACGGGTAGCGGGTCGCTCTGGCTTTGAACGCTGGCGCTCGCATCCACGCCAACAATCACCTTGGCGACGGCAATCGAATTGGGCGGAAGATAGCTTGTGCTGTCGGTGTAGACCGTATTCCCTTTGGGGACCGGCATTCCCGTTCCGGCCGGTGTATCGCCGAACGACACCAGCTTGACTTCGCTGCCCCGCGCGACAGGGAGTCCGGCAGCAGCCGCTGCCGCCTGGCCTGACGGGGTCAGCGGTTGTGTCCCGCCCTTGGGGTTTGCTTGCGCATAGTTCGGCGGGGATTGCCGCCCGTAAAGCGCGTTGGGTCCGCCCTGCGGGCCCATGACCGGTGACTGGCGCGCTGCTGCGAGCGCAGCTTTCAGCTGTTCATTCTCTTGCTGATAGGCACCGAGAACGCGCTGCGTGTCTTCCGTCATGGCACCGTTCTGGCCACTGACGCGTTGCAATTGCTGTTCGAGCTGGTTGGCCTGCTGGGCGCGCGCCGCAAGCGAGCGCATCTGGTTGTTCATCGACTGTAGCTGCGCTTCGCTTTGCGCACGCCACTCTTTCTCCGACATGCTCTTGTTGACCATGTCGTCGGTCGAAACTTCGGTCACCTTCTCTTCGAGACTGTCATCGGCCGCACTTGTGCCCTCGTCAAAGATATAGATCGAACCGAGGACCAGCGCGACGGCACCCGCTCCGCTCAGGAGCAACATCTGCTTGCGCTTGACCGCCTCGTTGGAGGCCATGGCGTCGCCAACAGGACTCAATTCGTTTGCGGAGATGCCTGCATCGAGCGCTTTGGGTTGCCTGCGGAATATGTCGGTGAGCCTCATCTTGCGCCTCCGTTCGACTGAATGAGATAGACAGCGCTCTCTTGGTCGGGGGCGAGTTCCGGGGTCGGAGCCATGAAGGCGACGGTTCCGCTTGGCGAAAACATCGTCTGGTCGAGAAGCAGGGGCTGCTTGCCAAGGTTGCGAACGCGTAACACGGTCCCGCGTACCTCGGAGCCAAGATATTCGCTGATTTGCTGAACCTGAAGGCGGCCAATCATCACGGGTTCAAGGATGGTCTGCCGGATGTCGAAGCCCTCGATCGACTGGTTCGCATACATCGCAAGCCCGAGCCTGACCGCGGTTTCTTCAGGCGAGGTTCGCAACTCCCAATCGCGTGCCTTGTCTTCGGACAGGCTGGCATTCGAGATGAAAATCTGTTCGGGCTCGGCTCCTTTGACCTTGCACAGGAACTTGTAGACAAAGCCTTTGCGTGTCGTCCCGAAAAAGGAGAGCTGCGGTTTTGAGAACCCGTCGGGAACCGACAGATAAATGTCGCCTCGTACGGGTTCGTTGACAATCTGGAAGTCTTCGGTTGGAATTCCTGTCGAAATCTTCGAAACCGATGCGAACTGATCGCCATTGAGGCTGATCCGTGTGAGGTCCTTTGCCGACGCCACGCAGTCAATCTGGCCATTGTCCTTGGCCAATATCGACTGATCGGCAAACGCCGGGCCGGCTGACAGCACCAGTCCAAGTCCGACCATGATGCAGCCCACAGGGCGGCCGCAGTATGACAAAGGTCGCGACATGAGCACGGCACCCGCACCTACAATCCCCCAAGCAATTTGGGTCATCATGCGCCCTCCCCTTTCTCGTCCTTTTTCTTGATCGCACCAAAGGCGGCGAGCTTCAGGGACACGCCGGTGTAGGTCCAGACGAAGCGGAACGTGCGGGCTTCGGCTGTAACTTCCTTCGATCCGACGACGGTGTGCATGATGCCGTTGACCTCGCTGGTCAGCGCTTCGGGATCGACCGTCAGCTTCTCGATCGTGAAATATTGCGAAACACTCGAGCCGTTCTGCTCGTTGAAAACTTTCATCAGTTCAGCGCGCATTTTGCCGTGCGTGCGCGGGTCGGTGATCGAGAGGATCGAGTCCATCCAATATTGCAGGTTGGAGGGCGACCGGTTGAGCGTCAGCAATGCTGCATCGCGCGTGACCATTTCGAGATAGTCGTTCGGAACGCCTGATGAGCTGAGCGTCAAGGGCTTGGCCAAAATGGGCTGCAGCACGACTTCGCGGTCGCGGCTTGCAGCCAGCAGGGTCAGCACGATGGTAAGGGCAAAGAGCAGGACGGCGACCGCTGCGAGCAAATTGCGTTGCTTCAAGAGCCGCTGCGATTGCGAATGGGATAAGCCAAGGTCCATCTCAGCCAGCCATCAACCGAAGGTGAGAGGGTGGCGTTGCCTTGAGCCGCATGAAGGACCCCGGAAGGTACCAATAGGCGGTATGAATGATCCACGACACAGCACGACCGGCTTTCAATTTGCGTAAGAACCACCAGCACGCACAGGCTAAGATTAATCCTATGATGATGTGTTGCGTCAGCACGCCCCAAGTGAAGGGAATGATCATCGCCAGAAACTCGTCCAGCGTCCAAAATCCGATCAGTTCCGGATCATCGAGATGTGCAGGGATTGTGTATCGATTCATGAGCAGCGCCACCCTCAGCCTGTTCCCGCGACCGGCCCGCAAGCGGCCCAGCCCCGGAAACCATTCAGACCGTCGCGGTAACCGCGGCGGTGACGATCGGAACGCCGGTTCCGGCACCGACGCCCACGCCGACCGGAATTGCGACCTGGCCTAGGCTGAACCGCCCGGATGCAAGCCCGACAATCCCGCCCGCGAGCGACAACACGGTGATGATCCTGCCGCCGGACCCTTCAAGGAAACCGGTGAAGCTCGTCAGCGCTGAATTGAAGGTTGTATCGGCCCCGGCCATTGCCGCTCCGGCACCCAATACAGACACAGTCGCTAGCACGAGACCGGCCTGGACCAGGGTGTGGCCGGATATTTTTAACTTAGTCCGCATTTCCATTCCTCTCTTCGATTGAATTGTCGTGATGATTACGACTTCAAGAAGGAGCAGAAATTGAGATGAGTACGCAACGAAGGACCGGTTTCATCCCGCCGCGTTTAAGTGATTCGGTCTGCGGTTGCATGGAATCGATGGCAAGCGTGCGTATTCACGCACAGTTTATTGCAGATATTTGGCGTTATACTTCACGTTGCGCATGCCGACTTGCAAGTCTGCGCAACGATCGTTGCGTCTTGGCGCGCATGCGAGACATGTCGCGCCCCACAGGGTGATTCGCAGGCTGGTCTTCGGCCGAGGCAGGCGGCAAGAAGGGTTCGAAACGCTCAAGGGAGGCAGGGTTGGCCGATCGGAAAAACAAGGCATTTCGGTTCTTGGTGAGCCAGGAATTTATCGACATCGCTGCTGACGCAATCGCCATGCAGACCAAGAAAACCTGCCGATTCTCAACGTTTAGAAGCGCTGTCGAGACATGTTGCGCCTGTATGAACGCAGGTCAGTTTGACGGTGATGACTTTGACGCCTTCATCCGAACAACCCAGCTGGAAGGCGATGTTCGTGTCTATCTGAACATGCACGCTTCCTGGGGCCAGCATTATGAAACGTTAAAGGCCAGGCTTTCGGCAATTGCCAACATCCGCGTATTTGACCGAACAATGATCGCCTATTTGCTCCATATCGCGGTAAAGAATGATCTATACTGAACCGGCTTTAGAGCGTTTGCCTCTTGACTCATGAAACTATGTTAAAACATAGTCTTAATTGGGGAGGCCCCGGACGATGCCATCGAATGGATCCAGAAACCTGCACCTTGCAACCGACACGACCCCGTCGGACGCCGCCGCACTGCCTGTTTTCGATTTCATGATCGACGACCAGGCTAGGTTCGATTGTTGCTGGGAAGAGCATGGCTATCGCAGCTTGATCAACTGCGAGCTCCAACGGCAATCGCGCCCGATCAGCTTCTTGGTCGAGCCATTGGGACGGTCGCGTTCCTATGTTAGCCGTGTCTTGTCGGGCCAGAACAAACTCACGCAGGAACTGCGGGAAAAGGCTTTTGCTGCGCTTGGGATCGATCCGATTAGGGCGAACATTGCCGTCGCTTGGCTGCACGATGTCAGCCTCTATGATGCCATGGAGATCAGGCACACCAGCGACTATTTCCGCGAATATCTCGAGGAAATCACGTCAGTGCGGCAAGGCTGTATCAAGCTGGTCGTGAAACCAGCCATATTGAGAGAGGCCGCTAAACGCACAATCGACACGATCGTCAGGCACCAAGAGCGTGTGATCGAAAACGAGACTTCGCTTCTTGGTTGACGACCGAAGATCTTCAAAGGCGGCGCAGCGTCTTCAAAACGCCTGAGCTCGGCTGAGCCCGTCATAGCGGACCAGGTTTACACTCCGAAAGCCCGAGCTTTTCACAGCCGCAGCGGCAATGGCGCCGCGGTCCACAGTGGCGATTTCCACATTGCGCGGCGCCAGTCTTGCCCAGTTCGTCATAATCGTTCGGACATAGTTGAGCGTCTCTGCGATGATCGGCAAGCGCCCCTCACGCAGCGAGCGGCGGTGGGGTCCGGCATTATAGGCAGCAAGCGCCAAATCGACGCGGCCGAACCGGTCGAGCTGCTCGCGCAGATAGCGCGCCCCGGCCCGCATATTCGCCAAAGAATTGAACGGATCCGCGAGCCCAAGCTGGCGCGCGGTTCCCGGCATGATCTGCATCATCCCCATCGCACCTTTGTGGCTGAGCGCCCAATACTTATATCCGGATTCCTGCGCGATCACGGCATCGAGCAACGATGTGGGTACGCCAAATTCGCATGCGACAGCGGCAACCATGGCAAAATGATGGGCCCTTCGTGCCTCGACCTTCGGATCGAGCCACCAAGCGGGCGAGAAACCTCCGCCATCGCATCGATCAAAGCTCCCCCCTGACAAATTACTGCTGAAAAGCGCGGCGGATTGAAAATGGGACGAGAGGGCCGTTCGCTTGGGTCGCATCCATGTCGGAATGCGAATCCCGGCCGTTGGCAAGCTGTCGAACAGTTTTCGTTGGGTCGGTGTTGATAAAGAAAGGGAACGAGCATCAAACTCGGTCGACATCGAATTTAACACCGGACGTGATTGGGTTGAAGGGCCTGCAATTTGGGTATCCGCCGATAACGCTGCTGAGATTAACTCGCTGAAAACCCTGGCGTTAGGTGTCGGGGCAGCGGCCGACCTCTCCGACGAGTCGGTAGTGAACTCAAGCAAGGTTGCCTCGCGGGCGAAGAGACAAGGCGAATTTAACACCAGGCTTGTCGTAATGGCGGCTTTTAGTAACTTCTGTTTGAGCACAACAACTCTCCCTGGAGCCGCGTGCCTGATGGTTCGAACGCTGCTGCAAGGGATCAAAAAAATCCCGGTAAGTCAATCAATACGGATTATGATTAAATCTCGCAGATTTGGAAACGGCAGGTCATGGCTGTTGGGCGATGTGCCATCGAGCCTCGATACATGGATGATTTCAACCCTGACCTACCATCAGCGTTTCTCCAATAACCCGGGCTTAGTGCGGCCATTTATGATGCAGATCATCGATCATAAAATCATGTGCGTGACTGGATTGGCCTGCTCGGTGAACACTATGGTGAGGGTGATCATCCGGAAGCTCGGGATGTTCATGCTCTATCTCCTTTGGATCTCGCGTTGGCCACAGCCAGAGTGCGGCTGCGACCCCAAAAAGTGCAACCGCGGCCAACGAGTAGAAAGCGAACTGCTGTCCGAACCGTGCACCTACTTGTCCAGCGAGCGGATAGGCAATCAGCCAGCAAGCATGGCTTAGCGCGAACTGCGCGGCGAAAACGGCGGGCCGATCCTCCGCCTGAGCAGAGCGTCGGAGCAAAAGGCCCGATGGCGTAAGGGCCGCCGCATAGGCCATCCCCATGATAAACCAGCCAGCAAGCAGAACGGGCCAGAATGACGCCGTCATGCCTCCAGACACTAGGCCCAGCGCAGCGAGGACTGCTGTTAGAACAACAGCGCCGCCGAGCATCACAGCTCGGCCCTCGATCCGGTCGAGCAGGCGCGGCAACGCCAGCGCGGCGAGCATCGAGCCGCCGCCATAAGCCGCGAGCGACAGGGCCACTTCGCGTTGCCCCAAGCCGAAGGTGTCACGCACGATCACGACGGTGTTGACGATGACCATCGCGCTTGCCGCTGCGGCTGCAAGATTGACGGCGAGCAAGCCGCGCAAGCGAGGGGTTTTGAGGTAGATGCGCATCCCGCGTGTGGTCCGCGCGTAAATGCCGCCCTGGCGAGGTTTGGCGGGCGACCGCGGCAGCGTCACTGACAAAACCATGAGTGCCGAGCCGAAAAAGCCGATTGCGGTGCCGCCGAATAGCCAGTGGAAGCTGATCACGCTGAGCAACGCCGCTGCCAGCATAGGGCTGAGCAGGCTTTCAAGATCGTAAGCGAGGCGAGAAAGCGACAGCGCGCGCGTATATTCCGCCTCGTCTGGAAGCACGTCGGGGATGGTCGCCTGAAAAGTCGGGGTGAAGGCCGCCGAAGCGGATTGCAGCGCGAAGATCAGCACATAAACCTGCCAGATTTGGTCGACAAAAGGCAGCATCAGCGCAACCCCGGCGCGGATCATATCCATCGCCACCAGAAATGCGCGGCGAGGCAGGCGATCGGCATAGGCACCGACAATGGGACCGATACCGATATAGGCGATCATCTTGATCGCAAGCGCCGTGCCAAGGACTGCACCTGCATCCGCACCCGCTATGTCATAGGCCAGCAGCCCCAGTGCGACCGTCGCCAGTCCGGTTCCGATGAGCGCGATCACTTGTGCTGTAAGCAGGTTCCGGTAGGTTCGATTGGCGAGGATTGTCAACATCGCTCAGCAGCTCAAACGACGCGCTTGATATCGGTGTAAGCACCGCTGGTTTTCAGAACGATGGTCACGGTGTTTTCTGTGCGGTTGCGCCAGAACCAGCCATGCTTTCCGTCAAATGCGGCAACAATTGTGCCGGCTTCACCTCCGGATTGCTTGCCTTTGCCGTACCCATGGTAAGAGATACCAGGCGCGTCGGCATGGGTGTCATAATTGACAACGCCGCCCTGCACCGACCAGTTAAAACCGATACGTACGCCTTTGGCAGCAGCGACCTTGACTTCGGCACCTTGCCCCGGTTTCAACACGACCTCTGTCTGGTCGCTACGGACTGCGGCATCAGGTGACTGGGCATCGGCTCTGCCCGGAGCAGTTTCTTGGTCTGCAGTTGGTACCCTGCTGGCAGCGCCGTCATTAGAAGCCCTAGCGGCTTCACTGACCCGGTCGGCTGCTGCCTCCTGCGCCAATTGCGTCTTGATCTCGCCCATTTCGGTCAGGCCAAGGGCGCGTCCTGCACCGATAGGGTCGATGCCATATTCGGACGGCAGGACGACCGTGACCAAAATCGCTGCTGCGCCTGCGATGGCGACAAGTGTAGAACCTAAAAGCTGGCGCGATGTCGGCAGGTCGGACATGCTGGGCAATTGGGAATTGAACATCGAGATTACTCCTTAAGTGACGGCGAGGCCGGTGAGTTGATAGCCGAGCAGAACGAAGCCTGCTGTCATCAGCAGGACGTTGGCGGCAAAGGCATAACGGCCGAACCCTTTGGTTCTGCGCCAAAAACCCATGAGGATCAGGATGCCAAACAAGGCCAGCAACTGGCCGATCTCGACACCGATGTTGAAGGCGATGAGATTGGGCAGCAAGCCGTCTTTCGACATCTCGAATTCCTGGATCTTGGTTGCCAGCCCGAAGCCGTGGAAGAGACCGAAGACCAGAGTTGCGACCTTTGTATTGGGCTGCACCCCGAACCAGCGGCGGTAGGCGCCGAGATTATCGAGCGCCTTGTAGACCACAGACAGGCCGATGATCGCGTCGATGATGTAAGCGTTAGCGCTGATCCCGGTGAGCACCCCGAACAGCATCGTCGTCGAGTGGCCGATGGCGAAGAGGGTTACATACAGGCCAATGTCCTTCATCCGGTAAAGGAAAAAGATGACGCCGAACAGGAACAGCAGATGGTCGTATCCGGTCACCATATGCTTTGCGCCCAGATACATGAAGGGCATGAATTGCACGCCGCTGACTTCCTGGACATAGCCCTGATCGCCCTCGGCGACGCCGTGGGCATAAGCATCGGCAATGCCCGTTGCGAGGAACAGCAATATGGTCAGAAATACCCAGACTAATGAGTGATTGGCCTTCTTGGCGGACATAAAATTCATCATGCGGTTCCTTGCGCCAGGCCTGGCGATGGGGTGGAGATGGTATCATCAGCAGGCCGCTCTTCCCGGCCATGAATCAGGCGGTAGAGCGCGGGCAGCACGATCAGCGTCAGGATAGTCGAGGAAATAATGCCCCCGATTACGACAGTCGCCAATGGCCGCTGCACTTCCGAACCGGCACCGACGTTGAGCGCCATTGGCACGAAGCCAAGCGAGGCGACCAAGGCGGTCATCAGCACCGGTCGCAACCGGGTCAGCGCGCCCTCACGTATCGCTTCATCAAGCGCCATGCCGCGTTCGCGCAAGTCCTTGATGAATGACAGCATGACAACGCCGTTGAGAACGGCGACGCCCGATAGCGCGATAAAACCGATGCCTGCCGAAATCGACATTGGAATATCGCGCAGCGCAAGAGCCACTACACCGCCGGTCAGTGCCAGCGGCACGCCCGAGAACACAATTGCTGCGTCACGCGTCGACCCGAACAGCATGAACAGCAATCCGAAGATCAGAACCAATGCCAGCGGCACTACAATTTGGAGACGCGTCGCTGCTGACTGGAGTTGCTCGAACGTGCCCCCATATTGTACATAATAGCCCTCCGGCAGCGCGACATCGCTTTCGACCTTGGCACGCAGTTCGGTGATGAATGAACCCAGGTCGCGTCCCCGGACGTTGGCCGTAATCACGGCCCGGCGCTTACCGTTCTCGCGGCTGATCTGGTTGGGACCGACCGACAGTTCGATATCTGCAATCTCCGACAACGGCACAAATTCAGTGCCGCCATCGCCGGTGCGCGGGATGGGCAAACTGCCGAGCAAATCGAGATTTGTGCGCGCCTCCTCTGGCAATCGGACGACAACGGCGAAACGGCGGTCACCCTCGAACACTTCGCCTGCATTACGCCCGCCGGTTGCCGTCGAGACCGCATCCTGAACATCGCTGATATTGATGCCATATCGTGCCAGCATTGCCCTGCGCGGTGTGACCGAAAGTACTGGCAGGCCTGTGACCTGTTCCAATTTGACATCTTCTGCGCCCGGAATCGATGAGACGATTTTTTCGATTTCACCGCCAGAGGCCAGCAGTTCGTCAAGATCCTCGCCGAACAACTTGACCGCAACGTCGGCGCGGACGCCCGCAATCAGTTCATTCAGCCGCATCTGTACCGGCTGCGTGAACTCATAATTGTTGCCCGGAATTTGCTGCACCGCCGCGTTCAGTTCGGCAACCAGCTGGGTGCGTGGTTTACGCGGATCGGGCCAGTCCTTGCGGTCTTTCAGCATGATGAAATTATCGGCAACCGAAGGCGGCACCGGATCGGTGGCAACATCGGCCGTCCCGATTTTGGCAAAAACCCGCTCGACTTCGGGGAATTTGCTGATGCGCTTTTCAAGCACTTCCTGCATCTGTACGGCTTGCCCCAGGCTGGTGCCCGGAATACGCAATGCGTGCATGGCAATGTCGCCTTCATCGAGATTGGGGATAAACTCTGACCCCAGCCGCGTTGCGCCATAAGCGCTGATCGCAACCAGTCCGAGCGCCAAGCCAATCAGCAACTTCCCGCGCGTATAAGTGCGATCCAATATGCTGGCATAGCGCGCACGCGCCCAAGCCATGACCCGGTTGTCCTTCTCCTCAACCTTGCCGGTCACAAACATCGCAATCGCGGCGGGCACGAAGGTAAGCGAAAGGATCATCGCTGCGGTCAACGCCAGCATCACCGTAATCGCCATGGGATGGAAGGTTTTGCCTTCGATCCCGGACAGGGCGAATATCGGCAAGTAGACAACTGTGATGATGATCACCCCGAATATCGACGGACGAATGACTTCGCTGCTTGCTGAGGCAACCAGACCAAACCGTTCGTCACGGTCGAGAAGGCGTCCCATACGGTGCTGTGCCTCGCCCAAGCGGCGCAGGCAGTTTTCAACGATAATCACAGCGCCGTCGACGATCAGTCCGAAATCAAGTGCGCCAAGGCTCATCAAATTCGCCGACACGCGCCCCGCTGCCATGCCCGTGAGCGTCATCAACATTGCCACAGGGATGACTGCCGCCGTGATCAATGCCGCCCGGACATTGCCTAGCAGCAGGAACAGGATAACAATGACGAGCAATGCGCCTTCGGCGAGGTTCTTTTCGACCGTGCTAATCGTCCGCTCAACCAGCTCGGTGCGGTCATAAAGCGGTTGCGCGACGACACCGGACGGCAGCGATTTATTAACCGCTTCCAGCCGTTCGGCAGCTGCCTGCGCAACGATGCGTGGGTTGCTTCCGGTCAGCATGAAGATCGTGCCGAGGACAATTTCCTTACCGTTCTCGGTCGCCGCACCGGTCCTGAGTTCGGACCCGATAACCACTTCTGCAATGTCGCCGATGCGGATGGGAATACCGCCGCGCTTGGCAACGACAATCTGCGACAAGTCGGTTTCGTTTTCAGCTCTGCCAGGCAGGCGGATCAAAACCTGTTCGCCGGCCCGTTCGACATAGCCGGCGCCAGCGTTAGCGTTGTTCGCCTCAAGCGCGTTGACGACATCGGTGAGCGACAGCTTGAGCGTAGCCAGCTGCGCCGGGTTCGGTGTGACGTGATATTGCTTGGTATAGCCGCCGACCGTGTTGACCTCGGCAACGCCGGGGACATTGCGCATTTGCGGCCGCACGACCCAGTCATGAAGCGTACGCAAATCGGTTGGTGTCCAAGCGGAGCCATCAGGCTTGCTTGCCCCCGGTTTCGCAGTGACCGAATACATGAAAATCTCGCCAAGCCCGGTGGCTGTCGGCCCCATTTGCGGTTCAATGCCCGGTGGCAATTGCGATTTGGCGGCCTGCAAACGCTCGTTGACGAGCTGGCGCGCGAAATAAAGATCGGTGCCGTCCTCGAAGATAACGGTAACCTGGCTCAATCCGTATCGCGAAACCGAGCGGGTGTAGCTCAGCTTCGGCACGCCCGCGATTGCGGTTTCAATTGGGTAAGTAATCCTCTGCTCGGCTTCGAGCGGCGAGAATCCTTCAGCCTCGGTGTTTATCTGCACCTGCACATTGGTGATGTCAGGTACAGCGTCGATTGGAAGGCGGGTAGCGCTCCACACGCCTAGCGCAATGAGCAAGGTGACAATGCCAAGAACCAGCCAACGCTGGCGGATCGAAAATCCGATGATACGGGCGAGCATAGTCTGGTTTCCGATCAATGGTCGTGGCTCGCGCCCGACTTTTCAATGTCGGCGCGAATGAGAAAGGCACCCTTGGCAGCATAGCGCGTGCCGGGCTTGATACCGGAAAGTACCTCGGTCCATTCGGGAGTCTTGCGGCCCAGCTCGAGCATCCGCACCTCGTAATCGTCGCCGAAATTGGCGAAGACCACAGTGAAGTCGCGGAATCGCTGCAAAGCCTCGGTGCGAACTGCAAGCGGCACAGTGAATGCGCTCACGGTGACGCGGCCCTGCAATGCCATACCGGGTCGCCATTTGCCGTCCCGGTTCGGCAGGGAAGCGCGCATCAATGCGGTTCCTGCCGCCGCATTGCCTTCGGGCAGATAGCCGCCGAGCGTGGCATCTGCGACCGGCTGCCCATCAATTGTTTCGATAACGACCTTTTGCCCAGGCCGGATCGTGGAAAGATCACGCGGAAAGACGTTAAACACCACCGTGGTCTGTCCCGGGTCGGTGATGACATAAAGCGGCTGGTCGAATGTGACATTGCCGACATTTGCCGTTCGTTCGGCGATCACGCCGCTCACCGGCGCATAGACCGGATAGATTTGCAGCGACTCGCTCGACTCGATCCGCGCCAGTAACTGGCCTTTGCGGACATAGTCGCCAACCGCCTTGGTAACCTGGACCACGCGTCCGGGAAACTGGCCGCGCACTTCGGACCGTGCCGTCGTTGCCAGCTGCACGATCCCTTGCACCTCGCGCGTTTCGCTAATGGTGACGGGGCCGACGGTTTCAATCTCTATGCCGCCTTCTTTGGCGGTAGCAGCAGGGATTTTGGTGCGACCTTCGGGGTTTGCAAACTTCCAGACATGGCGCCTGCCGTTCTCGGTGGCGACGACCTGTACATCAAAACTGTGCGGTTCTGTCACCACGCCATCGCCTGCCAAAAAATCCTTCTCGGCCTTGAAGGCAAAACGGTCGATCTGGCCGCCCAGCCGAGTCAGCGTCACCGCCAGAGTGACGGTTGAAGGATCGACCGGTTTGTTGGCGCGTGTCGGATACATCCGGTATTGCGGCGGTTGGCCGTCTTCGAAAATAGTAACTTCGATCGCGAAATCGCCGTCGCGCAACATCCGACCGTTGTGCGGCCCTTTTTCATATTCGGATGCAGACTTGCCTTCGCCCTCAGCCGGTTTTTCAGTCTCGCCGCTGCAGGCAGCAAGCGGGACAATAAACAACAAGGCCGCGGCCATGCGAATGTGCAGATATTGTTTCATGGATTGATCCCCTTTTCAGCTGCGGCGTCGAAGCGCCCGGTCAGCCGGTCGATTTCGGTTTGAAGCTCACGGTAGCGCGTCACAGCATTGAGCCATTCGGCCTGCGCCTGGATGACGGCATCGGCGGCACCTTGCATGTCGCGGAAGGTGAAACCGCCGCGCGCATAGCCTTCGCGCACCTGCCGAAGTGCCTTGGTGGTCTGCGGATAGACCTCAACGACGATGGCATCGGCGCGCGCGCGGGCGGCGTCCGCTTCTGCCCCAAGGCTGGCAAGGCGGCGAAGCCGGTCGAGCCTTTGTGCCTCTGCGGTCAGCTCGATTCGCAATTTTTCGGCCTGCGCTTTGGCAATATTGCCCTGATTGCGGTCAAAACGGCCTAACGGGATTGTGACACCAGCAACCAGTGCAACATTGTTGGTGCCGCGCAAAAGGCGTGCGCCGCCGCTCAGGGTATAATCCTGACGCGCGCGCGTCTGTTCAAGCGTTACCGCCGCTGAAGCGCGTTCGGCCTGGGCCTGTGCAAGCGCGACATCAGCGTCTGCCAGTTGCCGCGCCGCCGGGATTCCCGACATCACTTCGCCCTCGGTTTCGATGTCCATGCCGCTTCCACCCCAATAGGCAGCAAGCCCGTCACGCGCCGCAACGTGCCGCGCGCGCGCTTCGGCAAGATTGAGCTGCGCCTGCGTCACCCGCGCCGACGCGCTGGTTTCAACGAACAACGGATCTTTATATCCGCGCACACGACGCAGCGCCTCGCGCTGCATCTCGATTTCGACCCCCAACCGTGTTTCCGCGATCTCGACAACATAACCCGCGATTACGACGTCGAGAAAGGCGCGCTGCACCGCGCTAACGAGTTCGAGCCGCGCTACCCGCGACGATGCCTCGGCTACACCGATGTCACGGTCAGCAAAAGCCACTCGTGCATCGCGCTTGCCGCCGCGTTCGATGGTTTGGCTATAGGTTCCAGTTATCTCGGCTTGGTCGAAGACATTATAGGGTCCACTCCCGACCAAGTTCTCGCCTTCGACGATGACGGTCGGATTGGGCCGAACGCCCGCTTGGACGCGACCGGCGCGCGCAGAGGCGATTGCTGCCTCATTTGCACGGATTGAGGGAGCCGCTTCTACGGCTTTGGCAATGGCCTGTTCCAGCGTCATCGGCTCTGCAAATGCAGCCGAAGCCGGCAAGGCCAGCGCCGCCGCCAGCAAGGCGGTGCGCAATATGGGAAACATGAAATACTCCTGAACCGGAAATTCGCATCAAAACGACAAGCGCAGAGGCTCGCCGAAGCGTTCTGGTTCAGGCAGCTGGTGGTTCGGTGGGGGGAGCCTGGCTGAATGAGGCAAGCATGCGCGCAGGCAAAATGACGTTCAAGGTCGTGCTCGCCGCGCCACCGATGCCAAAGGGAATCGGGTCAACGGCTACTCCGACCGGATGCGAATGCTGGCT
The DNA here is from genome assembly GCA_013823985.1 of Sphingopyxis sp. Taxonomy (GTDB): domain Bacteria; phylum Pseudomonadota; class Alphaproteobacteria; order Sphingomonadales; family Sphingomonadaceae; genus Sphingorhabdus_B. The sequence continues at coordinate 14,496 of PNNB01000061.1, forward strand.
AACCACATCGCCCTTCATACCAGTGGTCTCGGAAGGATTCTCTTGCTCGACCATCTGACCACGATCGCCATCATGATCATTTGCATGAGCCACCAACGCATGATGGGCACCGTCAGCATCGTTGTGCGACCATGACGCCGCATGGCCGCTGCCAAGCAGGACAGCAAAGACCAACAGAATCATGGTGACTTGACGGAACATTAGCGTCGTATAGCAGCGGACTGCCCGTTAATCAATTGACATAGACGAGCAGCAGAACGTCGAAGTCGATCCGCAGCACCGACAATGCAGAGGACCATGCCGCACCAGCGGGCCGCGCCCGATGTCATCCGTCCGCTCCGACCAACGCCGATACGCCGAAGAATGCCGGCGCGACCAGAAATCCGAGCGCGACACCGATCAAAACAAGGCTACCAGCCGCCAGTTGACCTTGGCGCATGATTTCGAGCGGCAGGCTGGTATCGAAACGTGTCGGCAGTCCAGCAGCTCGCCACCCGTCGATGCCCCCCGCGAGCAAGTGCCCGGGAGCGCCTTTTGCGGCAACGGTCAGTGAAGGTGCAATGTCCGTCGTCTGCGCGCCGGATCGGCAGTGAAATATGACCGGGCCTAACGGCAGTTTGCACAATCGGCTGAGCGGCACGTTTATCGCTCCGGGAATGCACTCATGAACATGTTCGTCGGCGTCGCAGATGTCGACCATGGTCGCACCGGCTTAATCAGCTTGAGCGTCTCGGCGGACGAGATTACGGATATCGTCATCTGCTCAGTCCTTGCAGTAGAGTTGGTAAAGGCTGGCCATTAGCGTTTCGGTGCGCGGATCGGCGATCCGGTACCAAAGCGTTTGGCTTTCGCGTCGAAAGGTGACGAGACCTTCCTGTCGCATCTTGCCGAGATGTTGCGAACAAGCTGATTGCGATAGACCGACTTCGCCGGCGAGATCGCCTGCTATCATTTCGCCATGTTCGACCAGCTTGCACATCAACATCAGGCGTCGGCAATTACCCATCGCCTTGAGCAGACCGGCAACGGTTTCCGCTTTTTTTTCGAAACTGGTAAGGTCCATCAGGGACTTGAGCACTGACATCTCCATTAGCACTTGCTTATTTAGACTATTCTAATATATAGTCAAGTTCAAATGGAGGCTACCATGTCCACACCACCCGTTATCGAGGCGTACTTCGACGAACCGACCAATACGATCAGCTATCTGGTCGCCGATGCGGCGACGGGCGCAGCGGCTGTCATTGACCCGGTGCTGGACTTCGATCTCGCAAGCGGAAAGGCCGATGTGCGATCCGCAGAGCGGATCCTTGCGGCGGCTGAGGAGCGTGGCTTGCGCATTGTCATGGTGCTGGAAACGCATGCGCATGCCGACCATCTCTCCGCCGCGCCCTACATTAAAGCGAAAACTGGGGCGCTGATCGGGATTGGCGAACATATCCGTGACGTGCAGAAACTGTTTCGCCCAGTCTTCGCGCTCCACGACTTGAAGACCGACGGATCGGATTTCGACCATCTGTTCGCGGATGGCGAGCGCTTCAGGATTGGTGCGCTCGATGTGGAGGTCATGCATGTCCCAGGCCACACGCCCGCCGATGTTGCGTATCTGATAAGCGACGCCGCGTTCGTCGGCGATACCTTATTCATGCCGGATTACGGCACGGCCCGCGCAGATTTTCCGGGCGGCGACGCGCGCCAACTCTACCGCTCAATCCGGCGTGTGCTCAGTTTGCCCGATGGAACCCGCCTGTTCCTGTGCCACGACTACAAGGCCCCGGGGCGGGACGATTACCGGTGGGAGACCAGCGTCAGGGAACAGCGGCGCACCAGCGTGCACGTCCATGACGGCGTTTCGGAAGATGAATTCGTCGCCATGCGCGAAGCCCGCGACGCGACGCTATCAGTGCCGAAGCTTTTGCTACCAGCCATTCAAGTCAATGTCCGCGCTGGCCGTTTTCCAGAAGCGGAGGCCAATGGTGTCCGCTACCTTAAAATCCCGGTGAAGGCAGAGTTTGGGAAGTAAAGCCGGCGGCTGCTCATTAAGCCTCGGAGTGATCCTTATCAGAATGAAGCCCGAAACTATGCGCAATTTTTTGAAAACCGGACTTCTGTGCGCGCCGGGCCGTGCGGCTGCAAACCATCGCGCTGATGAGGGTGAACATCTTGCACGCCCCGCTATCATTCGCCGAGCACGGAGTTTGAGCTATGGTTTCGAGGCAGTCCACAAATTGCTCCGCTTTGCAGATGATCTAAACCAGCCATGAGCGAATAAAGACAGTATGGTTTCCGGCAAAATTTGCGAAGTCGATTCGAAGTTTGAAGATTTTATGCGGCTTCGATCAGAGCGCTTCCACCAGGCATCTGCTTGCGAGACAAGACCCGTTAGCTCTTGCCGCATTTTCGAAGCGCTTGCGCGAACGGGTTGAGATCCTGCCCCCGATTGACAATTGGGAGCGGGGCGCAGATATTCGCGGCATGCAGCAGAGTTTTGTCAGACTGTTCATCTCGATTGTGATGGTGCTTGGGTTGGGGGCAGCCAATCTTGCGCACGCCACTGGTCCTTGTGTGCCACAGATCCAGTCGCAAGAACTTTCTCCGACAATGTTGTCTGACTGCGCTCAAGGGTTTTTTAGAACCGAGAATGGGACAATCCCGTGTGGAAAGATGCGCCCCGGGTGCGTAACGGCCGCTTCTTGCTTCTCCAATGTCGGCCTTGCCCCGCCCGATGTTCCATTTCCCAGTTTTAGTTGCTCCGATGGCAACGAGGGAACGATGCGCATTGCTGGACTCGGAGGCATCCGCATCGCGCCTCCGCTGCATCCGCCTACCCTCGCTTCATAAGCAAATATCATGCTCGCGTCGCGAAAGCGTACGCAAATACCGGCGCAGAGGTGACCAATCTGCTGTGCTGAGATCTAGCTTATGAGGGCTTTAGAAATGAAACCTATGTTCTATTTGACCGTGCTAGCTTTGCTGGTACCGCAGATCAGCGCGGCACCTGCTTCGGCGCAAAAGCCGGGCTCACCGGGTTTCCGGGCGGAAACTCCCCAGCAAAAAGAAAAGCGGCTCGCTTGGCTGGAGCGCCGAGCAGAAATTCGCAAAGAGCGAAAACGCGAAAAATGCTTGGCCAATCCCGCAAAGCGAGGCTGCGACACGATACTTGCAGGTCCGCCTGTGGAAGTCGAAGAGGCGCCTGCCCAACCGCAGTAATGGAGCCCGACGTCCGTGCAGAATGTGGCACTGGCGTCGGGAGTTGCTGCGCTTCCGGCCGTCGTGGAGATCGCTCGGCATGGCCCGACATTTGAGCTTCGTCGATTGGAGGCGATCTCCACGCGCTGCAGATACTGTTGTCAACATGCAACACCGCGAAAGGTTTCTAACCATAAGTCGTCAAATCTGTTGTGCAGCGCAGCATAGCATGGCAGGAGTTTCCAGCTAAGTTTCAAACCCGAAAACGGGTATTGTTTCTGACATCGCAGGGGGAACAAATTCTTTAACTTTGAGGAATTTGTTTATGAAAATTATCTGCTTGGCTGCCATGGTCGCAGCCGGAGCCATTGCGACCTCGGCAGCGCATGCCGAGGACACCGAAGCTCCATCGGACATCACGATCTCGGGGGGCGCGACAGTAATCTCTGATTATCGTTTTCGCGGCATTTCCCAATCGAACAAAAGACCCGCGATCCAAGGGACAACAACGCTCAGCCATAAGTCCGGCTTATATGTCTCAGTCTGGGGCTCATCGATCGACGATTATATCGCCGATAACAGCACCGAGCTCGACTTTGTCGCGGGGTTCAAGACAAATGTCGGGCAATCGACGCTCGATGCTGGCGTCACTTATTATCATTACCCCAATTCGACATTCCCATTTTCGGACTTTTTTGAAGTCTACACGTCGCTTTCGCACACGCTGGGCCCGGTGGCGGGGAAAGTCGCGGTGACTTACGCGCCGAAGCAACAAGCGCTGTCTCTTGACGGGATATCCAAAGAGGACAGTCTCTATTTGAGCGGCGACCTGTCAGCGGGCATTCCCCAAACGCCAGTTTCTGTGAACGCACATCTGGGTCGCAGCTTCGAGCGCAGCTATCTGACCTTCGGCCAGAAATATACCGACTGGAGCGTTGGTGCCACCTACACCTGGCGAAACCTGGCGCTTGGAGTCAGTTATGTCGATACCAACAAAAATATATTGGCAGGTTCGCGCAACGTCTCAAAAGCGGGCATAGTTGGGAGCCTTGGCGTCTCGTTTTGATGTCAGCCAGGAGGCCGTGTCGAGACGGCCTCCTGACGATCGCCTATTCGCTGGACATGGCCTTGGCGACGTCTCTGTTGGCTGAGGGGACGCGCAAGACAAAACCTGACCCAAGCTCCGCTTTGCATCGCCCGACTACAACGGCGATGCCAACACCCAGCAGATGTGCGTCCTCGACAATCGTTGCTGCGGTCGGCTTGCTCCTTGATGTACATCGTGCCCAACCCGAGCTTGGCACCAATGCTTCGCGTGCAAAAACATCGGCATCTTCATGGAAAGGTTCAAAGGCGGGCGCTCCGTTCTCATGAAAGATCGTGTCCCAATCTCCCAAGCTGACATGTAAGCGCACATGCGCGATCGCATGAAGCAAGGCCGGCCAGAATTCAACTTCGCGAGGATTTCTGAGGGTCAGTCCTATTGCCATCGTTCGTTCCCCCTGGCGCATAGCCGCGGCATCGATCGTCATTCCCGGAAGCGCAGGCTCAATCACCAGCGTTATTCCCGCTGACTGAAGATATTGCGGGATTCGCTTTAGTCCGTCACGCTTGCTGCTCAGCCCTACAAGACCCTTAACCCAACCAGCGCTGAGCAAATTCCGATCGAAGTGCGTAGATTGCGTCTGACTATAAGCGGAGCGCAGAAGCTGTGTTTCCCAAGCCACCAGTGCGGCCTCATGCGGAGTTTGTTTGGTCCTTGCATAGCGCCTGCGGTGCGCGACGTCAGGCCGTTCAAAAAATGAATTTACAAGGCGTTTTGAGTTCCGCTGCAGATGTTTAACGCCGCCTTCCTGCGGCCCGAGCCAACCGCGATGGTACATCTCGCCAACCGGGAACGACTCGAATTCCTCGAGATCGATATTCGATATGACCCGACCGCCCAAAAGCCCCCCTGAAGCTTGGATATCCAGGTTAAGCGCTTTTGCGACCCACGCAATACGAGACAAACTTGCGCCTTGATAGCGATCCGATTCATAAGCCTGTATCTGTTGCATTTTCAGACCCATGTACTCGGCTAGGTCTTTTTGGGTCATGCCGCGAGCAATACGAGCCGCTACGAGAAGGTCTGGAATTGAGTCGATCCCAGTCTTGAGAGCGTAGGATTGCAGCGCGGGGGTACTTGGATGGTCGGAATTCAAACGGATTTGGCGCGTCACACTACTCCTTTCTGGCCTCATTCGATCATATGCTCACCTTCAAGGTTCAGCATATTCAGCCCCATTCTTCATCTTGGTCGGTTCATCAATTACCATTTGGCAATCATGGCCGACACCAAAGCTATGCTTGCACCGTTCGTCGATTGCGACTGAAACCCCAGAGCAGCAGTGCGACGACAAAAAGCTGGACAGCCAGGCTGGCAACCGTTGGATAAACCCCAAGCCACTCGATACGCGGCACGCTTGGTACAAGATCGATCGCTATCAAGCCTGCTTCCTGCAGGCCGCGAATTCCTTTTCCCGCAAGCACGACCGCAAGTATCGCGATTAGCACTGAGCTGTATGCGAAGAACTTCCCGATCGGGAGGGATTTGCTCAGCTTGAGCATGACCCATGCGATTACGGCAAGCAGCACAATCGCCGTCAGCGCGCCCGCCGCGATAGCATCTCCGTCGCCTTGCGAAACGAGCGCTGAGAAGAACAGGACGGTTTCGAAGACTTCGCGGTACACCACCAGGAAAGACAATCCGAACAAGAACCACACCGACCCTCGCGACAAGGCCTTGTCCATCACTTCGCGGACATAGCGTTGCCACGCCGCCGCGCTCGATTTGCCGTGCATCCAGATTCCGACCGATACAAGAATAACCGCGGCAACCAGTGAACCGAGTCCTTCGGTCAGTTCGCGCCCTGCACCGCTGATCGAGACCAGATAGGTTGCCGCTGCCCAGGTGGCGACACCCGCCAACAGCGCCGTGATCCACCCGCCGTGCACATAGCGAAGATACTGCGGACGCTCGGCCTTTTTGAGGAACGCGATCATGGCTACTACGATCAGCAACGCCTCGATTCCCTCGCGCAAGAGAATTGCCAACGCGCCCAGAAAAGCCGAAGTGCCGCTGGAGAATTCGGGTGACAGGGCAGCCTCGGCGTCTGTAAGCATCGCGTTGATCGTTTCGGCTTTCGCTCCAACGTGATTAACGGGAGCGCCGGTCGCGATTGCGGATCGAAACTCGATCATTGCAGTTTCGATTTTTGTCATCAACTCGCCGTCACGCGCGGACAGGATCGGTTCGACAGGCTCAAACCCGTCGAGATAGGCTGACAGCGCAAGACGCTGCGCTTGTTCGCGATCGCCCCGCCGATATGCCGTAAGGCTTGCTTCAAGTTTGGAGCGCGCGACATCAAGGGAGACCGGTCCTTCGGCGTCGATCGCTTGAGGGTTCGCACGCAAATACGCCGTCAAGGAGTCAGCTTTTGCCTTGCCATACGTTTTCCCCAATGCCGCTGGCGTCACGCTCACCAGCGTTTCCATACTGGAGATCTTTTGGCGAAGCTCGCTGTCTGCTTTCCAAATCCCTTCGCCCGTCTTTTGATCTTTGAAGGCAAAAACGCCAACGTAAAACGCCAATGCCCAGCGATCGTCATCGGACAGCTGCGCAAAACTTGGCATGGCCGTGCCTTCAAGGCCTTGGCCGATTACCTGATAAAGCGCAAAAAGGCTTCGCTGGCGTGCGCGCTCACGGTCGATAAAGGCAATCGGAGGCGGTGTCATCCCGCGCGCAAGCCGACCCTGACCATTGCCATTCACACCGTGACAACTTGCACAGTTTTCTGCATAGAGCTTGGCGCCTCGATCCAGATCAGGAAGCAAACGGGGTGCTAAAGGGACAGGGTAAGCCGCCAGCAGGCGCCGTCCAAGCTGGCGTGACTGTGCTGCTACGATTGTAGGTTCCACCTTGGCGGCAATTGCGGCTTCGATGTTGCTCGCTGCCAATACAAGTGGGGCGCGTGCCGAGGAATCTGGTAAACTGCGAATGCCCTGTTTGACGGTTCCGGCGAACTCCATCATTTCCGCATATTCTGCACGACTGATGACCTTGCCATCGGACACGGCACCTTCATAATCGACCGCAATATAGTCGAGCAGCCGCCAGACGGTTTGGACATCGTCAATACGGGTTTGTGCAACTGCAGGCCGTGAGGAGAAAGCGCTGAAGCCAGCCAACATAGCGGCGATCAAGAAAAAGCCCCGCAACCGCGATTTGGAGAGAGCTGCTATATTAAGCAGCATTAGCGTGTTCCTTAAGCTCAGACCGAGCACTGCGCAGAATTTCAAATGCGGAATGCAAAAACAACGCCGCGATTATTGCGGCGACAGTTAGATCGGGCCAAGCTTTGCCCGTCCAAGCCACTAGACCGGCAGCGATAATAACAGCCACATTTGCTAGCGCGTCGTTGCGGCTAAACAGCCACACAGCGCGGACATTGGCATCGCCGTCCCGATAGCGTGACAAGATGAACGCGGCCGATACGTTCACGGCGAGTGCAGCAAGGGCTATGCCGCCCATCAAATTGGCTTCGGGGGCCAGCGCCGTCATTGCGCGCCAAATCGCAACGCCTATGACTCCTACCCCCAGGGTCAAGAGAAACAACCCCTGAACAAAAGCAACTTTCGCGCGGGCTGTCGCGGCCCAGCCGAGCGCCAACAGCCCGACTAGTGTGATCGTGCCATCGCCGAGAAAGTCGAGCGAATCAGCGAGAAGCGCCTGGCTGTCAGCGATCAGCCCTCCGCCAACCTCCAAGACGCCGAAACCAAGGTTCAGAGACAGCACGAGCCAAAGCGCGCGCCGATAGCCGGGATCCTTCTCGGCCCGCGCTGCGTCGCCCGTACATTCACAATCATCAGTCACGTCAAACTTCTCCTTTGGCAAAGCATACAATCTACAGTAACTGTAGGTGCAAGCATTTTCTTGCGAATGAGTCGCAGCAGGATATTGCAGTGAGCAAAAGATCAGAATTTGGTATTGGTCAGCTTGGCCAGGCGACCGGGACGAAGGTCACGACAATCCGTTTTTACGAGGCGCAAGGCTTGCTGCGAGAGCCGCGGCGCAGTACATCGGGTCGCCGACAATATGGAGATGCCGACAGGCAGCGACTTGCCTTCATCCGTCGAAGTCGCGGCCTTGGATTTCCAATTGACGCGGTGCGCGAATTGCTTGCGCTGTCCGACGACACAAGCACGTCCTGCATAGCGGTCGATATGATCGCGCGCGCACATTTGACTGATATTGACAAGAAAATCTCGGACCTTTCGGCCATGCGGATCGAACTAGACCGCATGGTAAGCGCTTGCCATCTCGGTACGGTTGCCGAATGTAAGATCATCGAAACCCTGGCCCCCCACAGCAATGCTTCACCAAAAGCCTAATCGAAGCGCTATCTCATTCGAAGCCGTCTCGGCGTCAGCATTTGTGTTGGCGCTCGCAGCGAATGTCGGGATTGCGGCGCTTTTATATCGTTATCGTAGTGGCCACTCGAACATGCGCTCGGTGTGGATATGCTCGCGTAACGATGCCATCGGAAACGTCGCCGTCATATTGGCCGCTGTTGGCGTGTTCGGGACTGGCAGCGCATGGCCGGACCTGATTGTCGCGACGGTCATGGCCACGCTGGCGCTGACCGGCGGGGTTCAGGTGTTTCGGCAGGCGCTGGAGGAGTTGAAGGCGACTCAGCGCGTGGCGGAGCAAGTTTGATGTCTATGTTCCAGTTCGTCCCACTTGCGGCAATGCTTTCGATCATTACTGCCACCATCCTGCGGGGCATCGCCATCAGACAGCGAACAGGCGACAGGCCACTGGCTTTCCTGTCAGCAACGGGGGTGCAGCGGGTGGCTGGTCTCAGCTTTGCGATCTGCACAATTCTGCTGATTTGCGCGAGTGTGATCGCAGCGACACAAGATTTGCCGAAGCTCGCGTCGCCCGCAGCCATCCTCGCGGTGGCCGGTGCCTTGCTGGTCATCATTGCGCAGGTGCAGATGGGGCGGGCGTGGCGTATTGGTGTTCGTGAAGGCGACGCGCCGCTGTTCGTATCGCATGGTCTGTTCCGGTTTAGCCGTAACCCTATTTTCGTCGGCATGATGCTGGTCGGCATGGCTGCTGCAATGGCATCGGGCCTTTGGTGGGCGTGGGCGGCCTTCGCAGCCTTTATCGTATCGTGCGCCGTGCAGGTCAGGATTGAGGAAAGGCATTTGGAGGCTAGTTTCGGTCAGGCATATCGTGACTTTCGCGCCCGGGTTCCGCGTTGGTTCGGTTTTGGGAGTGGTAAATGATGTCCGACCTGCAGGCATTGATCGCCAGCGAATTCAGAAACTATCAGATAGCCCGAAAAGGTGGGGATTCCGCCAAAGCTTGGGCAGCACTTGAGCGCGCGCATATCCTTTCGCAGACGCATCTGACGTGGCATCTCACATCGCACTGGGAGATGCTGAAATTTGCGGTAGCCGAACGCGATGCCAAAGAATGCATCGGGCAGGTGACGCGCTTGGCGCTGGCGCCGCTCGGTTCGCTGACCGGTCGTATCCCTATCGGGAATACGGGGCGATCGAATGTGAGTGCCTTCGAACCAATGCCCATTCCCGAAGATTTGCGCGATGTAATCGGCGACGGTTCCCGGTGACGCCATGGCGTCCAACTTTCGAATTGGGCGCAAGCGATGCTTGCCGCATCGCGCTATCGTCTCTGCGGCGCGGCCTTTTCGAGATGTTTCTTCAAAGCCGGGCCGACACCATTCTACCAAAGTCGTCATGTTCCTTTTTTGCGCGTCGCATTGCGAGCCAGGTCGCCAGGCCAGTTCTCTCATAGCGTTGAACCAGTCGCGTGCCCGTCTTACCCTGCTGGTCGACTGCGAAATGCTCGTTAGTCGACAGCAGCCTGCCGAGACCAAAACGAGAAGGCGAGCGCGCGCTGTGGCTCGAAGGAAATAATTTGCGCATCGACCGTGAGGAATTTCGGGCTGCGATACTCCATTCTGAGCGAGTACCGCAATGTTGCATGATGCTGCGGATCGCCTTCGATCCGAACCATGGGATGCCATGAGGCATAGTCGTCAAATGCTACAAGCGCTGCCCACACCCGTTCGGGTGCGGCAACAATCATGGTCTCCTTGGACACGCTCATGTAAGCCTCATCCTCGACAGATTACTTGTCTGCAATTCAGTTACAGTATTTTGCGACAGATGCATAAGTAAAAACCTTATAAGTTGTGCGAAAAACGACAGCCTCCAAGTCAAAACACAAAGTAACAGCGATTAATCCCAGTTATTCTCAGGTGATGTTATCACATTAGCAAATAAATTAATCTCCTCAGCCACATCATGCCAGAAAAAATGTTGCAACGCGAGAGTGCGGCAGATATAGGCGCGGACATGGTGCGCTGGCTATCCTGTCTGTTGATGATGTTATCGGTGCTCGCGTGCGACATCGCAGGCTCGCCTTTGCTCGCCCAGCAGGTCGTAGACGTGGCAAGCGTAACGCAGGTATCAAGCGATACCGGCTCGCAGAACAATGATGAAACGGGCAAATCACACGGCGGCGTTGTTGGCCATATGGCGCATGGCCATTGCACAGCCAATCTCGCCGATCCTGCAGATGTGTCGCCTCAGCCGTGCCTGAAGGGCGGTCAACCGCTGCTGGCCGAACGGCACGCCAGTCTAACCTCCTGGTCCACCGCGCCCCCGACACAGCCACCTTCCGCCTGAATCGCGCTGAAGCGCGGACGTTTCTCCGTCCGTGTCCAATGACGACGATTCAGGAGTTTCCATATGTTTGTACGATTGCGCACCGCCTTGCTGGCGGGGACGCTCATATTTGTCGGAGCGCCCGCCGCCGCCGAGCCGATCAGTCTCGGTGAAGCGCTTAGCCAGGCGCGCGCAGCGTCGCCGCGGATCACACGGGCCGAGGCCGAAGTCAGGGCAGCAGAAGGCCGCGCATTGCAGGCCGGGCTGTCACTGAATCCATCGATAGGATTGAATGTCGATAATTTCAGCGGCACCGGCCCCCATCGCGGCTTCAGGCAATCGGAAACGACATTGGCCGTCAGTCAGGAGTTTGAACTTGGCGGCAAGCGGCGTGCGCGCAAAGCGGTTGCCGCAGCCGAACTCGACTTTGCTCGTCTCGCCTTGTCGCGAGAAGTGGCCGCGCTCGAATATGATATCCGCGTCGCGCACGCCGAACTCGCCGCTAGTGAGGCGCGCGGTGCGCTTGCCCGAGAGACGCTGGGCCGGGCGCGCGAATTGTCGCGCGTGGCCAAGGAACTGGTCGATGCAGGACGCGATCCGCCGCTCCGGCGCTTGCGCGCCGATGCGTTGCTCGCTGAGGCCGAAGCCGAGCTGGCGCGCGCTGCGGGTGCGTTTATCTCGGCGCGGCGCAAACTGGCGCTGCTGGCCGGTAGCGGAGATTCTGAACTGACCGCTGCGCCCGGCAAAGATGAACCAATACCGGCGCTGCCTGCCGAAACACCGAGTCTCGACGAACGTCTGGCAACAGCGGAACGAGAGGCCGCACAAGCGCGCGTCTCGCTGGCAAAGGCAGAAGCGGTTCCCAATGTGACCGCGTCGGGGGGTGTCCGCAGGTTTCGCGAAAGCGGGGCGACGGCTGTCGTCGCGTCGGTGTCGATCCCTTTGCCGTTCCGAAACCGCAACCAGGGTAATGTGTCCGCAGCGCGCGCCGAAACCGAAGCCGCGGAAGCGTTTGTCGCTCAGATGCGGCTTGAGGCAACTTTCAATCGCCGAGATGCTGAACTGATGGTGACGGCCGCGAATGAGCGCGTCAATGCCCTCTCCGGTCCAGGTCTGGCGCAAGCCGAAGAGGCCGCGCGGCTGGCGGATATCGGCTATCGCGCCGGAAAATTCTCGCTGATCGAGCTGATCGACGCGCAGGAAGCGCTTAACTCGGCGCGGCGCAATCTTATCGAAGCACAATTGGATCGTGCGCGTGCGCTTGCTGCGCTCGCTCGTGCGAACGCGCAGTAACAAGGATCTAAATCATGGAAAATCAAACCAATCGGAATAAGCTTATTGCAGGCGCCGCAATCGCGGCACTCGTCCTTGGTGGTGGCGGGGTATTGCTTGGCCGCAGCGTATTTGCGCCCAATACTTCTGCACCCGCGTCGGTAGGCACGGAGAAAGGGGAGACCGAAAAGGATCACGGCCCCGAGGGTTTCGTCGCGATGGACATGACCCGCGCAAACGCAGCGGGGATCGTGACCGAAACACTGCAGTCCGGGGGACTGGGTTCGGAGATCCTCGCCCAAGGCGTGGTGGCGGCAACGCCCGATGGAGAAGCCGTGCTGACAGCGCGCGCCGATGGCGCGATCACGGCAATCAACCGGCGACTTGGCGATTTTGTCCGTGCCGGAGAGTCGATTGCGACGATGGAAAGCCGGGATGCCGCCAGCATCGCCGCGGAGCGCAGTTCGGCGACAGCCAAACTTGCGCTGGCCCGCTCGGCCTATGCGCGCGAAAAGCGGCTTTTCGATGCACGCGTTACCGCGCGCCAGGATCTGGAAGGCGCGCAAGCGGCACTTGCCGAGGCCGAGGCCGAAGCCCGGCGCAGCCAGTCGGCGGCCGCTGCCTCGAAGGTAAGCGGTGATGGCCGGACATTGGCAGTGGTTAGCCTGATCTCAGGGCGGGTCACCAAGGCCGACGCCAAGCTTGGGGCTTACGTTTTGGCAGGCACCGAACTCTTCCGCGTTTCTGATCCCAACCGCATCCAGATCAATGCCTCAGTGCTGGCTGCCGATGCCCGGCGAATCAAGCCGGGCGACACAGCAGTGATTGAGTTGGTCGGCGGAGATACGCTCGCTGCCGTTGTGCGCTCCACCACGCCAAGCCTCGACCCAGAAAGCAAATCGGCGACAATTGTACTTCAGCCCCAGGGCATTGACGGGCTGACCCAGGGTCAGGGACTGCGCGTCAGGATCAAGCCGAGCGCGACCCCTACAGGCAGCGCCATCGCCCTGCCCGAAGAAGCGGTGCAATCGTTCGAGGGTCGCGACGTCGTATTTGTCAAGACCGCCAAGGGCTTTCAGGCGAGAAACGTAACTACAGGCCAGCGCGGCGGCGGAAGAATCGAAATCGTCGAAGGTCTGAAGGCTGGTGCGGTTGTCGCAACCAAGGGAGCATTTCTGCTGAAAGCCGAACTCGGCAAGGGCGAGGCGGAGCACTAAAATGCGCAAGGGAAAAATCCTTTTCGCCGTTGCACTGCTCGCGTTCGGCGGTTCGGCAATGGCAGCCTCACTCGACGACATCGCGGTTCGGATATTGCCTGACGATCAGGTCGTTGTCGAAGCAGCAAAAGCACGGCGCGTGGACGGCGGCGTTATTGTCACCGGGCAGGTCCGGATTGTGGGCGACGGTTACCAGGCACAGGTCGGCCATATCCATGCCGAAGCCCGGAGCCGCGGCAAACTCCTTGCAGTGCGCGATGGCAGGTTGGCGACCGGCTCGCGCCACCATGTCAGGCGGCTAAGCAGTGGCAAAGGGCACTTTCGCGTCCTCCTGCAATATCCGGTCGGCAGGCCTGATGAAATCATCGTGTCCCATGAAGCCGCTCCGGCCGCGCATCTCAACCCGAATGGTCCAAATTCATGATTGAAAAACTTCTCGATGCGTCGATCCGCTTCCGCTGGGGCGTGGTCATTTTGACATTGATCGTCTCCGCTTATGGTGTCATCCAGCTCCTGAAGCTCCCGATCGACGCCGTCCCGGATATCACCAACAAGCAGGTGCAAATCAATACTGTCGCGCCCAACCTCGGTCCGCTCGACATGGAACGGCTTGTCACATTCCCTGTCGAAACGGCAATGGCGGGGATCCCCGGGCTGGAAAGTTCGCGTTCGATCTCACGCAACGGGTTCAGCCAGGTCACAGTGGTGTTCGAGGATCACACCGATCTCTATTTTGCGCGCCAGCAGGTGGCCGAACGGCTTAATCAGGCCAAGGGCACGCTGCCTGCCGGCGTTGAGCCCTCGATGGGGCCGGTCTCGACCGGGCTCGGTGAAGTGTTGATGTATGTCGTCGATTTCGCTCCCGCCGGGACCAAGGCCAATCCCAAGGTCGCCGGCAAGCCCGGACCTCAGCCAGACGGTTCGTACATGACGCCTGCCGGCGAAATGCTGACCGATGATGTGGCAAAGGAAGGTTACCTCCGATCAGTCCAGGACTGGGTGATCCGGCCGCAGCTCAAGACGGTATCGGGCGTGGCGGGCATCGATTCCATCGGCGGCTACGAAAAGCAGTTCGTCGTCCAGCCCGATGTCGCGAAGATGTCCACTTACGGCATTTCGTTCACAGAATTGGCGGATGCGCTCGAACGGGCCAATGTTTCCGTGGGTGCCAACTTCGTCGAACGCGGCGGCGAGGCTTTCCTCGTCCGCGCCGATGGCCGGATTCGCACGCTCGACGAGATTGCGCGCGCTGCGATCGATACCCGCGGCGGCGTACCGGTCATGGTTCGCGATGTCGCGACGGTCAGGATTGGTGGCGATCTGCGGACCGGAGCGGCGACCAAGAACGGCAAGGAGGTCGTGGTCGGCACCGCATTGATGCTCGCGGGCGGCAACAGCCGCATCGTGGCAGCCGCCGTAGCTGAAAAGCTCGACAGCGTGGGCAAATCCCTTCCCCCCGGCATAACGGTGAAGACGGTTCTCGATCGATCGGAACTGGTTGATGCCACGATCGGCACGGTTGAAAAAAACCTCACCGAAGGTGCCTTGCTGGTCGCGGCAGTGCTGTTCTGGCTGCTCGGCAACTTCCGCGCGGCGATTATCGCGACGCTGGTCATCCCGATCTCGTTCCTCGTGATGGGCACGGGGATGAACATCACCGGCACCTCCGGCAATCTGATGAGTCTCGGTGCGCTCGATTTCGGGCTGATCGTCGATGGCTCGATCATCATCATCGAGAATTGCCTGCAACGGATGTCGCACCGACAGCACCAGCTCGGACGCGTGCTGAACTTGAACGAGCGATTGCACGAGGTGTTCGAGGCCTCACGCGAGATGGTCAAGCCGACGCTCTATGGCCAGGCGATCATCTTCCTCGTGTTCGTTCCGCTGCTGACCTTCACTGGGGTAGAAGGCAAAACCTTCTCACCAATGGCGATCACGGTCATGCTGGCGCTGGCCGGTGCCTTCGTCGCATCGCTGACCTTCGTTCCGGCGATGGTCGCGCTGCTAATCCGCGGCGAGGTTGCCGAAAAGGAAGTCAAGGCAGTCGCCTGGGTCAAGGAACGCTACGAGCCCGTGCTGAAGCGGGTCATAGCGCGCCCCTGGCCATGGATCGGCGCTGGCGGGGGCACTTTTGCTGCCGCTATCCTTGTCTTCATGATGCTCGGAAGCGAGTTCCTGCCAGTTCTCGGCGAAGGCAATCTCGCGATGCAGGCGCTCCGCATCCCTTCGACTTCGCTGGCCAAATCGACCGAGATGCAGCGGCAGGTCGAGGCGACCGTCGCCAAGCTCCCCGAAGTGGCATTCGTCTATTCCAAGACGGGTACGGCCGAGGTGGCGAGCGACCCGATGCCGCCCAACGCGTCGGATACCTTCATCATCCTGAAACCAAAAGATGACTGGCCGGACGGCGTCGAGACCAAAGACGATGTGATCGAGCGCATCGAAAAGCAGCTGGAACCGCTGGTCGGCAATGCGGTCGAGATCAGCCAGCCTATCCAGTTGCGCTTCAACGAACTGATCGCCGGTGTGCGTGGTGACATCGCCATCAAAGTCTATGGCGACGACCTCGAGGCAATGGGCAAGACGGCCCAGCAGATCGCCGCGGTGCTCAACACGGTCAAAGGGGCAGCGGACGTCAAGGTCGAACAAACCGCTGGATTTCCTGTGCTCGATGTCCAGTTCGACCGTGATGCCATCTCGCGTTACGGGCTAAGCCTTCAGGACGTCAGCGACACCGTGGCTGCCGCAATGGGTGGGCGCGAGGCCGGTATCGTTTTTGAAGGCGACCGGCGTTATGACATCGTTGTACGGCTCGACAACCTTACCCGCAACGATCTCGACGCCGTTGGTGCCCTGCCGGTCATGTTGCCGGGTGAAGATACGCATCGTGCGTCGGTGCCGCTTCGCGAAGTTGCCCGCTTCAACTTCTCCGAGGGCCTTAACCAGGTGAGCCGCGAGAACGGCAAGCGTCGCGTCGTCGTCCAGGCCAATGTCCGTGGCAACGATCTCGGCTCGTTCGTTGCCGAAGCCCAAGAGAAGGTGAACGCCCAAGTCAAATTGCCAACCGGCAGCTTCATCGAATGGGGCGGGCAATTCAAGAACCTGCAAGCCGCATCGCAGACGCTGTCGTTGGTCATCCCGATCATCTTCGCCGCCATCTTTGGTATCCTGTTCATGGCATTGGGCGGTGTCAGGCAGTCAATCGCGGTCTATTCGGCGATCCCCTTGGCTCTCGCCGGGGGTGTGTTCTCGCTGCTGCTTACGGGCCTACCTTTCTCGGTATCGGCAGCTGTCGGCTTTATCGTGCTGTCAGGCGTGACGGTGCTCAACGGCCTCGTCGTGATGACAAGCATCAATCAGCGATTGGACGCGGGTAAGCCGGTCGATGAAGCGATTGCAGATGGCACGATGGAACGTGTGCGCGCGGTGCTCATGACCGGAATCGTTCCCGCCATCGGTTTTGTACCGATGGCGATCGCCACCGGAACCGGCGCCGAAGTGCAGAAGCCTCTCGCAATCGTCGTGATTGGCGGATTGATCACGTCGACGTTGCTCACACTCTTTGTGCTTCCGGCAATCAGCCACCTGTTGCTGCGCGGCCGCCACAAGAAGCACGTCGCCGGCGATTACAGCGACGTCACAGTGCTCGGTGAGCCCATCGTGGATAAATGAGAGGAGTGAAGAGCATGCAGCAGTCAACACAGCCTTCCCGGTCCATGCCCTGTCCGGCCTGTCGCATACCGCTCTCGATGTCGGAACGACAAGGAGTCGAAATCGATTTCTGCCCGCAATGCCGCGGAGTCTGGCTTGATCGTGGAGAGCTGGACAAGATCATCGAAAGGACGGAGCGCGCCGCACCAGCCACAATCGCCGGTACCGCTCTTCGCCCCGACAACGGCGAGCATTCCTATGGCGACCAGCGCCGATCGGGACATCATGGAAACAAACGTCGTAAAAGTTTCCTTGCTGAATTGTTCGACTGATCTTGACGGCCAGGCAGCGGAGGAAGGGACAACAAATGAACATTCGCCTCGCTTTGACATTCATCGCTTTTGCAACAGCCGGCGCGGCCAATGCCGAAGAGACGCCAGTTTCGCAGGCTTTGCCAGGGGTCTGGTCGTTAGGAGAGACAAAGAACTGTGACACGGGCCCGGCCTGGGTCTTTCTAGCCGACGGATATTACGCCGAAGTCAAGCTGCCCGATCAGGGACCATTTGCGACGGGCCTATGGAAGGACGAAGGCTCCGCGCTGGCCTACACCCACAGCCACATGCCCTTTCCTGATATGATGACGCCAAACGAGATGAAGCGGCTGACTGTCGACGAGCGCGCCGCTGACAAGCTGGTGACGCGTAATTACCAAGGTGTTCCCCGGGTGTTTCACCGCTGTCCGTCAAGCGCACTTAAAGCCCCGTCCGGACAGGCGAAGCATTGAGCATGGCGTCCCTTGTTCGAACAGCTTTGCGCCAGCGCGACGGCGAGACCGCCGATATGAAGGCCTGTGCCGACAGTCGGCAGCCGTTGGCCGCGGCCGATTTGTGACAAAGGATATGTCTGTGGAATCTTCTAAGAATGCGAATCGCGTCGCAAATGATCACGAGGGGCACGCCGGGAGCGAAGCGGAAGGTCGGAACGTGTTTCTGCTTGCCTGCGCGTGCGCGGCGCTCGCATATGGTGTCGCCTGGCTCCTGCCCAATTATGCCCGACTGGCTTTCGCGATAGGGGCGATCATTTCGGTTTTGCCCTTCGCGCAAAAAGCGGTTGCGAAGGGACGGCGGGGCTCTCCCTTCAGCATCGAAACCCTGGTTACCACTGCTGTTATCGGCGCACTTCCGATCGATGCCGGTGCCGAAGCGGTCGTCGTGGTCGCTTTGTTTTCGCTCGGCGAGTTGCTTGAAGGATTTGCGGCGGCCCGGGCGCGATCGGGACTGAGCGCGCTTGCCGAGCTGTTGCCTTCGACGGCCATAATCGAGCGCGAGGGAAAGCGCGTCGAAATACCGGTGTCGTCTCTGACCATCGGCATGACCGTCTTGATCGCCGGGGGCGATCGTATTCCGGCGGACGGGATCGTCATCGACGGACGCTCGGACATTAACGAGGCTGCGATAACCGGAGAATCGCGGCCTGTCGCCAAGGGGATCGACGACCAGGTCTTTGCCGGGAGTATCAACGGCGACGGCAATCTCAGGATTTCCGTCAATAAGGACGCCGCAAACAGCGTGGTGGCCCGAATCGGCAAGTTGGTCGAGGAAGCCCAGGAGAGCACCGCGCCGACCGCACGCTTTATCGATAGCTTCAGTTCCTACTACACCCCGGCGGCGATCTTGATCGCAGCATTGGTGGCTTTGCTGCCGCCGCTGCTTGCTGGCGGCGACTGGGCAGTGTGGCTCTACCGAGCGCTGACTGTGCTCCTGATCGCTTGTCCGTGCGCACTGGTGTTGTCGACTCCAGCAGCGATCGCGACCGGGATCGCAACTGCCGCGCGCAACGGCATATTGATCAAAAGCGGCGCAGCCCTCGAAGCGCTCGCGCGGATCAGGATTGCCGCATTTGACAAGACCGGTACAATCACCATGGGCCATCCCGTGGTCACGGATGTGGTTGGCGACGTGCTTTCCCTCGCCGCCGCCCTTGAAACCGGGCTAGCCCACCCGGTTGCCCGGGCCATCGTCGCCGAAGCCGAAAAGCGGGGCATTGCGGTTCCCGCAGCGACCGATGTTGCCATCCGTCAAGGCGAAGGTGTTGAAGGCATGGTTGGTACCCGCCGGGTGGAACTACTCAGCCCGCGCGCCACGGCGTCGCTCGAAGGCGCACAAGCTTCCAGCATCCAACAGCTGGAAAAGGAGGGCAAGACCGTCGCGGTGTTGGTCGTCGATAATGAGATACGCGGATATATCGCCTGCCGCGATGAACCCCGCGAGGATGCCGTCCCGGCAATCCGCGCGTTGACGGCCCTTGGCATCCGTGCACTGATGCTGAGCGGCGACAATCAGCGGACCGCCAGCGCGGTTGCCGAACCTCTGGGTATCGAGGCCTTTGGCGAGCTTATGCCCGCCGACAAGCTCGAGCGCATCAACCAGCTTAAGGCACAACAGCCCATTCTGATGGTCGGCGACGGGGTCAACGATGCCCCGGCTCTCGCGATGGCGTCGCTCGGACTTGCCATGGGCGGTGGCACCGACGTCGCGATAGAAACAGCCGACATAGGGCTGCTGAAGGACCGGCTGACCGGCGTAGCTGATGCAATCCGCCTCGCGCGGAAAACGCGCCGGACAATCCTTGTCAACATAATCATCGCGGTCGGCCTCAAGCTCGTCTTTCTGGTGCTCGCCGTCTTCGGCATCACCAATTTGTGGACCGCCATCCTGGCCGACACGGGCGCGACAATCCTTGTCACGGTAAACGCGCTGCTGCTCTTCTGGACGTTCCGAGCGACGCCCGAAGGCCGTGTAACCACGACAGAGAGGGTGCGATAATGGGTGCTGGACACAATCACGCAGACAGCGGGCATGGCACGCCTGGTCACAATCACGCTGCGGGGGCCAATGCCCGGAACCTTGCCATCGCGTTGGCGATTACCAGCACATTCCTTGTCGCAGAACTTGTCGGCTCATTCGTTTTCAACAGCCTCGCGCTCCTGTCCGATGCGGCGCACATGTTCACCGATGCCGCAGCGCTCGCAATCGCGCTTGTCGCGATCAAAGTCGGTCAGCGGCCCGCCGACAAACAACGGACTTATGGTTATCGCCGGTTCGAGATACTCGCTGCGTCGTTCAACGCCTTGCTCCTCTTTGCGGTCGCTGGCTATGTGCTGTGGGAAGGCATTAATCGGCTGATTGACCCGGAGCCGGTGGCATCGCTCGGCATGCTTGTCGTGGCAACGTTCGGTCTGCTTGCCAATCTGGTCGCCATGCGCGTGCTCGTCGCTGGCAAGGACAGCAGTCTCAATGTCAAAGGTGCCTATCTTGAGGTCTGGGCCGACATGCTCGGCTCGCTCGGCGTTATCGCCGCAGCAGCCTTCATTTACCTGACCGGTGCCAACTGGGTCGATCCAATCGTTGCCATCGCCATCGGACTCTGGGTGCTTCCACGGACATGGTCACTCCTCCAGGATACAACGCACATCCTGTTGCAAGGCGTGCCAAGCGGGATGAATCTCGACGAGATTCGCCAGGCGGTCAACGACATAGCAGGGGTCGATAGCACGCACGATCTTCACGTCTGGTCTGTTGCGGGCGATGATGCCAGCCTCACCGCACATGTCATACTAAAAGCGGATGCGGCGCCTTTCCAAACCCGCGTGGCGATCGCCCAGATGCTCGAAGACCGCTTTGGCATCCACCATTCGACGATCCAGGTCGAAGCAACCGCTTGCAATGACGAGGAAGCGTTGCATGCTTGACCTTCTCCCAACGAACCGGCCCCTCAATCAAACCGTTGTCGGTTACAGCGGCAAGTCTACGCATAGATGCCCCCAATATCTGTTCGACAGCGCGACCCTCTAATAATCGTTGATCGCAATTGAGTAATGTTTGACTCGCGAACGACCGCTGTGTTCGTTCGTAATCACCATGCAGATCCCGCTTTTGGAACGCAGTCCCTATTCCGATCTACTGACTGCTTGGATCTGAGATTGATTACTAGGTAAACCAACACTTGCATGTGCATTTGCCACTCAAGAGACCTATCTTAAGCTACTCGTAATGGTGGTCGCCAGTGACTCAAAAGCGGCGCGGTAGTTCGAAAAGTTCAGCGACGATTAGCGGTTGATAGAAATGCAGTTCCCTTCCGTTGGCATTGGTGAACAACATTGCATCGTCCGCATCCAACGCGAACGATCTGCCATCGATCTCAACCGCCATCGAACGTTGAGCCAACAGCAAGAGTTGCTGGGCATCGCTTGGACGTGCTGTCATCCAGCGTTCCAGCCGTGCCTCGATGCATCCGCGCCGGGTCATGATGTTTAGAACAGAGCATGGCCCACCTTCGGGTCGTGCTGCAACATCCTCTTCTCCGGCAAAGACAATCGCCGGTGCTCCTACTTCAAGCTGCCGTTCGCGGCCACCGATCAGCAGCGTGATCTGGCCGCGTAGCAGCACCAGAGCGCGGTCGATGCCTGGCCATGTCGAAAAAGAGCCTTCTACCGCGATCGTCGCAATGCTTGCTCGCCACAAGAAATTATCGTCGTCCGCTTCGTCAGGCAAAACAGCAATGACGTTCGTTGCGCCACCACCGTTCCGCCAGTCGCGGGGTGCCCGACTCCCGGCGGAAAGTTTCCGGAAATCGCTCACCCCGTGATGGCAGGCAGGTCGAGTCCCTTTTCGCGAGCGCAATTTAGAGCGATGTCATAGCCCGCATCGGCGTGCCGCATAACGCCGGTGGCAGGATCATTCCAAAGCACGCGTTCAAGCCGCGCTGCGGCTTCGGGGGTTCCATCTGCGACAATGACCATACCACTATGCTGCGAATAGCCCATGCCGACACCGCCGCCATGGTGCAGCGATACCCAAGTCGCTCCGCTCGCTGTGTTGAGCAGAGCGTTGAGCAACGGCCAGTCGCTGACTGCATCGCTGCCGTCGCGCATCGCTTCAGTCTCACGATTTGGTGAGGCGACTGAACCCGAATCGAGGTGATCCCGGCCAATCACGACGGGACCCTTGAGTTCGCCATTGGCGACCATCTCGTTGAAGGCGAGCCCCAGGCGGTGTCTGTCACCCAACCCCACCCAGCATATGCGCGCGGGAAGCCCCTGAAACTGTATCTTCTCACGCGCCATGTCGAGCCACCGGTGAAGATTTGCATCGTTGGGCAGCAGTTCTTTTACTTTCGCATCGGTCTTGTAAATGTCCTCGGGATCACCCGATAGCGCGACCCAGCGGAATGGTCCAACGCCGCGACAAAAGAGCGGGCGAATATAGGCAGGGACAAAGCCCGGGAAATCGAAGGCATGGGTGACCCCCTCGTCTTTCGCCATCTGGCGGATGTTATTGCCATAATCGGTCGTCGGGACGCCCGCAGCCTGAAAATCCAGCATCGTGCGGACATGCACGGCCATTGAGGCCTTAGCTGCCTTCGCCACCGTTTCAGGATCGCGCTCGCGCCGCTCCATCCACTGGGCGACGGTCCACTCGGCTGGCAGATAGCCGTTCACGGGATCATGCGCGCTGGTCTGATCGGTCAGCAAGTCGGGGCGGATACCGCGCCGGAACATCTCGGGCAAGATTTCTGCGGCATTGCCGAGAAGGCCGACCGACACCGGCTTCTTGTCGGCGCAGCTTTTCTCGATGATCGCCATGGCCTCCTCGATTGTATCGGCCGCAACATCCAGATAGCCTGTCCGCAGGCGCATCTCGATGCGGCTCGGCTGACACTCGACGGCAAGGCACGAGGCGCCCGCCATTACCGCGGCGAGTGGCTGGGCGCCGCCCATGCCGCCGAGGCCGGCAGTAAGCAGCCATTTACCCGACAGATCGCCGTTATAATGCTGGCGCCCCATCTCGGCGAATGTTTCGTAGGTTCC
Source organism: Sphingopyxis sp. (assembly GCA_013823985.1). GTDB lineage: Bacteria > Pseudomonadota > Alphaproteobacteria > Sphingomonadales > Sphingomonadaceae > Sphingorhabdus_B. The sequence continues at coordinate 37,434 of PNNB01000061.1, forward strand.
CTGGACGATCCCCTGAGTACCGATATAAATCCAAGAACCGGCGGTCATCTGACCGTACATGGCAAGGCCGCGCTTATCGAGTTCGTTAAAATGTTCCCACGTCGCCCAGTGCGGCACAAGGTTGGAATTGGCGATGAGCACGCGCGGCGCGTCTTCGTGCGTGCGAAACACGCCCACCGGCTTGCCCGACTGAACAAGCAAGGTCTCATTCGCTTCCAGCCGTCGTAACGTGTCGACGATTTTGTCATAGCTTTCCCAGTCACGCGCGGCACGGCCAATGCCGCCGTAGACGACCAGTTCTTCGGGCCGTTCGGCAACGTCGGGATGGAGGTTATTCATCAGCATGCGAAGCGGGGCTTCGGTTAGCCAACTCTTGGCCGATAATTCGGTGCCGGTGGGCGCCATGATGGTGCGGCTATTGTCGAAACGGGTCATGATTGTGGTTCCTTAAAAATCAAGAAGTCGCAAAAGCGATGCACGCCGCGAGTATATCGCGCAGAATGGGCGTGATATCACTGGTGCGCGCCTTGTCTAACGGCTGCGGCCAGTTGGCTTCGTCGACTGCAGCGGGTTCTTTGAGATAGCTGCGCATCGCGAGTTCCATCTGGATCGCGTGTACGCCGGTTTCGGGGCGGCCATAGTTGCGTGTGGTCCAGCCGCCCTTGAACCGGCCGTTGATAACCAACGACCAGTTCTGCGCGTCATGACCGGTTACGGCATTAACGATGTCATTAGTCAAATCAGGCGCGCAGGCCTGTCCGTCGTTGGTGCCGATGTTGAAATGCGGCAGCTCACCATCGAACAGGCGCGGGACAGTGCTGCGGATCGAATGCGCGTCATAGACGACGACGCGACGGTGGATCGTTCTCAACCGCGCAATCTCGGATTCGATCGCGGCGTGATAGGGGTCGAACCACAGCGAACGGCGCCGCGCGATCTCGGCGTGATCGGGCGTTGCATCGCGGTAGAGCGGTTCCCCATCGAAGGTCGTCGTCGGGCAGAGCTCGGTCGTCGCCTGTCCGGGGTAGAGCGACTTCCCAGACGGGTCGCGATTGACGTCAATCACGCTACGCGAAATAGCGGTGCGGATTGTCGTCGCGCAAAGCTCAGTCGCGAAATCATAGAGTTGATCGACCCACCAATCGGTATCACGCCGCGCGCTCCACTGTGAACGGAAAGCGCCGCCTGTATCGGCAAGATCGGTCCCGGTGTGCGGAAATGCCACCACCAGCGGAGCTTCACCGCGTCGAATATCGAGCCAGCTTGTCATACAACGCCGGGGAGAAACTCGCCTGCGGTCGCCGCAAGCGCGCCTGAACGAACGAGCGCATTAGCGGCCGCGATATCTGGATGGAAATGCCGATCATCGGTCAGCGTCGGGACGGCATCGCGAAGAAGGCGATGCACGTGTTCGAGCAGCGGACTTGATTGCAATGGCGCGTGGAAATCTACACCCTGCGCTGCGGCGAGCCATTCGATCGCGATCACGGCTATGGCATTTGCAGCCATCGCATGCAATCGGCGCGCTCCGTGTGCGGCCATCGATACATGATCTTCCTGGTTTGCCGAGGTCGGGATCGAATCGACGCTGGCGGGATAGGCGCATTGCTTATTCTCGCTGACCAGCGCCGCAGCGGTGACCTGCGGAATCATGAAGCCCGAATTGAGACCGGGTTTGGGCGTCAGAAAAGCCGGAAGCCCTGACAGCGCGGGGTCAACGAGCATCGCAATGCGGCGCTCGGAAATCGACCCGATCTCACAGATTGCAAGCGCGATCATGTCGGCAGCGAAAGCGACCGGTTCGGCATGGAAATTGCCACCCGATAGCGCTTCGTCGCCGAACTGACCAGTGCTGGGGAAGATGAGCGGATTGTCCGAAACGCCGTTGCACTCGATCTCCAGCGTCGTCGCAGCCTGACGCAGCACATCAAGCGCGGCGCCCATTACCTGCGGTTGGCAGCGCAGGCAATAAGGGTCTTGGACGCGAGCGTCATTCTCAAGGTGGCTCGCGCGGATCGGCGATCCTTCCATCAGTGAACGCAGTGCGCCTGCGACCTCGATCTGGCCGCGATGGCGTCGCAGTAAGTGGATTCGCGGATCGAACGGCGTATCGGACCCCTTCGCGGCTTCGGTCGAGAGCGCACCGGTGACGAGCGCTGACTGAAACAGCAGTTCAGCCTCGAACAATCCGACGAGCGCGTTGGCGGTCGAAAATTGGGTGCCGTTGAGCAACGCAAGGCCTTCCTTTGCGGCAAGCTCAATCGGTGCGAGCCCCGCACGAGCGAGCGCATTGGCAGCGGGCAGGCGCTCGTCGCCAACGAAAACCTCACCTATGCCAATCATCGTTGCCGCCATGTGTGACAGCGGGGCGAGGTCGCCGCTGGCACCCACCGAACCCTGCGCCGGAATGACCGGGGTCAGGCCATGAACGAGCATCGCTTCGAGCAACGCGACCGTTTCGCGCCGCACGCCCGACGCGCCCTGCGCGAGGCTGGCGAGCTTCAGCGCCATCATCAATCGGACGACCGCCACCGGCGATGGATCGCCGATTCCGGCAGCATGGCTGAGCACGATGTTACGCTGGAGCGTCGCAAGGTCGGCATCGTCGATGCGCACACTGGCCAGCTTTCCAAAGCCGGTATTGATTCCATAAACGGGCTCGCCATGTGCGAGAATGCGACCGACGGCAGCAGCGCTTTCGGCAATACGTGGTGCTGACGCGGGGTCCAGCCTGGGAACCGCACCGCGATAGATGGCGCGCCAGTCGGCGAGAGAGGCGTCGCCGGGCACAAGCAAGATATCGGTCATTGACCACTCCAAATGCGGGCATGGAGCGGATTGTACCCCATGCGGTAGACCAGTTCGGCGGGACGTTCGACGTCCCAGATGGCGAGATCGCACCGCTTGCCGGCTTCCAGAGTCCCGATACAATTGGACAGGCCTAGTGCCCGTGCGGCATTGCGCGTGACCCCTGCGAGGCATTCAGCGATGGTCAGATGAAACAAGGTCGCGCCCATGTTCATCACCAGCAGCAAGGAGGTGAGTGGCGAAGTCCCGGGGTTGCAGTCGGTCGCAAGCGCGATTGGCACGTCCGCAAGCCGTAATGCCGCGATCGGCGGTAGGCGCGTTTCGCGCATGAAATAATAGGCGCCGGGGAGCAAGGTGGCGATTGTTCCCGACGCGGCCATCGCGGCGATGCCAACACTGTCGAGATGTTCGAGATGATCTGCCGACAGCGCGCGATATTGGGCCGCGAGCGCGGCGCCATGCTGGTTGGAAAGCTGTTCGGCGTGGAGCTTGACCGGCAGGCCGAAGCGTGTCGCCGCCTCAAACACCCGCCCGGTCTGTACAGCGTTGAAACCGATGCCCTCGCAAAATGCATCGACCGCATCGGCGAGTCCGAGATGCGCGACTTCGGGTAACATTTTATTGGCGATCATCGCAATATAACCGTCGGGATCGCCCGCATATTCAGGCGGCAGTGCGTGAGCGCCGAGAAATGTGGTGGCAATCCGGACCGGGCGCTCGGTCTCCAGTCGCCGCGCGGCGCGCAGCATTCGGATTTCGCTTTCGGGATCAAGGCCATAGCCTGACTTGATCTCGACCGTCGTGGCGCCCTCCGCAATCAGAGCGTCAAGGCGAGGCAAGGCGGTCGCCACAAGTTCATCCTCGCTGGCCCCGCGCGTTGCATGCATCGTTGACACGATCCCACCACCGGAGCGGGCGATTTCCTCATAGGATGCCCCGTCCAGGCGCATCTCGAACTCGCGCGCGCGATTGCCGGCATGGACAAGGTGGGTATGACAGTCGATCAGGCCCGGTGTGATCCAACGCCCATCGCATGCGATGCATTCGGCAGTATCGAACGCGGGAGCGTCGGTTTCCGGACCGGCATAGACGATGAAGCCATCCTTGGCCGCAACAATGCCGTGCTCAACCACGCCCAGGTCGTTACCGACCATCGTCGCAAGCCGCCCACCGTGCCACAATCGGTCGCATCGCACTGTTCGAGTCTCCCTTCTGCCGGGATACATTGCATCGATTGTCAATAATGTATAGACATAATTGACCGTTGGAGATTGGCATGGTGAAAACAGTGAGCACAGGACAGACCTTGTATTTCGCCCAAGCGCTGCTGGCCGGTGGTTGGGCGGCCGATGTCAGGATTACTATGGTGGACGGGCTGATCCGGTCGATCGTGTCCGGCGAAGCCCCCCAGCCTGGTGACGAACGCCATGCGATCGGACTGCCCGGCATGAGCAATGTCCACAGCCATGCTTTCCAGCGTGGCATGGCAGGCCTTGCCGAGTCACGGAGCCGAAGCGATGACAGCTTTTGGACATGGCGAGACATCATGTATCGTTTTGTAGACTGCATCAACGACGAGCAACTGCAGGTGATAGCGGCGCTCGCTTATGTCGAGATGCTCGAATCAGGCTTTACGCGCGTCGGAGAATTTCATTATTTGCATCATGATCCTGCCGGGGATCGTTATTCGAATCCCGCTCATCTGACGCAATCCATCGTCGCGGCCGCAGCAGAGAGCGGGATTGGGCTCACTCATCTGCCCGTCTTTTATGCACATGGGGGCTTTGGCGGCGCCGAACCAAGCGACGCCCAACGCCGATTCATCCACGACCTCGACAGTTTTGCGCAACTTCTCGAAACCGTGCGATCTGCGGTGGCCTCGCTACCCGACGCAGTCGTTGGCATAGCTCCGCACAGCCTGCGAGCAGTTACGATCGACGAGTTGCGCCACCTCGCTGATATGGCGGGCGACGCACCAATTCATATACACATCGCCGAGCAGGTTCGTGAAGTTAAAGACTGCCTTGCCTGGAGCGGAGCGCGCCCCGTCGAATGGTTGCTCGACCATATGCCGGTGGACGCGCGCTGGTGCTTGGTTCACGCAACCCACATGACGGACCGAGAAGCATCGAGCCTGGGCGCCACCGGCGCCATCGCCGGGCTATGCCCAATCACAGAGGCAAATCTGGGCGATGGGCTGTTTCCCGCAGCCCCTTTTTTGGCGGCAGGAGGGCGATTTGGCATCGGGTCGGACTCCAATGTTCTCATCGACCTGACAGAAGAATTGCGTTGGTTGGAATATGGTCAGCGCCTCGCCAGCAAGGCTAGAAATATCTGCGCAACTGGGCCTGGGCGCTCTTCAGGGCAGGACATCTTTGAAGCTGCGGTCGATGGCGGAGCGAGAGCCCTTGGCGTAATAGGCGGGCTGAGAGTAGGTGGACCGGCGGACATTCTGAGCCTCGATGCAAAACATCCTTCGCTCGCTGGCAAATCCCGCGGCACGATACTCGACGCCTTTCTGTTCGCGAGCGGGCGGGGCGCTATCGACAACGTCTGGAGACGTGGCGAAAGGCTTGTGACAGCGGGGCGCCATCGCGACCGCGACCGACTTGCTGAACGTTATCGCCGGGTGTTGACGGAATTGGTTGCATGAGCCTTCCGCTGCATGAACGGATCCGCCGCGATATCGAAACAGCGATCCTATCGGGCGAACTGCAACCGGGTGCGCGCCTGCCCGTCGAACATGAACTGATGCATCAATATGCCTGCGCGCGCATGACCGTGAGCAAGGCGCTGTCAGCACTCGCATCAGTTGGTCTCATCGACCGACGCAAGCGTGCCGGCTCATTTGTCGCGCGGCCAAAAGTCCACTCCATGGTCCTTGACATCCCTGATCTCGAACAGGAAATCCAACAGCGGGGCCAAATGTACGGCTACCGGCTCGTGCGCCGGCAAGTTCGTTTGCCCGATCACAATGCTGCCGACGAAACGGCGTTGGCCGGTAAGGGCAAGCTCCTCCTTCTCAAAGGCGTGCATATCGCCGACGATGTGCCACTAGCGGTCGAGGCGCGGCTGGTCAGCCTGTCCGCAGTCCCGGAGATCGAGGCTTTGACCCTTGAAGGCACCTCACCCGGCGCGTGGCTGTTGAAACATGTGCCCTGGACCGAGGCCGAGACACGGATAGCTGCGGTAGCCGCAGACCAAGACACCGCCAATCATCTTCTTGTCGAAGCCGGAGCGCCGTGCCTGTTCGTTGAACGGAGAACCTGGCGGGGCGACGAGGGTATCACGCTTGTGCGCCAGCATTTTATCGGGTCCGGGTACGACTTGATCGCACGGTTCGGCTCGTCGAGGCGCGATACTGACAGCTGACCCGGACGCAGCCGGTTTCAATATCGGGCTTCTGGAGCGGTCAACGATAGGGCGATAGCGTCCTTGTGCAGCGCATATCATACTGAATAACAATGCATACAATAACGCCTGGCTCAGGGCGGGCAGTCAGCCTGACGGATATGCAAAGCGAAAGTCTCACCTTGGAATTATCTACACAAGAAAATTTTTATTGACCTGTATATACAATCAGTGCTTTCTGGGTGAACAATGCAACCAGAAGGGGTTCAGCCATGTCGATCAGGACAGTTTTGCTAGCGGGAATTGCGTCAATTGGATGTATTTCCGCTCCTACTTTCGCGCAGAGCGAGTCGCCAACCAATGCTGACGTCGCCGATGACGGCGATTCCATCGTCGTTACCGGATCGCGCATTCGCCGGCAGGATCTCGCAGGCGTTGGCCCTGCAACTGTCGTCTCGGCTGAGCAAATCGAAAATACAGGGCTCGTCAATATTGAGACTGTCCTGCAGCGTCTACCCGCCAATGCCGGTTTCGCAGGCAACCAGACCTCGGCTTATTGGACCGGCAACGGCTATGGCACTGCGCAAGTCAACCTCCGGGGACTCGGTATCAAGCGCACTTTGGTGCTGCTCAACGGCCGGCGTCTCGTCGCGGGCGGCACCGGTGCGAATTCCTCACCCGACCTCAATATGATCCCCGTTGTTGCCTTGGCGCGCACCGACGTCCTTAAGGACGGTGCGTCGGCGATCTATGGTGCTGATGCGATGGCCGGTGTTGTCAACCTTGTCACGCGGACTGATTATGAGGGACTTGGGGTCAGCTTGCGCCAGGGCATCACCGAGAAGGGAGACGGATCCGATTTCACGGCCGACCTGATCTGGGGTATCCGCAACGACCGCGGCGGCTTTATGGCGGCGGTGACCTATCAGAAAACGAAAGCGGTCAACATGGCGTCGCGGGCTCCCTGTTCGCTCGCCGAAACGACTCCGGGCACGCTTAGCTGTGTCAATAGCGCATCGACAATCGGCGGACGCGCAGTGCTACCGAACGGCCAGCAGATCAATTTCAACCAGGTGCCAGGCGGAAACGGCAATTTTTTCGAGCCATACAGCGCTGCCAAACATAATTTCAATTCTGCACCTTTCCTCAATGCGGTTAGTCCTGTCGAGCGCGTCAGCACCGCTTTCTTCGCCGACTATGATCTAACCGATGGCATCGAAGCCTTCGGCGAATTTCTCTATACCTTCCGAAAGTCCAACCAGATCGCGACGCCGGGTACGCTGCGCAATCTATCGATCGCCGCGAGCAATCCAACCAACCCGACAGGGCAAAATATCGTCCTGATACAGCGCCGCCTCCTGGAGCCGGGGCCGCGCCAATTCTTCCAAGAGACCGACACCTGGCAGGGCACTTTCGGGTTGCGCGGAAAACTGTCCAACGATTGGGGATGGGAAATCGCAGGCAGCTTCGGCCGTAATACCGCGGTCGACGGTTCGACCAATATCGCCAATCTTGAACGCGTCCGCAACACGATCAACACGAGCGTTTGCAGCACTGCTCCGGGCGCGGCAATCCCTTGCGGCGACTACCTTGGTTTTGGCGACCTGACGCCGCAAGTTCTAGACTACATCCTTTTTACCTCGCGCGATCGCGGCGGGAACGAGCTCGCTACAGTCACAGCCGACCTGACAGGCAGTCTATTTAACCTTCCCGCCGGCCCGGTTTCCTTCGCGACCGGCTTAGTCTATCGCAAGGAAAAAGGCTGGCGCGATCCCGATCCACTAACCGTTCTTGGCATTGCCAACACAAATCAGCAAGATCCGATCTCGGGAACGAGCACGGCTAAAGAGGCCTTTCTTGAACTGTCGGTACCGATCCTCGCTGACCGGCCTTTCTTCGAAGCGCTGACGTTCAACGGCGCGGTCCGTTTTTCCGACTATGACCTGTTCGGCAGCGATTGGAACTACAAGGGAAGCCTCGACTGGTTGATCAGCGATACGTTTCGCCTGCGCGGAACCTATGGCACCGGATTTCGTATCCCTAATGTCCCCGAATTGTTCGGTGGGGTGTCGGAAGGTAATCTCACGACCACTGACCCATGCTCGCGCTACTCGACGAGTGGCAACGCGACGCTGATTGCCAATTGCCAGGCGTCTGGCGTACCGGCCAATTATGTCCAGCTCGGTACCACAATCTTGACCACTGCCGGTGGCAACCAGAATCTTACTCCGGAAAGTTCGACGACCTGGACTGTGGGTACGGTCTTCTCGCCGAAGGGGCTGATCCCGGGCCTTTCGCTGACCGCGGACTGGTTTGACATCAAGATAAGGGATGCGATCCGCGCCATTCCGGGCTCAACCAAGCTTGCAGTATGCTATAGTAGCCAGAACTTATCGCATCCCTTTTGCGATGATTTCACGCGCAGCCCGCTGACCGGCGAAGTCACCTTCCTTTCCGCCCAACCTATTAATACCGGCCGCGAGGAAATGAACGGGCTCGACCTCGGGCTGGTTTACAATAACAATATCGGTTCGATCTCTGTGTCGTTCGACATGAACCTCACCTATCTCAACAAATATGTCGTCAATCCCTTCCCGGGCGGTGCGCCCATCCTTTTCGACGGGTTTATCGGCGGCGGGAACGGTGGCTATCCGAAATGGCGCGGCTATGGTGTGTTGACCGCCGAGAAGGATGGAATCAGCGCGACTTGGTCGACGCAATGGATCGGCAAGGCGACCGACTTCAACGCCGATCCTGGCGATATCGGCTATAGCACTCCAAACATCTTCTACCACAATCTCCAGCTCGCCTATGAGATCGACGAGAAGACACGCTTCCAACTCGGTGTCGACAACCTGTTCGGACGCAAGGCGCCTTATATCCAGAGCTTCACCGACGCGAATACCGACACGATGACCTATGACCTGCTCGGACGGCGCTTCTATGCCGGTTTCCGGACAGCGTTCTAAGGTTATCGTCATGGCGATCCGCTGGCCGCTGCTCGTACGGCGAACGCACAAATGGCTGGCCTTGTTGGTCGGCGTCCAGGCCCTGCTCTGGACGCTGACCGGCCTCTATATGGTGGTCGTTCATATCGATACTATCCACGGCGACCATCTGGTGCGCGCACCTGTAGTCGAACCATTCGACCTTAGCGGCGGCCTCGCGCCGCCCTCTCGGATCGTAGCAGCGGCCTCCGGCGCGTCGGAGATCCGCCTGCAGCGATTGTTCGACCGAACGGTATGGCGCGCCGAGACCCCAGATGGCCCGCAGCTGTTCGATGCACGCTCGGGCGTGTTACTGCCTGCCCTGACCGCGCCCCAGATTCGCGAGCAGGCGCGGCGTATCTACACCGGCGACGGCAAGATCGTGTCTGTGCGCTTACTCACCAGCGCACCACAGGAAATGCAGTCGCGAAAGCCGCCCTATTGGCAAGTCGAATTCGCGGGCTGGAACCGCCCGACACTTTACCTGTCACCCACGACCGGTGAGCTTGTCTCGCGCCGTCATGCGCTGTGGCGCGTCTTCGATTTTGCCTGGATGCTTCACATCATGGACTATGATGAGCGAACCGACGTGAACAATACGCTGCTTCGCGTCGCGACCTGGAGCACCTTTGCCATGAGCCTTATGGGAGCGTGGCTCCTGTTCTGGTCGTTCAAGCGCCGCAAAAGGAAAACGGCATGAAACGTATCCGGCTAACGCCTCTTTTCTTTCGGCGCATTCACAAATGGGTGGGATTGATTCTTGGACTTCAATTCCTGCTTTGGGCCCTGAGTGGGTCTGTGATGGCGTTGCTCGACAAGGACAAGGTCGGCGGCCATGACGCTGGCGTCAGCCATGCACATGCCCTCCCTGAAGGGGAATATTTTGACGTCGCGGCATTGCCCCGGGGCGACAAGGTAACTGGCCTGTTGCTGCGCGATCTCGGAGCCCGCCCAGTTTACGAGCTGAGCACGAGCAAGGGAACCAGACTCGTCGACGCGATAAGCGGTGAGGACATTCGCGTAGACGACGAGATGGCCCGCAATGTCGCTGCGATGATGAACGAGGCACCGATCCGGAAGGTGAGCTTACTCGCCAAGCCAAACCTCGAATCGCGGGACCATGCAGGGGCGATGTGGCGCATCGACTTCAGGGATGGCGAGAATAGCAGCGCTTACGTCTCGCTCGACACCGCCCGCTTTTTAGTGATGCGCGGAGATACGTGGCGGACTTGGGATTTTTTCTGGATGCTCCATAACATGGATTATGTGAACCGTAAGAGTTTCAACCACCCACTCATCATCTTTGTTGCATTTGGCGTGCTGTGGTTGTCCGGAACAGGCTTCTACCTGCTATTCAAGAGTTTCAGCCGAACCGATTTCCGCTGGTTGCGGCGGCGACGAAAAACGGTAACACAGACAGCGCTCGAAAATTAATTGGCTTCAGTCCTCGATTGAGAATGCAGCCGACAGTTCGAACCGAGTGCCGGGATGCGTCAGCCATGCATGCGAAACGAGACGCGATCGGCTCCAGGTTCGACGCGTCATCTGGAGCACCGGCTCCCCCTGTGGCAATGCAAGCATAGTGCGCATCCGCTCATTGGGCATCATGGCGCGGACGCGATGTTCGACGCGTTCAAGAGGTGCAATGCGTGTCAGATACTCGTTTGGTGTCATCTTGGTGAAGTCGAGGCTGCCGTAGTCCGGCGCGATCGATGCAAGGACGAACCGTTCTTCCAGCTGGATCGGAAATTCGGCTTCATGGTGAACGATGATAGAGTGGAACAGCTTTGTTCCGACCGAAATTTCGAGAAGCGGAGCAGTTTCCTTATTGGCGCGCTCTTCACGATTCTGGATGACGCGCGCGCGGTACTCATGGCCGCGGCCACGCACCTCCTCCGCAATGTTGCGTATTTCGATCATCTGGCCGATCGGCTTAGGTTCCGCAATGAACGAACCAATTCCGGCACGCCGGACAAGAACGCCCGCCGCTTGAAGTTCGCGGAGCGCCCGGTTGGCGGTCATCCGCGACACATCGAATTGTATTACCAACTCGGCCTCGGAGGACACCCGGTCGCCGGGCTTTAATCGACCATCCCGGACGGCGTCGCAAATACTCTGCTTGATGGCCGCATAACGCGGGGGGTTACGGTCGTCCTCCTTATCGGCCTCGATCTTCGGATCTCGCTGTAAACCATTAGATTTGCCAACACTGGTCGAAGGAAGCGAATATGAGTTCATTGCCCGTCTATACAGGCGAAATTGCTTAAAATCCAAGCGCTGAAATGGCAGTTCCGCACTGCGTTGAATGGAACCGCAGGTGTCGCTTAGACTGCGATCACTGGCGCTGTCGATCTGCTACGATACGACGCGGATTTGGCCGGCGTCCCTATTGCAGGCATTATCGGGCTTGTTCACGCTGACAACCGGGGAGAAGAGCTGCGGCGTGCGATCCGTTGCGCTGGCGAGGGCAGTATCGGTCATCTGCTCTCAGTTCATGGCCCATGCAGGCATGTATAACCGCAGGCCTCTATATAGCTCTCCCTTTCTGAAACTCGCGGCAGGGGCGGGACGAACTGCCGCGCATGCTCGGCATACATCACATGAACTTCATATTATAAACTCATTTCGAGCTGAGGGGTCTTTTAGCAATCTACCATCAGGCATGTAAAGAATGTCGCGCTTGCTTCCCCCAACTTCCAGCCAGCGAGTATTATAACTTGTAGGCACAATGCGCGACAAACCTGATGATCCTCTGCCGTGCTTCATGTGTGACGGCTTGCGATGTTTCGTGGCTGGAGTTCGCTTCATGGAATGCACTTCGCGTCTTTGATCTTGTTGTCCCTACCGGCGAGAAACAAATAGCTGTCTAAAGAGTTAGCCCAGATTAATCAGTACCCTTTGCAGGAGTGAACGCCCATGAAATCAGCAATAATCAGCCTGTCGGCCCTAGCGCTTAGCATCGCCGCTTGCGGCCCCGCCGATCAACGTGCGGATGCCGACCAGTCTGCCGTCGGCACGACAAAGGAGGATGTGGCAATGGCGGAATCCGGCGGTCCGTTCGACCAGGCCGAAAAGAAGATGGAACAACAGATGATGGCTGCGATAGGAAGCGATGCAGGGCAAAGCTGGGCAGTGAAGATGATTGCCCATCATCAGGGCGCGATTGATATGTCCCAAATTATGCTTCAGCAAAATCCGGAAGCAGACGTTGCAAAAATGGCGCGCGAAGCGATTGAAAAAAACAAGAAAGACACTGCGGACATCCGTAAGCTCGTGAAAGAGGGTGCACCGGATCAGGCCAGCGCCGACCTTTATCAACCAGCCATGATGGAGATGAAACAGCAAATGATGGGCGCCTCGGGGAGGAATGTTTCAGAAACCTTCATGCGCAAGATGCTTGCACATCATAACGGTGCGGTCGCAATGTCAGACGTGGCGCTGGCCAACGGTGTGACCGGTGCTGTGCGGAGCCAAGTCCAGAAGACGCGTAACGAAAATATGAAGGACGCCAAAATGACCGAAGCCATGCTTCGCGGAGAGCCGATGAAGGAGCCGTCAAAGAAAGCCGATGCTGCTAACCAGTCATCCATCACCGGCCTGGATTCCAATGCTAAGAGTTCGAACCGAGCAGCAGCTGCGCCAGCAAAACAAAAGACCGCAATGCCTCCTGCTGAAAATATGGAAGGCCATGATATGAATGATATGTGATGTACAAACCTTAGGATATTCTGCATCAGAACAGGGCCCCGTTATGCGCTCGGGGCTCTCTGTTGAGGCGCGCATAACGTAAGGCGAAATCGCGAATTCTGTTTGTGTGTTTCATGTAAAACTGGTGTTGGCTGGGGTGCGAATGGCGCCGAACTTTTAAAGGCGAAGACTCGCCCTGCAGCTTATAATCAAGCCGATGCACGGATTGAAAATGTCGATGATCCGCCCGGAGCCGCGCGGCGTGCCGACGAGGTCGATGCCGTCGATCCGGAACATCTCGTACCTCAATCCACCACTAGGTCGACGTGTTCGCCGATGCCGACTGGGGCTCGAACATTTCAAAGGCTCCAATTATCGGGCATCGCCCCTCGCCGCCTTCCGCACAATCGTCGACCAAGCGCCGTAGCGACCGGCGCGCGCTTTCCAACATCGCGATCTTATCGTCGATCTCCTGTATCCGCCTGCTCGCGAGCGCACGCGCTCGCTCCCGTTCGTCGCTGGCATCGAGTGCAAGCAACTCTGCGATCTCATTCAAGGTAAAGCCGCCCGCCTGCGCCGCACGAATGAAGCGCAGCCGGTCGAGGGTAGGCTTTCCGTATCGACGTATTCCGCCGTCGCGTGCGGGCGTCTCGATCAAACCCCTGCGCTGATAGAAACGAACGGTTTCCACACCCACGCCGCCAGCCTCCGCGAGTTTTCCGATGGTCATCGCATTCATCGCTTGACTCCGTACTATGATACGGAACCTATATAGGCGGGGCGATGTTATCTGCCTAGAAGGATTTGCCCATGACCAAAGCTACTTTCCTAACCCAGCCCCGTATAATGACCGCCAAGTCAGCCGATATCTATCGGATGGTAATGCCCGATCACACTTGTCCTTACGGCCTGAAGGCGCTCGATCTGCTCAAGCGCAAAGGCTTTACTGTCGACGACCATTGGCTCACCACGCGCGAAGAAACCGACGCGTTCAAAGCCGAACATAGCGTTCAGACGACGCCGCAGATCTTCATCGGCGGCAGACGTATCGGCGGGCATGACGATTTGCGCCGTTACCTCGGCCTTTCGGTGACAGATCCGAAGGCAACCAGCTATCAGCCGGTCATAGCGCTGTTCTCGATGACGGCATTGATGGCACTAGCGGCAAGCCTCGCGGTTTTCGGGACGCCCTTCACAATCCGCGCTGGCGAATGGTTCATTGCCTTCAGCATGTGTATTCTTGCGATGCTCAAGCTTCAAAATGTCGAGAAGTTCGCAACAATGTTTCTCAACTATGACCTTTTGGCACGTCGCTGGTTGCCATATGGACGCATATATCCATTCGCCGAAGGATTGGCTGGCGTTCTGATGGTGGCAGGCGCGTTCAACTGGCTGTCGATACCGGTAGCCTTGGTCATCGGCGCAATCGGCACCGCGTCAGTTTTCAAAGCGGTCTACATCGACAAGCGGGAGCTCAAATGCGCCTGCGTTGGCGGCGACAGCAATGTCCCGCTGGGATTCGTGTCGCTGACCGAGAATGTAATGATGATTGCGATGGCGCTGTGGATGCTGTTCGGTCCACACTCATCGAGCGCCGCCATGTAAGCAACTGGGGAGCGCCGCTGCGCTCCCCGCTTTCCGAGCTCAAGCCAGCTGGCTTGCCATTGCCTCGCAGCTCTCAGCACAACGGCGACAGATGTCGGCGCATTCCTCCATGCCGTCGAGACGATCGCAACTTTCGGCGCAAGCCCGGCAAATTTCTGCACACGCCTTGCAGATGGCGGCGTGATGCGCCGAGCCGCGCGCCATAAAGTCGGCAGCCGTGGCGCAAATCTGGGCGCAGTCGAGCATGAGGCGAATATGTTGTGGCTCAGCATGTGCGCCGCCCATTTCCAAGCAATGCGTCGCTGCCATCTGAAGGCAGGTTATGTGGCAAGCTTGGCACGCGTCGATGCAGCTTTGCATTTCGGGTGATTGTTGGTGCATGATCTTGTTCCTTTCGTTTGGGGCGGCCCTTGCCGCTTTCTGGATAGCGGGCTTGAGCGGTACCGTCTGTCTGCTCCGTCCAAGCGCCAAGAACGCCATCAAGAATGCTGGAAAGATGAGTTGGCTATCATGCTTTTTTCCAGATCTGATAGTGGACGGAACAAGTCATCAAAGAGGCAATGGTTCCTCGTTGACAGCGTTTTGTGGCATTTTCTGCACGGCTGCGCCGTGACCACTGCGAAAACTGACGAAGCTCATAAATGACTAACCGGAGGACCGGCGTTGATCTGGTCATTTGGCCCGCGAAGTCGACTAACAGTGGAATTGTGAGCGCGAAACAACGAGGCGGCGGCGGCCGCTGCTGGCAATGGTCAGTCCTCGTGGATGTGCCAGTCAAAGCTGTCATAGCCTTGGGTGCAAAATTTCGCCTTCGAGTTGTCCGCAATAGCCGCCCTCAACTGAGCATACTGGGTCGTGTCGCGGCTACCCGTGAACACGACAGCGCAATGAGGCGAGACCGGCAAAGGACATCAGCCAAAACATCGCTGCTCGTAGCGAACATGCAAACTGATCCGGACGCCGCGCGCTATTTGGGATGCAGACTAAGTAACGCTTCGCTCCAGCTCAAGCCGGCCGATTTTGCATGGCGGGCTATTCGGGCCGCTTCCTTGTATCCGAGAAACTGAGCCGCTTCTGTCGCACTGGCTGAGCTCGATTCCAGCTTCGCAAGACAATGTTCGGTGTCGACCATTATTCCTTCAACGCAGTTGACACGAAGCATCGTGATCGCAGCGTCAAGCAGCACAATACCTTCGTGGACCGACAGGAAGATGAGGGGTTCAAAAGCATTGAGCTGCAATTGCCCGGCCTCGGCTGCAAAGGTAATGCTCGTGTCGAGGCCGAAAATCCGGAACGCCACCTGGTTGAGCGCTTCTGGGATGACCGGATTTATCTTTCCCGGCATAAGCGACGAGCCGGCCTGCCGTTCGGGAAGCAGAAGTTCGCCGAACCCACCACGCGGCCCACTGGCGAGCAACCTCAAATCATTTGCGAGCTTGGACAGCTTGACGGCCAGCCTTTTCAGCAAGCCGCTATAAAGGACGAACGCTCCCATGTCCCAGCTAGCCTCGTAAAGATTGGGTGCCGCGCGCACTGGAAGGGAAAACTCGTTGGCTACAGCATCAACAATATGATTGCGATATCCAGTCGTTGCCCCGACGCCGGAGCCAATTGCGGTTCCGCCGAGGTTGATCTCGAGGAACATGCCAGGAATCTGTGTAAGCCGCTGAACATCTTCGCGCAGCGTCGTGGCAAATGCGCCCCATTCGGCCCCGACTGTCATTTGCACGGCATCCTGAAGCTGGGTCCGGCCAAGCTTGGGAGTATCGGCAAACTCGTCCGCCTTATCGCTGAGGCTGTCGACGAGCTTTTCGAGCGTGGCAACCAGCCGGGAATTCAAGGCATAGGTCGCTAAGCGCACTGCCGACGCGTAGCAGTCATTAGTCGACTGGCTGCAGTTCACATGCCCAATCGGATCCACCGAAGCATAATCGCCCAGTTGCTTACCGAGCAACTGAAGAGCGCGGTTTGCGATCACTTCATTCATGTTCATGTTGGTTGAGGTCCCAGCCCCGCCCTGGTAGATGTCGACTACGAACTGCTCGGTCCATTGACCTTTCACAATTTCAGCACAAGCCTTCGCAATGGGTCCCTCGAGCTCCGCTGGCAACAGGCCCTCTGCAACATTGACCGCACATGCCGCTCTCTTGATCCGAGCTAACGCGGCGATAAGTTCCGGGAATAGAGCGATCGTTGCCCCTGATATCGGAAAGTTGGCAACGGCCCGTGCGGTGTGAATCCCATAAAGGGCATGTGCCGGAACCGGAAACTCACCGAGCGAGTCTGCCTCCAACCGGTAAGTCATCTTTTCGGCGTTCTGCTCTTTCATGCGCCAGATTAGTCCCTCACGGCGAAGCTTGCCGAAACCTCAACTGCAGCGCCCAGCGGCAGTGATGCGACGCCAACGGCGATCCTCGAATGCCGTCCAGCGTCGCCAAGCGCGTCCACGATCAGATCCGAGGCTCCATTGATTACGCGGGGATGGTCTTCGAAATCATCTGCGGCGTTCACAAACCCACTAAGCGTCAAGCAGTTCTCGATCCGGTCGAGATCGCCGCCAAGAGCGGTTTTTGCTGTGGCGAAGAGGGCGATGGCACATATGCGCGCAGCCTCGGCGCCTTCTTCAACCGACAGAGTGGCCCCGACCTTGCCTTTGATCAAGCCAGAGGCCGTCCGGGGCAGCTGCCCCGAAACCGTCAGGACGCCGCGATGCAGTGTTGCCGGGACATAGTTGGCAACCGGCGGCAGCGTGTCGGGAAGGTCAATCCCGAGATCGGCCAGTCGATTCTGGATGTGGCTGGTCATGTCATTCCTTCATGGTCAGTGTTTGAGAAGTTGGCTCAGGAAGAGCCTGGCGCGCTCGGTTGCCGGCGCTTGGAAAAAGCTCTGCGGATCCCGGTCCTCAACGATAACGCCCTCGTCCATGAACAGGACGCGATCCGCCACCTGCCGAGCAAAGCCCATTTCATGAGTGACGCAGACCATCGTGCGACCCTCGTCGGCCAGCCCGACCATGACATCAAGCACCTCCTTGATCATCTCGGGATCGAGCGCCGACGTCGGTTCGTCGAACAGCAAAATATCGGGTTCCATCGTAAGGGCGCGGGCAATTGCCGCTCGCTGCTGCTGCCCGCCGGACAACTGGCTTGGAAATTTTTCGGCTTGGTCGGCGATCCTGACCTTGTCGAGATAGTGCAGCGCCCGATCTTCAACCTCGGTTGCGGGTTCGCGCGTCACGAGAATAGGCGCAAGCATGCAGTTCTGCAGGATGGTCTTATGCGGAAAAAGGTTGAACTGTTGAAAGACCATCCCGACACGGCGCAGCGCCGCTGTGGCCGCTCCAGATCGCTCAAGAATGTTAATGCCCTCAATTTCGACCCGTCCCGCCTCGGGTCGCTCGAGGAGATTCATGCAGCGTGTGAGAGTCGATTTTCCCGATCCGGACGGTCCGCACAGGACGATGCGTTCGCCCCGGGATATGGTTAGATCGACGTTGCGCAGGGCGTGATAATGCCCGTAATATTTGTTTACTCCGACAAGGCGGATCGCAGCCTGGGTCATGATGATCGTCGCAGGCTGCGGACGCGGCCGAAAGCCGCATCAAGATCGGCGATCAGATCGCCAGGTGCTTCCAATCCGGCGTGAATACGGATGAGCGCACCATCTCGCTCGCCGTTTGGAAAGGCTCTTACCGGTGCGGGCCAGGCAGGGACGGCGAGACTCTCAAACCCGCCCCAACTGGAGCCAAGCTGGAAAATGCTCAATCCATCGAAAAACACACGCGTCTCGGCTTCGTTAAGTCCGTCGAGCTGGACGCCAAATAGCCCTGTCGCTCCTGAAAAATCGCGTTTCCAAATCGCGTGTCCGGGGTCCTGCACAAACGCGGGATAGCGAATGGCTGTCACTTCGGGTTGCTCTGCAAACCAATCAACAAGCACTCGCGCCGTTCGCTGGTGCCGTTCGAGGCGCGCATCGAGTGTCCGCAATCCGCGCTGCACCAGATAACAGTCGTCGGGACTGGCGCAATTGCCCCAGCGTGCCGCGACATCCTTGAGCTGCCGGTAAATCTCGTCCGTGGCCGCTGACATTGCGCCGAGCAAACAATCTGAATGCCCTGACAGATATTTTGTTGCAGACGCGATCGAAATGTCGACGCCGTGATGGAGTGGCTTGAAATATAGCGGGGTTGCCCAAGTATTGTCGACTGCCGTCAATATTCCTTTGTCGCGCGCGACCTTGGTGACAGCAGGTATATCGATCAGATCGAAAGTTTGGGACCCCGGCGTCTCCATATAGATGAGCTTGGTGTTGGCTCTACACAATGTGGCGATGTCTCCGCCAATGTCGGGTTTGAAATATTCGATCTCG
Organism: Sphingopyxis sp.; assembly: GCA_013823985.1. GTDB lineage: Bacteria > Pseudomonadota > Alphaproteobacteria > Sphingomonadales > Sphingomonadaceae > Sphingorhabdus_B. The sequence goes on from PNNB01000061.1 coordinate 56,240, forward strand.
ACTCCAAAGCCCGAAAGAACATCGGACAGGAATTTGCGCGTCGGACCATAAATGCAATCGGCGACGAGCAGATGATCGCCAGCGCTGACAAATGCCGATAATGTGAGCGCAATGGCGCTCGTACCCGACGATGTAATAACGGTTGCCGCCGCCTGCTCGAGCTCTGTAATGGCTTCTGCCAACGCAAAGGTGGTCTTGGTGCCATACAGGCCGTAGATCACGTCATCATAAAGACCCTTGTGCCGGTCCATATAGGCATCGACCGTTTCATACACGATTGTTGAAGCCCTGTAGACGGGCGGGTTGATCACACCGGACTGGCTTGAGGGTTTCGGGCCACCATGGACCGCTCTGGTGGCCTCCTGCCATCCGGCGGGACATTTTGCTGCATTGGCCGGCGCGTCATTGCGCATGCGATCATCCTTCATAGCTGAGCTTTCGTTCGATTTTTAGGGCAAGCCGGGAGAGCGCAAAGCAGATTGCGAAGAATATTGTCCCGGAGAAAAGATAGGCTTCGGCGAAATAGGGGCGCCACTGAGCCTCGACATAGGATAGGCGTGTCGTTTGCAGCAGGTCGAAAACGCCAACAATCAGCACAAGGGTGGTGTTCTTGACCTCGCTAATCGATGTGTTGACAAGTGCCGGAAGGCTTACCTTCAATGCTTGAGGAAGGACGACATAACGACGCGCTTGCCACTTGCTCAGACCCAGAGCTTGCGCGGCCTCGGCCTGTCCTTGGGAAACAGCAATCAGACCACCCCTGATAGCTTCGGCCATATAGGCAGAGGTGAAGATGACGAGTGCCAACTGCACGCGCGGCAGACTATCGATTGTAAGCCAGTCCGGGACGAAGAGCGGGAACATCACGGCCGCGAGGAACAGCACTCCAATGAGCGGAATGCCGCGTACCAACTCGATCAGTCCGGCCGCGAGCCGACGCCGAACTGGCCTCTTTGATTGGCGTGCGAAAGCGAGACAAACGGCAAGCGGAAAGGCAGCCAGCACGGCGATACTGGCAAGTAACAGCGTAACTGGCAGTCCGCTCCATTTGTCCATCGGCACTGGTGCCAGCAGGCCGAACCCCCCGCGGAGCATCATGATCGAAAGAACAATTCCGGCTATCCAGATAATTGCTAGCCCGCGCCCCCAGAGCCGTCCGACGAATGACATGCCGAGGCATATAATCAGGATGATAGTGGCAGCGGCGGCGCGCCATTGCTGGTCATCGGGAAAGGTACCGAAGAGAATAAGCGTGGCATTCTCGCGCAGAAAGGGCCAGCAAGCGCCGTCGTTGATCCGACAGGTAGCAGCGCTTCCGGCAAAAGTGGCTTCTGTGACAAGCCAGGCGGCACCCTTCCAGGTCACAACCAGCATGGCGAGCAGCACGATGGAACTCAAGAGCGACTGGCGTGGCGACGAAAACAGATTGCGTTTGGACCAACCGCCCCAGCCAGCAGAGTTGAGCCACGGCACCGGGTCAGAGCTTTCGGCAACGAATTGCCGTCCGGTTTGACCTGTCAGCGTCCAGCCAAAGCTGCGCGCATAGCGGTCGGCTGCAAAAGCAAGAAGCAGCGAAAGGGTCAAGAAAGTGCCTACAATCAACGCGACTCCTTCAATTGCCTGACCGGTCTGGCTAATGACGGTGTCGACGACGGAGACGAATTCCGGATACCCTATTGCTACACCAAGCGAACTGTTCTTTACCGTGTTCAGATGCCAGCTGGTCATCGGTGGGATGGCAACGCGAAGCGCCTGCGGCATGATGACCCGCCGCATGGTCTCGCTTGAGCTCAAACCCAGCGCGATCGCTGCTTCGCGTTGCCCGAGCGGAACGGCGAGGATGGCGGCGCGAAAGATCTCGGCGAGATAGGCGGACGTGTAGATCGACAATCCCAGAATAAGTGTGAGAAATTCAGTAGACAGAGAGAGCCCGCCAACATATCCAAACCTTTCCGATCGTGGCCATTCGAGCTCGGCGCCACCGATGAGCAGCAAAACAATTGCGACGAGCGCGCTGCCAATTGTCACTAGTCGCGGTCTTGCCTGTCCGAGACCGGTCCGGCGCAAAATCAGCCAGACCAGCATGCTTGCCGCTGTGGCCGCGAAAGGAATGGCGGACGGTGTCAGTGCTGGCAAATGCAACCCGCGATTGTCGAGACCAAGGCCCCCTTCGGAAAATGAGCCCGGTGGGGACAGGCTGAAAAGCAGCACCGCATACCAAACGAACATCTGCAAAAGCAGCGGGAGGTTACGAACGATCTCGACATAGAGGCCGGCGAGCCGTGCCAGGAGCCAGTTGTGCGACAAGCGGGCGAGACAGATGGCAAATCCGAGAACCGTCGCGATCAGGATCGCGAGAGCCGAGACGAGCAAAGTGTTGAGAAGGCCGACGAACAAAGCCGCTCCAAAGCTGTCGCCTGGGCCGTACGTCACCAACGTCTCACCGATCGAAAATCCAGCGCGATCGCCGAGAAAGGCGAAACCGGTTCGGATGTTCTTGTCCGCAAGATTATCCGAAAGCCTGCTCAGCAACGCATACAGGATCAACGCTAACGCCGCCAATCCTGCCCATTGAAGGACATTCGGGCGCAGCCATCGCCGCACAATCGTCATCGCATCGGAAGCGGGTAGATCAGTCCGCCATCGCGATAGAGTTTATTCTGCCCGCGCTCGACGCCCAGTGGCGAAATATGCCGTGCGAAAATTTCGCCGTAATTACCGGTGGCTCCGATGGCGCGAAACGCCCAGTCATTGTCGAGCCCCAGCGATTTGCCGAAGCCCGGCAAACCCCCAAGCATCTTGCGGATTTCTGGATCGGCTGACTCGCGGCGCTTGGCAGTAACGTTGGCCTTCGTAACACCCATTTCCTCGGCCGCAAAAAGGGCGTTCATGACCCATTTGTTGATTTCAAACCATTGCTCGTCGTCGCTGCGCACAACAGGTCCGACAGGTTCCTTGGTCAAGCGCTCAGACAGCACGATATAATCATCGGGACGTTCGGTATCGGCCAAGCGAATGACGGTCAGCGTAAAGGCGTCGGTCGTCATGGCGTCGCAGCGCCCCGCAAAGAAGGCGAGCTTTGCTTCTTCCGGATTTTCAAAAACGATCGAGCGAAAACCGATGCGGTTACGCTGAAAATAGTCAGCGGTATTGAGCTCGGACGTCGTGCCCTTGGTAATGCAGATCGCGGCACCATCGAGGTCGCGTGCTCTGGCAACCCCCGATTTCCTCGGTACCAGAAAACTCTGGCCGTCATAATACATGATGCCGACGAAATTGACGCCGAGATCGGTGTCGCGTGTCAGCGTCCAGGTCGTCGTGCGCGACAAAACATCGGCTTCCCCGGTCTGCACAATGGTGAAACGCTTGTTCGAGGCGACCGGCATGAATTTTACTTTGTCCGGATCCCCGAGCACGGCAGCAGCAAGCGCGCGGCAATAGTCGACGAAGAAACCCTGCCACTTTCCTCTCTTGTCCAGATAGGACATGCCAAGCTGGCCTGTGTGAATGGCACAGTTGAGCGTTCCGCGCGCCCTTACCTTCGCCAGCGTCGATCCGGCGATCGCCTGACCCTGCCTTTCTGCCGATTGCGGACTGTCACAAGCCGACAGCGTCATAACAATCACGCCGCCGCAGAGCAGCATCGTTGCGCGTAGCTGTGCAAGCCTATTCATTTCCTTTACCTAACAGGCTAAAGCAATTGGCAAAAGTTATAACAGGAGCCCGACGATGAATCTTCGCCAGCTGGAAGCCTTTCGCGCGGTCATGTTGTCGGGTTCGGTGACGCAAGCGGCGCACTCGCTGCATTTGTCGCAGCCAGCGGTCAGCAAATTGCTTTCCGATCTCGAATATCATCTGGGTTTCCAGCTGTTCATCCGTTCGCGCGGCAGCAGCCTCACCATTACGCCGGAAGCGGACGCCTTCTTCTACGAAGTCGAGCGGAGCTTTTCCGGGATCGCGGCGCTCAAGCGCGTCGCTGAAGACATACGCAATATGGCAACAGGCACGTTGCGCATTGCCGCACTTCCTGCGCTTGCGGTCAGCTTTCTGCCCAGGGTCATCGCTGCCTTTCGGAAAGAGCATCCGGGCGTTACCATCCAGTTGCAGACCCGAAGTTCGTCGACGGTGCGGCAGTGGATGGCAAACCAACAGTTCGACATTGGCTTGGCGACCCCCGCTCGCGAGCTGCCAGGGATCAGGATGGATCGCTTCTTGCGTTGCGCGGGTGCTTGTGTCCTGCCCGTTGGCCACCCGCTGTCCACAAAGGCGGTCATCGTTCCAACCGATCTCGAAGGCGCAGCGTTCATCTCGCTGGCGCTCGAGGATGGTGCCAGGCACCGTATCGACCGGATCTTCGATGATGCAGGCGTCAGCCGCGAGATGGTAATCGAAACCCAATATGCGATGACGATTTGCGCGCTCGTGATGCAAGGTCTGGGTTGCTCCATCTTGAACCCGGTAACGGCGGCCGACTATGCGGAGCGCGGCCTTATCGTCCGGCGCTTCTCGCCAGAGGTGTTCTTCGAGTATATGATATTTACGCCGCAGTTGCGTCCGGTCTCGAAAGTCGCGCTGGCATTCATCGAGATGCTTGAGCAACACCGTGACCAGATGTTCGAAGCTTTGCGGCACGGCGATTAAGGAGCGGCGGCGAAGGAGATCGCCGCCGCCCACCCCCTCAGAACCTTGCTGTTCCGCGAATGTACCAGAACCCGCCGTTGAAACCGGTTGGCGCAAACCGCAGATAGCGGATACCATTGTTGATCTGCGACTGCCGCGCTTCACGATCGGGATAATTGTCGAATACATTTTCGCCACCGATCGCAATCTTGAATATTTCGTTGATTTTGTAGGAAGCCTCCAGATCGACGAGCATTTCGGCCCCGCCCGTCTGATCGGCCGCCAGATTAGCGCCATAGTCAGTCCATTTGCCATAATAGTTGGCTCGGGCGATAAAACCGAACCGGTCACCTTCATAATTGAACGAGGCGTTGCCCTTCCACTTTGGCACAAAGCCCTCGAGCTCGAGCAGACGTTCTCGGTCCGCGCTGATGACGGGCGAGGCGCGCGTTACATCTGTTTTGGTGTAGTTGCCGTTGAGCCCCAGCGTTGCCTTCCCCCCGGCCAAATCGAATCCGAAGGTCAGCACAGCGTCAACGCCTTGCGTTCGACTGTCGAACGAGTTGGTGAAAAAGCTCACTTGCTGGAACGAGTCGCCGCCCGGGATTCCGAGCGCTGCCAGCTGTGCGCGCTGCGCTGCCGAAAGATTGAAATTTCCAGAAACGGCAATGCGATCCTCAACCTTGATGTTGAAATAGTCGAGCGTAAAAGTGATCCGGTTGCTCGGTTTGATCACGATCCCGCCTGCGAAGTTGAACGACTTTTCAGGTGTCAGGGGCCTGGCGCCGAAAAACTGTGCCACCGGGTTGTTCGGCGACACGATCCCTGAAGTCAAAGGCGCGCCGGTTACAGAATCGATGTTGGTCTGGACCTGTGAGGCGTTGGATTGACCGGGCGTGGGAGCACGGAAGCCTGTGTTCACCGAGCCCCGCACCGCGAATAGATCGGAGAAGTCGAAACGTCCGCTCACTTTCCACGTGAACTTCGAACCGAAGTCAGAATAGTTTTCGTATCGCCCGGCAAGGCCAATCTGGAAGGCTTCTGAAAGATTGCCTTCGAGAGATGTGTAGGCGGCCCAGTTGCTGCGCGCGAACTCGCCGGCCTGGATGGGGCTGAAACCCGGGAATCCATTAGAGCCGACGGGAAGACCGACGCGGCTGCCTGTGTCGGGATCGATCAGTGACGCAAAGGGGCCGACCTGCCATGATGCGAGATCGCCAACGGTAATCTCATATGTCTCGCGACGATATTCGAGGCCGCCAGCCAGCGTCAGCGGGTCAGCCGTCCCGATGTTGATTGGATAGGTCAGATCAAGATTGAAGGCTAGCTCGCGCTGTTCGAGCTGTCCCGGCCTGAACGAGGTCGGCGATGTGAGGCCGAGCGAAGGATTGACGGTGTTATCGATCCGGTACGAGGCATGATTTTGACCATAGGATGCGCTCAGGTCGTACATCAGTCCTGAGCCGACCTCGCCCTTTATTCCGGCAGCCAGTGCCGCATCGGTTATTGTTGCTCCAAAATTGGGAGTGAACCCCCCCGGATAAAGCTGACGAAAGCTGAACCTGGGTCCTCCGGCGACGTTGCTGGTTGGGATCGAAGTTGCAATGAATGAGGTATTTGGATTGCGATAGAAAAATGCGGTCGTCCCCCTGCTCCAGCTGTAATTGCCAAAGGTATAGGCCTCCATATTATCAGCAAGTTCGATCCCGGCATTGACGAATATGCGGGCGGCTTCAGTTTCCGGGTTTCCCCAGCGCTGCGCCGGCACGGGCACGCCTTGCACGCCTGCGGTGATCAGCGCCTGTGCGTCGGGCCGCTGGATTCCGCGCGACGTGGTCGCGCTGTTCACATATTCGCCGCTGATGTTGACAAACCCCGCGTCAGTGAAGGGTAGTCCCAAATTGCCTTGGACGAGAAAGTCTTCGCCATCTCCTTCATAATATTGTCCGTAACGCGCAATAAGTATAGCTCCTTCGCGGTCACGGCGCAGACCGAAGTTCAGGACGCCTGCGATCGCGTCCGATCCGTAGAGAGCCGAAGCGCCATCGCGCAAGACTTCGAGCTGACCTACGGCGATCGATGGAATTGCCGCCAGGTCGGGACCTTGCGAGCCCCGAATATAGGGGATGTTGGTAAACTGTACCGTGGCGCCACGATGGCGGCGCTTGCCGTTCACCAGGACAAGCGTTTGGTCTGGCGGCAGTCCGCGCAAAGAGAAAGGCCGGGTAAACACCGCCCCGTCATTGCTGACCAGTCGTTGGATGTTGAGCGCTGGTACCTCGGTGCGCAGCAGATCGTTCATATCTGCTGCCCCCTTTTCGATCAGCTCGTCGCCCGTGATGATATCGATCGGCAGGGCAGCGTCCGCAGCTTTGAGGTCGTTGCGCCGGGTTCCGGTTACGACGATTGCACCCTGCTCTTCGGCGACGTCATCTTCATTCTGCGCGTCCTGGGCAGCAGCCGGCGCCGATCCCAGAATGCTCGCGAGCGCAAGCACCCCGATACTGCCATATAATTTACCGAATTTTTGCATTGCCACCCCTTCCCTGTGATGATGCGTCATATTTCCGTAACTTTAGAAGGCAGGCCCGTCGCAAGCCAGAACTAATGAAACCTCATCTGACAAAACGAAGGGGTGATAACCTAGGGTTATAACTTCTATTTCATGAGCACCGCAAACCCGCTTGACATGTGACTATGGTCGAAGGTGCATCCAGCTTTTCGAAAGCTTTGGACGTAGCGCATGTACAAATATCATTACGAAACTGGTGGATTTGTAAGCGCTGGCTCAGAGGCGGTTTTTGACGAACTCGACCAACATGAAAGGCTGTCCGCGCACATGATGCAATCGTCTCAGATGATGGCGGGGGGAGCCATGGCGCTTAAATTGGACCACGGAAAAGGTCGCCGAATAGGCTCGCTTATGTCCTTGCAGGGGCAGGTGCTCGGTGTCCCCATCGGTGTTGAACAGATGGTGATTGATCATACACCGCCCCAACAGAAAATTTGGGAAACCGTCGGCGAGCCTCGGCTGCTCGTAATCGGTCGATACACAATGGGATTCACTGTGGTCCCAAGACCGGGTGGATCGATGCTCACCGTCTTTTTCGACTATGATTTGCCGACCGGTGGCTGGAAGATAGTTGGGCTATTGCTGGGACGCTTTTATGCCCGGTGGTGCGCGACGAACATCGTCAGTGGTATCGTCAACCGCTTCGTCTGATCGCGTCAGCAATCGGGCTTGAGCCATTCGTTGCTTGGCGGATCGCCCGATCAGCAGTGTGATCAAGACCAGAACGGCGACCGGGCTTTGACTGCGTCATAAGACCTCTGGAACAAGCATCAACCCTAGCCGCAGATCATATCTGTGCGCGTTAATGAGCTTGAACGGCTTGGCGGGGGAGCAAAGTACAACACTACGAAGATTACTTACAGAAAGAGAACCTGGACCTGGTTACACCGCCATAAGGGAACTTCTGTCGTCAGCAGCCGAGCTCGAGCGGACATAACTGGTCTTGACTCTGGACCAAGGTCCACGGGCGATAGTGTTCCGGTCTTCGATAGCCGGCTCCAGTTTGCCCGCTCGACAGCAGTGAGTGAAACCGAGTGAAGGGAGGCGATAGCCATAGTTCTTGAAAGGAAGAGAATGCACCACGACCGCCCTCTTCGACCACCTCGCCAAAACGCGCTGATCGGAACCCGCCTATCTTGCCAGTGCGGAATCACGGCATTCACCCGTGATCTTAACCCTGCCTTGCGTAATGCTGACAATCGTCACGAAGGGAAAGTAATCCCTAAGAATGATGGCAATGTCTCAGCCAAAAAGGCAGTCATTCCACACGACGTACCAAATTCCGCCCTCTACATCTGGCAGTCGCAAAGAACTGGCCTGGGCGCGCCGATCGCAACTGGCTCATGATGTTCGGCCTACATGGACTCGGCAAAAGCATCAAGGCGGCCAATCAAGCTCTAGTGCGAAGCGCGGCAAACGTCTTCGACAGAGTATGTCCCTCCACGCCAACAAGCTCAGCGTAAAAGCACCGGCGTGGAACCATGCCTCCCCCGGCGGACATTGTTGAAGACCTTCAGATAGGAGCAAATTTATGTCACATTCAGCATTTGTAACCAGGCTTCCGATATTGCTGCGCCCTGATCCAACGCGCACGGTCATCAGGCCCTATATGCCAACTACCGACGGCGACAAATATACCCCGTCCGCCCCCCCGCGAGCTCAACGCATAGCCGACCGGGTGCTTGCGCTCAGCGAGGAGGCGCTCAACCAGGAACTTGGACGGGTTCTGAAAGACTTTTCAGGGCGGCATCGGGACGTAACGACTCTTTTTGCCCGGCGGTTCAAAGAGGTCAACGGAATCGAAATCTGCAAATGTGAGGTTAGCGAAATGCAAGCCCTCTTGATAGGCGCGCATTTCTGCCATGAATATTCATACGAAGCAGCAGCCCTCTTCAACCCCAGCATTGTCCCCCATCCAAACCAGGCGGGAGCTCCAGAGGGAGCCGTCAGGTTTGTTCTCTCTCTTCGGGGCGTCGGCGAAGGGCATGTCTCTTCGATCACATTTCGGACAGGGTTGTGCCTGGCCGACGGCAGCATCGCGGTTACGCCACCAAATCCAAAGCCGCTTATTCTTGAAACCGAAAATCTTTCACCCACACTAGGTCCAGACGCTGGCATTCGTATCATGTGCGACGGGAGCCACGATCTTTCCGAACTTATCATCTTCCCGACCACGCCCAGCCAGCGAAGCGGTATCGAGGATGCTCGGTTCGTTCACTTTTCCGGCCCGGATGGCAAGCAAAGCTACTTCGCCACCTATACCGCCTATAGTGGCCAAGCAATCCGGCAAGAGCTGCTCAGCACTTCCGACTTCAAGACTTTCGAACTCCGGCCACTGGTCGGCGACGCTACGAAAAGCAAAGGGATGGCTCTGTTCCCGCGCCATGTTGACGGCCAGTTTGCAATGCTGGGGCGCATGGACAATGAAAATATCTGGTATCTTAGGTCGGACGATGTCTTTACTTGGAATGGAGGCGTAACGGCGATCACCCCGCGATGGCCATGGGAGTTCGTTCAAATCGGGAACTGCGGGTCTCCGATTGAGATTGACGAAGGTTGGCTGGTGATAACGCATGGGGTTGGCGCCGTTCGCAATTACTGCATTGGCGCTTGCCTGCTGGATCTAAACAATCCGTCCAAGCTGCTTGCTCGCACATCGCAGCCCCTCTTGCGCTCTGACATGGATGAGCGAGAGGGTTATGTGCCAAATGTCGCTTATAGCTGCGGCGCAATGCTCCACGGTCGCAAACTGGTTCTGCCATATGCTGTTGCTGACAGCTTTACGACTTTTGTTACATTCGAAATAGACGATCTCTTGGCGTCAATGGCGTGACCATTGACTGGAATGCAGCACAAACCCGGCCTTTGGGCCGCGGTTCAATGATTTTACTGGCGCGGCGCTAATGCAAAACTGATGCTGCCATTACAGCCTGGCGATGCTGAAATGCTGCAAGCTGCAGATTCCGGTAATTTTGGGGTGCCGTGAGGGGCAATGGCTCCGCATGCGTATTCCTGTTTGTGACCTTCATGCGCAAAAATCGACTGTAACGATGATCAATCACAGCAGCTCCTGCGACGATGCACCGCCTGAGACAATGAGCCGATTCTCAAGGCCTGCCTGCCGGTATGCTTATGAACGTGCATGACATCATCGGGAAAGACCAGTGGCAATCCGATCCACACAATTTCATGCAGTTCATGCTGCGAGGCATTACCGGGCATAGCCTTGCGCTGCTGGACACTTCAGGCCTTATCATCGCAGTCAATCGTGAGGCTGAGCATGCTTTGCAATGGCCAGCCAGCGAACTGTTTGGCTGCTCCCACGCGATCTTCTACCCGCCCGACGAACTAGCGTGCGGGCAACCGGACGCGGATCTCGAAGCCGCCAAGCGGCTTGGCGCAGTCGAACGCGATGCTTGGCGGGTCTGCGCAGACGGCTCTGAATATCTTGCGCGGCTTACGATCAATCCCGTTTCGAATACGAAAGGAGAGACGGTCGGCTTCAGCTGCATCGCGCGCGACATCACCGAGGAGGTAGCGCTGCGTCGCTCGAGCGAGAAGCGCGAACAGCATCTGCAATCGATTCTGGCAACAATCCCAGACGCTATGATTGTGATTGACGAAAGCGGTTCAATTATATCCTTCAGCGCCGCCGCCGAGAGACTGTTTGGCTACAGCGAGGCAACGCTTATTGGCCGCAACATATCCTGCCTGATGCCCGAACCAGACAGGTCCCGTCATGACGGATACATGGCTCAGTATCTCAAGACCGGTGAGAAGAGAATCATCGGTATTGGCCGTATCGTTGTTGGCCAGCGCCAAGACGGAACCACATTTCCCCTGCAGCTATCGGTCGGCGAAGCCGGCGAGCAGGGCAGCCGTATATTCACAGGCTTCATCCGAGACCTGACTGCAAAGGAGCGAGACGAGCTGAAACTCAAGGAGCTCCAGGCCGAGCTCGTTCATGTATCGCGGCTGAGTGCAATGGGAACCATGGCCTCAACGCTAGCTCACGAACTCAACCAACCATTAACGGCAGTCACCAACTATCTCGAAACAGCCCGTGACTATTTGACGGGAAATGCCCGCCTGCCCCGAAATGTCTTGCAAGATGTTTTGAACGAAGCCGCCGAAGAGACAATTCGCGCAGGGTTCATCGTTCGCCGGCTTCGGGATTTCGTTGCTCGTGGCGAGGTCGACAAAAGCATCGAAGATTTGCCTGAACTAATTGAGGACGCAAGCAAACTGGCGCTTATAGGTGCCCGGGAGTGCGGCGTGCGAAGCTTCATAAATTGCGCTCCATTGGCAACACCTGTGCTCGTTGATCGGGTCCAGATTCAACAGGTGATTGTCAACCTCGTGCGCAATGCGATTGAAGCAATGTCAGACGCTCGGGTTCGGGAATTGCGGGTGGCAACGCGGCTTCGAACCGACGGTTTTATCGAGGTCTCTGTCGAAGACACCGGACCAGGAATTCCGGAGGAAATACTGCCCCGGTTGTTCAAGGCCTTTGTGAGCAGCAAGACCGAAGGCATGGGCCTTGGCCTATCGATCTGCCGTACAATTGTTGAAGCGCATGGGGGCCGGATCTGGGTTGAACAGCGGCAAGATGGCGGTTCGATATTCCGGTTCACACTAATTCATGCCCAGGTGGAGGACGCTAATGAGCACTAGCGGGATCATTCATCTTGTCGACGATGAGGAGGCAATCAGAAAATCGGCTGGATTTATGTTGCGAACCAGCGGTTTTTCGGTCCACGCCTACGCTTCGGGTGTCGAGTTTTTGAAAACGGTAAAGACAACCGATGCTGGTTGTGTGCTCCTTGACGTTCGTATGCCCGACATGGACGGGCTTCAGGTGCAAGCAGCGATGCTCGAACGCGGCATCGACATGCCTGTGATCGTTCTCACCGGGCATGGCGATGTCGCCGTAGCCGTGAAGGCGATGAAGGCCGGTGCGGTCGACTTTCTGGAGAAGCCTTTCCAAAAGGCGGCGCTTCTTGATGCACTTGATCGGGGATTTGCCCGTATCCACGATGCCGACGCCAAAACAGTAGATCAGGCTGATGCGTTACTTCAGCTTGCAAGACTTACACCGCGCGAAAGAGAGATACTTGACGGGCTAACCCATGGCTACCCCAACAAAACCATCGCCTATGACCTCGGTATTTCGTCACGGACAGTCGAGGTACATCGCGCCAGCTTGATGGGCAAACTTTCCGCGCGCAGTCTGTCTGACGTGTTGCGGATTGCGTTCGCCGCCGGGATGGGACGAGGAAAAACCCGCTAGGGTGTTTACTTACAGACGCGACAGCAAAAATTTGGGATTCAGTCCGCTCATTTACCTCCTTCGAGCACTTCGCAGCATGTCCGAACCGGTCGGGAAGCAGCCCGCAACATCCTTCACGATACTGCTTTCAGACGACGACCATGGCGTTCGCCGCTCAATTCAACTGATGCTTCGCGCCCGAGGGTATACGGTGCGAAGCTATACCAGTGGCAGAGCACTTCTTGCCGACCCTCGTTCGTTAAGAGCAGACTGTCTTGTTGTTGATTACCATATGCCCGATGTGGATGGCTTAAACCTGTTAAAAAGGTTGCAGGCCAAGGGCTGGGATGGAAGTGCGATCTTGATTTCGGCTTATTGGAACCCAACACTTGAGGCGCGAGCCCGCGAGGCGGGGTTTGGCGACGTCATCGCAAAACCTGCCATCGCGCGAGCCCTTCTCGAAGCGGTTGCGGGTTACTCGAGGAAAGCCGGCAAACGCTGTGCTTAATCCGTAAACCCCCGGTAATGGCTGACTGCGCCAACACAACCCCGATTTTTAGGGAACCTTCATCGCAATTCAATAGGCTTTCCCGCCTGCGGTTGTGATCGAAGCAGCGGCCCGCGTTCATCGCTGCGTGCACGCCTAGTGCGCTCTGGAGTTCGTCTAAAGCCTGCTCGGGGTCTTTGGCTACCCATCACGAGGCCAAGTAGCGCCCGACACCGATATCGATCGGGGATTTTGGGATCGCCCCAAGTTCAGTGATCGTCGGAAACCGTTGATCCAATGGATCGCATTTGCGGCCGGCCTTTGGAAAAGCATTGTGCTGGCAAAGACGGATTCGGTAACCGCGAAACATTGCAGCCCGCCGACCAGCGAGCGTGCGCCTGGAATGGCAAGCGTCTCGCAGAACGGGTTGGAAGCGGATCGGACGTCGAAATTAGATCGCCGCAGCGATGCGATTCGCGCTGGGCATGAACGCGGTGAGTTCAGCTCGAAAGCTCCATCCGACGCAATGTCAATGTCGGCCGCCGTGTCTGGAGATTGTTGATCCGGCCCCACTTCGAGTCCCCGTTGGCGGTCAGCGCAGCACGGCATGTGGACCTCACGTATATCGATCCCTCGCCGATCAGCCTATTTCGCGATCAGCAATCTAATACACAACGGCCCGGGGGTCGTGCTGCCAATGAATTGGAGAACTATAATGCAAATAATCACTTCTCTCAAAAGGCCGTTAGTCTTTGCTTACCCTGCCGCCTGTGATCTCGGTACGGAGAGCGCTACCTTTTCAATGGTCACGCAAAAATGATCTGGTGGGCAAAAGAACAGGCTTGACACTGCACTAAGGTCCAAGGGCCATAGCAATGGCGATCCTAGTCGTTGCAAATCTTACGGCCACTCGGAAATTAAGCCCACTTACCGGAGAAACACCGTGAATCAAATTCAGATTGTCCCCAGCTTGCGGCGTATCGCGCTAATTGGGACGTCAGTCCCCCGACAGTGCGGCATCGCAACATTTACGGACGATCTGCGACGCGCGCTGCTGCGCGAGGCTCCCGCCCTCTCGTGCTTCACTATCGCGGTCACTGACGGCCACAACTACGCGTATCCAGACTATGTCCCGCTGGAGATCGATGAAGGCGATCCCGAATCTTACGCCGTCGCCGCTGACTTCTTGAACGTATCTGACGTCGAAATCGTGTCCCTGCAGCACGAGTTTGGAATTTTCGGGGGCGAAGCCGGCGAACATATACTCGGTCTTCTTCGGCGCGTTGATGCACCTGTTGTGACGACGCTGCACACTGTTCTGGCATCGCCCACCCCTGCTCAACGTCGAGTCATGGATGAGATCATAATGCGGTCCGCACGCCTAGTCGTCATGGCAGAAAGAGGTAAGGCTATCCTCCAGGAGGTATACGGTGTCGCTCCAGAGCAGATTGCCGTATTGCCTCACGGCACACCGGATCGCCCGTTTCTCGATCCTGCCATGGCCAAACATGATTTCGAGCTCGCCGATAAGACCTTGCTGACGACGTTTGGATTGCTCGGACCGGGCAAAGGAATCGAAACGGCTATACGAGCAATACCCGCCCTAACCGAAAAGCACCCCAAGATTCTCTATTTGATCGTGGGAGCGACGCACCCGGCTCTTCGGCAACACGAGGGGGAGCGATACCGCGAAAGTCTTACCGAACTGATCAACGAGTTGGGCGTGGCTGATCATGTCCGTTTCGTCGACCAATATCTTTCGCTCGACGAACTTCTGCATTACTTGGCAGCATGTGACATCTACCTTACGCCTTATCCCAATGAGGCGCAAATTGTCTCTGGAACGCTTGCTTACGCTGTAGCGTTGGGAAAAGCGGTGGTCTCGACCCCATTCTGGTATGCGCAAGAACTTCTGTCCGATAATTGCGGCGTCCTAACGCCGTTTGGTTCTTCGGATGAACTGGCAACTGCGGTAAGCGCGCTCATCGACGACGACCGCGCGCGTAGCGCGATCCGAACGCGCGCTTATGCGCGTGGTCGAACCATGATCTGGTCGAATGTCGCAAGCCAGTATCTCGAACTCTTTTCCGGGGTCAAGCGCGAGCGGCCCGCACATAGAGCTGAAATCATCCCGTTCCTTGGGGGGAGTCCCAAGGTAGAAAAGCTCCCTATGCTGGCGACGGCACGCCTTGTTGCCATGACCGACAATGTCGGGCTCATTCAGCATGCCCAGTTCTCGGTACCTGACCGAAAGAACGGCTATTGCCTGGACGATAACGCTCGTGCGCTGCTCCTGATGACCGATATTGCAAGGCTACGCGAACTTTCGTCAGAAGAACACCGGCTGACGCTCATTTACTCAGCATTCGTTGAGCACGCATGGTCTCCGCTTGAGCGCCGCACCCACAATTTCTTGAGTTTTGACCGTCATTGGCTTGATCAGCCTGGCGCAGATGACGCTCATGGAAGGGCGGTCTGGGCACTAGGGGCACTTTCGCGGCACGAAGATCCATATCATCTGAGCGACTGGGCGGCAGCTCGCCTGCTTGACATCGCGCCTCCATTAAATGATCTCGGTTCACCGCGCGCCTGGGCATATGGTCTGCTCGGAATCAACGGTTTTCTCGATCGCTTTCCGGGCCACCTCGGTTTTGAAAGACTGAGGGACGAGCTGTGCGCACGCCTCTTCCAACGCTGGACGGATGCTGCAAGCGCCGACTGGAACTGGTTCGAGGATCGCCTTGGTTATGACAATGCCAAGCTATGTGAGGCCCTGCTGATCAGCGGTCATGCAAAATCGGAACCCAACTACGTACGTGTCGGGTTGCAGACGTTATGCTGGCTGATGAAGCTTCAAACTGCCGATGCCGGGCATTTCCGACCGATCGGCACTCAAACCTTTGGAGCCGATCGCAGATGCCCGGAGCCCTTCGATCAACAGCCTTTGGAGGCCTGTTCCGCTGTCAGCGCGTGCCTGACGGCCGCAGAAATTACCGGAAATCGCTGGTGGAAGCAGGAAGCTCATCGAGCCTTCCGTTGGTTCACTGGAGACAATGATTTGCGGGTTCCTCTCGCCGAGACTCACACTGGCGCTTGCTTTGATGGATTGCACCCCGACCGCCGAAACGCCAATCAAGGCGCAGAATCGACACTCGCCTATCTTGCAGCACTCACCCGTTTGACGCTCGCTACGCGGCAGGGGTCCCAAAAAGAGGTGAAAACCGCAGTTGCTAGACCGGTGAAAAGCAAGGGTGGGAGCGACTATTCGACCGAGTTTGAGGTCAGCGATCAGTCTGCGGCGCACGGTCTTTCAGGTATTAGTGCGCGAATGGCGGCGGGTTCTACTCGATGATCTGCCCCCCAGACTCATTTGCGATATCCAAAAACCAACCACTCGACAGGCTTGTGATCGACACCATTCGCACCCTGGCGATGGATGCGGTACAGAGGGCCAATTCGGGCCATTCTGGCACGCCCATGGCACTTGCTCCGGTTGGTTTCACGCTGTGGCACGATTACTTGCGCTACGACCCGACCACGCCGGACTGGCCCAACCGCGACCGTTTCGTGCTGTCTGTCGGTCACGCCTCAATGCTGCTTTATGCGCTGATCCACCTCGCTGGGATCGAGGAGATCGAGGCTGACGGCCGCAAAACCGGCGAACCAGCGGTGAGCCTTGACGACATCAAGGCGTTCCGCCAGCTTAACTCCAAGACTCCGGGCCACCCCGAATATCGGATGACGACCGGCGTGGAAACCACGACCGGGCCGCTCGGCCAGGGCTGCGGCAATTCAGTCGGCATGGCGATCGCCGAGCGCGCGCTTGCGGCGCATTTCAACCGGGGCGGTTTCACGCTGTTCGACCATGACATCTATGTCTTCGCCGGCGACGGCGATATGATGGAAGGGGTCTCGCAGGAGGCGGCCTCGATCGCTGCGCACTTGAGGCTCGCCAACCTGTGCTGGGTCTATGACAGCAACAATATTACGATCGAGGGCACAACAGACCTGGCCTTTACCGAGGACGTCGGCAAGCGGTTCGAGGGCTATGGTTGGCAGGTGATTGAGGTCGATGACGCCAACGACACTGGAGCTTTCGGCCGGGCGATCGAGACCTTCAAGGCGACTGACGACAGACCCACCTTTATCATCGTACGCTCGGTGATTGGCTATGGAAGTCCGATCCAGGGCACCCAAAAGGCCCATAGCGATGCGATGGGTCCAGACGTGATCCGCGCTACCAAGAAGACCTATGGCTGGCCCGAGGACTCAGAGTTCCTGGTTCCCGAGGAGGCGCAGACCGTCCTGCGTGACGCCATGGTGGAGCGCGGCAAGCCACTCCGCGAGCAGTGGGAATCCAACTTCAAGCGCTACCGGGAAGCCTTCCCCGAGCAAGCTGTCGAACTCGAGCACTTGCGCCAGGGCGTGTTGCCGGAAGGATGGCAGACCGACATCCCCGGCTTTCCGACTGACGCCAAGGGCTTGGCCTCGCGCGACGCCGGCGCAAAGGTGCTGAACGCGATCGCGCCGAACGTGCCCATGCTGATCGGCGGAGCAGCAGATCTTGCACCCTCTACAAAGACGATCCTCGCCTTTCCGGGCGCGGGCACATTCGAGGCGACGAGCTATGGCGGGCGGAACATGCATTTCGGCGTGCGCGAGCACGCCATGGGCGCAATCGCCAATGGCATGGCGCTCTCCAACCTGCGGCCCTACACTGGCACCTTCCTCGTATTCGCTGACTATATGCGGCCGCCGATCCGCCTTGCGGCGATCATGGAGCTGCCCGTCGTCTTCGTGTTCACGCACGACAGCATCGGAGTAGGCGAGGACGGGCCGACGCACCAGCCGATCGAGCATCTGGCTACACTACGCGCAATCCCCGGGCTGAATACCATCCGCCCGGGCGATGCCAATGAGGTCGCTGCCGCGTGGAAGATTGCTCTTGAACACACCGAAGGGCCGACCGCGCTGATCTTTTCTCGGCAAGACATTCCCACGATCGACCGCGACACATATGCGTCCGCTGACGGGCTGGTCAAAGGCGGCTATGTACTGGCCGACGCGAAGAATGGTGATCCCGAGATCATCCTGATCGGCACCGGAAGTGAGCTGCCGATGGTCATATGCGCGCACGAGAAGCTCACCACCCAGGGCATTCGGTCGCGCGCCGTGTCACTCCCGAGCTGGTATTTGTTCGAGAAGCAGGATCACAGCTACCGCGAGAGTGTGCTCCCGAGCGCGGTGCGCGCCCGTCTCGCCGTCGAGCAGGGCGGTTCACTCGGCTGGGACCGCTATGTCGGGCAGGACGGCGACACCATCACGATGAAGACCTTTGGAGCTTCTGCCCCACTCGCGAAGCTGCAGCAGAAATTCGGCTTTACCGTCGAGAATATCTGCGATGTCGCGCGCGCGCTCGTTGAAAAGAACAACAAATGACCAATAAGCTAAAACAAGTCGGCGATCTGGGCCAGGCGGTGTGGCTCGATTTCGTGGACCGCACATTTCTGGCTGACGGCGGCCTGCGCAAACTGGTCGCAGAAGATGGACTTAGCGGAGTCACCTCCAACCCGTCGATTTTCGAGAAGGCGATGGTCCACGGAGAGGCCTATGACGTGGGTTTCCAGGCGTTCCTGGAGCGTGCAGACGCAAGTGTGCGAGACATCTACGAAAGCCAGGCGGTCGCCGACATCAAGGCTGCCGCCACCGATCTGCGACCCGTTTACGACCGGCTGGAAGGCAAGGATGGTTATGTCAGCCTGGAGGTCTCGCCCTATTTAGCGGACGCAACCGAGGCGACAATTGAGGAGGCGCGGCGCCTATGGACGTTCGTGGACGAGCCCAATCTGATGCTCAAGATCCCCGGCACGCAGGCCGGCACGCGCGCGATCCGGGCGCTGATCGAGGACGGGATCAACGTCAACGTAACCCTGCTGTTCTCGCTCGAAACGTATCAGGCGGTGGCGGAAGCCTATATGGCCGGTCTCGAAGCCCGGTTGGCGAAGGGCGAGGCGATCGAGCGGATCGCCAGCGTTGCCAGCTTCTTCATCAGTCGCATCGACGCGCGGATTGACAAGACGATCGATGAGCGGGTGAATGCTGGCGACCCAAAGAGCGATGCGCTGAAGGCCATCCGGGGAAAGGTCGCGATCGCCAACGCGAAGGTTGCTTACGCCTGGTACCGGGACATGATCGCAAGCTCCCGCTGGCTGGACCTCGCAGCTAAGGGCGCGATGCCGCAAAGGTTGCTGTGGGCCTCTACAGGCACGAAGGATCCCGCTTATCCCGACACACTCTACATTGATACGCTGATCGGACCGGACACGGTCAACACGATGCCGCTGAAAACCCTGGACGCCTTTCGCGATCACGGCACTGTACGGCAGACGCTGACCGAGGATGTCGGTGCCGCGCGCCATGTGCTGGCGGAGACCGAACGGCTGGGGTTGAGGCTAGCCGACGTTACCACTGCGTTGGTAACGGATGGCGTCCGCATGTTTTCCGATGCGGCCGACTCACTGCTTGGCGCGGTGGCACGAAAGCGCAAAGCATTCCTAAATGACCGGCAGAACGGCATGTCGGCGACCCTTCCCGAGGCGCTGCAGAAGGCCGTCGATGAGCGGCTGGAAAAGGCGCGCGCTGATGGCTGGAGCCGACGTCTGTGGCAGGGTGACGCGACGCTCTGGACCGACAAGGACGAGGGAAATTGGCTCGGCTGGCTCGCCGCTGCGGGTGGACAGCGAACAGATCGGGACCAGTTGCAGCGGCTGACCGAGAAGGCCAAGTCGTATAAGGACGCGGTGCTGCTCGGCATGGGTGGATCGAGTTTGGGGGCAGAGGTGCTGTCGCTGATCCTGGGTAGCGAAGCGGGCAGCCCGAGGCTGCACGTACTCGACACGACGGACCCGGGCCAGATCTCGACGGTGGCCGCACAGATCGATCCGAAAAATACAATATTTATCGTGTCGTCCAAATCCGGCTCGACGATGGAACCAGAGCTGTTGCGCAGCTATTTCTGGATGATCTCCGGAGAAAGCGGCGACCGCTTCGTCGCAGTCACCGATCCCGGTTCCAAACTCGAGACCTCAGCAAAAGCGGATCGCTTCGCGATAATCTTTTCCGGCGATCCCACGATTGGCGGACGCTATTCGGTCTTGTCGGCTTTCGGTATGGTGCCGGCGGCAGCGATGGGAATAGACACCGGTGCACTTTTCGAGGCAACGGCACCGATGGTGATTGCCTGCGGAGCCGATGCGCCGCCCGCGTACAACCCAGGTCTTCATCTCGGCGCGATCGTCGGCGAGGCTGCGCTTGCAGGACGCAACAAGCTCACGATTCTCCCCTCGCCCGGTTTGCGACCCTTCGGTGCCTGGCTAGAGCAACTGCTTGCCGAGTCCACGGGCAAACAAGGCAAAGGCATTATCCCGATTGATCTTGAGCCGGTCGGCGCACCGCACAGCTATGGGAACGACCGGTTGTTCGTTCACTTACACCTTGCGGGGGATGAGGACGACATGCTTGAAGCCGCGCTCGAGGCGCTTGTGAAGGCGGGCCAACCGGTGGTGTCAATTCACGTTGCCAAGCGCCAGTTGATCGGCCAAGAGTTCTTCCGCTGGGAGGTCGCAACTGCCGTTGCAGGCGCGGTGATCGGGATCAATCCATTCGACCAGCCCGACGTCGAGGATGCCAAGATCGCCACGCGGAAGCTGGTTGAGGCCTCAGAATCGACCGGAACGCTTGCTCCGGAAACGCCGATCGCCGCAAATTCCGACTTTACCATCTATGCACCAGCGGACAGCGACCTGTCGTCCGCCGATCCGATCGAGTTACTGCGGATGCACTTTGGGAGCACTTCTCCCGGCGCCTATGTCGGGTTCCTGGTCTATCTTACGCGCAATACAGCTAACGAAGCGGTGATCGCAGCTTTGCGCAAAGCCGTCCGCGATGCAAAACAGGTGGCAACCGTGGCGGGCTTCGGACCACGTTTCCTCCACTCTACCGGCCAAGCCTACAAAGGCGGGCCTGCGGGTGGCGCCTTCCTGACGATTACCCGTGACCCGGTTCCGCACCTCCCAATTCCTGGTCACCGCACCAGCTTCGGTACCATTCAGATCGCTCAGGCTCGCGGCGACATGGTTGTACTTGCCAGCCGAGATCGGCCGGTGCTGCGCATTCATCTGAAGGACAATGGCGGCGGGATTGAGGCTTTGCGAGTGGCGGTGTTAGCCGCTTTGCTGGACAGCTGAGGAAAGGATTTTTATGCGCATTGCGATGATCGGCCTTGGCCGTATGGGAGCCGGGATAAGCCGCCGGCTAATGCGTGGCGATCATGAGGTTGTCGCTTTCGACCGCAACCCCGATCTCGTCGAGGCGCTCGCGCGGGAAGGAGCGACGGCGGCAACGTCGCTGGAGGATGCCGCCAACAAGCTATCCGGTCCACGCATCTTCTGGGTGATGCTGCCTGCAGGCGCTCCAACCGAGACCACGATCGAACAGTTGATGGCGATCGCCCAGGCAGACGACATCATCATCGACGGCGGCAACAGCTTTTACAAGGACGATATCCGACGCGCGCGCGCGCTGAGAGAGAAGAATCTCCATTATGTCGACGTCGGCACGTCAGGCGGCGTCTGGGGTCTGGAGCGCGGCTATTGCATGATGATCGGCGGAGACAAGGAAACCGTCAACCTACTCGACCCGATCTTCGCGACGCTTGCGCCAGGCCTTGGTACGATACCGCGCACACCCAATCGGTTGGAACAAGAGGGTGAAGATCCCCGCGCCGAGCAGGGCTACATGCATGCGGGACCCGCTGGCGCGGGTCACTTCGTCAAGATGGTTCATAATGGTATCGAATACGGACTGATGCAGGCCTACGCCGAGGGGTTCGACATCCTCAAAGGAAAGAAGTCTGACAGATTGGCAGAAGACGAGCGGTTCGACCTCAATCTGACGGACATTGCCGAAGTGTGGCGCCGCGGCAGCGTAATATCGTCCTGGCTCCTTGATCTTACTGCCGCCGCGCTTGCCAAAGACCAGATGCTGACCCAGTTCTCGGGGCGGGTTGCGGATTCGGGCGAAGGACACTGGACGATCGAGGCGGCGATGGAAGAGGCGGTGCCGGTTAATGTCCTCTCCGCCGCGTTGTTCGCCCGCTACCGTAGCCGGGTCGAGCATACTTTCGGTGATCAGGTGCTTTCGGCGATGCGCTTCGGGTTCGGCGGTCACGTCGAAATTCCGCAATGAACCAAATAGTGGTCGCGCCGCCGGCGACCATTGTCATCTTCGGGGCACTAGGCGACCTTACCCGCAGACTGCTCGCGCCCGCCCTCGTCAATCTGGCCGAGTCAGGACTGCTGACAACCGATACCAATCTGCTTGGAATCAGCTACCATGACTGCGATGATGAGGGGCTGCGCCGCGCGCTCGCAGGATTTCTCAACGAGGGTACAGGCTGGGAGATAATCCGCGGGGGCATCCACTACCGAAAGGGTGACTTCACCAATCCGCAGACATTCACATCGTTGGCTGCGGAGCTTGGATCCAACGCCGTCTTCTATCTCGCCACTTCTCCGAGCTTCTTCGGTCCGATTGTCGAAGCCTTGAGCGCGGCGGGTCTGCTCGACGAGGCAGAGGGTTTCCGTCGGGTAGTAATCGAGAAGCCCTTCGGCACCGATCTCGCTACCGCAGAGGCGCTGAACCGACGAATTCTGGCATGCGCACGCGAAGACCAGATCTACCGGATCGATCACTTTCTGGGCAAGGAAACCGTGCAGAACATCATGATCGCCCGCTTCGGCAATACCTTGCTCGAATCTGTCTGGAACAACCGGTATATAGATCATGTCCAGATTACCGCCGCCGAAGCGGTGACTGTTGGCAGCCGCGGCAGGTTCTATGATGCGACAGGCGCGCTACGGGACATGGTGCCCAATCATCTGTTCCAGCTTCTGGCGATGATAGGCATGGAGCCGCCCGTAAGCTTCGATGCGGAGGCGATCCGCACCGAAAAGGAAAAGGTCATCTCCGCGATCCGGCCAGTCGATCCTCAAAATGCCATTCGCGGCCGCTACAGCGCCGGTACTGTGGCCGGCGAGCCCGTTTCAGCCTATCTGGCCGAGCCCGAAATCGACCCGACCGGTCGAACCGAGACCTTCGTTGCGCTCAAGGTCCATGTCGACACCTGGCGTTGGGCCGGTGTGCCATTCTATTTGCGTACGGGCAAGGCGCTAGCCGCGCGCGATACCGAGATCGTCATACAATTTCGCGAGGTACCGCTCTCGCTGTTTCGGAAGACGGTAGTGGACCGGCTGCCTCCCAACCGGCTTGTCGTGCAAATCCAACCTGACGAAGGCATCAATCTGGAATTTGTGGTCAAACGGCCCGGCCCCGGCTTGGCCACCACACCGGTCAGCATGGACTTCAGCTATGCCGACCATTTCCAAGTCAGCCACCTGACGGGGTACGAAACACTACTTTATGATGTGCTGACCGGCGACCAGACGCTGTTTCAGCGCGCCGACCAGATCGAGGCGGCGTGGCGAGCGGTGCAACCATTGCTCGAGATGTGGCAGCAAGGCGCGCCCGAGGAATATCCTGCGGGCAGCGACGGACCCGAGAGCGCTGACGCATTAATGCACCGCGCCCATCGTCGCTGGCATCGTGTGAAATGAGAGAGCGAATTCGCATGCTCGTATCGGATATCGACGGCACCCTCGTTCGTGACGACAAGCGTTTATCGAAAGACGTAATCGCGGCAGTTGGACGGTTACAAGAAGCAGGCATCAGGATGAGCCTGATCAGCGCTCGTCCACCGAGTGGCATGCTGTGGATCGCGAAGCAGCTGCAGCTTACCGGCCTCATCGGCGCCTTCAACGGGGGTACAATCATCCACACGGACGGCTCGCTCATATCGGCCGAGCAACTCGAGCCAGAGTGCGCCGAGCGGGCGCTCGCCTTGTTGGCGCTCCCGGCCGTGACACCGTGGGTGTTCGCTGGGGGCAAGTGGTATGCTCGGACGCTCGATGACGTCTACGTTCCCCGTGAGCGACGCGCAGCTAACCTCGAACCCGTCGTCAGGACGGACTTTGCCGGGCTGCTTTCCCACGCTGACAAGATCGTTGGTGTCAGCAACGACCATGTGCTGCTTGCCCGCCTGGATGCCAAGATCGCGGCCGCGCTCGGCGATGCTGCGACGGTTTGCCGCTCGCAGCCCTATTATCTCGACATCACCGCTCCCAGTGCCAATAAAGGCGACGGCCTTGGCACTCTGGCCTCAGCAGCGGGTGTGCCGCTCGCCAACATCGCTGTCATTGGCGACCAACGCAACGACCTGCCGATGTTTGCTCGCGCCGGCCTGTCGGTCGCCATGGGACAGGGTCCGGCTTCTGTTCGCGACGCAGCACACCGAGTGACGCAGTCAAACGAACAGGATGGTGTCGCGCATGCCATCGATGAGATCATTTTGAAAGAGGCGGCAAATTGAACCGGCAGCTCCTCAAATCTCGATACTCGGCTCTGAACGATTTGGCTTATCAAACCGAACTTCGCAGCTTCGCGTGTACGTCTCATCACTCGAGCCGGCTCCCGATCTGCGACTCCCCTTTCCCAAAAAGAAAATCATTAGCACGCGAGGTCGGGAACAGGACATGTGGTGACATGATAGGAAGACGACACAAATGAAGCAGCTTATCGCATTTGACCTGGACGGCACGCTTGCTGAAAGCAAGCAGCCAATCGAACCGGCCACCGCCGAACTGCTCGCAGCACTCCTGGACATCGCAAGCGTCGCGGTGATCTCCGGCGGGGACTGGCCGCAGTTCGAGGCCCAAGTCGTGTCTCGGCTGCCGACTGGGTCAAACCTACAGAGGCTGTTTATTCTCCCAACCACAGGGACGAAACTCTATCGCTTCGAGGACGGCTGGCATGTCGTTTATGCTGATGTTTTCTCGAGCGAGGAACGCGACCGCGTCCGGGCCGCGATCAAAAATGCTATTGAAGAAAACGGACTTCGTGAGGAGAAACTCTGGGGGGAGCGGGTCGAGGACCGGGGCACCCAGATCACCTTCTCAGGCCTAGGGCAACTCGCGCCGCCCGCTGCGAAGACGCAATGGGATCCAGATTTCACCAAACGCAAGCGGCTTCAGGTAACCTTGCGACAAATGCTGCCCGACCTTTCAGTTAACATCGGCGGCTCGACATCGATCGACATCACTCGCCAGGGAATCGACAAAGCATACGGTATGCGCAGGCTCGCTGATTATACTGGGGTCCCCTTTTCGAAGATGCTGTTCTTTGGCGACGCAGTCTACCCCGGGGGAAATGACAACCCTGTCCGTGAGGCTGGGATCGAAACCATCGCGGTGCGCGACGCGAGCGAGACGAGAACGGGAATCTTGGCGCTCATTGCTTGCATGAAGCCTTAACGGACTCGAGGCGCGAAATTTGTCCTTTAATTCATGAACGGAGTTCACCGATGTCAGTAATCAGGCTCACACCTAGGCGCGTCGAAAAGCCGTGGGGACGACATCAACTCTGGAAGGGTTTTGATGATGTTCCACCGGATGGAGCGCCGGTAGGCGAAATCTGGTTCGAAACACCGCCTGGGCTAGAAGCGGATGATCCTGAACTCCTAATCAAGTATCTTTTCACGAGTGAGAGGCTTTCGGTCCAGGTGCATCCGGACGATGCGGATGCTCTTGCGCGGGGGCATCCACGCGGCAAGAGCGAGGCATGGCAAATCTTGGCGGCAGAACCGCATGCATTGATCGGTCTGGGCTTGCTGAGACATTTAGATCCTGCAGAACTGCGCGCGGCCGCAGAGGACGGCTCGATTACGCACATGATCGATTGGAAACCGGTGCGGCCCGGCGACTTCTGGTACTCGCCAGCCGGTACCGTGCATGCCATCGGCTCCGGCCTCGTACTTGTGGAAATTCAACAGAACGCCGACCTGACTTACCGTCTTTATGACTATGGTCGTCCCCGTGAGCTGCATCTCGACGATGGCGTCGCGGTCGCTCGGCTGCGCCCCTATGTCGTGCCATTCGAACCCCGCGATCTCGTACCTGGGAGGCGGGTTCAGCACGCCGGCGACACATTTGTGGTAGAGCGTTGGACAAAACCGTTTGTCGGCACGCTCGTTGCGACACCATCTCAACCGGTGTGGCTAGTTCCACTTCACGGACACGCCCGAGTGGGGAGTGAAACTATTGGAAACGGCGGCGTGTGGCTCGCGAATGCGACTGTCGCGCTAGACCTGCAGCCGGGCATTGACATGCTCGTCGCCTATCCCGGCGGCGAAGCGAACGTCAGCCTACTTTCCTTGGATGTGGCCGATGAAGCGTGATGAGCCGCCCACCTTCTCGCGGCTTGACCTCGCGCTGCCGGCATGCCAGGCAAATGGCGTTTTCCGCCGCAAAGCAAGGGGCGCGTTCACCCGCTGCGTATTGATAATATGACATCACGTGCGCGGCCAGGAGGCTCGCAACGGACTATCGGGCGCCAAGATTGTATCGTCGGGAAAATGCAGAATGAGAAAAAATAGCACCAAAAAGACACTTGCACTGGTTTTGCCTTTTTGGCTGCTTTCAGGCCCGCTACACGCAGAGACGCTTGGAGAAGCCCTGCAATATGCATATCGTACAAACCCAAGCCTGACCGGCGCTCGGGCGGCATTACGCGCTACGGACGAAGGTGTGCCCCTCGCAAAGGCGGGGGCACGGCCGACTTTGAGTGCTACTGTCGACTATCAGGAATTTCTTGTTCGCTCTGCCAATAGCTTTGCGGCTCCGCTTCGCGCCACAACTGCAGCGGCCAACCTCACTATGCCAATCTATCAAGGCGGCCGGGTTAAATACGGTATTCGGTCAGCCGAAGCCCGTGTCTTTGCAGGGCGCGCAACGCTCAGGGCCGCCGAGGCCGATTTATTCACGGCGATCGTATCGGTCTATCTCGACGTCATGCGTGACAATGCCATTGCTGAACTCAATCAGCGCAACGTTGCGGTTCTTTCCACAAATCTTGCCGCGACCCGTGACCGGTTTGAGGTCGGTGATCTGACGCGGACCGATATCGCCCAGTCAGAGGCCCGTCTGCAGGGCGCACACAGCCAATTGGAGCTCGCGCTGTCGCAACTTGACGCCAGTCGGGAAAACTATCTCCGATTTGTCGGCCTACCTGCACATAACCTGCAAACACCATCGTCGCTGCCCGGATTGCCAGATTCGGCGGAGGCAGCGGTCGACACAGCCTTAGATTCCAACCCAATCTTGGCGGCCGCAAAAATGGAGGCCGATGCCGCTCGGTCCGATATTCGCGTGGCCGAGGCATCCCGGCTGCCGCAACTGGCAGCGATAGGTTCGGCAAACTACAACAACTATCTTGGGTCCTTGAATAGCACTATCCCCGGCCGCGCTTTTCAGCAATCGCAGCGCACGGCGACAATCGGCCTGTCAGCCACTATACCCATTTATCAAGGCGGCCTTCCGGCGGCGCAGGTCCGCCGCGCTCAGGCCGTCACCAGTCAAGCCCTTGAAAGAATGATACTTATTGAGCGGCAAATTGTCGCAGAAACCCGTGCAGCCTATTCGCGCTATCGCGCCACACAGTCAGTCATTCGCTCGGCTCAGGCGGCTGTGGAAGCAAACGAGCTTGCATTGGAAGGTGTCCGCGCCGAAAATAGCATCGGGAGCAGAAATATCCTGGACGTGCTCAACGCAGAGCAGGAGCTCCTCAATAGTCGCGTACAGCTCATAACGGCCGAGCGCGACGCTTACGTCGCCAGCTTCGCTCTCCTTGCCTCCATGGGCAAGGCTGAAGCTGCCGATCTCGGGTTAATGGGTGGAGATTTGTTTGGCCCGCGTCTCAGTAGCGCCAATCTGCCTGCTACCGCGATGGTTCAGCGATGACGAGAGCCGATTATATGCTTATCAGAAATCGAAGGGAGCGCCGCGCCGCTCAACTTTCGAAACGCTTATGGCGCTCGGCGAATGGTTTTTCGATCAAGCTTGGCCCCCTTGCATGCTGGGAAAAATCGTCTTCGGCAAAGAAGACATCCAGCATGCAAGCGACAGCGGCCACGCCGGAGGTGCGGTTCAGACGGCCGACCCTCCGGCGAAACATGCTATGATGTTCCCTGAGATCTCTGGTCCGCAGACCGGTGGCGCGATGCTGCTCAAGCACTTCCCAATAGCAGTTGCAGCCTCCTTGTTGGCACTCGCGGCGTGCTCGGCAGATCCGCCATCCGACGACAGAACAGGCAAAAACGCAGTCGCGTCAAATTTGGGCCAAGCTAATTCTCGGCTCACTGCATATTCCTGCGCCGACGGCACGAAAATGTTTACAGAGCAAACAAGCGATCCGACGACGATATACCTCATCGACGGCACGACTAGTCACGCGCAAAGACTAACCACACCAAGTGTGGGCATGGCTTTTTTTGGCGACAACATCGAGGTCACATTCTCGCAGGACGGTTTGCGCATCGATCGATTGAAGTCGCCGCCCTTAGTTTGCACGCGCCTGTGACAGCGAGGTCAAAAGTAGCCAGGCCGCTCATAATCAAGAAATCTCTCTGAAAACGCGGCTGCGCTGAGAGAGGGTAACTTGTTGTATTGCCGCCGCCGCGCGGTGAGCATTGGCGCCTCGATGCTCGGCTTCTTTAGCGGTAGCGCGGCGATGGCGGCGAAGTGATCGAAGGACAAACAGCATTACGACCGCTCGTATGAGTAGCCGCACGCCGGTAATCGGGGGCTCCGGGCGCAGCATTTTCAAGGTCGCGCAGAAACTGGCCATCTTTCGCAACGCGGTCGGTCTGACGGAGCGGCGCGATCAGCCTACGAGCAGCACGACTTATCGAGCGGGACTCCGCATATTTGAAGCAGGAATGGGAACTCGCATTAGCTTGAGAAGGTGCAAACCCAACACCGGAACGCTGTCGGCAGAGGTCGATCGGGACGCCCTACCACCACAAACGAGCGCCCACGACGAAACGACGTTCAATGACAGGCTCCCCATTAATCCTGCGGCTGTCTGCGGTTCCATTGAATGCGCGCTCCCACACATATCCCACATAAGGTGCGAACTTCCGTGTAACTTCATAGCGAAGTCGCCCGCTCAGTTCAATATTGCTGAGACCGGCACCAAGCTCGCGGTCAGCAGAATTCTTGCTGTAGATATTGGTCTCCAACTGTGGTGTTAGAATGATCCGGTTGGTCAAAAGCACTTCATAGGATGCCTTCAACCGAGCAGCGAGGCGGCCATCGTCCCCCACATAGCCGGTCAATTGCAGGTCGAACCAATAAGGAGCAAGACCCTCGACCCCGGCGGCTAGCCAAGTCGTTGCGCCCTTGCCGATATCCTGCCGGACGCCCAGCACCGTTCCCCAGAACGGATTTCGACTGTGCCACCAAAGCAGTTCGGCGCTCGATTCCGGATCGAGCCGCTCGCGCGAGGTTTTCAACCCCTGGCTTCGAATCCACAGCTTGTCGTTATCCTGTCCGTTGGTCAGAAGAAACGACCAGTTCGCGCCCTGCCCTTCATTGCCCGAAACAAATTCAAGTTCTTCCACAAGGATCTTCGGAACGGACAGCTTGTCGGCCATTTCATAGTTAGGCAGCGTCGAGTTTCGGTAGCCGTCGGAATAGTCGTCCGAGTTGCGCGCATCGCTTGGGGCGCGTCCGCCTTGCATCGATCCCATATCCATCGGCTTGTCCCTGCCGGGCATGGACATTGAACTATGATCTTCGCCCAGGACCTCCGAACCTGGCTCCTCTTCGTGCTGCGGCTGAACCTCGATTTCCTGAGCGAGTGCCGATGTCGAAAGGGCGAAGGCGCAAGCCAATCCGATAGCCGCAAAACGGCCCAAGCGAGGCCCGATCATGCGACCACGACCTCTCGGAACATGCCCGCCGCCATGTGATAAAGCAGATGGCAATGGAATGCCCATCGGCCCATCGCATCAGCAGTAACACGAAAGCTGATGCGCTGTGCGGGTTGTACCGCGAGTGTGTGCTTGCGAACCTGGAATTCGCCCTCCGGCGTCTCGAGATCACTCCACATGCCGTGAAGGTGCATGGGGTGCACCATCATCGTGTCGTTGACTAAGGTGATACGCAGCCGCTCGTTGGGGCGAAAACGAAGCGGCTTGGAATCGTTGAGCTTGATGCCGTCCAACGACCAGATGAACCGCTCCATATTCCCTGTGAGATGCAGCTCGATATCACGTTCGGGCGTGCGCGGATCTGGGTCCTGCCCCACCGTCCTGAGATCAGCATAGGTCAAAACACGCCGCGAACGGTCGCGCAAGCCTGGTCCGGGATCGTCGAGATTAACTCTCGGATAATCGACACGCATGTCCGTGTTGGCGCCATATTCCGTTCGAGCGTGCCGGGCTTTTGACGGCATCTCCATCAAACCATGTCCACCATTACCTGTCTCCATCACAGCCATAGCGCCCATCATGTCGATCGGGTCGAGCCAAGGCCTCGGATCAAGCTCGGGCATGTCGGCAGCCATGCCGGGGCGAGGTGCGATCGTGCCTCGCGCATAGCCGGTTCGGTCCATCGATTGTGCGAAGATTGTGTAGGCCCGCTCGTCGGGCATGGTGAACTCTACATCATAGGTTTCGCCAGGCCCAATGCGGAATTCATCGACGGTAACAGGTCGGACAGGCTGTCCGTCGGTCGACACAATCGTCAACGGCACGCCCGGTATCCGGACATCGAAAAAGCTTGCAGTACCTGCCCCCACGAAGCGAAGGCGAACCCGGTCGCCTGCCTGCGCCAGCGCCGTCCAGTTGCCGCCAGGCGTTGTCCCATTCATAAGGTAAGTGTAAGTTGTGGCAGATACATCGCTGTAGTCGGTCGGATTCATGCGGGCGGCGTTCCACATACGACGACGTTTGAGTGCTTGGGGCAGTCCCAGTTGCTTAGCGTCCTTGAGGAAGTCCCCTGCGGTCGGCTGCGCAAAATTGTAGTAACTGCTCATCTTTTTCAGATTGAGGAAGACCTGCAGCGGCGGTTCGTCGGTCCAGTCGCTAAGCACGACCGCATAATCTCTCAGAGCGGGCCCGGCGGCAGATACTCGCTTGCCTTCGCGAGGGTCGATAACGATGGCGCCGAACAGGCCTGTTTGCTCAGCCAACGTGTGAGCATGATACCAGTAGGTCCCTTGCTGCCGTACCTCGAAACGATAAGTGAAGGTCTCGCCAGGCGCGATGCCGGCAAAGCTGATGCCCGGGACGCCGTCCATCTCGGCCGGAAGGATAAGACCATGCCAGTGGATGCTCGTCATCTCGTCAAGCCGGTTGGTGACACGAATAGTCACAACATCACCTTCTCGAAGCCGCAATAGCGGTCCCGGGACGGTTCCGTTGACAGCCGTTGCGAAGCGAGCCTTGCCCGAATAGTTGACCGGAATCTTGTCGATCTCTAAGTCGAATTCTGTGCCTGCAAGTTCGCCGTGGCTGGCACTGCGATCTGACGCTAGGAGCGGACCGCCAAAGATTGCTAGCGCAGTGCCCATTGCGAGACTGTGCACAAAGCGCCTCCTTCCCATCGGGGCCGGAAGCATTGAAACCGCATTCATCGATAATGTCTTTCAAACTATCTGTAGGAGACTGTCTCCAGCGCCCTGGGGCCGGGGCGCTGGAGCAATGCTGATCAGCCAAATCGACGACTGATCCTTTTCTCGCTTCCGCTACGGCGCCTATTTGTGATCATGTTCCGGCATTGGCATGTCGGAGGATTTCCCGGTGCCCGCGCCCTTCATCTTATCCCCCATGCATTTGCTCTGAGCCGATTTGCCCATATTCGCATGACCGCCCATGCCAGCCTTGCCCTTCATCTTTCCCTTCATCATTTTTCCGTGCATCGGCATGTCACCTTGTTGCATGCCAGCACAATCGGGGTGCCCGGGCTTGTGCTGAGGAGCGCTCGCCGCAGGCTTCTTGGCAGGAACGGGGGTGCTGTCGGCATAGGCCGGAAGGGCTGCAAGAGCCAAAACGCTCAAAGCAGCGAGGATAGTAGTTTTGTTGCTCATCCGAATCTCCACTTCATTGGGTGTCTGAATTGGGCTGCTGCGGTTGCAGCCACAGCCAGCTTGATTCGAATTATGTCGGGCCAAGATCGAAAGCGGTATACGTGTAGTCCACAAGCAAGATCATCTTCGTAGCTTGACGCCCTCCCTGTTTTTTCCTCCGGTTTGAATGAGAGTTTTTTGGAATCGTCACCCTTGGGAGCAAGGAACGTGCCATAAAGAAGTGTCGTCACAGCGAAAAGCAGATTTCCAATGCTTCGAGGCAGGCCGATGCGAAAACGCCGGTGGGAGAAGTTCTGTGGCGGGTGGGGATTTCGAAGCAGACATTCTACTGATGGAAGAAGCTGTGTGGCGGGCTTGGCGTCGGCGAGCTGCGGCGGTTGAGGCAGCTGGAGGATGAGAACCGGAATCTGAAGCACTGGTGGCCGATCTCAGTTTAGACAAGCACATCTTGCAGGAGGTTCTAGCAAAAATGTCTGAGACCCTGCACGGCAGCGCGAGGTTGCCCGGTATTGGCAGTCGGTTCACCGGGTCAGCAAGCGGCGCGAACGGCAACCTGCAGCGACGGCACCCAACGAACTGTGATCGATGGACATCGTCTCCGATGCCCTATTTGATGGTCGTCGGCTGCGCGCTCTCACCGTGGTTGATGCATTCAACAGCGAAGCTCTGGCCATTGATGTGGACCAGGAGATCAAAGGCGAACAGGGGGTTGATGCCATGATCAGGATTGGCGCCGTTCGCGGAGCGCCCCGGGCCATTCGTGTGGATAACGGCCCCGAGTTCATCTCGAAGGCGCTTGATCGCTTGGCGTATGAAAACGAAGTGACGCTAGACTTCTCGCGTATGGGCAAGCCCACGGATAAGCCTTCGTGGAAAGCTTCAACGGCCGCCTGCGCAACGAATGCTTCAACACTCGTTCGTTCTTGTCGTTAGCCGACGCCAGAGGCAAAATCGAGGCGTGGCAACGAGACTATAACGAGTGCTGTCCTCACACCGCCCTTGGCTGGATGACCCCAGCAGACGAAGACAGGACGCTAACATCGAAACCGGATACGAAAACGGGGGACCGTTACTTAAACCGCCTGCGTCAGCCCTTCCTAGAAATTTTTCTCATTTGAAGGCCTTAATCACGGCGTCGATGTTCACTTTAACTGACTTATCATGCCGGGTGACTGGCGGAACTTTGCGGTCAACCCCGAGCAGTTCATATACAGCCATCTGAGCAGCCCGCACCGAATATTCGACAGTGAAGACGACATCTTCGGCGATCTCGACAAACTGACTTACCAAAGCGAGGTTCTTGGAATTCTTAGGCACTGGCAACGGCCTGTCACCTTGTGCGCGGGGCATGAACATACTGGTGATATAGGGCATGCGGCAGGGGATACAGTTTGCATTTGAGAATGTTTCGTCGAAGTCAAAATTGAGATGCCCTGCAAGCTCACGCAGGATTTCGGCTCCCGAACAGTCCGACATTCGTTTGGCGACAAAATTACCAATTCGGTCAGGATGTAAAGCATAACCCCATAGCACCTGAACGTCGTCGGGTTGATCGATAAAATGCGGCTGATGGTACAAGACCACCGACATTAGCCAGTTTGAATCTTTGAAGGTAACAAGGCCGCCCGTACCTGCGGCATTTCCGGAAATTTTCTCCATCTGATCAAAGAAAATCGTGTCGTTTAGCGTCACTGTAAAGGAAGCCCAGTAGGATTCAGGTATGCTCGAATTGAAAACAGCCGGATTGCCAAGCTCCGGTCTGCCCTCCGCCAGTTTTTCCCAAAGCGTCCAACCACCGCTTTCTGCTTTAGTCAAATTCTCTGGAGCAGCGGTCATGCTACCCAAGCTTGAGGCATCGGTCATCGAAGCATTCTGGAAGAAGACAATATCGTCTTTCCCAACCGCGACAGTTTTATTGGTCCCCGATTGCTGCAGCTTAATGCCCTTCACAACAATCTCAGACCCTGCTTCGAGGTCGAAATCGGTGACCGTACAATTGTGGAAGAATTGGACATCACGATCTTCAAGCCAGCGAACTAGAGGACGAACAAGAGCATCATACTGATTATACATCGTGCGTTTGACGCCTGCGAGCGTCTCGATCCGCGAGAATTCCTTCATAAATCTGTGCAGATAGCGCTTGAATTCAACCGCGCTGTGCCAAGCCTGAAAGGCAAAAGTCGTTTGCCACATATACCAAAAATTAGTGGTGAAAAAATCCGGGGACAGCCAGTCGGTTATGATACTGGTTCCGAGCTTTTCTTCGCTGGCTTCGGCAAGAATTAGCAATTCTGCGCGGTCCCGCATGGTAAACCCCATGGTTGAAACGTCCACGATGGAACGGTTGCGATCAATGAGCCGTGCCTGTGAATGCGCTTTTACTCTCTTGTTAAACGCAACAATTTCGTCGTAAACTGACGTATCTGAATCGGTCAGCGACGGGATCGTTTTATATAGATCCCACATACATTCATAGTTGTCGGTCGTGAGCATTCTCCCGCCACGGAGACTATATCCACCTTCTGCGATCGGCGCCGCATCAAGACTTCCACCGAGAAGCGGCTTTGCTTCGTAAATCGTTATATTTTTGCCCTGCATGCCACCATCGCGGATCATGAAGGCGGCAGCGGCCAACGAGCCAATGCCGCCGCCGACGAGATAGGCTTTCCTATTTTGGTTATTCTCTAGCATGTCATCCCGCATTCATCGAACACTTTAGAAAAGCTGCGCATTGCATTCTCCAGACTGAAATCAAAACGAGGAAATCTGACTGGCGCCGAAAATGCCTGTTCCTGCCTTGCGGGGCTATACGTGTAGTCCACAATTTGGGGGATTGCTTAGTCTTTAAGGCTCGTGGCGCAGGCGAATCCGTCTACGTCTGCCCTACGGCAGCAGATATTTTCGCAACTGCTGATTTACCCCTTGACCTTGGACCATGGTCAATGGACTAACCATCGCCCCGAGAGTCATCATCGAAGGGTATGGTTTGACGAAAGGCGAAGGATCAAGTGATTGATATTAGGATATAAATGAGACTCATCCACATCCGCGATTCGCGCCTAGCAGATACAAAAAACGCGTCCGCCATCCTGTGCACAATACGTATTGTCGCAGCGAAGGTTCGGCGACAATTTATACATGTCGAACGAGACCGTCAGAACACCCGATCGGGTACGTCAGAACGCTCTCGAAGACAGGTCTTCGCCCTGGATCGCACAGCAAATGATCGAGGCTTTGGCGCAACAGATTGGATATCG
Organism: Sphingopyxis sp.; assembly: GCA_013823985.1. Taxonomy (GTDB): domain Bacteria; phylum Pseudomonadota; class Alphaproteobacteria; order Sphingomonadales; family Sphingomonadaceae; genus Sphingorhabdus_B. The sequence goes on from PNNB01000061.1 coordinate 91,486, forward strand.
CAGAGGGAACCGTCAACATCCTGCATTGGCAAAAGCCAGCGGACCAATATGAAAGGATATGATTAGCCATGAAAAAATTCTTCGCACCCGTTCTGATTGGAGCGGCGCTGTTTGCAGCAACGCCCGTTCTTGCCCAAGGAATCGGCCATACCTGGATCATGCGGGGTCAAGTCATCGAGGTTGAACCATCGGGCCTGGTCATTTGCCTCGGCAGAAATGACGGTGCGCAGCCAGGACAGGTTTTGGACGTCTATCGAGCAAAATCTCATCCTCACGGCAACAAATCGAACCTGCCCAACTACACGCGGGTCAAAGTTGGCTCGGTTACGATCAACGAGGTCATCGACGATCATTTCGCGCGCGCTTCAGTAACCGAAGGCAAACTCAAAAAGCACGACATTGTCGAGCTCCGCAAGAATTGACCCGAGGGCGAAGCAGTCCGGATAGGGCTGCTTCGCCACCCGCCGAGTAGCCATACTCGCTGTTTTTAGGGGATAACCCAAAGCCACACGGGCCCTCGTCGGCGGAGGAGAGGAAGACAGGATGCGAGGATACACTATTGGCACCTTAGCGGCCGCGTGCTCGGTTAGACGTGACACGATCCGCTATTATGAACGGTCGGGTCTTATGCCTCGGGCCGACAGGACAACCAGCGGCTATCGTATCTATTCTGATCGTGATGTCGAACGCGTCAATTTCATCAAGACCGCGCAGACGCTCGGCTTTACATTAAGCGAGATAGGATTGCTCCTTTCAATACGCAGTTCGGTCTCGGCTTCGGCTGCCGACGTCGTCAAGCTGACTGAAGAGAAAATTCGCGGCCTGACTGCCAAGCTTCGGCAGCTCCGCGGGATCAAGCAGGCACTTGAACAGCTCGTTGAGGATTGCCCGGTCGATGTGCCGGTCAACGATTGTCCAATCATATTGTACATGTCGCATCCGACGCACCGCCACAGGCACAAGATACAAAGCGGGACGACACCCAAGGCCGCAAACCCTTAACAGCCTTCGGCAGGCGGCGCACTCCCCCCCGAACCTACCCCGACGCCGCCTGCCGGGGAAAGTTCGCCATAAAACAAAGGACAGATCATGATTAAAACCAATCTCAGGTCGGGTTTTGCCGTTTCGGCAATCGCAATGACGGCGGCAGCGCTCAGCGCCTGCAGCCCTGCCAGCAACACCGACTCAAAAACTTCGGACAACAACACCACGGTCGAGGCCGTGCCTGCCAACGAAACCGAAACCGCTGAGGACGCCGCAGATGTTGCCCGCGAAATGCACAACCGTATGAACGACGACCAGGCCATGCACGATTCGATGAAAGGCGGGGCGATGCCTGACGATCAAATGGACAAAATGCATAGCGGAATGAACGATCCCGCTATGAAAGGCGGTCCAATGAAAGGCATGGGTGATAAATCCGCTTCGGACCCGGCACCGAAGGACAAGGCCGATCCGATGCCAATGACCGACATGTGACGCCGCAAGCCCGGCGTCTATTGGACATGCTCATCATTTCTAAAGCGCGCCGGGCACTAACTGTCTTGCTTGCTGTAGCTGCCTGCCTGCCGCAGGCGGCTGCGGCTCAGACCGCTACCGATCATGCAGCGCACCATCCAGGGGCAACACCGCCCGCTGTCGCTCCAGAAACCACCGCACCGAAAACCACATCAGCGCAGCAAGCAAATGATCCGCTCAAGCGGATGGCCGCCATGATGGATGAAATGATGGGCGGCGAGATGATGCGGGGGAAGCAGACAAGTGCCAATGCCGCGCTCTTGGCCTTGCCCGATCTTGACGAGCGCGGCCGGCAAGATTTGGCGGCACAAGCCAAGTCCCGGCTACACCAAGGCATAAGCCTTGCTAATCGAGCCACAAATCAGTTTCATGGTCCCGAACGTCTCGACGGTAACGTTGTTGCGCGCGACCTTCGAGAAGCGGCTGCTCTGATCGACAGCAGCTCCGCAACAAGCGCCGCTCTCGAGGGCCGAAAGACCAGCATACCAGTCGCAAATAATTGGTTCCGAGAACAGCTCAATCTCGCCAAGCAAGATGAGCATGCCTCGATGCCAGGAATGTTGTGGGGCTTGTCGGCCGGTCACTGGTTATTCATGCTCGCAACCTTCTTAGCCTTGGCTGCGCTCCTACTGCTCCAAATGCTTCGGCTGCGACGTGTCCACGCGCTCGTCGCAGCTCATCCAATGCCTCAGCCAGCGTCGCCGACAGCCAAGCTGGTTTCGGACCCGGCGGCCGTTCCTGATGGAGAGAAAGGCTCGATTGCGGAAGACCCGCACATATTTGCGAAGTCTGTGCAGACTGATCCGACCGAGCCAGGTCTTCAGTCCCCGGCTCGTTCGGAAAAACGCAAGAGGTGGACTGGTGATTTGCGCATTGCACAGATCTTTGCCGAAACTCCAACGGTCAAGACGTTCAGAATGGTCATGCCCAGCGGCGAACGTCTACCTTTCGACTTCCTTCCCGGCCAGTTTCTTCAGGTGGAAGTTCAAAGCGACGACGGCACAAAAGCCAAGCGGTCTTATACAATTGCTTCATCTCCCACCCAGCGGGCCTATGTTGAACTCACCGTCAAGCGCGAGGCGCAGGGAACGGTCTCGCGTCACCTTCACGACATTGTCAAACGCGGCGACCTTGTCCGCATCGCAGGCCCGTTCGGCCACTTTACCTTCACTGGATCTGATGCCGAGAGCATTGTGCTGATCGCGGGCGGAGTCGGCATTACACCAATGATGTCGGTTCTCCGCTTTCTCACCGACACGGCATGGGCCGGCGACATTTTTTTCGTTTACGCCGCCCGGTCGACCGAGGAATTCCTCTTCAGAACCGAGATCGAGCAACTCGAGCGGCGCCACGCAAATCTCCGTGTTTTCGCTTCCATGCAGCGTACGCCGGGAACGGTATGGCACGGCGCAGAAGGCCCTATCACCCGCGAACTGCTCGAAAGTGCCGTCCCCGAAATCGCTAAACGCCGTATTCATCTGTGTGGACCGCCGCCGATGATGCTCGCCATGCGCAATATTCTGACCGAAATCGGTGTGCCCGACGCGCAGATTTATAGCGAAGCTTTCGGCCCCGCCTCTCTGCCAGTCGACGATCCCGCCGAGGTCGCGGCCGAAGAATCGATGACAGCGAACGCCGTTCCGCCCAGCGCCTCCTCAAAAGCAAGCGGGAGCAAAATCGCTGCCACAACCGTGACCTTCTCTGTGGCGGGCATCTCTGCGGCACTCGATGCCACCGAAACTATTCTCGAAGCTGCCGAGACAGCCGGAGTCGAGATTCCATATTCCTGCCGGGTCGGTGAATGCGGTGTCTGCGTGACACGCCTCCTCCAAGGCGAAGTCGCTATGGATGTCGAAACCGGACTCGATCAAGCCGATAAAGCGCAAGGCTATGTTCTTGCCTGCCAGGCGCGATGTGTTCGTGGCCCGCTCGTGGTAGAAGCCTGATGCGGGAGCGCAGCGACATTCTGATGGCCCTGCTGTTTGCGTTCCTGACGATATTCCCGCTCGGCTTTATCTTACATGCTTCACCACGCTTCCCCGGCAGTATGTCTGGGAGCGTGATTGGGATAGCAGCCGCGCTGCTGATGCTGCTTCCACTTGTCCATGTCGCTGCCCGGCGAATTCCTCCTTTTGGACGGTGGCTTGAGCCAAGGATCAGTAAGCGAACATTGCTGTCGATCCACATATATGCTGGTGTGCTGGGGCCAATTCTGGCGCTGATTCACGCGGCGCATAAATTCGAAAGTCCGCTTGGCATCGCATTGACTGGCAGCGCGATCCTCGTCGTCTGGAGCGGATTTATTGGCCGCTATTTTTTGATCCAGCTGTCCAAGGCCATACGGGCACGCGAATCCGAGCTGGCAAAGCTACAATTAGGCCTGGATGCAATTCCTGCAGAAGATGAGGTGTCGCAAGCCGGGAACGACAAGAGTCTTGGTCTCTGGCGATTTCTTTTTGCCGCATCCGACAGCTTGGATCCAGATGATCTCGCAGACGCCAGACTCCGCGCCGAAGCTCTCGCCGACACCGAATATGCCGTTCGCGCCGAACGAGCGGTCTCCCGCCTGTTCGGAACTTGGAGGACCATCCACATAGCGACAAGTACGCTGCTCTATGCTCTGCTTCTTCTGCACATATGGGCGGGCTATTATTTCGGATTTCGCTGGTTATGAAAGGCGCGCGGCTTCTGTACGTCATTTATGCGCTGGCGTTGGCGTTGCTCGTCGTCGTCGTTCCACTCGTAACCCACTCAACCGGAAGCAGCGCCGTCACCGGCTGGACATCTTTGGTCAGCCCTGGACCGCTTTCACCAGCGCACACCTCATTTCAGAATAAGTGCGAAACATGCCATACTCCGCACAAGGGAGTCGAGCCGGTCAAATGCATTGCCTGCCATATCGGGACGGATTTCGGTACAAAGGCATCGACGCGATTTCATGCCAATGCGAAACAATGCACAACCTGTCATATCGAACATGACGGCGGTGCGAGCCTCACACGCATGAATCACGTGGCGCTGCTTGACCCCGCGCTCTGGCGTACCCCCCCCAAGGTGGAGGGTACGCGGCCGCCGACCGCATTTTCCAAAAGCACCGATGCCCTGTCATGCGCAAGCTGTCACGCAGCACGCGATCCGCATCAGGGCCTTTTCGGCAACGACTGCAAGAGCTGTCACACTCTTGCGGATTGGAAGATTACCACATTTCGGCATCCTTCGGTCAACTCACGGCAATGCGCCGAATGTCATAAGGCACCGCCAAGTCACTTCATGATGCACTTTAAAATGGTGTCACAACGCGTGGCCAAAGAGCGCGCTCCGGTCAATCAATGCGTCGCCTGTCACACCACTGACAGCTGGAACAATATTCGCAAGGTCGGGTGGTATGACCATCATTGAGCCCGCAAATTCCGCCCTCGATACGTTCGTTCGTTTCGCGGTGTTGTTGCTTGAACTCGCCGGGACGATGGCGATATTGGCTGGTGCCATCACCGCAATTTTTCTGTTCGTGTCACGCGTTCGCGCCTGTGGTATTCAGGCCGCTTACCAGCCTGTCCGTGCCGTTTTGGGCCGGAGCATTCTGCTTGGTCTCGAGTTCCTGGTGGCCGGCGACATTTTGAAATCGCTCGTGATCAACCCAAGCCTCGACGATCTCTTGGTGCTCGCTGGCCTTATTCTCGTACGAACATTTTTAAGCGTTTCGCTGGGGGTCGAAATCAACGGGCATTGGCCGTGGCAGGAAACAGCCATGGCTGCGAGAGCCGAACCTCTTGCTCGGCCGAGCACTCGCCAGAAGAAAAATCAGCCCGGAGGTCGGGGTGAGGAATAGCAACCAGCAGCCGATCGACAAATGCCGACTCGCTCTTGCCGCAGTAAGGCTTGCTCAAACAATCCGTAGGCGCGCCGGGCACTGCCGCAATCCTGCTCATCGCGTGGCGGCTTGCCAATGAATGCGCAACCAACGCCTAGCCCGACAGATGTCCTTCAAAATGGCGCAACCGGACATCACCTTAAGGCTCGGAAATTGGGGCTGATTGCAGGGTCGGCGGAGCCGATCGCGGTGATGCCCCAAGACTGCGCTGTATGTCGGGCCGAGGGGTTAACAGCGCGCACTTCGATACTTGTCGAAGCAGGAGATCGTAACGTTGTCGCCCGACTGATGCGATCGTCAAATGATCTGGTTTTCGAAGGCGAAATCGGACTGTCAGACGAAGCTTGGACCAGGCTCGGTCTTTGCGAAGGTCAACCCGTCAATGTTCGTCACCCGCAGCCGGTGCCCTCGCTCAGCACGTTGCGCAAGCGCGTCTACGGCAACAGGCTAGGCCAAGCCGACTTCGCGAGCATTGTGTCTGACCTAGTGGCTGGCAGGTACAGCGACGTCCATCTCGCTTCTTTCGTAACCGCCTGTTCGGCCTTTCCTCTCGATCTCGATGAAATGACCGGACTCACGCGCGCGATGATCAGCGCGGGCAAAACGCTAAGCTGGCATCGGCCAATTGTCGTCGACAAGCACAGCGTCGGCGGACTACCGGGCAATCGGACAACACCAATCATCGTCTCCATCGTTGCCGCGCTCGGTTTCGTTATGCCGAAAACCTCGTCGCGGGCCATTACCTCGCCGGCCGGTACCGCCGACACGATGGAAACACTTGCGCCGGTCGATCTCGATGTCGAACAAATCCGCAATGTGGTTGCTCGGCAGAACGGGTGCTTGGTGTGGGGAGGCGCTGTCGACCTCAGTCCCGCTGATGACATCATCATCGGGGTGGAGCGGATTCTTGACCTCGATTCCGCAGGTCAGCTGGTCGCATCGATACTGTCGAAGAAAATTGCGGCGGGTGCTACGCACCTGGTCATCGATATGCCGGTCGGTCCTACGGCAAAGGTCAGGACCGCCCGAGCTGCAGAAGAACTGAGCTATTGGCTCGAGGCGGTAGCAGCCTCGTTCGGCGTCAAAATACGCGTCCTGCAAGGCCCCGGAGACCAGCCCATCGGTCGCGGCATTGGCCCTGCTCTTGAAGCTAGAGATGTGTTGGCGGTCTTGCAGCAACGCGACCCTCCCGCCGACCTTGCCGATCGCGCATGCGACCTTACCGGTGCGTTGCTGGAACTCGCCGAGCTCACGCCCCAGGGAAGCGGGGCCAAACTCGCTCGCAATACTCTTGAAAGCGGGCAAGCCTGGACAAAATTCCAGGCAATTTGCGAGGCGCAAGGCGGATTGCGCGAGCCGCCGATGTCGAGCCATAGGCAGATTATATTTGCCCCGCATGCGGGATGGCTGAGATCGATCGACAACCGAAGCCTTGCCAAGCTTGCCAAGCTAGCCGGCGCACCAGCGGCAAAGGCAGCAGGTGTCGAATTGCACTGCCGGCTCGGTGACGCGATGGAATGTGGAACCGCTATCTGCACCGTCCACGCCGAAAGCCGCGGCGAACTCGACTACGCAATGCAATTCTACGCAGACAATGGCGCGATATTCGGAATCAAGGAGCCGTGATTTCGCCCCTTCTTGTTCCACTGCCTGGAAACGGCAGTCTCGCTGCCAGCATTGCAGGTGCCTTAGACGCTGAAATTGGTGTTCTGGACGTGCATCACTTCCCGGACGGCGAGACCTATCTCCGCTTCGCTTCCGATGTTGCCGGCCGTTCGGTCATTCTCCTATGCTCGCTGCAGCAACCTGATGGGCTGCTCATGCCGCTGCTGCTCGCAGCCGACACGGCAAGAGACCTGGGTGCTACCGAAGTGGCTCTTGTCGCCCCCTATCTAGCGTACATGCGCCAAGACCGGCGCTTCAGGCCAGGTGAAGCAATCAGTTCGCGGACATTCGCCCAACTGCTGTCCGGAAGGTTCGACTGGCTCGTGACCGTCGACCCTCACCTTCATCGCTACGCGTCGCTCAATGCGGTCTATACAATACCGTCAAGAGTGGTCCATTCGGCACCGTCAATCGCAAGTTGGATCGCAGAAAATGTCGACAATCCAGTAATCGTCGGTCCGGACGTCGAAAGCGAACAATGGGTGGCCAGCGTCGCCCGGCTGATCGATGCCCCGTACTTCGTCTTGATCAAGTCCCGAACCGGTGACCGCGAGGTCAGCGTCACGCTTCCGGACATCAAGACCTTCGCAAATCGCACAGCTGTCTTAGTCGATGACATCGGATCGTCAGGGCAGACGCTTGTGACAGCTGCACGCGCCCTGAGATCCAAAGGATTCGAAGCCAATCGCTGCATTGTCATCCATGCGCTATTCGACCGCGATGTTCGGGAAATTTTCGGCGAGCAATCGGTTCAAATCGTCAGCACCGACACAGTTCCGCATGAAACAAACGCGATCAGACTGGGTGCTGTCCTCGCCAAGGCGATTGAAGATGTCCGCGCAGGCTTTGATCGAACACACCAAACTAACCAATAAAGGAAGAGAAACATGACGGACTAGAGGCGATCGACGTACTAGTGCCAGCGGGCGCGCAAGGACGGCCTCGTTCACGCCTCATTTCCTCGTGGCTGTTCGATCTTGCAGCAGCATGGTGCGCAACGATCCCACATTAGCTGCCTGTTCGGGAGTGAGTGAAGACTGGGGTGGGGGGGCGCGGGATGCTGAACGAAGCGATCGACGGGCACATGCCGGCCTCTCCTTGCCAGCGGCTCTACTTGCTCGTTTCCACTCCCGGATAGACAACAGACTCGGTAATGAGCTGCTCGCGGCCATGCGGATGGGTATATGGGGGACTCAAAAGCCCCCCAGCCAATGGTCAGTCGCTGATTCACTCAGTGTCGCGCGTAAATTTTCTGGCCTGTAGAACCGAAAGAATAGACAATATAGGTTTGGGGCTTTTGCCCGGGCACTTCCATTCCGGGAGACCCTAGTGGCATACCGCCGACCGCGAGCCCGCTCACGCCCTTGGGCTTTGCCGCAAGAACACGCTTCACGTCGGCGATCGGGACATGCCCCTCAAAAGCCAAACCGTCGATGAACGCGGTGTGGCACGATTGAAGCGATGAAGTTATGCCAAGCCTCTTCTGAATTGCAGCACGGTTTGCATTATCGACAACCTTAACCGATCGGCCAAGCGCCGCTTTGACCTGAGCTGCCCATTTTAGACAGCAACCACAGCCGGGATCGCGGTGCATGACCATTTCGGAAGCGCCCAGCGCTGGCGTTGCAACAAGCGCCGCAAATAATAATAGCTTTCTCATGAAAGACTCCTCTTCATGTTAGAAACGGGAGGCCGTCGCCAGCCTCCCGCCAGGGTTACTTATGGGCGACCCATGCCGCCCATGTCGTGGCCTTTGTGATCACCACCAGGCTTTTCAGCCTTGTCCTTGCAGCAGGCCATTTTGCCTTGCTCGTCCTTCTTGCAGCAACAGCACTCTTTGTTCGGTGCGGGCGCCGGTTCGGCGGCAAAGGACGCTGTGGACATGCCGAGCGCAGCTGCGCCGATGAGATATTTGATTTTCATGATCTAACTCCAGTTAAAGTGTTGATTTCTGGTCCTGCACTGGTGTGCGCGGCGGCGGAACCGGTGTCTCGGGAGAATAGCCTGCAGATCGGCTGGCAGTTACCATTAGATGCGGCATCTCGGCCCATTTTCCGGGTAAGGTCGGCAAAAGACAAGCCGTGACCGGAAACGTACAGGCGTGGCAGAGCTTTGCCGAAGCGGTGTGCTCGTGCTCGTGTCTGGGGAGTAGGTCCTTCGCCGTATCGTCACAGCCAATGCGAGCAGATGATGTCGAAATTCCTGTCGCCTCTGCGCACAACGGGGCACTGCTCAGCACGCTGGCCATCACCAACAGGATCGCTCCCAAAAGCTTCATACGCCGCGGTCTCCTCTTCTGAAAAGCCAACCGATCACGAGCAGCGCCGTCCCTGCGATCCCAGCCAGCGGCCCGCCAATTTGAAAAACAAGCGGCCACCATGTGTTAAAAGTCGCGTGATTCTTCGAGACCACGATGTGTAAACCCCAGACGAAATCATAGAGTCACCATGTTTCTGTGCGCACGGCAGTAATTCCGCCCTCCTGGGCACCCATGAAGACGCTGGTTGGGTTCGACATCGGCAAACACCAGCCATTATAGATAGGGATCGCACCGAGATGGGCACGCATCCTGAAGAACATCAGGTGAGGAACACAGTTGAGTGATTGGCAGGATTCACAGCGGGGCGCTCATAATGACCTATACATGAAACGGTTCCTCTTCGTGCAATCCCTTCCAACCTGCAGCTAGCCGTCGGAACATCCGCCACAGATAGCTGGAATGCATCAGAACCACACCCGCACGCCCATCACGAAATGCGGATCGGAGACTTGTCCACCATTGGCTCTGGTGAACCGTGCCGATTCGCCAAATTGGCGGATCCATTCAAAACCGATATAGGGCGCAAACTCCTTCTTGATTTCATAGCGAAGACGCGCTCCTAGTTCGAGATTGGAGAGACCCGAGCCAACGCCAAGCTCGCGGATGGTCTGTGCCGACAGATTTGCCTCAAACCTCGGCTGAAATATGAGCTTCTGCGTGATGCGCTGGTCGTAATAGCCTTCGACGCGGCCCCGAACTTCGCCCTTGTTCGAAACAAAGGCTGCTGCCGTGATCTCAAACCAATAGGGTGCCAGGCCTTCGACGCCAATCACGGCATAGGTCCGCGACGGATCGGGTTTGACATCGTACCGGACACCGGCCTGCAAATTCCAGTAGGGCGATATCGCTCGGGAATAGAGCCCGAAAAGTTCCAGATCGTCGAGCGCACCGCCAAACTCTCCTTCACCCTCATATTTGAAAACGAAGCGGTTAATGTCACCGCCGAACCAGGCTTCGCCATCCCAGCGATAGCTGTTCTTGTTTTCGTGGACGACAAACTCGGCCAAATCGAAAGAGAGATACCTGAAGGTCGAGCCCCCGCTTTCCTTCATCATCTCCTCGCGCGATTTCGCCATCTCCTCCCTTGGGAATATGCGATCAGCATACCAGTCAGAAGGAGGTGCCGGGGCCGGTGCATCGCCTGGCTCCAGATCCGTTCCACTCGCACCGCCTTGGGCTGGTGAAGACATTTTTGGCATCGCTCTGGGCGTACAATGTCCCATCTGGGCGTGTTCGGGCGGACAATCGGGATCGCGCGCAGGGGCCTCCATGGGTGAACCGGGTTTCGTCATGCCGGGCATGTCGTCATGCCCTGGTCGGGATGGCTCATTCGTCATTGGATCAACGGCAGATTGCGATTGCGCGTCAGTCGGCGTGCAATGGCCCATTTTGGCGTGTTCCGCCGGGCAGTCGGACGCGCTACCTTGTCCCTCATCCGGCGCAGCCATATCCGGCATATTGCCATGATCCATCTTCTCCACAGGATCGTCCGCCTGCTGCGCAGGGGGCTTTTGCAATGCAGGCTGTTTTGGCTTCGACGCCGGCTTTTTGGGCTTTGCCGCAGGCATCGAGGAATGATCCATGCCCTGCATCGATTGCGCCTGGAGCGGCGCAGTGAAGGCCATTGCTGCCGTTGTGGCCAACAAGATTCGGGTCAAGCTCATGCGGCCTCTCCCCGCGGACGGACGCTCACAACGCGCATCATTCCCGCATGCATATGATAGAGCAGATGGCAGTGGAACGCCCAGTCGCCGAGGGCATCGGCGGTAAAGTCGAAGCTTGCCTTGCCGCCGGGCTGAACGAGCACAGTATGCTTTCTAGGTGCGTGATCACCCTTGCCCGTGACCAGTTCAAAGAAATGGCCGTGCAGGTGGATGGGGTGGCTCATCATAGAGTCGTTGATGAGATTGATGCGAACCCGCTCGCCTTCGAGAAAGGGAATGGGTTCGTGATAGTCCGACATCTTGATGCCGTCGAACGACCACATGAAGCGCTCCATATTGCCGGTCAGGTGAATGTCGAGCGAACGCTCGGGAGCACGTACATCGGGGTTTTTGTCGAGCGCGACGAGGTCATGATAGGTGAGCACCTTGTGACCTACATTTTCGAGGCCCTGCCCCGGCTCGCCCATACGATCCACCGGCATGGGCGAAATCGTCTGCACGCTTGGATCACGCTTCACCTGCGGCGCAACGCTGAAATCGCGCATGCTATGATTCATGCCTGCGGCACCGTGACCCATCGCGCTATGATCGACCGACGCCGCAGCTGCATCACCTGGCGTGCAATGGCCCATCTTGGCATGCTCGGGCGGACAATCCGGCGTGGCTACAGCAGCGGTGGACGAAGAATCCATTCCCTCCATCGCACTGCCCCCCGACATGTCCATGTCCCCCATGCCCATGTCTTTCATCGTCGCCAGCGGCCTTTCCCGCAACGCGGGCACTTCGGCTGCCATTCCGGCACGCGGCGCGAGCGTTGCGCGCCCCATTCCCGAACGGTCATTTGCTTCAGCCACCAGCGTATAAGCGCGGTCGTCTGTTGGCGTGACAATCACGTCATAAGTTTCGGCAACGCCGATCTGAAACTCATCGACCGCAACGGGACGGACGTTCAATCCATCCGCCTGCACGATGGTCAAACGCAACCCGGGGATACGAACGTTAAAAATTGTCATCGCTGACGCGTTGATGATGCGAAGGCGCACCCGCTCGCCGGGCTCGAAAAGCGCAGTCCAATTGTCTCTCGGGCCATAGCCGTTCACAAGGAAATTATAGGTCGACCCGTTGACATCGGCGACATCGGTGGGGTCCATGCGCATCGCGCCCCATTCCAGCCGATCCTTGAGCGGCTGGTCCTTACCGGCGAGCAATCCGCTCAATGTCTGCCGCTGCATGTTGAAATGACCAGGATTCACTTTCAATTTGCGAAAGATGGCCTCCGGCGAGAGCTCACTGTGATCGGAGAGCACAACAACATGCTCACGGTCATAGCCCACTGGATCCGGTCCCTTCGGATCAATAACGATCGGGCCATAATGACCCAGCTGCTCCTGAAGCCCTGAATGACTGTGATACCAATATGTGCCTGACTGAAGCACCGGAAATTCGTAAACGAAGGTCGAGCGCGGCTTTATGCCGGGAAAGCTCACGCCCGGCACCCCGTCCATCTGAAAAGGCAAGATCAGGCCATGCCAATGTATTGACGAATCTTCGTCCAGATCATTGGTGACCGAAAGGCGGACATTCTGCCCTTCCCGAAGCCTGATCAATGGCGCTGGAACTGTCCCGTTAATCCCAATAGCCCGACTGACTTTGCCATCGACCCGCATCGTCTGGCGCGCGATGCGCAAGCTGATATCGGTGCCCGAGACGGTCGGAAGGGGGGCAACTATGCCGGACGATACCGGCTGAGCCCAAGCGGGCATCCAACCAGCCATCGCCAGGGCAGCGCCGCTTCCGACTGTTCCGCTCACAAAATGTCGTCGATTGATATGCATATCGGATCCATGAACAAGTGACTTACCTAACTTCATACGCAGCCGGGCAGGACACCCCTTGCCTCGATTTCATCTTTTTGTCGCATTGGATGAAAAAGCTGATTCTCGCCCACACAGCGCTGGAATAGCCATATTGTCGGCGAACATGGAGCCACTCGCACCATATATACACGCCCCGCAGAGCGACGTACTCCGTCGCCTGACTTTTATCTGGAGGGTAGGAAGATCGCAGATCAGCCACATTGGCGACTTTGCGAGCTAAGCTTCAGTCTCGTCCAGCACCTTTTTGAGCCGAGCGCGAGCACGATATAGTCGTGTTTCGACCGTCTTTTCGCTGACCCCCAATATGGCCGCGGTTTCGGCCTGGCTGAGTTCTTCTATCGTGCGCAGCGTAAGGACTTCGCGAAGCGATATGGGCATGTCCAACATTGCCTTTTGCACGAGCTTGAGCTCTGCTCTGCTCTCTGCTTCGCGTGCTGGCCCTGGCGCATCGCTTTCCAATATGTCATCGGTTTCGATCGGCTTCGCCAGCCAGAAGAAGGACCGCACAGCACGCCTACGCGACCAGTCGCGACATTTGTTGAGAGCAATACGCGAAATCCAGACCCGGAACGGGCGAGCGGGATCATAGCGATTGATCGCCGAAAAAGCCGACACAAAACTCTCCTGGACGAGATCAAGTGCTTCGTCGCTGTCGCCTACATTGTTCCGGATCAGGCGGAAAACCGCACTCTTGTGACGCCCCACCAGTTCCTTGAATGCCTGTTGCTGACCCGCAACCGCTAGGCTCGCAAGTTCCCGGTCATCACATCGCGACAGGTCCAGCGTCACCGCGCATCGGCGGTCAGGGCTTTGACCACAGTTCTGTCGAACATTTTTGCCTGCTCGGGATTAAGGATTGCACGCATGGCGAACAGATGTTCCAGCGTCTCTTTTTGAAGTTCGCCCATCATGATGTGGCTGTTATCAATAGCTGCCGTTACCTTCGGCCCATATCCATGTTCTTCTTCGATCGCCTCTGCGAGGCGCGCATTAGCCGCGCGCATTTCAAGTTCAAGTGCCTTGCGGCGGACTGCAAACCGCGCCTCTTCCTTATCTAATTTTTCCTGTTGTTGGCTGGTCAGCTTCAGGTCGTCGTGGAGTAAAGCATGGAGCTCGGTTTCGCTCGCACGGGGACGATCCGCTATAGCCCGTCCGACAAAAACACCGCAGGCGGCCGAAACAAATGCCACAACCGCCAAAAGCAATAATTGCCGCGAACGCATGTCAGCGTGCGTCCAACAACGAAGACGGCGACAACATTGCGGTCGGAGCAAATGGCGACAGAGGCTGCGCTGCAACCGCGGGCTCGCCCATCGCGATCCCGGCAAAGGCACCTCCGCCAAGCGAAACACACGCCGCCAAGGCCATGAACTTTCGCGATTCCCGCGCTTCGCGTTGCCGTATCCCGAGCGTCATCAGCACCCGGTCGTCCAGTCCGTCGAGCAGGCCCGCCGACGGATTACGCTTCAGCTGCATTAAAAGGTTGTCCATAGCGTCCTCATCCAATTTGCTTCCTCCACATATACGCGCTTGGCAAAGAAATCCCTCACAACTTCATTTTGAGGGGTGAAACGCGTGAATGCGTATCTACCATCAGACGCAATTTTTTGGAGACTGCTCATGCGTAAATTCATCGTTCCTCTTGCCCTTGCTGCCATTACCACGATCATGACGCCAAGCGTGGCGCTCGCTCACGCCAAGCTGTTGTCATCAACGCCCGCGGCCAATGCTACCGTCTCAAAGGACAAGGCAAAATCCATTACTCTCGTGTTTAACGAGAAACTGATGGCATCAACAGTGAAAGCTGAGCTCGTCATGACAGCTATGCCAGGAATGAAAGATCACCCCCCGATGAAAGTCGCCTTTTCGTCGATGATGGGCAAAGACGGCAAATCGATGATGCTTATGCCAAAAAAGGCGCTCGTGCCAGGAACCTATAAGGTTGCATGGTCAGCCGCTGGGGCAGACACGCACCGGATGGGCAGCGAATTCAGCTTCACGGTCAAATAGGACGTGGACACCGATTGGGGGATGATCGCGATCAGGCTCGGATTATATCTGAGCCTGATGCTGCTGGTGGGGTTGGCCGCATTTCCGCTTTACGCCCTTCGCAAGGACGAACGATCCGGAGAAGCTTTATTTGCGACACGGAAAACGCTCGTTTTCTGGTCGGGTGCAGCGATCATATTGTCGCTTCTTGGCTTCCTCGCGCTTGTTGCCCAGATGATGGGTAGTTCGATCACCGACGTCGATTGGCAAACAAGCTGGTCGATCATTGCCGAGACGCCGATCGGCGCTGCCTGGGTCGTCCGCATGGTCGCGCTTGGCGCATGTTTGCTCGCCGCGATCCTGATAAAGCGCGCAGAGGAAAGTCGGTTGTGGGTCGTCCTTGGAACAGGTGCAGTGGCACTCGCAACTTTGGTATGGACCGGTCATGCTGGAGCGAGCGAGGGCTTAGCCGGCGGCATCCACAAGGCGAGCGACATGTTGCATATGATTGCGGCGGCCGTCTGGCTCGGCGGCATTGCGGCCTTTCTCTTTATGTTGCGGATTCCAGATGATGGTCTTTGGGGCGACCGCTTGGCGGTTTCGCACCGGGCCCTGGACAGTTTTGCCCGAACCGGTACGATTTGTGTGGCAGTGATTATCGTCACGGGCCTGATCAACAGCCAGATCCTGGTCGGGATCTCCAACATAACGGCCCTGTTCGACAGCCTCTATGGCTGGCTGCTGATTGTGAAGCTGCTGCTGGTTGGAATGATGTTGCTTCTGGCGGCGCATAACCGATGGCGGCTGACGCCTGATCTCGCCCTGGCACTCGCCGAAGGCGATCCAGCGAAGGCCGTATCCGCCCTGCGAGCAAGCATCTTGATTGAAGCAACGGCGGGCTTTGCTATTCTGGCTGCAGTAGCATGGCTTGGCACCCTCGAGCCGACGGCCAGTGCAGCAATGTCGTGAACGGCAAAGGCGCACCATGGTCAGGGGCAATGACCCTTGGCATGGGCTGGGCTTGGCTCGACGCAAGGATCGGCGACAACCGCGCACACCACCATGTCGCCCACCAGATCAGCCTTGCACGGGATCATGAGTGCGAAATCGGTGGGCCAAGCCCGTTACGGCTGAGCCAAGGCGAAGCGGTACTTATTCCGGCTGGAACAATACATTGTCTGGCGCCAGTCGGGACCGCGGTCCGGACAATCTATGTGGATCCGATGTTCCGCGGAACAAACAGCCTGACCGCTCAGACTGCCTGCACTCGGCTCAGCTGTGACGATGCTTCAGCACTGCTGGCGATACAGGATGGCAAGCAAGCCCGGCAGTGGATCGCCGACTTTCTCGGTTTGATCGGCTCGCGGAAAATCGACAAGAGACTGCGCGCCGGTCTTGCTGAAAGCGAACCTGGAACCAGCCCGACCGCGCTTGCTGGGTTGATTGGATTGTCTCCGGCACGACTGCGCGAGATTGCAATTCGTGACTTCGGCGTGCCTCCTTCAAAATTGCTGCAATGGCTGCAACTGCAGCGTGCGATCAATGCGCTTCGTCAATCGCGCAATCTGGCAGATGCGGCCGCTGCAGGTGGCTTTTCCGATCAGGCACATTTTACGCGTCGGCTTGTCGAATGGTTCGGGGTCACACCCGCATCGGGGCTTAACGGGCTTGATATTTCCGTAAGCGACTGAGTCTTACCAGCGAAACGTTCAAGACCGGGAGCCAACAAGACATTTAAAGCTCAACTGTTCGCAGGAGACTTTGGATGTCGCTGTTCCGTGTCATTTATGCCCCTCTCTATTTTCTTGGCTTTGTCGGGGGAGCCGCAATACTTGTATCAAGCGGTGCGTCCCCACTTCTGCTTGTCGCATTGTTGCTTGTCGCCATTACCGCCTCGCTCGTCGCCGAGCGCATTGCACCATTCGAACCCGCTTGGAACCGCAGCCATGGTGACGCCTCGCGTGACGTAGCGCATGGCTTGGTCAATGAGGGATCGATTATCGTACTGGTGTTTCTGCTGCCCTTTTTCGCCGGCCTGGTACCGTGGCCCCCGATCTGGCCGACAAGCCTGCCTTTCTGGGCCGAAGTGCTGCTCGCAATCATTCTTTTGGACGCCGGTATCAGCTCTGCCCATTTTGCCAGCCACAGGGTGCCGCTGCTCTGGCGCTTTCATGCCGTCCATCATTCGGTTCGCCGGCTGTACGGGTTCAACGGTCTGCTCAAACATCCAGTCCACCAGCTGATCGAGATTTCTGTTGGGACATTGCCATGGCTCTTGATGGGCATCCCGCAAGATGTTGCCCTGGTCGGAGCATTTGCGGTCGCGATCCAGCTGCAGTTGCAGCACTCGAATGTCGACATGCGGGTCGGCCCCCTCGCCTATCTCTGGGCGGTAGCACCGGTCCATCGCCACCACCATCGTGCCTCGGAGACCGAAGGCGATGTCAATTTCGGGCTATTTTTGACGGTCTGGGATGTCCTGTTGGGGACAGCGCAATTTCGCAGCAGCGACAATGTCCGGGCAGGTGCAGTCGGGATCGATGGTCGTTCGGATTACCCGACAGCCTATTTCGAACAGCTTGCCGAACCCTTTCGGTCCACGGCCCATGTCACGTCGACCGACGCGAAGGCCGCAACTGGAATGCCGAAATGACCCAATATGAACAGAATCCGGGCGTAACCTATACGCCTCCGGCGGGCCACCATCTGCTGACGCCGCTTTACGATCTCGGCGTCGCGCTGACCACGCGCGAGGCGCTCTGGCGCAACCGGCTTGTCGAGCTCCTTTCACCGCAAGACGACGATGTCATTCTTGATATCGGTGCCGGCACGGGTAGACTCGCTTCGCTTCTTGCAAAGCGCAATCCTGCTACACGCTATTTCGGCATCGACCCGGACCAAGCGGCGATCGACATTGCGCAAGCCAAGGCGGCGCGCGAAGAAACGTCTGCGACCTTCAAGGTTGCGCATTTCTCGCAAGACGCTGTATCGAGCTGGCCCAAACCGACAAAGGTGGCGTTGTGCCTCGTGCTCCACCAGGTTCCGCTGGAGGAGAAATTGCGCCTTCTCCGGGCAATCTACTCGACCCTCGAGTCAGGTGGCATGCTCTTCATCGCCGATTATAGTGAACAGCGCTCCTGGTTGATGCGTACGCTCTTCAGGTCAACCATCCAACGGCTGGATGGTGTTTCCGATACACAACCCAATGCGGATGGGGTGCTCGTTCCGCTGATGACACAAGCCGGTTTTGCGCAAATCGAAGAACCGGCGCAGTTCAACACTATCACCGGCTCAATTTCCATCCTTAAGGGCATTAAAGCCGGACCGAACACAGAATGAACCGCGGATGCGTCCCATATCCGCATGACTCCTTGCCCTTCGGGTCGCACCGCAGAAGGGCATGGGGCGGGGGTGTGCCCGGACCACGGAAATCGCTCCCCGCCCCAAAACCACTTTTGCTCAGAATATTGCCGATTTTTGGTAGTGCTTCTGCAGGCACAGCCGGGCTGGCTCACGCGCCAATAATTTGGCTTGACCCTAGACCTTGGTCCAAAGCTAAACCTCAAGGCCCAAGCTGTGAAAACGCATCTGAAGACATGATTTGAAAGGAACGCCATGACGGACGCCCAAGCACAAGTACCGACCAAGACATCAGCCATATCCCAATCCAAGCTGGCAATAGGCCGCGCGGCGCTGACTGGCGCATTGTCTACAACAAGCTTCTTTGTTCTTTGCTGGTTGGCGGGGGCGCTGAACCTGTTTCCATCGACGCATATGCTGATTTCACTCTTCACCCCCGGCGATCCGACATCATTGGCGACGCTAGGGTTTGGCGTCGTTTCAGCGACACTTTCCGGCGCGCTCGGGGGTATACTCGTCGCCCTGTTTTGGAACCTCACCAAAGGCAATTCCTGACAGATTGTGGAGCTTAGAGAAGTGCGCATGCCAAAAGCGTCATTGTCATGTTCAAAGGTAAGTCCCGACTTCGCGAACCTCGACGTCTGTCCGGTTCGCGACTTTTGGGAAAACTCCTGCCCTCATCCTGAGGGATGACGGGCTGCGGTGCGTATATAGATTAACAGCCAGCGAACTCCCCCTCGCTCGGCTTGCCCGTCGGGTCGCCCCGTCCGCGGGCTATGGGGGCGGGAGAAGAAGATGGAGAAAATTCATGTCATCTCGCCCCCCTATTTGCACCACCGGCCTAGGTCATTTGGAATCTTGCTCAGAATTTCGCGCTCGCCCTGCTCAGCGACGGACCCAGCAGCAAGAACATTGTTTCATTGAAGCGGGCCGGGCGCTGTGACGACGCCGGCAGCAACCCAGCACGGCCATCAGCACCATAGCGAGGGCAGTGGACAACGCGTCAAGGATCCCGTCTGCGGCATGGACGTCGACCCTGCGGTCACTCAGCATATCGCGGCGCACTCGGAAAAATTTCATTATTTCTGCAGCGCTGGGTGTCTGAGCAAATTCAACGCCGCTCCGGAGCGCTATCTGACCGGTGTGGTATCCCTACCCGACACCGTGCAGGAGGGCACGATCTGGACCTGCCCGATGCACCCCGAGATTCAGAAGCCCGGACCGGGGAGTTGCCCCATTTGCGGCATGGCTCTTGAGCCCCTGATGCCGACGGCCGATGCCGGACCGAACGCCGAATATCGCGATATGCTGAGGCGATTCTGGATCGGCCTTGTCCTTGCTCTACCCGTGCTCGCTCTTGAAATGGGCGGTCACCTGACGGGTCTGCACCAATGGCTCGAGCGCCAGACAGGCAATCTGATCCAGATGGCTCTCGCGACACCCGTGGTTCTTTGGGCGGGCTGGCCATTTTTCGAGCGCGCCTGGAATTCGCTTAAGACGCGAAGCCTCAACATGTTCACCCTGATTGCCATGGGGACCGGCGTTGCATGGGCCTACAGCATGGTTGCGGTATCGGCGCCGCAAATCTTCCCTGCTGCCTTTCGCGCCGCCGATGGATCGGTTGCTGTTTATTTCGAGGCGGCGGCTGTCATTACCGTTCTCGTCCTTCTAGGCCAGGTGCTCGAACTGCGCGCCCGTGAAACAACAAGCGGTGCCATCCGGGCACTGCTTGATCTGTCTCCGAAGCTGGCCCGTCGAGTCCGCGCTGATGGGACCGACGAAGAGGTTGCTCTTGCGGAAATCCAGGTCGGCGATACACTTCGGGTCCGCCCTGGCGAAAAAGTTCCGGTCGACGGAATCGTCCTTGAAGGACATGGCAGCGTCGATGAATCGATGGTTACCGGCGAGTCGATGCCTGTCGCAAAAGCTTTAGGAGCGGCGTTGATCGGAGGTACGATCAACCAGTCGGGAGCATTGCTGATGCGCGCCGAGAAGATCGGGCGCGACACGATGCTGGCGCGCATTGTCCAGATGGTTGCCGATGCCCAGCGCAGTCGGGCTCCGATCCAGCGGCTCGCTGACACCGTTGCCGCCTGGTTTGTTCCGGCGGTGATTCTTGTTGCGATCGCCGCCTTCGTTATCTGGTCGCTATTTGGTCCACCGCCAGCGATGGGCTATGGCCTGATCGCAGCAGTCGCAGTCCTGATCATTGCCTGCCCCTGCGCATTAGGGCTCGCCACACCAATGTCGATCATGGTTGGCGTCGGACGGGGCGCACAGGCCGGCATCTTGATCAAAAATGCCGAAGCCCTCGAACGGATGGAAAAAGTCGACACGCTCGTCGTCGATAAGACGGGCACGCTTACTGAGGGCAAACCGGCCGTCGTCGGCATTGAAGTTGCTGACGGCCACACAGACGATGAATTGCTGCGGATTGCGGCCAGTCTTGAGCGCATGAGCGAACATCCGCTCGCACAAGCCGTAGTCAAGGCCGCTCTGGACAAGGGACTGACCTTGAGTGAGCCGCTCAATGTCGACCAGCCGGTTGGCAAGGGCATAAGCGGCATGGTCGACGGCAGCGCAGTCTTGGTCGGCAAAGCCGGATATTTCGAGGAACTCAGCGTGCCGACCGGAGTACTAGGCGCCCGCGCCGACGCAATGCGCGCCGACGGCGCAACGGCGATATTTGTTGGAATTGATGGCAGCGTCGCCGGCGTCATTGCCATTGCGGATCCTGTCAAAGCAACGACCCCGCAGGCGCTAAAGGATCTGGCGCGCGCGGGCGTCCACGTCATCATGCTGACTGGCGACAACCGGATCACAGCCGAAGCAATCGGACGCCGTCTTGGCATTGCCGACATCGAAGCGGATGTCATGCCTGACCAGAAAAGCGCCGTGGTGCAGAGATTGCGTTCCGAGGGGCGGGTCGTAGCGATGGCCGGCGACGGCGTCAATGATGCGCCAGCGCTGGCAACGGCCGATGTGGGCGTGGCCATGGGGTCCGGCACCGACGTCGCCATTGAAAGCGCCGGCGTGACACTCCTGAAGGGCGATCTGACCGGAATCGTGCGTGCCCGGCATCTTAGCAGAGCGACGATGCGCAACATTCGACAGAATCTGTTTTTTGCATTCGCCTATAATGTGGCAGGCATCCCGATTGCCGCTGGGGTGCTTTATCCCGTCTTTGGCCTGCTCCTGTCACCCATTATCGCAGCCGCCGCCATGGCACTGTCGTCGGTCAGCGTGATCGGCAATGCGCTGCGGCTCAAGCGTGTGGAGATCTGAATGTTCTTGAGACGCCCATATATTCTCGCGGTTGCATCGCTTGCCGTCATCGCCCTTTTCTATGTGCTGCGTGAGCATTGGGTGCATGCGCTCGGTGTTCTGCCTTACGCCATATTGTTGCTATGTCCGCTTATGCATCTGTTTCACGGATCGCATGGACATGATCATTCGGGCAAGGCACCTTGAGCTTACCAACAAAACTACAACCCTGGGGGAGATTGAATATGCGAATGACGATCAAGGCTGCAAGGTGCGCTGTGGCTGCAACATGTCTTTTGATGTCAACACTGGCTAGCGCTGAGCAGCCTGACCGCGACGGCGCTGCGGCCGTTCTGTCAGCCTATAAAACCGCGATTGAGCGCCTCGACATTACGGATGTTGAAAAACTCTTCTCGCCCGACGCCATTGTCATCGAGTCAGGAAAGGTCGAGGGCAATTTCAATACCTATCGCGACCATCATCTGGGACCTGAACTCAAAGAGTTCAAATCCTTCGCCTTCGGCAACTACAAGGCCGACATCAGGTTGGAAGGTCCCCTTGCACTCGCGACAGAGACTTACACATACCGGATTGTGCTGCAATCGGGTGAAGCGATCGACCGGCTCGGCGTTGCCAGCACCGTGTTGAAATGGAACGGGCAGGCTTGGCAAATTGTCTCGACCCATAGTTCGTCGCGCAAGCCCAAGGCACCAGCCAACTGATGCAGATGGTCGATCGATCCTCGCTCATCCGCCAGATGATCGAGCGCTGGCGCGATGATCCAGGCGCCACCTACCAAAGCTGGTTCCTCTGGGACGAACGTATCAAGAATTTCCGTTCGATCCGCCGAGGCATCCAGCAAGTTGTGGCCGAAATCGAGGCCGGGTCATTTGGCGTTGCCTATCGCGGGTCATCGCTTGAGACGGTCGTGCATTCGATCGCCGAGCAGCGTCAGATCTTCAAAGGCGCCGACCATGCTTTCCTCTGGAAGCCCAAGCTCCGTATTCCCGACATTTACGAGCATCCCGTTAACCAGCGCGCCTTCGGGCGCCTGCTCCACAATTGTGTCTGCTGTGATACGGCCGAAGACGTTATTGCCCATATCCGGGCGATCGACAGCCTCAAGATCAAAGGTCTGGGGCCAGCAGTCGCCAATTTGCTCTATTTTCTTCATCCGACGTTGATCCCGCCGTTCAACACGGCCATCGTCAACGGCTACAACGCTCTTACTTCGTCGAAGGTCAAGCTTGGGAGCTGGGAACAGTTTCTCGCCATGCGCAGCGGCATCCTCGACCTGAACGACGAATATCGCGACCTTCTCTCCAATGATCTAGGTGCTATTGGCGGGCTTTTATTCGACATTGGTTCAGGACGTTACCCCTCCCCCTCACCATCGGACGAAAGCTCAGACGACTGGATCAACCGCCTCGATGCGGTCCGCGCCGAAGCGCACCAGCTCGGCAAGGCGCAATTGGCGCGGAACGATGATGACCGCACCCATAGCGAAGTACAGGCATGGTTGCGCGACCTTGGGCATGCGCTTGGCTATCGCATATGGATTGCCGCGAACGACCGAGGACGGATCCATGACGGCATTCCGCTGGGAAAAAATTGTCTCGAGCATCTTCCGCCGGAAATCGCAATTGCGCCGGGTGCAGATGCCGTGCGCCTCATCGACGTTTTATGGATAGCGCCAGATTCGCCGCGCGTCGTAGCGGCGTTCGAAGTTGAGCATTCGACTTCCATCTATTCGGGTATCGTCCGGATGCTCGACCTGGCGCTGAGTGGCGGCGATATCGAGAATGTCGCCGAGCTCTTTCTGGTTGCACCGGATGCCCGCGAAAAAGATGTGCGGGCACAGCTTGCGCGACCGGCATTCAGCCGCATCGCGGATCTCAAAATAGCCTATCTTCCCTATGCGGAGCTTGCCTCCCACCGCGAACAAATTGCACGCTTTGGCAGCGGTATGAAAGCAATCCGGGCAATCTCCCGTCCCCTTTCAACGCTCGATGGCCAGAATGATGACAAATAAGCTGTTCATGCGCTCCAGTCGCCGAAGTGATCGCGCTCGATGCTAGTAAGAGAGACCGTCCAAGACCTTCCCGTGTCGGCGGTTATATTGTGGCCGATCCTCGCGCGGTTGGACGGGGTTTCCGAATGGAACCCAATGATTGCATTCAAGGGCAGCGCGGAATTGAACGCCGAACTGCGAATCATGTTCAAGGAGCTCCTCACAACATGGCCTAGCGCCAGCGGACCAGCTCGCCTGGTCCTATATGACCTGCCCCATGCGATAGGATGGCGTATCCGCATCCCCTTGCTGCTCGAAATCGAAGAAACAATTACCCTGCTCGAAAGCGGCACAGGAACGCGTGTGACCCGGCGCATAGTCGCGACAGGACTGCTTGCAAGAATTGCACGCTCCTGGCTGTCGCGACAATTGGAAGGCTATCTTCATGACGGCGACAACGGCCTGAAAATCTCGGCTTCGCGTTTACCGGCGGCGCGGAGTGGCGGGTTTGCACGCACGAAAAAGCGGAAGCGCTGAGAGATTGTTGCTGTAACCTCTAACGCCCTGCAAACGAATTGACCAATGGGTTTCTGGAGCATAGTGAAAAAGTATGAAGCGATGGCTTTCCCTTCTAATGCTCGTGGGAGCGTTGATGGGCCTTTTGGCTCAGGAAGCCGCATTTGCGCGGGCGACGCCTTCTACAATGACCGAACAATCTAGTTCGTCATCGCAGATGAGTGCAGACTGTGCCGAAATGATGGGCCCTGCGCAGCAAAACCCTCAGCCCGACGAGCCTTGTGAGGGCATGACGCCAGACTGTATCGCCAAAATGGGATGTGCAGTCCCGGTTGCGCTAATTCCTCCGCTGCTGAGCACCCACCCGGCCGAAATGTGTCTGACGACGCCGCTAAAAATGCCGGTCGCGCCACTTGTCGGGCGTGAAACCAGTCCGGAACCACATCCACCTTCCCGCCTTGGCTGAGCCCCAGCGGCGCATGACGGACCAGCATGTCCGCAGTGCGTCTCGAACTAGTTCAATCAAGGATATTTAGCATGAAAATTTTACTGACAATCGCTGCAACACTTGCGGCATTCACCTCCGTATCAGCTCAAGCGGCAAATGATCGCGGCCCCGGCCACTATGAATGGCAATCGCGCCCGACACCGGGACCGAACAAGTCCAACCTGCCATCTCGCGTCCGGGTATGGGTCAAGGATGACCAGGCCCGCATGGCCAATTGCGATTGCGATATGATGAAGGTCGCTGCCGCCGATTGCATGATGATGCCCGGCAAGGGCGCTCCCGCCAAAGGCTGACGGATGCCGTCCCGGTCTGCGCTTCGAGCGTGGGCCGGGGCAGTCCCGTTCGGCTTTCACGGTAAAAGGGGGATATTTCATGCACAAACTTTTTGGTGCGGGGCTGGTGCTGCTGTTGCCTGCGACGCTTCATGCCGAGCCGCTGACGTTCGATGCCGCTCTTCGGCGCGCGCAAAGCGAAGCGCCTAGTCTGAAAGGGCGTGAGGCAGGCGTTACCGCCGCGCAGTCTGCCGCGATTGCGGCTGACCGGCTGCCCGATCCGACGCTGGACGTCGGCATCCGCGATTTTCCAGTAACGGGGCCAGACGCCGGACGCTTCAATCGTGACGATTTTACGATGACGACGATTGGTGTGAGCCAGCAGTTCATCAATCCTGCCAAACGTCATGCGCGGGCCGCGCGGGCGGGTGCTGATATTGGCATCGCCGAAGCAGGGGTTGAGGTGGAGGCGCGGAACATCCGTTTGGAAACTGCGCTCGCTTGGGTCGATCTCTATTACGGAGAGCGGCAACTGAACGAACTCAAATTACTCGACGAAAGCCTCAGTGATCTCCAATCGACGGTGACCGCGCGGCTTACCTCGGGCAGTGCGCGGCCTTCTCAATCCCTCGAACCCGACCAATTGCGCGCTCAGGTGAACGATCGGCGAATTGCATTAGTGGCAGAGATTGCAAAAGCTCGGGCAAGGCTGTCACGCTACACCGGTGATCCCGACCCTTCGGTCGCTGGAGCGCCGCCCGAACTAACAATCAACCGCAGCGCGTTGCTCGCAGGCGTTAGCGATTTACCAAGTCTGCGCGCGCTTGACGCCCAAACTGCCGCGATGGACGCCGAAACCCGGCTCGCCCGCGCCGACAAGACGCCCGACTGGAAAGTCAGTGCGTCCTATGGTCGCCGCGAACCAAATTATGGTGATCTGTTTTCGGTCGGTGTCTCGATTGACCTGCCGCTGTTTGGACGCAAGCGCCAAGACCCGAAGATTGCGGCACGGGCCAACGAGGCCGAACGCGCGCGCTTTGACCGGTTAGCGGGTGAGCGCGAAGCGATTGCGGCTCTGGAAGGCGATCTGGCCGAACATGCGATGCACCATGCGCGTATGGAAAATGCGCGTGACAATCTGGTCCCGCTTGCCCGGAAGCGGGCAAAGCTCGACTTTGACAGCTACGGCGCTGGCACCGTCGATCTGGGAACGGCGCTGCTGGCAACGCTCACGGTCGCGGAGGCCGAAGTCGATTTGCTCGTCCGCGAGGCCGAAGTCGCCCGCGACGCTATTCGTATCAACATAACTTATGCGGGAGATCGGCCATGACCGACACGACACACGCAGCACCTAATTTTGCCAAGTGGCGTGCTGGAATTCTAGCCGCAACCTTGCTTGCAGGCGGCGGCGGATATTATCTGGGCCAACGCGGCGATGCTCCTGCCATGTCTGCGACAAGCGCCGATGGCCGCAAGGTTCTCTATTATTACGACCCGATGTTTCCGCAGCAAAAGTTCGACAAGCCCGGAAAGTCGCCGTTCATGGATATGGAGCTTGAACCCAAATATGCCGATGCGGGCGGCGCGGCTTCGGGCGC
>PNNB01000036.1 GCA_013823985.1 Sphingopyxis sp.
TGGCGGAGACGGAGGGATTCGAACCCTCGGTACCGGATTTACCAGTACGACGGTTTAGCAAACCGTTGGTTTCAGCCACTCACCCACGTCTCCTGCGCGCTTGGCATCGGGGGCCTATAGCGTCGCAATTCGGGGGCTGCAACGGTTATTGATGGGAGAATGGTAGCTGCATCAAAATTGCGTGCCGAGATTCGCTCTGGCGCAAATAGGACTCGGGTGGTCGCCCGTTCATTGTGCGCTCATCTACAAGATTCATATGTTTAGGCCATTTTTGACGGGAGGTGTGCATCATGCACAATCGGGCACATAAGCAGGGAATAGCAGCAATGGTGAAACAGACGTTGCTCATGATGGCATTGGCTCTTTTCGTGGCCGCCCCATCCAGCGCCCAGATTACGTCGGTTGATCCCAATGAAGCGATTGACGCGGACCTCGGCACGCCACCGGCAACAGCACCGTCCGAGTCAAATGTGACCGTGCAAGACGGGATCCCCACCGAAAATCCGATGCCCGCACCGTCCGACACGATGATCACGCCTGCGCCGCTGGCGGCGGACCAGAACACCTATCAGGAAGACGACCTGATCGGCGCTGCTGAAGGTGTATTCGGCAAAGGCGCCCAGGGCCTGGGCAAGCTGATCGAAGACATCCTGAAAAAGCAGGGACGCCCCAACGGCTATATTGTCGGCCGCGAAGGCGGCGGTGCCCTGGTTGTCGGCCTGCGTTATGGCTCCGGAACATTGAACCACAAAGTCGAAGGCCAAAAGCCGGTCTATTGGACAGGCCCGTCCATTGGTTTTGATGCAGGCGCAAATGCCGGCAGCACCTTTGTGCTCGTCTACAACCTTTACGATACCGAAGACATCTATAAACGCTTCCCGTCAGGCGAAGGCGTTGCCTATCTGGTCGGCGGGTTCAACGCCAGCTATCTGCGGCGCGGTGACGTTGTCCTCATTCCGATCCGGGTGGGAGCAGGCCTGCGGCTCGGGGCCAATGTCGGCTATATGAAATTTTCCAAGAAGCAGCGTTGGCTGCCCTTTTAACGGGCGCGTAAATCTTCCATCCGCTTGAGGTAGCGGGCGAGGACGTCAATCTCCAGATTCACTTCCCGCCCGACAAACAGGCTATCGAGCGTGGTCATTTCGGCCGTGTGCGGAATGATGTTGAGCGTGAACTGTGCCGTCTGGTCGGCTTGATCGGTGATTTCATTGACCGTCAGGGAAATACCGTCGACGGTGATCGATCCCTTGGCCGCGATATAGGGGGCAAGCGCGGCAGGCGCGGCAACCACGACTTTCCAGCTGTCTCCCACGGGATCGCTGGCAATGATGTGGCCGATGCCGTCGACATGCCCCGTCACAATATGACCGCCCAGTTCGTCCCCGACCTTCAACGCGCGTTCGAGATTTAGCCGGGCACCCGTCTGCCACAATCCGCTGGCCGTGCGCGATACCGTTTCTGCCGATGCGTCGATGGCGAACCAGCCTTCGCCCTTGTCCACGACAGTCAGGCAGACCCCCGAACAGGCAATCGAGGCACCGATGGCAACACTGTCCATGTCATAGGTGCAGGAGATAACCATGCGCAGGTCGCCCCGCTGTTCCACAGAGGTCACGGTGCCGATGTCGGTAATTATGCCAGTGAACATTTTGGATGAGCCTTTGAATTAGATAAGCGCGTCGTAGACTTCGATGCTATCCTTGCCAAGACGGCGCGCGTGGGAAATCTGCCACCGGCCGTGCGCCGCATCGAGATTATCGAGGCCGATATCGCCAAGGCATGCCGTTCCGGCACCGATGAGGATCGGCGCGCGGTATAGCAGCAAGCGGTCCACAAGACCGGCACGCAAAAAGGCCGAGGCGGTCATGGCCCCACCTTCGACGAGCAACATATTGCATTCAAGCGACCCGAGTTCATCGAGACTGCGCAGAATCTCCCAGCCTTGCGGTGCGTCCTTACTGCCCAGCATGATCTTGCGTGGGCTGCGATGCTCCAGTCCGGCAATGCGCACGTCCAGGCGGGGCGCGTCGATCCGCACGGTTCCGGCACCGACCAAAATCGCATCGCACCGCGCACGCTCGACATGGGCATGGGCACGCGCCGCGTCGCCGGTGATCCAGCGGCTTTGGCCATTGGCCATCGCGATCTGGCCATCAAGTGATGTCGCCAGTTTCAACGTCACAAAAGGACGCGACCGTTCCAGGCGACTGAAAAATCCGGCTAATTGTATCCGTGCCTCTGACGCCATGACGCCGGTTTCAACCTCTATGCCCGCGTCGCGCAAAGTTGCGAAGCCCTGCCCCGCGGTGCGCGGGTCCGGGTCATGCACAGCGCCCACCACGCGCGACGGTAGCGCATCGCGCACCAAGTGCGCACAGGCTGGTCCACGTTCGGACTGATGCGCACATGGTTCAAGCGTGACATACATAGTCGCGCCTGCGGCTTTTGATCCGGCCTGCGCCAGCGCCATGGCTTCGGCATGGGGGCGACCGCCATTTTGTGTCCAGCCGCGCCCGACAATGATGGCATCCCGGACAATGATGCACCCGACAGACGGATTGGTGCCGGTCTGGCCAACGCCGCGTTCGGCAAGCGCCAATGCCGCGGCCATATAAAGCTGGTCGGCCGGCGATGCTATTTGACCGCTCCTGCGTCCTGCTTGTCCTGCGCAGCCTTTTGCGCAGCCTGTTCGGCAAGAGCCTCCCGCTCGATGCGGTCGACATCCATGCCTACCGCCCGGCCAAAGGCCTTATAGGCCTCTTTCTCGCGGGCAATCATTTCGTCTTTCAGCTTTTGCCGCTCCGCAATGGCTGCTTTCGATTCTTCGATTGTGCGCGTGGCGGGCCAGCTTTCCACATAGATAATCTCGCGTGGTGGTGGCTTTCCCTTTTCCAGCGTGTCGAGATAAAAGGTGTAAATGATGATGGCCGTCGGAACACAGGCCGCGAGAAACAACCACGGACTGTGGTTCCCCGACGTTCGCAAAAACCCGATAAGGTCGGAGCCGGCGCTTTTCAGCGAGACATCTTTGAAGAAGGACATATCCGCTCAATAGGCGGGGTGCGGCCCGATTTCCAGTGCCCGAATCGGGCCGCACCAAATCAGGTGATGTCGAAGCGGACAGTCAGCGTCTGCCAGTCTTCGACAGGGACGCCGTCACGGGTCGCCGGTTTGAATCGCCAGGCCTTTAGCGCCTGCTTTTCGGTGGCACGGGCAAAATCCGGATCGGTCGCGTTCAAAATCTGCACCTGCCGGACGCGGCCATCGGTGCCAACCAATATGCGGACCGTTACGCTGCCTTCGATTTCCAATCGCAATTTGCCGACGGGGTAATCCGGTTGAAAATCCTTCGCAAAGCGGGGATCGCGCAACGCCGCTTTGAAGATCGGCGTTGGTATTTTGGGAATATTCCCGAGCGCCGAACCAACCTCGTCATCACCACCCGCATCGGTCCCAGTAGACCCAACATCTATCCATTCGCTGGTTGTTGTCGGTCCTCGATCCGGGGGGGTTTTGGTTTCAACAATTGGGTCCGGCGCAAAGATCGGTTTTACCGGCTTTGCAACATTGTCGTCTGGCTTGGGATCGTCCTTGATGGGGGTCGGCTTAGGAATATTTTTGCCCACAATGATCGTTGGCCCGGGCAATCTTTCGGCAATGATCGGCGATAGCGCTACGGCCAATATGATAGATCCATTGACCAATATGGCGGCACCCATCCCCAAACTATTGGTACGCCGCGTCTCTTGTACATAACTCATATCGGGTCTCCTCTCTCCCAGTTATGGCGAGGGGGCCGGAGCCATTTGTGTCAACGAACCACTCCGGACTCGTCTCGCACTAGTTATGTTATAATATATCTTTTCAAATGCAAGCGAAAACATCAAGAGGCCACGCAGGCCCCTATACCGCTCAACCGCTGCGAAAAGCGTTGGTGATGGGGTAGCGCCGGTCGCGTCCGAAATTGCGGGTGCCGAGCTTGACGCCGGGGGGTGCCTGCCGGCGCTTATATTCCGCAAGATACAGCAATCGTTCGATCCGCGTTACGTCGGCCCGGTCAAAACCACGGGCGACGACTTCGTCGACCGACAGTTCCTCCTCGACCAGAGCGTGCAGCATTTTGTCGAGCGCCGGATATTCGGGCAGTGAATCGCTGTCTTTCTGGTCCGGCCGCAATTCCGCACTAGGCGGTTTGGTGATGATGGACTCCGGCATGACGGGTCCGTCTGGCCCCAGGCCAATGCGCGGCTTATGGCTGTTGCGCCATTTGGAAATGGCAAAGACCGTCATCTTATAGGCGTCTTTGATCGGATTATAGCCACCGGCCATGTCGCCGTAGATGGTGGCATATCCGACGCTCATTTCGCTCTTGTTCCCGGTCGTCATCAGCATGTGGCCGAATTTGTTGGACAGGGCCATTAACGTCACCCCGCGGATGCGCGATTGCACATTCTCTTCGGTGATATCGACATGTGCGTCGGCAAAACTGTCTGAAAGCATGACGTCAAAGGCATCGACAGCGGGGGAAATCGCAATCGTATCCAGCCTGCAGCCGATCATGCGCGCGCATTGTTCCGCGTCGTCGAGGCTCGACTGGCTGGTGTACCGGCTGGGCAACATCACGCACCAGACCCGGTCCGGACCAAGCGCATCGGCCGCAATGGCCGCGCATATGGCGCTGTCGATGCCGCCCGACAGACCCAGGACCACGCCCGGGAAGCGGTTGGTGTCGACATAATCGCGCAGGCCCGTCACCATCGCGCTGTAAATGTCTGCGGGATGATCTTCCCAAACCGCAAGTTCGCCCGCTTCGCAGACCCAGCCTGCGCCCGTGCGGGTCCAGTGGGTCACGCGCAACTCTTCGGTCCAATCGGGCAAACGGTGCGCGGCGGTGCCATCGGCGTTGAGGATGAATGAGCTGCCGTCGAAAACCAGTTCGTCCTGTCCGCCGACACGGTTCAGAAACAGAAGCGGCAATCCCGTTTCGGTGACGCGCGCGGCAAAAACCTGTTCCAGCCGACGATCATCCTTGTCGATTTCATACGGGCTGCCATTCACCGAAATCAGGATTTCGGCGCCCTGTTTGGCAAGATGCGTCGATACGGGCTGGAGCCAGCCATCCTCGCAAATCGGCAGACCCAGCCTGACCCCTTTGAACGCGACAGGTTCGGGCAAGGGGCCGGGCGTAAAAATGCGTTTTTCGTCAAAGGTGCCATAGTTGGGCAGCTCATGTTTATAGCGCACCGCGACGATGCGTCCGCCGTCGAGCAGCGCAATTCCATTATAGAGCGCGCCTTCATCCGCAAAAATGGAGCCCACGAGCATTGCAGGTCCGCCGTCTGCGGTCGCAAGGGCCAGCTCGGCCAGTTGTGCCGCCGCCTTGGCCGCAAAAACAGGTTTCAGGACAAGATCCTCGGCCGGGTAGCCGATAAGCTGCTGTTCCGGAAACACAATCAGATCCGCGCCCGGCGCTTTGGCGCGCCATGCCAGCATCGCCGCTGCATTGCCGGACAGGTCACCGACCCGCTGATTGATTTGCGCCATGGCGATTGTAAGCTGGTCTGTCATTGCCCCTGTCTATTGTCCACAATGTAAGGGAGCAAGCCGATTGTCAGGTTGCTTTGCTGTCGCTAGAGCGACCGAAAACCTGCACGGTGGATTTTCGGGGAACGCACACATGAAATTGATGACGGGAAACAGCAACCTGCCTTTGGCCAAAGGCATTGCCGAATATATGGGCTTACCCCTTACCGATGCCAGTGTCCGCCGATTTGCCGACAATGAAATTTTCGTGGAAATCCATGAAAATGTGCGCGGCGAAGATATGTTCGTGATCCAGTCGACCAGCCACCCCGCCAACGACAATCTGATGGAATTGCTCATCATGATCGATGCGTTGCGGCGCGCCTCGGCCAAGCGAATCACCGCTGTGCTGCCCTATTTCGGCTATGCCCGTCAGGACCGCAAACCTGGTCCGCGCACACCGATTTCCGCCAAGCTGGTCGCGAATCTTATTACCGAAGCAGGCGCCGACCGTGTGCTCACCGTTGACTTGCACGCCGGGCAAATCCAGGGCTTTTTCGATATTCCAACGGACAATCTCTATGGCGCGCCGGTCATGAGCGCCGACATTTTGTCGCGCCATGCCGACAAGAATATCACCGTCGTTTCGCCCGACGTCGGCGGCGTGGTGCGCGCCCGCGCGCTGGCCAAGCGGCTGGAAGATGCGCCGCTCGCCATCGTCGACAAGCGGCGTGAAAAGGCCGGTGTGTCCGAGGTGATGAACATCATCGGCGATGTGAAAGACCGGTTCTGCATCCTGATCGACGATATTGCCGACAGTGCGGGAACGCTTTGCAACGCGGCCGATGCCCTGAAAGCTGCAGGCGCATCGGATGTCGTTGCGTATATCACTCACGGTGTGCTTTCCGGCGAAGCGGTGAACCGCGTCAATGCGTCGTCGTTGCGCAAATTGGTGATTACCGATTCGATTCTGGCCTCCGATGCCGCGAACGACAGCGAAAAAATCCGGCAGCTTCCGATCGCGCCTCTGTTGGGCGAGGCGATCAAGCGGATCGCTGATGAAAGTTCGGTCAGCTCGCTGTTCGACTGATGACTCCGGCCGATATCCTTCTTGCCAACAGGCTGGCCGATGCGGCGGGCGAAGCGATTCGGCCATTTTTCCGCTCCGGCTTTGTGCATGAGGCCAAGGAGGATGCATCGCCTGTCACCGAAGCGGACCGCGCTGCGGAGGCTGCGATACGCCGCATATTGGACGCCGAATGCCCGCGCGATGGCATTATTGGCGAAGAATATGGCGAAAAGGCAGGGACTTCGGGCCGCACCTGGGTCATCGATCCGATTGACGGCACGGTCAGCTTCATGGCGGGCAGGCCGATTTTCGGTTCGTTGATTGCCCTTCTGGAAGAAAACTGGCCGGTGCTGGGTGTGATCGACCAGTGCATCAACCGTGAGCGTTGGGTGGGGGCGACCGGCTATCCGACGACGCTCAACGGCGTGGCGGTGCAGAGCAGAAGCTGCCGTTCGCTCGCGGACGCGACGCTGGCCACCAGCGGGCCCCAATATTTCACGCAACATGACGGGGACCATTTCATGGCCCTCGCGGCCAAAACGGCGCATAAGCGCATGCTGTTCGGCGGCGATTGCTACAACTACGCCCTCCTCGCCAGCGGCCATATCGACATCGTGGTGGAAGCTGGCTTGAAGCTCCACGATTTTGCTGCTTTAGTGCCTGTAATAATAGGATCGGGTGGCATGATGAGCGATTGGTCTGGTGAACCGCTTCACGCGGATGTTAGTGGGCACGTTATCGCCGTGGGCGACCCCGCACGCTTAGAAGACGTGCTGGAGGCCCTCCAGTGCGATCATTAAAGCGCATCAATCCGGTTCATTTCATCCTGCCCGCCCATGCGCTGCGGCGCTATGTGTCAACCTATTATTTCTTTGATTTCACTAGTGATTCCGGAGAACTTGAAGATCTGCTGCATCCGGAATGGGCCAGCGTCCATTATACGGTATCCGGATCCTCAAGAGGCAGTATTGTCGGCGAACCACCATTGCCGACACCTGATGTAAACATGACCGGACCAACCGGCAAAGCCGCGCGAATCTTTTTCGAAGAACTAAAGCTGATCGGAATCGGCCTTCTTCCGCTCGGCTGGTACCGACTCGTCGGTTGCCCTGCCGAGCGCTGGGCGAATAAAGTCGGCGAGTTGGAAGATGCGCCCGAATTTGCTTTATTCCAGAATATCTGGACGGAATTGAAAGGTCTCAACGATCCGCAACGGATTGCTGAATTGTTCGACCGGATGCTACTCGAAAAGATCACCGTTGCCGATCCGCTGGAAATGGAGATTGAAAATATCCACGAAGCACTGGCAAATCCCGACATCAGCAGCGTTGCCGATCTGGCGGACGTCGCCGGCATCGGCCAACAGCGTTTGGAACGTCTGTCGCGGCGGGTATTCGGCTTTCCCCCGAAACGGCTTTTACGGCGCCAGCGGTTTTTGCGCACATTGGGCAGTGTTATGATGGATCCTGAACTGAAATGGTCCGCAGCACTTGACGACCAATATTTCGATCAGGCCCATTTTAACCGCGATTTCCAAGAATTTATGGGCATGTCCCCCGGCCAGTATCTCGCCATGCCGCGTCCGATCAGCATTGCCGCGACTCTGGCGCGTGCCGAGCATGTTGGCCATCCCTTGCAAGCACTGCAAGGACCCGGCTTGTCGGACAACCATTAGGATCGGGCTTCCGGTTCGCACCATATCCCTTCTTTACTTGCATTCGCGCCCGAATCCCGCTAGGCGCGCGCCTTCCGAATAAGCAGGCTGGCCAATAGGGCTGCCATGTCGGCTTGATACGGACTCAACAAAGGAGACCAAAATGCCCAAGCTAAAGACCAAGAGCGGTGTGAAGAAACGCTTCAAACTCACCGCAACCGGCAAGATCAAACATGGCGTCGTTGGAAAACGGCACCGTTTGAGCAGCCATAATGCGAAATATATCCGCCAAAACCGTGGCACCAGCGTGATCTCTGATCCCGATGCCAAGACAATCAAGAAATGGGCGCCTTACGGTCTTTAAGACCGGCGATCATTTGCACGAAAGGATATAGATTATGGCACGCGTCAAACGTGGTGTGACCACCAAAGCCAAACATAAGAGAATTTTGGAACAGGCGAAAGGCTATTACGGCCGTCGCAAAAATACCATCCGCGTCGCGCGGCAGGCTGTCGAAAAGGCTGGCCAATATGCGTATCGCGACCGCAAGGTAAACAAGCGCAATTTCCGCGCACTCTGGATTCAGCGCATCAACGCTGCTGTCCGCGCCGAAGGTATGACCTACGGCGTGTTCATGCACGGTCTGAAGCTGGCTGGTGTTGAACTGGACCGCAAGGTGCTAGCCGACCTCGCCATGAATGAAGGCGCCATGTTTAGCACCATCATCGCGCAGTCGAAGGCGGCGCTGGCGAAGGCAGCTTAAACCTCCAACTTCGAATAATGCGCAAAAGGGCGTGGGCGGCACTTGCCGTTCGCGCCCTTTTGCTTATGCAGGCGAACCGAGATGATAGACATTGTAAACCTACAGAATGAACTGACCGCCGCCATTGAGGCCGCCGAGTCACCCGAAGCACTAGAAGCCGTCCGGATCGCCGCGCTTGGAAAGCAAGGGAGCGTTTCCGTACTGCTGAAAACAATGGGCAGCATGTCGCCCGAAGAACGCCTAGTACGCGGTCCGTTGATCAATGGCCTACGCGAAACCGTGTCTAATGCGCTTTCTGCAAAAAAAGTGGCATTCGACACCGCAATTTTGAATGCCCGCCTTTCGACCGAGCGTCTGGACATGACGTTGCCTGCCGAGGCGATTGCACAAGGATCTGTACATCCGGTCAGCCAAGTAATGGACGAACTTGCTGAGATCTTCGCGGATATGGGTTTTGCTGTCGCCGAGGGTCCCGAAATCGAGGATGACTGGCACAATTTCACCGCGCTTAACATTCCAGAGACACATCCGGCGCGCGCGATGCACGACACATTCTATTTTCCCGCAAGCGAGGACGGAACAGCAAAGCTGCTACGCACGCACACTTCGCCTGTGCAAATCCGCACCATGACGTCACAGGAACCTCCGATCCGGATCATCGCACCCGGACGCGTGTACCGCAGCGATAGTGATGCAACGCACACCCCGATGTTCCACCAAATCGAAGGTCTAGTAATCGACAAGGGCATCCATCTCGGCCATCTTAAATGGACGCTGGAAACCTTTCTTAAAGCCTTTTTCGAACGTGAGGATCTGACCATCCGTCTAAGGCCAAGCTATTTCCCCTTCACCGAGCCCTCTGCTGAGGTCGATGTGAGTTTCTCGATAGAAAATGGCAAGCGTATCCTTGGCGGGACAGGAGGATGGATGGAACTTCTCGGCTCCGGCATGGTCCATCCCAAGGTGATTTCGGCCTGTGGTCTTGATCCGGACGTCTATCAGGGTTTTGCTTTCGGGGTCGGGGTCGACCGTCTGGCTATGCTGAAATACGGCATGGATGACTTGCGCGCGTTTTTCGACGGCGATCTGCGCTGGTTGAAACATTACGGATTTGCCGCTTTGGATGTTCCTACGTTGAGCGGGGGAGTATCGGCATGAAATTCTCGCTGAGCTGGCTCAAAGAGCATCTGGACACCAACGCTGACGCTCAGGGCGTTGCGGACATGTTGAACCGCATCGGTCATGAGGTCGAAAGTATCGACAATCCGGCCGAGAAACTTTCGGCCTTTCGTATCGCGCGCGTCTTGACTGCCGCCCCGCACCCGCAAGCGGACAAACTGCAAGTGCTTTCCGTCGATGCGGGTGGAGAACCACTGCAAGTCGTCTGTGGCGCGCCCAATGCACGCGCCGGCATGCTGGGGGTTTTTGGCCCCGCCGGTGCTGTCGTGCCTGCCAATGGCATGGTCTTGAAAGTCGCGGCCATACGCGGTGTTGAATCCAACGGCATGATGTGTTCCGTCGCAGAACTGGAACTGGGTGATGACCATGACGGCATCATCGAGTTAGCCGACGATGCTCCAGTCGGTCAAATATATGCCCAATGGGCAGGCCTCGACGATCCCGTAATTGATGTAAGTATCACACCCAACCGGCAAGATTGTATGGGCGTGCGCGGAATAGCGCGTGATCTGGCCGCTGCCGGTTTGGGTAAGCTACGTCCGCTACATGACGTGTATCACATGGACTCGCTCGCACCGATTTACGGCGAAGGTCCTGCTCCCGACATTGCCACGCTGGATCCTGCCGGCTGCCCCGCCTTTTATGCGCAAGTTGTTTCGGGCGTCGCCAACGGGTCCGCTCCGCAGTGGATGCGCGACAAGTTACACGCCATCGGCCAAAAACCCATTTCGGTCTTGGTCGACATTACCAATTTCATCTCGATCGATCTGGGCCGCCCGCTGCACGTCTATGACCGTGCGAAATTGAATGGCACTCTTGTCGCGCGGAAGGCGAATGACGGGGAAGAAGTGCTGGCGTTAAACGGCAAGACCTATACACTTGACAGCAGCATGACTGTGATCGCCGATAATAGCATGGTCCACGATATTGGGGGTGTGATGGGAGGCGAGCATTCCGGCGTGTCCGAAAGCACCACCGATGTTCTGATCGAATGCGCTTATTTCACGCCCGAACACATCGCCCGCACCGGGCAGAAGCTCACCCTGACCAGCGATGCCCGTCAGCGGTTTGAGCGTGGAGTGGACCCGGCCTTTCTGGATGATGGCCTCGCTATCGCTACCAAATTAGTGCTCGAACATTGTGGGGGTAAGCCCAGTGCGATTGCGCGCGCGGGCTCCCCGCCAGTTGCGCCGCGCAACATTTCCTATGATCCGGATCACTGCCTGCGGCTTGGTGGCGTTGATGTGTCGGCTGATGAACAGCGTAACATTCTGGAAAAATTGGGCTTTTCAGTGACGCCAGAATGGCAGGTCGTCCCTCCTAGCTGGCGCCGTGACGTCGAAGGGCCTGCGGACATCGTCGAAGAAGTGGTCCGCATGGTCGGGCTGGACAATGTTCCCTCCACACCGCTGCCGCGTGCCGAGGGCGTGGCGAAGCCAACCGCCACAGCGATGCAGAAGATTGAGCGTAAAGTTCGCCGGACCGCCGCAGCGCGTGGTTTGAACGAAGCCATCAACTGGTCGTTCCTTCCCGAAAAAGAAGCAAACGCCTTTGGCGGTGGTCACTGGTCGCTCGCCAATCCGATTAGCGAAGATATGAAGGTTATGCGACCGTCGTTGCTACCCGGGCTACTGTCTGCCGCGCAGCGGAACAAGAACCGGGGCGCTTCGTCGGTACGCCTTTTCGAAATCGGTCGCCGTTATCTAGTCGAAAGTGAACACCTGACCGCTGCCTTTGTGCTCGCCGGGGAAAAAGCACCACGCAACTGGGCCAGTGGCAAGGCAACGCCGTTCGATGCCTATGATGCCAAAGGCGAAGTCCTCGCTCTGCTGGCGGCGGCTGGTGTGGCTACCGAAAGCCTTATGCTTATGGGAGACGCCGGGGAACATTATCATCCCGGCCAATCGGCAACTTTGCGCATGGGACCAAAGAATGTCTTGGCGGCATTTGGTGCATTACATCCCGTTACGGCCAGAGCTTTCGACCTCGATGGTCCGGTCGTTGCAGCCGAGATTTTTTTAGATGCCATCCCGCTTAGGAAAAATGCGAGTTTCATGCGCACCGCCTTCACGCCGCCTGCATTGCAAGCCGTAACCCGCGATTTTGCTTTCCTCGTGCCGGCCAATATCCCCGGTGGCGATCTGGTCCGTTCTATCAAAGCGGCCGATAAACAGAATATAGTCAATGTCCATTTGTTTGACCAATTCACGGGGCAGGGCGTTCCGGAAGGCCAGAAATCGCTAGCGTTTGAAGTGACTCTTCAGCCGGTTGAGAAGAGCTATAGCGAAGACGATTTGAAAGCGATTTCGGATCGGATCATCGCGGCGGCGTCCAAGCAGGGCGCTCAGTTGAGAGGCTAAAAGAAAAGGCCGGAGCAGCGATGCCCCGGCCTTTTTTATGACGCGATTATGTCGCGCTCTCAGAATTTAAGGCCCGCGGTTACAAAAACCTGACGAGGATTGCCGTAGAAAGCAGTCAACGTACCCTCTCGCCCCAGCGATGCGATTGGTAGTCCATTGACGCCCAATGTAGGTACGCCTGTTGTCGCATTGCCCGCAATGAAGCTGTAGCCTGACGTCTTGTACTGCTTGTCCGTCAAGTTCTTGCCGTGAATTCCGATGCTCCATTTATCATCAGGCGACGTGTAAACGATGCTGGCATCCAGCAACGCATAGCCCGACTGGTCGATATACGGATTGGGGATTTCAAACTGGTTGGTGCTGCTGCGGTAGGACAAGGTCGTTCCGAGATTCAACCGCCCCGCACCAATGGGTGTCATATAGGCAAGGGTTGCGCTCGCGGTCCAATCGGGCGTGTTCTGGATTTGGCGGAATTGGGCGACATCCGTTGGCACGTTCGCGATGTTGGTAATATATTCGTCGAACTTCGCATCAATATATCCGACTGCACCTAGCAGATTTAGCCTGTCCCCATCGGTGGCGAAATTTTCGCCAAGCCGTGCGTTGAATTCTAGTTCGACGCCCTTGAACGTTGCCTTACCCGCATTTGAAGTCACACCGCAGAACGAAGGTAATCCGCCGACGATGCAGGCAACCGAACCAGGTATCTGGACATCGGTATAGTCGGCATAGAAGCCCGCCAGAGCAAAAGTCAGGCCGCCATTAAAGAGATTGCCCTTATAGCCAACTTCATAGCTGTCGACGCTTTCGGGCCGGAAGCTCAGAAATGCCGCAACTTCGTTATTTTCGCCCCGGATGCCATTTCCATTTAGATCAGGTGCGTTTGCACCAACGCCGCGGGGGTCGAAACCGCCACCTTTGAAGCCTTGGCTGTAGCTAGCGTAAATGTTGTGCTCAGGGGTGGGTTTGAAGCTTACCGAAACGCGTGGCGTGAACTTGTTGAAGCTACGCTTGCCACTGAAGTTCGTGCTGGCAGCTCCGAAAGGTACGCCTGCACCGCCAAAGAAAGGCGATCCGCCACCCAGATAATTCTGACGCAGGATATTCGCGGTACGCGTATCCCATGTATATCGACCGCCGACCGAAAGGCTAAGCTGGTCGGAAAAATCATAAGTGAAATCGCCAAACACAGCATAAGTCTCGGTATCAACTGCAGCATTTGTGAATGCCGTCAAACCGTTCAGCGTCGTAAACAGACGCACGTCGAACAGTGTATCGGCGGTTGCATCGAGATAGTAAGCGCCGATCATACCGTTGAGCGGCCCCGCGTCGACGAGCAACTGCACTTCCTGGCTGATCTGTTCATTAAAGTAGCCGCCGGGTACGTCGACGTCGACGCCCGGGAGGGCATCAAAATCGATCGGGGTAAAAGTATCATCCTTGCGCCATGCACTGATCGAACGCAGGGTCAGGCTATCCGACAGGTCGACCGAAATATTCATGGCCAAACCATACGCCTTGATATCCTGTTTCGGATCGACGAGGCCGCCACGGGTGTCATAAACGTCATCCAAAACGGGAGCCCCCGTCAGAAGTCCTGGAATCAGGCGATGGCCACCACGCGGGTCGCTTTTGTCGCGGCTGTAGTCGCCGCTGATACGCACCGACACGGGCGCACCATAGCCACCCATTTCGATGGTGCCACGGGCCGCCCAAACGTCTTTGTTATAGTTTTCGAGGCCCGTGGTCAGATTGTCGCCGAACCCGCCGCGCGAAAGGCGCGCAAAGCTTCCCCCGACGCGCACGATGTCGCCGATCGGCGCCGAGGCCGTGATCACCCCATCAGCCTGTCCGTAGGTGCCGACAGTTCCGCGGATCGCAACCGAAGCCTCTTGCGGCAAACGCTTGGTGACATATTTGACCGCGCCACCGATGGTGTTGCGTCCATACAGAGTTCCCTGCGGACCACGCAGTACTTCGATGCGTTCAACTTCATAAATGTCGAGAACCGCTGCCTGCGGGCGGTTTAAATATACATCGTCGAGATAAATGCCGACGCCAGGTTCAAAACCCGATACCGGATCCTGCTGCCCAATGCCGCGGATGAACGCGGACAATGTCGAGTTGCTGCCGCGTGACGTTTCGAGAGTCGTGTTCGGCGTAATGTTACCGATATCGGTAAGGTCAAGTGCGCCCCGCATTTCGAGGGCTTCGCCGGAAAAGGCGCTGACAGCGATAGGCACATCCTGAAGACTTTCTTCACGACGGCGGGCAGTCACGATGATTTCATCGCCTGCCGCATCGGCCTCAGCAGCATCTTGTGCCATTGCTGGCACAGCCACAAACACCGCGGGTGCGGCGATGCCGGCTAATAAAGCAGCGCGAACGAAAGAGATTTTAGGGGATTTCATATGTCACTCTCCTGCAGAAAAGCGGGTCTTTACCCGTTCTGGAAATGAGCTATAGTGAAAGTTGAACCATGTTTCAACTTGAAGTGAGAGGAAAGCTGGAGAATGCCCGCAGAACGTGGCATATCAGCAACAATGACGCCCGTTGGCAAAACTCCCCGCACCGAACGTGGGCGCAAAACCCTGCGTCTGCTGCTGGACGCGGCGGCAGCCGAATTCGGGGAAAAGGGCTTTCACGAAAGTTCGGTGGTCAGCATCACTCAACGCGCAGGAGTCGCTCTGGGTAGTTTCTATACCTATTTCGATTCGAAAGATTCGCTGTTTCAAGCGCTGGTCCGCGACATGTCGGCACAGGTGCGCAACACGGTCGGTCCCGTCATGGCCGCGGAACCCGACCGGCTTGATGGTGAGCGCAAGGGTCTGGCAGAGTTTTTGCGTTTTGTACGGCGGCACAAGGAATTATACCGCATCATCGACGAAGCCGAGTTTGTCGATCCCCCTAGCTACCGCGCGCACTATGAAAACACTGTTGCGGGCTATGTTGCCAGCTTAAAAGACGCGGCCGACAAGGGCCAGGTCCGATCGGATGTCGAAGAAGTGCACGCTTGGGCCATTGTGGGCATGAACGTGTTCTTAGGTCTGCGCTATGGCGTCATGGGGGAGGATCGCGACGCAAACGAGGTGGCCCAGATTGCCGCCGACTTCCTGACCCATGGTTTGAAACGCTAAAGCAGCGCCACCACGCTCGGTTACCGGTTCCAATTGGGACCAAATCCCTCTAAGCGGCGCGCATGACGCTGAACCGCCGCACATTTGCTATCATTTCCCATCCCGATGCCGGTAAAACGACGCTGACCGAAAAGCTGTTGCTCCAAGGCGGCGCCATCCATCTTGCCGGCGAGGTTAAAGCGCGCGGGCAAGCGCGGCGTGCGCGGTCGGACTGGATGAAGATCGAGCAGCAACGCGGCATCTCCGTAACTTCCTCGGTCATGACATTCCAGAAGGACGGCATTGTCTTCAACCTACTCGATACGCCTGGGCATGAGGATTTTTCCGAAGACACCTATCGCACTCTCACCGCTGTCGATTCAGCAATCATGGTGATCGATGCTGCAAAAGGGATCGAACCGCAGACCCGCAAATTGTTCGAAGTGTGTCGCTTGCGTTCGGTGCCCATCATTACTTTTGTAAACAAGGTCGATCGTGAAGGCCGGGCAGCTTTCGAGACCATCGACGAGGTCGCCGATGCACTCGCGCTGGACGTATGCCCGATGAACTGGCCTGTCGGTATGGGCGGCGAATTTGAAGGATTATATGATTTCACCAGCGGCCGATTGAGCCAACCATCAGGCGACAGCAAAGCTTTCGAGGGCAAGGTTAGCACCCATAGCGGTCTTGACGCCACAAGCCTTGATGACGTTCTGTCGGCGGCGGGCGCCGCACGCTTGCGTGAAGAGGCAGAGCTTGCGCAGGCAGGCTATTCCGAGTTCGACCTAACTGCGTTTCGGAATGGTGATTTGACCCCCGTCTATTTCGGGTCCGCGTTGAAAGAATTCGGTGTGATCGAATTGATCACTGCCATCGCAGCCTTTGCGCCGCCGCCGCGCCCGCAGCCCAGTTCGAAAGGTGAAATTGATCCCTCTGCCAAGGAAGTAACGGGTTTCATTTTCAAGGTGCAGGCGAATATGGATCCGCAACACCGCGACCGTATCGCATTCATGCGGCTCTGTTCCGGTACATTTAGGCGTGGCATGAAGCTGACGCCATCGGGTCTGGGCAAGCCGGTCGCCATCCATTCACCCATCCTATTTTTTGCGCAGGACCGTGAAATCGCCGACAGCGCGGAACCGGGCGACATTATCGGTATTCCGAACCATGGCACATTGCGCGTTGGCGACACATTGTCGGAACGGAACGATGTGCGATTCACTGGTCTACCTAATTTTGCGCCTGAAATCCTCCGCCGCGTCGTGTTGCGGGATCCCACAAAAACCAAGCAATTGCGCAAAGCCCTCGACGATTTGAGCGAAGAGGGTGTCATTCAGGTTTTTTATCCCGAAGTCGGGTCAAACTGGGTCATCGGTGTGGTCGGGCAGTTGCAACTTGATGTGCTCATTTCCCGTTTGGAAGCGGAATATAAGGTCGATGCCTTTTTGGAAGCCGCACCCTATGATACTGCCCGCTGGCTCGTCGGTTCGGACACTGCTCTAACCCAATTTGCGTCGTTTAACGGCGGCAATATGGCAAAGGATCGGGACGGCCACCCGGTCTTCATGGCCAAATCGGCCTGGGACGTCGGATACCAGCAGGAAAAACATCCTGATCTGAAATTCAGCGCGACTAAGGAACGGTAATTCCATCTGTTAAATAACGGCTGATCGCCAGACAGCCACCCCAAAAGGTTCGATCTGGTGACGGCCAATTAGGAATTCCGCGTCTTCGGATACTGGAGCATGGGCAGATTCATCCGATAGGTTGAAGGCAAAGCTCAGATCGCCCCGGCGGCGTAAGCGCAAGGTCGGCGGCAATGGTGTGACCGGAATGCCTGCTTCAGCGCACAGCCGCACCAACATGCTTTTCAGAAAAGCGTCATCGGTCAAAGTCGCGATATAGGTGCTGCGGCCCGAACGGATGGCTGCTGCAGCTCCGTCTTCATAGGTTGCCAGAATTTCCGTATCGCCTGCTTCAATTGTTTCGCGCCATCGAACACTTTCGAAGCGCTCGCCCTGATAATGAAGCGCTCCCATGCAGTCGGGGCGCAATGTCTCCACTGCGATGACTTTTACAGGGACAAATTCCCGCAACGGACCAGGTGGAAGTCCATCACTAATTGAAAACTCTTGTGTCTTTGCGCCGGAACGTGGTCCGAACAGAAGCAACCCATCACTCGCCCGCAATGACTCAATGGTCGTTTCATCGGGCATTGCAAGCGTCGGAGCGACGATCAGCTTATATCCGTCCAGCAGCGCATCACCCGCGGTCAGGATGTCGACATCCAGCCCCAAAGCACGCAATGCGCCATAATATTGGAATACGACCGCCGGATAGCGATAACCCGCACCTTGTCGCTCGATATCGTCAACCCATGCCGACGCAGGATCAACCAACAAAGCTACCGGTGCTTTTTCAGGCAGTGCCGACAAATCACCCAGCAACGCCATTTCCCGCGCAACCTGTTCAACTTCTGGCCATGCCGGTGCGTGCTGGTCATCGGGGCGCAGCAAACCGGCATGCATCTGTTCCTGCGCGAAGGGAACCTGACGCCATCGGAAATAAGCCACGCAGGCCGCACCATGGGCGAAGGCCTGCAACGTCCAATGCCGGATCATGCCGGGCGCTGGGCGTGGATTATGGGGAGCCCAATTCACTGGGCCAGGCTGTTGCTCCATCACCCACCAAGCCCCATTGGAAAGTCCGCGCACCGTATCGAA
This sequence comes from Sphingopyxis sp., assembly GCA_013823985.1. GTDB lineage: Bacteria > Pseudomonadota > Alphaproteobacteria > Sphingomonadales > Sphingomonadaceae > Sphingorhabdus_B. Next base: position 18,389 of record PNNB01000036.1, read on the forward strand.
ATTCAACGCCGCCAAATCGGGATGCCCTGTCCGCATGAAGGGCTGCCAATCCGAAGCTGGTGCCTTGGCCATCAACTGGTCGGAAAAGCCGAGCGGATAATTGTCATAACTTAGAAAATCGAGACCGCGGGTCAGCGCAGCATTGTCAACGCCGGTCGTTGCCGGCGGAATGATATTGTGCGTGACCCATTGCCCTGCGCCTGCATGCGAACGAATAGCGGCAATCATGACGTCATGAAAGCGCACCACTTGATCCGATGCAAAGCGGCGAAAGGCGAGCCGGTGCGCGGGATTAGTCTCGCACACCGTGAAGTAAGGTAAGTCAATCTGGTCGAAGCTGTCATACTCCATTGACCAGAATATGTTTCCCCAAGCCGCATTCAGCGCCTCAATCGTCGCATAACGGCTTGCGCACCATTGCCGGAATGCATCGCGCGCCGCCGGTGACGCGCTAAGTGTTGTATCGTGGCAGCACAGCTCATTGTCGGTCTGCCAGCCAGCCACATGGGGATGCTTGCCATAACGCTCTGCCATGGCCGCGCTGATGCGTTCTGCCTGTGCCAGATAGGTTTCGCTGGAAAAATCATAATGGCGGCGCGAACCGAAGCCACGACGCAAACCAGTATGTATGTCGACCGGTAGGATGTCCGGATATTTTTCGCAAAGCCATTTGGGCGGGGTGGCCGTGGGCGTGCCGAGAACGACCTTCAACCCTGCTCCACCCAGTGCGTCAACGGCGTGGTCCATCCATTCCCATGTGAACTCACCCTCGCTTTTTTCCAAACGGCCCCAGGCGAACTCACCGATGCGTACATAGGTCAGACCCAGATCGCGCATCCGCTGTGCATCGCTGACCCACATATTTTCGGGCCAATGTTCGGGATAATAACAAACGCCTAACATGACGGTCTTGTTACTGGACATCCCGACAAGAGCAAGGGTTTCACGGACGATTGATATCAAAAGCGATGGTAAGCCGCTCTCCCGCTTCAAAGGGAATGGTGCTGTGCCACATCGTTGACGGGAACAGAACCAGCCGTCCCGGGCGTGGTTTGACGGCTTGATAGGCTGACAGTTCAAGGTCCAGTTCCGGCGGCGGCGTACCCAACGCGAAATAGCCAGACGGCGGTGGTCCCGGTTGATTGGGCAAGGCGACATAAAAAGCCGAACTGATCCAACCATTCACATGGCTATGGCTGGCATGAAAGCCCTTTCCTGTAAGCCGGACGGACCAGCTACCGTCGAACAACAAGGTGGAGCGATCAGCTCCCAGCAACGGGTGCCGCGGGTCAGACGGTGGCAGCGCATCCACATAGCGGCGAACGGCGTTCATAATCGTACGGCGGATGGCCTGAATGGAAGGATCGGGGTGAAAAAAGAGCGGGCGGTCGGTTTGCGTTCCGCCGCGTACCGATTGTTCAGGATAGGGTGCCTGCAGGATATGCAAGCGGCGCAGCACATCCGCGAGATCCGAAAGTTGCCCCGGCGAAACATCCAGATCAGTTATCGACAAATAGGGCGGTGCGCCATCCAGCCATTGCGCCAGCGCGTTGTCCGTCAGCCGCCAGATGAGCGATAGATAGGGCCAAAACATCGCACCGGTCGGCGTCCCTATATGACGACGCGCACATATTTCTGCAGCGTCCCATTGGTCGCGGCGTAGATGATAACGAACCTTGCACAGATCAATGCCCGGATCGACGAGACCGGCGACATCGCCGAACGTAGCATCGGCACCGGCCTCGTCCCCTGACTCTGCCGCGAGATAGAAGCGCGCAGAACGCAACGCGCTTTGTCCGGGATAGCGTAATTCCGCTTCGGCCAGTATTGATCGGACGTTATCCCAATCCCTTATCAAAGCCGCCTGATGGAACCATGCGAGGTGCAGCGTTAAAGAGCTATCCTGACGGGCGCACGCATCGGCGAAACTGCGATCATAATTTCCGGTATCATCTGCAGTGAGCCGGATGCGCGACAAGGTGCTGTGCCCTTCGGTCCAGTCGGGCCGTTTCTGCAATTCATTTTCAAGCAAGGCTTCGGCGTCACCCCGTTCTCCTTCCGAAACCAACGCGAGCGCCTGATTTCGTCTGAGCTGTGCATCCCCCGGATTAAAGGTTAGAGCACGAGCAAATAGCTCGGCGGACGGGCGCCAGCTCTCATAATATAAAAGCGCGCGGACCGCCGAGATTCGGGGGTCATCAGGAGCAAGCCGCTGCGCATCGTCAATTGCTTCGACCGCGCTTTCTATATCCTGTTTCTGCCGCGCCTGACAGGCTGCCTGGAACAGCGCGACTGCATCCACGGTTTAGCTGCCTGCCTTGCAATGCTGGTCAATAAACTGCTGATGGCTCGTCTGGCGCTCAGCTTCGAACTGCATCGCACCCCGCAACTTGCCGAGCCATTCGCGGCCATCAATGCCGCGATAGTCGAACAGCGGGTCAACAGCGTCTGGAATATTGCCCTGACCTATATGCACGGCGAGCCAACTCGGCGGACCGAACAAATCCATGTCGCGTGCGATGTGGCGGCCGTAGCTTTTGAAATGGTCAATCTTGAACTGTAGCGTATCGGGTATGTCCATATGTGCACAGTAACGCCAAAGTTCGCTATCGTCCCGAGTACTGAGCTTATAGTGCAGGACCAGAAAGTCGCGAATGCGTTCGAACTCGGTGACGGCAATATGGTTGTACTCGTTGGCGAGCAGCGGATTGAAATCCTTGTCCGGGAACAGCGCCAACAATTTCGAAATACCTGCTTGAATGAGATGTAGGCTCGTTGATTCCAGCGGTTCCATAAAGCCGCTCGACAGGCCGATAGCGATCACATTCTTGTTCCAGAATTTCTTCCGCCTACCCGTCGTGAAGCGCAAACGATTTGGTCCGGCCAATGCTTCCCCATCGAGATTTGCGCGCAAGGTGGCCTCTGCGTCTTCATCCGAAAGGAACTGGCTGCAGTAGACATAACCATTGCCCGTCCGGTGCTGCAGCGGGATGCGCCATTGCCACCCCGCGGCGCGGGCGGTGGAACGGGTATAGGGCGTAAACTCGCCGGCCTTCGCGCACGGCATGGCGACAGCGCGGTCGCATGGCAACCAGTGCGACCAGTCTTCATACCCCGTTTGCAAACTGTCCTCTATCAGCAGACCGCGGAAACCCGAACAGTCGACAAACAGATCGGCAGCAAAGATCTGGCCATCCTCCAGTTGGACAGTCTCGACAAATCCGCTTTCACCATGCTGAGCGACCGAGGCGATTTTTCCTTCGACGCGGACAACGCCACGCTCTTCGGAATAGCGTCGAAGATAACGGGCGTACAGTCCGGCATCGAAATGATAGGCATAGTCAAAAGTCGATAGCACATTGCGCGGGTCTTGCCCCGGCCTCGTAAAACGCCCTGCACGCGCAAGCGCCCACGCCATACAATGTTCGTCAAAGGCCGCCGTCTCGCCCGCTTCACGCGCCTTCAGCCAATAATGGTGCAGGCCGACAATATCGAACGGCCGGCCATGTGGTCCAAAGGGGTGAAAATAGCGGTTGCCCAAATGACCCCAGTCAACAAATTCAATCCCAAGCTTGAAGGATCCCTGGGTTGATTTGACGAACTCCCGTTCATCAATCCCGAGCATGTCATTAAACGTACGGATGGGCGGAATCGTAGCCTCACCGACACCGACGGTACCGATGTCGTCCGATTCGATCAGGGTGATCTTACACCCCTGCCGCAGGCTGTTCGATAGCGCCGCCGCTGTCATCCAGCCGGCTGAACCGCCGCCGACAATTACAATCGATTCGATACGCTTATCCGTCATCATTTCCCGTTACGCCCGCCACTTGTTTTTGCAATGAAAACGGGTCCGGAAGCTTTCGCAACCGGACCCGCCTCTTATCCTGTCGAAGGTGCAACCCTTCGGAATTGGTTTAGAAGCTGAAACGCACCGAACCGGTCAGCGTGCGGCCGATCACCGGAGTACCGGTAATGCCTCCGCCAAAGGTTCCGTTACCGTTACCGCGCGAATCATAGGTGTTGAACAGGTTGTAGACGTTGAGGCCTACTTCCAGATTTTCGAGCGGCATGACCTTCAAATTCGTGTTGAAGACTGTTTTGCCAGGATAAACCAAGGCGCCGTCAAAGGTGCTCGACTGGCCTACCGCAGTAACGCCGATGGTAGCAATTTCCATCACATCATAATTAGCCGACAACGAGTAGCTGAGATCCGGAATGTTCAGCGCGCGACCAAAATTGGCCGAGCCTGCCACTTGGGTGCCATTACGGGTCGAGGTAAACTTCTGCTTCGCCTTTGTGTAGGTTGCGTTGGCGATGAAGTTGAAACCACCAAGACGCAACGTGGCGAAGAATTCAGCCCCTTGGGTCTTGAAGCTGTTGTCGATGACGCAACCGCCGCCCGGGCAAATGCCGGTTGTGGTTGGTTCAAAGTCACTCCGTTTGAAGTCGCCCTTCAACAGGGTGAATTCAACAGTGTAACGACCATCGCCCAGATTGCCCCGGTTCTTCAAACCGATTTCATACTGATTCACGAAGTCGACGGAAGGGGTGACACCATCGGTACACGCAAGTGCGGTTGCTTGTGCCCGGGTGCAAAGGCTGCCGTCGGGGTTGAATTTTCCGCTGACAGTCTGACGGTCGCTGTTGAAGCGGCCACCACGCGATGCGCGACCGAAGATCGATAGATCAGGCGTTGCTTTCCACAACGCACCAGCGGTCCAGCTGGTATAGCTGCGGCTATAGTCGAGAACTTCGCGTGTTCCGTTGGCGGTCATCGTAGGGATGAGTATGCCATTGGAATTGACGTTGAACTCCGGACCACCGGCAATAGTATAGCCCGATGCCTTGACCTTTTCAAAACGAACGCTGCCGTCCAGATTGAAAGTGTCATTGTCGAGTACCAGCTGGGCATAAGGCGCTGTATTCGTGTACGACAGGTCATAGTCACGTGCGCAGCAATTGCCCCAGTTGTTGTTATAGCCGGAAATGCCTTCTTGCGTGATCTGGTTGGCGGCAGCGGTCGATGTTGCACTGTCAAACAGGTTAAGCTGCGAAGGGTTATTGCCGCTAAGTTCGCGCAGCGATTTATTCACATGCCAGTCCATCGCGATGGTCTGGTCCATGTAGAAATAACCGACGCGGGCAGTCAGATCTGCAAAGCCCGTTTCGAATTTACCAGCGATCGTCAGGTCGTTCACAAAGCTGCCTAGATCACGGATGTTCGTCTTCACATTGACGTTATTGTCGAGATAGGTTCCCGTATAAAGCTGTCCGGCATTGGGTCCGCTAGCATAGCGGATAGCCTGCACGGTGCGTCCATTGACGGTTGATCCCAGAACGCTTGCAGTTGTTGCGATCCCAAGGAAAGGCGATGCGAAACCACCGCTCAGATCGGAATAGCGGGCATTGTTGTCGACAGTAATATTGTCGCTCAACTCATAATGAAACGCTGCACCGATGGACTTTTGCTTGGTGGTGATGCCGTCCATTTTGACGCGCTCTAGCGTGCCCTGACGATTATAGATCAGAAAGCTTTGGTTATAGAGCGAGTAGTTGGTGTCCGTGCGGCCATCAAAGCCCGGGAACGGACGCACATTGCTCACCTTGCCACCGCTGATAGTCGCCAGAGCAGGTGCACCGGTGTAGTTGGGTTCTGCCGTATCAGCATATTTGAACAGCAGGCGGAAATAGCCTTTGCCATCGCCAAATTCCTTGGTGACGTTCGCCTTTACCTGAATGCTGTCGCTAAGGTTATAGCCTGCATTTAGCGGACCGCGGCCGCGCTTGAAAGAACCACCAACATGGAAGTTCATGCTGTCGGTCAGCGCGCCGCCATAGCGGAAGTTCAGCTGGGTTTCGCTGTAGTCGATACCCTTTTTGAGCTCTACGTAACCGCCCTCTTCACGACCATAGTTGCTGATATAGTTGATGACTGCACCCGGGGCCTGCGAGGCGAATGTCGTGGCGGAACCGCCACGTACTGCTTCAATGCTGGCGACCGATGGGTCGAAACGGGTCCAATAATCGTTATTACCGAACTGGATATCGCCGAACAAAACGACAGGCAGGCCGTCTTCCTGCAACTGTACGAAGGGAGCGCCACCGGTAGCGACAGGCAAACCGCGCACAGCGATGTTGGAGTTACCACCCGGGCCGGACGTACCGGGCACCTGAATGCCGGGAATCAATTTGAAGACTTCAGCTTCGGAGCTGGGCTGGAAATCCTGAATAAGCTGAGCATCGATGCTGGTAACGGACACCGAGGTTTCAATCTTGGTCTGGTCACGGCCGGAAGCGGTCACCACAATTTCGTCAAGACTGGAAACTTCTTCATCGGTAGCAGCCGCTTCGTCCTGCGCGAACGCCGGAACGGCAACCAATGCAGTGCACAACGCGATCGCTGACGCATAACCATGCAAACGGGATATCTTCATATCATCCTCCCCTAAAAATCGTAAACGGGCGCTGTTTTACGCCTCCACTGCGCTTGATAGTGATTTGGAAATCGTTTGCAAGAATTTTTCGCAAACCTTTGCATAAAATTTTGCCAGTACTGTTTTTGTGGCATTATCGTCACATTTTTCCGGACATTAGGCCGTTCAAGCGGTACCTAACTCACTATCTTTGACCCGCAAAACCGCAAATGCCGCGCATATCAGCAGGACGCCCGCGAGCACCAGAGCATTTCGGGCATCGCCGCCAAGCCAGGGTTCATAATAGAAGGGGAAGGTTGCGGCGTTCAGAAGCATCGGGATAACAATCATCATGTTAAAAATCCCCATATATACGCCGGTCCGGCGTGGGGGAATGCAGCTCGCCAACATGACATAAGGCGTTCCCATAATACTGCCCCAGCAGATACCGACACCAATGGCAGCCGGGAACAACATCGATGTTTCGGTCATCTGGGGTATGGCCATCATGCCAAGACCACCCGCCACCAGCGCCACAGCATGCACTTTGCGGGCACCCATTTTCCGGATCAATGGCATCATCACCAACGCCGCAACAAAAGCCACGGCATTATAAAAGGCCGCCATTGTTCCGTTGGTCAACACAGCGCTGCGGAAACCGTCGCTCACCGGTTCACTGGTGTTATAAACCGACCGGGCAATCGAGTAGGTTACATATGTCCAGTAAATGCCCATCGCATACCACTGAAACAGCATCATCACGCCCAACTTGCGCATTGGCCGGGGCATTTCCATGATTGCCGAACCAATTTCCTTGAAAGTCGCCGACGCGGTTTTGGGCTGCGCCGCAATCTCCGCCTTCTGACTTTCCGTCAGCGGGAGTTCCGGTACGCGAATGACAGACCATAATATCGTAGACAGCGACAGGACGGCACCGATCGTGAATACGACATAGACCGTATCAGGAATATTGTTGGCGCCGATGGCATCCTTGTTCATACCGAATAGCCCCACCAGCAGCGCCGGCGTTCCGAGCGCAAGACATTGGGCCAGCCCTGTAAAGGCGCTTTGGGTCAAAAAGCCGACATTGTGCTGGTCTTCATTCAGGCGGTCACTGACATAGGCGCGATAGGGCTCCATCGTGATGTTGTTGCCGGCATCCAGAATCCAGAGCAGGCTCGCCGCCATCAAAATGCTCTGCGACAGCGGCATGAACAGCAAGCCAAGCGAGCATAATATTGCACCGACAATGAAATAGGGCGTGCGCCGCCCCCATTTCGAATTTGTCCTGTCGCTCATGGCACCAATGATAGGTTGCACCACCAATCCGGTAATCGGACCCGCCAATTGCAGAATCGGCAAGGAAGCCTCGTCCGCGCCGAGATAGGAGTAGATCGGTGCCATATTGCCTTGCTGCAGACCGAAGCTGAATTGCAGGCCTAGAAAGCCTAGATTCATCTGCAGAATTTTGGACAAGGACAGATGTGGCTTGGTCGCCGATTGTGTCATTTTTCTCTCCTGCGCGGAACAATCCGCTGCTCTCCTGATTATCTGCTAACGCTTGGGGAAAATATTGCAACAAACGATTGCATAACACGGGACTGTTATTTTCTTTCCTCTTGCCATGAGGGCAAATCGTCCTCAATATTAAAGGGGTCTGAACCCGGTATTAGGAGCAAAAATGGACGGTCAGGGGCGGGTTCGGAACATCACAGATTTGGCGCGGTTAGCCGGGGTCTCTCCTGGAACGGTATCTCGCGCCTTGGCCGATTCCCACCTGATTGCCAAAAAGACCCGCGAAAAAATCCAGCAACTTGCGCGCGAACACGATTTTCGGCCAAATGTCATGGCGCGCAACCTGAGGATCAAACGCGCTGGAGCCATCGGCGTACTGATCCCGCTAGGCCATGAAACCGGGCAGCACATTTCCGACCCGTTCTTCATGACCATGCTGGGTCATCTGGCCGATGCGCTGACCGAACGAGGGCATGATCTTCTTTTATCGCGTGTCATTCCGAAAGATCCGGACTGGCTAAACCGCGTTGTGGATTCCGGGCGCGTAGACGGCGTCATATTAATCGGCCAATCGGACCAGATCGATGTCATCGAAAAAGTTGCCAGCCGTTATCTACCTTTGGTCGCCTGGGGCGCAAATCTGCCGGGCAAAAACCATTGCTCTGTTGGCTCGGACAACCGAAAGGGTGGCGAAATTGCCGCACAACATCTTATTGACCGCGGTTGCCGCAATTTCGCATTCTTCGGCGATCCCGTCGCGCCAGAAATCGCCGAACGGCTTGAAGGGTGCCGTGCGGCCCTCTCATCATCTGGCTTAGCTGATAATTTCAGTATTCTGCCCGCGCATCTGACTGCGGAAACGGCGCACCCTGCTATTAGCAAATGGCTGGATGACACGCAGTCGATTCCCAACGGAATCATCGCCGCATCCGATGTCATCGCAATGAGCGCGTTGCGCGCACTCGCTGAGCATGGCGTTAAGGTGCCCGGTCAAGTGCATGTTGTCGGCTATGATGACTTGCCTTTTGCAAATCAGACAGTGCCGACACTTTCGACTGTGAAGCAGGACCTTGCCGCCGGGGCGGCACATCTCGTTGACTTATTGTTTCGGCGCATTGCGGGTGAAGAGACAGGATCAGTGGTGCTCGAGCCCGAATTGGTTGTCCGTCAATCGAGCTAATCGTCCTTAAATGGTCGCCGTCAGAATATCCTGCGCAAGCGCCAATCCGCCGAGCAATCCAGCTTTGTCACCTAGGCCGGGCGCCACGATAACATCGGATGCCTTTCCGCGGAAATAGCCGCCGCCTAGTTCATTGGCCTGTGCGCGAATCCGGTCGAGCAAAGCCGGGGTCCCTGTCACGCCCCCACCAAGGATGACACATCCCGGTTCCATGATCGATTGAAGTGTCACAACCATATGCGCCAAATACCAGGCAACAATTTCATGCGCTTCGTGATCGGACGGCAAGTCCGAAAGAGACACGCCCCACCGCGCCTTTATGGCAGGGCCACTGGCTAGGCCTTCCAAGCAATCGGCGTGAAAAGGACAAATGCCCGGAAATTCTGTGTCCTTCGGGTGACGGGGAACGCGGATATGGCCCATTTCGGGGTGAGATAGACCCTGAAGCGGCTTACCATCGATAATGGCACCGCCGCCAATCCCCGTACCAATTGTAATGTAAACACAGGCTGGCTTCCCCTGCCCTGCGCCCCAACGGGATTCGGCGAGCGCAGCGCCATTTACATCGGTATCGAATCCGACCGGGAGATCCAGCGCACGACCGCTCAATCCGGCGAAATCGGTGTTGCTCCACCCCTTTTTCGTTGTTGCGGTTATATACCCCCAGTCGGACGCTTGACGATCCAGTTCCAGCGGACCGAAACTTGCGATGCCGATCGCGGCCAATGCACCATGGCGGTCTTGCGCCGCGCGCAACCAATCGAGCGTTGCGCCGATTGTCTCCTGCGGTGTTGTCGTATCGAAGCGCGCAGTTTCGCGAATATCGTCAGGCCCGGCGATTATCCCGGCGACAAATTTCGTTCCGCCTGCCTCAATACAGCCGAAAAGCTTGCGACTCATGCGAGACCCAGAAGCTGTGTGGTATTTCCGTAAATGGCGATCTTTAACACAGGCGCGATAGTGCCCCCAAATTGATCGCGCTGCAATCGGGGTTCGGCAAAAATATCGCGGCCTTCCAGCCCCCAATGGTCAACGAAGCTATATACTTCCAGTGTGTCCAGAACCTGCCAGCAATAGGCCTGCCGGGGCTCGGCTGCGGGATTGGCGATGACAAGACCTGTTCCATTCAGGGGCGTATAGGGTCCGGTCAGCGAAGGTGCGACCATGCCGTAAAGCCCGCTGGGCCCCTTTGGTCCATCCGGGGCGAAGACAGAATTTTGCGAAGACCAGAAGAGATAATAGAGGCCGTCCTTCAGTACCAAATGCGGACGTTCCATCTCGTTGCAAAGACCGTCTGCGGTAATGATGGGTGGCAACAGGCGGAATCCATTCTCGCCCATAGCCGAATGCGCCACCGCAAGACCCACAACGCCATTATGGTTGGACTGCGAATCCGGTTGAGACCCGGTAAACAGGATATAGGCATTGCCATCGGCGGGGTCGCAAAACCAATAAGGATCACGGAAACCTTTGATATTGCCAGGCACGCCCTGATCGACCGCTACATCGACATAAAGACTTCCGTCATTGACAACGATCGGGTCTGCAACTGTCCAACTGGTAATGGACGGACGGTTTCCCGAAAGATCCAGTTGTCCTGTTGTTTGAAACAGCCGTTGTTCGAAACTGGGTGTAGGGTCGCTTCGGCGGCCTGCTGCTGTGAAATATGCGGTCACCTGGCCTGTTTCTACATTGAAACGAGCTGATCCCGACCATTCGCGCGTTCCGGGATTCAGATCATCGGGAAACAGGAGGCCGCAATCCATCCATTCGCCGCCCTTGCGAAATAGCAGCCGCGTGCGTGCAATATCATGACGCAGGCCGGGGTCGGGCAAACGAGGAGCCGACAGCACCATCCAAAGCTCACCGCCTTCGATTTTTGCAACTGTGCCGTCTGCGTTCTGCAGGGGCCACAGGTCCCACAAATCCTGATCCGGAACGACGGAAACAACATCCTGTGCAGAAATGAAGGGTGCTTCTGGTAGCGGGCCCTGGGCTATGCCTGCGACATGCTCAACAGTCCATTGGGATGCCGGCCAGCCGCGATCATCGGAAATATAGTGCGCTGAAATCGACATTCGCTGCTCTTGCCCCTCTCTTCGGGCCTGTCCCTATATCGCTTGCTGGTAAATTACAACAATCGATTGCATAAATAAGGGTCAGCGGAATTTCCAGGCCATATTTGGCCTTTTTTGCCATGATATCGCCATGACTAATGCCTATCTGGAGGCATAAGACTCCCAAAGCGAAAATAGCAATATGACAGACATGACCTTCTCCCCGGCCGAAACGGTACGCGAAACGGCGGCCGATATTGGCGTTGCCGCCCGTGCTGAGCGCCTGAAACGCGTGCCCGATGACAAGGCAATGCTGCGCGCGGTCGCAGAACTCACGCGCGATCTCGGGACCGCGAACCAGCGCATCTTCTGGTCGGATTTTCTGTTCTCGGCGTTTCTGGGCTATGCAGCGCTCGCCGTTGCCATAGTGGCCACACCACTATGGTTGAAGCTTGTTGCCGCTGCCATATCGATACTTGCGCTCTACCGTGCGGGCGGTTTTATCCACGAAGTCACCCATATGAAGCATTCTTCCGTGCCGGGATTTCGCTTTGGTTTTAACGCTGTTATCGGCGTGCCGCTGCTGGTGCCATCCTATATGTATGAGGGCATCCACAATTTGCACCACGCGCGCACGCGTTACGGGACCGATCAAGATCCGGAATATCTGCCGCTTGCGCTGATGAAGCCCTGGACGCTTCCTGTCTTCATCCTGGTGTCGATCCTAGCGCCCTTCGCGCTGTTGTTCCGGAATGCGGTTCTCGCGCCTCTGTCGCTGTTCATACCGCCGCTGCGGAGGCTTGTGGTGGAACGCTATTCCGGTTTGGTCATCAACCCGGCCTTCCGCCGTCGCCCAGCCGAAGGTGAGGCGCGCCGTAACTGGATCTGGCAGGAAACCGCCGCAAGCCTATGGTCGATCGCCCTGTTGACAGGTGTGTTCACCGGAATCATCCCACTGAACGCGTTCCTGATTTTCCTGGCTATTGTGTCGGCAGTCGCTGTGCTGAACCAGATTCGCACGCTTGTTGCACATTTGTGGGAAAATGATGGCGAACCGCTGAGCGTCACCGCCCAGTTCCTCGACAGCGTGAACGTCCCGCCGCCGGGGCTATTGCCCGCATTGTGGGCACCGGTCGGCCTGCGTTACCATGCGCTGCACCATCTGCTGCCAAGCGTGCCCTATCACGCCCTCGGGGAAGCTCACCGCCGCCTCAGCGCTGAACTTGCGCCGGATTCCGCTTACCACAACGCAAATTACAAGGGCCTACCCGGCCTTGCCTATCGCCTGGCCAAAAGCACGATGATACGCGGGGCCTAAGCGGCCTTATCATTTCGGAAGTCTTTGAAAAAACTGGAGCGGGCGAAGGGATTCGAACCCTCGACCCCAACCTTGGCAAAAAGAATTTTAATCTACCCCAATGCTTCTCGTTCTACGACAAGCCACTATACTTCTTATATTTATTGCAATTTCGAGCTGGACGTTCTAACCTCGAACTGGCCACAAAACGCCAAAATCTGGAGACAATCTGGAGACAATAGGCTTGCTGTCGAGCTTTGTCTCCAAGCGGAGATCGGATATGCCCACCGCCAAATTGACCAAACGTGCTGTCGATGCCTTTGCGCGCCCTGTCGAGAAGCAGGCAGTGCTATGGGACAGCGAGCTTCGAGGCTTCGGCGTGCGCGCCCTGCCCTCTGGCCTCAAGACATTTATTGTCCAGTATCGCAATGTCGAGGGGATCAAGCGCCGAATCAACCTCGGTCGCAATGGTGTAATCACAGTTGATCAGGCGCGCGACCTTGCCAGGATCAAGATCGGCATGGTCGCGGCGGGCGAAGACCCGGCCGAAGAACTGCGCCAGACACGAAACGGAATGACCGTCGCGGAAATCTGCGATTGGTATCTGACCGAGGCGCGGGCCGGCAATATCCTCGGGCGTCGTAACCGCCCGATTAAGGCGTCTTCGCTCGATATGGACGAAAGCCGCATCAACACGCATATCAAGCCATTGCTCGGAAAGCGTGTCGTCAAGCACCTGACAATTGCCGATGTCGAGCAAATGCAGACCGAAATCAAGAATGGGAATACGGCCAAGCCGCGGAGCGGTGGCCGGGGCGGCAGAGCGTCGGGCGGTCCCGGGGTGGCCTCTAGAAGCTTGGGGACGCTGCAATCGATCCTGAGCCACGCGAAACACAAGGGCCTGCTGACAGCGCACCCGACCAAGGGTGCGAGAAAGCTCGCGATCAACAAAAAGGTTCGTCGCCTCAGTGCTACCGAGATCGAGGCGCTCGCTAGGGCGATGGCCTACGCGCAGCGCAACGGCGAAAACGAAACAGGTCTCGCAGTAGTGCGCACCTTACTTTTGACCGGTTACCGCCGCGAAGAAGCCCAGGCGATGAAGCGGGCATGGGTTCATGCTGAAGGTGGCTTCGTGGCTTTCCCCGACACCAAAGGCGACGCCCAGGTCCGTGCAATTGGGCCGGAAGCATTGAAGATCGTGCTGGCACAACCGCAAGTGGCGGGAAACCCGCACATCTTCGCATCGCTTTCAACGGATGGGCCGTTTACCGCCGCCAGCACATGCTTCCAACGGGTTTGCAAACTGGCCGGGATTGAGGGCGCGACTCTGCATACGCTGCGGCACACATTTGCAAGCATCGCGGGTGAACTCGGTTTCTCGGAACTGACGATTCGAGCAATGCTGGGCCATGCCTCACAGAATGTGACGCAGGATTACATTCATATCGACGAGGCTCTCAAGCTAGCGGTTAGGCATACGTCGGACGAAATCGCATGTCGGCTCGCCGTCGGTGCGGCAACGCTGCGACTGCGAAGGACTATCGCTTGAATCCGGATGTCATTCGCGACGGAGATCATGGCGGTAGCGCAACGACTGGCAAGTCGCCTACTGGTGGACGAACACTGATCAAATGCTGTCCCGCTTGCGTAAAGTTACCGCTTTTCTTGATCTTGTTCAGCGTTTGCACATGGAAATTTTCGAGTCAGTCTGGATTGTGTCGTTCGCGTTTGCGACCCGCTACGACAAAAATCAAACCTGAAAGTCAATCGGTCAAAGGAAGGTCGGCGGAAGGTCAGCCAAAATCGATCATCCAAAAATGAGTAACTCCCGTCATTGCTCCGTGCTTATCGTATCGCGATATTATTGGCGTCGCGGCACACAAGCGATGCAACAAAACAAGATGCGGGGAGGACGCAGAAATGGGTAACGATCAACCTTTGGTCGGCCGCGAAAGCGGCTATTCGAATAAACTGGTCTATCTGTTCAGCGCATCCGCGCTAGCGCTTAATGTCGTGCCGAGCGACGCATGGGCACAGGAGGTTGCAACACAAACGAGCGCCGCATCTGAAACATCTGAGGGTCTTGGCGAAATTGTCGTCACCGCGCGCAAACGCGAGGAGCGGCTGCAGGATACGCCAATTGCCGTCACCGCCTTGGCCGGCGAAGATCTTGCGTCGCGGAGCGTGATTGCAATGGCCGATCTCGGTGGTTTCGTCCCCAATGTGTCGATGTATGCCGGCGCCGGGGGCAGCGGAGGCGGTGCGAATCTGTCCACTTTCATCCGAGGCGTCGGGCAGTCTGAATTCCTCTTCACCGTCGATCCGGGGGTCGGCGTGTATGTGGACGGCATATACTACCCCCGGTCGGTGGGCAGTACGTTCGACCTGTTGGACGTCGAACGCGTCGAAGTGTTGCGCGGCCCACAGGGCACATTATTCGGCAAAAATACCATTGGCGGCGCCGTCAGTGTCACATCGTCCAAGCCCTCGGGTCGCACCGACGGATTTGTTGAATTGACCTATGGCCAGTTCAACAGAATCGATTTGCGAGGGGCGTTCGAGGCACCGCTGGTTGAAGACAAGCTGGCTATGAAAGTGGCGGCCTCGACGCAAAATCGTGATGGCTATGGTCGCCGGATCGATTTCTTCACCGGCGAAACTGTGTCGCGGCCAGGTGATATAGATCAGGCTGCGGCACGGCTTGCTCTTCGGTTCACTCCGTCGAACGACGTGACCTTCGACGTGGCAGCAGATTATTCCCGATGGCGGCAGCAAAGCGTCCCCAATCAGCTTTTGTCATTCGACCAAAGTCTCTCGGTGGTTCCGACGCTGTGGAACATATTTGTCGCCTCCCCGGTGCCGATGTCTGAAGCCTTTCTAGCGCCGCGCCGCTTTTCATCATATGCGACGGGGCCGAACCGAAACGACCTCGACATGTGGGGCATCTCCGGCACGTTGGCTTGGGACGTGTCAGCAGCGGCCACTGTAAAATCCATCACAGCCTATCGCGAAATGAAGGCGCGGTTTGGCCGCGACGGTGACGGCGGGCCGGTCGATTATATTGCGACCGAC
Organism: Sphingopyxis sp.; assembly: GCA_013823985.1. Taxonomy (GTDB): domain Bacteria; phylum Pseudomonadota; class Alphaproteobacteria; order Sphingomonadales; family Sphingomonadaceae; genus Sphingorhabdus_B. The sequence continues at coordinate 33,926 of PNNB01000036.1, forward strand.
AATAGCCAAAAGCAGCATCAGTTTAGTCAGGAATTTCAACTAACCGGGGAAACAGGCGACAAGCGACTGAAATGGGTGCTTGGCGCTTTCTATTTCGACGAGTTCGGGCGCGACACCAATGACGTTGTGTTGGCATCCGGATTCTTCAATGCTTTTGAATCACTGCCAGGCCCGATCGACGGCTCGCCGATTACCGCGCCAACAGCACCGGGCGGCGCAGGCAATCCCATCAATGTCGCGCTTGACCTCGATTTCGACATATTGAACGAAATCCGGATCAAGAGCTATGCGGCCTTTGGGCAAGCAAGTTATGCGCTGACGGAAGCGTTGAATTTAACGGTGGGTGCACGATACACCCACGAAAAGAAAGACTATACGCTCGAGCATACGCGAATTGCATCTGGCGTTCCGATCATCCCGCTGACGACGGTGGGAAAGAGCTGGGGTTCTTTTACGCCCATGGCGTCGATGGACTTCCGACTTTCGCCGCAGGTTTTGGCCTACGCTTCCTTTTCTCGCGGCTTCAAAAGCGGAGGATTCAATGGTCGACCGACGGTGACCAATACCCCGCCCGTGCCGTTTAACCCGGAAAAAGTCACTGCATACGAATTTGGTCTCAAGACAGATTTGGCGGACCGCAAGCTTCGGCTGAACTTTGCCACATTCTGGAACGACTACACAAATATCCAGCTTTCACGCGTCAAAGCGAACGATGCTGGTTTGCTCGTGCTTGACCTTGGCAATGCTGGTGACGCGGAGGTTAAGGGTTTTGAGGTCGAACTGCAGGCCAAGCCAGTTCCAGCTTTGATCGTCTCCGCAGGGCTTGGCTATACGGATTTCAAATATACCAAACTGGCGCCCGGCGTCACCGACATCACGCTCAACACAAAACAGCCCTTTGTTCCCAAATGGACGGGCAATGCGAGCATAGCTTATACTGTCCCGCTGAGTGCACAAAACAGCCTAGAGCTGCGCACTGACCTTGTTTATAAGAGCCGAGCTTACCTCGATCCCACCAATGTCGTGGAATTACGCCAAGACGGCTATGCGTTAGTGAACGCACGTATCACCTTTCGAAACGGCAGCAATGGTTGGGACATTTCGGGATTTGTGACCAATTTGACTGACAAAAGTTACCTCGTCGGCGGTGTTTCGGCCCAGTCCAGTTTCGGCCATGTTGAAGGTTATTTTGGTCGGCCGCGCGAATGGGGTATTACCGCCAGAAAACGGTTTTGAGCGGTAGCGAACCGAAAGGCTGTGGATGTTGTAGGGTATAATCGGGAGCCTGCGATGGTAAGGATACTCGACAGCGACGCAGCCACGGTGCTCAAGGCAATGGTTGGTCCAGACCAGCCCCAACTGTGGGACTTGCCAATCGACGAAGCACGTGCCGCCCTCGCAGTGGCTACCGCTGAACTGAGCCCGCAGGCTGCCGACGTTGACGTCGAGGAGGTCATCGTCAGCAGTATTGCGAGGGAGATCCCTGTTCGCATCTATCGCCCGCGAAGGCCTTCAAGTGACGTGCTTGCACTCTATCTGCACGGCGGCGGCTGGTCATTGGGCGGCTTTGCGACACATGATATCATGGCGCGGTCACTGTGCGATCAATCAGGTGCGACGATTGTGTTGCCCGAATATCGGCTTGCCCCTGAACATCCTTTCCCAGCTGGCCTCGACGATTGTGCGGCAGTGCTGGATTGGTGTGAAGCGATACAGGCACCTGGGCAAAAACTTGTGATCGGGGGAGACAGTGCTGGTGCAAACTTGGCCGCTGCTTTGACGCTGCTCGCCCGCGATCGCGGCGGACCGGTCATCGATGGGCAGATGCTCGCATATCCCTGCACCGACATTTGCCCGGCAGCCACCTATCCGTCACGAAAGGCATTTGGCGATGGAGCCTATTTTCTGAGCCAACGTCATTTGGAGTGGTTTCACGGAATGTACGTTGGCGGCTTTGCCAACAATGAGGACCCGCGCCTCTCGCCCATCCAAGCCGAAGACGTGACGCGACTTCCTCCTGCGCTCATCGTCACCGCAGGCTTTGATCCTCTCGTTGATGAAGGAGAGGCGTACCATCGGCGCTTGGCCGCTGCGGGCGTCGAGTCCAGCTATCACTGCTTTGACGGAGCATTTCATGGATTTTTGAGTTTCGCCGGTGCACTCGATGCCGGGCGCGAAGGGCTGGGCCTCATCGCTGCATTTCTGCGCGCTATCCCGACCCGTTCAGACGGCTGAGCAACTGTGTGCGTCGGTTCACATGTGCTTTTGAGTAAATCGAACGCAGGTGGTTTTCCACTGTACGCACACTGATGAACAACCGCTCGCCGATCTCCACGTTGGAAAGGCCAGCTGCCAAAGTGCGGACAATATCCACTTCGCGTAAGCTGAAACCATATTCGCGACATCGAGCGCTGAAAATCGCTTCAGTCATCCGATTGTTGGTGTGGACCGCAAAAAGCTGCCTGCCGTCATAATCGTGAACCGCACGTACCTTGGCAATAACGTCATCCGCTTCGGAAAAATCAAATGCGATAGCTTCGTCGTCGCGGCAAACCATCGCAGCGCGTCGGCAAGCTCTGGCGAGAAGATCGAACCGCGGAGTATCGGGTTTCAAACTGGACTGCAAATGGCCGATTCCGACTTGATTGCCATGCAAAAGCGCTAGATTTTCGTCAAAGAACAACAGGCCATGTTCTTGATATTCCTTGTCATACTCCGTCATCGCAAGATCGCGAATATGCAATTCATCTTCCAGGCACAATACGCGCACAGAACAACTCAAGGCCGCAGACAAGCTGTGCAACATGCCCTTTTCAGCCTCTCCAAACGGCTTTTCATTGGGCGGTCGGTGAAATCCCAACATTATGATGTCGTCGTCGTCAACGTGCGAGCGCAAAGACATCGCCAGGACATGATGAATTCGATTCGGACGAAAAAAATCGTTGTAAAACTCACTTCTCGTGAGACTTGAATAATCTGCAACTTCTGACGTGCAAAAAACATAAGGGATGCGATGGCTGTTGCGTGTCGCCGCACTGATCGCCGGGTCGTTGTGGGTGTGATACGCCAAATAGCCCCGATGCGCCTCTTCAGACACATTGTGGATCGCTGAACGCCGAATGTTCGCTGTGCCTCCACGCTTCGCTGCGACTTGCAAAAAGCAGCTCGTCGATGCGTTCAAAAACGCTGCAACGGGCGCTAGGACATCATCCGACATATTGCCGTAGCCTCGGCACGATAATATCTGGTCTTGAACAGAGGCGAACGCATCCTGATCACCAACTAATTCCATCGCCCCTCCTCTCTCGTTATCTTTGCCTCAATCGCAATCTATGACGCCGCGCAAACGTGAAAAAGCAATATTTGTTACTACGAACCCGGTCATGTTTCCAGATGCATATGCGCATGTCCGGCCTTCGCTAATTCCCACATGGCGGCACCGTCGATAACCCCAGCGACGTTCCCTGCCTCGTCATATCCAATCAGGGGCCCATGCACCACTGCGAACATTACAGTGCCACCAGGCGACGTCGGTTCGTGTCGCGCTCCCGCCGGTTCGTAGGCATAGGCACCAATTGCTCCTCGATCATCGTCATACCCGAATTCTCCTTCGATAACAAAGGCCTCCACTGCACCCAAATGGCCGTGAACAGGTGATTCATTGTCTGGATCGACCTTGAGCAACATCGAAAAGCCGCCCGTCAGATCATTGACGCGAAGGAGTTTAAAGAACGTCCCATCGATCACCCAAGGGGTCCATGGAATTTTTCCGGTGTCGGTGAAAACCGGCCTTGCGGGTGTAATAGCTTCAATCGCGGTATTCTTGTGGCGGACAAGTTTCATTGGCAAGATCTCCCTATAACCGCTTACGGGTAACTCAACCATCTGCGAGGCGCATGACGGAAAACCCTCACTGGGCGCATATTGGGAAATTGAGTAATCCTCGCTATTGGTAGCGCCGCGTGAAAAGCCCAGAATGCGGAGAATTAGGCTGAGGAAGTGCGGAAAAAATGCGGCGGGTTGTGTTGGTTACGGGAGCGAGACAGGGAATCGGCAATGCTGTAGCGCTGCATTTTGCTGACAGCGGCGATATTGTGATTGGTGCCGATTTATTTGCGGAAGTGGTCGACACCGGACACGACAGCTTCGAGATGGCTACTCTCGATGTGACTGTTCAAGCGGGCTGGATCGAACTCGTGCGGCATATCGAAGCGCGGCATGGCCGCCTTGATGTGCTGGTAAACAATGCAGGCACGGATGGTAAGCAGGGATTAGCGCGCGACCCCGTGAACGGTCCGGTTGCCGATTGGGACTTCATCTTCTCGGTGAACAGTCGCGGGTGCTTCCTCGGTTGCCAAAGTGTCATTCCGCTCATGGCCAAATCGGGCGGCGGCGCCATTATAAATATCTCGTCGGTGGCTTCGACCATCCCGACCCCGTTTTTGACCGCATATGGCGCATCAAAGGCTGCGGTCGACCATTTGACTCGTTCTATCGCGTTGCACTGCGCGGATACTAACATGCGCATTCGCTGCAACAGCGTCCACCCGGGACAAGTGCGAACGCCCATGCTGGACGAATTGTTCGAGCGAATGGCGCAAGAAGCTGGAATTGAGCGCGCCAGCTTTGAAAGCCAATTTCTGTCTGAAATCCCAATGGGAGAGTTTCAGGAACCCGCCGACATCGCTGATGCTGTGCATTTTCTTGCGAGCGAAAAAGCCAGGATGATCACTGGGCAGGCGCTGGCCGTCGATGGGGGGTTTTTGCTGCGCCATTAGCGTGAAGAGTTGCCGTTTCGTCAAAAAATTAGCAAGCAGGTCAGGGTCAAACGATGAATAGACGCGATATCGTTCAAGTGGCTTATATTGTTGAAGATATCCACAAAGCGATGCGCGAGTGGAGAGAAAAATTAGGAGTGGGGCCTTTCTTTTTGTTTGAGAACTTTTCACTTGAGGATATGATTTACAGAGGAAAGGCGTCGGAACTAAATATAGATCTTGCGATGTGTTTCTCTGGCGGAATGGTATTTGAGTTCATTGAACAAAAAGACAAAACACGTTCCGTCTATACGGAAGTGATCGAACAGAGCGGTTACGGCTTCCATCATTGGGCGATCCGGGTCCATGATTTGGATCGTGCAATCAAAGAATATGGGGCGTTAGGGTGCGATTTGGCGATGTGCGGGCGGGTGGCGGCCTTAGACGCGCGGGCAGCCTACATCGATATGATCGACGAAACCGGCGGCATGTTGGAACTGATCGAGGTTGCCCCAAAAGTTGATGAGTTCTTTGGCAACCTCAAAATCATGTCCGATGAATGGGACGGATCACGCTTAGTGATTCCTATGGCTCTTTAGGCTTGCTGCACTCGATGACCGCAAAGCGCGTGAGGGAGGATATATGCTTACCGGCCTGATGCAGCCAATGCCGCTGAACATTTCGAAGATCCTTGAGCATGCCACTTTGGCACATGGCGGGCGTGAAATTATTTCGCGAAACGTCGCCGAAGCGGATTGGCGCGGCAATTATGCGATGACCGCGCAACGAGCAGCTCAGGCGGCCCATTGGCTCAAAGATTTGGGGCTGCAATCCGGCGATCGTGTCAGTTCGCTAGCGTGGAATACACATCGCCATTTCGAACTCTTTTTTGCAGTGCCTGGGATCGGGTGCGTGCTGCACACGGCGAACCCGCGTTTGCCGGACGAGCACATTGTCCACACCATCAACCATGCAGGAAGCCGTATCCTTTTGTACGACAGTAATATGGGCGCAATTGTAGATCGGCTACGCCCGCTTTTGACTTCGGTTGAGACTTATGTTGTGCTTTGCCAGGCTGACTATGACGCACAGATTGCCAGTTTTCCGGAGTCTATCGATTGGCCGGTGATCGACGAAAATGCAGGCGCATTTCTTTGTTACACTTCGGGGACCACAGGCGATCCGAAAGGCGTCCTATATTCGCACCGGTCAGTCGTTTTGCACGGTCTGGCGGCTGGCCTGTCGGGTGCGCTGAGTCTCTCTGCCTTTGACGTGATCTTGCCCTGTCAATCGCTCTATCATGCAACGGCATGGGGCATACCGTTTGCGGGCGCGATCAATGGTTCGAAGTTTGTATTCCCCTGTGACCGTTTTGACGGAGCAAGCCTGCAATCGCTTATTCAAGCTGAAGGAGTCACCTTCTCAGGCGGGGTGCCGACAATCTGGACAATGTATCTCGATTACCTGGCGCAAACAGGCGAAGATACTGGCACCTTGCAAAGGGTCGTTATCGGCGGTTCCGCCGTTCCGCGCGTTATGGCCGAAACATTCCAGTCAAAATATGGCGTTGCCGTGAACCAGATTTGGGGGATGACCGAAATGTCTCCGCTCGGCGTATTGGCGACGGCCACGCCGCAAATCGCCAGTCTTGGCCAAGAGGGCATGAACGATGTCATTTGGGATCGTCAGGGTCGCCTCCAGTTCGGCGTTGAATTGAAAATCGTCGACGAGGCTGGCAAGCGGCTGCCGCACGATGGTCAAAGTTCCGGCTCGGTTCTCGTGCGCGGTCCTTGGGTGCTCGAACGTTATTACCGCGCCGCTAGTTCTGCGCTGAATGAAGACGGCTGGTTCGACACCGGTGATATTGCGACCATCGATGTCAATGGATTCATGCGGATTACGGATCGCAAGAAAGATGTCATCAAATCGGGCGGCGAGTGGATCAGTTCGATTGATATTGAGAATATCTCGGCGGGTTGTCCAGGTATTAAAGTCGCAGCTGTGGTCGGCGTTCGCCACCGGCAATGGGAAGAACGCCCAATCCTCATTGTTGAACCTTTCGACGATGCCAAGCTGACAGAGGCGACCATCACCGAATGGCTTACGCCACGTCTTGTAAAATGGTGGATGCCCGACAGGATATTTTTTGAACCCGTGCCGATGTCTGCCACAGGCAAGATCGACAAAAAGGCATTGCGCCACAAATATGCCGATGTCTTGGTGCAATCAGTTGATCAGCAGCGATAGAGGCCAATCCAACGATCCCCTGTGGCCAATGGCATGTCATCCATCGCTGGTCAGATTCTTGACTTATGATGCGAAAGAACAAGTAATTGCCCGACCATATTTTTCAAACGTCAGACGGTGCACAGCTTAGTTATGCGGTCAGCGGCTCAGGCCCACGGTTGGTGCTGATGCACGGCTGGGCCATGGCGCGCGCTTATTTTGATGATATCATTCCTGCGCTCTCGGAACGCTATCAAGTCGTAGCGATCGATTTCCGCGGCCACGGCGCGTCTGGTCATTGTTCATTCGGACATCGAGTAGCGCGCTATGCAACCGATGTGCACGAACTGCTCGGGACGCTGCCAGAATCCGGTCCAACGTCGATCGTTGCTTGGTCGATGGGTGCATCTGTCGCGCTCGCAATGGCAGACCTTTTTCCCGAACCGGCGATGGCGTCGATGGTATTGATCGATCAACCACCAGCTTGCATCAATACGCGTTGGTGGCAACACGGTGTCCCTGGATTGACAAGGGTCGGGATCGATGAACTCGAAAACCAGGTCCGGACCAATTTCTCTGATTTCATAGGTCAGTTTGTTGATCAAATGTTTCACAACCCTGTTTGCGCCGAGCAGGTCGAAAGACTAAAGCGCGTCTCCGGCGCGCTCGACCCCGTCAGCGCCGCCGCGATATTGGTCGATCACGTCAATCAGGATTGGTGCGACGTAGTGCGCCGAACCTCCACCCCCATTTTGAGTGTGTCGGCGGCGGACCATATTGTCCCGGACAATGCAAGTGTGATGGCATCGCTGTCGCCGCAGGTCGAAGTTCGCATATTTGAAGAGTGCGGACACTGTCCATTCATCGAGCATCCTGACGAATTTGTCACAATGGTCGCTGGATTCGTTGATAGGCATTTGATGACCGAAGTTGCCGGTTCCAAGAATGGCCATCATCCTCTTGCAAACGATGCCGGTATTGTGATGTGTTTCATCGTCGAAGATCTGGAGGCAGCGATCGACCATTGGTCGACCGTCTTTCGCGCTGGGCCATGGTATATTTTCGACCCTTTCTTAATCAGCAAGGCCCGTTATCACGGGCAAGAATTCGATGGCGAGTTCCGGACAGCCTTTTCCGCGTTAGGCTCTACGATTATTTCGCTCTTGTCGCCCACCGACAACAAGCCATCAGTTTTCCGCGACGTAGTTGATCAACGCGGATGGGGCGGATTGTCGCATTTCGGATTTGTCACGGCGGCCTATGATCTTGAAATCGAACGTCTAACCGCGCAGGGGATGGAGTCGGAATTCGATGGCTGGGCATCGGGGGTTGATGGAAAGCGTTTCGCTTATTTTCCGGCGGCACCTGGTTGCGGCCCGATCCTCGAATTTATCGAATTCGATCCGGCCGTCGTGAGGCTCTTTGAGACATTTCGCGCTGAGTCCAGGGTCTGGCGCGGTGAGAGGCCCCGCCGAATGTCGCATGAGCTCAAGTTGTCACCTTTGCTGTCAACTGGGACGAGCTAGACATAAGGTTTGAATCTTACGTAATCAAGGCAGACAGAAACCCCTGCGCCTGCGTGTTACCCGTTCGCGCATAAGCGCGTTGGCGGTATGTCAGCACGCTAGCTTTGCCAATGCCAAGGGCGTCCGCAATCTCGTTCGAGGTCCAACCCGCAATTGTCCGCGAGCAAACCTCGCGTTCGCGCTGCGTCAATGCGGGAAATGCCTGGGCCAGACGCGATTCGAGCCGCGTGACTAATTCACTGTTGTTCAGAAGGCTGTGACGGCGATTCAGGGCGCCAAGCACCAGACCTGAAAGTGCAGACAGCCTTTCGGACTCAAGTGCGTTGCCGGTGCAACTATAATAGCTCAGCACGATGAGCTTTTCCTGCCAGCGCCAGCCGAAGCTTAGTTTTTCGACCAAGCTGGGCCGTTGGAAGCAAATCTCGCGATAATCCCGTGGGCCAATTTCAGTCACACGGATTCGATCACAAAACCCGCTGCCGACACTGGCATTGCGGTGTCGGTAAATCAGCGGATCGTGGCGGAAGTATCGGTCACTATAAGATGTCACACGCCCTTGAAATCCGGCGATGACGCTTGCCGATGCCAAGGCGTTGGGCGGCTCACTCCCACGAATTGAATAGGCAAATATCTCATCAGCTGAACTGAGTCGGCGTGCCGCTTCTAATAGCAATGGTGCAAAAGCAGGTGTCCCGGCGAGTTCGATGAGACGCGCACCTATATCTGGGTCAATGGCGAATGGATCGGTTCGCATGGGCATTCTTTGTCCATAGCTCGGTGGACAACGACTGTCACCCATTCTGGCATAGTCTCAATGGCTGCACTGCGATGAGTAGGCGGCAGGGAGAGAAAACATGGCAAAGCCCTTTGCATCGTCCGCTGACACAGCGCCCAAGACTGAAACGCTCGAAATCGTTGCGCCGGGCGTTTACGCCTTGACCGCCGAAGGTGACCCGAATGTCGGCGCTGTCGAAGGGCAGAACTTCGTGGTTTGTATCGAAGCACGGGCGACTCCAGCAGCCGCCCGGGATTGGCTTGGCCAGTTGCGGCAACACACCGACAAACCCATTCGCCACCTCGTCCTGACCCACTATCACGCAGTTCGTGTTTTGGGGGCGAGCGCCTTCAACGCCGACGAGATCATCGCATCGGACGTAACCAAGGCGCTGATTGAGGAACGTGGCAAGGAGGATTGGGACAGCGAATTCGGCCGCATGCCACGGCTGTTCAAGCAAGCTGAGGAAATCCCGGGGCTGACGATGCCGACGCGCACTTTCAAAGCCCGGCACTTCATTGATCTGGGTGGCGAATTCGGGATGCTCGAACTCCGCTTCTGCGGCCGGGGCCACACTGCGGGCGACATCATCGTCTGGCATGAAAAATCGAAAACGCTCTTCGCCGGCGATCTCGTCGAGGCGCAAGCGGCGCTCTACACGGGCGATGCCTTCCACATGGACTGGGCATCAACGACACTTGATCAAGTCAAGGCGTTCGGCGCGGAAAACCTGATTGGCGGACGTGGGGCCGTCGCGCGGGGTTCCGCCGCCGTCAACGCGGCGATCGAACAAACCCGCGAGTTCCTCAATGGCATGATCGAGCATGTTGGCCACGCGCATCGCAGTGGAGGCACACTGAAACAGGCATTTGAGGCTACGCATGCCGCGCTCGCGCCTAAGTTCGGGCATTGGCCGATTTTCGAGCATTGCTTGCCGTTCAACGTCCAGCGCCTGTGGGATGAGTTTGATGGCATCGATTGGCCGCGCATCTGGACGATGGATCGCGACCGTGAAGTGTGGGCGCAGTTGCAGGACTGAACACAGTGAGCGCGAAACCTGACATTCCTGTGTGGCGTCCAATGGGAGTGACGCCCGCTCCTTCGACACGGCGCGAACAGATGCCGACGCTGATCGTCGGTGCGGGGCCAGTGGGGCTGACAATTGCGCTCGACCTTGCCCAGCGCGGCCATCATGTGACGATCGTCAACAGACTCGATTTCGTGTCGGCGGGATCAAAAGCGATCTGCTTTGCAAAACGAACGCTCGACATCTGGGACAGGTTGGGCGTCGGCGCTGACATCGTTGCCAAAGGTGTGATTTGGGAGACCGGGAAGGTTTTTTGGGGCGACAGACCCGACCCGATCTACCAGTTCGACTTACTACCGGTGAAAAACCAGAAGATGCCGGCCTTCGTCAACATCCAGCAATATCACGTCGAGACGATCCTTATCGATGCCCTCTCGGCTTATAAGAATGTCGATATTCGCTGGGGACATTCGGTCCGCGACATAGCGGTGGGTGAGGCGGGCGCGAAGGTTCACGTCGCCGTGGGCGACACGGAATATTTCGTTGATGCCGATTGGGTGATCGCCTGCGACGGCGCGCGCTCGACTGTTCGCACGACAATGGGGTTGGATTTCGAAGGTCGTGTGTTCGAGGATAATTTCCTGATCGCAGACATCAAGATGAAGGGCGAGCGCCCGTCGGAACGCTGGTTTTGGTTCGATCCGCCCTTCAATCCGGGTCAATCGGCTCTTTTACACAAGCAACCTGATGATGTCTGGCGTCTCGATTTCCAGCTTGGCTGGGGGATCGACCGAGAGGCTGCGGTGAAACCCGAAAATGTCGAGCCCTATGTTCGGGCAATGCTTGGAGACGATGTAGTCTTCGAGCCCGAATGGTACAGCATTTATACCTTTCAGTGCCGTAGGATGTCGCGCTTCGTCCACGGCCCGGTGATCTTCGCGGGCGACGCCGCACATCTTGTATCTCCGTTCGGCGCGCGCGGCTGCAACGGCGGAGTCGCCGATGCCGACAATCTGTGCTGGAAGCTGGACCTTATCCTCTCCGGTAAGGCGCCGCCCGCTCTGCTAGAAAGCTACAACACAGAGGCGATTGCCGCGGCCGACGAGAACATCCGGCACTCGTCGCGGTCAACCGATTTCATGAGCCCGAAGAGCACCCCTGCGATAGCCTTGCGCGATGCTGTGCTACAATTGGCAAGCCGCCATCCGTTTGCGCGGCCGATGGTCAATTCGGGTCGCCTATCGACGGCAGTCAGTTATTCCGCAAGCCCGCTCAGCACCGCCGACGAGGATGACGACTGGTTGGGCGTGCCTCCAGGAACGCCAGCCCTCGATGGCCCTCTCGGCGATGGCTGGTTACTCGGACAGGTTGGGACTGAGTTTTCGCTGCTGACAAATGGCATTGATTTTGCGGGTTTGAAGAACCTCGATCTGTCTGCCTCGCCGATACTTTGCGAACGTTTCGACCTTTCCCCGGGTGCAGCTTGCTTGGTCAGACCTGATCAGGTCGTCGCCGCTCGTTGGCGGCACCCCGACCAAAGCAAGATCGAAGCGGCACAGCGTCGCGCTTGCGGGATAACTCCATGAGCGCGATCAACCTTGAACCCAATATCGACCGCCCCGATGATCTCTATGCCGAGATCGTCGGGATGACCGCTGGCCTTTCCGATGCACAGGCCTTTGGGCTTCAGGCGCGACTGATCCTGCTTCTTGCCAATCAGATCGGCGACGTCAGCGTGATCGCGCAATTGATCCGGCTCGCAGCTCAGAGCGAGGAACAGGGTCACGATCCCGGTAAGGTGGAGCACTCTTGATGCCGCATCCATTCAACGTCAGCCGCATTCATCATGTCGCCTATCGCTGCAAAGACGCTAAGGAAACGGCAGACTGGTATCGCCGCGTGCTGGGCATGGAATTTATCACTGCATTTGCAGAAGATCATGTCCCCTCAACCGGCGCCTATGATCCCTACATGCACATCTTTCTCGATGCGGGCGGCGGCAACGTGCTGGCATTTTTCGAACTGCCTAAACAGCCTGCGATGGGCCGCGATCTCAATACGCCCGAGTGGGTGCAGCATATTGCATTTGAAGTCTCCGATATGGAGGCGCTGACAATCGCAAAAGCCCATATCGAGGCTCAGGGCATCGACGTGCTTGGCCCTACATTTCATGAGATTTTCCGGTCGATATACTTCTTCGATCCCAACGGCCACCGCCGCGAACTGGCATGCAATATTGGTACGCCGGAACAGTATGAGGAGCTGCGGCGCGTCGCTCCGCTGATGCTCGAAGAATGGAGCCAAACCAAAAAGGCGCCGCGTCACGCCGACTGGTTGCATGTTGACCCCGGAGCGCTCGTCGAATGAAGCTCGCCTCACTTCGCGCCGGGCGCGATGGAAAACTTGTCGTGGTGTCAAATGATCTCGCTTTTTGGTCGGACGCTACAGCGGTTGCACCGACTTTGCAGGCCGCGCTTGACGACTGGGACCGCACTGAACCGAAGCTTCGTGAAATCGCCGATGACCTCGAACGGTCAGCGATTCCGCGAACGCCCTTCGACGAGCGCGAGGCGGCGGCGCCCCTGCCGCGCGCCTATCAGTGGGCCGATGGCTCGGCCTATGTGAACCATGTCGCGCTGGTGCGGCAGGCGCGCGGCGCGGACATGCCACAGAGTTTCTGGCACGATCCGCTGATGTATCAGGGCGGATCGGACGGCTTTCTGGGTCCGCGCGATCCCATACCGCTCGCAGACGAGGCCTGGGGCTGTGACATGGAAGCCGAAGTCGTCGTCGTCACGGGAGACGTTCCGCTGGGAGCGAGCGCGGACGAGGCGCGGAGCCATATCCGTCTTGTCGGGCTGACCAACGATGTGAGCCTGCGAAATCTCATCCCCGACGAACTGGCCAAAGGCTTCGGCTTTTTCCAGTCCAAACCCGCCAGCGCTTTCTCGCCCGTGTTCGTCACGCCCGATGCGCTTGGCGATCGCTGGGACGGCGGCAAGCTGCACGGCGCGCTATGCGTCGATCTGAACGGCCAGCCGCTGGGCCGTGCCGATGCGGGCGCCGACATGACCTTCGACTTTGGCGCGCTCATTGAGCACGCCGCCAAAACGCGAGAACTTTGCGCCGGCACAATCATTGGTTCGGGCACCGTGTCGAATCGTGACGGCAAGGGCGGTCCGGGCCGACCTATCAAAGAGGGTGGGGAGGGTTATAGTTGCATCGCGGAGCTCCGTTCGGTCGAAACGATTGTTTGGGGTGAGCCCCAAACGCCATTTATGCGGCACGGAGACACCGTCCGTATTTGGATGGAAGACCAGAAAGGGCAGGCCATTTTCGGAACAATCGAACAAATAGTCGTCCAAACTAGGGATGTTTAGGAGACGGACGATGCGCGACAGGGTCTGCGAAGTCTTCGAGGCATTTTTTGGGCTGATCGTCGAAGCAAATGAAATTGCGTTGAGCCGAGAGCGGAGCGATCCGCTACGCTTGCCCAAACTGCGCGTCCGCCTTTCCGGCATGTTCATCAACATGCCGACCGAAGTTGCCGAGCTCATTCGCGCATGTACCTCAGGCTCCGAAACAGAAACACTGGTTAAGGAATTTCAGGATCGGTTCAATGACGAGCGTCGCAAAATCATCATGCATCAAGCCAAGTGGCCAGCGCCAGAAATGGCGGCCAAACGTGAGGAGTATGAGAAGGATGTGCGATCATTGTTCGGCATGCACGAAGAACATCATCAGTGGCGGATGCGCATGATTCTGCCGCTACTCAGTGTTTGATTTACCATTTCTGGGGAGGGGCGAGAACAGGTCAATCAATCTCGGATTCGAGACGGGCCTGCCGCATATGTGTTAATCTCGGTGCCTAACGAATCAACAGAGATCCTACCATTTCAAATTTGAACGTCATCCGCAGCTATGATTGCCCGCGGGCAACGATCACGCTTTCGGATGCAAGTTGATCGCAAAAATCCAAAATAGCACGCTCGTAGCCGGCCAAAGAGGTTCGACGCGGCTTACCAAAGCCACGAAGGAGCGAAGCGCCTTCGATAAGCGCTACAATGACGCCCGCGTGCCGTTGCGCCCTTCGTTTAGGCATGGTTGGCGTTATGTCTAGAATTGCGTCCGTCACCCTTCCAAGATAAATGTCGTAATATCCATTCATAATAGTCGCGATACTTGGATCGCGGCTCGCCAGAGCCCATAGCTCCCAAAAAACGAGGCAGCTCGCCTTTTCGCCCTGATCCTTGAGAAGATATTCGATCATGCGCTGGAACTGCGCTTTTGGCGACCCTGCGCGATTGCGAGTAATGTGCGCCAGAGCCGAATTGTAGTCGTCGACCGTTCGCTTCAGCAGCGCGTTGAGCAAATCTTCCTTGGTCTTGAAATAATATAGCAAGTTGCTGAGCCGTATATCGGCCGCCTCGGCGATGCGTCGCATCGTGAAAAGGCCATAGACCGACATGGCGATGGCGACCACGATGGCGGCGAACCCGCCCGATACGGCAATCAATCCGGCGGTGTCGAATATCCTGGGCGCATAGGCGTCGAAACTGAACCACCACCAGAACAGATCCCAGGGCCGATAGACCGGCTGCCCCAGCAAGCCGAACCAGGGTTCGCCCAGTTCGGGCTGATAGGCGAGCTCCGCCGCCGTCCACTGTGTCGCGCCCCACACTCCGGCGAGGGCGATGAGGGCCACCGCGATGATCTGGCCCCAGAATATCTTGCTTGCCGACATGCGCGCGACTCCATGATGATGGAATCATGCCAATGAGTCGCGTGGATGCGCCGATTCAAGGCACATTCGGCCCTGATCGCAGGCTGGCGCAGCAAGACAGGCGCTGGCGTAGGGTCACCTGTCTAACATTGCACTCGATTTTTAACATTACTGATGTTAAATGCGCCGATGATGTTAGATAGAATCCCTGCCGCGCGGTTGGAGGCGCTTGCCGAGGCTGCGGAAGCCTATGCTGACGATGCTTTCGGGCAGCGGCTTGGACTCGTGCCGATCGCACCCACCAATATCCCGCATTTCCTGACCGACCGCTATGGGCTTTGGCAAGGAGTGCTGGACGGTCGCACCCTGGTCCTCATGGCGTTTCGCGAAGCGCGGCAGGGGGCAACCGCGGACTACCTCAAGCATCGGGACATGGTTCGCCGCCAGCTTGGCGTCGATTTGGTCCTGCTGCTGCTCGACCACGCGCCGAGCGCCATCCGCCGACAGATGGTGGATCGCAAAATCGGCTTCATCGCGCCCGGCGCGCAGCTCTATGTCCCCGAGGCATTCCTCGACCTGCGGGAGCGCGCACCGACTTTCGCGGTTGCTCATACCGACCGGATCAGCCCCACCACGCAATTCATGCTCCTCGCGATCTTGCAGAAGGTCGAGCTAGAGGACCGAAATCTCACGCAGCTTGCCGACACTCTCAAGGTGTCGATCATGAGCGTTAGCCGGAGCCTTGATGAACTTGAGGCGCTTGAGCTGGCCCAGCCCCATCATGTCGGCCGGCAACGTCGGCTCCGCATGCGCCTGACCGGTCTGGAGCTTTGGCAGGCGGTTCAGCAAAATCTGCACTCCCCCGTGCGCAAGGTTCGCCTGGTCAGCGGCCGGATCGATACGGGACTGGCACCGCTTGCCGGCGAAAGCGCGCTTGACCGGCGGCTACCAGCCTGACGGCAAATCCAAGTGATGCTGACGAATTTTGGGGAAGCTGGCGCACCCGGCTGGATTCGAACCAGCGGCCTACGCCTTCGGAGCAAGTACCACGGTTCTACGCCAGGGTGCGACGTTGCCTGTCTTTGCGCGGTTTTCTACGACTTTGCAATGGTTTGATTGAGGCAATCCCTACGCTGGCCTAGTGCAACCTTGGTCCCATCGCGAAATCGGGTCCGATGAACCGGAGTTGGCGATGCCGAAGCTCAACAAGAAGGCGGTGGATGCCGCCATGCCCAACGGAAAAGACTATGTCATCTGGGACAGTGAACTTCCAGGCTTCGGCTTGCGCGTGTTCGCATCGGGCAAACGCAGCTATGTTCTCCAGTACCGGTCGCTTGGCCGCTCACGCCGCTACACGATCGGACTGCACGGCGTGTGGACGCCGGAGACGGCCCGGCTCGAAGCGAAGGCGCAACTTGGACGGATCGCGCGCGGGGACAATCCGGCTGAAGAAAAGCAGCTCGATCACCGGGCGCTGACCGTTAAGCAGTTGTGCGACCTCTACCGCAACGACCTTGAGGCTGGTCTCATTCTTGGCAAGGGTGGTCGGTCGAAAAAGGCCACGACCATCTACTCCGACCTCGGAAGGATCAAACGCCATATCATCCCATTGCTCGGCACCCGCCGGGTCAAAGACTTGACTAGGGCCGATGCAACCAAGCTTCTTAAGGACGTGATGGCGGGCAAAACCCGGGCCTCGGTAAAAACCGACAAGTTGCGTGGAAAGTCCATCGTGCGCGGCGGTGCTGGAACGGCGTCGCGGACGCTGGGACTGTTCGGCGCGATCCTGACTTACGCGATCAACGCCGGGATCATCGACAGCAATCCGGCGCATGGCATTCGCAAGCCAAAGGATCAGGTCCGACAGCGCCGCTTGACAGAAGCCGAATATCGCGAACTTGGACGGATACTGGCGGAAGCTCGACTCGATGAGCGCTTTGTAACGACGACCGAGGTCATCCGGCTGCTCGCGCTAACCGGCTGTCGGCGCGGCGAGATCATCGGTCTGCAATGGGAAGAAGTTGATTTCGATCAGAGCTGCATCCGATTGACCGAATCCAAAGAGGGCTATTCTGTTCGCCCCGTAGGCTTACCAGCGCTCGAGTTTCTGGAAAAACGATTGCTCTACGCCGAAGGCAACTTTGTGTTCGTCGGTCTGCGCAACAGCCCGGTGTTTGGTGCGTTCCCGCATCAATGGGAACAGATTTTCCGTGGATCGACGCTCAAAGGGATCACTGCGCATGTCCTGCGGCACAGCTTCGCCAGCATCGCCAACGATCTGGGTTTTACCGAGGTCACCATTGCCGCACTGGTCGGCCACGCCAAGGGATCGGTCACCAGCAAGTATATACACACGCTCGACACAGCGCTCGTCATGGCAGCCGACGCCATCGCCGGATATATCCAAGGACTGCTAGATGGCATGGAATTTCAACAAGCGGCTTATACGCTTGACCGCAGTTCACGCAGGATCACGCTCTCCCAGTTCTTGTGCCGTGCAAAGGGCGAGAAAGCGTCCGGCGTGTTGAACGAATTAGCTAAACGCCGGGCGCTCAAAGGCTGCTGATTGTAAGCTCTGCTGAATGGCCGCTGCGTTATGTAAGGAAAGTTAACCGTCAGAAGCGGTTTGCGACCGTCTACGCAGCTTCGCTTGAAAGGCTTATGTCAGGGATTTGAGCTATGATAGACTCCATTGAATGGGCGGCAACCGTCAAGGAGACTGAATGCGACTGTTGGTAGTAGAGGACGATGAAGATTTGGGCTTTGCCGTGTCGAACTGTCTCCGGCAGGATGGCTATGCCGTTGATTGGGAGCGCGATGGCGAGGTCGCCGAGGAAATCCTGCGCTATCAATCCTATGACGTGATCGTTCTGGATATCGGCCTGCCGGGCATCGACGGAATATCCATTCTCAAAAGTCTCCGCGCGCGCGCCGACAAGACACCGGTGCTGGTATTGACCGCACGGTCTGCTATCGATGATCGGATCGATGCGCTTGATTTGGGAGCCGACGACTATTTGGCCAAGCCCTTCGATGTGCGAGAATTTCTAGCGCGATGCCGTGCGCTGCTCCGACGCTCGAAAGGAGGGGCGACCGACAGGATCGAGATGGGCGGATTCCTGTTCGACGGGATAGCAAAGACCGTGAAGGTCGACGACACGCAAATTCTCCTGCCCAATCGCGAGTTCCGGTTGCTTGAGATATTGTTGCGAAGTCCGGGGCGTGTTCTCGACAAGGACCAGATCGCAGAACAACTTTTCGATTTCGATCATGAAACGGGACCGAACGCGATCGAAGTCTATGTCGCTCGGCTTCGCAAGAAACTGGCGGGCGGAATTACAATCAAAACGGTTCGGGGGCTAGGTTATGTGGTGGAGCCGGTTGCGGCCCCTGTGGCCTGAAGCCACATCGATCCGCGCACGGTTGCTCTGGCAGCTGGGAATTGTGTTCGTCTGCGGGATGGTCATATTATATTGGGCAGCGACGTCTTATGCTCGCTATGCCGCCGACAGTTCGTTCGACCGCGTATTGCTGGGCTCGGCAGGTTCAATAGCCGAAACGCTTTCGATCACTGCAGACGGGGAAGTAAGGGCGGACATCCCATATGCAGCGCTGGATATGTTGTCAGCCGCGCCAGATGATCGAGTGTTCTACCGCGTATTGGGTACCGATGGTGCCACGCTGACGGGCTATTCCGACCTACCTCTTGATCGCAACACCCGGCCTGTTTCCAACGCCATGGAGCAAGTCAGGTTTTTCGACGCCACTTACATGGAGGAGCCGGTGCGTTTTGTAGTGATGGGTCGGCAAGTTCGGATTGGCCAGCAGTCAGGATGGATTTGGGTACAGGTGGGCCAAACACGCGAAGCGCGACGGAATCTTGCACAAGAACTTACGATACGCGCTGTGCTTCCTATCCTCGCGCTCACCGTCATCGCGATCGCTGTGGTCTGGATAAGTGTCGGCCGGGCCGTTCGCCCCATTGAGGCCATCGGTGAAGATCTTGCTGCGCGTAATTCTTCGGACCTCTCGCCGATCAACGCACCTGTTCCGGCGGACATTGCGCCGCTTGTCGGGGCCGTCAATCAGTTCATGGCCCGTCTGGACAATAACATGGGGGTGCTGCGCACCTTCATCGCCACTGCCGCGCATCAGTTGCGCACGCCATTGACGGCGCTGTTGGTGCAAATCCGGTCGGCCGAGCTGGCGACAGGTAAGGACCGGGACGAGAGCGTGTCAGCGGCAAGCCAAAGCGCCAGCCGCCTGGCGCGGCTTGTCAATCAATTGCTCAGCGACGCAATGGTGACGCACCGGGCGGATGAGAAGCGTGTCGGGCCGTTCGACCTTAAGAAAGTCATCGAGCAGTCACTACAAAATACGCTGTCCATTTCCAACGAAGCCGACGTCCGTTTTACCACGACCTTGCAAACCGCGCCTATGGTTGGTGACGAAGTGATGATTGCAGAAGCGATCAAGAACCTGATCCATAATGCCCTTACCCACGGCAGTAGTGGGGGCGATGGCGATGATGCAATCGCGCTTGCGTTGCGAGCCATAGACGACGGTCTCGAGCTATCTATCGCCGATACGGGTCCCGGGATTGGCAACGATATGTTGTCGACGGTTGGCGACCGGTTCCGGTCCGGCATGGAAAACAGGGGAGGAGCAGGCCTTGGCTTGGCGATCGTCAAGCAGGTAGCCGAAAGTCATGGCGGCTCGCTGCTGCTGGAAAATCGCCCAGAGCGTGGGTTGAATGTGATTTTATGGTTGCCTCAATCATGACCCGGCTTCTGCAACTCATGCTGCTACAGCTTTCTGCGATTTGGCTCGCTGCTTGCGCGCAGCAGCCTGAAAAAGCCTCGCACGGGCGAGATATCGGCGATGTAGTGACGATTTACAGCACCACTGACACGACGATATTCGAACCTGTTATTGCAGATTTCAAAAAGCTGCATCCCGATATCCGCCTGAACTATGTGGAGCTTGATGGCCAACCGCTGTTCGACCGGTTCCTCCGGGAATCGCGCGCTGGCAAACCCCAGGCGGACATTGTTTTGAGTTCGGCAATGGACCTGCAGGTAAAGCTGGTGAACGACGGCTATACGCAAAAGCATAGGTCGGTAAATGCCGATGCGCTGCCGACCTGGGCAAAATGGCGCAGCGAGATTTTCGGGCTGACTTTCGAGCCTGTGGTCATGGTAGCAAACCCCGCGCTGTTCTCTGATCGGTCGCTGCCCAAGACGAGGCTAGACCTTGTTAAATCCCTGCGAGCCCGACCGGCCTTCTGGCGCGGCAGAATTGGAACTTATGACATCACCGCCAGCAGCGTCGGCTATCTCCTTGCCGGCCAGGATGCGCGCCAGAGCAATGAATATGGAGCTTTGATCGGGGCGATGGGAGAAGCCGATGCACGAACCTACCAGAATGTTTCGGCCCTGATAGACGACATTGCCTCTGGCAAAGTCGCACTCGGCTACAATGTCCTCGGATCTTACGCGAAAAGACGAGTCGCGCAGGGAGCAAAGCTCCGGATCATTTATCCCGAAGACTATACGCTGGCGGTGGTGCGCGCTGCCTTCATCGCGAAAGACGCACCGAATTCCAAGGGTGCGCATATTTTCCTTGAATATCTGATGTCACTGCGCGGGCAGCGGATTTTGGCAACCAGAAGCGACCTGGCCGCTGTGCGCGAGGAAGTGAGCGGTCGTTACGCAAGGCTCGACATTAGTGGCGCAGCATTGGGCCCGTTGCGGCCTATTCCAATTGGCCCGGGGCTGATGACCTATCTCGACCAGCAAAAGCGCCAACGTTTCCTTGAGAATTGGCGAGCAGCACTCGATCAACCTCGCCAGAAATAGCCAAGTGCAACCGGATGGTGTTGCATGACAGCGTGGTGACAGTTTTCGCCGTTACTTCCCAGAAGGATATACAACTCACCCGGGTCGCGCAGGTCCGAGGCAGCCGACGACGGAGAGTTATTTGTTAGCAATCGCCGGATTCTCGATGGTCGCGCTGTTCATGGCGCTTATCATGACCAAGCGGCTGACTCCGGTGGTGGCTCTGGTGCTTGTTCCGATCGCGACTGCGCTTTTGCTGGGCATATCGCTTGAACAAATTGGCGCAATGGCACTGGAAGGAATCAAGACCCTCGCGCCAACTGGCGTGATGCTGATGTTTGCAATCCTGTATTTCGGTGTGATGATCGATGCAGGTCTGTTCGACCCGGTGGTGCGCCGTATCGTTCGCATCGTCGACGGCGATCCCATGAAGGTTGTTGTCGGCACCGCTGGACTCGCCGCGTTCATCTCGCTCGATGGCGATGGTTCGACCACCTACATGATCACCGTTGCAGCGATGCTGCCGCTGTACCAGCGCTTGGGGATGAATGCGCTGAACCTGACCTGCGTCACCATGCTGGCAAGCGGTGTGATGAACCTGACGCCTTGGGGAGGACCCTTAGCCCGGGCGGCAAGCGCGTTGCACGTCGAGCCAAGCGATGTCTTTGTGCCGATGCTCCCTTCGATGGCCGCCGGGCTGCTTGGCGTCTTTGCTATCGCTTACCATCTGGGCCAGAAAGAACGGCAACGGCTGAAATTCGTCCCCGGTAAAAGTTCTACGGCCGCGGTCATAGCGGCAGCCCAGAACCAGAGTAACAGCTCAAAAAGCGGCATCGTTGACGATGGCCTGATGGAAGAAACCGCGCTGCTACCTGATCCGGATACTGCCCGCGCTTCGGCCCGTCCAAAGCTGCTGTGGGTGAATTTTTTGCTCACGCTCTGTTTGATGGCGGCGCTGATCGCACAGGCGGTACCTATGGCAGTTTTGTTCATTATCGGTTTTTCGGTTGCGCTGCTGATCAACTATCCGCGCATGGCCGACCAGCGCGAGCGGCTGGTTGCGCATGCGCCAAATGCTGTTGCAGTGGTGTCGATCATCTTCGCGGCCGGGATATTCACCGGCATATTGAACGGCACCGGGATGGTGACGGCGATGTCGAATTCGCTGGTTGCGACCATTCCCGATGCCCTTGGTCCCACAATGGCTCCTATCACGGCTGCAATCAGCCTCCCATTCACCTTTTTCATTTCCAACGACGCCTTTTACTTCGGCGTCCTCCCGATCCTGGCCGACGCCGGATCGCAGTTTGACGTAGCCAAGGTTGAGATGGCGCGTGCCTCTCTTGTTGGGCAACCTGTGCACTTGTTGAGCCCGCTGGTTCCCTCCACCTTCCTGCTGGTTGGACTTGCAGGGGTGGAGATGGGCGACCATCAGCGTTTCACATTCAAATGGGCGGTGCTGATCTGCCTCATCCTCGGCGTTGTTGGTGCTGCTACCGGCGCGTTCAGCCTGGGGTATCTGTAGCTTTAACGACCGTATAGATTTGCCGTAGCGATTGCCCGGTCCGGCTCAGGTTCGCGGATGGCCACTCAATCCTAATGGCACCATTTTCCTTCCTCAATCCGACGGTTCATGCTGCCAATAGGGCGGAATGCCTGCTCCCGTTCCAAAGGCGAAGAAGGCGTATGAGTTAATCCAACCCTGAACGACGCCACCGCACTGGTTGTCTGCTCCGAAACGGGGCGGTGATGGGGTAACGTTATATTTTATAGGGCGTGGTTGGAAACCCCATGCCCTCAAAGCAAAAGGGCGACATCGCGATCTTCGCGACGTCGCCCGACTTGCTCCCAAGCCTTAGGAGCTGGTGCGCGTTACTTGAAGGTCACGCGCAGCCCGATGGCATAGGTCGCGCCATAACGCTCATAGGCATTCATCTCACCGGGCCGCGAGAAGGTGGCCACGAACGGGCGATCGTTGATGTTGGAAGCCTCGGCATAGATTTCATACCGTTCGGCAAAGGTGTAGCTCGCGCTCAGGTCGATTTGCTTGTGCCCCTGCACAAAGCGGTCATCGTAGCCAAGGTTGTTGATGATATCGAGATATTTGGACCGATAGGAAAGCGCGCCACGCAAGCTGAGCCCGTCTTTCTCATAACCGACCGCGATATTGGCGATATGGCGGGAAAGCTTGGGTAGAGCGATACGCCGACCGGTACCGTCGCGCACCTTGCCGTTGATATTTGCATAGTTCGCCGAAACGAGCAGCCCATCGAGCGGGCTTGGCAGCATGTCGAACGTCTGCTGGATGTTGAATTCGAACCCGGTAATTTTAGCAGCCCCGCCATTTTCCGGCCGGATCGCCGAGCTGAAGGCGGTAAAGCCGGGCTCACCCGCAACATCACGAAAAACGATATAGTTGCTCACCTTTTTGTGGAAGAATCCGGCGGAAATGACATTGGACGAGCTTGGATAATATTCGGCGATCAGGTCGAAATTCCATGAACGATAGGGATCAAGCTCGGGATTGCCGATGGATGCCTCATCATCATCGACGGCGAAGCGAATTCCCGACGCATCGGGAAGCGGTCGTGAGATTGATCGGGATATCGCGCCGCGCAGAACAAACTTGTCCATCGGCTCAAGTTTCACGCCCAGGCTAGGCAGCCAATCTGTGTAGCGTTTTGAAGCAGATATCGGCGTGATACTGACAGCCGGCACAGTTTCGACACGAAAGCCGGAGGTATCGAACTTCGTGTGCTCAACCCGGACGCCGCCAGTGATGGTGGCGATACCAGTTTCAACCTGCCCCATGACATATCCGGCAAATACATCCTCCGACGACTTGTAATCGCCCCCGCTTGAATCGAGCGGGTTGACGACGAAAGATGCGCGGCGCTGATCGACAAAGGTGCGAACCGCGCGTGGATCGACCGCTGGGCCGAAATTGGAGAGCGAGTAATCTACGCTGCCCAGAAAACTGCTCATCAAAGTTCCCGCCGGGATCGCGCCCCCCAGAAGTTCGCTCTGGTTCAAATCATCTGTCCGGTCGCGCAGGCGCACCCGGGCACCAGTCTTCAGATAGCCCGATGCCAGATCATATTTGAAATCGATCCGGCCGCTCCATTCCTTGTCTCGAACCGTGTTGTCCGAAAGGTCGATCTGGGTCAGTGGGAACAAGGTTGGGTCCGTAATTGCCGCTTGCGATGCAGCATTGGTTCCGCGGACCTGCAATATGCGTGGATTGGAATAGTCAATTTCAAACCCGAAGCCTGGAACGAGAGCAGGCCGGAATTCGCGACGGAATGTGGCATCGATACGATTGAGCTCGTCTTCCTCCGCGCTCGAATAGCCGCCGACAATATTGAGCGTCCAGTTATCACCATCGATTTCCGCCCCTGTCTGCAGCGCGAATATGCGTTGCTTCTGGGTGCGATCCTTTACGTCGCGGTCGATCCGAACACGGTCCGCAAAAAGTGCCGACGTCGCAGTTGTCGAGGCGGGAGCAACGCGGGTCAGATATTCGTTGCGGTTGCGATATTCGAGATCATTATAGTCGCTGTATAGGCTGCGTATGAAGAGCCTTGCATTGTCGCTGGGTTTGAAATCCAGGTTCAGCGCACCGCCAATACGGCGGCGGGAAATCACATATTCGCGCTGTTCGGGCTCGATCGGATAGCGCGAATTGGTCGCCGCCGCCCAACCGACATCGACTTCGTTGTTTTCGCTACCGAAACTGCGATCAAAATAGCTGATCGCGGCGGCGATACCGAAACGATCTCCGCCGAAACGGGTCGATCCGGCAGCGGAAAATCGAAGGCTCCACTTACCCTGCAGTTCATTGTAGCTGCCTTCGCCGCGCGCCGTAAACCAACCGTCAGCACGGTTGAAAGCACTGGCAGTTTCGATTTCAACGACACCGCCTACGGCATCGCCATCGAGATCAGGGCGGAAGGTCTTGTGAACGACCAGGCTTGAAAGCAATTCCGACGGGATCGTATCGAGTGCAACCGAACGGCCACCTTCGCGCTGCGGCGAAGGTACCGAAAGCCCGTTGATCGTCGTCGCATTCAAATTCGCATCTAGACCGCGCAGAACGATAAAGCGTCCTTCACCCTGATCGTTCTCAACAGAAATGCCGGGCAGGCGCCTGGTTGCCTCGGCGACATTCTGGTCGGGCAACGCGCCCACATCGTCAGCAGACAGCGCCGATACGATAAAGTCTGAATCGCGCTGCCTGTTCACCGCATCTTCCAAAGAGCGGCGTTGACCGCTCACCACGATTTCATCGGCTTCTTCCGGTTCGCCTTGTGCGGCGGCATCCTGAGCCCAAGCTGCGCTGGAAAACGGGATAACGGCAAAGGTTGCCGCCGTCGCTGCCGAACACAGCAAACGAACGACGGACGAAGTTGAAAACTGGCTCATAGCACCTCCCCAAATTTTTCTTCACGCGCGGCCGGTTTCCAACCGGATTCCCGGAACGCGCTTCTACCAACAAAAGGGTCTTCGCCCTTCTTTATGCAAATTTCATTTAGCGCGGCTTCCTGTCACCAGCCTTTCACAATCACGAGCGGGGTGATGTTATAGTGCGACAGCTATTTGACAGAAAACATGGCTATCGTGTCGCTGTGGCTCAAAGCGATAAGAAGCCAATGCATTGAGGAAACATCATGTATTTTTTGAACCGCCGCGCATTTGCAAGCATTGTGGCCAGCGCTGTTGCATGGCCGCCCTTTGCCGCGCTTGCCAAGCCAAGCACGACCGGCACTTACCGCTTGATGCACGGACCAATGCTCGGCGCGCCCGGACCCAATGAAATGACAATCTGGCTGCGGGCAAGCGCCCCGGTTCCGGTCACTATTGAATATGGAACCGATCCCGAACTGCGCAATGCTAGCCGTTCCGTGCCTGTACTTCCGCGAGCACAGAATGAGTTTGTGGTAAAGCCGCGCTTGGGCGGCCTGCTGCCCGGCACACGATATTACTACAGGGTCTTGCTGGCTGGCGCGCCCGATCGCTATCTGGAACCGCGCTCACCCTTTAGTTTTACAACCGCACCCGAGTCTGGCGCCAAGGGCAAATACCGCATCGCATTTGGTAGCTGCGCGCGTATTCAACAACATTCTGAGCAGCCGATCTGGAACGCGGTTGAGCGTTGGTCGCCCGACCTATTCCTCTGGCTAGGGGACAATGTCTATATCGATACGCTCGAACCGTCGATCATGGCCGACATGTATAAGTGGCAGCGCAGCGTGCCGGAGCTCCAGCCGCTGATCCGCTCGGTGCCGCAACTCGCCATCTGGGACGATCATGACTATGCTTTGAACGACAGCGACCGCACCAACCCGGTTAAGGTCGAGGCGCTCGATGCCTTCTCCCGCTATTGGGCGAACCCTTCCTATGGCCTGCCAGATGCGCCCGGCGTGTTCTTCAAACAGTCATATGGCGATGTCGACATCTTCATGCTCGACGGCCGCTGGAATCGCGACCCGGTGGACCAGTCGGATGGACCTACGAAGTCGCTGCTTGGACCGGCACAGCTGGGATGGCTGAGGGACGCGCTTAAAACCAGCCGAGCGACCTTCAAGCTGATTGCGAACGGAAGCAGCTGGACAACAGCCAAAGGGCCAAATGGGGACGCCTGGTCGGCTTATCTCCACGAACGCAATGGACTGTTCGATTTTATTGCCAGCGAACGAATTGAAGGTGTGATCTTACTATCCGGCGATGCGCATGTGGGCGAACTCAACGCAATTCCGTGGTCGGAACGAAACGGCTATGATTTGTACGAACTGGTATCCTCACCGCTGGCGCAAGACAGCCGGACCGACTGGCTCGACTATCGCCCAGAGCGGCGCATCCGCCAAGTCTTCGTTGGCGGTAACAATTTCGGCGCGATTGAGTTCGACACGACAAGAAGCCCGGCGACGATTTCTCTCAATTTGGTCGGAGCCCGCAGCAATCGCATTTGGGCGTCGTTGGAACTGAACAGCGATGATCTCCGGCCTGGCGTGCGGTCATGGGACAAAAAAATCGACGCGCTGTCGCGCCAAAGGTTGGAAGCCCAGCATGATAGCAGCGACTATTACGCTCCTAATAACAATCTCTAGTAGCTTGAGCGCAATAGAATGAACTCTCTTCGCGCCCGCTTTCCAAAAGCACCCGAAGAAATTTCAGTCGCAACAGCGACGTTCCGAGAAAACTACGAGTTGGCCACCTTGGCTATAGACGAACTCGAAAATGGCTTCGACTTTATAAGAGGTCCGCTGGCCAATTTCCAAGCTGCTGCCGACGCTCATGCTCGGCATGTCGCGCAGTCGACATCGCGTCTCCGAAAAGTTCAAACGCGTCCAAACCGAAAGGTTGCTCTGACGACGGGTTCCCGCCTACTGGCATCAGAGCTGCTTAGAATATTCAATGACGATTGACATCCGCCATCTCAGGGCTGCTGTCATTACGGCCGGAACCCAAAGCTTCTCACGTGCGGCAAAGCTGCTCCACGTCAAACAGTCCGCGTTAAGCAGAAGAGTTCAGGCGCTCGAACAGATGCTAGGCGTTCAACTGTTCGAGCGCACCAAGCGCGGAACATTCGCAACCGAGAACGGCAAGGCCTTCCTGACGGTCGCGGCGCGCATCCTCACCGATGTCGACAATCTTCTGACGACGGCCAAGAACGTCAGCTACGGTGAGCAAGGCCGTTTCGCGATCGGGTTTAGCTCTTCGCTGATGACCGGCAATCTGAGGTTCGCGATCGGCGATTATATGTCGCGCTATCCCGATGTGCAGTTCGACGGGATCGAAGGTGGCACCGAAAAACTGTTCACGGGGCTTCAAGCCCATAGTGTCGATGCGGCGATTACGCCGATGGCGTTAAGCGAGCCCGGAATCGACAGACGCAGCCTTTGGACCGAGCGGTTGATGATCGTGGTTCCGGACACGCACCCGCTTGTCGAAGCCGATGCCATTCATTGGACCGATTTGCGCAGCGAAGTTTTCGTATTGCCGACCGACGGTATCGGCCCGGTGATCGCAAACCTCCTGACCTCAAAACTCGGCACGCATGGCTACCGCGCCAATATCATTCTCCAGGACACCAGCATCGAGAGCGTGATCAGCACCGTGACGATCGGGCGCTACATCACCCTGACCAGCGAGGCGTCGAATGGGGTTATCTGGCCCGGTCTCAAATTCCTCGAAATCGCCGACAATGGCGGTGCCGCCCGGCTCGATTTCGCACTCTACTGGCGGCGCGACAATGAAAATCCGGCGCTCAAGAAATTCCTCAAGATGCTCCAGGAGCGTTACCCGGTGCTTCAGGGCGAGTGATTGCTTTTGCGTGACTTGGCGAAGCTCCGGTCGGTCGCAATGAACCGCTCAATCATGGCCGGGATCAGCCGCTCGGGTGCTGGCGCGCCCTTAGCTTCGCCGCCGCCCATCGCGACGGCATAAGCCGCAAGGTCGCGGTGCAGTCGGGCATTGAGTTCGATGGTCAGCCTGACCGGCTTCTCGTCGGCAAGGTCGGTGAGCTTCAACCGGGTCATCGTGCTGCTCCTTCTGGCGCGAGGATCAGATCGCGCGTGACGATGACCCGCACCGGGAAGCCCGGCCGGATCGTCAGCGTCGGCGGAATGTTGAGCTGGCGCCGCACGATTTCCTGACCGGCCTGATTGATGCTGTCCTGCGTCCCGGTACGCAGCGCGCGGACCAGCGTATCATCGCTTCCCGATCCGAGCTCGGTTCCCACTCCCAGCACGGTCGAGATCAGCGCGGCCTTGGCGAGACTTCCCCAGTGGAAGTTCACGCTGTCCTGCAAACCGGCAAAGCCGCGCCCATCGGACCCGGGCTGTCGGTCGAGCTGGATCGAGTGGCCATCTGGCAGGATCAGCCGGGTCCAGGCGAGCAAGACGCGCGACTGCCCGGCACTGACCTCGGCGTCATAGTCGCCGATCAGCCGCGCGCCTTGCGGGATCAGCAGGATGCGCCCCGTGGGGCTATCATAGACATTCTGCGTGACTTGCGCAGTGATCTGGCCGGGCAGGTCCGAGCGGATGCCAGTGATCAGCGCCGCCGGAATGATGCTGCCTGCCTGGAGGATATGCGGGTCGGGGGGCGGAGCGAGCCGGTCAGATGCCAAGGTGCGGCGGTCGCCAGCGCGGTCGAGGAACACCTGTTTCGGCGAAACCCGCGCCGCTGGTTCGGCCCGTGCCGCCGCAACAGAAGCTATGCCGGCAGACGGTTCGCCGCCAGCTGATCCGGGGGAGCCACCGGCACCGGCCAGGAACAACCGGCTGGTTCGAGCAGCATCGCGTTCCTGCGCCGCAAGCTGGCGCGCTTGCATTGCGGCGCTTTGCTCTGGCTTCAGGCCGGGTTGTCCGGACGGTGGCGATCCGACTGGCGGCAATGCGGCGACTCCGCCATTCTGTTGCGCGTCGAGGATCGGCTTGCCGAGGTCGCCGGGAAGCGGCGGACCCAATTTCGGCACATCGCCATAGTCCTTGGGCGCGCCAGCGAGCGCGTCGGCGGTAGTCTTGCCGTCGGCGACCAGCAATTCGGCAGGAGCTTCGCGGCCCTTGTCGTAGAGCGCATAGCCAAAAGCTCCGCCAATCGCCGCCAAGGTGACGGCGCTGGCAATGCCGACGGTCTTGCGCGAAAGGCGCATCACGGTCGGAAGCGGCGGGCGCAGCCGCAAGTCGGGCGGCGAAGCCTTTGGCGCAGGCGTGGCCGCTGCGGTCGGCGCGGCTTCGGATTCTTCGGTCATCGCCGCCGCTCCCGGACATCACGGGTTATGCGGACCCGCTGCTGGCTGCGCTTGTCGCCCATCCGGAGTTCGGCTTCGGCAAAGAGCCGATCGACGATGATATAGTGTCCGGAAACCCGGTAGTTGACCAGTTCGCCTTCACCGCTCGCACCGATCACGAACACCGGTGGCATTTCGCCGCGCGCGATGCTTTCGGGAAACTCGATGAAGGTGCGCACCCCGTCGTCGAACACCCGCACCGGCCGCCAGTCGGGGCGGTCGCCCGAGATGCGATAACCGAACGCGAGGCTGGGGAGCGCAATCCCGGCAGCGACAGGCGCGGCCGCCTCGGCTGCACTTGCACGGCCCCGAATCGCGATCAGCTCATCCTGGGGATAGGACCAGGAGACCGAGGCCATGTAGGTCGAGATGCTGGCGCGCAGTTCGAGATGGTAGGTGCGCCGGTCGGTGTTGATGATGAGGTTGGTGGCAAGGTCGCTGCGGGTCGGCTTGACCAGGATATGGACTTGGGTTCCATTTCCGGTTCCGCTGGTCGTATCGCCGATGATCCAGCGCACGGTATCGCCCGCCGCGACCGGTCCCGCGCCGACGAGTTGCTCGCCGGGCTGGAGCGCAATGTCGGTGATCTGACCGGGGGCGGCATAGACCTGGTAGAGCGCGCCTTCGGCCCAGGCGAACCGCTGCATGGCGTTGATGAAGCCGTCACGGCGCGGCTCGACCCGCGCGGCCTCATTCGCCGCTCCGACCCTGACCTGGGGCGGGGTCGGGCGGGAGCGGCTCGCGGCGTGGGGAGGCAGGCGCCGCGGAGCTGGTTTGAGTTGGCCGGGGAGTGGCAGCGGAACGGGGATGGCGATAACTTCGGGCGTCCGCGCGTCCGCCTGCGCAGAAGGCGGGTCGGCGGGTGGCCCTTGAACGCGATGGGCCGGCGCTGGTTGCGCCCATGTGGGCTGGATGGCGAGCGCCAGAACGGCAAGTGCCGAGGCGGCCTTACGTGTCTTGTGATTACGGGTCATTGTCCAAGCTCCTTCGACCAGTTGATGGCATTGACGAACAGTCCGAGCGGGTTCTTGCGGAGCGCGTCGGGTGTCTTTGGGGTCTGGATCGTCACCGTGACGATCGCCGACCAGCGAGTGGTCTCGGCAAGGCTGCCATCCTGATAGCGGCGCTCGACCCAGGCGACACGGAAGCTCGTATTCGACGCGCGGATCACGCTGGCGACATCGACGCCGACCTGGACCTTGCCGATCTGGACGAACGGATCGTTGGCGCGGGCATAGTCGTTGAGCGCCAGCGCGCCTTGCGGGCTGGTGAAGTCATAGGCTCTCAGCCAGTTCTCGCGCACGACGATTGCGTCGGCGGGAATGCTGCGGACCCGTTCGATGAAGCGCGCGAGGTGAAACGCGATCTGGGGATCGCTCGGTTGCCAGTCGGCAGTGGCGGGGACGACCGCCTGCGCTTCGCCGAGCTTGTCGACTTCGACCACCCAGGGAACGATGCTCCCGCGCGCGCCCTGCCAGATGATCCCGGCGGTCAGCGCGCCCGACAGAGCGAGCGTTCCAAAGAAGGCCAGCCGCCAGTTCCTGGCCTGGACGCGGGCCGAACCGATGCGGTCATCCCAGGCTTGCGCTGCGCGCTGATAGGGGGTGACGGGTTCGGGCGTCTCGCCGTAGCGGATCGAGGGGCGTCGAAACATGGTTGCTATTCCTTCGGGCTAGTGTCGATGGTGGTTCCCGCGCCGCCGCCATCGCCCGACTTGAGCGTGTGCGCGGCGATCTGCGCGGAATGGAGAATGGCCTGACGGTCCTTCATCGCCTTGGCCCAGGCTGGGGGGCCGGATGCCGGTTCGGGATCGGAGGATGGCGATGCGCCGGGGGCGGGGATAATCTTGCCGCCGGTCGCGCCGATCGCGCCGCGCGCACCGTCCTTGAAGCTCTGCTGCAAACCTTCAGCGGATTTCCGCAGCGGAGACATCGCGGCACCGCCTGCGGCTTTGGCGCCGCCATGTGCGGTGGCGGAAGCCGCGCTCGCGACCGCGCCGCCGGCGAGTTTCGCGCCCGCCGCCGCGCCGATGGCCAGGCCGCCCGCAGCAAGCGCGGTCCCGGCGGCAGCACCTGCACCGAGCTGGGGTCCGCCCGACACGATGCCGCTGGCAATGCCGGGTCCAAAAATGCCGAGACCGAGCAGGCACAGGCTGGCGAGCACCACCGCCATCGCGTCTTCGATAGTCGGTTCCGGGCCAATCGCGGCCCCGAACTCGGCAAACAGGGTCGAGCCGATGCCGACGATCACTGCCAGCACCAGCACCTTGATCCCTGAGGAAATGACGTTCCCGAGCACTCGCTCGGCCATGAAAGCGGTCTTGCCGAACAGCCCGAACGGGATCAGCACGAAGCCGCACAGCGTGGTCAGTTTGAACTCGATCAGCGTGATGAACAACTGGATCGCCAGCACGAAGAAGGCGAGCAGGACAATTGCCCAAGCGAACAGCAGCACGGCAATCTGGATGAAATTCTCGAAGAAGGAGACGAACCCCATCAGCTCGGCAATCGAGTCGAGGATCGGCTGTCCGGCATCGAGCCCGACTTGCGCGACCCGTCCCGGCTGGAGCAGCTCGGCGGCGGTAAAGCCGGTGCCGCTGGCCTTGAGACCAAGCCCAGCGAAGCTCTCGAACACGATCCTGGCGAGCGCGTTCCAGTTGCCGATGATGTAGGCGAAGACGCCGACGAACAGCGTCTTCTTGACCAGCCGGGCGATGATGTCGTCGCCTTCGCCCCACGACCAGAACAGCGCCGCCAATGTCACGTCGATGACGATCAGGGTGGTGGCGATGAACGCCACTTCGCCCGAGAGCAGCCCGAACCCGCTGTCGATATAGCGGGTGAAGACGTCCAGAAACCGATCGACAACGCCGGTGCCGCCCATGTCAGTTGCTCCCGTCTTGAACTGGAGTGGGTGAAGGTGCGGCGGCGTCGCTGTTCGTCGCCGCGCCTTCATCGATATTGGCACTGGTCGCGGGTTCGGTGTCGCCAAAGTCCGTGCCAGTTGCCCGTTGGACCCCCATGAAGAACCGGCTGCGCTGTTCGGCCCAGGCGCGCAGGCAGAGCGTGTCGCTTGCCGCTGCCTGGCCGATGCTGCGGCACCGACGCAGTTCGGCGCGCAGCGGATCGATCCCGTCGTCCGCTACGAACACGGTTTGCGTGGCTGTGCTGGCTGGCTCGTTCAACTGTACGAGGCTGAGCGCGAGCGCGGTGACGACAAAACCCGCTGCGCCGATCCGCGCGATGGTGCCGGTCTTCATGGGGGCGCCTTTCAGTCGTGGAACATCCGCGCCGAACCCGGCTGGTAGCCGGTGCCGCGCGCGAGGAAGCGCCGCAGCTGTTCGCGGGCCTGGGCCTGCGCTGCGGCGCGCTGCGCGGCATCGAGCGACTGGGCGCGGCCGAGCGAGGCCATCGTCGCGGTCAGGTCGGCGAGCTGCTGCGATTGCAGCGCGAGCAGCTGGTTCCCGGCTTGGGCTGCTTGCAGCGCGCCGGTCGCCGACTGGCTGGCGGTTACCAATTGGTCGATCGCGCTGCGGGCGCCGTCGATGTTGCCGACCACGCCGGCCTGGACCTTCAAGGCGTCTTCGAAGGCGGCAACGCTGTTGCGCCAGCGCCCTTCCGCGCCTGCGACCATCGTGCGCTGCGAGCCCGAAAGATCGGCATCCTTATATTGCCGTCCGAACTCCCGCTCGATCGTCTGGACATCGTAGGCCATGCGCTGAGCCTGCTGGATCAGCTGCTGCGTCTGGCGAATCTGCTGCTGGAGTGGGGCGAGGATGCTGGTCGGCAGGCTGGCGAGATTGCGCGCCTCGTTGATCAGCGAGGTCGCCTGATTCTGCAATGCACGGATCTGGTTGTTGATCTGCTCCAGGGTCCGTGCGGCAGTCAGCACGTTCTGCGCATAATTCGACGGATCGTAAACGATCCCGCCGAACTGGGCATAGGCGGGTGCCGGGATCAGCGCGGTCGCGGTCAGCGACAGGATCGCGGCACCGGCGGCGAGCGCATGGTGGAAACCCAGCTTCTTCATTCGACGCGACTTCATGGCATTACTCCTTGGGTTGGCCCATTTGGGCGGGGGGAACGGGGGGATCGCGCAGCATGTCGGCGGCCCAATCGAGTCCGCGATGGCGCAGCCAATGGTTGGCGAAATCTTGCGCGCCGTGCGCCTCGACCAATGTCGTGATCGCAAGCTGGTCGGCCTTCGCCGAGGTGGCGGTAAAGGCGAGCGCGACTTCGCCCAGACCTAGCTCGAACAGCCGGTTACCGCGCGCTGACTGGCAATAATAATCGCGCTTGGGCGCTGCCTGGCTCAGTATCTCGATCTGGCGGTCGTTGAGGCCGAACCGGCGGTAGATCGCCAATATCTGCGGTTCGAGCGCCCGGTCATTGGGCAGGAATATCCGCGTCGGGCAGCTTTCGATGATCGCCGTGGCAATCGCCGAGGTTTCGATGTCGGCGAGGCTCTGCGTCGCGAACACCACGCTCGCATTCTTCGGAGCAAGTACCAAGGGTTCTACGCCAGAGTGCGACGTTGCCTGTCTTTGCGCGGTTTTCTGCGACTTTGCAAGGACTTGATTGAGGCAAGTCCTACGCTGGCCTAGTGCAGTCTTGGCCCGTTTTTCCGTTCACCTGCTTACGCAGTGCTTACGCAAGACTGGGCTTGAAACCCGGAGCCGGCGATGCCGAAGATCACCAAGAAGGCGGTCGATGCCGCCATACCCAACGGTAGAGACTACGTCATCTGGGACAGCGAACTTCCCGGTTTCGGCTTGCGCGTGTTCGCATCGGGCAAGCGCAGCTATGTTCTCCAATACCGATCGCTCGGACGCTCGCGCCGCTACACGATCGGGATGCACGGCGTGTGGACACCGGAGTCGGCCCGGCTCGAAGCGAAGGCGCAACTGGGTAGAATCGCGCGTGGCGACAATCCCGCCGAAGAAAAGCAACTCGATCACCGGGCGCTGACGGTCAAGCAGTTATGCGATCTTTACCGCAACGATCTGGAAGCCGGGCTCATTCTCGGCAAGAGCGGACGCCCCAAAAAGGCTTCAACAATCTACACCGATCTTGGCCGCATCAAGCGCCATATTGTCCCGCTGCTGGGCAATCGGCGCGTAAAGGATTTGACCCGGGCGGACGCGACGAAGCTGCTCAGGGACGTGATGGCCGGGAACACCCGCGTATCCGTCAAGACTGAAAAGCTACGCGGGAAATCCATCGTGCGGGGTGGTCCAGGAACGGCATCGCGGACGTTGGGACTATTCGGTGCGATCCTGACCTATGCGATCAACGCCGGGATCATCGACAGCAACCCCGCGCACGGCATCCGCAAGCCCAAGGATCAGGTCCGCCAACGCCGCCTGACTGAAGCGGAGTATCGCGAACTCGGGCGGATGCTGTCAGAATCGCGCCGAGACAGCCGTTATGCTACCACCACCGACGTCATCAGACTGCTGGCGCTGACCGGCTGCCGGCGTGGCGAGATTATCGGTCTCGAATGGAAAGAGGTCGATTTTGAGCAAAGCTGCCTGCGGCTGACCGATTCCAAAGAGGGTTATTCGATCCGCCCCGTGGGTCTGCCCGTGCTGGAGTTTTTGGAAGAGCGAATGCCTTATGCCGAAGGCGACCATGTGTTCGTCGGTTTGCGCAACAGCTAGGTCTTCGGCGCTTTCCCGCACCAATGGGAAAGAATATTCCGTGGCTCGGCGCTTGACGGCATAACGGCCCATGTCCTGCGGCACAGCTTTGCCAGCATCGCCAACGATCTGGGCTTCACCGAAGTAACGATCGCTGCGCTTGTCGGGCATGCCAAGGGGTCGGTCACGGGGAAGTATATCCATACGCTCGACACGACACTGGTCATGGCCGCCGATACTATCGCGGGCTACATCGCGGGTCTGCTGGACGGGATTGAGTTTCAAAGACGAGCTTACGCATTTGATCGCGCCGCTCGAAGCGAGGCGTTGGGGCGTTTCCTTGCCGAGGCTCAGCAATCGCCTTGATGTCGGAGCAAATTACTCCATTACTTAGTGTGTGCCCCCCTGACGGCTACCAAGCGAGTGCGTTGATGTCCTGTCTGCTTTTTCTTCAATTTTGGTAAGGATCGTCTGCCCGGCATGTGCCGGAGTCAGACCGAGCGGGTTCGGGGCGGAACACTCCCATGTCCGAATGAGAAACTTTGGGAACCATCGCGAGAAGCATGTTACCTCCCCGTCATCCAGTCGGCTCTGTATACAGTCGCCGCGATCTTACCTCCTCGGCCCAGCAATACCGGCGCGTGCTGCGCGAAGAATGATCAGTGCGATTGCTTGCATTGCTCGCTGCGTTTCCGACTGCGGAAGCTCGAGCCATTCCGACAGGCTGTGCTCCCCTTCACTTCGACCGCCTACACCAAGTGTCAATGCGGGTATGCCGAGGCTCATCGGGATGTTCGAATCAGTCGATGCAGCGGCTAGTTGTGCTTGAAACCCATGCTCGCTTAAAGATTGAACTGCTAACGCTACTAGCGGATGTGACGGACTTGTCTCGCCAGCGGGCCGGTTTCCTGTCAGTTGATGGGTGACGCTGACCAATCGCCCAGCTGACCCGCGAGCCACGTTTTCGGTCGCAACGGCTGAAGCGGCCCCGCTCAAATAGCTCGCTTCGAGTTGTTCCAGATGCTGCTGTGATTCAGATCGAAGATCAACTTCAAGAACAGCTTCTGCAGGGATGGCATTTACCGATGTTCCACCAGAAATAATGCTCGCGGAATATGTGGTGCGGGGCGTTGCCGGAACGGCGATCGCTTGCAAGGACGTCACGGTCGCGGCCAAGGCATGCACCGGATTGACCGTGCCAAATGCCGAATAACTGTGGCCACCGGGTCCGGAAAATGCCGAACGGTAGCGGCGCGAGCCGACACTGCGATTGACGACCCGCGCCGGATTGATACCGTCGAGCGCGATGAAGGCTGTTACGCGCTCCCGATACTCGCCTTCAGTCAAGAGGTAGCGAACGCCTCTGAGATCGCCGGCCCCTTCCTCGCCTACAGTGCCGACAAACAAGATATCCGTTTGAGTCTGGATGCCGACGCTGACCATGGACCGGACAACGGCCAGCAACACGGCGAGGCCGCGCGCATTATCTGCTACGCCCGGTGCGGTGAGCCGCTGACCCGACCTGCGAACCCGAACATCGGTTCCCCCCGGAAATACTGAATCCAGATGGGCCGCCACAACGACAACATTGCCTCGGCGCCTGCCGCTTGGCAGCAGCGCCAGCACGTTACCTTCACGGTCGCGTCCAACGTCAGCAAGTCCGGCATCGGTCAGCATGCGTACGAACGCATTAGCACGGTCGCCCTCTGCAAATGGTGGAGCGGGTATCTCGGTCAGAGCGATCGTGTCAGCCACGCTGCGCTCGAACTGCTCGGCGACCAAGCGATGAAGCAACTGTTCATGACGAGCAGGGCTGGCTGCGGTACTAGTTCCCAAGCCTAGAAAGACGACCAAAGCCAGGCAGCGTATCCATGTTGCTATCATATCCAGGGTTCCGCTCTTCTGGTCAGCAGGTAGGGGGCCATCTGGCTAGGGCCTGCCATCGAGCAGCCGCTCGGCATTCCGTGCCATTCCGGCATTATCGTGAGCAATGCCTTCGGCATATCCCAATTGCCAGCGCAGCCGCACATTCCGGCCAAGCGCAGCACGGCGGGCAGCGGCAAAAAAATGCTCACCACGCGCAACGCGATGCGGGCCTTGCGCGACTGCACCGGGCTGGTCGGGCAGGTTGGGATGCGCAGGATCGTTGTCGGCGGTGCCGAGCAAAATCGTCAGCGGGCGTTGCAAAGCCCGGACAAGATCGGCCTCGGAGAGCGGCGTGTCCTTGAGCCCGAACGGGTAGCTAATCGATAAATCCGGCACCGCATATGACCCCGCGTTGGCGGAAACTGCAAGTGAATAGCGGGCTTCGGGCATGAACAAGACGAAGCGGTGGACGAATTGTGCACCGGCCGAATGGCCATAGATCCGGTACCGGTCCACCTCCGTACCAGTCCGCGCACGAACGGCGTCGAAGAGGGGCTCGATAACCGAGAATGACCATTGCTCTCTGGGCAGAAAGTTGCCCAAAGCTCCACGGAAATTGCCGTGATTATAGGCGTTCGAACCGGGAAAGTTTACTGCGTCGAATTCCGGCACAACGATGATCTGATTGTTTCTCCGGCCGAAATCGACCCAATCGAGCAAATAGCGTGCTCCATCACGCTGCACCCCATGCATGACGAACAGCACTGGGGTCTGGGCGCGCACGGTTTGCGGTCGATAGGACCAGACGGTTATCTGTCGTCCGCCCAGTGTTTCGAAATCGAATCGCTCAACTCCGGTCACATCCTCAAGTCGGCGAGCCGCTTCCGCGTTCGACAGCGGGACCGGAGCAACGACAGGCGCGCTAGAAGTTGCGGGTTGTGTGACCGCACAACCCGTCAACAACAGCAACAAACAGGCGATTGCCGACCGCAACGTCGTCAAAATGCGACCTCGAAGCCTATGAACCCGGTGCGGCCTACAATGCCATATTGGGGAATGAAGCCATTCTGTGCATCAGGAGTGGCACCTTCAGGCACGACCGGCCCGGTATTGTTGAAGATATTGTTGATGCCACCGGTCAGGCGCAGGCGCGGATCATCGCCGATCCGAAGGCTGAACGTCCAGTCGTGCCGCCAATAGGCATCGTAGCGCAGGAATAGCGGATTTACAATGTTCCGCGCTGCCGCGTCAGCAACGCGCTCGTTGCTGGCAACAACAGGCCCAATGAAACGGGT
Organism: Sphingopyxis sp.; assembly: GCA_013823985.1. Taxonomy (GTDB): domain Bacteria; phylum Pseudomonadota; class Alphaproteobacteria; order Sphingomonadales; family Sphingomonadaceae; genus Sphingorhabdus_B. The sequence goes on from PNNB01000036.1 coordinate 72,390, forward strand.
CCGCCATTGAGTCCTAAAGCCTCGATTTTCAAATCCCAGCCGGGCCGTGAACTCGTCGCGCGGGGTATTGATTTCTCCATTGTTGAAATCGGTTTCGATGCCATTGAGGCCCATGAAATCCGTTTCGTTCGTCAAAGAGTGCGTCCAGTCCAGCCCTAGCAAGAGATTGCCGTTCAGGCCAATACCCTCAAGACTCGGCTCGTAGCGGACGCGAACGTCGAAGCCTGACACCCGGGTCTGATTGAGATTCTGCTCGCGCTGGATGATTTCCTGGATTTCACCATCGACGCTGTTGCGCGAGATGAGCTGGCAAAAGGCATTGTTGGGAAAATCTGTAGCCGAATAGCACTGATTGAGAATCGTCTCGTTGGTGAATGCATCAATCGCGCCATTGACCCGGATGTTGTAATAGTCGGCTGACAGCGTCAGGCTGGGAATAAAGCTGGGCGTCGCAACGAAACCGACGGTGATCGTCCGCGCCCGCTCGGCATCAAGGGCCAGATTGCCGCCGTTGGGCGACCGCACATTCGTTGAATTTTGTGTGAACCGGCCGGATGCGCTAATTTCCGCAGCAATGCCCGGAACACGGCGGCAATTTGCGGCCACCGTGCCTGCCGTGGTAGCGGTAACGCCATTACAGATGTCGATAACAGTATCGGAATCGTCGCGCGGCGGCGAGAATAGCTCGGACAGGTCTGGTGCGCGCACCGCGGTGCCATATTGCGCACGGAAACGCAGGTCTTCGACCGGTTGCCAGTTAAGACCGGCACGATAGCTGAACACGGTGCCAACGTTAGACCTGCTGTAATCTGCGACACGGCCTGCCAGATCGAGGGTCAGTGACCGTGCGAACCGGACATCGCGTAGCAAGGGCACCGTCGCCTCGACAAAACCTTCGCGAACCGAGAAGCTTTCCGAAAAGCCGGGAATGCCGGCCGAGGTTGTGAAACCGGTCCGCGTTTCGTCATCGGTTTGCAGACTGGAGGCTTCGCGGCGATATTCGCCGCCAATCACCACCCCGATATCCCCCGCAGGCAAACCGGCAAACCTGCCGGTTGCGTAGCCAAGGACGACATCCTGGAGTACGACCGAACGAAACGTTGAATCCGCCCGAATGTAGGCGACAGCCTCGGGAGAAATCGTATTGACGCCGAAGATGTTGACCGGGACGCATCCGTTCGCCCGGGCGGCGGCATCCCGGCATCGCAGCAATGCCGTATTGGCAGGATCGACCTCAACATCCAGACCGAAACGCAGATCGCGGAGATTGACGCCGCCGGTACGCAGCTGGTTCTGTTCGAACCGGCCATAGCCATAGCTGAGTTCATAGCTCCAAGCATCGGACAAATCACCGCGCGCACCGATCCAAGCGCGCAACGTGTCACGATCATTGAAGGTTTCACGGTTGCCGACTTCATTGAAGCGCCGCCTGAAATCAATGCCGCTCGTAGGCGCGCCGGTGCGGATCAGCGCTGGAGCCAGCGGACTTGTTCGGCTGATCCGTCCTACCGAAAAGACTGGAAAGTTGGTTGCTGGCAAACCTGTGACCGGGTCACGAACGACCACTTCGGTCGTATCGCGGATGCCGATTGGTGCCCGTACGAAGGAACTGTCGAGGTCGGAAAACTGGACTTGGAAAAACGGTTCAAACACGTCGGAAAAGCGAAACGAACCTTTTGCCGCTATTGCCAACAAGTCGCGTGGTGCCCTCAACGTGTCTTCCGGGCGATCATTGTAGCCGTTGATCGCTGTAACAAAATTGCGCTGCAAACCGGCTTCGTTGAAGTAAAAGCTGCTGCCGCGAAACCGGCCGCCGGGAATGTCGGTGCTGAGGACTGGATTATCGACGACATTGTTCGTTGTGTCGAGCGAAGTGGGTTCGCCTGCGCGCGGCAAGCGTTGCCGGGCAAAAATTCCTTCATCGGTCTCGTAGGTTCCCGCGACCAGGAAGTAGCCCCGATCATCGGCAAACCGCGCACCATAGCTTGCAGACAGGCTATACTCGCTGCCGCCGCCGCCTTCGGTAAGGCCGAACTGGCTGCGTCCGCGAATGCGAAAACCACGTTGATTGTTTTCGGTGATGATGTTGACAACGCCGGCCACCGCATCGGACCCATAGACCGCAGACGCTGCGCCAGTGATCACTTCGACCCGATCGACAAAGGCTTGCGGGATTGTGTTCAGGCTCACGACGTTGCGATTGGCGGCATTCGAGACGGTGCGACGACCGTCGATCAGCACCAGTGTCCGGTTTGCACCCAGATTGCGAAGATTGACGGTTGATGTCCCGGCGTTCTGGATAGCCCCGGCTGGTTGCCCGATATTATTGTCGGCAAGCGAGACGCCGGGGACTTCATCAAGCGACTGCGCCAGATCCGTAAAGCCTGATTCAGCCAGAGACTGCGCGTTGACCTGTAGGGTCGGAACAGAGGTATCAAACGCATCGCGACGCAGCCGCGTCCCCGTCACGACGATATCGGACTGACCTTCTCGCGCGCCCTCGTGCTGTTCAACAGGAGCAGTAGGGGGCAATGTTTGCCTTCCGCCCGATGATGCGACGTCTCCACTTTGAGCCCGGGCGGCACCACCGCGAGCGCGAAAGACACGAACGGTATTGCGGTTAGTGAACCGAAAATCATAGCCGCTGCCGCGCAGCGCCTGCCGCAACATGGCACGAGCACTCAAACGCCCCTGTATGGCTGGCGCCGTTAGAGATGAAAGTTCGGCATCAAGGAAAACGATCTGGATACCTGCTGTGCGCGAAATGTCGCGCAAAGTTTGCGCGACAGACTGGCTTGGAATTGCAACGACCTGTTCGCGCGACGAGGCTTGTGCCGATGCCACATTTGGCAGCGCCAACGCCACAGTCGATACTGCAATTAACAGACTTGTGGATGCACGCATCGCAAACCTCTCCCCTAAAATCTTTTCGTTTGGAAGATAGACGGGGCCACATCCTCAGTGCGAACCTGATACCGAATTTTTTTTGGTCGGTTCGTTTGGAGGATCGCTCTACGTCTTCCATTGTATGAGCATCGACAAAACCGAAACAAAGACATCGCCTGAGTCGTCTGAGGCATCACTGGACTCAAGTGCAAAGCGCATCAACGACTTAGCGCTTGCCCTTCATGCGACGTTTCCAGCCGGTAAAACGGGGACGTTGGTTACAAAGCCGCTCACGTCAGTGCAGGACCTAACCCTCGTTTACTCGCCTGGCGTCGCGGCACCCGTAATGGCAATTGTCAACAATCCAGCCGAAGCTGACCGATTGACCTCACGGGGTAACCGCGTGGCTGTTGTGACGAACGGAACTGCCGTATTGGGACTCGGCAATGTGGGCCCGGTTGCAGCTATCCCGGTCATGGAGGGCAAGGCAGCGCTGCTCAAGCAACTCGGCGGCATCGATGGCGTGAACATTGAACTTGCAGCCAGCGATCCGGATCAAATGGTTGCGCATGTGCAAGCGCTCGCGCCTGGATTTGCGGGTATCCTGCTTGAAGATATCAGCTCGCCTGAATGCTTTCATATCGAACAAGCCTTGCAGCAAAGTCTGGACATCCCGGTGTTTCATGATGACCAGCACGGAACTGCTGTGTCGGTCGTCGCAGCAGTAATCGGAGCTCTGGCGCGTCAGGGCAAATCGCTTGCGCAAGCGCGTGTCGTGTTCTGCGGCGCTGGAGCCGCCGCGTTGGGCTCGGCCCGGCTACTGCTGACCCGCGGCGTGCAGCCATCGCAGATAATATTGTGCGACGTCGTAGGGCCGCTGACCGTTGCGCGCCATGATCTCGATTCGTGGCAACGGCCATTTGCGACTGAACGGGATATTAGTTCGATCGAGGAAGCGTTGAACGAAGCAGATGTTTTGATTGGCCTATCTGTAGCAGGTGCGATTCGGCCCGACATGCTAATCGGAATGGCGCAAAAGCCCGTGGTTTTGGTTCTCGCCAATCCGGAACCCGAGATTGCCCCCGAAACGGTGATGGCCCATCGCCCCGATGCCATAGTTGGGACAGGCCGGTCAGATTATCCCAATCAGGTCAACAATCTACTGGCGTTTCCCTATCTTTTTCGCGGCGCACTTGATGTCGGTGCACGTCGGATCAGTGACGGGATGCTCAATGCCGCAGTCGATGCACTGCTCAGTCTGGCTGAAGATGATCGCCTTCTGCCATGGCCACTCGATCCCAGGCTGCGGGCCAAGGTATCGGGCGCGGTCGCAGATGCCGCGCGCGCTGAGGGGTTGGCGCAGCGGGATCACGCGGCGGAAATCCGCGCTGAACCGCCGACGCGGCTAGAGCAAGATTCGCTGGGGCCAGTTAGGATCCCGTTCGAAAAGCTTTATGGTGCGCAAACGCAGCGCGCCCTTCTCAACTTTCCTTTGTCTGGCACTCCCATTGGCCGGATGCCGGCATTGATCCGCAATCTGGCTCGCGTGAAAAAGGCTGCTGCGCTGACCAATTTGGAAGTGGGCGAGATCGAACGGCCTCAGGCATCCGCCATCATCAGCGCCTGCGACGAGATCATCGCGGGGCAATGGCACGACCAGTTCGTCGTCGACGTTTTTCAGGGCGGTGCTGGCACCTCAAGCAACATGAATGCGAATGAGGTTATCGCCAACCGCGCACTCGAATTGATCGGCGCGAACCGTGGCGACTATCACAGGCTTAGCCCCAATGACCATGTGAACCGATCGCAATCGACTAACGACGCTTATGCGACTGCGGTCAGGCTAACCGTGATAGATCAGAATGAACGACTGGTCGCAGCGCTCGGTCGGCTCGAACAGGCGATGACTGCCAAGAGCCATGAGTTCGAGCATATTGCAAAGCTTGGGCGAACCCAGCTGCAAGACGCCGTGCCCATGACGCTGGGTCAGGAGTTCGGTGCATTTGCGGCAACAATCGCCGAGGATACTTCCCGCGCAAACGAGCTGGCGGCGCTGTTTCTTGAGGTCAATCTTGGTGGAACCGCAATTGGTACCGGCATTGGCGCGTCGGAGGCTTATCGGCAGCGCATCAGCGGCCATCTTGCCGAGGTGACCGCGCTACCGGTCAAGAATGCGGCCAACCTGGTCGAAGCCAGCTGGGACATGGGCGCGTTCGTTCTCTACAGCGGCATGCTCAAACGCGTTGGCTCGAAACTATCCAAGGTCGCCAATGATCTGCGGCTACTGTCCAGCGGCCCTCAGGGTGGGATCGGCGAAATCGCCTTGCCCGACCGGCAACCCGGCTCGTCGCTGATGCCCGGCAAGGTTAATCCGGTTATTCCCGAAGCGGTCAACCAAGTCGCCTTCCGCGTGTTCGGACTCGATTTGAGCATCACTTTCGCTGCCGAGGGCGGCCAGCTCCAGCTCAACGCATTCGAACCGCTCATCCTCTGGTCGCTACACGAGGCTGTCGATCTGCTAGTTGCTGCCTGCGACATGCTCATCGACAACTGCGTCAAAGACATAGAAGCGTGCGAGGATCGGTGTGCAAGCAATCTGGGCAACAGCACTGCGCTGGCCACGGCGCTTGTTCCAGTGATCGGATACGCACGGTCCGCCGCTGTCGCGCAATTGGCGAAGGATGCGGGAAGCCTGAGATCGGCCTTGGAAATCCTCGAACCGGCCTATTTGGGGATCATCGACGGAAAGGCCGCGAGCTGCGATGATCGTCAAATGATTGCAACAAGCAATCAGGTCAAATAACTATGGCACAGCGCGTTAACCCAAATGATGGCGCGATTGGGGAAATCAGAATCGGCGAAAAACCTTCAACCGAAAAAAGCATCATTGTTCCTATCGCAACTGCGCAATGGGACAGCTATTCCCGTGCCCTGAGGAAACATTTCCGGAGACATTTGAGCTCCGATGTTGATCTTGATGATCTGGTGCAGGAGGTTTTCGCAAAGCTGGCTGCGATGCCGGAAAACCGGCACGTCGAATATCCGACAGCCTATATATTTAAGATCGCCAGCAATATCTTGGTAGACCGTTCCAGAGGCAGGCAGCAAGCGCTCGACCATTCGGTCGCGCTCGATGCGGAAAGCATTTTCGTCACGCGTGCTGAGCAGGAAGACTGGTGGCATTTCAACGATCTTGAGCGCGTTGTAAGTGCTGCGCTCGATGAACTCGGCCCGAATTGCCGCGACGCCTTCATTCTCAAACGCTATCATGATTTGGATACGCCGCAAATTGCCGAAAGATTGCAGATATCGCACCGGATGGTGCAGAAGCATGTCGCCAATGCGCTGGTGACCATTCACGAACATATCGTCCGTGCCACGAACTTGCCTGATCCTGTCAGCACCAAGAAGGGGCCGTCATGACCAGCCGGAAGCCCTCGCGCAGGGAAATGCAGCGGGCCGCGCAGCGCCTGGTCGAGAAAAATTTTGAGATCGATGCCGATGGCATTGCCAGAGCACCCTCGGAAGAGGTTGAACTGATAAATTTGTGGCAGGTTCTAGGGGATCTGCCGCCGCCGGAGCTGTCGTCTGACCTCCAACAAGCAAGCGTCGATCTAGCCCACGAAGAAAAAGTCGATACCGAGCCCACATGGAGAATCCCCGCATGGGAGCGCTGGGCTGCCAGCATCGTCTTTTGCATGCTCATGCTGGGCGGGCTTTTGGCATTGCAGCCTTGGACATCAGCACCGCAAGCCCGCGCCGAAACATTCGTCGCCGATCGAGCGGAGGTCCGAGATATCCGGTTAGCCGACGGGTCGGTGCTGAAGCTCAGCCCGCAGACGGCGGTCGACGTATCGTTGGAAGATGGCGCAAGACACCTACGCCTCGTCCGTGGTGAAGCGCTGTTCACTGTTGCACATGATGCGTCACGCCCCTTCATCGTACGCGTCGGCGACAGCCAAGTGGAGGCGATCGGGACAGTGTTCAACATCCGCACGATTCAGTCGGAGACTGAGGTCACTGTCGTTGAAGGGCGGATTGCGGTGACAATTGCCGGCGACGCGCAAGCAGGACCAGCACGCCGGTTGCTCGCCGCAGGCGAGCGTATCCGGTTCGGCCGCGCCACTGGCTCAGAAATGGCGGTGGCGAGTTCGACGCAAGAGGCCGCTCGGCCGGCAAACATCGAAACTGCGACCGACTGGACCCGGAATGAGCTGTCGTTTGATGGCGAGCGTCTGAGCGATGTGATTACTGAGATGAATCGGTATGGTCGCGATGACATTATCCTGTTGGAACCGACTCTAGCCGACATCCCGGTCTATGGGATATTGCACGGTGGCGATGTGGAAGGGCTGATGGCCGTCATTGCTGAAATTGCAGCTGAACAGGGGGTCACCAATCGGCCCGTCGCCCGTGTGGATCGGGCCTCTCGATAGCAGATCGCGAAAATCGCAGAATGTGAGAATGCTGTTAAAAGGCACGAACTTATTTCCGTGACCGTCAGGTTCGTTTTAAGTCGGTAGCAGCGTCTACTCCCCATACATAAGAACGTAATCAGGGGGTGGGTGTGGAAAAGCGACTGGCGTGGATGATTTTGGGCGCTGTTGGCCTTGGCCTTGTCGCCGGCGGCCTGATCTTTACTTTTCTGCCAGCGTCGCAAGTTGCGACCGTCACCGATAATTTGTCCATCATCACCGATATTTTTCTGCGGCTGATCAAAATGATCATCGCGCCTCTGGTTTTTGCAACGCTTGTCACCGGTATTGCCCATATGGGCGACTCCAGATCGCTGGGCCGGATCGGGCTTCGCACCATGTTGTGGTTTGTCGGTGCCAGCGCCGTATCGATCAGCCTTGGCTTGATTCTGGTCAACCTGTTTCAGCCTGGTGTCGACAGCGGCTTTGCATTGCCGACTGGTGACAGTGGAATCGAAACCCGCGAATTCACTTACAAAAGTTTTTTGACCGAGCTTGTGCCGACATCAATCGTCGATGCCATGGCGTCGAACCAGATCCTGCAGATTGTGATTTTCTCGCTGTTTTTCGGGGTCGCCCTCGCGGCGAGCGGCAAAGTGGGCGAGCCCCTGCTGAAGGGCATCGAAAGCCTGGTCGACATCATGCTGCGCATCACCAATTACGTCATGCGCTTTGCGCCGATTGCCGTTTTCGCTGCGGTAACGTCGGTCATTGCCTCGAACGGCTTTGGCGTCCTCGCTGCATATGGCCTGTTTATTGGTGGCTTCTACGTCGGTCTGCTCATTCTGTGGCTTCTGCTGTTCGCCACTGGCGCCTTGGTTTTCGGACTTGCCAACAGCGTAGATCTGGCTCGCGCTGTCAAAGAACCCTTGGTGCTCGCTTTTTCCACCGCAAGCTCGGAAGCTGCCTACCCCAAGACGCTAAGTGCTTTGGAGCAATATGGCGTTCCCCGCCGTGTGGCGTCCTTTGTTCTGCCGCTTGGTTATTCGTTCAATCTCGACGGCTCGATGATGTATTGCAGCTTTGCGATTCTGTTCATCGCTCAAGCCTACGGCATTGAGTTATCAGTGCTGGAACAGATCACCGCCCTGCTGTTGCTGATGGTGACGAGCAAAGGCATGGCCGGGGTTCCGCGCGCCTCGCTGGTGGTCATCGCTTCAACACTTGGGTTTCTCGGTATACCGGAAGCAGGGCTTCTCTTGATACTCGGCATAGACCAATTCCTAGACATGGGAAGGTCAGCCACGAATGTGGTCGGTAATGCTGTGGCAACCACCGTTGTCGCTCGATGGGAAGGCGATCTAAAGCGATGAAATTAAGTCCAAATTTGGATTTTAGTTTGAAATAGTCGGGCATGATACGATGAACGATTTACAATGAGTATCGAAATCCGCCATCTTCGGGCGGCAGTGGTTACAGCCGGGACGCAGAGTTTCTCGCGCGCGGCAAAGGTTCTAAGTGTCAAACAGTCGGCGCTTAGCCGCCGGGTTCAGGCGCTCGAACAGATGCTTGGTGTCCAATTGTTTGAGCGCACCAAGCGCGGAACCTTCGCAACCGAAAACGGCAAGGCATTCCTGACGGTCGCGGAGCGGATCGTCACCGATATCGACAACCTTTTGACCACGGCAAAGAACGTCAGTTATGGCGAGGAAGGCCGTCTTGCGATCGGTTTCAGCTCGTCGCTGATGACTGGCAATCTGCGTTTTGCGATCGGCGACTATATCTCGCGCTATCCCGATGTGCAGTTCGACGGCATCGAGGGCGGAACCGAAAAACTGTTTGCTGGACTTCAAGCCCACAGCGTCGATGCCGCCATTACGCCGATGGCGTTAAGCGAGCACGGCGTCGATAGACGCGCCATTTGGACCGAGCGGTTGATGCTTGTTGTTCCCGATGTCCACCCCCTTGTCGAAGCCGATGCGATCCATTGGACCGATCTGCGCAGTGAAGTTTTCGTGTTGCCGACCGATGGTGTCGGGCCGGTCATTGCAAACGTCCTGAATTCAAAACTCGGCGCGCACGGCTATCGCGCTAACATCATTCTCCAGGACACCAGCATCGAAAGCGTGATCAGCACTGTGACGATCGGGCGGTATGTCACCCTGACCACCGAGGCTTCGAATGGCGTGATCTGGCCAGGTCTCAAATTCCTCGAAATCGCGGACAATGGCGGTGCCGCCCGGCTCGATTTTGCGCTTTACTGGCGCCGCGACAACGAGAACCCAGCGCTCAAGAAATTCATCAAAATGCTTCAGGAGCGTTACCCGGTCCTTCAGGGCGAGTGATTGCCTTTTCGGCTCTTGGCGAAACTCCGGTCGGTCGCCATGAACCGCTCGATCATTGCCGGGACCAGCCGCTCGGGCGTCGGTGCGCCCTTGGCCTCGCCACCACCCATCGCGGCGGCATAAGCGACAAGGTCGCGATGTAATCGGGAATTGAGTTCGATCGTCAGCCTGACCGGCTTCTCGTCGGCAAGATCGGCAAGTTTTAACCGGGTCATGGGGCGGCTCCCGTAGGCGAGAGGATCAGGTCGCGCGTGACGATGACCCGCACTGGAAAACCGGGCCGGATTGTCAGCGTGGGACGCACACCAAGCTCACGGCTTACCACCTGCTCTCCGGCCCGACCGATGCTATCCTGCGAGCCCCGACGAACCGCGCGAGCGAGATCGCTGTCGCCACCACTCCCAAGCTCGCTGCCAACACCCAGTAATGTTGAGATCAGAGCCGCGCGCAACACGCCGCCCCAATGAAAATTCACGCTATCCTCAAGCCCGGCAAAGCCGGAAGCGTCACCCGCAGGCTGGCGTTCCAGAACAATCGAGCGGCCATCGGGCAGGATGAGCCGGTTCCAGGCAAGCAGCAAGCGCCGCTGGCCAGAGGTAACATCGGCATCATAGTCGCCGATCAACCGCGACCCTTGCGGAATGAGTAGGATGCGCCCGGTCTGGCTGTCATAGACTTGCTCGGTCACTTGCGCGGTGACCTGTCCGGGCAAATCAGAGCGGATGCCGGTAATCAGCGCTGCTGGGATTATGCTACCCGCTTGCAGGATGTGCGTTCCGGCAGGCGATTCTAATCTGCTTAGCGACACAGTGCGGCGGTCGGCGGGACGGTCGAGAAAGCTGGGCCGTGGCTGTTCCGCAGCCGTTGCAGGCGATGCCGGAGACGCAGCTGCATCCGCCAGACCGTCAGCGAGCGACGGGCCTGCATTCGTCCCGCCACTTCCGCCAAAGAACACGCGGCTATCGCGCGCTGCACTTCGCTCTTGCAGCAGTCGCTGGCGCTCGGTGTCGGCAGCAGTTTGTGCCGCCGACGGCCCAGCGCGTGGCGGCGCACCGACCGGCGGCAATGCAGCGACAGCGCCGCGTTCCTGTGCGGCCAAGATCGGCCCGCCAAGATCGCCGGGCAGCGGCGGCCCCAATTTAGGCACCTCACCGTAGTTGCGCGGGGCATCCGCCAACGCATCGGGCCGGGCGGCATTCTCGGTGTTGTAGAGTTCCTCGCGCTCCCGCTGGCCTTCAGGCAGCAGTGCATAGATCAGCGCACCCCCCACCAGCGCCAATCCAGCTGCACTCGCCAACCCAATCGCCTTGCGTGACAATCGCATGACGCGGGGTGGATCGCCGCGCAGCTTGACCGCGTCCTCGGGCGAGACGTTCTGAGCGGTTGCTTCGGTCATGGAGCGGTCCTCCGGCGCTGGCTGCGGATTTCAACACGCTGCTGCGAACGGTGGTCGCCGAGGCGCAGCTCAGCACGGTCGAGCAGCCGGTCGACGATCATGAAGCGTCCTGATACGCGGTAATTGAGCAGTTCGGCCTGGTCGTCGTTGCCGAGCGCGAACAAGGGCGGCATTTCGCCTTGCGCAACGCTCTCAGGAAATTCCACGAACGTCTGCCGACCGTCATCGAACACGCGAACGGGGCGCCAGTCGGGGCGGTCACCAGAGAGGCGATAGGCGAAATTGAGCGCATCGATTGGAATGTTGGCGGCGACCGGTTCAGCGCGCGCCTCAGCCTCCTGCGCCTGCCTGAGCGCAATTAGTTCGTCCTGCGGATAAGTCCACGAAACCGATGCCATATAGACCGACGGATTGGCGCGCAGCTCGATATGGTAAGTGCGCCGGTCGGTGTTGATGATCAGGTTGGTGGTGATGTCCGAGCGGATCGGCTTCACCAGGATATGCACCCGTGCCGTTGGCCCACGTCCGCTGATCGTATCACCGATTAGCCAGCGCACGGTATCGCCGGCAGCTACTGGCCCAGTTCCGACAAGTTGCTCGCCTTCTTGCAGCGCGATATCGGTAACCTGGCCGGGCGACGCATAGACCTGATAGAGCGCGCCGGGGGTCCAGGCGTATTGCTGGATCGCGTTGAGGAACTGCTCGCCGATGGGCTGCACGCGCGCGGCGGCGTTTGCCGCTCCCACTCGTTCCCGGGGGGCGGAAGGCTGGGAGCGGCGCGCGGCGCGGGAGGGGTCTCGCCGCGTAAGGGGTTGAACTTGGGGCAGCGGGGCAGCGGGTTCGCCACTGACCGCCGGGATCGACGTGCTCAGCTGCGGGTTCGATTGCGCGGCTGCTGGACAGGCCGTTGTGCTGAGCAAGATCGGAATGAGCGTCGCCGCGAGGCGACCGGGGAGTGGATGAATCATGAGCCAAGTTCCTTCGACCAGTTGATGGCGTTGACGAAAATGCCGAGCGGGTTCTTGCGCAGGGCATCGGGGGTGCGCGGGGTCTGGACGGTAATCGTCAGGATCGCGGTCCAGCGGCTGGTGTCGGCAAGGCTGCCGTCGCGGTAGCGGCGCTCGACCCAGGCCACACGAAAGCTGGTCGGGGATGCACGAATGACGCTGGTGACATCGACCCCAACCTGTTCGCGGCCGATCAGCGCGAAGGGATCGTTGGTCCGCGCATAGTCATTGAGGACCAACGCGCCGCGATCAGTCACAAAATCGTAGGCACGCAGCCAGTTTTGGCGGACAATGATCGGGTCGTCAGGAACGGCGCGGACCTGTTCAATGAACCGTGCCAGATGGAACGCGATCTGCGGATCGGTCGGATCATAGTCACTGACCGCTGGCGCAATGGCCTGCGCCTCACCGAACCGGTCGACCTGCACCACCCACGGGATGATCGAGCCTTGTGCGCCTTGCCAGACGATCCCGGCGGTCAAACAGGCTGACAGCCCCAGCGCCCCAAAGAAGGCATAGCGCCAGCTCTTTGCCTGCACCCGTGCCGAGCCGATGCGGTCATCCCAGACTTGGGCTGCTCGGCTGTAGGGCGTTTCGGGTTCGGGGGTCTTACCGTAGCGGATCGAGGGTCGCCTAAACATCGGGTCAGTCCTTTTCTGAAGTATCGACCGACGCGCCGCCGCCATGGCTGTCGCCGGATTTGAGGGTGTGAGCGGCGATGGTCGCACCATGTGAAATGGACTGCCGGTCCTTCATCGCCTTGGCCCAAGCAGGTTGTTCGGAACCGCTGTTCGGCGGCGATGCTGGTGGCGGCGTATTGGGGCCTGGCGTAATCGTGCCACCTGTCTTGGTGATCGCGCCCCTGCTGCCGTCACGGAATGATTGTTTTACGCTGTTACCAGCCGAGCGAAGTGGCGACGCGGCAGCGCTGGCGGCATATTCGCCGACCGCGCGCGCACCGCCCGCAACGGCTGCGCCGCCTGACTTGCCCGCGGAGCCGAGGGCATAGGCCATGCTGGCCCCGCCGGCGGCGCGCGACGTGCCGTGCGCGACATTGGATGCGGCGCTGGCGACGGCACCACCGGCGAGCTTGGCACCGGCAACAGCGCCTGCCGCTGCGCCGCCGGCGAGAAGTGCTGTGCCAGCGGCTGCTCCCGCACCGAGCTGCGGCCCGCCCGAGACGATGCCATTGGCGATGCCGGGACCGAAAATTCCGAGCCCGAGCAAGGCAAGGCTGGCCAGCACGATCGACAGCGCGTCCTCGATGGTGGGTTCGCCCGCAATGGCGCTGGTGAATTCGGAGAAGATCGTCGAGCCGATGCCGACGATGACCGCGAGCACCAGCACCTTGATGCCCGACGAGACGACATTGCCAAGCACGCGCTCGGCCATGAAGGCGGTCTTGCTGAACAGTCCGAACGGGATGAGCACGAACCCGCACAGCGTGGTCAGCTTGAACTCAATGAGCGTGATGAACAGTTGGATCGAGAGGATGAAGAAGGCGATGATGACGATCGCCCAAGCGACCAGCAGGATGACGATCTGGAGGAAATTCTCGAAAAAGCTCACAAACCCCAGCAGCTCGGAGATCGACTCCAGCAGCGGGTAAGCGGCGTCAAGCCCGACCTGTGCGACGCGGCCCGGTTGCAGCAGTTCGGCAGCGGTAAAGCCCGTGCCACTCGCCTTCAAACCTAACCCGGCGAAGCTCTCGAAAACGATGCGCGCCAGGCTGTTCCAGTTGCCGATGATGTAGGCAAAGATGCCGACGAACAGCGTCTTCTTGACCAGCCGCGCGAGAATGTCGTCCTGCTCGCCCCATGACCAGAAGAGGGCGGCGAGCGTCACGTCGATGACGATCAACGTCGTCGCGATGAACGCGACCTCGCCACCCAGCAGGCCGAACCCGCTGTCGATATAGCGCGAGAAGATGTCGAGGAAGCGGTCGACGACGCCGGTGCCACCCATGTCAGCGATCCTTCGCTTTTGGGTTTGCGGGATCGCTGCCATTGTCCGGCGCATTTTCTTGGCGGGCTGCGTCGCGCTCGGCCTGACCCAGGAAACGTCGCCGCTCGGCGGCCCAGACTTCGGTGCAGATATCAACCGAGGCGGCTTCGAGACCAAGTTCGGCGCAATAAGCGAGGGTCGCCTTTGCACCGTCGCCACTCTCATCGGGCACCGTGACGATCTCGGCCTGCGGTGGCGCAGGCTCCTCGCGCAATTCGAGCGCCGCCATAGTGATGGCAATCGCCACAAATGCGCCAGCGCCGACCCGCGCGAAGAGCTTGCTGTTCATCGCTCAGTTCCCGAACAGCCGGGCGTTGCCCGGAACATAGGGACGACGGTCACTGAGGAAGCGGCGCATTTGCTCTCGCGCCTGTGCCTGAGCGGCGGCGCGCTGCGCGGCGTCGAGCGATTGCGCACGGCCGAGCGCGGCAACGGTGGCCGTGAGGTCGGCGAGCTGCTGTGCCTGCACGGCGAGAAGCTGGTTGCCCGCTTGGGTCGCCTGCAAGGCACCCGTGGCCGACTGGCTGGCTCCGACCAGGCTGTCGATGGATTGCCGAGCACCTTCGATATTGCCGACAACGCCGGCTTGAACGCGCATGGCGTCCTCGAAGGCACCGACGCTGTTCTGCCAGCGCGCTTCGGCCCCTTGCACCAGCATCCGCTGCGGCCCGGTCATCGACAAGCTGCGATAATTGCGCTGGAACTCGGTTTCGATCTGGCGGACGTCATAGGCGACGCGCTGGGCCTGGCCCAAAAGCTGCTGCGTTTGCCGAATTTGCGCCTGCAATGGCTCAAGCACAGTCAGCGGCAGCGACTGCAAATTGCGCGCTTCGTTGACCAGCGAGGTTGCCTGGTTCTGCAATTGCCGGATCTGATTGTTGATCTGCTCGAGCGTGCGTGCGGCAGTCATGATGTTCTGTGCATAGTTGCGTGGATCGTGCACGATCCCGCCGATCTGCGCGCTTGCGGCGGTCGGCATGACAGCGCTGACGCTGATCGACAGGATAGCTGCACCGGCAGCGAGCATCGAGAACAACTTACGGGACTTCATGGCATTACTCCTTGGGTTGGCCCAATTGGGCGGTGGGAATGGGTTCGGGAACCGGGAGCATGTCGGCGGCCCAAGCGAGGCCGCGATGGCGTAGCCAGGCGGCAGCAAAGCCCGCCGTTCCGTGCGCTTCGGTCAGTTCGGCAATTGCCAGCTGGTCGGTCTTCGATGAGGTAGCGGCGTAAGCGAGCGCAACTTCGCCGAGACCCAGCTCGAACAGCCGGTTGCCGCGTGCCGACTGGCAATAATAGTCGCGCTTGGGGGTTGCCCGCGCGACGATCTCGATCTGCCGGTCGTTCAAACCAAAGCGGCGATAGATTGACAATATCTGCGGCTCGACGGCCCGTTCGTTGGGCAGAAAGATGCGGGTCGGGCAGCTTTCGATAATCGCGGGTGCAATCGCGCTGGTCTCGATGTCGGCGAGGCTTTGTGTCGCAAACACCACGCTCGCATTCTTCTTGCGCAGCGTCTTGAGCCACTCACGCAACTGCGCGGCGAAGGCCGGGCTGTCGAGCACTAGCCAACCCTCATCGATGATGATCATCGTCGGCGAACCGTCAAGCCGCCCTTCGATCCGGTGGAACAAGTAAGACAGCACGGCGGGTGCCGCCGCCGAACCAGTCAGCCCTTCGGTTTCGAACGCCTGGAAGCTCGCTTGCCTGAGATGCTCGACTTCGGCGTCGAGCAACCGGCCGAACGGCCCGCCAATGCAATAGGGTGCGAGCGCCTGCTTCAAGCCTTGCGACTGCAACAGCACGGCAAGCCCAGTGAGCGTGCGCTCGGCAACGGGTGCGGTCGCAAGCGACGTCAGCGCCGACCAGAGATGTTCTTTAGTGGCCGGATCTACGCCCACGCCCTCGGACGTCAGGATCGCCTGCAACCATTCAGCGGCCCAATTGCGTTCCGCCGGTTCGTCGATCCGCGCGAGTGGTTGCAGCGACACTGCGCCCGCACTTTCGTCTGTGAGACTCGAACCCAAATCCTGCCAGTCGCCGCTACAGGCAAGCGCAGCCGCGCGGATCGAGCCGCCAAAATCGAAGGCGAATACCTGAGCGCGGTCATAGCGCCGGAACTGAAGCGCCATCAGCGCCAGCAGCACGGATTTACCCGCACCGGTCGGGCCGACGATCAGGGTATGGCCAACGTCGCCAACATGGAGTGAAAACCGGAACGGGGTCGAGCCTTCTGTCTGCGCATAGAAGAGTGGGGCTGCTTGCAAGTGTTCGTCCCGTTCCGGCCCCGCCCACACGGCGGAGAGGGGAATCATGTGGGCAAGGTTGAGCGTCGAGATCGGGGGTTGCCGGACATTGGCGTAGACATGCCCGGGGAGTGAGCCGAGCCAGGCTTCGACCGCGTTCATGCCCTCGACGATCACGGTGAAGTCGCGGCCTTGGATGACTTTCTCGACCAAGCGCAGCTTTTCCGCCGCGAGTGCGGGATCTTCGTCCCACACGGTGACCGTGGCGGTGACATAGGCCTGTCCGACAAAATCCGATCCAAGCTCCTGCAGCGCTGCATCGGCATCGGCGGCCTTGTTCGAGGCGTCGCTGTCGAGCAGCGTTGACGCCTCGTTGGTCATCACTTCCTTGAGGATCGCGGCGACCGACTTCCTTTTGGCGAACCATTGCCGCCGGATCTTGGCGGTCAGTTTGGTCGCATCGGTTTTGTCGAGCATCACCGCGCGGGTTGACCAGCGATAGGCGAAGGCGAGCCGGTTGAGTTCGTCGAGCAGGCCCGGGAAGGTGCTGCTGGGAAATCCCACTACGGTCAGCGTCCGCAGATGCGCGCGACCGAGGCGCGGTTCCAGCCCGCCAGTGAGCGGTTCGTCGGCCAGCAGCGCGTCGAGGTGCATCGGAGTTTCGGGAACCCTAACCCGGTGGTTGCGGGTTGAAACGCAACTGTGCAGGTAAGTCAGTGTCTCGCTGTCATCGAGCCAGCCAATTTCAGGCACGAAGCCTTCGACCAGTCGCAGCAGCCGGTCAGTCCGGTCAATGAAAAGGTCGAGCAGCTCTTTGGGGTTGATGCCCTTCTCGGCCTTGCCCTCGTAAAGCCAGCTTTCAGCGCGCGCGGCGTCCTCGGCGGGAGGCATCCACAGCAGGGTCAGGAAATAGCCGCTCTCAAAATGCGCACCTTCCTCCTCAAACTGAGCCGCGCGCTCGCGCTCGACCAAAGCCGAAGCCGGATCGGGAAAGTCGCTGTCGGGATAGTCCTGCGCCGGGCGGCGCACCGCCTCGACGAAGATCGCCCAGCCCGAACCCAGTCGCCGCAGCGCGCTGTTGAGCCGCGCAGTCGTCGCGATCAATTCGGCAGGCGTCGCGCTGTCGAGATCGGGACCTCGGAAGCGAGCCGAGCGCTGGAAGCTGCCGTCCTTGTTGAGCACGACGCCGGGTGCGACCAGCGCCGCCCAGGGCAGGAAGTCCGCAAGCCGGTCGGCCTTGTTACGGTATTCGCGAAGCGAGAGCATCGGCTCAAACCCTCAGATAGGTGGGAAAGCGTAAGTGCCGCCGCGCGACATCGACGAACTGGGGATCGCGCCGCGCCGCCCAGACCGAGACCATGTGGCCGAGCGCGAAGATCACGACGCCAGCGATCCACAGGCGCAGGCCAAGCCCGATCGCGGCGGCCAGCGTCGCATTGGCGATCGCAAGGCCGCGCGGGGCGCCGCCGAGCAGGATATGCTCGGTCAGCGCCCGGTGAACCGGAACGACATAGCCGTCACGCAGGCCGGGCAGAGTGCCGTCCATCAGACCAGCGCCCCGCCGCCGAACGAGAAGAACGACAGAAAGAAGGATGAGGCGGCAAAGGCGATCGACAAACCGAACACGATCTGGATCATCCGCCGCGCGCCGCCCGACGTGTCGCCAAAGGCCAGTGCCAACCCGGTGGCGATGATGATCATCACCGCGACAATCTTGGCGACCGGACCCTGAATGGATTCAAGAATGGATTGCAGCGGTGCTTCCCACGGCATCGACGATCCCGCTGCTTGGGCCGGTGTCGAAACGGTGAGCGTAACGAAGGCAGCGAGCGCGAGGTTCGAAGCTTTGGCGTTAAGGCGCGGCAAAACACGGGTCATGGGCAGGTTCCTTGTGTTGGAGGGGAAAGGGGTGAGAGGCGGTATTCGCCGCCGGCATCGAGGCCATCGACGCGGGCAAGTTCCGCGAGCCGTCGCCCGGTGCCGTCGCGCACCAGCACCGCGATGACGTCGATGGTTTCGGCGATGAGCGCGCGCGGCACGGTGACCACGGCTTCCTGGATCAGCTGTTCCATCCGCCGCAGCGTTCCCAGCGCAGAGCCAGCGTGGATCGTGCCGACGCCGCCGGGATGGCCGGTGACCCAGGCTTTGAGGAGTTCGAGCGCCTCGGCGCCCCGGACTTCGCCAATGGGGATGCGGTCAGGGCGTAGCCGCAAAGCCGAACGGACCAGATCGGACAGCGTCGCCACGCCGTCCTTGGTGCGCAGCGCGACCAGATTGGGCGAAGCGCATTGCAGCTCGCGCGTGTCTTCGATGAGGACAATGCGATCGGAGGTTCCGGCGACTTCGGCGAGCAGCGCGTTGGTGAGCGTGGTCTTACCGGTCGAAGTGCCGCCAGCGACCAGGATATTGCGGCGTTCCGCGACAGATCGGCGCAGCGTCGCGGCCTGCTCGGCGGACATAATCCCGCCTACGACATAATCGTCGAGCGTGAATACCGCGACGGCGGGCTTGCGGATCGCGAAGCTGGGTGCGGCCACCACCGGCGGCAACAGTCCCTCGAACCGCTCGCCAGTCTCGGGCAGTTCTGCCGAGACGCGCGGCATATCGGCATGGACATCGACCCCGACATGATGCGCGACCAGCCGGATGACCCGCTCGCCATCGGCAGCCGCCATCCGTTCGCCCGTATCGGACACTCCTTCTCCCAGCCGGTCGATCCACAGCCGCCCGTCAGGATTGAGCATCACCTCGATCGTCGCCGCGTCGTCCAGCCATGCCGCGACCGACAACCCAAGCGCGGTCCGCAACATGCGAACACTGCGCGATCTGGCTTCTGACCTGAGTGGGACAACGCTCATCGGGGCTCCTCGTTTTGGAGCCGGGCGAAATGCCACCCGGCCAACGAGGAAGAGCAAGAGAGCCAGAAAACGGCTCAGGGCAACATCAAAACGTCAGCGTAGCAGGCTGGGGTAGAGAGACAGGGAGGGGCCGAGGTTGGTTTGGTCGGTTTGATGGCCCCGGCGCGAATCGCTAACATTGCGGACCTTCGAGTTCTAATTGAGACACCATGAAAGCAGCCGTCAGTTCAGACGGAGGGGGTGACCAGCGAATTGACTGAAGACCTGATTGCTACTCCAAATCAATTCCTACCAAGTATTCACGGATCAGATTTACGCCCATTTCGCGCAGCGCTTCCGTGCCTTTGGCCAAGTCTTCGGCCTGTTCGGGAAAGCTCGTTTTCGCGGGAGCTGCTATGCGCCCACGCAGTCCTAGCGCGCGCTCCACTTGGCTAACGGCGCCTACTGCCGTCATGTAAGTCTGTCCAAGCGGGGCGACGATCAGTGTACGCAAACCCGCCCGCTTGCCGTTATGGTCAATCCCCCGCGTTTCGACAGCCACTTCATGCGGGGCGCCGTCGCCAGGGTTATATAACATCGACCGGCGCAGGCCATCGAACATGGAGAGGCTCAGCACCTTCCATATGCCGGAGCTCAGCAAGAAGCGCATCGTCTTGATGGTTGCTCTGTCGTCATAGGTGATCCGGGTCGACACGCCCGCCGCACCGACGCTGTGGAGCAGCGTATATTGATCAGGCGTATCGAACCGATAGGTTTGAAACCGGCGGCCGCCTGCAAATGCCACCTCTCGCGGATCAGAAAGCGCGGCCTTGATTTCCACCTTGCCATTGATCTGAACTGGAAAGGGAATAGCGAGACGATCGGCATACTCAATCGAATTAGGCCCCGCTTTGTCCTTCAGCGCGAACAAGATGTCGATATCGATCGAATCGACACGCGACAGCTGGCGCGCGTCCGCGGCTGCCACGGTGGCAACCACACCTGCCATCCACCCTGAAGACAGAATGACAGGGGCGGTCATGTTGGCAGGGGCAAGGCGCAGAATCGATTCATGCATGCGTTCGGTCCAGCGGGTGATATCAACATAAGCGATCCCGCGCCGCACCGCCGATTGCAGCAATCGATCATGGCCGTCATTGGCAACCCCAAGGACAACATCAGGCTGTACAGCCAGCGCGGTAAGCGGATCGGGATCGTTAATATCGATCCGCACAGCAGTAGCATTGGGGATTTGCTTTGCGGCCTCGGCTCCGGCCTCTGCCGAACGGCCGGCGAGTATGAGCTGCAGATCGGGATTGCGCGTGCTCAACAGCTCGGCAATCTGCCGGCCAACGATGCCATACCCGCCGACGATTAAAACGGACGCTGAAGCCTTGCCTTGGGTGTTCATTTTTATCTCTCAAACTATTTGGTTTCTTTGCAGCCAAGCAGCGGCCAAATCGTATATAGTTGGAGGGCTAGCGCGAGCGGCCCCCAGACATTCTGCAATGGCGGCAACGGCATCTGCAGTGGAAGCGTAGTTGCCATGTCCCACAACCACATGCCGACCAAGAACAGCCCCAGCCTGCCGGCCCAGAATGCGTATCTGCTGGTGTAGAGTGTGAAGACGATGAGCCAGCCCAGTGCCTCAATCCCATTGGCAATAGCGTGGTCGAAATGCACCGCGACAGGCAGGTCGCTGCCAACAAAGTCGCCGTTAAGTACCGACATGGTCGACAGGCCAAAAATGCCGGCATTCAATAAGGAGAGCCAGCGTCTAATCATGCCACTGCCTCCTTCTGGTCCCCTGATTTCTCCAGTGTAAAGCCTAGCCACAGCTGCAGCATGACCACAGCCGAGCCCCACAATAAGAAATGCGGCGGCAGCGGCATGTCGAGCCGCCATGTGGTCAGAACGTCGAACCACATCATCCCGGCAAGGCCATAAGCAATGCGCCCCGCCGCTACTCCGTTTCCGAGCAGCGACAGCGTCAGTACCGTTGCCCATCCGGCCGCGGACAGGCCGTTGGCGACAGCCTCCATGCGAATCATGGGTGCGGCAAGGCCAATCTTGTCAAAGGAACCCAGCGCGATGTTGCGGACGGTGTCAGCATAGCTCGCCACCTGCAATGCGGCGAAGAGCTGAGCAATGCGATATCCAATCATTGTTGCGGCTTCCTATCCTAGTCGCGTTTGGATTGCGTTTGCAGCGATCACCGACCAAGCCATGATTGTCAGCGACGGATCGACGCTTGGCGGCACGGGAAAGGCGCTGGGATCGGCGACATAGAGGCCGGGAACCTCATGCGCCTGATGATCGGAGCCGACGACGCTGCTATTGGGATCCTTGCCCATGCGCAGCGCGCCGGCGGGATGCGGCCCTCCCCACAATGTGTTGCCGCCGGTCATGTCCAATGTATCGAAGACTGAAATCTGATCGGGATCGCGCAGCCGTGTGCCGACGATATCAGGTACAATCACTTCGCGTGCGCCGGAGGCAAAGAGCAGCATCGCTTGCTTCTTCAGCGCGTCGCGCGTCTTCAGCAGATCGACGCCGCGAACAACATAGTCATAGGCGATCTTGCCCTGATCGTTGAGTATAATCTGCCCGGGCATCTCATCATCGACCCAGGAAACCGCGCTGCCGATATAGGGCAACCGCTCCATCAGCTTGGCATGCTCTATGCCAAATCCGGGAAGCGTCGCGGCGAGAAACTCTGGCTGAATCTGGTTGGGATGCAGCAGATAGCCACCTTCGACATATTTCTTGCCCTGATAGCGCGCCAGCCGGAAGTCCTGTGTTCCGGTCGCGGTCGGGATATTCTCCCACAGCACCACCGGCTCATCATAGACGGCGTAGAGATAGGGGCAGGGATTGACGTAGAGATTCTTGCCCACCTGCCCGCTGCCATTGGGCAGTTTCGAGCGCAGCCAGATTGCCGCCGAAGCAAAGCCACCGGCGGCCAGCACCACAATCCGCGCCTTGACGCTCAGCTTATGGCCCTTTGGCAGCCCTGTTGCCCGATCGAGAAATTCCGCTTCGACACCATTGGCTTTGCCGTCTGAACCCAATGTGATCTTGGTGACATCACAGTCGGAATAAAGCTTGGTGCCGGCCTTGATTGCGGCAGGGACGCTGGTGACCAGCGCCGATTGCTTGGCATCATAAGAGCAGCCTTGATAGCAATGTCCGCTCTTCGCGCAGCCGCGCCGCGCCTGGGGAACGCCCTCGACCGACCAGCCCAGCTTCTTCGCGCCGATATCGAACAGCTGGTTCATCCGGTTATAATAATCGGGCCCGGCGAGATGGACGTTCAGCTCCTTCTCGATCCGGTCGAAAATCGGCTCAAGCACCTCATGTTCATGGCCTTCGACGCCCAGCTCCACATAGCGATCAGCCCGATCCTTGGGCAGGCGCCAGCTGTCCGCCCAATAATGGACACTCGCCCCGCCTACGCAATTGCCGTACATCAAGGCAATCTCGCCGGTGGTGGAGGTGCCGAGGCCGCGTCGGCCATCAATCCGGGCGAGCATATTGTCGCTGCGCTGGTCAAGATCGCCGCGCGCTGCGGAATAATAGCCGCCCCGTTCAAGCACCACCACCTTGTGCCCGGCTTGAGCGAGTTGCTGGGCGACCGTCATCCCGCCAACGCCCGAACCGATGATCACCACATCGGCGGTTTCGGTCAGGTCGGCCTTTATCTGGTCATGTTCGATGATCATGTTGCGGCTCCTTTGCCAATGCCTGCTTTCGCCGCGCCAAGGTTGGAGATGCGGTTGCCGCCCTCAAACGGCTTTTCATCGACCAGCGGGCCGGAATAGCCGATTGCCGGCCAGCTGCGGTCATCGGTGTAGTAAAAGAACATCACCAAAAAGCGGATGCCATTATAGGCCGCGCGGCGCAGGCCGGGTCCGGCTTTGGCGCAATTGGCCAGAAAGCTCTGCTTGTCCTTGTTATTGAGCGCAGTGAAGCGCGGCCCCAGCGCATCCAGCGCCGGCAGGTTTTCCAGCAGGGCGAGCGACGCCTTTATGTCCTCCGCAAGCGAGGTATCGTGGTGGAAACTAAGCTCCCGGTCGATCCGCAGCGCAGTCAGCGCGGCACTTGTGCCCGGACCGTCCTTCAGCGGATGGATCAAAGCTGCAGCCAAAGCGTCGAGAACGGCATATTCCTTGATTGACAATGTGACCGGTGCGGCACCGGCGGCCATGCGGGCATATTCGGCATCGCTTCCCCGCAGCCACAGATAACCGCCGCCCGCCATGATCGCGGCAGCCGCGCCGACGCCCAGAAAGCCGCGCCTGGAGACAAATCGACTCGGTGTCATGATTCGTCACCATATTCTAGGTCATATGAACCCATAACATCCTCTCCTGTGCGGATATAATTATTGAAAAATATGTGTAAATTTTGATTTCTGCCGATCTATTGACTATTTAATAGGTCATGTGACATAAAAATGTCAATAGCCCAATCGGGCAATGACAAGGGAGAGAGGCAATGCGGAAAAAATATGGTTGGCGTGCAGCGCTGTTCGCGGGAGCAGCTTTTGTTGCTCCGATAGGCGCGGTTCAGGCGCAGGATTCCGAAGCGCAGCAGGAGGAGGCCTCGCCCAGCCAGAACGAAGAGACCGAAGGCGTCGCCGACATTATCGTTACCGCCCAATATCGGCGCGAAAATCTGCAACGCGTGCCGCTGGCAATCTCCAGCATATCGGGCGAATCGCTGCAAAGTGCGGGGGTCAGCGACCTCACCGGTCTTTCAGCGGGGGTTCCGGGCCTCTATCTGTCCAGCTATTCCACGCTGTCACCGCAGATGTTCATTCGCGGCGTCGGATCCAATGATGATGGCATCACCTCTGAAGGCGCGGTCGGGGTTTATCTGGACAGCGTCTATGTCGGACGTGCCTCGTCCGCCTTGTTCGATCTGTTCGATCTGGAACGGGTTGAGGTGCTGCGCGGCCCGCAGGGAACGCTTTATGGCCGCAACACCAATGGCGGCGCGATAAAGATTGAAACCACTCAGCCCCGCCCAGATTTCCAGGCCGGCCTTGAGCTAGGATATGGCAATTTCGACCAACGATCTGCGCGCGGCATGATTGGCGGGGGCTTGAGCGAAAAGGCCTTTGCCAAGCTGTCCGTCGCCTACAAGGCCCGCGATGGCTGGTCGCGCGATCTGGCGACCGGACGCAAATTGAATGATGAAGACAGCCTCAGCCTGCGTGGACAGCTTCGGTTTGAGCCGAATGAGGTGATCGATCTCACCTTCAGCATCGACTATAGCCGCGACCGCCCGACCAGCAGCTTCAAGGAGGTGATCGGCGGCACGCTGTTCGGGCTATATCAGGAAAGCCCGGATCGTTTCACCGGCTCCTACGATCTGGCCGAGGCTTTTATCCGGCGCAACATGGTCGGCGGCTCGGCGGTTTTGAATTGGGACTTGGGCGGCGCAAGCCTCTCTGCCGTCACCGGCTATCGCGCGACCAACATCCACTATACCGAAGATTATGACAGCACGCCCCTTCCGGTCGTCAGCATCGACACGCAGCAGCGCACCCGGCAATTCACGCAGGAATTGCGGATTGTGTCGAAAGAGGGGGACTCACCGCTTTCCTGGATCGCCGGCCTGTTCTTCCTCAGCGACCGCGGGCGCGCAACCGACCACTTCATCCTTCCATATTTCGGCCTTGATGATGAGCTGACGCTTGCCAGGACGCGTACAACCAGCATCGCCGGCTATGGCGAGTTGAGCTATCGCCTGACCCCTGAACTGAAAATCACCGTCGGTGCGCGCTACACGCATGAACGCAAACGGCTTGCCCTGCAGCGGCAATATCTGCCGATAGCGGGGGGAGCGCCGGTCGATTTTGTGCCGCTGACCGAGCCTCGCATATCCTTCGACAATTTCTCGCCGCGTTTCGTTGTGGAATATCAGGCAAGCGAAGCAATCCTTGGCTATGCCAGCCTGACCAAGGGCTTCAAAAGTGGCGGCTTCAACAATTTTCCTGCCAATCCGGTCGCCGCAGCGACACCCTTCTCGCCTGAGAAGATCACCTCCTATGAAGCGGGTTTCAAGGGCACTTTCCTTGATCGCAAATTGCGCCTCAATGCCTCAGCCTTTCTGTACGACTATTCAAACCTGCAGGTATTTGCCCCGATCGATACCGGCGGGCAGGTGCCCGTTGTGCAGATCACCAATGCCGCCAAGGCACGGGTGAAAGGCTTTGAGATTGAGTTGCAGGCAAATCCCGTCAGCAATTTGCGCCTGTTCGCCAACTATGCTCATCTTGCCTCGCGCTACCGCGAATTCCAGTTCGGCACGCTTGATCTGTCAGGCAATGCCCTGCCGCGCGCGCCGCGCGATACACTGAACCTGGCGGCGGAATGGTCGCCGCCCCTTAACGATACATTGGACCTCAACCTGCGCGGCGAATATGTCTACAGCAGCAATCTGTTCTTCTCACCCTTCAACGATCCAGATTTACAGACCGGCAATGTCGGCCTGTTCAATGCGTCGCTGCGGCTGGAAAACAACAAACATGGTTGGAGCCTGTCGCTCTATGGCCGCAACCTCACGAACAAACATTATCTGGCTCATGGAATCGATGCGATGGCGGTTAATTTCGATCTTAAGACCGGGCAGTTGGCGGCCCCCAGGCAATATGGTATCGCGCTTGGCTGGAAATACTGAATTTAGAAGGGCTTCCGCAAATTGCCGATCGATAATATGACCAAGCCCAGCAGACCGGGAACGGCAGTTCGCGAGAAGGGACAGCGGCGTGTTGAGGAAATCCTCGACGTTGCTGTCCGCGTTCTGGTTGATGATGGCTATGGCCTGTTCACCATGCGCCGCATCGCGGAGGCTGCGGACATTCGGCTAAGCAATCTTCAATATTATTTCAAGACGAAGGAAGACTTGCTCAACGCCCTGTTGAAGCGGACGGTCCAAGATTATGAAGCATCGCTGGAAGGGGTGGCTGGGAATCGCTCCGGCTCCGCTAAGGCCCGTTTGCTGCGGATCGTCGAGTATCTTCTGAAAGATCAGGAAACCCGCAACAGTTGCCAAATCTTCTGGGAGCTGTGGGCGATGGCCGGGCGTGATCCCAATATCGGCGCAATCATGAACAGCTATTATGACGCCTATCTCGACAAAATCGCGGATGCCATTCGGCAGGCTGCCCCAGCGATGCCCAAACGCCAGGCGCAGCGTAATGCCGGCGTAATCGTTGCGCTGATCGAAGGCGCGTCGCTCTTGCGCGGCTTTGGGAAACCCCGGCGTGCGTCGCTTTCCGGTTATGAACGCTCCATCTTGGCTATTTGTGAGCAACTCGCCATTGAGCCTGACAGCGAAGACAGTTAGTCTTGGTCTTTCCTGCATCGAGCATAAGTTCCCCGATTTGCGGCCAAAATGGCAGCGCGATGAAGAGGGGAACCCAAAACTCCAGTTTCCGTTGACATTCCAGGCGGTAGCTAAGCGGTCGGCAATCTGAACAAACGTCCCGTAATGATGATCCACGCTTTAAAAGCCGACTGTCGGCAGTGTCCAACTTTTCAGTCATCTCGCGCTTCAACATCCCGCCGCAACTCGTCCGTTAACCTGGGCCCGGCCTCCAGCTTGCGCGCCAGCACCTCGACAAACCCCTCATAGCGTTCATTGCCCTTCGCCTTCGCGGCGGCGAGTGCGGAATCTGGCAGCGGCGGGTTGGCGGTGAGCCAGAAGCGGACGAACAGCGCCAGCGTCTCGTTGGTCACTTCGACATGATAGTCTAGCTTGTCGAGCTGGCGCGCCAGCTTGTCCATGCGGCGGGTGAAGGCAGCCTCGACCCGCTCCGTGTCATCGTGCGTCAGGATCGATTGGAGGGCGGTTTCGAGAATCAATCCCTGTGTTACACCCAGCCGCCGGGCGTGGCGGGCAAGATCGTCGGCGAGCTGCGCGGGCAATCGGAAGGTGCGCTTGACGATCATAATTTGATCCCGTCGCCGGGATCGAGCGAGGCTTGCCGCGCGGCACCTTGCATCCGGGTTCGCAGCTTTTCGGCGCGCACGGCGTCCTCATCGGCTGAAGCGCCGTCCCCAAAATCGAACTCTTTGGTCGCTGCCCGCTTGGGCGGTGTGATATCGACGTGCAACGGCAATTCGGGTTCGCGGCGCACCCCGGCATTGGCGGGATCGGCCTTGGCGGGCGGGCCAGGGTTGGGCTTGGGGCCGTTCGAGGGTGCTGGACCATGCCAGTCGTCATCGGGTGGTCGCTTGGGCCGCAGTGTCTTCGGATCAGGCGCGGGCAGCAGTCGCGTCTGGAATTGCGGATCGGCATAGTAGCGCGCTTTTTCGGCAAGAATAGGTGGCACTCCCGACATCAAAACGATCTCCTGATGTTCGGGGAGCTGAAGGATTTCGCCCTGGGTGAGCAAAGGCCGCGAGGTTTCCGAACGAGAGATCATCAAATGGCCGAGCCAAGGCGACAGGCGATGGCCGGCATAGTTCTTCATCGCGCGCTGTTCGGTGGTGGTGCCGAGCGATTCCGAAACCCGTTTGGCGGTATGATCGTCGTTGGTCGCAAACGTCACACGGACATGGCAATTGTCGAGGATCGAGTTGTGCTGGCCATAAGCCTTCTCGATCTGGTTGAGCGACTGCGCGATCAGGAATGCCTTGAGGCCATAACCCGCCATGAAGGCGAGCGCGCTTTCGAAGAAGTCGAGCCGCCCCAGCGCGGGGAACTCGTCTAGCAGGATGAGCACGCGGTGCCGATCGCCCTTCGGGGTCAACTCCTCGGTCAGCCGCCGTCCGATCTGGTTGAGGATGAGCCGGATCAGCGGCTTGGTCCGGCTGATGTCCGATGGCGGAACGACGAGATAGAGCGTGGCCGGGCTGGCCCCATCGACAAGATCGGTGATCCGCCAATCCGAACGCCCGGTCACCTCGGCGACGACAGGATCGCGATAGAGGCCGAGATAAGACATGGCTGTGGACAGCACGCCCGATCGCTCGTTGTCGGACTTGTTGAGCAGTTCGCGCGCGGCGCTGGCGACGACGGGGTGCGGCCCCGCCTCGCCCAGATGCGGCGTCTTCATCATCGCATCGAGCGTCGCCTCGATCTTCTGCTTCGGATTGGAGAGGAACGCCGCAACCCCGGCCAGCGTCTTGTCGGATTCGGCATAAAGCACATGGAGGATCGCGCCGACCAGCAGGCCGTGGCTGGTCTTCTCCCAATGGTTGCGCTTCTCGAGACTGCCTTCGGGATCGACCAGCACATCGGCGACATTCTGGACGTCGCGCACCTCCCAGATGCCGCGCCGCACTTCGAGCAACGGATTGTAGGCCGACGAAGCCGGGTTGGTCGGATCGAACAGCAAAACCCGGTTGAAGCCTGAGCGGAAGCCCGCCGTCAGCTCCCAGTTCTCACCCTTGATGTCGTGGACGATCGCAGACCCCGGCCAGGTCAGCAGCGTCGGGATCACCAGCCCGACGCCCTTGCCCGATCGCGTCGGTGCGAAGCACAGGACATGCTCCGGCCCGTCGTGTCGGAGATAGTTGCGCTCGAACCGGCCCAGCACGACACCATTGTCAGCAAGCAGGCCCGCCCGCTTGATCTCGCGCCGTTTCGCCCAGCGCGCCGAACCGTAAGTGGTGGCATTGCTGCCCTCTCGGCCCCGCCAGACCGACATGGCGATGGCGACCACGATGGCGGCGAACCCGCCCGATACGGCAATCAGTCCAGCGGTGTCGAAGATCTTGGGGGCATAGGCGTCGAAACTGAACCACCACCAGAACAGGTCCCAGGGCCGATAGATCGGCAGCCCCAGCAAGCCGAACCAGGGTTCGCCGAGTTCGGGCTGATAGGCGAGCGCCGCTGCCGTCCACTGGGTCGCGCCCCAGACCCCGGCCAAGGTGATGAATGCCACCGCTATGACCTGACCCCAAAAAATCTTGCTTGCCGACATGCGCGCGACTCCATGATGGTGGAATCATGCCAATGAGTCGTGTGGATGCGCCGATTCAAGGCGTTCCGAGACCTGATCGCAGCCTAGCGCAAAGAGACAGGCGCTGGCGTAGGTTCGCCCCATCTGGCCAATCCCATTGACTTGCAGTAACATATATGTTACTCGAAGGGCCATTGGATGACTGTTCAAGAATATATCCGCGCCGATGGCGGCAATCTGTTCCGCGACTGGTTTGAGGAACTCGATCCGCAGGCTGCGGCGAAAGTGACGACCGGGTTGTTGCGGCTCGAACTCGGCAATGTCTCGAACGTCAAATGGATCGGCGGCGGGCTTGGCGAATACCGGATCGACTGGGGGCCGGGCTACCGGCTCTATCTGATGCGGGACGGCAACGAACTGATTATCTTGTTCGCGGGCGGCACCAAGCGACGCCAAAAGGCAGACATCAAGGGAGCAAGGTTGCTTCTCGACGAATACAGGGCGCGCAAGACAGCGACGAAAAGGTGACGACATGACGATGACACGCGATTTCAAGGAAACGGTAAAGGACCGCGCGGGCCGCGATCCAGCTTTTGCCAGGGCGCTGCTCGATGAGGCGGCAACCCTCTTTCTCAACGGCGATCCGCACACTGCGCGGCTGATCCTGCGCGATCTCGTCAACGCCTCGCTTGGCTTCGAGACGCTGGCGGCAGAAACGTGCCGGCCGAGCAAGAGCCTTCATCGGATGCTCTCGGATAAGGGCAATCCGAGCATGGACAACCTCGCCGCGATCTTCGGCGCGGTGCGCAAGCAACTGGGGGTTAGCATCAAAGCTGAGGCGGTAAGCGCCGGGTAGGACAATTGCGAAACGCAATTTCGCTTGGGGGGAGTTCAAAATGGGGGAAGCAAAGGCGAAGCGCGAACGACGCCTTGGGCGCGAGAAGCTGAGCAAACCGATCTCCCGGTCTCGTTTCAACCTTCTCGCTATAGGGACTCGGTTGTCTCCGGCAGGCTTTCTCTATGAGGAAGTCGCGTATTGGGCTGATGTCGAAGAGCGCGTCATAGGGTTAATCGCCCGCGATATAACGGACAACGACTACTACTGGTCATTGCTGGCTCGAGACCGCAATGGCCGATTCCGCTCTGCCGATTTTGATGCCAGTCTTCGTTCAGCCGAATATGCGACTGTCGCCCTTCGAGAAAGGATTGCAACTGCGGTCACCGAGGACGATCTGAGCGTGCTGGGTACGCAAGGTGACGAAACCAACCACCCTACTGATCTTCTTTCGGTTCCAGGTGGGACGAAGCCAGAGGATCTGCATCCTAATTTCCGTTTGCTGCTGGAAACTCCCGGACGCGCTCCAGCGCGAGCCGTATTTCGTGAACTTGGGCCGTGGCTTGCTCCAAGCGACCCGCACTTTGTGAAGGAGTTCCAAACCAAGCAATTCGATCAACGACTTTGGGAGCTTTATCTCTGGGCAATGCTGCGAGAATTGGGCTACGACGTCACGCAACCCGAGGCTCCCGATTTTCATTGCCGATCGCCCCTTGCAGAATTCACGGTTGAAGCCACGACGTGCGCTCCATCGGTAGATGGAGTCCTTGCAGATCATCCGGAACCCAAATCCAAAGAGGAAATCAGAGAGTTCCTAGATCACTATATGCCAATGAAATTTGGCGGCTCCCTTACCTCCAAGCTGAAGAAGAAGAACGCCGCAGGCGAGAGCTATTGGGAACGAGGACCGGGCGCGGAAAAGCCGTTCGTTATCGCCATTGCAGATTTTCACCGCCCAGGCGGCGATGGCGAGGTTGGCTCGATGACGTGGACGCAAGAAGCGCTTTGGCTTTATCTGTTCGGGAGCCGCATCGAATGGGAGTTCGTTGACGGGAGTCTCTCCGTCCGTTCCGTGAAAATCGGGAGCCATAAATACAAGGGCAAGACCGTCGAAACGGGATTCTTCGATCTACCGGGTGCGGAAAATGTCTCAGCCGTTGTGTTCTCCAATGCGGGAACTCTGGCCAAGTTTGATCGCATGGGAGTGGATGCCGGGTATGCTCCTGACGACCACCGCTATTTCCGCATCGGAATGCGGCTCGATCCAGATCCAAACGCAGTGGTGGGTACTCCGTTTAGCGATGAGATTGTTGCCGACTGCAGCGAGGGTTGGTCCGATGAAATTCAGGTGTTCCACAATCCGAACGCCAGATTGCCTCTATCCCTAGACGCGTTCGCCGGCACTACCCAGCATCGATTCGAAGATGGTAATCACGTTGCATATTCAGTGGGCACACCCGTTCTCAGCTCACAAACACTCATCATGCGCATTGTCGGTGACGATCAGATTGAAGAAGCGAGCGTCTAACTGGCTTTGCGATGAGGCGATGCCGAGTCCTGTTTGCGTTACGTCAAATCCCCAAGCTCCGGCTCCGGCCCAGGCTCCAGTCGATCCCGCCGCCCGGTTTCACCGCGCCCATGACATGCTCGCCCAGATGCTTGTCGAGTGCTGGTCGCCAAGGGACAAGCGCGAAACCCATCCCGTCGTCGATCATCACGAACCGGCCCGAGGCGAGCGTCACACGTTCGCGGTAGATGCCGGAAACGGAATCGCCATCCTGGGTCGCGTGGCGCGGTAGTCCGGTGCGGGACGTAATGGCTTCCGCCACCCCATCGAGCTCGCGTTCGCGCAAGGTGTCGAGCAGGTTGCGGGCGACGATCAGGCGGTTGCCTTGCCGCCGTGCCAGCCCTTCGCGTTCGAGGAAGGCCGCGCGCTCTGCCAGCGACCGCTCGATCTCGGCTCCGAACCCGCTGCTCGAATGGGCCGCGTCGGACGCCAGCAATTGCCGGTCGAGCCAGGTCGCGCCGTCGGCGGTAACTTGCCGTTCGAGCGGGAGGTCCGAACGACAGACCAGCGATGCCCGCGTCTTGCCGTCGTCGCCCTCCCAGCTGCGCAGCTCGACGATCCCGCCGCGAGGTGCATCGCCGGTCCATTCGAGGTCACCGAACTTGAGGTGATGCACCCGGCCATCGGCGCCATCGACAATGGCATAGGCCGCGCCGGTCAGCTCGTCGTGCAATCCGCGCTCGACCAGCCTGCCGATGACCGGATCGGCGGGCGGCTGGGCGTGCATGGCGAAGCAGCCGGGATCGGCTTCGCCGCCGCGCACAGTCATCGCCCGGTGCATTGTCTTGATGATGTCGCCGCGCAGACCAAGATCGCGCAGCGCTGGTTCGAGGCCGGGGCCGAGTTCCCAGCATCCGGGCGCGATGCGCGCAGCGAGCCCAAGCCGTTCCAGTTTCATCGCGCGGCCCGCAAGATGCCGGTCGAAGGTTGAGCGAGGGTCCAATGTGTCGGGGCGCAAGTCGATCAATCCCGCATTGCTGTCAGCGATGGATTGGAGCCGACGGTCGAGACTGGTCCAGCGGTCGGCTTCAACTTCGCGCTTGAGTGAAAGGTCGATGTCGCGCTCGCTGCGATGGCCGAGTTCGGCGGTGACGAGTTCGGCGGCGCGGGAGCGCATTCCGGTGCGTATGTAGTCTTTGTCGATGACGAGATTTTCGCCGTCGTCGCCTTTGCCGCGGACGAGCAAATGGACGTGCGGGTTGTCGGTGTTCCAGTGATCGACCGCGACCCATTCGAGCCGCGTGCCAAGATCATGCTCCATCGTGGCGACAAGATCGCGCGTGTAAGCTTGGACATCGGAAAGATCGCTGCAATCTTCCGGCGAAACAATGAAGCGGAAATGGTGCCGGTCGTCGGCGCAGCGTTCCGCGAAGGCATCCCCATCGGCCTCATCGCCACGGGCATCGAACAAGTCGGCGTTTTGGCCATCGCGGGTCACGCCGTCGCGTTGGAGATAAGCCAGGTGGCGGGCCAGAGGTGCCGCCGAGTATTTGATAGAGCGGTGCTGGATGATCCGCGCTTTGACGGTGACACGCCGGTTGAAAGCGGCATTGCCCAATCGGAACGCGGCGCCGCGACCGCGACCGCTCCTGCTTGTTCCGCGTGAAGTTCTGCCGCCCCGCGCCGGTCCAACATTGCCACCGCGCTTCTGCACCATCTTGATCTGGGCAATGAGTCTGCGCGTTTGTCTTTGCGAATCCCGGCCACGGTCGCGGACCTTGCCGGGACGAACGCGGAAATCGTCCTCGTTCACGAAATTAGGCGACCCGCAAAGGCTGCCATACGCCTATGGCTCGGAAAACCGGCACTTCTCAAGATCAGTGCCAGCAGGAATGGCGGGGTGCTGGCAGGATAACCTATTGAAAAATATCTCCAACCACCCAGCCAGCCATACCGGCCTTTATCTTGCCATCCACTTCCACCCTTCGATCCCTGCGGCCATTTCCTGCGCCAACATATGAAAGGACACGCCAGTCCGCGCCATCGCGCGTCGCAGCGCGTCATGGCCGATTTCGCGCGGAAACCGGCGCGAAGAGGTCGCTTCGAGCGCCGTGCTGCGCCGGATTTCGGCTGCCAGGGGGTGCGTCGAGCATGGCGACGGTATCGCTTGCCGGAGGCGCAGAGCGCGCGATGAAGAGCGAGGCCTGGGTCCACGGAATTGCCGCCGGACGCGCTGATGGTTGCAAGGCCGGTGCCGTTGATGTTGCCATCACGGTGCCGCTGGATTGCAGCCGCGGCGCAATCCGCGCGACGTAGCTGATCGTCTCGGCGGGCAGCGGGCGACCCCGCCGCGCGTAATCCTCATAGCGTCCGGGACCGGCATTGTAGGCCGCAAGAAACCCGTCTACGCCGTATCGGTCGTACATTTCGCGAAGGTAAGAGGCGCCCGCGATGATGTTGTCGCGCGGGTCGAAGGGATCGCTGCCAAGCCCGAACCGAGCGCGCTGGCGCGCCCAGGTTCCGGGCATGAGCTGCATCAAGCCTATCGCACCTGCGGATGAAATTGCGCCAATCCTGCCGCCGCTCTCGACCCGCATGACAGCGTAAATCCAGTCTTCAGGCATACCGAAGCGCTGCGAGGCTTCCGCGACATGGGCCGCAATATCGAGGCGGGCGGACTGCGCGGGCGGTGGAGCTGTTTGGGCGAGCGCAAGGTCGCCCGCGAGCATGACCGCCATGCCCGAAATGACCAATCGCAAGCGCACGGCTCAACTGTCCTTATCGCGCTTGGTGGGCCGGTTCCACAGCAGCACATGATTGCGGGCGTCGGCCTGGAACAGGTTCGCGCGCAGCGGATAGGCAAAAGCGGGATCGTCGATCTGCACCGCGACATAGGCTCCGGCCTTTTCGCCGACGCGCTTCCATCCCGCCCCGACCTCGATCTGGTCGCCTTCCTCGCCCATCATCACGCGGTAGTCGGGCGCGTCCTCGGTGTCGGACGATTGGGCGGGAACGAGCGTCAGCGCGGTATCGAGCGTGACGGTGCGCAAGCGCCCGGCAAAGCCGTCTTCGGTTGCGGCAAATTGGCCGATCTGGGTCATAGGATATCTCCTTGGCTGGGGTTGGAAAGGTCATCGAAATGCGGCTGGGCGAACCAGACATGGCGTCCGTCGCCCGCCTCATCGGTCCACACCGGCATGGCGCGGCCGATCACGTTTTCGATTTTGAGCGGCCCGAAATAGCGACCGTCGAAGCTGTCGGGCGCGGCCGGATTCATTGCGAACAGCTCGCCGGTGCGAAGCTTGTGGCAGCCGAACCAGGTGGGGAGCGGGCGTCCGGCGCGGTCGCGCGCGCGGGCCACGCCAACCAGCTCGCCGTCGATGGTGACGCCGTGCGCGAAGCGGCAGACGCGCTGGCCGGAAACGGCGGCAATGCGCTTCAAGAGCGGCACCCGGTCCGGCAGATAGCCGCGTTCGCGCATCAGGCGGCGCAGCTCGGGCGGCGGTTCGATGGCGACGCGTTCGCCGACATGAAGGCTGGCCTTGCCCCGGATCGCGTAAAGCCCGGTCGGAATGCTCGGGCTGGCGTTCCACACCAGATGGTGCGTGACCGGCACGACCAGCGTGGCGAGCGCAGCGAAGGCGACGCTGCCCGCGAACAGGGCCGTTCGCGCATTCACGCGATTATCCGCCACCGCGCGAGCCAGGCAAGGTGCCGCTCGGGCTTATAGGCGCGTGGCTTGGCGGCGATGGCCAGCCGGTTGTGAACGTGCCGCCAATGGTCGGGCGCGACAACGCAGGGGTCGATCCCGGTGGCCTCGATCGCGTCGATCAGGCGGAAGACCTGCGCCACCTTTGGCCATCCCGAAACCGCGAGCAATATATCGCCGCCAGGATCGACCTGTGCGAGCGTGGTGTAAGCCTCGCCGCGCGCCACGGTGCGCACGATGTCGAGCGACGATCGGATCGTGCCATGCTCGTTCGCCGCCCAGCGGACCAGAGCGAACACTTGTTCGGGCGCATAGCTTTCAGTGCGGACGTGACGATCAATGATTCGCGAAGCCACCGGCTTGCCGAACTTGAACCAGTCTTCGCGGGCGCCTTCGTGCCAGTGAACTTCGACATGGGTGAGCATCTGCGTGTCCGCCGAAGGCGCGGCAAGCGGCTCATCCGGTGCAGGTGCGGCGGTTGCAGGAGCGATGTTGGCCATCGGACTCACCGCCGAACCATCGCGGCATATTTGCGCTTCGCAGGATAGATCGTGCCCTGGCCCGGATCGCTGGTCGATTTGCGCAGACCCTGTTCGGCCCAGTCGTCGAGGTCGGCGATGGCATAGACAATGCGCCCGCCGAGTTTGTGAAAGACCGGGCCGGTGCCATAGCAGCGGTGCTTTTCGAGCGTGCGCGGCGACAGTCCGAGATGCACGGCGGCATCGGGGGTGCGGACAAAGCGGGGCGTGACAGGGGTAACGGGTGCATTCATCGACAGGCTCCGGCGATCATGGGATCGACAGGGCCAGTCCCGCCGACAGAGGCGGGCAATGGCGCAAGCGGAGCGCGAGCGGGGAGTGACGGATTGAGGGGTGGCCTGATTGTCACCCCCCATCGGCACGGTCGGGGTCGGTCGTCAGGCGAAGCAGGGCAACCGCCAGAAACCGCCATCGATCATGCGCGCGGCCTGCGCGATCAGGCGGCGGGTCTGGCGCTGTTCGCTCGAATCCCTCCAGTCATCGCCGACAAGTGACGTTGAGCGCGGAAACACCAGTTCGAACGCGATGTCGCGGGCGCTCGCGCCGGTCGCGCCCGCGTCGGCGACCGCGAGCAATCGCGATAGCCGCGCGCGATCGTAGCGCGTCGGCATGAAGGGTGGCCGGGTGAAGGCTTTGGGGTTCCCCATCTGCAAGGCGGTGAGCTGCCGGGCTGCTTCGAGCCGAAGCGCGGCGAGAGAATTGGCGGGGATGACAAAGGCCGGTTCGATGCGTTCTGGCGCTGTGGTGATGCAAACCCGAAGCCGAATGTCGCGGCATGACAAGATCAGATGCTGGGCGTCGCCATCGTCGAATGCTGCGAGCGTTTCGGTATGTGGCGGAAGCAACTCCGCGATGTGTTCGATCCCGCCTTCAATCAGGATGGTGGTGGCGAGGCGCTCTGGCGACCAGTGTGCCGGAGCTGCGGCGGGTGGTGCCTCGGGCCGAGCAGGGAAAGCTCAGGCCCCATCGCCGGGCCAGGCCCTCCCGTTCGTTCTTGGCGCTCGCTGGTTGCTTGGCGATCCGGCGTTCGGTCGCGCCATGATCGTCGCTATAGCCTTCGTTGCGACGCAGGTACTCCTGCGCGAAATCCGCGTAATCGTGCGACGCAAAGTCGGCGGCGGTCGAACGCGACCGCCAAGTCGATCCGCCAGACATAAACTCTCCGTAGCGACCGCCCAAACAGGCCAAGGGTCAACTGTTTGATTGTGTGGGTAAAGCTTCAAGACGCCAAAATTGCCGAGGCATCTGCTATGCAATAATTCAGTCATTGCAATCCATTTGCAACTATTGGCGTGTTTGATGATGTTCCGCGTCTTCGCGGGCCTTCTGCAAGAGCAGTAGATAGCCGGTCTCGGTCATCCATTTGGCGCGTTTCAGATGATTATCATGGACTTGGCGGGCGCGATCCGGGTCGGCTGAGGGGTCGATCTCGAAAATGTAGTGGACCGCTTCGCGCCAGTCCGCGCCTTCTGCATTTGCGTCAAGTAACCGAATATAGGTGACAAAATGGGCTTCGTCGTAAGGCGTGATGGTTTCCGACTGCGGCGGGGCAAGCTCTAAAGGGGCAATCGTCATTGCTCGATCCATGGCCTCCGACTCGCTGCGACGCTTCGACAGCTTATCACAATCCCGCCGATTTCGGTGTCATGTTCGACGTGTTGCGCCCACGGCTTAACCTATATCCCGGAACGGCATAAGCAGAAAACCTAGCGATTCCGGCTCCTTGAGTTCTTGTAGAGTATACTCCGTGGCGAAATACTCTGCAATCGCTGCCTTTCGCCTCCATGAGATTACGAAAGGCATTGGCAGCGAATTTGAAGCGACTCAGGCTGGCGGCAAAACTGTCGCAAGAAGAGCTTGCCCATCGGGCCGACATGGACCGCACCTATGTCAGCAGTCTCGAACGCGGCAACTATGCAGCAACGGTCGATATGCTGGAGCGTATCGCCGACGCGCTTGGCGTCGAACCAGTCGAATTGCTGCGTTCTTAGGGTGCGACGACCGAGTGACAGCTGATGGCTTGACCAGCATCGAACCCCGCCCGGTGGAACCGGGCGGGGCCTGAATGCTGGGCCGTTAGTCGCCGTTGGTGGGGCGATTGCGCGACCAGATGAGATTGAAGGTCTCGCCGTCCTCGTCGTCGAACAAGTTGGCGTAGATTGGGGCGGCGAAGCTCGGATCGTCGAGCTTGAGCGAGAGATAGTCACGGCCCTCGTTGCTCCGCTTGGCCCAGCCCGCCCCGATTTCGGCGCGACCGACGAAGACCCGGTGGGTCGGTGCCTTGTCGTTCTGCACGTCGGTTTCGGCTTCGATGCGGACCTTCTTCTGCTGGACGCTCATCGTGACGATCTCGCCGGTGTAGCCCTTGGCGGTCTTGGTGAATGTGCCGATATTTGCCATGTCGATTTCCTTCGGTTCCTCGAACCCGCGACCATCGCGGCCTCGATGGCGACGGCAGGGCAGCGAGCCGGGACCGATGCACCTGGAAGGCTGAAACGCAGTGGAGGACGGCGCCGACGGCTGTTTTTTGGTGCGCGAGGAATGCGGCCTTGGCCGCAGGGGAAAAAACCGACGGCAAGCCGTTGCATCGCTGGGACCGGCAGGCGCGTGAGCGCCGTTCGCTGCCAGTCCGCCATTTAGAGAGGCCGTGATGGTTGCGGGTCGAACCGGTGAACGGGGAAATCGTGCAAGGTTGGCACATTTGCCGGGATCGGCGAGCTGCTCGCCGCGTATCGGCTCGATGTGCGCTCTCAGCAGTTTCTGACGCAGCGTTGCCGCAACCGACAGTTAGACCGACGAGATCCTGCCGCAACGCGGCCTTCGGACACGCCGAAATCGGGGCGGGCTGGGCGAAAAGGGCATAGGCCGTGATCGCCACCGCACAGCCCGATTATCCGAACTTTGCCGCCTCGGTTCGGCTCCATCTATTCGGCGACCGGTGAGGCCCGCAATTTCATCGGGTCGCGCAGCCGTTCCACGAATGGCGGTTGACGGCTCGGCAATATGAGCCCGTCCGATTTCACCGGGTGGGGTTCGATAATGGGGAGTCCGCGTCTAGCGGCGTTCGGGCGGTGCGGAACCCAACCGAGTCCAGGATGCCGCCGCGATGGCGATGGCGACGATGATGGGCAGCATTTGCTGCCATATGGAAGCTGGCATTGCGACATCGGCGATACCGCGCATAGCGAAATAACCCGCCGCGCCAGCGGGCAGCGCGAAGGCGAGGCCGACGGCGATCCGGGCCAGCGGCGACTTCGCCAGAGCGAGCAGGATTTGCCCGAGCGCCAGCGTGGCGATCGCCGCCAGCGCGCCCGCCGCGATCACGGCCACCAGACCCGCGCCGCTCGCATGGACCGCTTGGCTCGCGAGAAACGCGCAGCAAACCGGAAGCGCGTGAACTGCGAGCCTGACCAGCAGCGCGCCGATCAGGATCGCGGCAATTGCAAAGAGGAACAGCCCGATGACCATGAGGGTGATTTCAAACCAGCAACGCGCTTGGGGGAAGTCCCCAAAAGTGCGAAGCCATCGCCCGAAAGGGGAAAGGCCGGACGGCAGCGCCGCCCGGCCTGTTCAGGTTCACGCGGCAAGCCGCTCGTCCGCATCTTCGTGGACTTGCGCGGCAACCGACTTCGCGTCGATGGAGACAGCGCCTGCACTCGCAGGGGCATTGGGGTCCGGCTCGTCGGGCCGTTCCTGCTCGGCAATCCACCGTGCGCGTTCCGCCGCCTTGACCGTGGCAACGCCACCGCGCGCTGTATAGGCCGATGGCGGGAAGGCCATCCAGCGCGGCACCCAGCGTTCGGTCTTGGGCCGTCCGTTATCGCCGGTCAGAAAATCGGCAATCAGACCTTTGACGGTTTTGCCCTTTTCGGCGGCGTTGGCGGCAGCGACGGCGCTGCCGCCGACCTCGCTCAAGATGGCAAGCGACACCGCGCGGTCGCGCAAGGCTTCGTAAAAGGCCGCGTCGGCAATCCAGTAGCTTGCCATATCGACCTTCAACACCGGCCCAAGCGTTTCGATCAGGTCGCTGCCGCTTGCCAGCGTCTCGGCCATGACGATTGCCGAGACCTCCATGACCACCGCGTCGGGCAATTCGAGCAAGCGCGTCACCAAAGGGCCAAGCGCGCCGCCCGTATAGCCGTCGCAAGTCACCGTCTCCCTTTCGGCATCGAAGCCAAGTAGGTCCAGCACTGCGCGCCGCCGCTCGTCGAAACGCGCTTCGGCAACGCAATTCTCGATGCTCTCATTGACGGCATCGTTGCGGGTGCGCTGACTCTGCACCTCGACCTTCCACAGCGGCGAACCGGCAATAGCATGGGCGACCATGACGCGCAGCGCCACCGAAGGGTGGCTCGCCAGTTCGGCCCGCACCGCTGCATGGCGGTGCAAATCGACATAGGTGGTAAGGATCGAAGTCAGTTCGGGCCGCACCATCTTGGGCAGCGCGGTCCCATCCTTGCCTTCGGCCTCGGCCTTGCGGAGCCGCTGGCCCTCCTTCTGCGTGACATAGCCCTCGTGGAAGGTCACTTCGCCGCGATTGTTGACCGCGATATAAACCCGCCCGCCTTTGCGCTTGGGCGCTTTTTCATGTTCCCAAGTCGAGAAGTGCGACTGCGGCGGGACGATTTCGACCGCGCTCCAGCCGTCTTCGAGATATTGCGCCTTGCGCTTCTCGATCTCGGCCTGCTGCGCCGCCCAAAAGGCATCGCTGTCGGCGAAATAGCCATCCTCCTCGAACAGGTTGGTGACGATCTGGCCGGAATAGTCGGCCATGTCGAACAGCGCCGCCTTGACCGAAATCGCGCCGCCGCCGAACAGCCATGCTTTCAGCTGCGAGCCGCGCGGGGCATAGCTGTCCTCGCCCTCGAACAGCGCCAGCCAAGCCTTTTGCTGCGCCTTGGTCGCAAGGGTGAGGTGGCGGATCGTTTCGGCGTCGATCTCCTCGGCGCGGTAGGCTTCGCGGATACGCGGAAGCAAATTGCCGAGCGCCAAGATGCGCTTCACCTGCAATTCGGTGAGCGCGAAGGTCGCGGCGATGTCGTCCACGCTGCGGCCTTCCTTGACCAGCCGCGTGTAGCTTTCCCATTGCGTCACCGGATCGGGGGCTTGGCGCAGCATGTTCTCGATCATCGAGATTTCCAGCGCCTCGGCATCGTCGTTCGCTGCGATCTGGATGCACGGCAAGGTCACGTCCTCCTTGCCTGCCGCCTGGGCGGCGAGGCTGGCGTAATAGCGCCGCTTGCCCGCGCAAATCTCGAAATGACCTTCGTTGCAATTAGGACGGACGATCACCGGAATGATGACGCCGCGCTTGATGACCGATGGCAGGATGTCAGACACGTCCGGCGGCTTCTTGCCCTGCCTCATATTGGCCTTCGATATGGAAAGCCGGTCGATTGCGATGTCTTCTATTTGCATGTCACTTACTCCCAGTTTGAGGGTGGCCCGCCTCCGGGGCATTTTGGGGGCGTGGGAGGCGGGGCCGGTGAACCCGCGCAGGGACTTCCATTGCGCGGGCCTTCTGCCGCCGAACCAGCAAGCAAAGCCGGAAAGGGCGGTCGGAAGCTCATCAAAACATCTCGATCTGGTTGCGGGCATTGGCGTCGAACAGGCCATGATCGGCGGGGCGCTGCGCCTTGCGCGGCTCCATCGGCGCGTTGGCGCGCATGGCCAGCCGGTCGCGGGGCGTGATCGGCGCAACGCCGTAAACAAGCGTCTGCTCACCGATGGGGGTCTGCTCGGACGATAAGGGGAACGCGGCCTTCATGCCGCGCGCGCCAAGGTGCATTCGCTCTCCCGAACGAATGATAGGAGGAAATCAGCCATGTCGCCGCGCCGCAGGGGTTGAAGAATTTGACCATCGGCGCAGGGTCGGGCTCGGGCAATCCGTATTGCATCGCTTGCGTGTGCGCGGCGGAATTGGCGATCAACTTGGCGCGGAGTTCGGGGGTTAGCAGGTCCATCTTCGCGGCCTCCTCAAAACATCTCGATCTGGTTGCGGGCGTTGGTGTCGAACAGGCCGTGATCGACGGCGCGCTGCGGCTTCTTCGGGAGCAAGGGCGCATTGGCGCGGATCGCCAGCCGTTCGGCGGGCGTGATCGGCGCGACTCCCGACACCAAGGTCTGCACCCCGGCTTGCGTTGCCTCGGCCTCGAACGGGCTGGGGTCGGCAAGGCTGCTCATGCCGCTGCCCTCGCGTGGTCGGCATTGGCAAAGGCCAAGAGGAAGTCGGCGGCTTTGCTGGCTTGGGACGCTGCTTTGAAGATTGCCCGATTGTCGCCGCGCAGCACTTCAAGCCACGAACCGAGATAGTCGGCATGGCGCACGGTCGGGACGATTCCCAAGGCCGCACACAGGAAAGCCGAAGTCAATTCGGCGGCAAGTTCCTCGCGGGCATAGCCATGATCGCCGAACCGCCCGCCAAAGGTCCGCGCCAGCCGCGAAGCATGGCCGGTCCAGTGACCAAGTTCGTGCAGCGCGGTGCGGTAATAGTCGATCTGCTGGCGGAACGCGGGTTGCGGCGGCACCTGAATGAAGTCGCCGGACGGGCTATAAAAGGCCCGCGCTCCGCCAATGCGGAAATCCGCACCCGTCGCCGCAATCAGATTCTCGGCAACCGGCACCTGCTCGCGCTCGGGGAGCGGCGGCGCATCGGCGTGATACTGATCGGGGAGGCCGTCGCATTGCGCGACGTTGAACACCACGAAGCGTTTGAGGAACGGAACGGCCTTCGCCTCGTCGCCGTCCGCCTTTGCGCGTTCCTTCTCGGCTTCGGGGGTGAAGCGGTCGGCATAGCAAACAGTCACGCCGCGCTCGCCCTTGCGGACGCAGCCGCCAGCGGCCAGCGCCTGCCGGAACGTCAGCCAACCCTGATTGGCGTAACCCTTGGCGATCACCTCGCCCCACAGGATCAGCACGTTAACGCCCGAATAGCTGCGGCCCGTCACCGCGTTGCGCGGCAGGCCGGGACAGGCAACCGCCGAATCCCAAGGTTGCACCCAAGGAAAGCGTCCCGCTTCAAGCTCGGCGACAATCCGCGCGGTGACTTCGTCGTAAAGCGAGGCGCGCGGCTCCGCGCTCCTTGCCCGCGCCTCGGCGCGCGCGCGTCCCGCGCGCTTGCTGCCCGTGCCGCCACTCCGAACCTTCAAGACCTGTCCCATCGCTGCCTCCAAGCACTGCCCAAAACCGCACACGGACCCGGCGGGACGGGGTGGGCGGCGACGGGCGACCAGAGAGGCGCGGCGCGGACAGGCGCACCGGCATGACTGCTGAGAAATCTGTGACTGCTGACCGAAGACGGCCGCAACGCAGTGGAGGACCCGCCCCGCGGGTTGCGCCTGGCCGCGCCGTGCCTAGACGGGAGCGCCGCCCACCCCGTCTCGCCGGGGCCGCACAAACAACGCCGGCGCGCCAGCGCCGTCCACAAACCAGCTCATGCCATTATCGGCCCGAGCGACCAGCGAGGATGGCCAAAGCAAAAGATTCGCGCCCTGAAAAGAGGCGGGTATGGCTGTTGTGGTCAAGCAGGCGGAAAGCCGGGGCCTGTCGGCTTTCATCGCCTGCACATGGCATCATGCCTGCCGATTCTGTGCGCGCGCGGGGCCTTCTTCGTCAAACGCCGCGCCCGCAGGAGCGCGCCGGGACGGCGCGCGGGACCGAGCGCGTCATCAGCCCCGCTCATCATATCGGGGCGTTACGGGGCGGAGCCCCGTTCGAAGGGGTAGCGAGAGACGCAAAGCGGCTCGCGCTCAGGGGAAGGCTTTCCCCTCAACCAATCCAACCACATTCATAGGCGATCATGTTGGGAGCGACATTGCCGCAATCCGCTTGCGCCAAGGTCCCACATACTTGGCCAAAGCTAGCTCAAAAATGGAGACAAGGTGGAGACAACCACATTCTCACGCAGCCTTGTCTCCAGAACAAGCCGTTCCATTCGGTTTCACAAAATATTGAATTACTGGAAGAAAA